>NZ_JACJIA010000001.1:0-1488020 GCF_014138665.1 Actinomadura kijaniata
CTGCATGGGAGACTGTGTGGGAGAGTAGGACGCCGCCGGACTCATATTAGGAAAGGCCCCGCCGTTACCGGCGGGGCCTTTTCTCATTTCTGGGGTCTCTTCGTCGCCTGGCCTGCGCTCCGTCGCGTTGCGGTGGTCGAACCGTTGGTGGGCGTGGAGCCGCTGCTGCCCGACGAGCCCGCGTTCGCCGTGGTCAAGAACACCGACGGCACGGTCACCGTGGAGATCAACGAGTTCGTCCGGCCCAAGGAGCTGGAGAAGAAGCCGGGCCGGACCGGGTGCGGGCCGTGATCGACTACGTTCCCCGCGGCCGGAGCGGATGCCGCTGAGGCGCGACGGGGACTCGATGGGCTTCCGGGTCGACCCGAAGGACTTCGCGCCGGACGAGACCCTCGTCGTGCAGACGCACTCCGCCCGCGGCAACCCCCGCGAGGGGTACGGAGGCAGTGTCGGGGTCATCCGCGGACGTGTCGCGCCGTGTGTGCTGGTCCCGGTGGGTCTTCCCCTGCCGTAGCCGCATGGTTCCCGTCGCGGGAGCGGCCGGTCAGGGTGGGGGACGGTGGTTGTCCCAGGCCCAGGTGGCGATGCCCACGCGGTTGCGCACGTCCAGTTTCCGCTGGATGGCGGCGATGTGGTTCTTGACGGTGCCGGGGGCGAGGTGGAGGTCGGCGGCGATCTCGGCGTTGGTCCCGCCGTCGGCGACGCGTCGTGCGATCTCGATCTCGCGTGGTGTCAGGGGGGCGGCCGGGACACGGGTCGTCGTCGTGGGGCGGTGGGCGAGCCGGCGCAGGAGGCGGACGGTGACCTGGGGGCTGATGAGCGCGTCGCCCGCGACGGCGGCGCGCACGGCCTCGACCAGCAGGGCGGGGCCGGAGCGTTTGAGGAGGAAGCCGCACGCGCCGTCGCGCAGCGCCGCGTCGACGTACTCGTCCAGGTCGAAGGTGGTGACCACGACGACGCGGAGCGGGTCGGCGACGCCGGGTCCGGCCAGCGCGCGTGTCACCGCCAGGCCGTCGAGCACCGGCATCCGGATGTCGGCGAGAACGACGTCGGGCCGGTGCCGCCGGGCCAGCGCGACGGCGGCGGCTCCGTCCCCGGCCTCGGCCACCACCCGCATGTCCGGCTGGGCCTCCAGGATGAGCCGGAAGGCGCCGCGGACCTCCGCCTGGTCGTCGGCGAGCAGGATGTCGATCACGGGTTCGCCGTCCGGCCCGGCAGTACGGCGTGGACCCGCCAGCCGGGGCCGTGCGGTCCCGCGCTGAACGTTCCGCCCAGGGCCCGGACGCGTTCGGCGAGGCCGTGCAGGCCCAGTCCGCCCGCGCGCCGCGTGGAACGCCCCGGGGGCCCGGCGAGGTCGTTGGTGACGATGACCTCCAGCGCGGTGTCGGCCGTGCGGCGCACCGTCACGGTGACCGCGGTGGCGGCGGGCGCGTGCCGCCGGATGTTGGTGAGGGCCTCCACGACCACACGGTAGGCGGTGGTGGCGGCCTCGCGGGAGACCTCCAGGCCGGGATCGAGGACCAGGTCCACGTGGGCCGGTCCCGCCGCCGCGTACCGGGCGGTGAGCGAGGGCAGGTCGGCGAGGCCGGGCGGCGGCGCGAGGCCGTCCCGGCCGTCGGGGTGCAGGGCGTCGACGGCCTGGTCCATCGACGCCAGGGCGCGGAGACCGGCCTGCTCGATCCGGGCGAACAGGGCGGAGACCCGCTGTGGGTCACCGGCGACCACCTGTCCGGCCTGCGCCTGGGCGACGATGGCGCCGACGTCGTGGGCGACGAAGTCGTGCAGGTCGTGGGCGAGTGCCAGCCGCTGGTCGCGCCGTGCCATGGCGACCGCGCGCCGCCGCCGCGCCTCCAGCAGGCGCAGGTACGTTCCGCACCCCGCCGCCCCGGCCGGCCCGGCAGAGAAGATCGCGCAGGCGATCGCCGCCGTCGTCGGCGTGACGTCCAGGTCGGCCGCGATGAGCCTCAGCACCAGTGCCACGACCGCGACCCCGGCCGCCGCGCCCACCGCGGCCGCGATCCGCGGCGGCGCCCACCGGGCCGCTCCGCCGGCCAGGAACGTCAGGCCCGCCATCTCCGCGTAGCCGAGCGCGGGCACCGGCTCCGGCTGGCCGAACGCCAGGAACGCCAGGCTCACGCCCAGGGAGACGGCCGTCGCGACGCCCGCGCTCCACCGGGCTCCGGCGCCGTGGGCGGGGCGGGCCGACAGCATCGCGGCGGCCGCCGCCGTCGCGGTGGCGACGGCCGCCGGACCGTGGAACGGGGTGGCCGCGAGACCGGCCAGCGCCGTTCCCGTGGCCGGGGCGAGGAGTCCCGGGCGGCGCGGTCCGACTCGCATGGGCCCGATCCTAGGTGTCGCCGTACGCCGGGGACCCGTGCCGAACGGCACCTGTTGTGGAACGAGGCGAGGCCGAACGCCATCTGGTGGCGGGGCGCGCGCGCCGCCGAGCATCGATGCCATGCAGACGACGACGAAGCGGATCACGCCGGGCTGGGCCGTGTGGACGGCGCACGCGGCGGCACTGGCGCCCCTGCCCGCGGGGCTGTGGCGGATCGCCATGGCGGTGGGGATACCCGTGGGGTTCGACCGGGCCTGGCTCGACCGGGCGGGCATTCCGGGGCCGGGGTCGGTCTGGCCCATCGTGCTGAGCCTGGTGGCCGAGGGCTGCGCGCTCCTGGCGCTGGGGCTCATCCGGCCCTGGGGGGAGCGGGCGCCCCGGTGGCTCCCGCTCGTCGGGGGCAGGACGGTGCGGCCGTCCGCGGCCGTCGTCCCGGCGGCGGTCGCCGCGGCGCTGCTGACCGCGTTCGGCGTCGCCTTCGGTGTGAAGATCGTGCGGGTGCTCGCCGGTGCGGAGTCCGATCCGGCCTTCCCCGACGGCGCGGCGGCCGTGGTGATGAGCCTCGCCTACGTGCCCATACTGCTGTGGGGGCCGTTCCTCGCCGCGACGACGCTCGCCTACCACCGCCGGAGGCGCGCCGGCTCCGTCTGAACGCGCGCCGGGGCGGCGCGGCCCGGACTCCGTCCGACCCCGCGGGGCCCCGGGGGCGAGCCCGTCGGGTCCCCGCGGGCGGGGACCGGAGCGCCCGTCGCGCCGTCAGGTGATGTTGAAATGCAGGAGCCGGTGTCCCGCGATGACGTGGACCTCGGCGGCGAATCCCGAATCGTAGCTGGCCATCCACACCAGGAGCTCCTCCTGGATCGGGCCGGGGTCGCCCCACAGGCCGTAGAACCGCCGCTTGGTGGTGCAGATGGGGCGCAGGGTCCCGGTCAGCACCGCGTTCCAGACGGCCGCGGCGGATCCGGGGTTGTTCCCCTTCTGGTAGTCGCTGAGGGCGATGATGCCGTGCGGCCGCAGCAGGGTGCGCGACGCCTCGATGGCCGCCAGCAGGTCCTCGTAGGGCAGGATCCCGTTGAGGTGGACGAACCGGAAGCACTTGGCGTGCTGCTTGCGGAGCACCGCCCAGTCCGCCTCGTCGAACTCCGCGGTCACGCAGTTCTCGTTCTCCCGGCAGAAGCGTGTGGCGCCCATGTGGTCGGAGCCCAGCTCCATGATGTCGCCCTCACCGCAGCAGCTGTGGGACTCCCCCAGGAACCAGGCGGACAGCGCCTCATCGGTGGCCGCGCCCCTCGCTTCATCGACAGCTTGCATGGTTCCCACTCTCATTCACCTGCAGGGGTCGGGGCCGCCACCATCTCGGTCAGAGGTTTCGGCAGTTTCCTCGGGGGCTTGGTCCAGGGACCGTACAGGTAGCGCGCGGTTCCCACGAGCACCGTGTCCTCCGGGTCGTCGTTCACCTGCACGGGGAGGTTCAGTTTCCGGCACAGCCGCGCGGGCAGCCCCGGCAGCAGCGCGCCGCCCCCGGACAGGGTCAGCCCGTGGACCATCAGCTGGCTGATCAGGTCGGGCTTGCAGGAGTCGCGCAGGTCGACCAGCGCCTCGGTGATCTGGTCGGTGACCCGATCGGTCGCGGCGGTGACCTCCGCGGCGGCGACCGTGTAGATCGTCGGCCGTCCGGTGGCGACGTCCTGCCCGCAGATGTCGAACGGCGCGTACTTCCCCGCCTCGACCGCCAGGGCCTCCGCGCGCACCTTGACCGCCTCCGCGGTCTGCTCGCTCAGCACGAGCTGGTACTCCCGCAGGGCCCAGGCGACGATCGCCTGGTCGAAGCGCTGGCCGCCGACCGGGAAGGTCCGCTGGGCCCAGACCCTGCCCTTGGCGACGATCGCCATCTCGGTGGTGTGGCCGCCGAGGTTGGCCACCATCCGGGCCGCGATGCCGGCGTCGTCGCTGTGGTGGCCGAGCCCGGCCGCCAGGCTCTGGTCGACCAGCACGACCTTCCTGGCCCCGGCCTCGGCGACGACCTCCTCCATGACGCGCCGGTCCATCTGCGCCGCGCCCGAGGGGACGGCCACCGCCACGCACGGCTTGAACCGGAACGCGCGGCCGTGCGCGGCGTTCAGCAGCCACCGCACCAGCGCCACGGCGGGCTCGTACTCGGAGACCACGCCGTTCCAGAGCGGACGGACGAGCTCGGCGTCGCGCCACCCCATCTCGTAGCCGTGCAGCGCGTCGTCCCCGACCGCCAGGACCCGCCCGCTCCGCCGACTGACCATGACCACCGAAGGCGTGTTCACCTGCACACCGAGATCGGGCACGAAAACACGCGAATTAACGGCTCCCAGATCCAGGGCCGTGTCCGCGCGGGCGAACGCCGAAAGAAATTTCATATAAGATCCTCGGGTGATCTATTCATTTACATGCGGCAAAGTACCCGGCCCGGTATTCCACCGAACTCTGGTACCGGCAAAGAGATCGCTAATTCCCGGGGGTCGTTGGGCTAACGGTTTCTTCGGTGACGGTCAAGCGGTCGGCCGTCGCGGTCGCCGGACGGTCGGCGGGAAGCGCCGATCGCCCGTGTCCGCAGGCCCCGTCGTGTCCCGCTCCAAGTCTGCACAGAGATCGTCGAGAGGCAAGCGGCGCGCCGATCCCGCCGTGTCGCGCGTTCGTGGCGGCCGCCTCGGTGAAAAGTGCGGAGAAATCCGACCGGCTCCGGCGAACGCGGAGATGGCGACGCTTCCGGAATTTCCCGCCGAGTCGCACATCCGCCCGGCGCCGGTGCGCTGACGCGATTTTCGGTCCCGCCGAAACCGCGTCACGGGGTGAAGGGGGTGACAATCGCCATTGCGAGAACCGCAATCCATTAACGCCGACATGTTGTCGACTCGCGATGGCCGTGCCTTTTCGCATGGCGTTGTAACGGGCCGCGGCGGTCAGGATTGCGGCGACGGGAAACCGGCGACCGCCATTCCCGGGCGCACCGGGCCGGCCCTTCGGGGCGATCCGCGCTCCAACGGCGAGATGGCCGCCCTTGACCTCAACCGGAGTTGGGGTTGCACGCTGTTCTGACTGGTGGGGAGAGCGGAGGAGCGTGCGATGCGGGTGGTTCAGGCGGTCCGGTTCGGAGGTCCCGAGGTGCTGGAGCTGGCCGAGGCGCCGGATCCGGTGGCCGGGCCGGGGCAGGTGACGGTCGATGTCGAGGTCGCCGGAATGTCGTTCGTCGAAACACAGATGCGGCGCGGCACCGACCCCTGGCACCCCCGGCCGGAACTCCCGTACGTGCCGGGCAGCCTGGTGGCCGGTCGGGTGGCCTCGGTCGGGCCGGGGGTGGACCCGGCCTGGCTGGGACGGCGCGTCATCGCCGGAACGGGGGAGCACGGCGGTTTCGCCGAACGCGCGGTGGCCGCCGTCGAGGAGCTGTTCCCGGTCCCGGACGGGCTGGGGCTGCCGGAGGCGGTCGCGCTGCACAGCGACGGCAGCACCGCGCAGGGGCTGGTCGAAGGGGCGGGGATCCGTTCCGGGGAGTGGGTGCTGGTCGAGGCGGCGGCCGGTGGCGTCGGGAGCCTGCTGGTGCAGCTGGCGCGGGCGGCGGGCGCGCGGGTCGTCGGGGCCGCCCGCGGGACGCGCAAGCTCGACCTGGTCCGCGCGCTGGGCGCCGACGCCGTCGTGGACTACTCGGAGCCGGGGTGGACCGGCCGGGTGCTCGACGCGACCGGCGGGGCAGGGGTCGATGTGGTGTTCGACGGGGTCGGCGAGCCGATCGGGCCGGCCGCGTTCGAGGTGACCGCGCGCGGCGGGCGGTTCTCGGTGCACGGCGCCGCCGGCGGCCGGGCGACGGTGATCGACCCGGCGGAGGCGCGGCGCCGGGGCGTGGAGGTGATCGGCATCGAGCAGCTGTTCGGCTTCGGGGAGCACGCGGTGCGGTGGGCGGAGCGGATGATGGCGCGGGCGGAGGCGGGGGCCGTGCGGCCGGTCATCGGGCAGACGTTCCCCCTGGAACGCGCCGCCGACGCCCATGCCGCGATCGAGGACCGCACCGCCCTGGGCAAGACCCTCCTGCTGCTCTGAGGGCGCCCGTGCCTCATCCGGCCCCGTGCCTCATCCGGGCCCGTCCAGGGCCGGGGCGATCGTGGCGAAGGCGCGGTCGGTCAGCGCCATCCCGGCGGCGAGCGGCGGGTACAGGTCGGTCGCGGGGTCGAGTCCCAGGCGGCGCGCCAGTTCCGCCGCCAGGTCGTCGCGCCACTGCGCCTGGCGTTCCACGAAGCGCGCGCGCAGGGCGGGGGTCCGCAGGATCAGCCGGACCACCCCCAGCGCCTGGCCGGACCGGTCGACGCAGGTGGCCATGGAACTCCAGACGGCGTGCCGCAGCGCCACCGAGGGCGGTTCGGCGGCGGGACGGGCCGCCGGCTCCGCGCGGAGCGGGGAGTTCATCGGGCCCGGCGGCCTCGCCGAACTCCGCGGCGAACCCACCCGGGTGCGGCCGTCCGCCGCGGTGACCGACCCCGGGATCGGCCGGCGCCTGTGGGAGGTTTCAGAACGGCTGACCGACGTGCGCTTCGTCCTCCCCGCCCCCGTGTGAGCGCCCGTCGAGCAGGCCGAACTCGTGGGCGCGCAGGCCCGCCTGGAAGCGGGAGCCGGCGTCCAGCAGGGTCAGGATCTCGGCGACGCGGCGGCGGTAGGTGCGCAGCGACATGTCGAGGCGGCGGGCGGCCGTCTCGTCCTTGAGGCCCTCGGCGAGCAGGCGCAGGATGGCGCGGCTCTCCGCGGACAGTGCGGGCGGGCGGGTACGGCGGTGGTCGGCGAGGTCGGCGGCGGTGTCCCAGGCGGCCTCGTAGAGGGACGCGATGTTGCGGACCACGCCGGGGGAGCGGACGACCGTGTAGTCGCGCACGCCCCGCACGGGCGGTCCGGCGAGGACGGCCAGCCGCCGGTCGATGATGATCGTTTCGTGCGGGAGCGGGGCCTGGGTGATGCGGATGCGGGCGCCGCGCGCCAGGCCCTGGAGCAGCAGGCGTTCGGACTCCTCGTCGGCCAGCGCCCGCGGGGTGTAGAGCTTGCGGACGGTGATCCGGGCGGGGGTGGGCCGCGCCGCGAGCAGGCACGCGCGGAGGCTCGGCAGCGTCCAGGTGGCCGGGTCGGCGGCGGCGCAGGAGAACTCCCGGCGCGCGCCGGTGAGCAGGTGCCCCGCGCGTTCGGCGAGTTCCTCCTCGCCGCGCAGGACGACGTTCTCGTCGAGGCTCATGGCAGCAAGATGCCACGCCCTACTGCCCGGCGGACCCCGTCGGCAGGGTGGAGGCCATGACGACGAACGACGTGTACGGCGAATGGAAGCTCGGTGACCTGCGGGTCCGGCGGATGGGGTTCGGGGCGATGCGGCTGTTCGGGGCCGGGAGCCCCGAGGGCGCGGTGGAGGTCGTGCGGCGGGCCGTGGAGCTCGGCGCCGACCACATCGACACGGCCGCGTTCTACCACCAGGGGACGGTCTCGGCCAACGAGGCGATCCGCGCGGCGGGCCTCGGCGAGGACGTGGTGGTCGCGACGAAGGTCGGACCGTACCGGGGGCCGCGGGACGCGTTCCCGACCGGGGAGTTGGCGGCCGGGGACCTGCGCGGCGAGGTCGAACGCAACCTGCGCGAGCTGGGACGGGACCACCTGGACCTGGTGTACCTGCGGACGGGCGGCCTGGAGGAGCCGGACGGGCGGTCGATCGGGGAACGGTTCGCGGCGCTGGCGCGGATGCGGGAGGAGGGGCTCATCCGGAACCTGGGGGTGAGCCATGTGAGCGCCGCGCAGCTCGCCGAGGCGCGGGGGATCGCGCCGGTGGTGGCGGTGCAGAACCGGTTCGACATCACGATGGAGCGGGACGCGGCGCTGCTGGGGACGTGCGAGCGGGAGGGCGTCGCGTACGTGCCGTTCTTCCCGCTGGGCGGGTTCGGGCTGCCCGGCGACGCCCGCCTGCGCGAGGTGGCCGGACGGCACCGCGCGACGGTGGCGCAGGTGATGCTGGCGGCGCTGCTGGCGCTGTCCCCAGCGCTGCTGGCGATCCCGGGAACGGGGTCGCTCGCCCACCTGGAGGAGAACATGGGCGCGGCGTCGCTGCGCCTCGGCGCGGACGACCTGGCGCTGCTGCGCCGCTGAACCCGCCGCCTCCGATAACCCGTTGAGCGGCCCCGCCGGGCCGGGCCATGCTGTGCCGCACCCCAGCCGAACGGAGCCGCGCCATGGACGCCCCCGCACCCCTGACCGACGAGGAACTCGACGAGATCGAGGAGGCGGCCGCGGCCGCGACACCGGGCCCCTGGCACGTCCGCCAGCTCGACGACGCCCACGCCATGGGCCTGGTCGCGGTCGGCACCGTCCCCGACACCGGACGCGGCGAGCGCTGGCCGGACTTCGACCACGGGGAGATCGTGGCCGCCACCCTCGTCCAGGAGCCGCGCTACGTGGACGTGGCCGACGAGCGCTGGGACGAGAACGCCCGTTTCATCGCCAGGGCCCGCCGGGACGTCCCCCGCCTGGTCGCGGAGATCCGGCGCCTGCGCGGGCGGCCGGACGCGACCGGCCCGGCGCGCTAACCCGCCGGGTCCTCGCCCGCCGGGCCGGAGGATCCTGCCTCCTCCGCGCGGGGCAGTGCCAGGACGAAGCGCGCCCCGGGGCGACCGTCGCGGCGTTCGGTGACGTACAGCTCGCCGCCGTGGGCCTCGGCGATGTCGCGGGAGATCGCCAGGCCCAGGCCGGTGCCGCCGGCGTCGCGGTGGCGGCCCTCGGCCAGCCGCGCGAACCGTTCGAAGATCCGGTCGCGGTCCTCGGGCCGGACGCCGGTGCCGTCGTCGACGACCTCGACGAACGCGCGGTCGCCCTCGGCCAGGACGCGGACCGTGACCGCCGCGTCGGCGTGCCGGTCGGCGTTGTCGATCAGGTTGGTCAGCACCCGGGCCAGCTCGACCCGGGTGCCGCACGCCAGGACCGGGCCGGTCGCCTCGATCGTCACCCGGGCGCGGCGGGGGCGGCGCAGCACCTCCTGGTCGGTCAGCTCGTTCAGGTCCACCGGCTCGGCCGGGGGCCGGTGGTCGGACTCCAGCCGGGCCAGCGCCAGCAGATCGTCCATGATCGCCTGGAGGCGGTCGGCGTTCCGCAGCATCGCGGCCAGGGCGTCGGGCACGTCGGCGGCGCGCGGGTCGGCCAGCGCCAGTTCCAGCTCCATCCGCAGGCCGGTCAGCGGGCTGCGCAGCTCGTGGGAGACGTCGGAGACGAACGCGCGCTGCCGGGCGACCGCCTTCTCCAGCCGGTCCAGGGTGGCGTTGACGCTGCGGGCCAGCAGGTGGACCTCGTCGCGGCGGGGCGGCTCGGGCACCCGGCGCCGCAGGTCGGTGGCGGTGATCTCGTCCAGCTCGCGGCGGATCGCGGCCACCGGTTCCAGGGCGCGGCCCGCCGACCGCCAGGCGCCCAGCCCGACCAGCCCCGCGATCAGCGGGACGCCCAGCGCGAGCGCCAGCGCCAGCCCCGGGCGCGGCAGCCAGCCGGGCTCGTCCGCCACGGCGTAGACGACGCGCCGGTCCGCGCCGCCGCCGACGCGCAGGGCCACCACGCGGAAGCAGGGGCCGCCGGGCGCGTCGATGGCGCAGCCGGTGCCGTCGCGGCGGTCGTCGTCCGGGTCGGGCTCGGGGAAGTTCACCGCGGGACGCCCGCGCATCGCCGGAACGGCGGCGACCGCCCGGCGGCCCGGGTCCACCACCTGGAGCAGGTGCGACTCACCGGAGATGTCGCTGTCGAGCCGGCCCTCGCGGACCATCACCCCGACCCGGCGGCCCTCCCGCGCCAGGTCCCTCTCCAGGCCGTCGGCCTCGGACCGCCACACCAGCGCCAGCAGCGCCAGGTACAGCGGCACCAGCAGCACCAGGGTGATCAGCACGGCCCGGACGGTGATCCGCGCCCGGAGCCTCGGATCGCACAGCAGCCGACGCCGCGGACCATGCTGGTCGGCGGACCGGAGAGCCGCCGCGTCGATGACCACCTCGTCGAGTCCCTTCTGGGGGCCTTTGTCTGGAGAGTCTTGCCTGACCTGGGCAAACGGATCCGGAGGTGATCGGTAAAAGCTCGTCCACAGGCGGCCGGAACGGCGCCGCCGGACGGGTGTCGGCCAGGGAGGGTCGCCAAGGGTGGTCGAGCGGTTACGATGCGGTTGTCTCCCCGGGCGAGTGACGCGAGGTTGCCGGTGACGGACACGGCGGTGGTGCGGACGGCCGGGCGGCTGCCCGCCGAGGTGACCAGCTTCGTGGGACGGCGGCGCGAGCTGGCCGAGACCCGGCGGCTGCTGGAGGGCGCGCGGCTGGTGACGCTGCTGGGGCCCGGCGGCGTCGGCAAGACCCGGCTGGCGCGGGAGGCGCGGCGGTCGTTCCCCGGCGGCGTGTGCTTCGTGGACCTGGCCGCCGTGCGCGGCCCCGGCGTGCTCGCCCAGGCCGTCGCCGACGCCCTCGACCTGCGCGACCAGTCCACCCGGCCGCCGGTGGAGGTGCTGACCGGGCACGTCGCCGACCGGCGGCTGCTGCTGGTGTTCGACACCTGCGAGCACATGCTCGACGAGTGCGCGATCCTCGTGGAGGTGCTGCTGCGCGCCGGACCGGGGGTGCGGGTGCTGGCCACCAGCCGCCAGGCCCTGGACGTCCCCGGCGAGCACACCCTGCCGGTCGCGCCGCTGGGCGGCGAGGGCGGGACCGGGGAGGCGGTGACGCTGTTCGCCGAGCGCGCCGCCGCCGCGCTGCCCGGCTTCGCGGTCACCCCCCGACAACCGCCCCGACGTCGAGCGCCTGTGCCGCCGCCTGGACGGCATCCCCCTGGCCATCGAGCTGGCGGCGGTGCGGCTGCGGGCGCTGCCGCTGGACCACATCGTCGCGCGGCTCGGCGACCGGTTCCTGCTGACCGGCGAACGCCGCACCGGCCAGTCACGCCACCAGACGCTGCGCGACGCGATCGACTGGAGCCACGGGCTGTGCGCGCCCGCCGAACGCACGGCGTGGGCGCGGCTGTCGGTGTTCCCCGACGGCTGCGGCCTGGCCGCCGCCGAGGCGGTGTGCGCCGGGGACGACCTGCCCGCCGGACGGGTGGCCGACATCGTCGCCGGGCTGGTGGACAAGTCGGTCCTCACCCGCGCCGACAGGCGTTACCGGATGCTGGACACGCTGCGCGAGTACGGCGCGGGGCTGCTGGCGGAACGCGGCGAGACCGGGACGGCGCGGGCCCGGTTCCGCGACCACTACCTGGCCGCCGCCGGCCGGCTCGCCGCCGGCCTGTCCACCGCCGCGCAGCCGGAGTGGTTCGCCTGGACGGTCCGGGAGAGCCCCACGCTGCGCGTCCTGCTCGACCGGATGATCGACGAGGGGGACGCCGACGGGGCGCTGCGGCTGGTGGCGCGCCTGACACCGGTGTGGTTCGCGCTCGGGCGGCTGCGCGAGGCGCGGCTGTGGGGCGACCGGGCGCTGGCGACGGCCGGCGGCGACCCCGGCGCGCGCTTCCAGGTGCTGGTCCTCAACGCGCTCGTGGCGCTGCACCAGGACGACCGCGACGCCGAGCGCGCCCTGCTGGACCGCGCCGCCGCGGTCGCCTCCGGGCCCGCCGACGCCGCCTACCTCACCCAGCTGCGCGGCACCGACGAGCTGCTCGGCGGCGACGTCGTCGCGGCGGCCCGGCTGCTGGAGGAGGCCGTCGCGGGGCACCACGAGCACGGCAACCGCGACGTCATGGCGTTGAGCATCCGGCTGTACCTGGCGGGGGCGCGGCTGGTCGGCGGCGACCTGGCCGGGGCGCTGGCCACCGTCCAGGAGCTGGTGGACCTCTGCCGGGCGGCGGGGGAGCGGTGGTGCCTGTCCCACGCGCTGTGGACGCGCGGCGGCGTGCGGATGTTCCTGGGGGAGACGGCCGAGGCGGAGGCGGACCTGGCCGAGGGCCTGCGGCTGGCGGTGCCCCTGGACGCCCGCGTCGCCGTCATCTCCAACCTGGAGGCCCTCGCCATGGTCGCGGTCCGGACGGCGGAGTTCGGGCGCGCGGCCCGGCTGTTCGCCGCCGCCCATGTGCTGCGCGAGGCGCAGGGGCTGTCGGTGATGGCCGGGGCGTTCGAGGCCCTGCTGGAGGCGGACCTGGCGCAGGTGCGGCAGGAGCTCGGCGAGCGGGCGTTCGCCGACGCCTGGGCGGCCGGGCTCGCGATGACGGACGCCGAACGCGTCGCCTGCGCGCTGCGGGAGACCGCGCCGCGCGCGTCCGGGCCCACCCCCGCCGGACGCCTCACCCGCCGCGAACGGGAGATCGCCGAACTGGTCGCCGAGGGCCTGTCCAACCGGGAGATCGCCGCCCGCCTGGTGATCTCCAAGCGGACGGTCGACTCCCATCTGGAGCACATCCTGGGCAAGCTCGGTTTCACCTCCCGCACCCAGGTCGCCGCCTGGGTGATCCGGGACGGCTAGTCGAGGCCCCAGCGGGTGCGGATGGCCCGGTCCACGACGCCGAACAGCTGGTCGATCATGATGCCGATCACCAGGATCACGATCATGTAGGAGATCATGTCGGCGGTGTTGTTGAGCTCGCGGGCGTGCGACAGCAGCACGCCGAGCGAGGTGGTGTCGCCGATGATGACCAGCAGCTCGCCGGCCATCAGCGAGCGCCACGCGAACGCCCAGCCCTGCTTGAGGCCCGCCACGAACGACGGCAGCGACGCGGGCATGATCAGGTGCCGGTACAGGTTGATCCCGCGCAGGCCCATCACCTTGCCCGCGCGCAGCAGGATCGGCGGGGTGTAGTCGACGCCCGCGATCAGGCCGTTGGCGATCGACGGGGCCGCGCCCAGCACCACCACGAACAGGATCGCCTTCTCGCTGAGCTGGAACAGCAGGATCGCGAGGGGGAACCAGGCGATCGACGGCATCGTCTGCAGCCCGGTGATCAGCGAGCCGAACGCCCGCCGCAGCACCATGAACCGCGACACCAGCGCCCCGACCAGCACGCCGATCGCCACCGACACCGCGAACCCGACCAGGGCGCGCTGCATGGTCAGCCCGACCGCCGCCCAGAACGATCCGCTGGTGATCTGGTCGAAGAAGATCGGCAGGGTCTCGGCGGGGCCGGGCAGCACCCACGGGTCCTTCCACCCGCTCCACACCACCGCCTGCCAGAACAGCAGCGCGATCCCGATCGCGGCGAGCATCGGCCACGCCGCCGACCACACCCGCGTCAGCGGGGACGGTCGGGCGGTCGCCCCGGCCAGTTCCAGGGCGTCCAGGCCCGCCAGGGTGTCGGTGGGCTCGTTCTTGCGGACGTCAAGCGCCATGGCGGCCGACCTCCTCGCGCAGCCGGTCGGTGATCGTCGCCGCGAGCCGCGCGACCTCGGTCGAGTCGATGCGCCGGGGGCGCTCCATCGGCACGGGGAACTCCTCCACCACGCGGCCGGGACGGCTGGACAGCAGCACCACCCGGTCGCCGAGGCGCACCGCCTCGCGGACGTTGTGGGTCACGAACAGCACGGTCAGCCCGCGCTCCCGCCAGATCCGTTCGATCTCGTCGTGCAGCAGGTCGCGGGTCATCGCGTCGAGGGCGCCGAACGGCTCGTCCATCAGCAGGACGGTGCCGCGCTCGTCGCCCCCCTCGGCCACCGTCAGCGCCAGCGCGCGGGCCAGCGCCACGCGCTGCCGCATGCCGCCCGACAGCTGGTGGGGCCGCTTCTTGGCGAAGCCGCCCAGGTGGACCGACTCCAGCAGCTCGGCGGCGCGGGCGCGGCGCTCGGACCGGGGGACGCCGCGCGTCTTGAGGGCGAGCTCGATGTTGGCGGTGACGTTCAGCCAGGGGAACAGCGCCGGTTCCTGGAACATCAGCGCCACCCGCGAGCCGCCGACGTCGATCGTCCCGGCCGACGGCGCGTCTAGGTCGGCCACCAGGTTGAGCAGGGTGGACTTGCCGCAGCCGGACGCGCCGAGCAGGCAGACGAACTCGCCGGGCGCGACGTCGAGGGACACCTGGTCCAGGGCGAGCAGCGCGCCGCCCCCGGACCCGAACGCCTTGGAGACGCCCGCGAGCCGGACCGCGGCGGCGGTCCGGCCGGGGGCGGCCGTCCCCGTGGGGAGAGCCTGTGTCATTTGTCGCTGACCTGTGCCTTTCCGCTGGCTTTCAGCACCTCGTTGAGGGGGGAGAGGTCATAGATCCCGTTCAGGTCGGTCCTGGGCAGCAGGCCCACCTCCTCGGCGTGCCGGGCGCCCTCGGTCAGCGACGAGGCGACCGGGTCGGTGGTGAACTCGATCTCCCGGAACGCCGCGTCGAGGATCTCCGGCTTGAGCGGCTTGCCGGACAGGGCGGACAGCTGCTCGTTGACGGCCTTCTTCGCCTCGGGCTGGTTGGCGTTGATGAACTCGGTGGTCTCCACGACCGCCTGGAGCAGCTTCTTCACCTGCTCGGGGTTCCTCTTGGCGTAGTCCTGCCGCACGATCAGGTTGGTGATCACGAACTTGCCGTTCGGCCACAGCGACTTCTCGTTCAGCAGCCGCACGCCCTTGCTCTCCAGGATCAGCCGGGACGCGAACGGCTCGGGGACCCACGCGCCGTCGACGCTGCCCTGCGCGAACGTCTGGAGCGTCTGCGAGTTCTCCTGGGGGACGACCTTGACGTCGCCGGAGCCGTCCTTGTTGGCGGTCAGGCCGTTCTTCTTCAGCCAGTACCGCAGCGCCACGTCCTGGGTGTTGCCGAGCTGCGGGGTGGCGATCCGCCTGCCCTTCAGGTCCTGCGGCCCCTTGATGCCGGGCTTGACGATCAGGGAGACGCCGCCGGAGGCCGCGCCGGAGATGATGTGGACCGCCTTGCCGTGCGACTTGGACCAGGCGTTGATCGCCGGGTTGGGGCCGACGAACGTGGCGTCGACCGCGCCGGAGAACACCGCCTCGACGGCCGCCGGGCCAGCGTTGAACGACGACGCCTTCGGCGCCGCCCCCAGGTGCTTGGCGAAGATGCCCTTCTGGAGGCCGACCAGCGCGGTCGCGTGGGTGATGTTGGGGAAGTACCCGAGCCGCAGGGGCTGGGCGGCGCCGCCCTTCTCCCCGGAGCCGCCGCCACAGGCGCCGAGCGTCCCCGTCGCGGCCAGAACGGTCAGGGCGGCGGCGAGCATCCGCAGGTGAGGCCTTCGGCGCATTGTCGGTATTCCCTACTAATCAAGTCGTATTGATGTGACGAGTAGACAATGTAGGTAATTCGTTCGTCAAGTCGCTTGCCGGGAACGGGTTCGTAACGGCGGTCACACCGGCCGCGGGGCGGGGCGGCGTGCCCGCCCGGCGGCGGGCGCGCGGCCTTGGATAGGCTCAGGTGTCACCAGGCACTGAGCTGTGAGGAGATGCTGTGTCGTCCATCGAGGCCGTACTCGCCCGGGAGATCCTCGACTCCCGCGGTAACCCGACCGTCGAGGTCGAGGTGCTGCTCTCCGACGGAACCGAGGCGCGCGCCGCCGTTCCGTCCGGTGCCTCCACCGGCCAGTTCGAGGCCGTCGAGCTGCGCGACGGCGGGGATCGCTACAACGGCAAGGGTGTCACCGGGGCCGTCCGGGCCGTCAACGACACCGTCGACGAGAAGCTCGTCGGCTACCCCGCCTCCGAGCAGCGCCTGATCGACCAGCTGCTCATCGACCTGGACGGCACCCCCAACAAGGCCGAGCTCGGCGCCAACGCGATCCTCGGCGTCTCGCTGGCCGTCGCCAAGGCCGCCGCCGTCTCCGCCGACCTGCCGCTGTTCCGCTACGTGGGCGGGCCGAACGCGCACCTGCTGCCCGTCCCGCTGATGAACATCCTGAACGGCGGCGCGCACGCCGACACCAACGTCGACATCCAGGAGTTCATGATCGCGCCGATCGGCGCGGGCACGTTCTCCGAGGCGCTGCGCTGGGGCACCGAGGTCTACCACGCCCTCAAGTCGGTGCTGAAGGCCAAGGGCCTGGCCACCGGCCTGGGCGACGAGGGCGGCTTCGCCCCCGAGCTGCCCAGCAACCGCGACGCCCTCGACCTGATCCTGGAGGCCGTCCGCAAGGCGGGCTTCGCCCCCGGCCGCGACATCGCGCTGGCCATGGACGTGGCCGCGTCCGAGTTCCACGAGAGCGGCGTCTACGCGTTCGAGGGCGCCAAGAAGACCGCCGACGAGATGGCCGCCTACTACGGCGAGCTGCTCGCCAACTACCCGCTGGTCTCCATCGAGGACCCCCTCGACGAGGAGGACTGGGACGGCTGGAAGAGCCTGACCTCCGCCGTCGGGGACCGCGTCCAGCTCGTCGGCGACGACCTGTTCGTCACCAACCCCGAGCGGCTGGACCGCGGCGTCCGCGAGGGCATCGCCAACGCCCTGCTGGTCAAGGTGAACCAGATCGGCTCGCTCACCGAGACCCTCGACGCCGTCTCCCTCGCCCAGACCAACGGCTTCAAGTGCGTGATGAGCCACCGGTCCGGCGAGACCGAGGACACCACGATCGCCGACCTCGCCGTGGCGACCAACTGCGGCCAGATCAAGACCGGCGCCCCCGCGCGCAGCGACCGCGTCGCCAAGTACAACCAGCTGCTGCGCATCGAGGAGCAGCTCGACGACGCCGCCCGTTACGCCGGCGCGGCCGCGTTCCCCCGCTTCACCTGGGAGGGCTGAGCCGCCCGTGGCCCGGGACTCCGAGAACGCCGCCGCCCGCGACACCGCGGGCGGCGGCGAGCGCCGCGCCAACCCCGCGCTGACCAGCCGCGCCGCCATCCTGGCCGTGGTGGTCTGCGCCATCGCGCTGAGTCTGGCCTACCCCGTCCGGGAGTACATCGCCCAGCGCCAGGAGATCGCCGAGTTGCAGGCCGAGGAGCGCGAAGCCAGAAAACAGGTGGAACAACTCGCCCAACGCAAGCAGCAGTTGGGGGACAAGTCGTACATTGAGCGTGAGGCGAAACGGCGGCTCCACTACTGCATGCCCGGGGAGAAGTGCTACATCGTCCTGGACGGCGGCGGCGGCAACGGCCAGCAGGCCTCACCGGGCGGGCCGGCGAGCAGGCCGCCGTGGTACGAGACCCTGTGGCGGTCGGTGGAGACCGCCGACCGACCGCGCTGATCGCCCGTCCCGCCGCTCGCCGGGACGGCGGCGTTCAGGGGGCCCGGCGCCCGGCGGCGCGGAGCACGAGAACATTCAGGCGGCGCGCGGACCCGCGCCGCGAGTGGGGACGAACACATGATCAGCGAACGTGACCGGGCCGCCGTCGCGGCCCAGCTCGACCGCGAGCCGCGCGGCGTCCGCCGGGTGGCCCACCGCTGCCCGTGCGGCCTGCCCGCCGTGATCGAGACGGCGCCGCGGCTGCCCGACGGCACGCCCTTCCCGACGCTGTTCTACCTGACCTGCCCGAAGGCCGCCTCGGCGATCGGGACGCTGGAGGGCGGCGGGATCATGCGCGAGATGCAGGAGCGCCTCGCCGGCGACCCGGAGCTGCGGGCGGCCTACGAGGCGGCGCACGCCGACTACCTGGCCCGCCGCGACAAGGCCGCGGTCGAGGAGGGGATCGAACCGCTGCCCGCCGGGATGCAGAGCGCGGGCGGCATGCCCGAACGCGTCAAGTGCCTGCACGCCCTGGTCGGCCACGAGCTGGCGGTGCCGGGCGTGAACCCGTTCGGCCGGGAGGCCCTCGACCTGCTTCCCGAGTGGTGGCGGTCGGGCCCGTGCGTGTGCGTCCCCGACGACCCCGAGGAGACCCCGTGACCCGCGTAGCCGCCATCGACTGCGGAACCAACTCGGTCCGCCTCCTGATCGCCGACATCGAGGGCACGACCCTCACCGACGTCGAACGCCGCATGGAGATCGTCCGGCTGGGCCAGGACGTCGACAAGACCGGCCGCCTGGCCCCGGAGGCGCTGGACCGCACGTTCACCGCCATGCGCGGCTACGCGAGCCTGATCCGGGAGCACGACGCCGGGAAGGTCCGCGTCGTGGCGACCAGCGCGACCCGCGACGCGGCGAACCGCTCCGACTTCGTCAACGGCGTGGTGGACATCTTCGGCGTGGTGCCCGAGGTGGTCAGCGGTGACGAGGAGGCGCACCTGTCGTTCCTCGGCGCGACCCGCGAGCTGGCGTCGCTGCGCCCGGCCCGCCCCTACCTGGTGGTGGACATCGGCGGCGGCTCCACCGAGTTCGTCCTCGGCTCCTCCGACGTCGAGGCCGCGATCTCGGTCGACATCGGCTGCGTCCGCATGACCGAACGCCACCTCACCGACGGCGACCCGCCCACCCCCGACCAGATCACCGCCGCGGCCGCCGACATCGACGAGGCCCTGGCGCGGGTCCGCGCGAGGGTCCCGGTCGACGAGGCCCGGACCCTGGTGGGCCTGGCCGGGTCGGTCACGACCGTCGCCGGGATCGCCCTGGACCTGCCGGAGTACGACTCGACCCGGATCCACCTGTCGCGCATCACCGCGACCCAGGTCCACGAGGCGACCCGCGACCTCCTGCACGCGACCCGCGCGGAACGCGCCGCGATCGGCGTGATGCATCCGGGCCGGGTGGACGTGATCGGGGCGGGCGCGCTGATCCTGGACCGCGTCATGCGCGAGTACGGCTTCGGCGCGGTGGTGGTAAGCGAGCACGACATTCTGGACGGAATCGCCTGGTCCCTGGCCTAGTCGCCCCCCGGCGCGCGCGCCGTCCGTTCTTTTTCTCGCTGGTGGAGGCAACGGACCGGGAAAGCGTCGGTTGCTGAAGGGGCGGGTGGGAAACGTCTCCCGGCGGTCGAACCGATCGGGGGGAACGATGAGAGGTCTCGCGCTCGCCGCCGTCGCGGCGATGCTGCCGATGACGCTGATATCCGGAAACGCTCGCGCGGCCGACAGGGTCCGCGAGGAGACCATCGGCCCGGGCGCCTCCGCCGTCGAAGGCGGGGTGGTCGTCCTGGACAACGTCATCCGCGGGACGAGGCCGTGGAAACGGATGACCTTCCCGTTCGTCGTGCACGAGGCGCCCGATGCCAAGGGCTACTTCTTCGCCCGGCAGTTCGGCTTCGCCGGGGCGCGGCACGGCGGGCACGCCGGACTCCGGCCGCGGCCGGGCGGGAAGATGGCGGCGGTGTTCGCCGCGTCCGGCCCGGGGGTCACCGCCGTCGACACCAAGAACTGCAAGGCCGCCGCGGCCAGACCGGACACCGCCAAGAGCGACGCCACGCAGCCGGACGCCACGCAGCCGGACGCCACGCGGCCGGAGACCACCGAGACGGACGCCACCAAGACGGACGCCGCGCAGACCGAGGTCACCAAGACGGACGCCACCGAGAGCGGCGCGACCAAGACCGAGGTCACCAAGAGCGAAGGCACCCAGACGGAGACCACCCCGACCGAGACCGCCCAGACGGAGACCGCCCAGACCGACGCCGAGGCCGACTCCCGGCCGATCGACACCGACAAGGTCGTGGTCCCCGAGGACGGCGCCATCAAGGTGGGGCTGGGCAAGCACGGTCTCGTCGAGGTGCACCCCGGCGTCGTCCAGATCACCGAGGACGGCGCCATCAAGGTGGACCTGGCCGGTCTCGGTCTCGTCGAGGTGGACCCCGGCAAGGAGGAGGTCGTCACGGCGGGTCCCGTCCGGGTGGACCTGGGCGGGCTCCTGCGTTCCCTCCGGATGGACCCCGGCGGGGCGGACGCCGTCCGGGCGGGCCTCGCCGCGGCCGACGAGAGCGCCGGCCAGAGCGCCGACCAGGACGGCGTCACCTGCACCCTGGAGGGGCTCGAACTGAAGCGCGGGCACCGGTACGAGATCACCGTGGCCAGGGACGACGCGGCGGCGCCGGCCGCGCCGACGGAGCGGGCGGACCGGGCGGTCTGGCGCGCGACCGTGCGGGACGCCGACGAGCCCGCGGCGCAGGCCCGGGAGATCGGGGCGTGGAGCGTTCCGGCGTCCCACGGGGACCTGCGGGGGCGGATCGGCGGGTTCATCGCCTACGACGAGGGCGCCTCCCGGTGCGGGAGGCTCCCCTACGCCGACGTGACCTTCAGGGCGCCCAAGGTCGACGGGGGCACCGCCATCGCCGCCTCCAGCCGTTCCCACGGCGCCTGCGCGGACCGGGGCGGGTACTCCAGCTTCATCATCGGCGGCGACCACCGGCTCAAGGTCGGCGACCGGAAGCCGGCCGAGCGCCCGCGGTGGTTCGACGCCCGCCCGTCAGCGCTTGAGGAGCGAGAGCAGGGCCGGGATCAGAACGGCGTTGGGGTTCTGCTGCGGGACATACAGAACTGGATTGGCGTTGCTGAACTGCTGGATCCAGACACGGCCGTTCTCGAGGACCGCGCCGGAGATGGTGGACCAGCTGAGTGAGACGCGGTTGCCCCTGACCCCGCCCGGATGGACCGTGAGCCCCTGGGCGACGTCCACCGACTCGCCCGCCCGCACCCGGCTCGCCAGCTCGGCGACCAGGCGCTGTTCCGCGTGGTGGTGGCACAGGTCCACCAGCCGCTGCCACAGGCGTTCGGGGTCGGTGGTGTGGCCCGAGTCGTCGAGCACCACCTCGACCCTCGGGCCCCCGTGGAACGGATGGCGGCCCGCCTGGAAGATCCACTGGACGCCGGGCGGGCGGCCGTGGCCGCCGGGGACGTGGGCGGCCCAGTAGGCCACCCACTCCACGTGGGTCCAGGCCAGCGACGTGTGGCCGTAGGCGACCACCTGGTCGTCGGCGTGCAGGAGCAGGCCGCGGACCGACGCGTCGACGGCTCCGGGGAACGGCTGGCGGCGCTGGCCCCAGCCGTGGCCGTAGGGGGAGGGGCCGGGCTGCCGGCGCGGCGCGGACTCGGGGACGCGGGGCGGGGGGTTGAGGTGCTGGGTCCAGCCCTGGCCGTCCCACCAGCGCAGGCTGCCGCTGCCGTAGGGGTCGGGATACCAGCCGGGACGAGCCAAGGCGTGCCTCCGCAACACACGGTGGAGCCGGTCTTCCCACCCCCCGACCACCGGCCAGGGGCATGGTACCGAGGACGGGCGTCGGCTTCCGGACCTTGCCCGGTGCCCCGGGGGCCCGCGGTGCCCGCCGTCCCGGAACGCGGTGGCGGCCGCGTCCGCGACGTGGCGCGGCGGCCGCGGCGGGCCGGGCAGGCGCGGTCGGCCGAGGTCCGGGCTTTCCTCGCCCGCACCGGGAACGAGCCGCCGGAGGCGGTGGAGAGGGCGCGCGGCGCACCTCGGCGGCCGCCCGGACGAACAGGGACCTCTACCCCGGCCGATCCGGTGTTCCATCGGGCGGGTGACAGGATCGAGGCATGACGAACGCTCCCTTCGTGCCGCCCGGAACGGGGTGGCCGGGCGATCCGGCGGCCCCGGACACGCCCGTCGCGACCACGGCCGAGGAGGTCGCCGGGCTCGCCGCGTCCGCCCCCGGCCTGTCCGGGCTGTGCGCCCGCCAGTCGGTGTGCCGGGCCTGCGACCGGCTGGTCGCCTGGCGGGAGAAGGTGGCGGTGGAGCGCCGCCGCGCGTTCCTCGACGAGGAGTACTGGGGACGGCCCGTCGCCGGGTGGGGCGACCCCGAACCGAAGATCATGATCGTGGGGCTGGCCCCGGCCGCGCACGGCGGGAACCGCACCGGGCGGATCTTCACCGGGGACCGGTCGGGGGACTGGCTGTTCGCCTCGCTGCACCGGGTGGGCCTGGCCGCGCTGCCGACCAGCGTCCGGGCCGGGGACGGACAGCGGCTCATCGGCACCCGCATGGCCGCGACCGTGCGGTGCGCGCCGCCCGACAACAAGCCGACCCCCGGCGAACGCGACACCTGCCTGCCCTGGCTCGCCCGGGAGATCGCCGAGGTCGTCCCCAGCGTGCGGTGCTATGTGATGCTCGGCGGGTTCGCCTGGCAGGGGGTGTGGCCCGCGCTGCGGCGGGCGGGGTACGCGCTGCCCCGGCCCCGGCCGAAGTTCGGGCACGGCGTTGAGATCGAGATCACGCCGCCGGAACCGGTCACCGGTCCGGTCACGTTGCTGGGCTGCTACCACCCGAGCCAGCAGAACACCTTCACCGGCCGCGTGACCGAGGAGATGCTGGACGCCGTGTTCGCCCGCGCCCGGACGATCGCCGGGGCGGGCTGATCCGCACCCGGACCGGCGGCGGGCCAGGGCCAGGTCAAGCGGCCGGGCCGGGGCGGCCCGCCCCCGTGCCGGCCGCCCCGTCGCCCCGGCCGCTTGACGCCCCCGTCGGGCCCTGTCCCGCCGCCGTCTTCCGGTGTGCACTGGGTGAGATGCCGGAGAGGACCGAGTTGTTCGCGGGAAAGTGAGATTCTCCGTGGGCCGTCCGCCGCCCCCCTGCCGGGTGAGGGTCGCCGCTATGGGGGTAACGGTCCCGTTATGCCTCCTGAGCGAACCCCTGAGAACGCCAAGCACATCGTGATCGTGGGTGGTGGGTACGTCGGCATGTACACCGCCCTCCGCCTGCAGAAGAAGCTGCGCGGCGAGCTGAAGCGCGGCGAGGTCGCGATCACCGTCATCGACCCGCAGTCCTACATGACCTACCAGCCGTTCCTGCCGGAGGCCGCCGCCGGGAACCTGGAGCCCCGGCACGTGGTCGCGCCGCTGCGCAAGGTCCTGCACCGCTGCCGGATCCGCAACGGCTTCGTCACCCGCATCGACGACGCCCGCCGGTGCGTCACCTACTGCCCCGCCGGATCGGACGGCCAGATCCAGCAGGAGATCCACTACGACTTCCTGGTGGTCGCCGCCGGATCGGTGTCGCGGCTGCTGCCGATCCCCGGCCTCAGCGAGTGCGGCATCGGCTTCAAGACCGTCGAGGAGGCGATCTACCTGCGCAACCACGTGCTGCGCCAGCTCGACATCGCCGCCTCCAACGAGGACGAGAAGGTCCGCCGCCGCTCGCTGACGTTCGTGTTCGTCGGCGCGGGCTTCGCCGGGGTCGAGGCCCTGGCCGAGCTGGAGGACATGGCCCGCGACGCGCTGAAGTGGTACCCGACGCTCCGCGCCGAGGACATGCGCTGGGTGATGGTCGAGGCCACCGACCGGATCCTGCCCGAGGTCGGGCCGGAGATGGGCACCTGGACCGCCGAGGCGCTGCGCCGCCGCGGCATCGAGATCCGGACCGGGACGCTGCTGAAGTCCGCCGAGAACCACCGCGTCGTGCTCAGCGACGGCGAGGAGTTCGACACCGGGACGCTGGTGTGGACCGCGGGCGTCAAGGCCCACCCGGTCGTGCGCCGCAGCGACCTGCCCATCGACGACAAGGGACGCGTCATCGCCACCGCCGAGCTCACCGTCGAGGGGAGGGAACGCGTCTACGCCGCCGGCGACAACGCCCGCGTCCCCGACCTCACCGACACCGGCGACTACTGCGCCCCCAACGCCCAGCACGCCGTCCGCCAGGCCAAGCGGCTCGCCGACAACATCGTGGCCGACT
Organism: Actinomadura kijaniata; assembly: GCF_014138665.1. NCBI lineage: Bacteria > Bacillati > Actinomycetota > Actinomycetes > Streptosporangiales > Thermomonosporaceae > Actinomadura > Actinomadura kijaniata. Next base: position 23,730 of record NZ_JACJIA010000001.1, read on the forward strand.
ACCGGGGCAAGCCCCGCAAGCCCTACGTGCACGCCTACGTCGGGTCGGTCGCCGGGCTCGGACTGCACAAGGGCGTGGCGAACGTCTACGGCGTGAAGTTGCGCGGGCTTCTCGCGTGGTTCATGCACCGCACCTACCATCTGTCCCGGATGCCGACGACGAACCGCAAGATGCGCGTCACGGCGGACTGGACGCTGGCGTTCCTGTTCCGCCGTGAGATCGTGTCGCTGGGGGAACTCGAACACCCCCGCGAGGAGTTCGAACTGGCAAGCAAGGGGGACTAGCGGAGCGTCGCCGCCGCCCCCGGACCGACCATGAAGGGGGTGTCCGCGCCCGGTGCACGATGGTGTCGCCTCCCGGCTCGCGCCGCTGCTCACCCGCGTCCTGCTCGGTGAGGAGAACGCCGCTCCGGCCGCCGCCGACGAGCTGCCGGTCCAGGTCCGCGCCTGGGACGGCAGCGTGGTCGGCCCCGCCGGGGCGCCCGCGTTCGTCATCCGGCACCGCCGCGCCCTGCGCCGCCTGCTGTGGAAGCCGGGCGAGATGGGCCTGGTCCGCGCCTACGTCGCGGGCGAGCTGGACATCGAGGGCGACATGTTCGCCGCGCTCGACGCGGTGCAGCGGATGATGCGCAGCGGCGACGAGCCGATCCGGCTGTCCAGCGACGACAAGCGCGAGATCGTCCGGACGGCCGTCATGCTCGGTGCGGTCGGCCCCGAGCCGAGGCCCCCGGCCGAGGAGTTCCCGACCGGCCGGGCCGACGGCGAGGTCACCGGCCCGCTCGACGCGTCGCCGGAGTTCTTCACCCGGATGCTGGGCCCGTCGATGGCGCACGGCACCGGCCTGTGGGACCAGGCCGTCGACCTGACGGACGCGCAGCGCGCCGCGCTGGAGGCCGCCGCCGAGCGCCTCGGCCTGTTCCCCGGCGCGCGGCTGCTGGACCTGAACGCCGGATGGGGCGCGTTCGCCCTGCACGCCGCGCGCGCCTGCGACGTGCGCGTCGTCGCCCTCACCCGCACCCACCGCCAGGCCGAGCACCTGCGCGAACGCGCCGCCGCCGCGGGCCTGGCCGACCGGATCGACCCGCGCGCCTGGGACCTGGACGCCGCGGGCGACGGCCCCTACGACGCCATTGTGGACCTGGCCGGGGTCGAGACCGCCGACCGCGACACCGCCCGCCTGTACGGGCTGCTGGCCCCGACCGGCCGGCTGCTGCTGCGGTTCCAGGCCCGCCGCCCCGGCCCCCACCAGATCAGGCGCACCTTCACCACCAGCTACATGTTCCCCGAGGACGGCGGGCTGCGGCCCCTCGGCGAGATCGTCTCCGACGTGGAGGCGGCCGGGCTGGAGGTCCGCACCGTCGGCGCGCTGCGCGAGCACCACGCCCGCACCCTGCGCTCCTGGGCCGCGAACCTGCAACGCCACTGGGCCGAGGCCGCCGAGCTCTCCGGGCCCGGCCACGCCCGGGTGTGGCTGCTGTACCTGGCGGCGTCGGCGCTGGCGTGCGAGAGTGGCCGGGTCGGCGTCCACGAGATCTGCGCCGTCCGCCGCGACCATGACGGCCGGGCGGGCGCGACGCTGGTCGAAGGGCGCGCGGTCGTCAGCCGTTGAACCGGCGTTCTTCCGGTTTCCGGAGGGAAAGGCCGGAAAAACGTCGACCGCGGGGGCCCGCGCGGTCCGGGAACCGCGGGCGGGCCGTGGCACGGGGCGGCACAAATGCGGTCTCAGTCGAATATCCGCTGCTTGAAGGGTCAATCGCTCCCGGTATGCTGTCGCCGCCCCTGTAGCCCAACGGCAGAGGCGAGCTCCCTAAAAGAGCTACGGGTGTCGGTTCGAATCCGACCAGGGGCACCGATCCGGCTGCGCGGCCGGAAGGTTCCGGCCGCGCAGCCGTTATCGAACGATCACATCGGGGAACGACCGCCGATCTCGGGTCGTCATAAACTTGACGCAGGTCCGGCCCTACGGAGGGAACCGATGGAGAGCAGGAACCCCGCGTTCCGGGGGAAGAACCTCGGGCAGCAGCAGCCCCCGCCCTACTCTGGGTACGGCACGCCCGAGATGTTGAACGAGACGTACCAGGCGCCCGCGTACGCGCCACCCGCGACCCGCCCGATGACCTATGACGACGTCGTCGTGCGCGGTTTCCTCAGCCTCGGCATGCTGGTCCTCACCGGCGCGCTGACCTGGCTCCTCGTCCCGACGCCGACGGCGCTGGTGATCGGCGGGGTGGCCTTCCTGCTGCAGCTCGGCCTCGGCCTCTACATCAGCTTCTCCGGCAAGGCCAACGCGCCGCTGGTGCTGACGTTCTCGGCCGTGTACGGCGTGGGCGTCGGCGCGATCAGCCACTACTTCAACGACCTCTACAACGGGGTCGTGTTCCAGGCGGTCATCGGCACCGCGCTGGCGTTCGGCGGCATGCTCGCGGTGTACGCGCTGCGGATCGTGCGGGTGCGGCCGAAGTTCGTGAAGTTCGTGGTCGCGGCGGGCTGGGCGCTGCTCGGCCTGATGCTGGTCAACCTGCTGGTGCAGGCCTTCGGCCCGGACACCGGCATCGGCATCCGCGACGCCTCCAACCCGCTGGCCTACGTGTTCAGCGTCGTCGCGATCCTCGTCGGATGCTTCTTCCTGCTGCTGGACTTCGACGAGATCGAGCGCGGCGTGAACGCGGGCGCGCCGGAGAAGTTCGCCTGGTACAGCGCCTTCGGGCTCACCCTGAGCCTGGTGTGGATCTACCTGGAGCTGCTGCGCTTCCTGTCGTACTTCAACCGGGAGTAGCGGCGCCCCGCCCATGGATCAGCCCCCTGCCGGCGGACCGGCAGGGGGCTGATCGCATGCGGGATCTCTTCGCCGGGGTCGCCAACGCGTAGCGGGGCGACGAGCGGGGACTGCCCTTGGCGGGATCCCGCGGGGAGTCTGGTGGGGAGCCTTCCGCGTGCCCGCGTCGGGGCGAGGGGGCTCCGGGTCGTTCAGTAGTGGCGGGCGCGGCGGGTGCGCTCGTGTTCGCGGACCAGCGCCGCCGCGTAGCCGTGCGACAGGCCGTGTTCGTCGGCCAGCCAGTTGCAGCGCTCCTCGCAGCGGAGGAACGACGGGCCGTTCTCGATGGTGGTGAACCACTCGGGGATGTCACGTCCTGTGACTTGTGGGATGCGAGCGAGCAACTTGTTGTGCGTGTCCGGCGAGTGGTTCAGGGACAAGGTGCACCTCCAGGTCGGCGGGGCTCTTGTGCCGACTCTGCAACACCTCCTCGGATGTGACAAGCCCCTAACGGGTACCTATCTATTACGTTACGTAGATCATTCCGAGCGGATCGATCGTTCTACCCCTCCGCGGACGGTTCGATGGAAAGGGAAATGGCCCGGTTCGTAGCGCATTGTCGCGCCAGTTCGCCGGGCCATTCGCGATGACGTTAAGTGATCAATGATTGATCGACTTTCCGGAGGTCAGCTCAGGCGCTCCAGCACCATCGCCATGCCCTGGCCGCCGCCGACGCACATGGTCTCCAGGCCGAACTGCTTGTCGTGGAACCGCAGGCTGTTGACCAGCGTGGAGGTGATGCGGGCGCCGGTCATGCCGAACGGGTGGCCGACCGCGATCGCGCCGCCGTTGACGTTCAGCCTGTCCAGGTCCACGCCCAGCTCCTCGGCCGAGGGGAGCACCTGCGCGGCGAACGCCTCGTTGATCTCGACCAGGTCGATGTCGTCGATGGTCATCCCGGCGCGGGCCAGGGCCTGCCGGGACGCCTCCACCGGGCCCAGCCCCATGATCTCGGGGGACAGGCCGGTGACGCCGGTGGACACGATCCGCGCCAGCGGGGTGATGCCCAGCTCGGCGGCCTTGGTGTCGCTCATGACGACCACGGCGGCGGCGCCGTCGTTCAGCGGGCAGCAGTTGCCCGCGGTGACGGTGCCGTCGGGCCGGAACACCGGCTGGAGCTGGGACACCTTCTCGTAGGTGGTGCCGGCGCGCGGGCCGTCGTCCTTGCTGACCACGGTGCCGTCGGGCAGCGTGACCGGGGTGATGTCCTTCTCCCAGAAGCCGTTGGCCAGGGCCTTCTCGGCGAGGTTCTGGGAGCGGACGCCGAACTCGTCCTGGGCCTGCCGGGAGACGCCCTTGATCTGGGCGACGTTCTCGGCGGTCTGGCCCATCGCGATGTAGATGTCGGGCAGCTTGCCGTCCTGGCGCGGGTCGTGCCAGGTGCTGCCGCCCTTGGCGGTCTCCTCGGTGCGGGCCTGCGCCTCGGCGAACCTGGGGTTCTGGGTGTCGGGCAGCCCGTCGCTGGACCCCTTGGCGAACCGGCTGACCATCTCCACGCCGGCCGAGACGATCACGTCGGCCTCGCCGGCCTTGATCGCGTGGAACGCCATCCGGGTGGTCTGCAGCGAGGACGAGCAGTACCGGGTGATCGTGGCGCCGGGAACGCCGTCCCAGCCGAGCAGCGTCGCCACGACGCGGCCCATGTTGTAGCCCTGCTCGCCGCCGGGCAGGCCACAGCCGAGCAGCAGGTCCTCGACCTGGCTCGGGTCGAGCTGCGGCACCTTGGCCATCGCGGCCTCGACCATCGTCGCGGTGAGGTCGTCGGGCCGCAGGTCCTTCAGCGAACCCTTGAAGGCGCGGCCGATCGGCGAACGCGCGGTGGCGACAATCACTGCCTCGGGCATTGCGGGTCTCCTGTCGTGCGACCTGATGCTGGGGCCTGCGGTGTTACCCGCCGGTCACTCGCAATCTAACGGGTGCCGCCCCCGCGCGTACACGCCGCCCCGGCAATGGGTTGACATCGCGTCCAATAGAGTGGTCCCGCTCCCGGGATGACCCTCGCCCCATGCGCCCGGGACACCGTCCGCACGATCATGGGATCCACGTCGTCCGGCCGAACGGGGGCCCGGACGGCACGCCCCGCCCCGCCCCGAACGACACGCCTACCCTCCCGGCCGGACGTCCCCCCGATCGAACGTCCTTCCGACCGGACGTCCGCGTGATGACGTCCGCGTCACGGCGTCCGCGTTGACGTCCGGGTCACGGCGTCCGCGTCACGGCGTCCGCGTCCTTGGGCCATGGCGTCGGCGGCATCGCGGTGCGGTGTCTGTGGGTGGCCTTCATCGTGCGGTTTCGTGGGGGGTTTCTTGTGGGGTGGGTCACTGGCCGTACATGCCGGGGGTCGTTCCCCGGGCGTCCCGGACCGCGTGCAGGACGCCGTCCTCGCCGCGCCAGACCCGCCAGCCGTCGGTGGAGCCGGTGTACCAGCCGGGCGGCGCGCCCGCGGAGCCGAGCCTGCGGCCGGTGGCCAGGTCGTAGGCGCACAGCGGGGCGACCGGGAAGAACCCGCGGTGCCCGTTGATCCTCAGCTCGGACGGGGTCACCGTGCAGAACGACCAGACGCGCAGCCCCTGCGGCCCGACCGGGGACGCGTCGGCCAGCCGGTAGGCGGCGCCCCGCCTGCCCTGGGACAGGAAGGCCAGGCTCGACAGGTCCGCCGGGAACGCCAGCAGCCAGGACGACGCGGGGGCCCTGTCGGCGGTGACGGTGGCGGTGGTGCGGCCGGTGCGGGGGTCGAGCTGCTCGAAGCCGCCGTAGGAGCCGCCGGGGGTGACCTGCCGGGTGACCAGCGCGACGGCGGGGCTGGCGCCGGGGTAGACGCGCAGCAGCCGCTTGCGGGTCCACACCAGCCTGCCGGTGGCGGGGTTCAGGCCGAAGAAGCCGAACGCCGACAGCGAGTCGCGGCCCTTGCCGCGCTGGTAGGGCGCGACGTACCCGACCAGCGGCCCGCCCGGCAGCGCGCCGAACGCCCAGCCGCCCGACAGGTTCACGCCGGAGCCGACGGCCCTCTCCACCGGGAACGTCCACAGCGTCCTTCCCGTCCGCAGGTCGCGGGCCTCCAGCGCCGGGTGCCGCGCCATCCGGAACGCCACCACGCGGGTCGGGTCGGACCACTCCACCTCGGCGATGCCGGGCATCCGCCACAGCTGCCTGCCGGTCGCGGCGTCCAGGACCGCGAACCGGGCGCTGCGGCGCGCGGTGAACTCCGACAGGCACACCTGCGTCCCGCAGCGGACCGGGCCGAACGTCGTGTCGACCGGGCGGGTCCAGCGTTCCGTGCCGGTGCGGGCGTCGCGCGCGACCAGGGTGGCCTTCCACCTGCCGGTCCGCCGCGGCTCCAGCGCGACCACGACCGGGCTGCCCGGCGTCCCGGCGACCGCCGGGGGCTGCACGCCCATGCCGGACAGCCGGCCCACCATCGTGGCGGGCCTGCTCCACAGGCGGCGGCCCTTGGCCAGGTCGAACACCGCCGTCTCCAGGTCGCCGTCCGGGCGCAGGCCGGTGACGGCGGTGACGCCCGACCCGGTGACGGGGCGGCTGACGGCGTTCACCCCGGTGCCCGTCCAGCCCTGGGCCGCCTCCGCGCCCCGGCCCGGCGCGCCCCCGGAGCAGCCCGCCGCGCCGAGCAGGACGGCGGACGCGGCCAGTGCCGGAACGGACGCGGAGAGTGATCGTCGGAGGGTGTGCGAGACCATGCGGGACTCCCGGGGAGGCGACGGGGACTGGTGACCGCTTGGAAGGACGTCGTGGCAGAACGTAACAGAGGAATCACGCAAACGGCGGGGGATCGCCGAAATCCCGCCCAGCCGGGTGGGGCCGGGCGGGACGGCTCAGGCGGCGGTCAGGTCGGGAGGGCCTTCCAGCGCGGTCTCCGGGGCGGCGACGCGGCGGCGGCGCAGCAACGCCGCCCACCGGCCGCGCGGGCCGCGTTCGCGCCCGGCGACGCGGGTGCCGACGACCTGGGTGCCCGGCTCCTCGGCGGCCTCGGCGGCGGCCAGGTACACCGGGAGGACGCCGGTGCCCCGGCCCCGGCGCGGCGCGGGCACCAGCTCGTCCATGTCGGGCTCCAGGCCCAGCGCCGCGGCCATCGCGGGCAGCACGGCCGCGGCGGCGGAGGCGTAGCCCCGCCCGGAGGGGTGGTAGCGGTCGGCGCTGAACATCTCGCGCGGGTCGGCCGCGAACTCGTGGCCCAGCAGGTCGCCCAGCGACACCGTCCGGCCGCCCCGCTCCACCACCGCGATCGTCTGCGCGGCGGCGAGCTGGCGGCTGGCCCGGCGGGCGATCCAGCGCAGCGGCTGCATCAGCGGCTTGACCGAGCCTAGGTCGGGGCAGGTGCCGACGACGACCTCGCAGCCCGCCGCGCGCAGCCGCGCCACGGCCTCGGCCAGGTGCCGCACCGACTCGGCGGGCGGGACCCGCGCGGTGACGTCGTTGCCCCCGATCATGATCACGGCGACGTCGGGCTCGGCCAGCAGCGCCCGCTCCACCTGCCAGGCCAGCGCCTCGGAGCGGGAGCCGGACTTGGCGACGTTGGTCAGCCACACCGGCCGGTCGGCCAGCGAGGACAGCCCCGCCGCCAGCAGCGCGGCCGGGGTCTCGTCGGCGGAGTGCACGCCCAGCCCGGCGGCCGTGGAGTCGCCCAGCATCGCGAACGCGAGCGGATCGCCGGGCAGGGACAGGCCGTAGAAGCCGTCGGCCACCGGGGGATCGCCGTTCGGCGTCGCCAGGATGATCTTCCGGGCGAGCCTGGCCTCCGCCAGCACCAGACCGAAGGTGAGTCCCCCCAGCGCGGTGATCCCGCCGCCCCCGTACGCCGCGGCCGTCGCGATGCGCCGCGCCGTGAAAGCTCTCAGCATCGTGCGTTGCCCCTTCGTGGCAGTGAGGTGCGGAACCCCGGGTTGCGACCCCCGTCCCCCTGTAGATGCCCGTGGGCACCGATCTCGGCTACCGTCAGGGACAAGAATCTATCCGAATCCGCATCCCCTCCCATGGGCGCACACCCCGCTGACACTGTGGTGAACGGCACGTCGCCCCGGGATCGACACCGGGATGCAGGACGCTGAAATCAGACAGCGCTGATATTCGACAAGGACGTCGCAGTGCAGGTACACGACTCGCTCGTCGAACTGATGGGCAACACCCCGCTGCTCCGGTTGCGCAAGGTGACCGGCGGCACGGGCGGGGCCCAGGTTCTGGCGAAGGTGGAGTACTTCAACCCGGGCGGTTCGGTGAAGGACCGCATCGCGGTCAGGATGGTCGACGCCGCCGAACGCGAGGGGTTGCTCAGGCCGGGTGGGACGATCGTGGAGCCGACCTCGGGCAACACGGGCGTCGGCCTGGCCATCGTGGCGCAGGAACGCGGCTACCGCTGCGTGTTCGTCTGCCCCGACAAGGTCGCCAAGGACAAGACCGACGTGCTGAAGGCCTACGGCGCGGAGGTGGTGATCTGCCCGACGGCCGTCGCGCCCGACCATCCCGAGTCCTACTACTCGGTGTCGGACCGGCTGGCCGCCGAGATCCCCGGCGCGTGGAAGCCCAACCAGTACGTCAACCCGAACAACCCGCTCTCCCACTACGAGACGACCGGCCCGGAGATCTGGGAGCAGACCGAGGGGAAGATCACGCACTTCGTGGCGGGGATCGGCACCGGCGGCACGATCAGCGGCACCGGCCGCTACCTCAAGGAGGTCTCCGGCGGCCGGGTGCAGATCGTCGGGGCCGACCCGGAGGGCTCGGTGTACTCGGGCGGCACCGGGCGGCCGTACCTGACCGAGGGCGTGGGCGAGGACATCTGGCCCGAGACCTACGACCGGGAGATCTGCGACCGCGTGATCGCGGTGTCGGACAAGGACTCGTTCACGATGACGCGGCGGCTGGCCCGCGAGGAGGCGCTGCTGGTCGGCGGGTCCTGCGGGATGGCGGTCGTGGCGGCGCTGCGGGTGGCGGCCGAGGCCCCCGACGACGCGGTGATCGTCGTGCTGCTGCCGGACGGCGGCCGCGGCTACCTGTCGAAGATCTTCAACGACGAGTGGATGCAGTCCTACGGCTTCCTGTCGGCCGCCGGCCAGGAGGAGCCCACCGTCGGCGAGGTGCTGACCCGCAAGGGCGGCACGCTGCCGGAGTTCGTGCACGCCCACCCGCACGAGAGCGTCGAGACCGCCATCTCGATCATGCGGGAGTACGAGGTGTCGCAGCTTCCGGTGATGAAGGAGGAGCCGCCGGTCATGGCGGCCGAGGTCGTCGGGTCCGTCGCCGAGCGCGACCTGCTGGAGATCCTGGTCAAGGACCGGGCGCTGCTGGGCGAGCCGCTGGAGCGGCACATGGCCCCGCCGCTGCCGACCGTCGGGTCCGGCGAGCCGGTCGGCAAGGCGGTGTCGGTGCTGGAGAAGTCCGGCGCGGCCGTGGTGCTGGTGGACGGCAAGCCCAAGGGCCTGATCACGCGGCAGGACGTGATCGCCTTCCTGGCGGGTGGGACGAACGCCTCCTGACCCCCGGCGGCCGCCGCCCCCGGACGACCGAGGCCCCGGAGACCCCCATGCGGGTCTCCGGGGCCTGGTCTTCCCCTGGGAACCGGATCGCGGCCCCGGCCAGGTGGGCGGCGTTTACCGGCCGGGCGGCCGCGATCCGGCGTCGGTCAGGAGCCGGTCTTGGCGAACCGGTCCTGGACGGGGTCGGCGCCACCCTGCGGCGGCACCTGGCGCGGCGCGTCGCTGTGGCCGGGCCACCAGGCCTTGTGGCCGAGCAGCGCGGTGATCGCCGGGACGAAGAACGTGGACATCACGAACGTCGACAGCAGGATCCCGATCGCCACGCCGAAGCCCATCTGGGCGAGCATCGACTGCGGCGACAGCACCAGCACCGCGAACGTCCCGGCCAGGATCACGCCCGCCGCGGCCACCGTGGGACCGGCGTGCATGATGCCGAGCGCCGCGCCGCGCCGCGGGTCGTGGCCCTCGCGGGCCTCCTCCCGCAGCCGGGCGATCATCAGGATGTTGTAGTCGGTGCCGATGGCCAGCACGAACAGGTACAGGATGATCGGTAGCTGGAACATCAGGCCGGGCCGGCCCTCGATGCCCTGGAACAGCAGCACCGTGGCGCCCAGCGTCGCGGCGAAGCCGAGCAGCACCGCCACCACCAGGTAGATCGGGGCGACCAGGGCGCGCAGCAGCAGCGCCAGGATGAGCCCGATCAGCGCCACCGCGACCGGCAGGATGACCGACAGGTCACGGTTGTTGACCTCGTTGATGTCGGCCCAGATCGCCGTCATGCCGCCGACCAGCACCTGGGTGCCCTGCGGGGCCTCCTTCTTGACGTAGTCGCGCAGCGGGCCCTTCACCAGCGAGATGGACTCGTTGGAGCTGGGGTTCTCCTTCAGCGCGACCTTGTACATCGCGACGGTGCCGGACTTGCTCACCTGCGGCGGCTGGACCTGGCCGATGCCGGGGGCCTGCTGGAGCTTCTGCCCGTAGGAGGCCAGCGTGCCCTTGTCGAGCGGCTGCCCGGACTTGACGTAGACCTCGGTCGGGGTGAGCGCGCCGGCCGGGAAGGAGCCGCGGAAGTCCTTCATGGCCTGGGCGGCCTCGGTGTTCTGGGGGGCGCTGGCGTTGAAGTCGTAGTCGGCCTTGAAGCCGAGCGCGGCTCCGGCCAGGCCGACCAGCACCACGCCCGAGGCGAGGGCGGCGACGGCGGGACGGCGGCCCACCCCGTTGCCGATCTTGGCCCAGAGGCCGGGCTTGGGCTCCTTCTTCCACGCCTTGGACGGCCAGAAGATCGCCGGGCCGAGCAGCGAGACCAGCGCCGGCACCAGGGTCAGGGAGGTGATCAGCATCACGCCGACCGCGATGGCCAGCTGCGGGCCCAGCCCGCCGAACGCCTTGAACGCCGCCAGCAGCAGCACCAGGAACGCCACGATGACCGCGCCCGCGGCGGAGGCGATGGCCTCGCCCACCCGCTCCACGCTGGTGATCATCGCGGTCTTCTTGTCCTCGCCCATCCGCAGCCGCTCGCGGTAGCGGAACAGCAGGAACAGGATGTAGTCGGTGCCGATGCCGTACAGCACCACGACGATGATCTCGTTGAAGCTCTCGTCGAAGCTGAGGCCGAAGGCGTTACCGATGATCGCGGTCACCGCGCCCGACACCATCGACACCAGCGAGACCACGAGGATCGGCAGCAGCGCGGCCAGCGGCGCGCGGAAGATGATGCCCAGCAGCACCACGATCAGCACGATGGTGGCGATGCCGATCATCGCCATGGTCTTCTTGTCGGACTCCTCGTTGTCCACGTTGGAGGCCATGTCACCGCCGACCTTGGCGGCCAGCGGGCTGCCGCGGAGCTGCGCGGTGGACTCGGTGCGCATGGTCTTGACGGCCTTCTTGGCCTGCTCCATGGCCTTGGCGTCGCGGAAGTCGGAGGGCAGCCCCGCCACCACCAGGCCGACCTTGGCGCCCGGCTGCGGCGGCATCGCCTGCACGCCCTTGACCCCCGGGATCTGCTTGGCCTGCAACGCCTGCGCGAGCTGCTGGATCTTCTGCCCGTCGGCCGGCTGGAGGGCCCCGCCGTCGGTGCGTTTGATCACGACCATCGCGGGGCTGGTCTCCTTGTCCGCGCTGGGGAACTCCCGCTCGGACAACTTGGCAGCCTGGACGGCCTCGTACTTGTCGGGCAGGAACTCCGCCTGGTCCGACTTCGTTTTGAGTTCAGGTGCGAGAGCGACCAGGGCGACGGCTGCCAGCAGCCACAACCCGATCGTGATCAACGGGTGTCTGACGACGCCCCGCCCAAGGCGTGCGAACATGCGCAACCCTTCGGTCAGTGTGCAAAGGGGGATTGATTACCCCTCAAACGCTAGAGATCGAAGGGACGGATCGGGTCAATCCGCGTACCGAAATGTCCCCTGCTACCTGCGGGGGAAGGGCTCCTCCTCCAGGAGGGTCGGCGGGTGGATAGCCTCATCCTCATGGACAACGAGGTTCACCAGGGCTTCGAGACCCTGGCCATCCACGCGGGACAGGAACCGGACCCCACCACGGGCGCGGTCGTCCCGCCGATCTACCAGGTCTCGACGTATAAGCAGGACGGAATCGGCGGCCTGCGCGGCGGCTACGAGTACTCGCGGTCGGCCAACCCGACGCGTACCGCGTTGGAGGTATGCCTGGCCGAGGTCGAGGGCGGCGTGCGGGGCCTGGCGTTCGCCTCCGGCCTGGCCGCCGAGGACACGCTGCTGCGCACCGTCTGCAAGCCCGGCGACCACGTCATCATCCCCAACGACGCCTACGGCGGCACCTACCGGCTGTTCGCGAAGGTCGCCGAGCCGTGGGGGGTGGCGTTCGACCCGGTGCCGCTCGGCGACGTCGACGCCGTGCGCGCGGCGGTCCGGCCCGAGACGAAGCTGATCTGGGTGGAGACGCCCACCAACCCGCTGCTGGGCGTCGCCGACATCGCCGCCCTGGCCGCCGTCGCGCACGACGCGGGCGCGCTGCTGGTGGTGGACAACACCTTCGCCTCGCCCTACCTCCAGCGTCCGCTGACGCTGGGCGCCGACGTGGTCGTGCACTCCACCACCAAGTACATCGGCGGGCACTCCGACGTGGTCGGCGGCGCGCTGATCGTCGCCGACGCCGACCTGGGCGAGCGGCTGACCTACCACCAGAACGCCATGGGCGCGGTCGCCGGGCCGTTCGACGCGTGGCTGACGCTGCGCGGCATCAAGACGCTCGGCGTGCGCATGGACCGGCACTGCTCCAACGCCGAGAAGGTCGTGGAGATGCTGACCCGGCACCCGGCCGTGCGCGAGGTGCTGTACCCCGGGCTGCCCGAGCACCCCGGGCACGAGGTCGCGGCCAAGCAGATGAGGAAGTTCGGCGGGATGGTGTCGTTCCGGATGGGGAGCGAGGAGGCCGCCGTCGCCGTCTGCGAGCGGACGCGGCTGTTCATCCTGGGCGAGTCGCTGGGCGGCGTCGAGTCGCTGATCGAGCACCCGGGGCGGATGACGCACGCGTCGGCCGCCGGGTCGCCGCTGGAGGTCCCGGCGGACCTGGTGCGGCTGTCGGTCGGCATCGAGGACATCGACGACCTGCTGCGCGACCTGGAGCAGGCACTGGCCTGACCTGCGGAAACGTGAGGACGGGCGCGCCGGGCGCCCGTCCTTGCCGATCTGCCGGAAGCGCCTGAGGTCGTGCCGTTCCCGGCGTTTACGTGATCAAACATCTATGATGTGCGCGCCAGGTCCCGCCAAGAAAGGGTTCGGAGTGCGCAAAGTACTTCTGTGCGGTGCGGCGTTCGCCGCCACGTGTATCTCCGCCGTGGCCGTCCCCACCGGAGCCCTGGCGACGACGACCGAGCCGACGCCGACCCCGACCGGCACGGTCACCGTGGAGCCGTCGCCGACCGTTCCCTCCGCCGACCCGCGGCCGACCGGCCCCACCGGGGCCCCGTCGTCCCCGACCCCCTCGCCCGGGGACTCCGGGACGCCGGACGCCGCGCCGACGCCCACGCCGCCGTCCGCCGGATCCGGCTCGGTCGTGTCCGCGCAGGGCGTCATGGTCACGCCGCGGCCGCCCCGCCAGGCCACCTATGCCTACGGGCCGGGCCCGCGCCAGCGCATCGACGCCTACTGGCGCCCCGTCACCGCCCCGAAGAAGCAGCGGGCGCCGAAGACCGGCGCGGAGCAGCGGGACCGCGACGGCGGGCCGTCCGCGACACCGTCCACGACGCCCTCGGCGACGCCGTCCACCGCGCCCGGGGACCGCCGCCGGGACGCCCCCGCGCCCAAGGCCCGTCCCGCCGTGCTGATGCTGCACGGCGGCTACTGGCTGCGCGGCGACAAGTCCTCCTGGAAGTACTTCGCGCGCCGCCTCACCAACCAGGGCTTCGTCGTCTTCGCCGCCAACTACCGGCTCGCCGAGACCGCCGAGTGGCCCGCGCAGCGCAACGACGCCGGGAACGCCCTCGCGTTCGTCAAGAAGAACGCCAAGCGCTGGAACGTCGACCCCGAACGCGTCGTCGTCCTCGGCTCCTCGGCGGGCGGCATGCTCGCCACCCAGCTCGGCGCGTACGGCGAGGGGGGCGAGCGGGTGCGCGGCGTGATCGCGCTGTCCCCGGTGAACACCCCCTACCTGGCCTACCAGGACGGCGCCAGGCCCACCGCCTCGCCCGCCCAGCGCCGGCTGCGCGGCGCGGTCACCGAGCTCATCCGGTGCGCGGCCGGGTCCACCGGGCGGACGGCGGACCCTTCCTGCTGGCGGCGGATCGAGGACGCCGACAGCGCCAGCCACGCCTCGGCGGACGACGCCCCGATGCTGCTGATGCACAGCGTCGGCGACTTCGTGCCGCCCGCGCAGAGCACGGCGCTGGCGAGCGCGCTGCGGGCGGTGAACGTCCCGGTCACGGTGCGCACGATCCCGGGCGACGCGCACGGCAGCTCGCTGCTGAACGACCCGAACGTCTACCCGACGATCCTGTCCTGGCTGAAGGCCCGCACCCGCTGAGCGCCCGGTCCGACGCGAACGGGGCTCCCCCTCGGTGGGGGAGCCCCGTTCGCGCGTTCCGCGGCCGGGTCAGCCGTACCAGACCATCAGGAACAGGATGACCAGCCAGATGAGGGCGACCACGCCGGACATGGCGGCGATGCGGCCGCGCTCCACCTGGGCGACGTCGGCGCGGGGGGCGGGCCTCTCCTCGGGGGCGCCGGCCTTCGCGGCCTTCGCGGTCTCCTCGCCCTTCTCGTCTCCGGCGGGGGACTCCGCGGGGGCGGCGGGGCGCGGGGGAGCCTCGGCGGCGGCGACCTCCAGCAGGTGGATGGCCTTGCGCTGGTCGCGTTCCACCAGGAACAGCAGCACCAGCGCGACGAGGAACAGCGTCATCGACGCCGACAGCCACACCTTGGCGAACTGGCCCTTGGCCAGGAACATCCCGAACAGGAAGATGCCCAGCGACCCCAGCGCGTAGATCCGCGTCGTCCGGGTCAGGTAGCGCACGACCGTGACGTCCTGCTTGCGGATGTACCTCGGGGTGGACATGGTCGCGGCCGTCAGCGGTCCCAGCGTGAAGATCGCGAAGCCGACGTGCAGGACCAGCAGCAGACGATCAGAAGTCGACATGCCGCCGACCCTAGCCCGCACGGCCCCGGAATGGGCGGAGGCCGCCCGGCGGACGCCGGGCGGCCTTCCTCCCCTCGGACCGGGTCCGTCAGCCGGTGGGAGCCTGCTGGGACGCCGCGGGAGCCTGCTGTGACGCGGCCGGTGCCACGACGGGCGCCGCGGACTTGGCGGCCGTGGTGGACTTGCCGGGCCTGGTGCTCTTGGCGGGCTTGGTGTTCTTGGCGGGCTTGGCCGGCTTCCCGGACTTGGTCGGCTTGGCTGGCTTTCCGGACTTGGTCGGCTTCCCGGGCTTGGCGGCCGCGGGCTTGCCGGACGAGGGCTTGGTGGTCGCGGGCTTGGCCGGCGCGGACTGGGCCGGTGCCGCGGTCTGGGCCGGTGCGGACTGAGCGGGCGCCGCGGTCTGGGCGGGCGGCGCGGAGTCGGCGTGGGGCGTGGCCCCTTCGGGCTTCGCGGACTGGTCGGGCTTGGTGGGTTCGGCGGGCTTGGTGGAGTCAGCCGGCTTCGTGGAGTCGGCGGGCGCCGCGGATTCGGCGGGCGCCGCGGAGTCCGCGGGCTTGGTGGAGTCCGCGGGCTTGGCGGTCGGCGGCGGGCACTGGGGCGCGGCCTTCCCGGGCCGGACGGGCTTGGCGGCGGGATCGGCGGCCGTGTCGGCGGCCGTGTCGGCGGCCGTGTCGGCGGCCGTGTCGGCGGCCGCGTCGGCGGCCGCGTCGGCGGCCGCGTCGGTGGCCGTGTCGGCCTCGGCGGCCGGTGGGCACTGGGGTACGGCGGCGGTCCGGTGGTCGGATCGGTGGTCGGCCATGGCGAGGCCCGAGCCGAACGCGACGACCGCCGCGGTGCCGAGGCCGACCGTCAGGAGTCCCAGGGACGTGCGTGGTTTCATCGTCTCTCCCCCAGAGAGGCGTTGAGCGACCTTCGATTACTCTCCGTAGCCGCGGTGCGGCGGAGGTCACCCTCCCCGGGCGCGTTCGGGGATAACCGTCAAGCTCGGTAAAGGAAGATCATCGGCGGCGGCCGCGCCGCACCCGCAGGTAGTCGGAGACGACGTACTCGCCGAGCCGCTGCGCGTCGGGGGCGAAGACCCGCCCGCCGTTGCGCCGGGCGACCTCCTCCACGAACGACACCAGCCGCCGGTCGTCGGCCAGCATGAAGAAGTTCAGGCCCGCGCCGCGCCGGGTCATCCGGTCCACCTCGGCCATGGTCAGCACCAGCGTGTCGGCCGACGGCGGGTAGTCGAACCAGGACCGCCCGTCGGGCCGCAGGTGCGCGGTCGGCTCGCCGTCGGTGACCACCAGCACGATCGGCTCGAAGTCGGGGTGCCGGTCCAGATGGCGGCCCGCGATCATCAGGGCGTGGTGCAGGTTGGTGCCCTGGACCATGTCCCACTCCAGCCCGGCCATCTCGGTGGGGTGGAGTTCGCGGGCGTAGTTGGAGAACCCGATGATCTTGATGGCGTCCTGCGGGAACCTGCTGGTCACCAGGGTGTGCAGGGCGAGGGTCGTCTGCTTGGCGACCGCCCACGCGCCGCGCAGCACCATCGAGTACGACAGGTCCACCAGCAGGCACACGGCGGCGGCGGTGCGGCGCTCGGTCTCGTGGACCTCGAAGTCGTCCACGTGCAGCCGCACCACCGGGGCCGTCGCTCCGGAGGGCCCGGCGGGCCCGGCGGCGGGGACGGCCTCCATGGCGCTGCGGGTGATCGCGTTGCCGACGGTGCGGACGACGTCCAGGGGCTGCTCGTCGCCGAACCGCCAGGGGCGGCTGGAGCCGGTGAGCTCCCCGGCCTGCCCGGCGTCGCGCTGGTCGTGGTCGCCCTGCCGGCCGGCGGCGAGCTGGGAGAACACGCGGCGCAGCGCGGTCTCGCCGAGGCGCCGCACGGCCTTGGGGGTGAGCTCCAGCCTGCCGCGGTCGCGCTCCAGGTAGCCCTGGCGTTCCAGCTCGGCCTCGATGCGGCGCAGCTCGGCCAGGTCGTCCACGGCG
Organism: Actinomadura kijaniata; assembly: GCF_014138665.1. Lineage (NCBI taxonomy): Bacteria > Bacillati > Actinomycetota > Actinomycetes > Streptosporangiales > Thermomonosporaceae > Actinomadura > Actinomadura kijaniata. The sequence goes on from NZ_JACJIA010000001.1 coordinate 40,622, forward strand.
CGGCGGCCGAGGGCGCGGCGGACGGCCTCCTCGTCGATGTCGTCCAGGCGCGCGCCGGGGTAGTCCTGGCCGAGGGCGCTCTCCAGGTCGGCGAGGTCGGCCAGCTCGGCGAGCGCGGTGGTGGCGTCGCCCATGCCGAGGGGGTCGTCGCCGGTCATCTGCTCGGGGCGGCCCCAGCCGAGGTCGGGGCGGCGGGCGCGCAGCGCGTCGCCGAGCCGGGTCATCTCCATCGCCAGGCCCGCGTCCTGCATGGCCTGCCCCATGAGGTCGGCCAGCTCGGCGCGCTGCTCGGGCGACAGCGACGCCAGCAGCCGGTCGGTCGCGGCGGCGCGGCGGGCCAGGGAGTCGACGAGCTCCTCCAGGTCGCGCGGGCCGTCGGGGAAGAAGTCCCCGTACTCGCGCATGAACTCCTCGAAGTCCCGCTGGGTGTGCTCGCCGCGCGCGTCCCGGTCGAGCATCCCGTTGAGCGCGGCCATCATGTCCTTGACCCGCCGCATCGCCTGCGGGTCCTGGCCCTGGAGCGCCTGCTTCATGCCCTGGAACTGCGCGTCCAGGACGTCGTCGCGCAGCAGGTCCCTGAGCTTCTGGAACGTCTCGCGCGCCGCGCCCGACCGCCAGTCGTAGTCCGACAGCCGCCGCACCGCCTGCGCGGTGTCGTCCGGCAGCGTGTCCAGCTCCGCCTCGCGCAGCCGGGCCTCGTCGCCCGGGTCCGGGAACAGCTCGGCGCGCTCCTGCCCGATCGCGGTGTCCAGCAGGCGGCGCACCTCCTCCAGCGTGCCGTCGAGCCGGCCGCGCTCGCGCAGGGCGCGGCGGCGCTCGCGGACCTGCCGCAGCAGGTCGTCCAGCCCGCGGCGGCCCCGCGCGCCCGGCAGGCCGCGCCGCAGCATCTCGCGCAGCGCGTCCTCGGGCCGGGTGCCCTCCAGGACCGAGTCGCCCAGCGCGTCCAGCGTGTCGCGGACGTCGTAGGGCGGGGCGAGCGGATCGGGCCCGTCCTCGTACGCCCCGTACCGGTAGCGGCTCATCGAGCCCCCTCAGGAAGAAAGGTCAGGTGCGATACGTGGCGGTCCCGTCGCCGCCCTCGGTGACGTCCTTGGACAGCCGCCGGGTCAGGAACAGCCCCTCCAGCGCGAACTCCAGCGCGGCGGCGGCCTGGCCGGGCGAGTCGCCGGTCAGCCCCAGCCGTTCCATGATCTTGGCGAGGCCGGGCACCGGGCCGATGCGGCGCAGCAGCGCCGTGGCGCTCACCAGCTCGCCCGACTCCACGGTCTCCCCGGCGTCGAACCGGTCCAGCAGCCCCGACAGGTCGGCCGCGCCGAGGGTCCGGCGGTAGGTCTCGGCGGTGGCGCGGCGCAGCAGGTGCTCCAGCACCTCCTGCTCGCGGCCCTCCTCGCTGACCTCGAACTCCACCTTCCCCATCAGCGTCGGGACGATCGCGGGCAGGTCGCACACGCGCGCCACGGCGTGGTCCTCGCCGGCGATCGCGGCGCGCCGCACCGCCCCGGCCGCGACGGTCTCGACCCCGGCCAGCGCGAACCGCGCCGACACGCCGGAGCGGGCGTCCACCGCGTTGGACTCCCGGACCAGGCGGGTGAAGCGGGCGATGACCTCCAGGACGTGGTCGGGGACCTCGGCCGGCACGCCGTTCAGGTCGGCGAGGTCGGCCTCCTGGCGGATCAGGTCGAGCTCGGTGTCCAGGTCGACCGGGTAGTGGGTGCGGATCTCCGCGCCGAAGCGGTCCTTGAGGGGGGTGATGATGCGGCCCCGGTTGGTGTAGTCCTCGGGGTTGGCGGAGGCGACCAGCAGCACGTCCAGCGGGAGCCGCAGGGCGTAGCCGCGGATCTGGACGTCGCGCTCCTCCAGCACGTTGAGCAGCGCGACCTGGATGCGCTCGGCGAGGTCGGGCAGCTCGTTGATGGAGAAGATCCCCCGGTTGAAGCGGGGGACCAGGCCGTAGTGGACGGTCTCGGGGTCGCCCAGCGTGCGGCCCTCGGCGACCTTGATGGGGTCCACGTCGCCGATCAGGTCGCCGACGCTGGTGTCGGGGGTGGCGAGCTTCTCGCCGTACCGCCCGTCGCGGTGCCGCCAGCCCACCGGCAGGTCGTCGCCGAGCTCGGCGGCCAGCCTCCGGCAGCGCACGCAGACCGGCGCGTACGGGTGGTCGCCGATCTCGCAGCCGTCGACCACGGGCGTCCACTCGTCCAGCAGCCCGGCCAGCGTGCGGATCAGCCGGGTCTTGCCCTGGCCGCGCTCGCCGAGCAGGACCAGGTCGTGCCCGGCGAGCAGGGCGCGTTCCAGATGGGGCAGGACGGTGTCGTCGAAACCGACGATGCCGGGGAAGCGCGGCTCGCCGGATCTCAGCCGCGTCAGCAGGTTGTGCCGGATCTCGGCCTTCACCGAGCGTCGCACGTGGCCGCTGGTGCGCAGCCCGCCCAGAGTGGTCTCGCGAGGTATGGATGGACGCACGCGAACGACACTACGTCGCCGATCCGCCGAATCGCACCGTTCTCCGGCTTCGAATCTCCGTCACCGGGAATGCGGAGCGGAGGTTTGGGCCACGGGCCCCCAGCGGGGAGACTGGTGGTGTGGACCGACCCGGTGAACCGTTCGAGGGAGGCGGCGCCGATGGCGCGATTCGGTGACGGCCTGGCCCTCGGCCCCGACCTGGCCAGCGCCGCGAGGTCGGCGGTCGAGCAGGCGCTGGCGCCGTTGGACGCCGCGCCCGACCTGGTGTGCGTGTTCGTGGCGGGGGACGACCCGGACGAGCTGGAGGACGCCGCCCGCGTCGCCGCGCAGGCCGCGGGACCGGCCGTGCTGCTGGGATGCAGCGCCGGCGGCGTCATCGGCGCGGGCCGGGGCGTGGAGGAGTCCAGCGCGGTCAGCGCGTGGGCGGCGGTGCTGCCGGGGGCGCGGCTGGAGCCGTTCCGGCTGGAGACGCTGCGCGCCGAGGACCGGCTGATCGTCGTCGGGATGCCCGAGGGGCAGGAGGACGACGTGGTCGGCGTGCTGCTGGCCGACCCCTACAGCTTCCCGGTGGACGCGTTCGTCGAGCGGTCCGGCGAGGCGATGCCCGGCCTGCCGCTGGTCGGCGGGATGGCCGACGGGCCGGTGCGGGGCTCGGTGCGGCTGTTCCTGAACGGGGAGATCCACGACTCCGGCGCGGTCGGCGTCGTGCTGGGCGGCGAGGTGACGGCCGCGACGGTCGTCAGCCAGGGCGCGCGCCCGATCGGTCCCGACATGGTGGTCACCCGCGCCGAGGACAACGTGCTGTACGAGCTGGCGGGCACCCCGGCCCTGGACAAGCTGGAGCAGATCGTCCTGGGCCTGCCCGAGGAGGAGCAGGAGCTCGCCGCGCGCGGCCTGCTGATCGGCGTGGCGATGGACGAGTACGCCGAGGAGCACGAGCACGGCGACTTCCTGGTGCGCGGGGTGGTCGGCGCCGACACCGACTCCGGCGCGATCGCGATCGGCGACGTGGTGGAGATCGGCCGCACGGTCCGCTTCCAGGTCCGCGACTCCGGCGCGGCCGAGCACGACCTGGCGGCCCTGCTGGAGCGCTTCGACCTGCACGTCGAGGGGGCGCTGCTGTTCTCCTGCAACGGCCGGGGCCGGGCGATGTTCCCCGACTCCGACCACGACGCGAAGATCCTCCAGCAGGCGTTCGGCGCGGCCGGGGTCGGCGGCTTCTTCGCGGCCGGGGAGATCGGCCCGGTCGCGGGCCGCAACCACGTGCACGGCTTCACGGCGTCGATCCTGGCGTTCGGGGCGACGCGGTGACCGTCCTGGCCGTGGACATCGGCGGCACGAAGCTGGCGTCCGCCGTGGTCGCCCCCGACGGGGCGCTGCTGTCGCGGGCCCGCACGCCCACCCCCGTCACCCGCGACGGGGAGGAGATCTGGCAGGCCCTCACCTCCCTGCTGGACAAGGTGCTGGCGGAGGCGGGCGAACCGGACCTGGCGGGCGTCGGCGTGGGCTGCGGCGGCCCGATGACCTGGCCGGGGGCGGAGGTGTCCCCGCTGAACATGCCCGCCTGGCGGGGCTTCCCGCTCCGGGCGCGCCTGGCCGACCGCCACCCGGGCCTGCCGGTCCGCGTCCACAACGACGCGGTCTGCGTGGCGATCGGCGAGCACCGCGCGGGAGCGGGCCGGGGTCGCGCCAACGTGCTGGGCATGGTCGTCTCCACCGGGGTGGGCGGCGGCCTGATCCTGAACGGCCGCCTGATCGACGGGGCGAGCGGCAACGCGGGCCACATCGGCCACGTGGTGGTGGACCCCGACGGCCCGCCCTGCGCCTGCGGCGGCCGGGGCTGCCTGGAGGCCGTCGCGCGCGGTCCGGGCCTGGTGGCCTGGGCCCAGTCGCAGGGCTGGCGCCCCGGCGAGCGGGTGACGGGCGTGGAGCTGGCGGACGACGCCCGCGCGGGCCACCCGGTGGCCCTCCGGGCGCTGACCCGGGCGGGCCGCGCCCTGGGCGTCGCCATCGCCTCGGCGACGCACCTGTGCGACCTGGAGGTGGTGGCGGTCGGCGGCGGCCTGTCCCAGACCGGGGACCTGCTGTTCGCGCCGCTGAACGAGGCCCTGCGCGCCCACGCCCGCCTGGACTTCGCCCGCCGGGTCGAGGCGGTCCCCGCCACGCTGGGCCAGACCGCGGGCCTGGTCGGCGCCGCCGCCCTGATCCACGACCCCGACTCCTACTGGCACGCCGACTGACGGCCCTGCCGGGCCGGGACGGGCCGGGCCACCGGGGCGGACGTGGCAGGATGCGGGGGTGGCTCTGAAGCTTGATGACGTGCGCGCGGCGCGGGAGATGCTGCGTGAGGTGGTCGTTCCCACGCCGTTGGTGCACTCGCGCGTGCTCAGCGAGGCCATCGGCGGGCCGGTGTTCCTCAAGTGCGAGAACCTCCAGCGGACCGGGTCGTTCAAGATCCGGGGCGCGTACGTGCGGATCGCGCGGCTGAGCGAGGAGGAGCGCGCCGGGGGCGTGGTCGCCGCCAGCGCGGGCAACCACGCGCAGGGCGTCGCGCTCGCCGCGTCCATGCTGGGCTGCAAGGCCACCGTGTTCATGCCGCAGGGCGCCCCGCTGCCCAAGGTCGCGGCGACCCGGGGGTACGGGGCCGAGGTGCGGTTCCCCGGCCCCACGGTCGACCACTGCCTGGAGGCCGCGCGCAAGTACGCCGACAAGTGCGGGGCCGTCTTCATCCACCCGTTCGACCACCCGGACGTGGTGGCCGGGCAGGGGACCATCGGGCTGGAGATCCTGGAGCAGCGCCCGGACGTGCGGACCATCGTCGGGGCCGTCGGCGGCGGCGGGCTGATGTCCGGGATCGCCGGGGCGGTGAAGGCCGCCCTGGAGGAGGCCGGCCGGCCCACGGTGAAGGTCCTCGGGGTGCAGGCCAAGCGGGCGGCGGCGTTCCCGCCGTCGCTGGCCGCCGGACGGCCCGCGAAGATCGAGATCCAGCCGACCATGGCCGACGGGATCGCGGTGGGACGGCCCGGCGACCTCACCTACGACCTGGTGTCGGAGCTGCTGGACGCCGTGGTCACGGTGACCGAGGAGTCGATCTCGCAGGCGCTGCTGCTGTGCCTGGAGCGGGCCAAGCAGGTCGTCGAGCCCGCCGGCGCGGCGGGCGTCGCGGCCCTGCTGGAGCACTCCTACGCCGTGCGGACGCCGGTGGTCGCGGTCCTGTCGGGCGGGAACATCGACCCGCTGCTGCTGTCCAAGGTGCTGCGGCACGGGCTGGCGGGCGCGGGCCGCTACCTGGTGGTGCGGTGCCGTCTGAACGACCGCCCCGGCGCGCTGGTGACGCTGCTCAGCGAGCTGGCCGGGATGGGCGTCAACGTCCTCGACGTCATGCACGAGCGCGTCGCCGCCCGCCTGCACGTGGAGGAGGCCGAGGTGCTCATGCACCTGGAGACGCGCGGCTCCGACCACAGCGAGGAAGTGCTCGGACGTCTCAGGGAGAAGGGCTACACCCTCACCCTGAGCTAGCGCGTCCCGGAACGGGACGCGGCGCGCCCCCCGCCGGAGCGGGAGACGCGCCGCGGCCAGCGGAGGGCCGTCACAGGGCCGTCACAGGGACGGCTTGCCGGAGGTGTAGAGCCACTTCTGGTACAGGTCGTCGAGCTGCTTGCCCGACACCTTCTCGGTGAAGCGGATGAAGTCGGCCGTGGAGGCGTTCCGGTACCTGTAGGCGGCCGGCCACTGCTTGGCGATCTTGAAGAACGTCTTGTCGCCCACCCGCTTGCGCAGCACGTGCAGGGTCATCGCGCCCCGGTCGTACACGGTCGGGTGGAAGATGTTGTCGCGGCCCGGGTCGGCGGTCCTCGGCTTCCACAGGTCGTTGTCGGCCGGGGTGGCGTAGACCTCGTCGAAGCTCTGCTGGACGGGCTTGTTCTCGTACTTCTCCGAGTACAGCCACTCGGAGTAGGTGGCGAAGCCCTCGTTCATCCAGATGTCGGCCCAGCGCTTCGGCGTGACGCTGTCGCCGAACCACTGGTGGCCGAGCTCGTGCGCCAGCAGGGTGGGCCGCGGGATGGTGCCGGGACGGCGGGACAGGTCGTAGATCGGGCGGCCCTGGGTCTCCAGCGCGTACCCGATGTTGCCCTTGAGGGCGATGCCTCCGGTGGAGGAGAACGGGTACTTGCCGAAGTAGCCCGCCAGGAAGTCCTGCACGTCCCCGGTCTGGGTGTTGAACTGCTTGGCCAGCTCCGGCTTGATGCCGAGGCGCTGGTCGGTGGCGGTGATGTTCGGGACGCCGCTCCTGGTCCGCCCGTTGATCACGTCGTACTTCCCGATCGCGATCATCGCGAGCTCGCTGGCCATGACCTGGCGCATCTTCCACCGCGAGACCGTCAGGCCCCCCTTGGTCCACTTGCCCGCGAAGTCGCCGTTGGCCAGGGTGGTGAGGTCCTTGGGCGCGGCGAGCGTGAACGTGTAGGTGGCCTTGTCGGTCGGGTGGTCGTTGACCGGGTAGAGGGTGGCGGCCCCGATCGGCTGGTTGACGAAGATCGCGCCGTCCTCGGTGGCGACCCAGCCCGACACGCCCAGCGCCGGGTCGTCGACCTTCTGCGGAACGCCGGAGTAGGCGACCCGCACCGTGAAGCGGCTGTTCTTGCGCAGCCCCTTCGGCGGGGTGATCTCCAGTTCCTGCGCGCCGGTCCGCTTGTGGGCGGCCTTGCGGCCGTTCACGGTCAGCGCCGAGATCTGGAGCGGGCCGAGGAAGTCCAGGTTGAAGCGCGACAGGTTCTGCGTGGCGCGGGCCTTGACCTGGGTGACGGCCTGCACGCCCTTGGTCGCCGGGTCGTACCGCAGGGCGATGTCGTAGTGCTGGGCGTCGTAGCCGCCGTTGCCCATGTCGGGGAAGTAGGGGTCGCCCGCGCCCGGCGCGCCGGGGGTGAAGCGGGCGGGGGCGGCGGCGTTCACGGGCGCCGCCGCCCCGAGGAGTCCGGCCGTGACGAGGATCGTCACGGCGGTGAGAGTGTGAGGCGTTCTGCTCATCGGCCCCGTCCTTGAGGTGTGTCACACGTGCCCCAAGACTCGCGAGCCGACTCGTTCGGATCAAGCGCGATTTGGTATCGAAACGGCCGGTTCAGGACGTGGATCGCGGATGGTTCGGCTTTCCGGGCCGGTAGAGCCACTTCCGGAACAGACCATCGAGCCGGCGGCCCGCGATCCTCTCGGAGTGCGCGACGAAGTCGGCCGTGGTGACGCCGGCGTCGGCGTTGCGGCGCAGCCAGGTGCGCAGGATCGTGAAGAACGTCCGGTCGCCCACGGCGGTGCGCAGCGCGTGCACCGTCATCGCGCCGCGCGTGTAGACCGGGAAGAAGTCGAACAGCCCGTCGCGGCCCGGCGCGCCGGTGGGCCGCCGCCAGACCTTGTCGGTCGCGGGGCGGCGGTAGTGCTGCCGGAAGGTCCTCTCGGCGCTGGCCCCGCCGTGCCTCTCCGCCCACAGCCACTCGGCGTAGGTGGCGAAGCCCTCGTTGAGCCAGATGTCCTGCCAGCGGCGGACGCTGACGCTGTTGCCGAACCACTGGTGCGCCAGCTCGTGCACCACCAGCGGCGTGTCGGTCTGGCCGGGGTAGGCCGGGCGGGTCTGCGTCTCCAGCGCGTACCCCACCGGGATGTCGTCGACGATCCCGCCGGTCGAGGCGAACGGGTAGGGCCCGAACCACCGTGCCAGCCGGTCGGTGACCTCGCCGGTGACGCGCGCCAGCTCGTCGTGGTCGGCGGTCGTCAGCGTCGGGTCCACGGCTGTGATCATCGGGATGCCGCCCGGCGTGCGCTCCGTGCGCACCGCGAACCTGCCGATCGCCAGCAGCGTCAGGTAGCCCGCCATGGGCCGGTCGGAGCGCCAGCGGAACGTCGTGGTCCCGCCCCGCCGCGTCGTCCTGCCCGGCTCGCCGTTGGCGATCACCGTCAGCCCGTCCGGGACGGTGATCGTGAACGCGTGGGTCGCCTTGTCGGACGGGTGGTCGTTGAGCGGGTACCAGGTCGCCGAGCCCCGCGGCTGCGACAGCGTGACCGCGCCGTCGGGCGTCGGGATCCAGCCGGTGCGGCCCAGGTTGGCGTTGCCGAGGGTGCGCGGCGACCCGGCGTGGGAGACCGCGACGGTGAAGGTGTGGCCCTTGGCGATCCCGCGCGGCGGGGTGACCGTGAGCTCCTGGCCCCGGCGGCTGTGGCGCGCGGCGGCGCGGTCGACGGTGACCGAGCGGACCCGGTTGCCCACGAAGTCGAGGTTGAACCGGGACAGGTCCCGCGTCGCGGTCGCGGTGATCGTCGTGGTGCCGGCGACGCGCCTGCCCTCCGGCCGGTAGGTCAGCGCGATGTCGTAGTGCCGGACGTCGTAGCCGCCGTTGCCCGCCAGCGGGAAGTACGGGTCGCCGGCGCCCGCCGCGCCCGGACCGTGGTTCCGGCGGTCGGCCGGCCGGGCGGCCGTCGGCGCGGCGGTCGCGGCGGCCATCGTGGGGACGAGCAGCAGCACGGCCGTACGCCGCGCCAGGGGCGGGACCTGCACGGTCGTCGCCTCCCTTCCTCGGGCCCGGAGGTCAGAGCCTCGGTTTGCCCTTGTCGTAGAGCCAGGCGTTGAGCAGGGGGCCGACCTTCTTGCCGGAGACCCGCTCGGCGTGGGCGATGAAGTCGCGGGTGGTGACGTTGCGGTGCGGCCGGCCGCTCGCCCAGGTCCGCAGGATCCGGAAGAACCGCGCGTCGCCGACCTTCTGCCGGAGCGCCTGCAACGCCATCGCGCCGCGCACGTACACCGAGAACCCGAACAGGTCCCGGTGGCCGGGCCGGCCCGGCGGCGGGGAGAAGATCGGGGAGTCGGCGGGCTGCCGGTAGTACCGGTCGAAGATCTTCTTGGCGGTGTCGGGGCCGGTCCGCTCCGCCCACAGCCACTCGGCGTAGGTGGCGAAGCCCTCGTTGAGCCAGATGTCGGACCAGTCGCTCAGGGTGACGCTGTTGCCGAACCACTGGTGCGCCAGCTCGTGCACGACGAAGTCCTCGTCGGGCACGAACCCGGCGTAGGTCGGCCGTCCCTGCGTCTCCAGCGCGTAGTCGAGCGCCGGGTCGTCCACGATGCCGCCGGAGGAGGCGAACGGGTACCTGCCGAACAGCTTCGTCTCCCACCGCAGCGCCTTGACGGTCAGGTCGTGGACCTTGCGCGCGGACTTGCGGAACTTGGGGTCGACGGCGGTGATGACCGGGACCTTCCCGACCTTCCCCTTCCGGACCTCGAACCTGCCGATCGCGACCGTCGCCAGGTAGCTGGCCATCGGGGACCTCTCGGCCCACTCGTAGGTGGTCTCGCCGCCGCGCCGGACGACCCTGCCGGGGACGCCGTTGGCGAACGCCCGGAGCTTCGACGGCACGGTGATCCGGTAGGCGTAGGTGGCCTTGTCGGTCGGGTGGTCGTTGACCGGCAGCCAGGTCGGCGCGCCGTCGGGCTCGGCGAGCACGATGGCGCCGTCGCGGCTGGCCACCCAGCCGTAGGTGCCCAGGGACTTGTTGTGGACGGGGCGGGGCTTGCCGTCGTAGCGCACCTCGACGGTGAACGTCGTCCCCGAGCGGACCGGTGTCGCCGGGGTGATGACGAGCTCCTGCCCGGAACGCCGGTACCGCGCCGTCCTCCCCTGCACGGCGACGCCGCGCAGGCTCGGCCCGCGGAAGTCGAGGTTGAACCGGGACAGGGGGTGGAGCGCGGTGGCGGTGATGACCGACGTCAGGGTGACCCGGCCGCCGGAGCGGTAGCGCAGGTCGATGTCGTAGTGGCGGACGTCGTAGCCGCCGTTCCCGGCCTGCCGGAGGTAGGAGTCCCCGCGCCCGGCGGCCCCGGGCCTGCCCTCGACCGGCTGGGGGGCCGGGGTGGAGGGGGCGGTGCCGGGTTCGGGGGAGGGCGCGCCGCCGTTCGGGTCGGGCGGGCCGGGCGGGGCGCCGTTCGGGCCCGGAGGCATGCCGGGGTCTTCGCCCGGAGGCGTGCCGGGGGCGCCGGGGGCGGGCGCCGTGGCCAGGGGCTCCGGATGGGGGTCGTCCGCGCGGGCCGCTCCCGAGGCCGCCGCGGCGCCGCTCGCCGTCACCAGCAGGGCCGCGGCGGTCGCCGCGGCGGTCACACGTGCGTTCGCACGTCCATGGGGCCCGCTCACCCGCTCCACCCTGCCGGGCGGGCCCGCCCGGCGCCGCCCCACCCGCCCGGCCTTTTCCGTCCCCTTGCCCGCCGTTCACCCCCGCACGACCAGCGGCGTCGACGCCGGGCCGGGGTCAGAGCGCCGGGCGACCCCGGTCGAACAGCCACGCCTTGAAGAACGCGTCGAGCCGCTGCCCGGAGACCCGCTCGGCGACCTCGACGAACTGCGGCGTGGTGCCGGTGCCGTGGCGGCGCTCCCGCGCCCAGGTCCGCAGGATGTCGAAGAACTTCGCGTCGCCGACCTTCTTGCGCAGCATGTGCAGCGTCATGCCGCCGCGCTCGTAGACCGAGGAGCCGAACATCTCGTTCCGGCCGGGGTTGCCCGGCGGGACGTTCCACAGGTCGGTGTTGCCCGGGTCCTGGTAGCGCTCGTCGAACTGCTGCTGCACGGTCCGCAGGCCGATCCGCTCGCCCCAGATCCACTCGGCGTAGGTGGCGAAGCCCTCGTTGAGCCAGATGTCCTGCCAGCGGCTCACGCTCACGCTGTCGCCGAACCACTGGTGCGCCAGCTCGTGCGCGATGATCGTCTGGTCCGCGCCGAACGCCCCGTAGACCGGGCGGGTCTGGGTCTCCAGCGCGAAGTTGACGGCGGCGTTGTCGACCAGCCCGCCGGTGGAGCCGAACGGGTAGGGCCCGAACAGCTTGGCCAGCTCCTCGGTGACCCGGGTGTTCCGGTCGTGGAACTCCGCCAGCGACACGCTCGGGAGCGTGGGGTCGACGGCGCTCAGCACCGGGACGCCGCTGGGCGTGCGGCCGGTGCGGATCGCGAACCTGCCGACGTTCACGGTCGCCAGGTACGTCGCCATCGGCTCCCGGACGCGCCAGGTCGTCGTGGTGGACCTCCGGTGGGAGGCGGGGACGACACCGGGCGTGCCCGTCGTCGGCGCCGGTGTCGTCGGTGTCGTCGTCGGTGTCGGACGTCCCGGCTCCTGGCCCTGCGGCATCCGGTCGGGCAGCCCGTTGGCGATGGCGGTCAGCCCGTCCGGAACGGTGATCTCGAAGTCGAAGGTGGCCTTGTCGCTGGGGTGGTCGTTGCTCGGGAACCAGGTGTGCGCCCCGCTGGGCTGGCACGCCACGAACACCCCGTCGGAGGTGCGGACCCAGCCGTAGGTGCCCAGCTGGGGGTCGTTGATGGTCTTGGGCCTGCCGGAATAGCGGACGACGGTGGTGAACGTCGCGCCCCGCTCCAGCGGCCGCTCGGGCGTGACGACGAGCTCCTCGCCGTCGTGCCGCTGCCGCGCCGCCCGGCCGTTCACGGTCACGGAGGAGACGTTCAGGTCGGCCAGGTCGAGGTCGAACCGGGACAGCGGCTGGGTGGCCCGGGCGGTGATCTCGGCGGTGCCGTCGAGCTCCCGGGCGTCCCGGGGGGTGATGGCCAGCTTCAGCCGGTAGTGCTGGACGTCGTAGCCGCCGTTGCCGTCGCCGGGGACGTAGGGGTCGCCGGCGCTGTCGGCCCCGGTGGGGCCCGGTGTGGGCCCGCCGTCGCCGTCACCGGAGAGGGCCTGGCAGGCGCCCAGCGCCCCCACGAGGGAGAACGCCGCCAGGGCGCGGCTCAGCGGGAACGGGGAACGAGGGGACTTTCCGGCCATATGCACATGACCAGCCTGCCCGTCACGGGCAGGCCGGACAACTCCGATCCGACGTAGTGGTGTCTACGAGAGGTTGCGGGGGTCAGCGGTTCCGATAGGGATCGGGCCGGCCCGGGACCGCGTCCACCACGACGGTGTGCGCGACCTTGTCGTGCAGGGTCTGCTTGCGCGGGTCCCACAGGATCCACAGGGCGTCCAGCAGGGAGCCGATGCCGCACGGCAGGGACAGCAGGATCTGGACGCCGTACCGCCAGGCGGACGTTCCGGAAGAGATCGCCCCGCCGTCCGCCTCCCGCACCACCCGGGTCTTCAGCAGCATCTTGCCGAGCGTCTGCCCGAACCTGGCGTGCATCAGCCAGTAGTAGAGGAAGCCGAACGCGATGGTGAGCAGGTTGACCAGCACGCCGGTGCCGTTCCAGATGTAGCGGACCTGGCTGCCGGCCGTCTCGAACCGGACGGGGTCGGGGAACGGCACCAGGAGGATGTTGTAGAGGACGCCGAGGAGGAGCGAGTCGACGATCGCCGCGCCGAGCCGCCGCCACCGGCTGGCGAGCGCCGGTCCCGGATGCGGCTGGCCGTGGCCGGGACCGCCGGGGGCGGGCATGCCCCATCCGGGGTCCTGGGCTCCGTAGGGGGACTGGCCCCCGTAGGGTTCCTGGCCGCCGTAGGTCCCCTGGTAGGGCGGCGGCTGCTGCTGCTTGTCGAACGAGGGGCCCGCGCCACCGGGCGGCTGCCATGACTGGTTCTCGGACTGCTCTCCGGGGCCGGGTCCCTGCGGCGGTTGCGTCATGCCGTCAGAGTGGACCTTCGGGGGCCCCGCCAAACATGATCTGCGGAACAGAGATCGTTTCTTTGCCACAACCGGCCAGCGGCGGATCCGGGGCGGCTACGGCGTGTAGGAGGGGTCGTAGTCGTTGGAGGCGCCGATCACGCCCGCGACGAACAGCAGGATGAGCAGGACCCAGGCGACGATGCCCAGGTATCCCGTCACCAGCCCGGCGATGGCCAGACCCCGCCCGCCCTCGCCGGTCCGCCTGATGCGGCCGAGCGACATGTGCCCCGTCACGACGGCCACGAACGAGAGCAGGCCGCACATCACCAGCCCGATGATCCCGGTGGCGATGCTGGCGATGGCCAGGCCGTTGGTCCGCCCGGGGCCTCCCAGGGGCTGCTGCCCGTATCCGCCGTAGTCCCCGGCGTACTGGCCGTAGGGCTGCTCCTTGTAGACGGGTTGCTCGTAGGGCGGCGGCTGCCCGTAGGGGGACTGTCCGTACGGCGGCTGCCAGGGCGTGTTCGGCGGCTGGTTCTGCGGGTCGTCCGGCCCGTGGGCGGGGCCCGACGGAGGTTGCGTCATACCGACAGGATCGGCCCGCCGCCCCGGTCGCGAACCCCGCGCGCCACCGTTTTGACCAGGATTTTCACCATCTCCGGAGCGGGGTTGCCGGAGGGCGCGGGGGAGGTGGCCGCGCCCTCCGGCACCGGACTCACGGCAGCCTGGTCACAGGTTGCCGCGGCGGGCCTGCTCGCGCTCGATGGCCTCGAACAGCGCCTTGAAGTTGCCCTTGCCGAAGCCCAGCGAACCGTGCCGCTCGATCAGCTCGAAGAACACGGTGGGACGGTCCTGCACCGGCTTGGTGAAGATCTGGAGCAGGTAGCCGTCCTCGTCCCGGTCGACCAGGATGCGGCGCTTCTGGAGCTCCTCGATCGGGGCGCGGACCTCGCCGATCCGGGCGCGCAGCTCGGGGTCCTCGTAGTAGGAGTCGGGGGTGTCCAGGAACTCCACGCCCGCGGCGCGCATCCGGTCCACCGCGGACAGGATGTCGTTGGTGGCCAGCGCGACGTGCTGCACGCCGGGGCCGCCGTAGAACTCCAGGTACTCCTCGATCTGCGACTTGTGCCTGCTCTCGGCGGGCTCGTTCAGCGGGAACTTCACCTTGCGGGTCCCGTCGGCGACGACCTTGGACATCAGCGCCGAGTACTCGGTGGCGATGTCGTCGCCGATGAACTCCGCCATGTCGGTGAAGCCCATGACGCGGTGGTAGAACTCGACCCACTCGTCCATGCGCTCCACGTTGCCGACGCAGTGGTCGATCGCCTGGAAGAACCGCTTCTCCGGCGGCGCCACCATCGGGTCGGCCGCCTCGAAGCCCGGCAGGTAGGGCCCGTCGTAGTTGGAGCGGTCGATCAGCGAGTGGCGGGTCTCGCCGTAGGTGGCGATCGCGGCGATCACGACCTTGCCGTGCTCGTCCTCCAGCACGTGCGGCTCCTCAAGGCCCTTGGCGCCCTTGGCCAGCGCGTGCTTGTAGGCGGCCTCCACGTCCGGCACCTGGATGGCCAGGTCGACGACCCCGTCGCCGTGCTCGGCGACGTGCCGGCCGAGGTCGGTCCCCGCCCGCACCGGGCCGCGGAACACGAAGCGGGCGCCGCCCGACTCCAGCACGTGCACGGCCTCGTCGGGGGAGCCGTTCTCCGGCCCGCGGTAGGCCACCCGGCGCATCCCGAAAGCGGTCGAGTAGTAGTGCGCTGCCTGCTTGGCGTTGCCGACGACGAAGACGACGGCGTCCATGCCCTTGACCGGAAACTCATCCATGTCCCCCATCTCGACATGCGGACGCCAGGTTGTGCAAGAGTGGTCCAAATCACTGGGCAATCTGCATAGTCAATGCCCGGACGTAACCGTCTTTCTGTACAGGATGACCACGGTGCGAGGTGGGTCACAGTGATCGACGTTCTGGACGGCCGGCTGATCGAGCTGTTCACCGCCGAGCCCCGCATCGGCGTGCTGGAGGCGTCCCGCCGCCTGGGGGTGGCGCGCGGCACGGTCCAGGCCCGGCTGGACCGGCTGACCAGGCAGGGGGTGATCCGGGGGTTCGGCCCGGAGATCGACCCGGCGGCCCTGGGTTACGCGGTGACGGCGTTCGTCACCCTCCAGATCCGCCAGGTGGGCGGCCACGACCCGGTCGCCGAGCGGCTGGCGGCGGTCCCCGAGGTCCTGGAGGCCCACACGATCACGGGCACCGGCGACCTGTTCCTGCGCGTGGTGGCCCGCAGCAACCAGGACCTGCAACGCGTGATCGACATGATCGTGGAGGTGCGCGGGGTGGAACGGGCCTCCTCGGTGATCGCCCTGGCCACCCCGATCCCGACCCGTACCCTGCCCCTGGTCCGGGCGACCGCCGCGCTCTCCCGCACCGAACCCGCCCCCTGATCCCCCCGGGCACGCCGAAGGCCCGCCGTTCCGGGGAACGACGGGCCCTGAGATCACCACGGGCGCAGATGGAGCAGACGGATGTCTGTTGTTCTCGGCCTTTTCAGCGGCCCCGGCCACGCACGCGAGCGCGTCCGGAGGCTGAGGCAGGGGGCTGAAGCCGGAGGCGAGGCCCCCTGCGGAAGATCGCGAAGCGATGCGGCGCTCGCCTGCTTTTCGGTCGGTTCCCGAGCCGCCAGGCGAGGGGTTCGGGCCGAAAGGCCGTTAACTCAGCCGCCGACGTAGGGGGTGGCGTCGAGGATCTCGACGGTCATGCTGCGGCCGTTGGGCAGCGAGTAGGTGGCCTTCTCGCCGACCTTCTTGCCGTTGATGGCCGCGCCCAGCGGCGACTTGGGGGAGTAGACGTCGATGGGGGCGCCGCTCTCCTCGCGGGAGGCGAGCAGGAACGTGACCTCCTCGTCGTCACCCTCGAACGCGATGGTGACGGTCATGCCGGGACCGACGACGCCCTCGGTGCGGGGAGCCTCGCCGACGCGGGCGTTCTCGAGGATGCTCTGGAGCTGGATGATCCGGCCCTCGATCTTGCCCTGCTCCTCCTTGGCCGCGTGGTAGCCGCCGTTCTCCCGCAGGTCACCCTCTTCCCGGGCAGCCTCGATCTTCGCGGCGATCTCGCGGCGGCCCCGGTCCGACAGGTAGTCCAGCTCGTTCTTGAGCCGGTCGTACGCCTCCTGGGTCAGCCAGGTGACGTTGTCAGCGCGGGTCTCGGTCACGGGTACTCCTCATCCACATGGTGCGATCATCGTCCACCCGGGCGGGTGAACTACACATCGACATGAAGTGCGGCCGGGTGAAACCTCTAGCCTATCCGGTGTGTGCGGGTAAAGGTTCCCTGAACCGGCGCCCCGCAATCGGCCAATTGGATCCCGGCTTCACCAGGGGTTTCGCGCTCCGCGGACAGTGGGGATCACCCACGGGCCGCCACCCGGCAGTCCTTGACCCGGGCCCCGGTGGCGCGCCGGGGGGTCGTCAGGGTCTCGGTCGCGCTCAGTCCCGTGCGGCCCGCCGGAACGGTGACGTCGTGCGACGCCAGGATCACGAACCTCTCGTCGTAGGCGTCCACGACGCACCGCACCGTCTCGTCCTTGGGCTTGGCGATCTGGTAGGTGATCGTCACGGTACGGTCGTCCCGGACGTCCCAGGCGATGGTCTGCGACTGGATCCCCGGCGTCTGGCCGACGTTCGCCATGATGACCGCCCAGCCGCCGGCCAGCACGGCGGCGAAGCCACCGATGACGATCCAGCCGAGCACGCCCAGCCCGCGCGCGGGGCGGTGGTCGGTGGCCGGGGCTTCCGGGGCGCTCGTGTCCATGCGGGAATCTCCGTGCGGGGTGCGACGTTGTCAGGGACAATTCTCGTCTGTCCTGGCGGGTGCTCCGCACCGGGGTGCCCCGCCCGGGACCAGAGCGTGCCAGCAGTCCACTGCCGAGAGGGAGATCCGCACCGTGTCCGACCTCGTGTCCGACCACGTCGACGCGCCCGAATCCGTTGACCCGACCGGGCCGCGACTGCGGCTGATGGCGGTGCACGCCCACCCCGACGACGAGTCCAGCAAGGGCGCGGCGACCATGGCCCGGTACGTGGCCGAGGGCGTCGAGGTGCTGGTCGTCACCTGCACCGGCGGGGAGCGCGGCGACATCCTCAACCCGGCGATGGACCGTCCGGAGGTCAAGGCCGACATCGGCAAGGTCCGCGAGCAGGAGATGGCGCGGGCCCGGGCGATCCTGGGCGTCCAGCAGCGCTGGCTGGGGTTCGTGGACTCGGGGTTCCCCGAGGGCGACCCGCTGCCGCCGCTGCCGGAGGGCTGCTTCGCGCTGGAGCCGCTGGAGAGGGCCGCCGAGCCGCTGGTGGCGGCGGTCCGCGAGTTCCGCCCGCACGTGATGCTGACCTACGACGAGAACGGCGGCTACCCGCACCCCGACCACATCAAGTGCCACGAGGTGTCGGTGGAGGCGTTCGAGGCGGCCGGCGACCCGGACCGATACCCGGGCACGGGCGAGCCCTGGCAGCCGCTGAAGCTCTACTACCACATGACGTTCACCAAGGACCGCATCGTGGCGCTGGACGCGGCGATGAAGGCCGCGGGCCTGGAGTCGCCGTACGCCGACTGGCTCAAGCGGTTCGACGACCAGCCGCCGAGGTGGGAGGTCACCACGCGCGTCCCGTGCGCCGACCACTTCGAGACCCGCGACCAGGCGTTGCTGGCGCACGCGACCCAGATCGACCCCAACGGGTTCTGGTTCGCGGTCCCGCTGGACGTCCAGCGAGAGGCATGGCCGACCGAGGACTACCATTTGGCCAGGTCCCTGGTCGACACCGAGTTGCCGGAGGACGACCTGTTCGCCGGTGTCCGGGAGAAGGTGTCTCTGTAGTGCTTCCGCTCAACGTTCCGCTCGCCGACTATCCGCTCAACAACGACACGGTCTCGCCCGGCTTCCTCGGCTTCGGGGTGTTCCTGGCGCTCGCCGCGGCGACGTACCTCCTCATCCGCTCGATGAACAAGCAGATGCGGAAGATCCAGGCGCCGCACGAGGCCGACCTGAAGCAGCAGGAGTGGGAGGCGGCCCAGACGAGGAGGTCCGCCCCCGCCGGGAAGGCCGCCGCCACCGGGAAGACCTCCTCCGCCGACAAGCCCGACGGCGCCTGAGAGCCCGACCCTGCGCTGACTCCCCTCTCCGCGGGCCCCCGGCTCGTCCCTGCTGCGCGTGCGCGGCGGGGCGGGCGCCCGGGTGGGCTTCTTCGAGCTGTTCTTCGACCTGGTCTTCGTCTTCGCCGTGACCCAGCTGTCGCACCGGCTGCTGGAGCACCTCACCGTCCGCGGCGCCGCCGAGGCCCTGCTGCTCCTGCTGGCGCTGTGGTTCGTGGCCGGCTACCTTGACCGTCCAGCTCGGCCGGACGCCGTTCGTGGTCGCCGCGACGCGGCACGAGCTGGCCCGCAACTTCCAGCGCGTGCTGTTCTGGACGCTGGTGGCGGCCGTGCCGTGGATCGCCGGGCCGCCCGGGGCGGGTTCCGAGCCGGGCGCTCGGGACGCTACGCCTTGCGGTGGTCCCAGCTCACCACCCGGTCCGGCTCCATCACGATGAGCACGCGCTTGGCCATGGCCTGCCGCACGCCCTCGGCGAACCCGGGATCGACGGGTTCGCCGAGGGCGGGCACCGGCAGGCCCGCCATCCGCGACCCGACGACCACGCCGACCTTCAGCAGCTCGTCGGGGTCCTCGATCACCGCGCCCTTGCCGTACAGGGACACCCCGCGCAGCTCGCCGTACTCGACGCCGTCCTCGACCAGGCACGTCATGGCGGGGTTGCGGCGCAGGTTCAGCACCTTCTGCGACGACCGGTACGTCGTGAACGCGATCCTCCCGTCGTACAGCGCGTAGAACATCGTCACCAGGTGGGGCTCGCCGCCGGGGTTCACCGTGGCGACCTGGACCTTGAAGCCCTCCGCCAGGAAGGCGTCGACCTCCTCCGGCGTCATCTGGATCCTGTCGCGCTTGCCGCCTGCCATGCCTGCTCCTCGCGGGCCGGGGGTCCGGGACGCGGCCAGGATAATCAATCCCTTATTCGGGTCACCGGGCGGCACCATGGGAACCATGTCCGCACGCGATCTGCTCGTCCTCGGGTCCGCCAGCGCCGTCCCGACCCGGAACCGCAACCACAACGGTTACCTCCTCCGGTTCGACGGCCACGGCCTGCTGTTCGACCCGGGCGAGGGGACGCAGCGGCAGATGGCGCTGGCCGGGGCCGCCGCCCACGACCTCAC
The DNA here is from genome assembly GCF_014138665.1 of Actinomadura kijaniata. Lineage (NCBI taxonomy): Bacteria > Bacillati > Actinomycetota > Actinomycetes > Streptosporangiales > Thermomonosporaceae > Actinomadura > Actinomadura kijaniata. The sequence goes on from NZ_JACJIA010000001.1 coordinate 59,911, forward strand.
CTGGATCTGCGTGACGCACTTCCACGGCGACCACTGCCTCGGCGTCCCCGGGATCGTGCAGCGCATCGCCCGCGACGGCGTCGCGCACCGGGTGGACGCGGCGTTCCCCGCGAGCGGCCGGGTCTACTGGGAGCGGCTGCGGCACGCCACCGCGTTCCACGACACCTCCGTCATCCGCGAGCAGCCGGTCGCGGGCGAGGCGGCGGAGCTGGACACCGGGGACGCGCCGTTCACCCTGACCGCGCGGCGGCTGTCGCACCCGGTGGAGGCGTACGGGTACCGGCTGGCCGAGCCGGACGGGGTGACGATGCTGCCGCGCGAGCTGGCCGCGCGCGGCGTGCGCGGACCGCTGGTGCGGAGGTTGCAGGTCGAGGGGCGGGTCACCGCCCCGGACGGCCGCACGGTCACCCTCGCCGAGTGCAGCGTGCGGCGGCCGGGGCAGAAGGTCGCGTTCGTCATGGACACGCGGCTGTGCGACGGCGTGTACGCGCTGGCCGACGGGGTGGACATGCTGGTGATCGAGTCGACGTTCCTGGACGAGGACGCCGCGCTGGCCCGCGACTACGGCCACCTGACCGCCGGGCAGGCCGGGAAGGTCGCGGCCGAATGCGGGGTGCGGCTGCTGGTGCTGACGCACTTCTCCGAGCGTTACCGCGTCGAGGACGAGCCGCGGTTCGTGGAGCAGGCGGCGGCCGCCTACGACGGGGAGATCACGCTGGTCCACGATCTGGACCGGATCCCGCTGCCGCGCCGCCGCGCCACCTGACCGTCTTTAGGTCCGCCTTCGGCCGGGGTCGCTGTCATGGGGGCATGGGGCGATCCGGCGTCCCCGCGGGCGCGGCGGCGCTCGTCCCCGCGCTCACCCCCGCGTTCTGGGGGGAACCGGTGCTGGAGGACGGCTTCGACGGCGAACGCGTCGACACCTCCAAGTGGCTCGTCCACCACTTCCCCGACGCCCCGGTGAACCCGCGTACCAGGACCGCCACCAGCGTTACCGACGGCACGCTGAAGCTGCCCAACGCGCTGACGTTCTGGATCGACGGCCGGAAGGTGTGGTCCTACTGGGGACCGCTCACGCCCGAACGCTCCCAGATGGGCCTGGCGCTACAGAACGATCAGGTGTGTGACCGAGGACCCTCGTTCTGCCGTAACCGTTCCACACCGAAATGGGTGACGATGTACGTGGACCGGGTGCGCGTTTACCGGGCGCCCCGGTGAAACCGCGCTTACCTGGGCAGGAGTCCGTTGTGGCTGTAGAGGAAACAGACGTCGTCGTCATCGGACTCGGCGCCGGAGGGGAGAACGCCGCGGGGCTGCTCGCCGACGGCGGGCTGTCGGTGGTCGCCGTCGAGGAGCGGCTGGTCGGCGGGGAGTGCCCCTACTACGCGTGCGTCCCGACCAAGATGATGGTGCGCGCCGCCGGGCTGCTCGCCGAGGCGCGGCGTGTGCCAGGCATGGCGGGCGACACCGACGTGCGCCCCGCCTGGGAGCCGGTCGCCGCCCGGATCCGGGACGAGGCCACCGACTCCTGGGACGACGCGGTCGCCGTGGAGCGGCTCACCGCGCGCGGGATCGGGTTCGTCCGCGGCCGGGGGCTGCTCACCGCGCCGCGCGAGGTCACCGTGGGCGACCGGGTGTTCCGCGCCCGCCGCGGCGTGCTGCTCAACACCGGCACCGCGCCCGCCGTCCCGCCGATCGACGGCCTGGCGGGCACCCCCTACTGGACCAACCGCGAGGCGGTGCAGGCCAAGGAGGCGCCCGCGTCCCTGCTGGTGCTCGGCGGGGGCGTCGTGGGCGTGGAGTTCGCGCAGATCTTCGCGCGGTTCGGCACGCGGGTCACGATCGTGCAGGGCGGGGACCGGCTGCTGGAGCGCGAGGAGCCCGAGGCGAGCGCGCTGCTGGAGAAGGTGTTCGCGACCGAGGGCATCGAGGTGCGGACCGGCGCGAAGGTCACCCGCGTCGGCCACGACGACGACGCGTTCACCCTGCACACCCCCGACGGGACGCTGACCGCCGAGCGGCTGCTGGTCGCCACCGGCCGCCGCCCGAACCTCAGGGGCCTGGGGCTGGACGCGGTCGGCCTGGACGAGAACGCCCGCGCCCTGGAGGTGGACGACCGGCTGCGCGTCACCGACGGCCTGTGGGCGATCGGCGACATCACGGGCAAGGGCGCGTTCACGCACGTGTCGATGTACCAGTCCGCCATCGCGGCCCGGTCGATCCTCGGCGCGGACGGCCCGGCCGCCTCCTACCACGCCGTTCCGCGCGTGACGTTCACCGACCCGGAGATCGGCGTGGTCGGCCTCACCGAGGCCGAGGCCCGCGACCGGGGCCTGGCGGTCGCCACCGGCCACGCCGAACTGGCCGACTCGTCGCGCGGCTGGATCCACAAGGTCGGCAACGAGGGCTTCGTCAAGCTGGTCGAGGACACCGGCCGGGGCGTGCTGGTCGGCGCGACCGTCGCGGGCCCGTCCGGCGGCGAGATCGTCGCGGCGCTGTCGGTGGCCGTGCACGCGGAGGTGCCCACCGCGACGCTCCGCACGATGATCACGGCCTATCCGACGTTCCACCGCGCCCTGGAGTCGGCCCTCGCCGACCTCGGCTCATAACCCGGGCCGTATCGGGCAGGATCGGTGACATGAACCGCCTCAAGGACGCGACCAGCCCCTACCTGCTCCAGCACGCCGACAACCCGGTGGACTGGTGGGAGTGGGGTGAGGGGGCCTTCGCCGAGGCGCGGCGGCGCGACGTGCCGATCCTGCTGTCGGTCGGGTACGCGGCGTGCCACTGGTGCCACGTGATGGCCCACGAGTCGTTCGAGGACGGCGCGACGGCGGCGCTGATGAACGAGCTGTTCGTCAACGTCAAGGTCGACCGGGAGGAACGCCCCGACATCGACGCGGTCTACATGGAGGCCACCCAGGCGATGACCGGGCAGGGCGGCTGGCCCATGACCGTGTTCATGACGCCGGAGGGGCACCCGTTCTACTGCGGGACCTACTTCCCGCGCGAGCACTTCCAGGCGCTGCTGCGGGCCGTGGACAAGGCGTGGCGGGAGCAGCGCGACGACGTCGTCGGGCAGGGGCAGCAGGTCGTGGCGGCGCTGGGCGGGCGTTCGGCGCCGCTGGGCGGCCGGGCCGCGCCGGAGGCCGAGGCGCTCGACCAGGCGGTGCGGACGCTGGCGGGCTCCTACGACGTCGCGCGGGGCGGGTTCGGGGGAGCGCCCAAGTTCCCGCCGTCGATGGCGCTGGAGTTCCTGCTGCGGCACCACGCGCGGACCGGTGACGCCGAGGCGCTCGCCATGGCCTCCCACACCCTGGAGGCCATGGCCCGGGGCGGGATGTACGACCAGCTCGGCGGCGGGTTCGCGCGGTACTCGGTGGACGACGGGTGGGTCGTGCCGCACTTCGAGAAGATGCTGTACGACAACGCCCTGCTCGCCCGCGTCTACGCCCACTGGTGGCGGCTGACGGGGACGCCGTTCGCGCGGCGGATCGCCCTGGAGACCTGCGACTGGATGCTGCGGGACCTGCTGACCGCGCAGGGCGGGCTGGCGTCGGCGCTGGACGCCGACAGCGAGGGCGTCGAGGGCAGGTTCTACGTGTGGACGCCCGACCAGCTCAAGGCGGTGCTCGGCGACGAGGACGGCGGGTACGCCGCCGGGCTGTTCGAGGTGACGGGCACGTTCGAGCACGGCACGTCGGTGCTGCAACTGCTGCGCGACCCCGACGATCTGGAACGCTACGCGCGCGTCCGCGACGCGCTGCTGGCGGCGCGGGAGGAACGCGTCCCGCCCGCCCGGGACGACAAGGTCGTCGCGGCCTGGAACGGGCTCGCCGTCGCCGCGCTGGCCGAGTGCGGCGCGCTGTTCGGGCGGCCGGATCTGGTCGCGGCCGCCGAGGGCGTGGCGCGGCTGCTGATCGACCTGCACGTCACCGGCGGGCGCGTCGCGCGGACCTCGCGGGACGGGACCGTGGGCGCCAACTCCGGCGTCCTGGAGGACTACGCCGACGTCGCCGAGGGACTGCTCGCCCTGTACGGGGTGACCGGGAACGCCGAGTACGCGCGGGTCGCGGGCGCGCTGCTGGACACCGTCCTGGACCGCTTCGAGGACGGCGAGGGCGGCTTCTACGACACCGCCGACGACGCCGAGCGGCTGTTCCGGCGGCCCCAGGACCCCACCGACAACGCCACCCCGTCCGGGCAGTTCGCGGCGGCCGGGGCGCTGCTGTCGCACGCGGCGCTGACCGGCTCGCACCGGCACCGGGAGGCGGCCGAGGCCGCGCTGTCGCCGGTCGCGGCGCTGGCCGGCAAGCACGCCCGGTTCGTCGGCTGGGGCCTGGCCGTCGCCGAGGCGCGGCTGGCCGGACCCGTCGAGATCGCCGTCGTGGGCGACCGGGACGACGAGCGCACCCGCGCCCTCCACCAGACGGCGCTGATGGCGGTGTCGCCCGGCGCGGTGGTCGGCGCCGGCGCGCCCGGCACGGACACCGTGCCCCTGCTGGAGGGCCGCACGCTGGTGGACGGCGCCCCGGCGGCCTACGTGTGCCGGAACTTCACCTGCCGCCTGCCCGTCACCACTCCCGCGGAGCTGACCCGCGAACTCCACGGAAACTGACGGAACTGGATGAGCGGTCCAATTTATGGCAACGTGACCTTGATCTCCTCGGCGCTTGGTGTTACCACTTGGTAGCGGAGACGAGGCTGACTGAACGCGGCCATCGGGACCAGGGTGTCGTCATACGATCCGGGTATCTGGACGGTGGGCGGCGTCCGGGACGAACAACGTAGGGAGTGCTGCGGTGCGAAAGCCGAACCGCCGGGTTCTGCCAGCGATCATCGGCGTTTCGGCGGCGACCACCCTGGCCGTCAACGGCGCGGTGCTGGTCGCCCACGGCCAGCGCGACGCCCACCGCGCCCCCGCCGAGCCGCAGGCGCAGCGGTTCGTGGCCGCTTCCGGCAATTCGACGATCACACCCGGCGCGGTCGCGCCGATGGGCCGGCGCCTCACCCCGCACGTGCTGGTCGCCGCGCCGACCACGCTGCCCGCCGACGTCGTGGCGAAGGTCCGCGAGCTGAAGGGCGTCAGGGGCGTGGAGGTCGTCGACGCCGCCCAGGCGATGATCGCGGGCAAGCGGGTCGGGCTGCTGGGCGTGGACCCGTCCACGTTCCGCAACTACACGCCCGAGCCGACCGCCAAGTCCGACGCCCTGTGGCGCAACATCGCGGGCGGCGACGTCGCGATCTCGTTCACGATGGGCAGCGACGGCGGCGTGCAGCTCGGCAGCCAGGTCCCGGTCGGCGGCAAGGACGGAAAGCAGAGCCAGTTGCGGATCGGCGCGTACGCGACGATGGGCATCGGCGACGTCGACGCGGTCGTCTCGCGCGGCAACGCCCAGGCCCTCGGCATGCCCACCGGCAACGCCCTGCTGGTCAGCGCGCCCAAGCAGAGGCTCGACAGGTTCCTCAAGGGGCTGCGCAAGGTCCTGCCCAAGCAGGCCGAGGCCGTCGAGATCAACCCGAAGGTCGACGTCCCCAAGGCCGGGCAGCTGCCGAAGGCCAACAACCGGGTCATGACCGCCGAGCAGGTCCAGACGGTGATCCGCGCGGCCCACACGCGGCTGGGCTGGCCGTACGTGTGGGGCGGCGAGTCGGAGGCCGAGGGCGGCTACGACTGCTCGGGCCTGATGCAGTTCGCGTTCGCCAAGGCGGGCATCCGGCTGCCGCGCGTGGCCGCCGACCAGGCCCGCACCGGCTGGGTGATCCCCTACGGCAAGGCCCAGCCGGGCGACATGCTCATCTGGGCCAACGACCCCACCGCGCCCGGCTACATCTCGCACATCGCGCTCTACCTCGGCAACGGCAAGATGATCGCCGCGCCGCGCCGGGGCACGGTCGTGCAGGTCCAGAACGTCTACACCCGCAACATGAAGGGCGCGGTCCGCGTCAACCCGCACCAGGCCGCCCGCACCCCCGGCTAGACCCCGGCTAGAGCGGCAGGCCCTCGGCCAGGAACTCCAGGTTCGCGTCCACCAGGGCGGCCAGGTCCAGGGTGGCGTCGCTGTCCAGCCAGGCGTACATCGCCGCCTGGAGCACCCCCATCACCGCCCAGGCGAACGCCTGCACGCGCCGGTCGTCGGGGGCGCGCCCGGTGCGTTCCCCGACCAGCTCGGCGACCACGCCGAGGGTCCCGCTGCGCATCGAGTCGATCATCCGGGCGCGCAGCGCGGGCACCTCCAGCATCATCCGGGTCCGGGCCACCATGGTGGCCCGGTCCTGCGCGTCCAGATAGGGGAAGACCTGGCGGAACGTGGCGCGCAGCGCCTCCAGGGGCGTCAGGTCCGCGGGCTGGGAACGGAAGAACTCGGTCATGACCGGGTCGTACTCGTCGGTGACGACCAGGTCCTCCTTGGTGGGGAAGTAGCGGAAGACCGTGCTGGGCGACACCTCCGCCGCCGCCGCGACCTGCTCGACGGTCGTGGCGTCGTAGCCCTGGTCGAGGAAGAGCCGCAGGGCGTGCTCCTGGATCGCCCGGCGGGTCCGCAGCTTCTTGCGCTCCCGGAGCGGCAGCCGGTCGAGAGGGTCGCCCGGGGGCGAGGTCTGCTCAGGAAGCGAGGTGCTCATGGCTCGATTCTGATGCATCCTCCGGGGAGCCGCCGGGCGGGCGCGGCCCCCGCGGGGGCGGGCCGGGCATGAACGTCCACAGCAGCGCCCCCGTCAGGAACGTCGCCGCCGCGCACACCGCCAGCGCCGCGTCCATGCCCGACACGTAGGCGTCCCGCGCCGACGCCAGCAGCGCCGGGTCCCCCAGCCGCTCCGCCACGGCGGCGGCCCGTCCCACCGAGTCGCGGGCCGCCTCGGCGACGTCGGGGGGCAGGCCGGTCAGGCGCAGGTCGTCCCGGTAGACCGAGGACACCAGGCTGCCCAGCACGGCGACGCCGAGCGCGCCGCCGGTCTGCCGCAGCGTCTGCACCAGGCCCGAGCCGCGCCCGGCGCCCTCGTCGGGGAGCCGTGCCAGCACCGCGTCCATCGCCGGGATCATCGCCAGGCCGATGCCCAGGCCCGTCACGGTCAGCCAGGTCGCGGTGAACCCGTAGCCGTCGCCGGGCGCGGTCAGCGCGCCGAGCCCGAGCCCGGCCGCCAGCACGGCCAGCCCCGCCACCATGACCGGCTTGGCGCCGGCGCGCGGCACGATCCGGTCGGTGGCGATCCCGCCCGCCAGCAGGCCCGCCAGCATGGGGACCAGACGCAGGCCGGTGCCGAACACCCCGTTGCCCCGCACGACCTGGAGGTACTGCGGCAGCACGAACAGGACGCCCGCCATCACCAGCGTCCCGACGATCCCCGCGCCCAGCGCCCACACGAAGATCCGGTCGCGGAACAGCGACACGTCCATCAGCGGGGCCGCCACGCGCCGCTCCCACAGCGTGAACGCCGCCAGCAGCGCCAGGCCGCCGCAGAGCGCGCCCAGGGTGAGCGGGTCGCCCCAGCCGCGCACCGGCCCCTCGATCACCCCGTACACGAACGCGACCAGCCCCGCCGTCGACAGCAGCGCCCCGAACCCGTCCAGCCGCGGCGCGTCCGCGGCGCGCGACTCGGGCAGCAGGAACGCCACCGCCAGCCCGGCGGCCGCGACGACCGGCACGTTCAGCAGGAAGATCGAGCCCCACCAGAAGTTCTCCAGCAGCCAGCCGCCCAGCAGCGGCCCCAGCGGCAGGCCGAGCGCGGTGGCCGCCGACCAGACGGCGACGGCGCGGGTGCGCTCGTGCGGCGGGAAGATCGTCGGCAGGATCGACATCGACAGCGGCATCATCACCGCCGCGCCGGCCCCCATGAAGACGCGCGCCACGATCACGCCGGTGACGCCGTCCGCGAGCGCCCCGGCCAGCGACGCGGCGCCGAACACCGCCATGCCCGCCAGCAGCAGCCGCCTGCGGCCGAACCGGTCGCCGAGCAGCCCGGCGGGCAGCAGCAGGGCCGCGAACACCAGCACGTAGGAGTCCACGATCCACTGCAGCGCGCTGGTGCCCGCGGGCAGCTCCTCCGAGAGGGTGGCCAGGGCCACGTTCAGGATCGTCAGGTCGAACCCCAGCGTCAGCAGGGCGAGCGCGAGCGCGCCCAGTCCCCACCAGCGCCGCGGGTCGGGCCGCGCCTCCGGCATCGTCATGAGAGTTACCCCCAATTGATTCTCTCTACTAAATGACAGTGACTCTCAAAATTTGGCCGGTGTCAATGGCCATGGAGGCTCGACCAGGCCCGGATGGACTTGTAATTTTGATTACATGACTACGAGCGAAGCGGTCGAGGAGGTGCGGGGCTGGTTCACCGGCCGCCTCCCCGACGGCTGGTTCACCGGTCCGCCGGAGATCGTGCTGGACCGCGAGGAGATCAGCGTGATCGGGCGGCTGCCCGAGCCGGCCACCGCCTCCGGCGGCGCCGAGGAGGTCTCCGAGACCGAGCGCGCGGCGCGGATCGCCGGCCATGTCGGCCGGTTCCGCGAGTCGACCCGCGACCAGCGGATCGCCATCGCCCGCGAGGCCGAGCACCGCTTCGGCCAGAAGGTGTCGTGGGGGGTGGCCTGCGGCGGCCACCGGGAGATGTTCACCACCCTGTCGGTGCCGGTGATGACCCGGCTCCGCCAGCCCGAGCGCCGCGTGCTGGACACCCTGGTCGAGGCCGGGGTGGCGCGCAGCCGCAGCGACGCCTTGGCCTGGTGCGTCCGCCTGGTCGGCAAGAACACCGACGAGTGGCTGGCCCGCCTGCGCACCGCCCTGGAGCACGTCGAGCGCGCCCGCGCCGAGGGGCCGCGGGCCTGAGGACGCCGGGACGGGCCGATCCTTACCCGATCCCGGGGTCCGTTAGGTGTGATCATGGGGATGACCTGGCCTAACGTTCCTCGTGGGGGATCGGACGAGGGGGTCGGGCGTGGGCTGGATCCGGTGTCTGGACGGAACGTCGCTGGGAGTGCTCCCGGTCCCGTCGCGCGACCGGGGCGGCACGCCCTTCGAGGTCACCCTGGAGCTGCGGCGCGACGGGGACCCGTTCGGCGCGGTGGGGGAGCGCTGCGGGTACTTCCTGGCCGCGCTCGCCGAGCAGGTGGCCGCCGCGCGGTCCGACGGGTCGCCGCAGGCCGCCCGCTGGCCCGACCCCGACGACCGGTTCCCCGAGCCCGCGGGGGCGGGCCGGGAACCCGAGCTGTTCGCCTTCCGCTACCGGGACCGCGGGGACGTCGCCAGCACCGGCGAGCTGCGCTGCGCGCTGCGCACCTCCTCGATGTGGGTGGGGCCCCGCGATCCGCGCCGGGCGGTGGAGGGCCGCTGGCGGCTGGCCCGCCGGGCCGTGCTCGACGCCTGGGGCGCGGGCGGGCACGGCGTCCGCGCGGTGCTCACCTCCGCCGCGCTGGCCCGCTTCCTGGACGATCTGCTCGTCGAGGCCGAACGCGCCGGCGTGGGCTACCGGGCGGTGCACCGGGGCTCGTCGCCGGGACGTTCCCCGGGGTTCACCTCCGCGCCCGACCGATCCTGGACGGTATTCAGGAGGGGCCGTTCCGGTGGGACGACCCCGCGGCGGGGGCCATAATTGGGAGGCGTTCCAACGGGGGACGCGCGCTCGAAGGAGAAGATCCGATGGGGGACAGGGTGCGCCGGGACCCGTCCGGCGGTGCGACGGTCTTCGCGGCGATCCGGCGCAGCAAACCCTACGGGGTGGTGCGCGACGTCGCCTACCGGATGTACGAACGGCGGGTCGAGCAGTCGCTGCCCACCGACGTCGTCCCCCGCCATGTCGGCGTGATCCTGGACGGCAACCGCCGCTGGGCCCGCGAGATGGGACTGCCCGACGTCAACCGCGGCCACCAGCGCGGCGCCGACAAGATCTCCGACCTGCTCCAGTGGAGCGTCGAGGCGGGCGTGGAGGTGGTCACGCTGTGGCTGCTGTCCACCGACAACCTCAACCGGCCCGCCCGGGAACTGGAGCCCCTGCTCCAGATCATCGAGAACACCGTCCGGAAGCTGGCCGCCGACGGCTGGCACGTCAAGCCCGTCGGCGCCCTCGACCTCCTGCCCGACAAAACCGCACGTGTCCTTAAAGATGCGGGCGAAGCGACATCTGACGCCCCCGGCCTGATTGTGAACGTCGCGGTTGGGTATGGAGGTAGACGTGAGATCGCTGATGCGGTGCGCTCACTGCTCCTGGAGCAGGCGGGCAGGGGCACCAGCATCGAGGAGCTCGCCGAGGTCCTCGACGTCGAGCACATCGCCGAGCATCTCTACACGCGCGGCCAGCCGGACCCCGACCTGGTCATCCGGACCTCGGGGGAACAGCGTCTGTCCGGCTTCATGCTCTGGCAGAGCGCGCATTCGGAGTTCTACTTCTGCGAGGTCCACTGGCCGGACTTCCGGAAGGTCGACTTCCTGCGGGCTCTGCGGTCGTATGCCGCGCGCCACCGGCGCTTCGGTTCCTGAGGGACCCTCCTCGCTGGCGGAGTCCTCCCCAGCCTTGGAACGTCCCACGCTGACCGCCTCCGGCCGCGTCCGCCCGCCGGCGCGTGCCCTTCGAGAGGCGGACCGGTGCGCCACCGGTAGTTCCCCCATTCCCAGGGAGATCGAGTGGCCACAACCCCTCCGCGCCGTCCCGCGTCCGGCCCGTCCGGGCAGTCCGCCTCCTCGGGGGCGGTGGACCGGCGCACGTACGTCCTCGACACCAGTGTCCTGCTGGCCGACCCGGGAGCGATGACCCGGTTCGCCGAGCACGAGGTCGTACTCCCCATCGTCGTCATCACCGAACTCGAGGCCAAGCGTCACCACCCCGAGCTCGGCTACTTCGCCCGTCAGGCGCTCCGCACCCTGGACGACCTGCGGCTGGAGCACGGCCGGCTCGACGAGGCCCTGCCGATCGGCGACCAGGGCGGAACGCTGCGGGTGGAGCTCAACCACTCCGACCCCAGCGTGCTGCCCGACGGGTTCCGGCTCGGCGACAACGACACCCGCATCCTGTCGGTGGCCGGCTGGCTGGCGCGGGAGGGCCGCGACGTCGTCCTGGTCTCCAAGGACCTGCCGATGCGCGTCAAGGCGTCGGCGGTGGGCCTGGCCGCCGAGGAGTACCGGGCCGAGATGGTGGTGGAGTCCGGGTGGACCGGCATGCGCGAGCTGGAGGTCGGCGCCGCGCAGGTCGAGGAGCTGTACGAGACCGGCGGCACGGACCTGGAGGAGGCGCGGGGCCTGCCGTGCCACACCGGGCTGCGGCTGCTGTCGGAACGCGGCTCCGCGCTCGCCCGGGTCCAGCCCGACAAGTCGGTGCGGCTGGTGCGCGGCGACCGGGAGGCGTTCGGGCTGCGCGGCCGGTCCGCCGAGCAGCGCATCGCCCTGGACCTGCTGATGGACGAGGACATCGGCATCGTCTCCCTGGGCGGGCGCGCCGGGACCGGCAAGTCGGCGCTGGCGCTGTGCGCGGGCCTGGAGGCCGTGCTGGAGCGGGGCCGGCACCGCAAGGTCGTGGTGTTCCGGCCGCTGTACGCGGTCGGCGGCCAGGAGCTGGGCTACCTGCCGGGCACCGAGGGCGACAAGATGTCGCCGTGGGCCCAGGCGGTCTACGACACGCTCTCGGCCGTGACGACGCCCGAGGTCATCGAGGAGGTGCTGGACCGGGGGATGCTGGAGGTGCTGCCGCTCACCCACATCCGGGGCCGGTCGCTGCACGACTCGTTCGTGATCGTGGACGAGGCGCAGTCGCTGGAGCGCGGCGTGCTGCTGACGGTGCTGTCGCGGATCGGCGCGGGCTCGCGGGTGGTGCTCACCCACGACGTCGCCCAGCGCGACAACCTGCGGGTCGGACGGCACGACGGCGTCGCGGCGGTCGTGGAGCGGCTCAAGGGCCACCCGCTGTTCGCGCACGTGACGCTGACGCGTTCGGAGCGCTCGCCGATCGCGGCGCTGGTCACCGACATGCTCGGCGACGTCACCGGATAAAAGTCGACAAATAGTTATACGAGGGGCGTTTCGGGGTCTTTTCGGCCGTCGGGACGCCCCTTGGCGCGTGTGGCGGGGGCCGTCGATTCCGTCGCGGAGAGTGATCATTAAACATCACCCCGTGTACTTGTGATGAAGGTCACATGAACTAAGGCGGAAGTAAAGAAACCCAGTACTGGCTGGGGTTTTGCCATTTCTTGGGGCGAGTTGACAACCGTCCCGCCCAGAGCATCTGTCTCGATTTGGTTGCGGAGCATCCCTCGGCTTCGGGCATTGTGTGTCCCCGTAAGCACCCCGAGTGGGGCGAACCCGGCCACCGCGGACCCTGATCCCGGCCGGAGCGCGCCGCTCAGGACCGGGGCCGTCCGGGACACGGGCGGCGGCCGGGCCAGGGGTGAAGGCACTCGCCCGCGTGTCCATGCGCGTGCGACCGTCGGAAGGACCGCCTTGCTCGGAGACTCGTTCGGGTCCCCCAGGCGCGACGATCGACACAACCCCCGGGGCGCGGAGTCCGAACCCCCGCAGGGGGCGGCCCACCCGCTCGCCGAGCACCCCGAGGACCGCAAGGTCGCGGGCGCGGCCTTCACCGGCCCGTCCGGGGGCGGCGACAGCCGCTCCGGCGACACCGCCGGGCTGCCGCCGGTCGGCGGCAGCGGACCCGCCCCGCTGGTCGTGGTCGACCCGCTGGCCGGCCGGCCCGCCAAGGGCGCGCGCTCCGGCCGCACCGGACTGAAGATCGCCGCGGTGGCCGCCGGCGTGGCCGTGGTGGTGGGCGGCGGCTCGGTCGCCGCGTTCGCGCTCACCGGCGACTCCAAGCCGCAGGCCGCACCCGGCGCCAAGCCGTCCGACGCCCAGCCGCTGGCCGACGCCGCCGCGCCGGTCGACCCGATGCTGGAGCAGCAGATGCGCCGCAAGGCCGCGTTCGAGCGCGCCTCCCGCGCGATCCGCGGCTCCTCCGGCAAGAACCCCAAGCTGCTGCCCAAGGGCGAGCCGATCCCCACCGAGAAGCCCAAGTCCGCGAGCAAGGGCGACAACGACAACGACGGCGGCGGTGGCGGCGCGGGTCCCGACCCGATGCCCGCCGGCCAGGCGCAGCAGGTCGCCAAGGCGATGCTCCCGTCCTACGGCATGGGCGGCAGCGGCCAGTTCGCCTGCCTGGTGAAGCTGTGGAACAAGGAGAGCGGCTGGCGCGTCACCGCCAAGAACCCGTCCTCCGGCGCCTACGGCATCCCGCAGGCGCTGCCCGGCCCCAAGATGGCCAGCGCGGGCGCCGACTGGCGCACCAACGCCCGGACCCAGATCAAGTGGGGCCTCGGCTACATCAAGAACCGCTACAAGACGCCCTGCGGCGCCTGGGCGCACTCCCAGCGCGTCGGCTGGTACTGAGCGCCGGCGTCGACGGTACCGAGCGGCCGGAGCGCCGGCCGGTACCGGGACGCACACCCTGACTCCGGGCGGCCGGTCACCACGGCCGCGACCGCCCGGTGGGGCGCACCGCTCATGACGGTGCCACCCCGACCGAAGACGCACGGAGCCCTCCGTGCGAGCACGATGCCGCGATGACGCGGCCGGCCTCCTCGACAGGCCCACAAACGGCGCGAACGCATCCGGCGTTCGGCGCCCAGATCCCCTGAGCGGGGACGCCGCCTCCCGCGCGTCCGCCGCCACTCACCTCGGATCGCGCGCAGCCACCCCCCACGGGTGCCGCTGCCCGCGTGCCCTCCCGCGCAGCCGCCACCGGCGCGCCGCGCCCAGCCCCCGGTCGTCCCCCCGTTCCCGGGTGGGTCCGGGCTGCCCCGAGGTGGTCACCCGCTGGACCGACCGGTCCGTCCAGCACGATGAAAGGTCTGCTTTGTCCCGTAAGTCGTCGCGTCGTTCCACCGCCCGCCGTTCCGCCACCCTGCTGGCCGCCGCCACCCTGTCCTTCGGCGTCGTCGCCGAGACCGTTCCCGCCCAGGCGGCCGCCCCCACCTCGGTGTCGGCCTCGGCGCCGTCCTCGGCCCGGACCGCCCAGGTTGCCGCCGTCACGGCCAAGGCCAAGAAGAAGCTCTCCCGCGCCGCGCGCAACAAGGCCATCGCCAAGAAGATGGTCGCCAAGCGCGGCTGGTCCAACCGCCAGTACAAGTGCCTGGTGAAGCTGTGGCAGAGGGAGAGCGGCTGGAACCACAAGGCGCGCAACCGCTCGTCCGGCGCCTACGGCGTCCCGCAGGCGATGCCCGGCCGCAAGATGCGCAGCGCGGGCAAGGACTGGCGCACCAACCCCGCGACCCAGATCAAGTGGGGACTGAGGTACATCAAGGGCCGGTACAAGACGCCCTGCCGCGCGCTGGGTCACTCCCACTCGCGCGGCTGGTACTAAACGGGGCATAGCGCACGGGTGCTCCGCGCATCCGGCCCGGAAATCGGGTGGTGCGCGACGTTCGTCCGTTCACCGTGACGGAGGGGCGGGCTCCGGCCCGCCCCTTTTGTCCGCCCGCTCGGGCACCGCACGCCAACGGTTCGGCAAAGGCCCGGTCCGGGAGCACGGAATCTGTCGCCCGCCGTGTCGCGGACCGCTGCACGCTACTCCGCGTGTCCTCTCTCACACGCACCGTAGTGCGGATCGTCTCGCTCGGGTCCGCGACCGCGCTGGTCTGCGCGCCGCTGGCGACCTCCCCCGTGGGGAACGCCGCCGCCGACCGCGGCGCGGCGCACACCGCGACGGCGAACCAGCAGCAGGTCCACGAACGCCGGGAACTGAAGCTGCGCGGCCGGATGGGACGCGCGGAGCGCAACAAGCTGATCGCGCACACCATGATGGCGCGGTACGGCTGGCGCAACTCCCGCCAGTTCCGCTGCCTGGAGCGCCTGTGGGCGCGCGAGAGCCGCTGGAACGAACGGGCCCACAACGCGTCCACCGGCGCCTACGGCATCCCGCAGGCGCTGCCCGGCACCAAGATGGCCAGCGCCGGCTCCGACTGGCGCACCGACCCCCGCACGCAGGTCCGCTGGGGGTTGCGCTACATCAAGAACCGGTACGGGTCCCCTTGCTCTGCCTGGAATCACCTTCAGGCTTCTGGGTGGTACTGAGCGGGGGTTGGGGTTTCCGGTTGGGTGTAGACCCCCGATATTGCTGGGGGTCTGCGCGGTTCTGCGGCGAAAGCGGCTGTGTTGGCCTTGGGGGGACCGTCCCCCCAAACCCCCACATCGGGCCCGCGCACGCCGAAAGACTTCGCTGGCGCTTCGCTTTCGTCGTGCTGCGAACCCTGGCAAGGGGGCCAGCCCCCTTGGACCCCCGGCGAGGGACTCCGTCCCCCACACCCCCTGGCAGGGCTCCGCCCCACACCCCGGCAGGGGCTCCGCCCCCACACCCCTCGTGGGGCTTCGCCCCACACCCCTCGTGGGGCTTCGCCCCTCCCCCCATTCCCCTCGGGGGTTCGGTTCCTGTGGTCAGGTTCGGTCGTGGTTCGTCATCGCCAGGACGTCCAGGGCCGCGTCCAGCTGCTCCTCGGTGAGCTTGCCCTCCTTGACGTAGCCGCGTTCCAGGACCACCTGGCGGATCGTCTTGCGCTCCGCCAGGGCCTGCTTGGCGACCTTGGCGGCCTCCTCGTAGCCGATGTAGCGGTTCAGCGGCGTCACGATGGACGGGGACGACTCGGCGTACTCGCGGGCCCGCTCCTCGTCGGCCTCGACGCCGTCGATCGTGCGGTCGGCCAGCAGGCGGGAGGCGTTGGCCAGCAGGGTGATCGACTCCAGGACGTTGCGGGCGAGCATCGGGAGCATCACGTTGAGTTCGAAGTTGCCCGACGCGCCGCCGAACGTGATCGCCGCGTCGTTGCCGATGACCTGCGCGGCGACCTGGGCGACCGCCTCGGGCACCACCGGGTTCACCTTGCCCGGCATGATCGAGGAGCCGGGCTGCAGGTCGGGCAGGCGGATCTCGGCCAGCCCCGCGCGCGGGCCCGAGCCCATCCATCGCAGGTCGTTGGCGATCTTGGTGAGGGAGACGGCGATCGTCTTGAGCGCGCCGGAGACCTCCACCAGGCCGTCCCGGGCGCCCTGCGCCTCGAAGTGGTCGCGGGCCTCGGTGAGGGGCAGGCCGGTGGCGCGGGCGATCTCCTCGATGACGCGCGAGGAGAAGCCCACGGGGGTGTTGATGCCGGTGCCGACCGCCGTGCCGCCCAACGGGAGCTCGGCGAGCCGGGGCAGCGCCGCCTCCACGCGTTCCACGCCGTACCGGATCTGCGCCGCGTAGCCGCCGAACTCCTGGCCCAGCGTCACCGGCGTCGCGTCCATCAGGTGCGTGCGCCCGGACTTCACCACGCGGGCGAACTCGACCGCCTTGCGGCCCAGCGACGCCTCCAGGTGCCGCAGCGCCGGGATCAGGTCGTTGACGACCGCGCCGGTCGCCGCGATGTGGATCGAGGACGGGAACACGTCGTTGGACGACTGGGACGCGTTGACGTGGTCGTTGGGGTGGACCGGGCGGCCCAGGCGCTCCTGGGCGAGAGTGGCGATGACCTCGTTGGCGTTCATGTTCGAGGAGGTGCCGGAGCCGGTCTGGAAGACGTCGATGGGGAACTGGTCGTTCCAGCGGCCCGCGGCCACCTCCTGGGCGGCCTCCCGGATCGCGGCGGCCAGATCCTCCTGGACGACGCCGAGCTCGGCGTTCACGGTCGCCGCGGCGGCCTTGATCTGGCCGAGCGCCGCGATGTGCGCGGGCTCCAGCCCCCGGCCGGAGATCGGGAAGTTCTCCACGGCCCGCTGCGTCTGCGCGCGCCACTTCGCCGTCGCGGGAACCCGCACCTCTCCCATCGAGTCGTGCTCGATCCGGAACTCCCCGGCCTGCTCGGTCATCGTCGACCACCTCACTCAGCGAACGTGCGTGCCCTGCACCATGCATAGCTTCTGATCGACATGGGCCATTCCCCGTTCGGGCGGTCGCATCCGGGCGCAGCCGCCGGCTCCTTTCCGGACATCTCCCCCGGAGGGAGAGCCGATGACCCCGCATGACGAGAACGCCGTGCGCCGCCTGGCGTGGATCGGAGCGGCGGTGGAGGGGTACCGGGTGGGATCGCGGATCTCAGGGCGCGTCCGCGCCGTGAGGTGTGGACGGCCCCCGACGGCTCCGGCCGGGAGATCGTGGCGCCCGAGGGCCGCATGGCCGAGATCCGTGACGGCCACGGACGGGGCCCGGCGGTCGGCGTCGGTCTCGGCCCGGTTCAGGTGACCCTCATCTTCGATGAGCGCGACGGAGATCTCCTCGGGGAGGAGGAGGTCCTGTCGGGGCCCGCCGCCGTGCTCAGGACTTCTTGGTGATCGTGTAGGACTTGCGCTGCCCCGGCTTGCCGGGCGGCTGCTGCTCGCCCTTCACCCACACGTCGCAGGCCGACGGGTCGTAGACCACCACGTTCAGGCGGGGCTGGTCGTACTGGCGGACCGCGCCGCGCGGGAGCGTCTCGTTGGCGAGCACCTGGAGGGTCCGGGCCGGCTCCGCCACGAAGATCTTGCAGGTGTCGCCGGTGGCGCGGATCACCAGCGTCGTGTCGCCGGCCGGGGCGGGCGGCGCGCTCCGCGTGGCGTCGGGCTGCTGCCGGCCGGTGGGCGAGGGGCCGGGGCTCTCCCGCATCATCCCCACGACCAGGGCGGTCGCGCCGATGCCGCAGGACGCGACGATCGCGCTCACCAGCGCCACCACCAGCAGCAGCCGGTAGCGCGGGTCGGGGGCGCCGCGGCGGCGCGCCGACCGCGGCCCGGCGATGGCGCGATCCAGCTTGTCCACCGCGCGCTCGTGGCTGAGCCGCCGGGTCGGGTTCTTCTCCAGCAGGCCGGACACCACCGGCGCCAGCGGGCCCGCGTTGGGCATGGGCGGGGTGGACTCGTTGGCCAGGGCGCTGAGGGTGGCGATGACGTTCTCGCGCTCGAACGGCGGGCGGCCCTCCAGCGCGGCGTACAGGGTCGCGCCCAGCGACCACAGGTCCGACTGCGGGGTCGCCTTGCGCCCGGCGGCCACCTCGGGCGCGACGTAGGCGGGCGAGCCCATGAAGTGGCCGGTCTTGGTGAGGCTGGTCGAACCGTCGGAAAACGCCAGCCCGAAGTCGGTGAGCACGACCCGGTCGCCGTCCAGCATGACGTTGGACGGCTTGAGGTCGCGGTGCACGATCCCGGCCTTGTGCGCGATGGCCAGCGCGTCCAGCAGACGGCGGCCGATGTGCGCGACCCGTTCGGGCGGCAGCGGCCCGGAGCGCTCGATGAGCTCCTCCAGGCTGGGCGCCTCGATCAGCTCCATCACGATCCAGGGCCGCCCGGCCTCGATGACGACGTCGTAGACCTCGATGATGGAGTCCGCGCGCAGCTGGGCGGGCGCGCGCGCCTCGCGCAGGGTGCGGCGGTAGAAGAGCACCCGGTCGTTCTCGGAGAGGTCGTCGGGCAGCCGCAACTCCTTGATCGCCACCGCGCGATCGAGGAGGTCGTCGTGGCCGCGCCAGACGGTGCCGTTGGCACCCTGACCGATTTCCGAGACCAGCCGGTAGCGCGTCGCGAGCACGAGGCGCTCTGACTGAGACATGGCCGAAAAGATACCGGAGCGGCCTGGTGGTCATCGCTGAGACCTCAGGACCAACAGGTATCAGTTTCCAATAATGTGACCTATCGCCCGCCCGGAAGTCACCTTCACTGGCCGTGTAAGCCTTTTGCAAGGTTTCATCCCATGGGCAGCGGGGATCGGGGACGCTGGAGCGGTGAGCCGTCCCGCGTCAGGCGGCGGACGGGAAACCGGAGCAAGGCGAGGATTCCCGTCGGCCCCCGTGGGGCTCGCGGTCGTCCCTGAGGAAGGAACTGACGTGAGAACGACGGCGCGACCGGCCCCACCGGGCGTTCCCCCGCTCCTTCCAGGAGATCCGCCGACGGTGGGCGGGCACACGCTGCTGGGGCGGCTGGGAACCGGCGGCATGGGCACCGTCTACCTCGGCCGCGCCTCCGACGGGGCCCTGGTCGCCGTCAAGACGCTGCCGGCGGGGAAGGCCACCGACCCCGAGACGCGGCGGCGGTTCCGCGCCGAGGCCGCCTACGCGCGGCGGGTGGCGACGTTCTGCACCGCGCGGGTGCTGGAGGACGGCAGCGACCGCACCCACCCCTACATCGTCACCGAGTACATCGACGGCCCGCCGCTGTCGCAGGTCGTGGAGCACCGCGGCGCGCTGTCGCCGGACGCGGCCGTCGCCGTCGGGATCGGCGTGGCGGTCGCGCTGGCCGCCATCCACAACGCGGGCCTGATCCACCGCGACCTCAAACCCGCCAACGTCCTGCTGTCCCGCTCCGGCCCACGCGTGATCGACTTCGGGATCGCGGTGGAACCGGACCTGATCGACGGCCCCACCCAGGCCGGCACCGTCATGGGCAGCCCCGGCTGGATCGCCCCCGAACGCCTCACCGGCCGCCCCGTCACGCCCGCCGCCGACGTGTTCTGCTGGGGGTGCCTGGTCGCCTACGCGGCGACGGGACGGCACCCGTTCGGCTCCGGCCCCGCGGACCGGGTCGGGCAGCGCATCATCCACCTGCCGCCCGACCTGAGCGACCTGCCCGAGCCGCTGCGCGCGCCCGTGCTGGCCGCCCTGGCCAAGGACCCGCGCGAGCGCCCCTCGGCCGTGGAACTGCTGCACGACCTGCTGCCGCTGCGCGCCGGCGGAGACCCCGCCCGTGCCATCGCGGCGCTGTGGGAGCCCCGCGAGTTCGGCGCGCCGTCCGGGCGTTCCCACTGGCGGATGGCGCGGCGGGTCGGGTTCGCGGCGGCCTGGGCGGCGGGCGGGGCGGCGTTCGCGTTCTGGGCGGCGGGCAACGAGCCCGCCGCCGAGGCCGGGCCCCGGCCCGGCCGCACCGAGATCGTCACCGTGACCCCCGGCGGGGGCCCCGGCACCGGGACGTCCCGCCCGCCGCAGGCTCCGCAGTCGTCGGGCTCCGCCCCGGCCACCCAGGGCGATCCCACCCCGAGCCCGTCGAGCACGACGCCTCGTCCCCGCCGCGCCGGAACACGGCCGCCGGTCACCACGCCGACCACCACGCCCGAGCCCGCGCCCACGTCCAAGCCCGCCAAGGAGCGCAAGAGGAACAAGCCCCCGCGCTCCGACGGGAAACGGCCGGGGTCCGGCGGCTCCGGCCACCCGCGCGACTCCTCCGTCAGCGGCGGCCGATGGTGAGCACCGGGCCGGTGTCGCCCTCGGTGAAGAAGTCGTTGCCCTTGTCGTCGACCACGATGAACGCCGGGAAGTCCTCGACCTCGATCTTCCAGACGGCCTCCATGCCGAGCTCGGGGTACTCCAGCACCTCGACCTTCCTGATGCAGTCCTGCGCCAGCCGCGCCGCCGGACCGCCGATCGAGCCCAGGTAGAACCCGCCGTGCGCGCGGCACGCGTCGGTGACCTGCTGGGAGCGGTTGCCCTTGGCCAGCATCACCATCGAGCCGCCCGCCGCCTGGAACTGCTCGACGTAGGAGTCCATCCGCCCCGCGGTGGTCGGGCCGAACGATCCGGACGCGTACCCCTCGGGCGTCTTGGCCGGACCCGCGTAGTACACGGCGTGGTCGCGCAGGTACCGCGGCATCGGCTCGCCCGCGTCGAGGCGCTCCTTGATCTTGGCGTGCGCGATGTCGCGGGCCACCACCAGCGGGCCGGTCAGCGACAGCCGGGTCTTGACCGGGTAGCGGCTCAGCTCGGCGCGGATCTCGTCCATCGGCCGGTTGAGGTCGATGCGCACGACGTCGCCGTCCAGGTCGGCGGGCGTGGTGTCCGGCAGGTACTTCGCGGGGTCGGTCTCCAGCCGCTCCAGGAACACGCCCTCCGCCGTGATCTTGCCGAGGGCCTGCCGGTCGGCCGAGCACGACACGGCGATCGCGACCGGGCAGGACGCGCCGTGCCGGGGCAGCCGGACCACGCGCACGTCGTGGCAGAAGTACTTGCCGCCGAACTGCGCGCCGATGCCCAGCCGCTGGGTCAGCTCGAAGACCTGCCGCTCCATCTCCAGGTCGCGGAAGCCGTGCCCGAGCGGCGAGCCCTCGGTCGGCATCGCGTCCAGGTAGTGCGCCGAGGCGTACTTGGCGGTCTTCAGCGCGTACTCGGCGGAGGTGCCGCCCACCACGATCGCCAGGTGGTACGGCGGGCACGCGGCGGTGCCCAGCGAGCGGATCTTCTCCTCCAGGAAGGCGAGCATCCGCTTGGGGTTCAGGACGGCCTTGGTCTCCTGGTACAGGAACGACTTGTTGGCGCTGCCGCCGCCCTTGGCCATGAACAGGAACTTGTAGGCGTCCCCGTCGGCGGCGTACAGCTCGACCTGCGCCGGGAGGTTGTCGCCGGTGTTCTTCTCGTCCCACATGGTCAGCGGGGCCATCTGGGAGTAGCGCAGGTTGAGCTTCGTGTAGGCGTCGTACACGCCGCGCGAGATCGCCTCCTCGTCCCGGCCGGACGTCAGGACGTTCTGCCCGCGCTTGCCCATCACGATCGCGGTGCCGGTGTCCTGGCACATCGGCAGGATGCCGCCGGAGGCGATGCCCGCGTTCTTCAGCAGGTCCAGCGCCACGAACCGGTCGTTGGGCGAGGCCTCCGGGTCGTCGAGGATCCGGCGGAGCTGGGCCAGGTGCGCCGGCCGCAGCAGGTGCGCGATGTCGCGCATGGCCGTCTCGGTGAGCAGCCGCAGCGCCTCCGGCTCGACCTGCAGGAACGTGCGCCCGCCCGCCTCGATCGTCGAGACGCCCTCGGTGGTGAGCAGTCGGTACTCGGTGTCGTCGGCACCGAGCGGCAGCAGGTCGGTATAGGAGAACTCAGGCATCCTCAAGTTCCTCGCACGTCATCCGGATGGGGGCCGCCCCCAGGGTAAGGGCTGTTGTTTCGGATCGGCCTTGCGACCCGGCCTTGTCGCCCGTGGGCTCGGTGCCCGAACGCTGTGTTGACCGGCCTTTCGGCCCGAACCCCTCGCCCGGGGGCTCGGGAACCGACCGAAAAGCAGGCGAGCGCTGCATCGCTTCGCGATCTTCGGCAGGGGGCCTCGCCTCCGGCTTCCGCCCCCTGCCTCAGCCTCCGGACGCGCTCGCGTGCGTGGCCGGGCTCGGTGGCCTTCGGATTCTCTGGCCTCAGCGGCATCCATGCGCCTGAGCGCATCATGCCCGCCCTTGTCTGGGGCGGGCATGGCGTGGGTGTGGCCTCGGCTTTCCGGGTGTGCTTGCGTGTGTGGTCGGGTTTGGGGGTCTTCGGATGTCCCGCTGCGCGGCATGTCCTTCCCTTGGCTCGGGGCGGGCAGGGCTTGGGAGGTGGCCTTAGCCTCCGGAGGTGCTTGCGTGGGCGGTCGGGAGTGGGGTTCCCCGTCCTTGCCGCGCGGCGGGGGCTTGGTTCGGGGCGGGGCGGCGGGCGCGGCGTTTCGGGGGGCGTATCCCTACCACGACTCCGGCGGCGACCAGGGCTGCGCCCGCCAGGTCGGCCGGGGTGGGGGAGGCCAGGCCCAGTACGACGGTGGTGGCCACCGCGCTCACCGGGATCAGCCCGGCGAACAGGCCCGCGCGGTCCGCGCCGAGCCGCCCCAGCGCGTCGTACCACAGCAGGAACGCCCCCACCGTGATGATCACCGACAGGTAGAACAGCGCCGCGAACTCCGCCCCCGTGGGAGCCCGCAGCAGCCCGCGCCCGTCCACGGCCAGCCCGACGGCCAGCAGCATCGGTACCGCCAGCGCCGCCGAGTACGCCGACACCCGCACCGGCCCGAGCCGGGGCAGCAGCGGGACGGCCAGCAGCGAGAAGCACACCTCCCCGGCCAGCGCGCCCAGCGCCAGCAGCAGCCCGCGCAGGGTGCCGCCGCCCAGGCCGTTGGCCAGCGCCGCGCCCGCCGTGACCACCAGCGCGGCGGCGACGACGCGGGGCGCGGGGCGGCGGCGTTCCAGCAGCGGCCCGACCAGCGCCAGCGCGACCGGCACCGTGGCGATCACCGTGCCGATCGTGGCGGGGGAGGTGTCGGCGGTGGCGGCGACGATGAACACGTTGAACGCCGCCAGCCCCGTCGCCGCCAGCGCGGTCAGCAGCAGCCAGTCCCGCGCCGTCGGCCGCACCCGGCGGCGCGGCCCGACGAACCGGGCGACCAGGAACAGGATGGCGGCGGCCACGGTGTACCGGACGGCCTGGCCGCCGAAGACGGGGTAGTCGGCGAGCACGGCCGACACGGCGGTGAGCGAGCCCACGCCGGTCATCGCGACG
Organism: Actinomadura kijaniata; assembly: GCF_014138665.1. Taxonomy (NCBI): domain Bacteria; kingdom Bacillati; phylum Actinomycetota; class Actinomycetes; order Streptosporangiales; family Thermomonosporaceae; genus Actinomadura; species Actinomadura kijaniata. The sequence goes on from NZ_JACJIA010000001.1 coordinate 83,087, forward strand.
GCCGCGCCGGTCATGCCCCGGGGACTGGTTGAGGAGGTCATGACAGGAACGCTAGAAGCGGCATGGACTCGAACCCAGGGCCAATTCCGGTCGCGTTCCGTGGACCAAGCCTTCAGGTGTGACGGGAACGGCACGAAGGACGCTGAGCCGGATGTGACCGATCTGCATCTACCCCTCGACCGGTCGGCGGGCCGGCTGGCCGCGCAGATCGCGGCCGGTTTCCGCGCGGCCGTGCGGGCCGGGCGGCTGACCGCCGGCACCCGGCTTCCCTCCAGCCGCGACCTGGCCCGCGACCTGGAGGTCTCGCGCGGCGTCGTCGTCACGGCCTACGAGCAGCTGATCGCCGAGGGCTTCCTGACCGCGCGGCGCGGCGACGGCACCCGGGTGGCACCGCTGGCCCGTCCCGACGAGCCCGCGCCGCCGCGGCCGGCCATGGCGTCCGGCCCGCCGCCCGCGGCGCCCGTCGCCGACCTCGTGATCAGCCATGACCTGCGGCCGGGCCGTCCCGACCTGGCGGCGTTCCCCCGGGAACGCTGGCTGGCGGCGCTGCGCGCGGTGCTGCGCACCGCCCCCCACGACGAGCTGCTGACCTACCCCGACCCCGGCGGCGAGCCGGTGCTGCGCGCCGAGCTGGCGGGCTACCTGGGCCGGGTGCGCGCCGCCGCGACGACCGCCGACCAGGTCGTGATCATGGGTGGGGTGGCGCACGGCCTGTCCACCCTGACCCGGCTGCTGGCCGACGACGGGCACACCCGGCTGGCCGTGGAGGACCCGACCAGCGACCGGCAGATCCCGATGCTGCGGGCGACCGGGATCGCGCTGGACCGCGTCCCGGTGGACGGCGAGGGCCTGGACGTCGCCGCGCTGGAGCGCACCGGGGCGCGCGCCGTGCTGGTCACCCCCGCCCACCAGTACCCGACCGGGGTGGTGCTGTCGCCGCGCCGCCGCGCCGAGCTGGTCGCCTGGGCCCGCCGCGTGGACGGTCTGATCATCGAGGACGACTACGACGCCGAGTTCCGCTACGACCGCGACCCGGTCGGGTGCCTCCAGGGCATCGACCCCGACCGCGTCGCGCTGCTCGGGTCGGTCAGCAAGGCCCTGGCCCCCGCGCTGCGGCTCGGCTGGGTCGTCGCGCCGCCGGAGTGGGCCGAACGGCTGCGCCACCACCGCCTGCTCAACGACCTGGGCGCGCCCGCCCTCGACCAGCACGCGCTGGCGCACCTGCTGGCGTCCGGGGGCTACGACCGGCACCTGCGCGCGATGCGCCGCCGCTACCGCGCCCGCCGCGACGCGCTGGTCGGCGCGCTGCGGACGCGGCTGCCCGGCGCGGTCGTGCGCGGCGTGTCCGCCGGGATCCACGTGTACGTGGAGCTGCCCGACGGCTGCGAGGAGTCCGCGGTGGTCGCGGCGGCGGCCGAGGCGGGCGTCGCGGTGGAGGGCGCGGCGGGCATGTGGGGGCCGGACCGGGGCCGCAAGGCGCCGCCCGCGCTGGTCCTCGGCTATGCCGGGCTCGGTGAGAGCCGCCTCACAGAGGCCGTCGATCTGCTGGCCGGCGCGATTACCGACCGTGCTCGCGGGTAGGTACGCGACCCGAGGCGAGGGAGGGAACGATGAGTCTTGACGAGGCCGTGCGGCAGCTGAAGATGGCCACGCACGACGCCCAGGTGGCCTTCGACCTGGTGGGGCTCGGTGATCTCGAACGCGCCCAGGAGAACGCCGTCACCGCCCGCACCGCGGTGGACGCGGCGCTGCTGGCGCTGGAGCAGGCGGCCAAGGACCTGACGCCCGAGCAGGCGCAGGACGCGGGCGAGCGCGCCGTGGCGGCGCTGGAGGAGCACGACAGCCCCGTTCACGAACCCACGCAGGAGCACGTCTAGACCTTCCGAGAACGCGGAACGGCCGCCCGGTGGTTGCCCGGACGGCCGTTTCGCTTTCCGCGGAGGTCACACCGTGGGGCGTTCGGCGACCGGCGCGCCCGGCCGCGCCCCCGGCGCCGGCGCCGGGTCGAACGACCTGGCCACCGCCAGGATCACCAGCACCAGCACGGTCGGCACGACGAACGCGATCCGCAGCCCGTGCCGGTCGTCCAGCGGGGCGATCGCGCCGACGACGGCCGCGCCGAGCACGAAGCCGACGTAGTTGAAGATGTTCACGCGGGCGACCGCGACGCCGAGCCCGGTCGGGTCCACCCGTGAGGCGGCGGTGTAGGACACCGGCGCGACGACGCTGAGCCCCAGGCCGACCAGCGCGAACGCGGGGATCGCCACCAGCACGTTCGGCGCGGCGACCACCGCGGCCATGCCGGCCAGGCCGACCAGCCCGCCGACGCGCACCACCCACACCGCGCCCCGGCGGCGCACCAGCAGGTCCGCGCCGACCCGGCTGACCACCATGGCGACCTGGTAGAAGACGTAGCCGAGCGGCGCGACGGCGGCGGAGCCGCCCAGCTCGTCGTCCAGGTACTTGGCGCCGTAGCTCGACAGCGCCGCGTCGGCCAGGTAGAACGCCGCCATCGCCGCGCCGACCAGCAGGATCGGCCGCCACGGCACGCGCTGCCCGGCGGCCTTCAGCTCCTGCGGCGACGGCTGCCCGGCGGCCTCCTCGGCCTTGGTCATCAGCCGCCGCCCGGTGACCAGCGCCACCGCCAGGCCGACGGCCGTGACGATCCCGAACCCGGCCGGCAGCGCCAGGTCCAGCCTGTTGGACAGCGCGGCCCACAGGCCGCCCGCGATGCCCGCCATGCTCCACACCGCGTAGAAGCCGGTGATCAGGCTGACGCCGTAGCGGCGCTCGACCGCGACGGCCTGGGCGTTCATGGAGGCGTCCACCGCGCCGACCAGCAGGCCGAACAGCGCGACCGCGACGTACAGCGCCAGGTCGTTGTCGCCGGTGCAGCCCACCAGCAGGATCATTAGGCACTCCAGGGGTTGCGCGACCCGCAGCACCAGCCCGCTGCCGACCCTCCGGAACAGGAACTCCGACAGCACGCTGCCCACGCCCGCGACGAGCGGCACCATCAGCAGCACCAGCGACAGCACGGCGTCGCTGAGGTGGTGGGACTTCTGGATCTGCGGGACCTGGGTCACCAGCGTGGCGAAGCAGAGCCCCTGGACACCGAACGCGGCGTAGGCGGCGAACCTCGCCTGCCTGTCGCGGGGGGTGACGCCGTCCGACGTCATCGGCCGCCCCTTTCGTGAACCGTGGCGATCGACCGGGGGACGATCAAAGGCGAGAAAGTTTCACGAAGGCTAGGCCCCCGGTGTCACCCGGGTCAACGATCGCTTACCGGCGGGCGGAGGGGTCAGTCGACGAGCCGTTTCCGCATGCCCCGCACCGCGATCACCCACATCAGGGCCGCGAACACCAGCAGCGCCGCCAGATGCCCCAGATCGGCCAGCGGGCGCAGCCCGAACACCGCGTGCCGCACCAGCTCCACGCAGTGGTACAGCGGGTTCAGCAGGCCGACCCCGCGCACCCACTCCGGCAGCGCCTCCACCGGGAAGAACGTGCCCGCCACCAGCATCAGCGGCGTCACCACCCCGGTGATCACGTAGTCGAACGAGTTGAGCGACGGCACCACCGAGGAGGTCCACATCCCGAACAGCCCGAACCCCAGCGCCGTGCAGAACACGATCACCGGGACCAGCAGCATCCCGGCCGACGGGTCGAGCCCGAACAGCATCCCCACCAGCAGCGGCGTGCACGAGTACACCGACGACTTGGCGGCGATCCACAGCGCCTCGCCGGTCACCAGCTCGTGCACGTCCACCGGCGCGGCCAGCATCGCGTCGTAGAAGTGCTGGTAGGTGCGCCGGATGTAGGTGTTGAACATCGCCGGGAACACCGACGTGAACAGCGCCGCCGTCCCCACCACGCCGGTCGCCACGAAGTCCAGGTAGGAGAACCCCCGCACGGCCGCGACCAGCGCCCCGAAGCCGTAGCCGAACGCCAGCAGCATGAACGTCGGCTCCACCATCGACGCGAACGACTGCGACCGCCAGTACCGCTTGTACAGCGCGAACTCGTGCCGCCAGATCCCCTTCACCGGCGCGGGCTCGAACCACCGCACCCGCGCCTCGCCCGTGTCCACGGTCCCGTCCCCGCCCGCGGCGGTCATGGCCTCGCCTCCGCTCGACGGCGCGCGTTCATTCGACCCGCTCCCCGGTCAGCACCACGAACACGTCCTCCAGGCTGGCCGCGCGCCGCACCCCGTCCGGGCCGAGCTCGTCGTCCAGCGACGGCGGGATGGTCTCGGCCTTCAGCACCGACACCGAGGGCCCGGTCCGCCGCGTGGGCAGCCCGGCGGCGCGCGCGACGCCCTCGACCTCGGCCAGCCGCTCGGGAGGCCCGTAGTGCTCGACGACGACCTCCCCGGCGTACTCGGCGACGAGCGCGCCGGGCGCGCCGCGGGCGATCACCTTCCCGCGCGACATCAGCGCGCACTGGTCGGCGAGCCGTTCGGCCTCCTCGATGTAGTGCGTGGACATCAGCACGGTCGTCCCGCGCGACCGCAGCCCGTCGATGAGCCCCCACAGCTCGGCCCGCACCTGCGGGTCCAGCCCCACGGTCGGCTCGTCCAGCAGCACCAGCCGGGGCCGGTGCACGAGCCCCCGGGCGATCAGCAGCCGCCGCCGCATCCCGCCCGACAGCCCGTCGACGCGGGTGTGCCGCCGCCCGGTCAGGTGCGCGATCTCCAGGGCCTCGTCGACGGCCCGCCGCCGCTCCCCGCGCGGGACCCGGTACAGGTGCGCGAAGACCTCCAGGTTCTCCTGGGCGGTCAGCTCCTCGTCGAGGTTGTCCTGCTGCGGGACGACCCCCATCAGCGCCCGCGCCCGCTTGGACCGGCGCGGCACCGGGAACCCCAGCACCTCGATGCGGCCCTCGTCGGCCAGCGCCTGGGCGGTCAGCAGCCGCATGGTGGTCGACTTGCCCGCGCCGTTCGGTCCGAGCAGTCCCAGGCAGATCCCGGACGGGACCTCCAGGTCGAGCCCGTCCACGGCGGTCAGCTCCCCGAACCGCTTGACCACGCCGCGCAGGCTGATGGCCGCCTGAGCGGCGGCGACGGGCTCGGCGGGCGGACGTTGGAGCGTCATGCGTCCGACGATAGGTGTGAGGGACGACATTCCCCCACCCGTTTTCCGGGGCCGCCGCCCGTTAACCTGAACCCGTGGACAATTCCGACCGCCGCCCCGTCGAGCGGGTGACGCGCGTGCGCGACCTGCGCGCCTCCGACGCCGACCGGGAACGCGTGGCCGCCGCCCTCGGCGACGCGCTGGCCGACGGCCGGCTCACCATGGAGGAGCACTCCGAGCGCGTCTCCCGCGCCTACGCCGCCCGCACGCTGGGCGAGCTGACCGGCCTGACCGGCGACCTGAGCCCCGCCGAGACCCAGCCGATCAAGGTGGACGACCGCCCGGTGTCGGCGTTCTTCGGCCGCGTCCACCGCGAGGGCCGCTGGGTGGTCCCGGTGAAGCTGCCGCTGCTGGCCCTGTTCGGCACGGTGGAGCTGGACCTGCGCGAGGCGGTCCTGCAACGCCGCCACATCGTCCTGGACTCCACCGCCCTCGGCGGCCGCATCCGCCTGCTGGTCCCCGAGGGCGTCCAGGTCCACGTGACGGGCCGCTCGGTGCTGTCCACCCGCGACGTGCGCACGCGCCCGGCGGCCGACGGCCCGACCATCGAGGTGAACGGCACCATGATCTTCACCTCGATCAGGGCCCAGGCGCCGAAGCGCTCCCTGCGCGACCGCGTGCGGGGACGCCTGGGCCGCCGCTGACCGGCCGCGCCGACGGGGGTCAGTGGTAGAAGCAGACCAGATCGAGTTCGTACTCACGGCAGTCGCGCAGCCAGGACCGGATCTCCTCGACGGCCTCGGCGACCTCCGGGTCGGCCCCGGTGCCGTCGAAACGGTCGAGCTTCTCCAGCAGGGCGGGCATCTCGGCGTTGGTCACGTGGCCGACGTTGGGGAAGCCGCTGGGGTGCGGCAGCGGCACCGGGGGCCCGCTGAAGACCAGATCGGTGGGGTCGAAGTCGACGCCCTGGGCCTTCAGCTCGGCGGCCACGGTCTCGAACCAGCCGAACCGCATGCCGGACCAGCGCTGGTTGGGCAGCATGTCGTAGTCGGTCGAGTACTGGCACAGCAGCTTGAAGCAGTAGGCGTAGAGGGCGCCCTGCCTCTCGTCCAGCTCCGTCTCGATGATCAACTGCCGGAAGGCGTCGCGCGCCGGGAGCGACGGCTCGTCATCCTCGAACTCGCGGTCGAGGTAGGCCAGCGAGGCCGCGAAGTAGTTCGCCAGGCTGTCGGCCAGCCGGACGTCGCCGGAGCCGATCCACTTCCGGAGCACTCGCAGGTCGGCGGGGTACGCCATGATCCCGTAACTCATCGGGGGAGCCTTTCGGTGGAGGGGGTGGTCGTTCCCGGATGCGACGCGCGTCCCGCCGGGCGCGTTCCCGCCCACCGTCGTTGATCTAACGTTGAACCGCGGCGCGCTGGGCGCTTGGACACGGCGGACATCCCAGCGCGCCGCGGCTCAACGGGCTCTCAGACCGCCGCGTCGAAGTTGATCGCGCTGTAGGCGCGGAGCTTGTCGAGGCGGTGCTCGCTGGAGACCGAGCGGATCGTGCCGCTGCGGGAGCGCATGACCAGCGAGTGGGTGTGGGCGAGGCCCTTGCGGTAGCGGACGCCGTCGACCAGCTCGCCGTCGGTGATGCCGGTCGCGGCGAAGAACACGTCGTCGGAGGAGACCAGGTCGTCGGTGGTCAGGATGCGGTCCAGGTCGTGCCCGGCGTCCAGGGCCTTGCGGCGCTCGGCGTCGTCCTGCGGCCACAGCCGGCCCTGGATCACGCCGCCCAGCGCCTTGATCGCGCAGGCCGCGATGATGCCCTCGGGGGTGCCGCCGATGCCCAGCAGCAGGTCCACGCCGGTGCCCTCGCGCGCCGCCATGATCGCACCGGCGACGTCGCCGTCCAGGATGAACTTGATCCGCGCCCCCGCCTCGCGGACCTCCTTGACGATGCCCTCGTGGCGCGGCCGGTCCAGGATGACGACCGTCACGTCCTCCGGCCGCGAGCCCTTGGCCTTGGCGATGGCGCGGATGTTCTCGCCGATCGGCCTGTCGATGCCGACGACGTCGGCCGCCTCCGGCCCGGTGACCAGCTTCTCCATGTAGAACACCGCCGACGGGTCGTACATCGACCCGCGCGGCGCGACCGCCAGCACCGCGATGGCGTTGTTCATGCCGAGCGCGGTGAGCCGGGTCCCGTCCACCGGGTCGACGGCCACGTCGCACTCGGCGCCGCTGCCGTCGCCGACCTCCTCGCCGTTGTAGAGCATCGGGGCGTTGTCCTTCTCGCCCTCCCCGATGACGACGACACCGCGCATGGAGACCGTGTTGATCAGCTGGCGCATGGCGTTGACCGCCGCGCCGTCGGCGCCGTTCTTGTCGCCGCGGCCGACCCACCGGGCCGCGGCCATGGCGGCGGCCTCGGTGACGCGCACCAGTTCCATCGCCAGGTTGCGGTCCGGGGCGGCGGGCTCGGTCGTGAGCGGGGAGTGAACGGAGAAGTCGTCGGACATGACCAGGCAGCCCTTTCGGTCGGTAGCTGACACGGATTCTCTGTGTGCCGGATACCGGGCCACAAATTGGACCAGACCAGAGGCCGGCGGGGAGTCCGTGACACCCGCGGGGGACAGGGTTTTGGAGACCACGCGGGCACAGGGATCGTTTCCCCGGGGACGAGGGCGTAATCTCGCCTTCCATGAGCAGCGACATCGACGTCCCGTCCGGCGGGGCCGTGGACGGAGTCTCCTCCCCCCGTACCTCGGACCGTGGGGCCGCCACCCGCAGCGCCCTGCTGCGTTCGGCCCGGGACGTGTTCTGCGAGGCGGGCTTCGCGCAGGCCGCCGTCACCGACATCGTGGCCAAGGCCGGGGCCAGCGTGGGCAGCCTCTACCACCACTTCAACGGCAAGGCCGACCTGTACCTGACGCTGTTCGAGGAGTTCCAGGCCCGCCAGCAGGAACGCACCCGGGAGGCGATCAACGCGGTGCGGGAGGCGGGCGAGACCGACCCGATGCGGCTGTTCGTCGCGGGCGCGGGCGCCTACCTCAACGGCTGTCTGGAGGAGCGCGACGTCTCCCGGCTGTTCATCTCCGGCGACGGCCCGCCCGGCTTCGACCGCGTGATGCGCCAGCGGCTCAACAAGTGGGCCCGCCGCAACGCCGCGCTGTTCCACACCGCCGACGGGGGCGTGGACGAGGCCCTGGTCGTCGTGCTGACCGGGGCCATGGCGGGCGCGGTGTCGGAGGTCTCGCTGATGGACGACGAGACCGCCGCCCGGCGGCTGGCCGACGAGGTCATGGAGATCGTCGGCACGATCCGCAACCCGCGCACCCACCCCGGTTCGGAGCAGCGCTGACCGTACGGGATCCTGGAGGGGTGAGCGAGAAGACCCCAGCCCCCACCCCGGAGAGCACGCCCGCCGAGCCGGAGGCCGCGCCTACCGGGCCGGAGGCGGCGCCCACCGGGCCGGAGGCGGCGTCCGCCGAACCGGAGGCCGCGCGTGCCGAGCCGGCCGCCGCGTCCGCCGGGCCGGAGGCCGCGCCCCGGCCGGGCGGGCCGATCCCGGTCAGCCCCGCCGTGCACAAGCGGCTGACCACGGGCCTGGGCGGGTTCACGCTGGCGATCGCGGCGTGCCTGCTGCTCGTGGCGGTGATCTACGCGATCACGCCGCGCAGCACCACGGAGATCCTGCCGGTCGTCGACTACCGCTCCCAGCTGTGGGCGATGAGCAACGACGCCCCCTACCGGGTGTGGGCCCCCGAGGGCCTGCCGGACCGGTGGCGGCCGACCTCCAGCCGGGTCAGCGGCCTGAACGAGAAGGGCAAGCCGGTCGCCTGGCACCTGGGCTTCGTCACGCCGAGCGACGAGCACGCGGCGCTGGAGCAGAGCGACGAGAAGGCCGAGCCGTTCATCCGCCGGATGACCAACGACCGGATCCCCGACGGTGCCCAGCAGGTCGCCGGGGCGCAGTGGACCAGGTACGTGGCCGAGTCCCGCAAGCAGAACTCCCTGGTCCGCACGCTGCCCAACGGCGTCAGCGTCGTGGTGACGGGCACGGCGTCGTTCGAGGAGCTGGCGGCGCTGGCGTCCTCCCTGAAGGAGCAGCGCAAGGGCGAGGTCCCGCTGCCGACCTCCCCGGCGTCGCCCGGAACGCCGCGCTCGTAGTCGTCAGAGCTTGGCGCGAGGTTCGGTAACTTTTCCTTTTTGGGCCTTCCGTCCGCTTTGTGGTGCCGCCAGGATCGCCAGTTGCGCATGAGCGATCAGTGAAGGGTGGTGCGCATGGGCGGACGGAGGAGGATCGCGGTCCTGGCCGCGGCCGGAATCGCGGTGGTCACGGCCGGAACGGCGGCGGCGGTGGCCGTCGCGGACTCCCCGGAACCGGTGAGGACCGCGCCCGCCGGGGCGCGGGCGGCCGCGGCGGGCGCGGCGGGCGCGGCGGCGAAGGCGATGCCCCGCTTCCGGCTGCCGTTCCCCTGCGGGCAGGTCTGGACGGGCAACTCCAGCAGGTCCAGCGTCCACACCGGCTACGAGATCGACTTCAACCGGGGCCGCACCGCCGAGGCCGACAACGGCGACACCGTCGTGGCCGCCGCCGCGGGCAAGGTGATCCGCTCCACCCGGCACACCACCCAGAGCGGCTTCGGCCACCACGTCGTGATCCAGCACTCCGGCGGCTACACCACCTGGTACGCGCACCTGAAGTACCGCTCGGTCACGACCGGCCAGCAGGTCGCGGCCGGGACGAAGATCGGCGCGGTGGGCCGCTCCACCCGCCCCGGCAACGGCGGCATGTCCTCCCACCTGCACTACGAGGTGCGGTACAACGGCGGATACCCGCCGGTCGAGGCCTACTTCGAGGGCCGCCGCTTCGGCTACCCCCAGCAGGCGCTGGAGGCGTGCTCCGCCGGCGCGCCCGCCCCGGCCGACCCGGTCGCGCAGATCTGCGGCCCCGGCTACCGGAAGATCGACGAGGCCGTGCTGCGCAAGGGCGGCCGGACCTACGGCCGCGTGTACCTGGGCTACCGGAACGGCTCCAACTGCGTCGCCACGGTCAAACCGAAGGGCGCCCGGGCCGCGATGACGGCCTTCCTCCAGGTGAAGGGCGCCGCCACGAAGACCGACAGGGGCTCCTACCAGTGGTACGCGGGCCCGGTGAGGGCTGCGGCGGCCGGTAAGTGCGTCCGCTGGGGCGGCGGCATCTCGGGCGTGTCCTACGCCAGCGGCTTCGAGCACTGCCGCTAGGACCGCCCCTAGAACGGGGCGGGCGCGTTCTCCCCGCCCTCGTCGGAGGCGGAGATCGCGGCGGTCAGCCGGGCACGGGCCCCCTCCAGCCACTCCTCGCAGACCGCCGCGAGCCGCTCACCGCGCTCCCACAGCTTCAACGACTCCTCCAGGGTGAGGCCCCCGGCCTCCAGCCGCTTCACGACCTCGGTCAGTTCGTCGCGGGCCTGCTCGTAGGACAGCGCCTCGTTGTCGGTCTTCGCGTTCGCCACGTCAGCCACCCTACGGCTCGACGATCTCGGACACGGACACCTTGAGCCGGCCCGCGGCGAGCCGGACCGTCAGCGGCTCGCCCTCGGCGACGTCCTCGGCCGAGCGCAGCACCGACGCGTCCGCGCGCTGCACGATCGCGTAGCCGCGGTCCAGCGTCGCCGCCGGCGACAGCGCCAGCAGCCGCGCCCGCGTGTGCGACAGCTGGTCCCCGGCGCGGTCCAGCGACCCCGACACGCAGCGCCGGGCCCGGTCCCGCAGCGCCGCGACCTGCTCGGCCTGCCGCTCGACCTCGCGGACGGGGTCGGCCAGCGCGGGCCGGGAACGGACCGCGTTCAACCAGGTCAGCTCGCGCTCGACGCCGCCGACCAGCACCCGGCGCGCCCGGTCCCGAAGCTGCCGCACGTACTGGAGCTGCTCGCGCACGTCCGGAACGGTCTTCTTCGCCGCGTCGGTCGGCGTGGAGGCGCGCAGGTCGGCGACCAGGTCCAGCAGGGGGGAGTCCTGCTCGTGCCCGATCGCGCTGACGACCGGGGTGCGCGCCGCCGCGACCGCCCGCACCAGGGCCTCGTCGGAGAACGGCAGCAGGTCCTCCATCGACCCGCCGCCCCGCGCGATGATGACCACGTCGATCCCGGGGTCGGCGTCCAGCTCCCGCAGCGCCTCCAGGATCTGCGGCACGGCCTGCTGCCCCTGCACCGCCGTGTTGACGACCTTGAACTCCACCGCGGGCCAGCGCCGCCGCGCGTTCTGCAGCACGTCGTGCTCGGCGTCGGACTCCCGCCCGGTGATCAGCCCGATCCGGCCGGGCAGGAACGGCAGCGGCCGCTTGCGCTCGGGCCGGAACAGCCCCTCGTTGGCCAGCAGCTGCTTGAGGCGCTCCAGCCGGGCCAGCAGCTCCCCGATGCCGACCGGCTTCACCTCCAGCGCGGCCAGCGAGAACGTGCCGCGCGTCTGCCAGAAGTCGGGCTTGGCGTGGACCACGACGCGCGCCCCGTCGGTGACCGCCGGGCCCGCCGCCTCGAACACCGAACGCGGCCCGACGACCCGCACCGACATGTTCGCCACGGGGTCGCGCAGCGTGAGGTAGACGGTGCCGCCGCGCGCGTTCAGCTCGGTGATCTGCCCCTCGACCCAGATCCGCCCGAGCCGCCCGATCCAGCCGCCCACCGCCTGCAACACGGTCCGCACCGGAACCGGGGACTCCGCCGAGGTCTCCATCGCCATGTCCGCCAGCCTAGGGGCCCCCACGGACACCCACCGCCCAAGCACGCCCGTGTCCGCCGTGCCGTGTCCGCCGTGCCGTGTCCGCCGTGCCGTGTCCGCCGTGCCGTGTCCGCCGTGCCGTGTCCGCCGCGCTGGAGCGTGTTCACCGCGTCGTGCCGTGTTCAGCGTGCCGGGTCGTGTCGTGTTCGTTGTGTTGTCACAGGTCGTCGAGCCAGCGGTGTAGGCGGTCGCCCTCGCGGTCCACCACCGACGGGTCGCGCAACGCGTTGGCCAGCAGCGACATGCCCTGGTACGCGCCGACCAGGGTGATCGCCAGCCCGTCCGGGTCGGGCAGTCCCAGGGCGCGGAACTGCGCCGCCGCCCAGTCCAGCAGCAGCCGGACGACCCGTCCCGCCTCGGCGTCGAGCCCGTCGTCGCGCTTGTCCAGCTCGACGGCGAGGGTCCCGGTGGGGCAGCCGTAGCGCGCGGCGACCTCGCGCTGCCCCACCCAGGAGGCGACGAGCGCCTTGAGGCGCTCGCGCGGGTCGGGGAGGGCGTCGAGCTCGGCGGTGAGCGCCGCCAGGTGCGCGGCGTGCTCGCCGAGAGCGGCCCGGACCAGGTCGTCCTTGGTCTTGAAGTAGTAGTACACGTTCCCGGTCGGGACCCCGGCGGCCTCGGCGATGTCGGCGATCGTCGTGCGTTCGACGCCCTGCTCGTGCAGGACGCGCGCGGCGGCGGCCATGAGCAGGCGCCGCTTCTGCTCGCCCCGCACCCGGGTCCGTGGTGAGTCGGTCACCTGACTGACTATAGACAGCCACCCTCCGGGCCCGGTACGGTCCATCAAGTAAGTCAGTCAGCTAACTAACTAGGAGATCTCATGATCGTGGTGACCGGAGCGACCGGGAACGTCGGCCGGACGCTGGTCCGGCTGCTGGCCGGGGCGGGGGAGGAGGTGACGGCGACGTCCCGCGGGATCACGGACGCCGACGTGCCGCAGGGCGTGCGGGCCCGGCGGTCGGACCTGACCGACGCGGGGAGCCTGCGGCCCCTGCTGGACGGCGCCGACGCGCTGTTCTTCCAGAGCGGCGGGGCCGCCGCGCACCTGCTGGACCCCCAGGGCATCCTGGACGCGGCCAAGGCCGGTGGCGTCCGCCGGGTGGTGCTGCTGTCCTCCCAGGGCGTCGCCACCCGCCCGGACTCGGTGTCCCACGGGCAGGTCGCCCGGACCATCGAGGACGCCGTCCGGGGTTCGGGCCTGGACTGGACGATCCTGCGGCCCGGCGGCTTCGCCTCCAACACCTACGCCTGGGCCGGGTCGGTCCGCGCCGCCCGGACGGTCGCCGCGCCGTTCGGCGACGTCGGCCTGCCGGTCATCGATCCGGACGACATCGCCGCGGTCGCCGCCGCGACCCTGCGCGAGGACGGCCACGCCGGACGGGTCTACGAGCTGACCGGGCCCGTCCTCGTCACGCCGCGCCAGCAGGCCGCCGCGATCGGCGAGGCGCTGGGCGAGCCGGTCCGGTTCGCCGAGTGGACCCGCGACGAGGCCCGGGAGCGGATGCTGGCGTTCATGCCCGAGGACGTGGTCGAGACGACCCTGGAGATCCTCGGCGAGCCCACCGAGCGGGAGCGGACGGTCAGCCCGGACGTGGAACGCGTCCTGGGCCGCCCGGCGGCGCCGTTCGCGGCCTGGGCGCACCGCAACGCCGCCGCGTTCCGCTGACGGCCCGGCGGCGCTCGCCGTCCGGTCCCGGCGTGGGCGGATGACGCGAAGGGCCTCCCCGCCGGGGAGGCCCTTCGCGTCGCCGTCAGGACAGCAGGTCGGCCATCCACGTCTCGATCTCGTCGGCCCGGCGCGGCAGGCCGCCGGACAGCACCTCCGCGCCGTCCTCGGTCACGACCAGGTCGTCCTCGATGCGGACGCCGATGCCGCGCAGTTCCTCCGGCAGCGTCAGGTCGTCCGGCTGGAGGTACAGGCCGGGCTCGACGGTCAGCACGTGGCCGGGCTCCAGCACGCCGTCGAGGTACTGCTCGGCGCGGGCCCTGGCGCAGTCGTGCACGTCCATCCCCAGCATGTGGCCGCTGCTGCACAGGGTGTACCGCCGGTAGATGCCCGACTCGGGGTCGAGGGCCGCCGCGGCGTCGGGGATGACCCCCCACTCCTCCAGCCCTTCGGCGATCACGCGCATGGCGGCCTGGTGGAAGTCGCGGAACCGCGCCCCCGGCCGCACCGCCGCGATCCCCGCCTCCTGCGCGGCGTACACCAGGTCGTACACGCGGCGCTGGACGTCGGTGAAGCGGCCGTTGACCGGCAGGGTGCGGGTGACGTCGGCGGTGTAGAGGGTGTCGGTCTCCACGCCCGCGTCCAGCAGCAGCAGGTCGCCGTCGCGCAGCGGGCCGTCGTTGCGGATCCAGTGCAGGACGCAGGCGTGCGCGCCGCCGGCCGCGATGGTCTCGTAGCCGACGCCGTTGCCCTCCAGCCGGGCGCGGGTGTTGAACACGCCCTCGACCAGGCGCTCGCCGCGCGGGTGCCGCATCGCCCTCGGCAGCGCGCCCACCACGTCGGTGAACCCGGCGACCGTGTGGTCCACGGCGGCGGTGAGCTGAGCGATCTCCCATCCGTCCTTGACCAGGCGCAGCTCCGACAGGAACGCGGCCAGCTCGCGGTCGGCGGCGGCGTTCGCGTGCCCGCCGACCAGGCGGTCCACCCCGGCGTCCACGCCCCGCACCACGCGGGTCGGGGCGACGTCGCCCAGGATCTTCGGCAGCTCCTCCAGGGAGGCGGCGGCGAGCTGGAGGGCGCGTTCGGTCTCGGCGAGGCTGCGGCGGCGGCCCACCCAGAACTCGCCGTGCTTGCGGTCCCGGTAGAACTGCCCGGTGTCGCGCGGGGAACGCGGATGCGTGAACAGGATCGCCTCGTGCCCGGCGGCGCCCGGCTCCAGCACCAGCACCGCGTCCGGCACCGCGTCGGCGCCCGACTCGGCCGTGAGGTACGCGAACGCGGTGTGCGGCCTAAACGGGTAGTCGAAGTCGTTGCTGCGGACCTTCAGCCCGCCCGCCGGGATCACCAGGCGCTCGCCGGGGAACCGGGCCGACAGCGCGGCGCGGCGGCGGGCGGCGTGCGGGGCGGCCTCCACCGGGGCGGGGGTGTGGGAGGTGTCGGCCCACGAGTGGCCGAAGTACTCCGCCAGCGCGGCGGAGACGGGCAGATCGTGGCTGCCGGTCGCGTACCGGTCGGCGTTCTCGGCGGGCTGGGAAGAGGACAACGCTGGCCTCCGGATGACGATCAGTCGGGGTGTGCGATGTCACCGTACCGGCCGTTTCCCGTGGTCGCGGCGCTGCGGAACGCCCGCTGCGGACACCCGCCACGGCGATCCGGTCTGTCCGGTAACGGTCTTGTCTCACGTCCGTTCGCGTATTGACGGCGGATGCCCGACCAAGGTCATGTGACAGCAGGCGGCCGTACGGCCGGCGCTCGGGGGACCGGCACCTTTCGGGAGACGAGGACTTCCATGAGGACGCGCAGGGTCATACTCACGTTCGCACTGGTGACAACGGTCTCGACGGCGTGCGGCCAAGGACTGCTCGGCGGCGGCTCGAAGGAGGAGGACAAGGGCCCGATCCTGGTCGGGATGGACATCCCGCTGTCCGGCGACAGCGCCGAGATCGGCCCCTACATGCGCAACGGCGCGCAGCTGGCCGTCGACGAGATCAACGGTAGGGGCGGCGTGCTCGGCCGCAAGCTCCAGCTACGGACCGAGGACGACGCCTGCGATCCCCGGACCGCCGTCGCCGCCGCGAACAAGCTGGTCTCGGCGGGCGTGAAGGTCTCGGTCAGCGGCTACTGCTCGGGCGCGACGCTGCCCACCCTGCCGATCTTCGACCGCGCCCGGATCCCGATGATCATCCCGGTGGCCAACTCCGCCGAGCTGCCCGCGCAGAAGCTCAAGCACGTCTTCCTCATCAACGGCACCGGCGACCAGCAGGCCGCGGCCGCGTTCCGCTGGCTGGCCAAGGAGGGCGCGAAGAAGGTCGCCGTCATGCACGACAACACCTCCTACTCCAAGGACATCGCCGTCCGCACGGCCGCCGAGCTGGACAGGTCCGGCGCCCCCGACAAGTCGGTGCTGGAGGCGGTCACCCCGAAGGAGAGCGACTACTCGGCCGCCGTCACCTCGGTGCTGAAGGGGAACCCCGACTACATCTACTGGACCGGCTACTACGCCGAGGGCGGGCTGCTGATCCGGCAGTTCAAGCAGGCCGGGTACAAGGGGAGGTTCCTGGTCGGCGACGGGTCGGTGGCGACGAAGCTCGCCGAGATCGCGGGCGGGAAGAACGCCGAGGGCGTGTACGCGACGATGACGCCGACGCCGGAGACGTTGCAGGGCGCGGAGTCGTGGAAGGCGGCCTACAAGCAGAAGTTCAACGCCGACCCCGGCCCGTACTCCACCCAGGCCTACGACGGCGTCCGCCTGGCGGCCGAGGCGATCAAGAAGGCCGGGAGCACCGACGGCGGGAAGATCGTCACGGCCCTGGAGACCATGGAGGGGTTCACCCTCTTCTCCGGCCCGCTGAAGTTCACCCCCCAGCACACCATCACCGGCGGCTTCGAGATCCAGGTCGTGAAGGACGGCAGGTTCGTCCTCAAGGAGAAGATCTGACCGGTGAGCCAACTCGTCTGGAACGGGCTCTTCGTCGGCAGCTTCTACGCCCTCGTCGCGCTCGGCTACAGCATGGTCTACGGCGTCATCAAGCTGCTGAACTTCGCCCACGGCGACCTGTACATGCTCGGCGCGTTCTCCGGGTTCGCGATGCTGGGCGCGCTCGGCGGGCTGGTGCGGTCGCAGTCGCTGCTGGCGCTGCTGCTGGTGCTGGTCGCGACGATGCTGGTCACCGGCCTCGCCGGGATGGCGCTGGAACGCGTCGCCTACCGGCCGCTGCGCGGCGCGCCCCGGCTGTCACTGCTGATCACGGCGGTGGGGGCGTCGTTCGCGCTGGAGTACGGAACGCGCGCCGCCGCCGGCGCCGACCCCCGCGTCTACCAGGTGCGGCTCGGCGGCACCACGCTGCACGTCCTCGGCGCCCGCGTCACCGTGCAGCAGCTCGTGCTCGTCGCCATCGCGGTCGCGCTCATGGTCGCGCTGCACCGCCTGGTGACCGGCAGCCGCCAGGGGCGCGCCATGCGGGCCATCGCGCTCGACCCGGTCGCCGCCCGGCTGATGGGCATCGACGTCGACGCCGTCATCGCCCGCACGTTCTTCCTCGGCTCGGCCCTGGCGGGCGCGGCCGGGGTCATGGCGGGCGGCTACTACGGGAAGATCGACTTCCTGATGGGATTCATCATCGGGCTCAAGGCGTTCACCGCCGCGGTGATCGGCGGCATCGGCAACATCCCCGGCACGATGCTCGGCGGGCTGCTGCTGGGGCTGCTGGAGTCGTTCGGCACCGACCTGCTGGGCGGGGAGTGGCGGGACGTGTTCGCGTTCGGCTGCCTGATCCTGTTCCTGACCGTGCGGCCGACGGGCCTGCTCGGCGAGCGCGTGACGGAACGCGTATGAGGCACACCAAGGACACCGGGCCGCCGGTCAAGCCGGTGCGCGGACGCGGCGACCCCGCCCTCACCCGCCTGCTGGAGAGCCGGTGGCTCGGCTGGCTCGGACTCGCGCTCGCGCTCGCCGCCCCGCTCGTCATCGCGACGCCGTACGCGCTGAACGTCATGACCAGCGCCGCCATCTTCGTCATGCTCGCCGTCGGCCTGAACATCGTCGTCGGCTACTGCGGCCTGCTCGACCTGGGCTACGCGGCGTTCTTCGCGGTCGGCGCGTACACCAGCGGCGTGCTGGCCACCCGCCTGGACGTCCCGCTGCTGGCGACGCTGCCCGCCGTGCTGGCGGTGACGGTCGTCGCGGGCGTCGTGATCGGCGCGCCGACCCTGCGGCTGCGCAGCGACTACCTGGCGATCGTCACGCTCGGCTTCGGCGAGATCATCCGGATCGTCGCGACCAACCTGACGGTCACCGGCGGCCCCTCGGGGATCTACGGCATCCCCGGGCTGTTCGGCGAGGCGACCTCCGGCGCGGCGGTGTTCTACTACGTCACCGTGCTGATCGTCGCGGTGGCGGTGCTGCTGGCGGCGCGGCTGGGCCGCTCCCGGATCGGCCGGGCGTGGCGGTTCATCCGGGAGGACGAGGACGCCGCCGAGGCGATGGGCGTGCACACCTACCGCACCAAGCTCGCCGCCTACATCGCGGGCGCGGTGTGGGGCGGGATGGCCGGGGTGCTGTTCGGCGCGCACCTGTCGGCGATCTCCCCGGCGAGCTTCACCTTCCTCCAGTCGGCGCTGGTCGTGATGGCGGTGGTGCTGGGCGGGATGGGCTCCACCCCCGGCGTGGTGATCGGCGCGGTGGTCATCAGCGTCGTGCCGGAGCTGCTGCGCGACCTGGCCGACTACCGGTTCTTCGCGTTCGGCGTGCTGCTGATCGTCGTGATGATCCTGCGGCCCCAGGGCCTGTGGCCGCACCGCTCCCGCGAGACCCCGCACACCGCCGCGCGTTCGAAGGGGACAGACCATGCTCCGGGTTGAGGACCTGAGGTTGTCGTTCGGCGGGGTGCGCGCGCTGGACGGGCTGGGCTTCGAGGCCGCGCCCGGCGAGATCGTGTCGCTGATCGGGCCGAACGGGGCGGGCAAGACCTCGGCGTTCAACTGCGTCACCGGCTTCTACCGGCCGACCGGCGGGCGCGTCCTCGTCGACGGCACCGACGTCACCGGCCGCCGCCCCTCCGCGATCGCCGCGCTGGGGGTGTCGCGGACGTTCCAGAGCCCGCGGCTGTTCAGGGAGCTGTCGGTGCTGGACAACGTGCGTTCCGGCACCCACCTGTGGCTGCGCCAGAACGTCTTCGACGCCCTCCTGCACACGCCCCGCTTCAAGCGCGGCGAGCGGGAGGCCACCGACGAGGCGCACCGGTGGCTGGACTTCGTGGGCCTGCGCGGCGACCGCGCCGGGCTCGTCCGCCAGCTCCCCTACGGCGAGCAGCGCCGCGTCGAGATCGCCCGCGCCCTGGCCCGCCGCCCCCGGCTGCTCCTGCTGGACGAGCCCGCCGCCGGGCTCAACCACGGCGAGAAGGCCGAACTGCTCGACCTGCTGCGCCGCATCCGCGACCTCGGCGCCGCCGTCGCGCTGATCGAGCACGACATGGGCCTGGTCATGGAGGTGTCCCAGCGCGTCGTCGTGCTCAACTTCGGGCGCGGGATCGCCGACGGGCCGCCCGGGGCGGTGCGCCGCGACCCGGCCGTCATCGAGGCCTACCTGGGCCGCGACGCCGACGAGGCGGAGCTGGCCGCGGCCCGCGAGGAGGTGCGCGGTGCTGGAACTGACTGACCTCGACGTCCGCTACGGCGCGGTGCGGGCGCTGCGGGGCCTGTCGCTGACCGTCGCCGAGGGCGAGATCGTCGCGCTGCTCGGCAACAACGGCGCGGGCAAGTCCACCGCCCTCGCCGCGATCTCCGGGCTGGTGCGGCCGTCCGCCGGGCGGATCGTGCTGGACGGGCGCGAGGTGACCGGCGCGTCCCCGCCCGCGATGGTCGCCGCCGGGGTGGTCCACGTCCCCGAGGGCCGCCGGATCTTCAGCACCCTCACCGTCCGCGAGAACCTCCAGCTCGGCGGCTACCTGGTCCGGGACGGCGCCGAGCTGGAACGCCGCATCGCCCGCGTCTACGACCTGCTGCCCCGGCTCGCCGAACGCCGCGACCAGCAGGGCGGCACCCTGTCGGGCGGCGAGCAGCAGATGCTCGCCATCGGCCGCGGCCTGGTCGCCGGACCCCGCCTGCTGATGCTCGACGAGCCGTCCATGGGCCTCGCGCCGCTGATCGTCACGGCCGTCATGGACGTCATCCGCGACATCAACGCGGCGGGCACCACCGTGCTGCTGGTGGAGCAGAACGCCAAGGCCGCGCTGCGGATCGCCCACCGCGGCCACGTCCTCGACCAGGGCGCCGTCACCCTGCACGCCCCGGCCGCCGAACTGGCCGCCGATCCTCGCGTCATCGAGGCGTACTTGGGAGCCTGAACCCCTCCGGCGACCGTCGCCGGGCCTGACCGTCTTGCAATGGTTAGCCAAGCTAACTTAGTCTGGCTAAGTAATCGAGGAGGACCCACCGTGAGCGACGCCGCGACCCGCGCCCTGGCCGAGCACTTCAACGCCCGGCTCCGGGACGTCGTGCTGCTGCTGCGCCGGGTGAACGCCGACCAGCCCGTCACCTCCCAGCAGCTGGCGGTGCTCGGCTCGCTGGACGGCGGACCGCGCCGGATGACCGAGCTCGCCGAGGAGCAGGGCGTCCGGCTGCCGACCATGACCGCCCAGATCAACCGGCTGGAACGCGACGGGCTGGTGCGGCGCGGCCGCGACGCCGCCGACGCCCGCGTGGTCACCGTCGAGCTGACCGGGGCCGGGGCCGAGCACCTGCGCACCGGCCGCGCCCGCCGGGTGGACTTCCTCGCCGACCGCCTGGCGGCGCTCAGCCCGGACGACCGGGAGGCCATCGCCGCCGCGCTACCGGCCCTGGACCGGCTCTTCGCCCCGGAAAGGAAGACCCCCTATGCGCGCACGACCACCTGATGTCCCCAGAAGCGGCGGCATACTGCGGCAGCCGACGTCCGTATGGGCGACGGCGTTCGCCGCGGTGGTCGCGTTCATGGGCATCGGGCTGGTCGACCCCATCCTCCCGGCCATCGCCGAGCACCTGCGCGCCACGCCGAGCCAGGTCTCGCTGCTGTTCACCAGCTACTTCCTGATCACCGCCGTGGCCATGCTCGTCACCGGCTGGGTGTCCAGCCGGATCGGCGGGAGGAGGACCCTGCTGGTCGGCCTGGCCCTCGTCGTGGTGTTCGCGGCGCTGTCGGGAACGTCCGGCACCGTCGGCCAGCTCATCGGCTTCCGCGCCGGATGGGGCCTCGGCAACGCGCTGTTCGTCGCGACCGCCCTGGCCGTCATCGTCGGCGCGGCCAGCGGCGGCGCCGAATCGGCGATCATCCTCTACGAGGCCGCGCTCGGCCTCGGCATCTCCATGGGGCCGCTGGTCGGCGCCCTGCTGGGCGACATGAACTGGCGCTACCCGTTCTTCGGCACCGCCGTGCTGATGGCCGTCGGCTTCCTGCTGATCGCCACCCTGCTCCGGCCGACGCCGAGGCCCGCGACCCCGACCGGCCTGACCGCGCCGCTACGGGCGCTGCGGCACGGCGGGCTGGCCACCACGGCGTTCACCGCGCTGTTCTACAACTACGCGTTCTTCACGGTGCTGGCGTTCACGCCGTTCGTCCTGCGCATGGACGCGCACGGCATCGGCCTGGTGTTCTTCGGCTGGGGCGTGCTGGTGGCGCTGTCGTCGGTGTTCGCCGCGCCCGTTCTCCAGCGTCGTCTTGGAACGGTCCAGGTCATGCACCTGTCCCTGGCCCTGCTGATCCTGTTCCAGCTCGGCCTGGCGGTCCTCGGCCACACCGGGACCATCGTCTGCACGATCCTGTGCGGCATCCCGATCGGCATGAACAACACCGCGTTCACCGAGGCCGCCATGGAGGTCTCCGACCACCCCCGCCCCGTCGCCTCCGCCGGCTACAACTTCGTCCGCTGGCTGGGCGGCGCGCCGGCCCCGTACCTGGCCTCCCGGCTGGCCGAGACGTTCGACCCGTCGGCGCCGTACTACGCGGGCGCGCTCTGCTGCGCGGCCGCGACACTGACCCTCCTGGCCCGCCGCCACCACCTGAAGCCCCTGAACCGAGTGGACACAGACCACACCTTCCAGGACACCCCACTCCCCGCCCGCCCCTGACGACAACCGACCACCCCACCGACGGAGACTCGGCAGGGTGCCGGCACGTTCAGCGCAAGAACGCGCCTTCGCTGCTAACCACCCAACGGCACCTTGGCGACCGGCTCCCATCGATAGAGCCGATCTGTTCGCTCCTGCGCCACCAGATGAACCGCCCGCACCGTGAACGAACAAGCCGACGGGGGAACCGCGAACACCTCGATCACCGGGGCCGCCGGACCGTCCCCATGGCTGTAGGCGACAGAGACATGCGGCGTCCAGTCGGGTTCGTCTGCGAGCTGGTGAACCCGAACGGTCTCGCCGGCCGCCGCACGGACTGCGGCGCGTACCGGGTCAAGCGCGCGGGCCGGGCGGATGCCGAGCATGACCGCCTCGCTGTGGAACCACAGCTTGCCGATATCGGCGGTGACCGGGGCGAGCAGCCGTAGCCGCTTGGCCGCCGCGTCCGTCATGGCTTCGACCTCGGCCCCGGAGATCTCATCAGCGAATCCGATGATCTGCGTGGTCATGTGCAGCCACCGCGTCGGAACGAGATCCAGGCCGTCCAGACCGGCCAGCCGACTTTGGCACTCCCGGACCAGCGTGCGGGCTTGCGGTTGGTCGTCGAGCAGGATGTGCCACACCAGCAGGCGACGGCCAGGCCGTACGCCCGGCCTCCACCACCAGTGATCGGACATGCGGGTCGGCAGCGGGCTCACGAGACCTCCGGGGCGGTGACGGCTTTGCGCTCCAGCGACCCGGCCTGGAAGGCGCGGATCCTGTCGCGTAGCTCAGCGGCCCTGGGGTCTCTTCCGTATCGGCTGTGCTTGAGACGCTGACCGACTTCGCTCATCCTGCCGATGATCGTCACGACCCGGTAGTCGTCACCCAGGGCGAACACGGGCTCCAGTTCTGCGGTGGCGCCTTCGGGGTCGCCGGTCATCACGTGGGCCAGCGCGGCCCCGATGCGGACCTGCGCCCAGGTCCCGTACACCCACTGGTCGCCGTCGGCCCATGCGTCATCGGCTGCCTGGACGGAGCGCAGCATGGCGGCCGGGTCCCGCGCGCCCAATCCCACCTGCAGGGCGTAGGTCTCCTGGCGGGCTCGTGGGCAGCTCCAGGCGTCGGCGCTCTGGTCGGCCGCCCCGGGTGCGTCGGCGGCGGCCTGAGCGCGCGCGAGCGCCTCACGGGCGGCCGCGACGTCACCGCTCGACTGGAGGGCGGTGGCCTCCGACACCGCCAGCAGCACCCGACCGCGCGCCGTGGCAGGGGCCAGCTCGAAGCCGCGGCGGGCAAGGGCCGCGGCGTCGCGGAACCGGCCCTCCCAGCGGGCGGTCTTGGACTGGGCGCACAGCACCAGCGCGCGAGCGGTGTCAGAGTCGGTCTCGTCGGCGCACATCCAGGCGGCGTACCCGTAGACGTCAGCGAGACGGCACCGGCCGACGTCCCCGGCGAGCAGGCTGATCACGGCGAGCAGTTCGGCGGAGATGGTCAACAACGCCTGTGTCTGGGCGATGCGCTGGCGGCCACTTCGCAGGATCCTCGTCACCTTTGCCTGGAGGGCGGTCGCCTCCTCCAGCACCGTCAGCGGCGGCTGCCGGGCGTAGTCGAACGTGAGTCGGCGGGTGGCGGTCTCCAGATAGCCGATGACCCCGTCTCCGACGTTGGACTGCTCCAGCCACGCGGCCAGCTCGACGACGTCCTCCGCCGGGGACGACTGGACGGGACGCGCGCCCTGTTCCAAGGACCGGGACACGTCGAAAAGGAGATCCTCGGGCAGGCCGTAGATCTCCGCATACGCGGCGCGGTACCGCTCGGAGATCCCGGAACGTCCGGCCTCCCACCGTTTGATGTAGGAGACCAGAGTGTCCAGGTCAGGGCGTTGGGAGCCGGTGAGCACATCGCGAAGTCGCTGGGCGGTCTCCGGCTTCAACCAGCCATGCCGCCGGCGCTCGGTTCGCAGCCGTTCGCCGATCGCGCGCCGTCGTTCCTCGGGCGTGCGTTTCTCGTCGGGCGTCATCGTGGGCACCTCACGTGTCGCCGTGCTCTGGATTGCTCCGAAGTGCTCCCCAGTGTGCCCCTGCCGTCACCTGTTGTGCAGAGGCTTCACTCGGAGACGTGGGCACGGACCGACCACGATCTCCACCGGGCCCGTGCCCGTCCAGGACCAAGATGGCCCCGGTCCGGTGCACACCAGGGGAACCCGGGGCCTCGGCCGGAGGTGAGGCCATCCATGATCACGGCATCCGATGACGGCAGGGCGGCGCTGGAGCGGTTGCGTGCCGACTTCCCTCGCTGGTGGATCGAGGTCTCCACCGGCCTCTGCCCGTGGGAGGCCCGGCGGGGCGGGCCGGTCGGCGGGCGCGACGAGCGTGGTGGCGTCGTGTTCCTGCAAGGGGAGACCCCGGGGATCCTGCGGTACCTGATCGGGGAGGCGGAGGCGTTGGACCGGCGGGTCGCCGAGCGGTACGGCACGCATCTGTGCCCGCGCGAGGGGGCGGCGTGACCGGGACTGCGATCGACCGGGATGACGAGGAACGGCGTCGTGACGTCGCTCGCCGGCTCGACCGGAAACATCCGGCATGGACGGTCTGGTACGGGCCGCGGACCGGGCGCTACTGGGCGATGCCCGCGCGTGGTGTCGCCTCGCCGTTGCTGGAGGCCGACCGGCCGGAGGCGTTGGAGGCGGCGATGCGTGAGGTCGAGACCTGGTACGGCATCGGCCGGGAGCCCTTGAACGGGGCGGCTCCTACCGCCCCGCGTCCATCCGTCCGTCGTGCGGTTCGTCTCTGACCCGCAAGTGGGCCACACAGATACGACGAGGAGCGATCCTGTGGAGTCGAGAGACCATCTCGCGGCGCTGGCGGAGAAGTTGGCGGCTGAGGGCCTGGGCGTCGAGGCCGACGGGGACCGCCTGCGGGTGTCCAACCCGGCCGTGCGGGGATGCTGTGCCCCGCATCCCGCGATGACGATCATGTGCCGCCGGCGGGAGGGCTTCACGGACGCCTGGTTCTACACCGGCTGGCAGGAACCGTTGGCTCCGGTCGCGTGCCGTGACGTGGCGGTCGAGGCCGTTCAGGGCTGGCTGTCGCGTCACCCGGGTGAAGCCGGTCGCCGCTCTCGCTGGTCAATGGCGGATCGTGATTTTCCGGACGCAATGGGAACGGCCCCCGGAACTCTCCGGGGGCCGTTCCCATTGGCCGATTGTGGATGGCCGTTATCAGTTGAGGCCGTTGAGCTTGGTGATGCGGTTCTCGTACATCTTCAACACGTCCGGGCGGGCGGCGTGCTTGCTCTCGTACTCGCGCAGCAGCTTCACCTGGTCCGCCGACAGGCCGCGCAGCCGGGCGCGCAACTGCGGCAGCGTCGCGCTGTCGTAGTCCGGCACCGGGAGGTCCTTGACGACCTTCTCGGCCTCGGCCTGCGCGGCGGGCTTCAGCTCCGGCTTCGGCTCGAACTCCGGCTTGCTCTCGACCTTCGGCTCCGGCTTGGCGGTCGCCTTGGCGGCGGGCTCGGCAGCGGGCTTGGCCTCGGGCTTCGGCGTGGCGGCGGGCTTGCCGACGGCGATCTCCCGCTCGGCGGGCTCGGCGGCGGGCTTGGGAGCGGGCTTGACGGGCTCGGCGGGCCTGGTGGCGGGCTCGACCCGGGTCCGCGCCGCCGGCTCCGGCTCCGGCTCGTCGTCCTCGCCGCGCACCCGCTCCACGACCGCACCGACCACCTTGAACGCGGTGGTCTGCACGTCCCCGGCCAGCCGGCCGATGACCGGCTTCACCCCGCCGCCCTCGGTGATCTCCTTGTAGTCACGGGTGACCCGGTCGCTGAGCAGCAGGGCCCGGCCGACGCCGAACATGGCCAGCCGGACGGCGTGCAGCGGAAGGTCGCGGACCTGCTCGCCCACCGTTTCCTGTACGTGCTGTTTGAGGCGGCGCGGCGATTTCGTCATCGTCTTCCCTCTCCCTGCCGTCCGATCATCGGACTGGGTCGATACGGCACCGTCTGTCAATCTTCACTTTGCCGCATGGCGGGGGAGTGGTCACCTCCGGTAACTGGATTTCTGTCCAAGAAGGGCGTGGAGTGGGTCACATTGCGGGCTTCATCAGAGCTTTGTCCCTGGCCGGGCCGTGACAGAGGCGTCGCCTCGGGCCGGGAGTGACCGGGGACACCCGGGACGGCTCGTACGATAGGGGGCATGACCTCCACCCAGCGCCGTGTCCTGCTCGCCAAGCCGCGTGGTTACTGCGCGGGCGTCGACCGTGCCGTCCAGGCGGTCGAGATCGCCCTCGAGAAGTACGGGGCGCCGATCTACGTCCGCAAGCAGATCGTGCACAACGTGCACGTGGTGAAGACCCTGGAGGAGCGCGGCGCGATCTTCGTGGACGAGACCGAGGAGGTGCCGGAGGGCTCCATCGTGGTCTTCTCGGCCCACGGCGTCGCGCCGGTCGTCCACGACGAGGCGAAGCGGCGGAGCCTGGCCACCATCGACGCGACCTGCCCGCTGGTGACCAAGGTGCACAAGGAGGCCGTCCGGTTCGCCAAGGACGAC
The DNA here is from genome assembly GCF_014138665.1 of Actinomadura kijaniata. Classification (NCBI taxonomy): domain Bacteria; kingdom Bacillati; phylum Actinomycetota; class Actinomycetes; order Streptosporangiales; family Thermomonosporaceae; genus Actinomadura; species Actinomadura kijaniata. The sequence continues at coordinate 109,194 of NZ_JACJIA010000001.1, forward strand.
TACGACATCCTCCTGATCGGGCACGAGGGCCACGAGGAGGTCATCGGCACCTCCGGCGAGGCCCCCGACCACATCCACCTGGTGGACGGCCCCGACGACGTCGCCAACGTGAAGGTCCGCGACCCCGAGAAGGTCGCCTGGCTGTCGCAGACCACCCTGTCGGTGGACGAGACCCTGGCCACCGTCGCCAAGCTCCGCGAGCGGTTCCCCAAGCTCCAGGACCCGCCGTCGGACGACATCTGCTACGCCACCCAGAACCGCCAGACCGCCGTCAAGCAGATGGCCGCCGGGTCCCAGCTGGTGATCGTGGTCGGCTCCACCAACTCCTCCAACTCGGTCCGCCTGGTCGAGGTCGCCAAGGAGCACGGCGCCGCCAACGCCTACCTGGTCGACTACGCCGACCAGATCGACGAGTCCTGGCTGGAGGGCGTCACCACGGTCGGCGTCACCTCCGGCGCGTCGGTCCCCGACGAGCTGGTCCAGGGCGTGCTGGCGTGGCTGGCCGAGCGCGGCTTCGCCGACGTCCAGGAGGTCGAGTCGGTGAAGGAGTCCATGCGCTTCGCCCTCCCGCACGAGCTCCGCAAGGACCTCAGGGCCGCCGCCGTCTGACCCCGGCCGCCGGGCGGGATCCGGTCCAGGGCCCGCAGCGCCAGCCGCAGCCGCAGCTGGCTTTCGGGGTCGTCCAGGTCGGCGTCCAGCAGCGCGGCGATCCGGGAGAGCCGGTCGTGGAGCGTCTGCCGGTTGACGCGCAGGGCGCGCGCCGCCTCGGTCTTGCGGCCCGTGCGGTGCGCGCCGTGCCCCAGGTAGGCCGCCAGCGTCGGCAGCAGCGGCTGCGGGCGGACCCGGTCGTGCTCCAGCAGCGGGCCGAGGGCGCGGCCGACGAACGCCGCCAGCTCGGGACCGCCGTCGAGCCGCCACAGCAGCACGTCCACCTCCAGCCGCCGCGCGTCGTGCCAGCGGCGCGTACGCCAGCTCGCCGCCCACCGCCTCCCACGGCAGGGCGTCACCGACCACCGTCACCGGGCCGGCGTCGGTGAGCCGGTCGGCGATCCGGTCGGCGAGCGCGGCGACGGCCGCCGCCGGGCTCGGGCTGACCGCCGCCGCCCGTCCGGCCCGCGCGGGTGGCCGTCGTCGGCGCGGGCATCGCCGGGCTCACCCTGCGGGACGCCGGGGTGGCCTGCACCGTCTACGAGGCCGACCCCGACCGGGTCGGCGGCCGGATGTACTCCCAGGCCGGGCTGTGGGGCGACGGCCAGGTCTCCGAGATCGGCGGGGAGCTGATCGACCAGGAGCACAAGAAGATGCTGGAGCTGTGCCGCTGGTTCGACCTGCCGCCGGTGAACTTCGCGGGCGCGGGCCCGAACGGGGCCGAGGAGATCCTCCACTTCGACGGCGCCTACTGGGGTGCTCGTCCAGTACCACGGCGGGGACCGGGCGGCCGCGTTGAAGCCGTCGAGCCCGTTCCCGACCCACACCGACCCCTACCCGCGCCCTGGTGCCCCGGACGCTCACCGAGGTCGACAAGGTGTTCCCCGGCACCGGGGCGCGGTGGAACGGCCGCGCGCAGCTGTCGGCCTGGCGCCGCAGCCCCAACGCGCTCGGCGCCTACTCCTACTGGCCGGCCGGCTACCTGCACCGGTACGCCGGATACGAGGGACGGCGCCAGGGCAACATCCACATCGCGGGCGAGCACACGTCCTACGACTTCCAGGGCTTCATGAACGGCGGCGCCACCGAGGGCGAGCGCGCGGCCAGGGAGGTCATCGGGGACCTGACCTGAGCCGCGGGACACCCGGCGGGGGGGGGGGGGGGGGGCCCCCCCCCCCGGGGCCCGCCGCCCCGCCCCCCCGCCCCCCGCCCCCCCGCCCCCCCCCCCCGGCCCCCCCCGGCCCGCGGGGGCGCGCGGGGGGCGCGGGGGGCCCGGGGGGCCCTCCCCGGCGCCGGGGCCCCCGGGGGGGGGGGGGCCCCGGGCGGGGGGGGGGGGGGCCCCCCCCCCGCCGGGTCAGTCCACGTCGGCGTGGTTGGGACGCTCGCGACGGCGGCGGCGGGAACGGGAGGTCGCGCGGCGCGGGGTGTCGTCCCAGCGGACCGGGTCCTCGTTCTCCTCCTCCATGAACAGGCGCATCCCGGCCAGCTTCTCGCGCAGCTCGCGGACCTGGGCGAGCATGCCGCGCGGGGCGGTGACCGCGAGGACCAGCACCGTTCCGGCGAACAGCCACGGCGCCGTCGTCGACAGCGCGGTCAGCAGGCCCACCAGCGAGCCGGTCAGCAGGTTCCCGTCGCCGAGCGAGGTGAGCACCACCGCGGCGAGCGTCGCCAGCAGGAACACCAGCGGCGGGCTCACCGCGAGCGTCAGCAGGTCCACCGGCCGGGTCAGCAGCGCCGCCGCCGCGCAGCCCGCCACGAACCCCGACCCGGCCAGCAGGGGAAGGTCCGTCCAGCGGGCCAGCAGCGCGCCCAGCAGCGTCAACGCGAACATCACGACGATCCCGCCGCGCCCGGTCAGGGTGACCGCCCCGCCGGTCCGCGGGGCGGCGGCACCGCGCTGACGTCGCACAGGACCCCCAGAGGGCGGCGAGGCGCCACCGGGCGCGTCGCGTACCGTCGATGTACTCATGGGCACCCTTTCTCCCGATCATTGTGACCAGGGACCGCCCGTCCGCCGAATCCCCAGGGTTCGGCGCCGGTGTCCGGTTGTGGTCGTGCGCCGCGCGGGGGAACGCCGCCGCGCGGCCGGGGGACCTCGGCGGTGAACCCCTCGGAGAGTTCCGCCGCCGACAGCGAGCGCGGGCTCTCCTCCACCGGCTCGGGCCCGGCGAGGTCGGCCTCGGTGACGCCGAGCTCGTTGAGGCGGCGGGCCGTGACCAGCACGCGGGTCTCCAGCGAGCCCACGGTGCGGTTGTAGGACTTGATCGCGCTGGTCAGGGAGCGGCCCAGCTCGTCCATGTGGCCGCCCATCGTGCCGAGCCGCTCGTACAGCTCCCGGCCCAGCTCGAACACCGCGCGGGCGTTGCGGGACAGCGCGGCCTGCTGCCAGGCGTAGGCGGCGGTCCGCAGCATCGTCACCAGCGTCGTGGGGGTCGCGATGTGGACGCGGCGGCGCATCGCGTACTCCAGCAGGTGCGGGTCGCGGTCCAGCGCCGGGGCCAGGAACGCCTCGCCCGGCACGAACAGCACCACGAACTCCGGGGTCGGCTGGAACGCCTGCCAGTACGCCTTGGCCGCCAGCCGGTCCACGTGGTCGCGCAGGTGGCGGGCGTGGGCGTCGAGGCGGTCGCGCTCGGCGGCCGGGTCGTCGGCCCCGGCGGCGTCCAGGTAGGCGGCCAGGGAGACCTTGGAGTCCACGACGATGTTCTTCCCGTCCGCCAGCCGGACGATCATGTCGGGGCGGATCGCGCCGTCCACGGTGCGGGCGCTCGCCTGCTCGTCGAAGTCGCAGTGGGGCGCCATCCCCGCCAGCTCGACGACGCGGCGGAGCTGGAGCTCGCCCCACCGGCCGCGCGCCTCGGGGCGCTGCAGGGCGCGGACGAGCGTGCGGGTCTCGGCGCGGAGCTGCTCGCCGCTCTGGCGGACGAAGTCGACCTGCTTGGCGAGCATCGCGTGCGACTCGCGGCGGCCGATCTCGACCTCGCGCAGTTGCTCCTCGACCTTGGCGAGGGTCTCGCGCAGCGGGGCGACCAGGTTCTCGACGGCCTGCTGCCGCCGCTCCAGCTCGCCCGCCGCCTCGACCCCGGCGGACCTCAGCCGGGCGTCGGCCAGTTCGAGGAAGCGCTGGTTGCTGGCGTCCAGGGCCTTGGCCGAGAGGTTCTCGAAGTGCTCGGCCATCCGCTCCTCGGCGTAGGCGAGCTTCTCCTCGGCGGCCCGGGCGCGGGCGATCAGCGCGCCCTGGCGGCCGGTCGCCACCGCGTACCCGACCACGACGCCGAACACGGCCCCCACGAGCAGGGCGGTGAACAGCGCGAGATCCATCCGTTCATCGTGACAGCGCGGACGCGCCGCGCTCACGCGACGCGCCGGAACGACCCCGCTCCGCGCCAATTAGACTCATCGTTCACTAAGACCCCCCAAGCGGGGCGAAGGCCCCACGGTCGAGGAGCGCGCATGACCCTCGGTACCCGTCCGCAGCACGCCCTGCGGCCCGTCGCCACCACCCGCGCCGAACGCCGCGTCGTCCGCGTCCTGGCGATGGAGCCGGGAAGCCCGCCGAGCCTCCAGGCCCGGATCGCCCACCGCGTGATCCGCGCGGTGGGGCGGTCGTTCTGGGAGCGCCTGCCCGACACCGACGCCGGGCTGGTCCGCCTCCAGCGCGCCACCGACCTGCTGGCCCGCTACGTCCAGAGCGCGCCGCGCGGGGTCGCGTTCGCCCCGCAGCCGCTGCCGCACTGCTCGGCCGAGTGGGTCCGCGCGGGCGCGCCCGACGAGGACAGGGCCCTGCTCTACCTGCACGGTGGCGGCTACTTCTTCGGCAGCCCCCGCCTGTACCGGCCGTTCACCTGGCGGCTGTCGGCGGCCACCGCGCGTCCCGTGCTGGCCCTGGACTACCGCCTGGTGCCCGAGCACACCCCGGCCGACGCCCTGCAGGACGCCCTGGACGCCTACGACCTGCTGCTGGAACGCGGCCACGACCCGTCGCGGATCGTCGTCGGCGGCGACTCGGCGGGCGGCCACCTCACCCTCGCCCTGCTGCTCACGCTCAAGCGGCGGGAGCGGCCGCTGCCCGGCGCCGCGTTCTGCCTGTCGCCGTGGGTGGACCTGATGTGCTCCTCCGAGTCGCACAGCGGCAACGCCCGCACCGACCACCTCATCCCGGCCGACAAGCTCGCCTGGCTGGGCCGCCGCTACTGCGAGGGAAGGGCCGAGGACGACGCGCTGTTCGCGCCGCTGAGGGGCGACCTGTCCGGCCTGCCGCCGCTGATGTTCGTGGCCAGCGGCACCGAGATCCTGCGCGACGAGACCCGCGACGCCGCCGAACGCGCCCGCGCCGCCGGGGTCGAGACCGTCTACCAGGAGTGGGACGACCTCGTCCACGTCTTCCCGGTCTTCTGTGACTTCATCCCCGAGGGCAAGGCGGCGTTCCGGCACATCGCGGAGTTCCTGCGGCGTTTCGGGGCCTGACGGCGGGGGCCACCGCGTGTTCCCCCGGGCGACGGCCACCGCCGCTCCGGGGGGACCATAAACTTGACGGCCGTGAGCCTCTCCATCGGAATCGTCGGGCTGCCCAACGTCGGCAAGTCCACCCTGTTCAACGCGCTGACCAAGAACGACGCGCTGGCCGCCAACTACCCGTTCGCGACCATCGAGCCCAACGTCGGCGTGGTCGGGGTGCCCGATCCACGCCTGGAGGGCCTGGCGAAGATCTACGGCTCGGCCAAGATCATCCCGGCGACGATGGAGTTCGTGGACATCGCGGGCATCGTCAAGGGCGCCTCCGAGGGGCAGGGCCTGGGCAACAAGTTCCTGGCCAACATCCGCGAGACCAACGCGATCTGCCAGGTCATCCGCGCGTTCGAGGACCCCGACGTCACCCATGTCGACGGCGACGTCGCCCCGTCCCGCGACATCGAGACGATCAACACCGAGCTGATCCTGGCCGACCTGCAGACCATCGAGAAGGCCCTGCCGCGCCTGGAGAAGGAGGCGCGCACCAAGAAGGACAAGGACCAGCTCGCCGTCCTGGACGCCGTGCAGAACGCGCAGAAGATCCTCGACGAGGGCGTCACGCTGTTCGCCGGGGCCGCCAAGGCCGGGATCGACCTGGCGCTGCTGCGCGAGCTGCACCTGCTGACGGCCAAGCCGTTCCTGTACGTGTTCAACCTCGACGAGGACGAGCTGACCGACGAGGGCCTCAAGGGCCGGCTGCGCGAGCTGGTCGCCCCCGCCGAGGCGATCTTCCTGGACGCCAAGATCGAGGCCGAGCTGATCGAGCTGCCCGACGACGAGGCCCTGGAGCTGCTGCAGGGCATGGGCCAGGAGGAGTCGGGCCTGTCGCAGCTGGTCCGCATCGGCTTCGACACCCTCGGCCTGCAGACGTACCTGACCGCCGGGCCGAAGGAGACCCGCGCCTGGACGATCCGCAAGGGCGCGACCGCCCCCGAGGCCGCCGGGGTCATCCACACCGACTTCCAGCGCGGCTTCATCAAGGCCGAGATCGTCTCCTATGACGACCTGATCGCGACGGGCTCCCTCGCCGAGGCCCGCAACCAGGGCAAGGTCCGCATGGAGGGCAAGGACTACGTCATGCAGGACGGCGACGTGGTCGAGTTCCGCTTCAACGTCTGATCCCCGGCGGCGGAGGGACGGCGGGCCGGGTGGTCGTACGGCTCGCCGGCGATGGCGCGCCCTCGTGCCGTGGGCGCGCGAACGGCGCGGAAACGCCCGTATGTTGCGGTGTATGTAACAGAATGTAACGAATGGGGCAGAGTGTCGGGTTCTTGGGCAAGAAATTCCGTGCCACCCCGTGAGACGGTGACCAAACACCGCCCACTCCGCCGCGCTTGTGGTGGGACACCCCGCGCGCACCCTTCGGCGGCTCGGGTACTGGATCGTCACCGTTTGGCAATCTTCCCTGTTCCCACCGAGGTGGATTGCATTATCCACAACCGCGTGCCGGGACTGTGCTTGGGCGCGATGCGCTGGAACAATTGACGCTCGTGGTTACGCTGGGCCCGAGATGGGTTCGGAAGGACCACAGGTAGGCAGCAGACAGCACACCGGACATCACCGCGCCGACCGGGGGCGGAGGCGCGAGCGGAGGCAGGATGGCTCGCAGGTCGGCCGTGGAGCACGGCCGTGACACCGCCGTGGTCGAGGAGGCGGCGGGCGACCGCGCCCTCGACCCGTGGGACGCGCCCGACCAGGGCCGCCGGTGGGACGAGCCCGAGCAGGGACGCCGCCGGGGCCGGGGCGGCGGCCGCTGGGGCGGCTCCGGGGGCCGCGTGTGGGTGTGGATCGGCCGCGCCATCCTCTGGTCGGTGCTGCTGGTCATCCTCGTCAACGGCATCCGCGCCCCGTTCGAACGCTTCACCGCCGACTCCGGGCCGTCCTCCGGCGGCACCACCGCCACCGCCGCGGCGGCCTTCCCCACCGGCGAGGCCGGAGCGTTCGCGACGCGGTTCGCGCACGTCTACCTCAACTACGACCAGAAGAACGCCGGAGCCCGCGAGAACCAGCTCCGGCAGTTCCTGCCCGAGGGCGCCGACGGACAGTTCGGCTGGAACGGCGCCGGGCAGCTCTCGGTCCAGTCCGTCCAGATGGCGGGCGTCCAGGTCCACGACGCGCACAACGCGACCGTCACCGTCCTGGCGCACGGCGGCGACAAGTGGTACCGCCTCGCCGTCCCGGTGTACGCCGACAAGGGCGCGCTCGTCGTCTCCGGCAAGCCCGCCCTGCTTCCCCAGCCCGCCCGGGCGACCCTCCCGCAGCCGGGTGTCCGCGAGCGCGACGAGGCCCTGGAGAACGAGCTCAAGACGGCGCTCGGCTCGTTCTTCGAGGCCTACGCCCAGGGCAACCAGGAGACGCTCGCCCGGTTCTCCGCCGGACCCGCGATCCAGGGTCTCGGCGGAGCGGTGACCTACACCCCCACGTCGGTCCAGCAGGTCGTCGCCCCCCGGGGCGCGGCGGACCAGCGGACCGTCACCGTCACCGTCGCCTGGCAGATCCCGGGCGGCGCCGCCGGTGGCACCCTGGAGCAGGACTACCGGCTGGACATGGTCAGGAAGGGCGGCACCTGGTACGTGAAGGACATCCGCGGCACCACCGAGCCCAACGCAACATGAGAGGTCGCGACGTGACAGCACACCGGGGCGCACCCCCCGCACCACCCCGCGACCCAGGAAGGTAACCGTCGATGCTGCACCACATCATGGCGTCGATTCCCCACGAGGTTCTGGCGGCGCCGAACGACGACCTGAAGACCGACCAGCTGGCCGACTGGCTGCGCGGCATCTTCGGGCCGCTGTTCCTGGTGATCGTCTCCATCGTGGCGATCTTCTTTCTCTTCACCCGCGAGATCACCCGCTTCGTGCAGTTCATCCTGCTGGCGGTCGGTATCGGGGTGGTGTTCTACGTGCCCAACATCATCGAGACCACGGCCAAGGCGATCGCCAAGGCGCTCGGAGTGGAACTGAGCTGACCGGCGGACGCGGCGGTTCCCGAGGCGACACTGTGCTCGCACGGTTAGGGGAGTAGGGGCGTGGATCTACCCACGTACACGAACATCTGGCGCATCGAGAAGCGGCTGTACAAGCTGTACGACCTGCGACTCCCGATGCCCTTGCCGCTCGTGCAGATCGGCGTGTTCGCGGGTGTGTTCGTGCCGTGGATCGTGCTGCTGAGGGTGGTGGGCATCCCGTTCGCCACCCCGTGGCACGTGCTGTACATCGTTCCGCCGGGCATCCTGACCTGGCTGGCCACCCGCCCGGTCATCGAGGGCAAACGCCTGACCGAGCTGCTGCTCTCCCAGTACCGCTACCTCGCCGAACCGCGCACCTGGTGCCGCCTGACCCCGATCCGGGAGCCCCGCGAGGTCGTGGTGGTGGCCCGGGTCTGGCGCCGCGCCGAGCCGGTGGCCGTTCCCAAGGCGGAGAAAGCGGAGAAGGCGGAGAAGAAGGCCCGCCGCAAGAAGAAGGCCGCCGCGCTGGTGGAGGAGACCCCCGTCCCGCAGGGAGCGGGCCGTCTCGCCCCGTCCCCGGCGACGGCGTCGGCCCCCCGCCCGCTGACGGAGTACGCGGCCGAGCACGTGGCGTTCGAGGGCACGAGCACGAACGTCCACGTCGCCCGCGAGCGCACCGCCCCCGCACCCCAGACCGCGCACGCCGAGGTGACGCCGGAGCACGAGGACAAGCGGCGCGGCATGCCGTGGCGACGCGGCGCGCGCCTCGCCGAGCCCGAGGCGGCCGGCTCCTTCACCGCGGAGAGCCCGTACGGCCCCACCCCCGATCCGGCGGTTCCCGCCGCGCGGCCGGAGGCCGACCTCCAGCACCCGCCCGCGACGCCGCGGTTCGAGCAGCCCGCGCAGGGCGGTTCCACGGGCACGGGCAAGCGGGCGTTCGCATCGGGCGTGCGTCGCCCCGGAGGCTCGGTGGACTTCTGGAAGGCCGTCGCCCCGTCCGGGCAGGAACCCGCCCCCGAGGCGCCGGCGACCACCCCGCCCCCGGTCACCCGCCCGGACATCCCGCAGCAACCGTCCGACACCGCGCCCGACGCCCCGGAGCCGGAGTTCAACGGCGAACCCGGCGACGTGAAGGTGGCGGGCCACCGCAACCCGCAGCCGAGCGATCCGCCGGAGAAGAGCGCCCAGCCGACCGGACCGAACACCGCACGCCCCGAACTCCCGCGGCCCGCCGCGCCCGAGAGCACCGAGCAGGACGCCCCGCAGACGACCGGAACCCCGGCGGACGCCACGAGCCCCGAGATCCCGCAGCCCACCGCGCAGGGCGAGTCGCAGCCCGGCGGCCCGCAGGCGGCAGGGGTTCCGGCGGACGCCACGCCTTCCGACGTTCCGCAACGTTCCGAGCAGTCTGCTGCGCCGTCGCAGGAGCAGCGCGTGGCTGGTGCCCCGGCGGATGTGGCGCGTGCGGAGGTTCCGCAGCCTACGCAGCGGCCTGCTGCACAAGGCGAGCCGCAGCCGGCGGGAGCGGATGCCACGCGGTTCGACATCCCGCAGCGTTCCGAGCAGCCTGCTGCGCCGTCGCAGGAGGACCAGCGCGTGGCCGGAGCTCCGGCGGATGTCGCGCGTTCCGAGGTCCCGCAGCCCATGCAGCCCGCCGCACGGGAGCGCTTCGCGCAGGGCGAGTCGCAGCCGACCGGAGCGGACGCCACGCGTCCCGACGTTCCGCAGCGTTCCGAGCAGCCCGCCGCGCCGTCGGCGGCGGATGTGGCGCGTTCCGAGGGTCCGCAGTCCGCCGAGCGTGAGGGCGCCGCGCAGGGTGAGTCGCAGCCGGGTGACTCGCAGGTGGCCGGGGTTCCGGCCGACGCCGCGAGTCCTGGTGCGTCGCAGCCCGGTGGATCCAGCGCCACGCGTCCCGACGCTCCGCGATCTGCTCAGCAGCCCGCCGCGCAGGCCGGTGTCCCGGCGGATGCCGCGGGTTCCGATGTTCCGGAGCGTTCCGGGCAGCCTGCCGCGCCGTCGGTGGGGGACCGGCGGGTGGCCGGAGCTTCGGCGGATGCCGCGCGTTCCGAGGTGCCGCAGCCGGGCGGTCGGCCGGAGGAGGGTGCGCAGCGGAGTGATGTGAACGCCACGCGGTTCGACATCCCGCAGCGCTCTGAGCAGCCCGCCGCGCCTCCGCCCGCTGCCGCGCAGGGGGACGGCGTGCAGGAGGGGGACGCCCAGGGGCGGGTGCCCCCGGCCGGGGACCGGCGGGTCGCCGGAGGCGGACGGCCGCCCGCGTCCACGCGGCCCGACATCCCGCAGCGGCCTCAGCAGGGCGGCGACGTCCGGCCGCCCGCGCCCACCCGGCCCGACATCCCCATGGTCCCCGGGGCCTTCGGGAAGCAGGGCGGGGGCGAGCCCACCCGGCCCGAGATCCCGCGACCGGAGCAGCCCGCGGCCGGAGGGCTGCCGCCCGCCGCGCCGCCGCCTCCCGGGCAGAACGCCACCGGCCGGCCCATCGGGCGGCACCCCGCCGGACGCAAGCGCGGCGCCGACCCGAACACCGACCCGAACGCCGGGCAGCAGGGCCAGCAGCAGGACCAGCAGCCCAAGGCCCCCAAGCCCTGGTCCGAGGGGCTGGCCAAGCCGCCCAAGCCCGCCCGCACCGACGCCATGGTGTGGCCGCCCGTCCCCGAGCCGCGCGCCGAGGGCGACAGCGGCGGGCACCGGCTGCCCACCCAGCCGGAGCACCACCACCCCTCCATGGAGCCGCCCGAGTCCGGCGACCAGGCGGAGGTTCCGCCGCGGGAGGGGCGCTCCGGGCCCGCGCAGCCGGTGAAGCAGCCGCCGCGGCCCCGGCCGCTGCCGCCGCCCCCGTCCCCGCCGCCGTCCGAGCCCGCGATCACGCCGCCCGACCCCGAGCACGAGGTCACCGGCGGCGGGCTGCGCCGGCTCATCCACGCGGTCGGCGGGCACAGCGAGGCCGACGCCGAGTACGAGATGCGGCTCCAGCAGCCCTTCCACGGCACCCGGCACATCGTGGTGCTCGGATGCACCGGCGGCGCGGGCCAGACCGTGACCACGCTGATGCTCGGGCACACGTTCGCCCAGCACAACGGGGAGCCGGTCGTCGCCGTGGACGTCAACCCCGGGCCGGGCGCCCTGGCCCGGCGCACCAGGAGCGAGACCAACGAGACCCTCACCGGGCTCATCACCCGCGCCGACCAGATCAACAGCCTGACGGCCATGCGCCGCTACACCTCGCAGGCCAAGTCCGGGCTCGACGTCATCGCGGCCGGGAAGAACCCGCTCCAGGCGCTCGACGACCGCGACTACGCCCTGGCCGTCCGCACGCTCGACCGGTTCTACTCGGTGACGCTGCTGGACACGGCGGCGGCGATCGTCGCGCGGGTGCTGCCGTACGCCGACCACCTCGTCCTCGTCGCACCGGCCAGCGGGGACGCGCCCCGCGCGGTGGCGATGACGTTCGAGTGGCTCGACGGGCACGGGTACGCCGACCTGCGGTCGCGCGCGGTGACCGTGATCAACGGTGTCAGCCGCCGCAGCATGGATGATGTTGAACAAGCCGAGGCGGTCGCACGGGGCCGTTGCCGCGCGCTGGTGCGCATCCCGTGGGACGATCATCTCAGCATGGACCGCGCGCCGCGCAACGAGCTGAAGTCGTTGCGGGCGCCGACGCGGCGTGCCTATCTTGCCCTCGCCGGTGTGGTCGCCGGCGGGTTCACCGTCGTGCCCGAGCGTTACCAGGAGCTTCAGCAGGAGCAGGAGGCCACTCGATGATCGCCAGCGGACGCGCGCCGGCTGGACCGACCCGCGAGCGGAGCGATCCCGGCGAGCGGAGAGGGCGCTCGCGGCCGGGGCGACGAGCGGCGGCGCGTGCGGCCGCCGGTCGCCGGGTGGAGGCGGGGCGATGAGCGCCGTACCGGGGAACGCGGGGGGCCCGCGACCGGAGGCGGGCCGATGAGCAGGGGCAGGACGAGGTCCAGCCGCCTCGCGGTGCGGTACTTCGACGACCGGGTGCTGCTCACCGACAACGCCGCCTGGGCCTACTTCCGGCTGCCGACCGTGTCGTACGAGTTCACCACCGGCGAGGAGCGCGAGGCCCTCGCCACCAACATCACCATCGCGCTCGCCGGCATCCGCATGCAGGACGCCGAGATCCACCTGCGGATCGCGCACCGCACCTACCCCGCCGCCGACTGGGCGCTGGCGCTCGACAAGACCTCCGACGGCGGCTCCGGCTGGCGCGAGTACCTGGAGGAGAGCTACGCGCACGTCTGGGCCAAGGACTTCTGGACCAAGGAGGTCTACCTCGGCGTGCGGCTCGGCCCGCGCGGCATGGGCGCGCAGCTTTCGGGCGGCGCGATCGCGCAGTTGCTCGGCTTCTACAAGCGCAGCGAGCAGGCCCTCGGCATCGACGACGACGCGATCGACAAACGGGAGATCGCCCGCTGGACCGAGCAGGCCGAACGCGTCGGGCGGGCACTGGGCGGATCGGCCCTGTACGCCCGGCACGCCACCTCGACCGAGGTGGCGTGGCTGTTCCAGCACGCGGTGACCGCGTCGCTGGCCGACCCGCCGCCGTCGGCGGTGGCGCGCCGCACCTGGGGCAAGGGCGAGATCGAGGCGCTGGTCGAGGGGGCGATCCACAACGGCCGGTCCTACCTGCACGTCGAGCAGCCCAACTTCACCGGCGCGGGCGGCGGCGCCACCGCGCAGTCGTACGTGGCGTACCTGTCGTTCGCGCGGTTCCCCGACATGATGCCGTTCCCCGACGGGGAGCCGTGGTTCCACTACGCCGACGCGCTGCCGTTCCCCGTCGAGATCAGCTCCCGGATGAAGCTGATCCCGCCCGCGAAGGCGTCCAAGGACGTCTCCCGCAAGCTCGCCCACGCCCGCGACATGGACCAGCACATCCGCGAGGCGGGCGCGGAGGCGCCGCTGGCGCTGGCCGAGCAGATCGACGCGGCGCGGATGCTGGAGCACGGCATCACCAAGGAGCGCCTCCCGTTCGTGTACGGCTGGCACCGCCTGATCGTCGCCGCGCCCACCGCCGAGCTGCTGGCCCAGCGCGTGGACGCCGTCGTCGAGCACTACCGCGACATCGGCATCGACGTGGTGAACTCCACCGGCGACCAGTTCTCCCTGTTCTGCGAGTCGCTGCCCGGCGACCGCATCAGGCTGAACGCCTACGCCCAGCGCCAGCCGCTCCGCACGATCGCGGGCGGCATGCCCGTCGCGACCGTCGACCTCGGCGACCGGCCCGACGAGAACGGCGAGGGCTGGGTCGGCCCCTACATCGGCGAGACCCTGGGCCGCGCCCGCTCCATCGTCCACTTCGACCCGCTGGTCGCCGCCGCCCGCAACCGCCCCACCGCCGTCGCCATCACCGGCGAGCCCGGCGGCGGCAAGACCACGCTCGCGCTGCTGCTGATCTACCAGATGGCGCTGCGTGGCGTGACGATCGCGGCGATCGACCCCAAGGGCGACGCCGAGTCGCTGGTCGAGCTGCTGCGGGCGCGCGGCCGCAAGGCCCGCATCCTGCCGCTGGGTTCGGCCGCGCCGGGCCTGCTGGACCCGTTCTCGTTCGGCGACGACCTGGCCGCCAAGAAGACGATGGCGACCGAGACGCTGCGGCTGCTGCTGCCGCGCATGTCGGAGGAGCGCGAGTCGGCGATGATCCAGGCGGTCGGCGCGGTCGCCAACGCCGACAAGCCCTCCCTGGGCAAGGTCGTCGACCATCTGGAGGCGTCCGAGGACCCGGCCTCCAAGAACCTCGGCGCGGTGCTGCGGTCGATGTCGGAGATGCGCCTGGCGCGGCTGTGCTTCGACCCCTCCGGCGGCGAGCGCATCGACTCGGCGGGCTGGACCACCGTGTTCACCCTCGGCGGCCTCACCCTCCCCGACGTGTCGATCAACCGGGAGGACTACTCCTACGAGCAGCGCCTGTCGGTGGCGTTGATGTACCTGGTGTCGCAGTTCGCGCGGCGGCTCATGCACGGCCTGGACCGGCGGCTGCCCAAGGCGATCTTCCTGGACGAGGCGTGGGCGATCACCTCCACGCCCGAGGGGGCGAAGCTGGTCCCCGAGGTCTCCCGGATGGGGCGTTCCCGCAACACCGCGCTGATCCTGGTGTCGCAGAACGCCGGGGACCTCCTGAACGAGCAGGTGACCAACTGCCTGTCGTCGGTGTTCTCCTTCCGCTCCTCCGAGCGGGTCGAGGTCGGCAACGTGCTGTCGCTGCTGGGCGTCGAGGCGTCCGACGAGCACAAGGCGGTGCTGCGCAACCTCGGCAACGGAGAGTGCATCTTCCGCGACCTGGACGGCCGCGCGGGCCGGATCGGCGTGGATCTCATCTCGGAGGAGCTGCGGCGTTGGCTGGACACCAACCCGACCCGGTCCCGCCCGGAGTCGGCCGAACTGACCGCGGGGGCCGAGGTCGAGGAGGTCCGTCGATGAAAGGTCCCCGTCGTTCTCCCAGGCTGGACGTCCAGCGTTCGCCGGGGGAGGGGTTGAACCTGCGGCGGCGGCGCGGCCGCCGGCGAGGGCTGCGCGCGACGCTGGTCACGCTCGTCGCGGCGCTGCTGTTCGTGGGCCTGTCCCCGATGGCGGGGGCCGGGCCGTTCGGCGGCGACCCGTGCCGCCCCGCCGACAACCCCGCGCCCGAGCAGTACGGGTCGGGCACCGACGGCCTGATCAAGCCGCCGGACCACCCCGACGACAAGCTCAAGGCCACCCCGGCCGACAAGCTCACCTACTACGACCGGTACGGCACCGCCGGGCAGTCGTGGTACGCGGTCGACATGGGCTGCTCCGACGCCATGGCGATGATGGGCAACGCCCTGGCCAACACCACGTTCACGCTGGTGCGCGCCATCGACCGCACGACGATCAGCGTGTACCAGGCGGCGGCGTCCGAATCGCTGCTGGGCTGGCTGAAGACGACCGTCGACGACGTCATCACCGGCATCGGCAAGACGTTCAACGCCCGCTACTGGTCGTGGGTGGTGATCCTCGGCGCGCTGTGGCTGGCCTGGTGGGGCCTGGTCCGCAAACGCGCCAGCAAGGTCACCGAGGGCGTGATCTGGATGGTCGCGGCGATGGTCGCGCTGATCTGGCTGATCGCCCGGCCCGCCGACTTCACCACGCTCGGCACGAAGGTGTCGAGCGCGACCAGCGCCGCGTTCAACGCCGCGCTGCCGCAGAGCGACGCCAAGGGCGGCACGTGCATCCCGCGCGCCGACGGCAAACCCGATCCGTCGACCGCGCCGGAGGTGGACCCGACCACCCGCAACGCCAACGGCCTGTGGGTCGCGCTGGTCTGCAAGCCGTGGCTGATGGGCGAGTTCGGCACCACCGACCCCAACGCCAAGGTCGTGCGCGACAACGCCGACAAGCTGCTGTGGTCGCAGGCGGTGGACCTGCCCGAGACCTACGGCGGCCAGAAGGTCGACCTGGCCAAGAAGGCCGACGCCTACAAGGCGGTCGCCGCCGACATCAAGGAGAACCACGCCGGGGTCTACCCGCTGTTCCAGGGCAAGAACTGGACGTCGCGGCTGGCGGTGGCGTTCGGCGGGCTGTTCGCGGCGCTGGTCGCGGGCCTGCTCATCATGGTGATCGCGATCGCGCTGATCGTCGTGAAGATCGCGTTCCTGCTGCTGCTGGTGGCCGGGCCGATCTTCCTGGGCATCGGCATCCACCCCGGCATCGGCCGCGTCATCGCGGTGCGGTGGCTGGAGCTGCTGCTGTCGATGCTGCTCAAACAGGCCGCGCTGATCGGCGTGCTGTCGCTGCTGCTGTGGGCGTACGGGCTGATCCTCGGCGAGACGCTGCCGTGGGGCCTGCAGATCCTGCTGATCGCGCTGGTGACGTTCGCGGCGTTCATCTACCGCAAGCCGTTCCAGCACCTGTTCTCGGCCGTCGGGTACTCGGCGGTCGGCGCGCGCGACAAGAGCGAGACGCAGCTGGAGAAGTCGATCGTCGAGGCCCGCAAGAGCACCACGACGGTCGGCGCGGCGGCGCTCACGCCGGGCGCGGCCGTGGCGCAGCGGCTCGGACGCCGCGGCGCGTCCGCCGAGTCCGACACCACCGGCCGCGCCGACGTCACGGCGGCCGGGGCGGGCGTGGAGCGGCGCGGCGCCGTCGGCGCGGACAAGGGCGCCTCGCCGGACGCCGCCCCGGTGCTGGCGGCCAGGCCGCGTTCGGCGGGCACGGCGCAGAGCCGTCCGCGCCGCGGCGCGCCCCCGCTGAACCTGCCGTCGCGGGCCGGGACGCCCGCCGAGGCGGCGCGTTCGGGCGGCGGCAACGGCGTCACGGCCGGCGCGGTGACGGGCGGCGCGGGCCGGACGGGCGGCTCCACCGGCGGGACGCCGCGTCCCACGAGCTGGACGGGCAAGGGCGGCGGCGGTGTCACCGGCGGCAACGGCTCCTCCGGCGGCTCCTCGCAGCCCGCCGGCCGGACCGGGCGCGGCGGCGCGGAGGGCGCCCCCTCCGGCGGGTCCGGCGGCCGGCTGTCCGGCGGCCGCTCGCCGGGGACGTCCGGCAGGGCCCCCGCGCCCAAGCCGGCCGCGCCCAGGCCGACGCCCGCCAAGCCCGCCAAGCCCGCCGAGCCCAGGCCCAAGGACCCGAGCGGCGGCGTTCCCCGGCCCCGGGGCGGCGCCGGCGCCGCCCCGTCGTCCCGTCCCGCGCCCCCGCCGCTGTGGGGCAAGCGGGGGGGCGACGAGGGCCCGCCGATCCCGTTCTGGCTGCGGCCCGCGGACGAGACCTCGGGTGAGCGAGAGCGCGGCGAGTAATGAACCCGACCGATCGCCAGCGCAAACTCCTGTTCGGCGGGCTGGTGGTGGCGCTGACCGGCCTCGGCGTCTACCTGACCGTCGCCGCGCCCTCCGGTGAGGCCGACCGCCCGTCACCGAGTCCCACGGCGTCCGCGCCCGGCGCCGCGACCGGCCCCACCGGGCCGGTGTCGCCGCCGCCGGGCATCACCAGCACGATCAGCCCCGAGGCGTTCGACATCTACCGGCTGCTGCCGTTCACGCAGCGGGAGTTCGGCACCGCCGCCGACGTGGCGCAGCGGTTCGTCGCCGCCTACGGCACGCGCCGCTTCGACGAGGACCCCAAGGTCTACGTCGGGCGGCTCGCGCCGCTGGTCACCGACGAGATGCGCACCGAGCTGGAACGCGGCGAGGCCGCCCCCGGCGTGCAGGACGAACGCCGCCGGCAGCAGCTGGTCTCGGTGGGATCGGCGACCCTGGACCGGGTCCGCACCATCGAGAACAACTCGATCGTCTTCCTGGTGACCGGCAAGACCCGCGTCACCAAGGGCGGCGGGCAGAGCGACGAGAGCGAGCAGTACGCCGTCACGGTCGCCCGCAACGGCGGGGCGCTGCGGGTGTACGCGTTCGAACCGGCCGACGCGGGACAGGAGGGCGACACGGGATGAACCGCCGTCACCTTCTGGCGGTGATCGCCCTGGGCGGGGCCGCCGCGCTGTTCGTGGCGCTGCTGGTCGTGCCGGTGCTGTTCGGGGCCAGCCAGTTCATGTTCGGCGGGGGAGGGGCGGGCAGCGGCGGCTGCGTGGACACCTCCAAGGCGGGCGCGCAGCCCGGCGAGGCCGCCGACGCGCGGTCGATCCCCGCCAACTACCTGGAGCTGTACAAGAAGGCGGGCGAGGACTACGGCATCCCGTGGAACGTGCTGGCCGGGATCGGGAAGGTCGAGACCAGCCACGGCACCTCCAAGCTGCCCGGCGTGTCCAGCGGCGAGAACTACGCGGGCGCGGGCGGGCCGATGCAGTTCCTGGAGGCGACGTTCAAGGCGTTCGCCGTGGACGGCAACAACGACAAGAAGAAGGACCGCTACAACCCCGAGGACGCGATCCCCTCGGCCGCCCGCTACCTCAAGCACAACGGCGCCCCGCAGCGGATGCGGACCGCGCTGTTCATGTACAACCACTCGTGGGACTACGTGAACCTGGTGCTGTCGTGGGCCAAGCGGTACGCCGCCGGGGAGTTCAACGTCGTGCAGTCCAACGGCGTCGAGTGCTCCGACGACGAGCTGCCCGCCAACGTCGGCGGCGTCGTGCAGCGGATCATCTCGTTCGCGATGGCGCAGCGCGGCAAGCCGTACGTGTTCGGCGCCAACGGGCCCGACGCCTGGGACTGCTCCAGCCTGATCCAGGCGGCCTACCGGACCGTGGGGCTGGGCATCCCGCGCACGACGTTCGAGCAGTGGCCGTTCGGCAAGAAGATCCCCAAGGGCCAGGAGCAGGCCGGCGACCTGGTGTTCTTCAACTCCGGCCCGGGAACGCGGGCCGACAGTCCCGGCCATGTCGGCATGGTCATCGCCGACAACAAGATGATCGTCGCGCGGTGCAGCCGGTGCCGTCCGGCGATCACCGTGACCCCCTACAAGCGGTCCGACTGGATCGGCGTGACCCGGCCGCTGGCCAACCCGGCGCTGAAGAAGCGCCTGGAGCAGCTGACGGCCCAGCAGCCCGCCGGCTGATCTCAGCCCGCCGGCCGGTCCCGGCGCGGCGGGCCCAGCAGCCGTTCGACGAGGCGCGTCTCGCCCGGCCAGGCCGCCAGCAGCACCTCGCGCGGCACCTGCCGGGCGGCGTAGCGCAGCGCCAGCGCGACCACGACCACGTCGTCCAGCGGCCCGATGACCGGCAGGAACTCGGGGATCAGGTCGATCGGCGACGCCACCCACAGCCCCGCGACGACCACCGCCACCTTGGCGCGGCGGGGCACCCGCGGGTCCTTGCGGAGCCGCCGCACGGCCGTCGCGCAGTCGGGCAGAAACGCCGCCAGATCGCGCGCCAGCCCCGGCGGGAGCCGTCGCGCCAGCAGCACCAGGACGCCCCACGACGCCACCACCACGGCCGCCGCCGTGCCGATCCAGACCAGCCAGTCGCGCACTCCTCCAGGGTCGCACGGCCGTAAATGGGCGGAGACCGCCGGACCGGGCATGGCATGCTGGCGGCGTGGACGACTCGGACCTTCACCTCGAAATCGCCCCCGAACTGCTGCTGTTCCTGCCCGCCTCGCGGCGGCGCCCCGAGCAGCGGGTCGCGTGGGACGGGACCTCGACGCTGGGACACGTCATCGAGTCGCTCGGCATCCCGCTGCCGGAGGTCGGGCCAGTGACGGTGGACGGCGCGCCCGCCGAGCCGTCGCACCAGCCCGCCGCCGGGGAACGGGTCCGGGTGGAGCCGATGCCGCGGCCGCAGCCCGTTCCGCTGGAGCCGGGCCAGACCGCGCCGCGGTTCCTGCTGGACGTCCACCTGGGCACGCTCGCGCGGCGGATGCGGCTGCTCGGCCTGGACACCGCCTACCACAACGACATGGACGACCCGTCGCTGGTCGTGCAGGCCAACGCCGAACGCCGGGTCCTGCTCACCCAGGACCGGGGGCTGCTGCGGCGGCGGGCGCTGTGGCTGGGCGCGCACGTGCGCAGCTCCCGCCCCGACGACCAGCTGCGGGACCTGCTGGAGCGGTTCGCGCCGGAGCTGTCGCCGTGGACGCGCTGCACCGCCTGCAACGGGGTGCTGGCGAGCGTGGACAAGACCGCCGTCGCGGCCGAGCTGGAGCACGGCACCCGCGACAACTACGACGTCTACGGCAGGTGCGCCGACTGCGGCCAGGTGTACTGGCGCGGCGCGCACGGCGACCGCCTGGAGGGGATCGTCCAGGAGGCGCTGCGGACCGTGGCCGCCGCGCGGAACGGTTCGGCCGCGGGCGGCGTCCCAACCTCCACGGGCGCGTCCGGAACGCCGTAGACCGCGACCATCCGGTGCGCGCCGGACGCCCCGCCCGGCATCATGGCGGGAAGAAAGGGGCTGGTTGCGATCACCATCGTTGTAGGGGCTGCGATCATTTCGGACGGGCGGCTGCTGGCCGCCCAGCGGGCCGAGCCGCCGGAGCTGGCCGGGGGCTGGGAGTTCCCCGGCGGCAAGGTCGATCCGGGCGAGCGCGACGAGGACGCGCTGGTCCGCGAGTGCGCCGAGGAACTGGGCGTGAAGATCGAGCTGGGCGACCGGGTCGGCGGGGACTGGCCGCTGGCGCTCAGCGGCGTGCTGCGCGTGTGGACGGCGCGCCTGGTGGAGGGCGAGCCGAAGGCGCTGGAGCACATCGCGCTGCGGTGGCTGGGCGCGGACGAGCTGTACGACGTGGAGTGGCTGCCCGGGGACCTGCCGGTGGTCGAGGCGATCGCGTCCTATCTGAGCTGAGCGGCCTCCTACCCGGGCTGAGCGGCCGTCGCCTCCCCGGGGCACGGCCTTCCGGCCAGGTGCTCCACGAACCTCACGGCCAGCGGATGCGGCTGCGCGCGCGGGACGGCGACCACGAGCGGGACCGGCGGCGCGTTCCTCAACCGCACGTACCGCACGTCCGGGTGCGAGTAGCGGCGCACCGCCTCCGTCGCGACGCCGACGCCGTGCCCCGCCGCGATGGCCTCGATCCACTCGTCCATGTTGTCGGCGGTGCAGCGCACGCGCGGGCGGCGTCCGGCGGGCCACAGCCCGGGGCCGGTGGAGCCGGTGAGGGTGTTGACGACCAGCGGGTGGTCGGCGAGCTCGGCCCAGTCCAGGACGCGGCGGCGGGTCAGGTCGCTCCCCGGGAGGGCGCGGCGGGGAACGGCGGCGACGCGCTCCTCGGCGCGCAGGACGCGTACGTCCAGGCCGGGCGCGCGGGCGGCGTGCTCGCCGCGCAGCACGGCCACGTCGCAGTCGCCGGTGTCGAGCCCGGCCAGCGGCGCGTCCCGGCGGACCAGGCGGACCCCCGCGCCGGTCCCGTCCCGGAACGCGGTGACGATCTCGGCCCACCCGTCGGGCAGCGTCCAGGTGAACCCGAGCCGCAGCACCGTTCCCCGGCACGGCGCGCGCAGGGCCTCGCCGAGGCGGGGCAGCAGCGCGGCCAGGTCGTCGCGCAGCCGCCGTCCCGCGCCGGTGAGCCCGACCCTCCGCGTGGTGCGGTCGAACAGCCGCGCGCCCAGGGCATCCTCCAGCGCCCGGACCGACCGGGTCAGCGTCGGCTGCCCGGTCCGCAGCCGCGCCGCCGCGTGGCTGAACCCGCCCTCCTCCGCGACCGCCAGGAACGCCCGCAGATGGCGCAGTTCGACGCCGTCGGGGAGCACGTCGAGATCCATGTCTCCCGAGCATAAATCCCCTTCCCTGGACATTTCTCTTCGGGTCCGGCCGCCGCCTACGCTCCCGGCCTGATCTCGATGAGGAGGTGGCATGCGGAAGGTGCTGGTGCTGGCGTCGGGCACGTTCGTGCTGGGCCTGGACGCCTACGTGATGGCCGGGCTGCTGGGGCCGATCGCCGCCGACACGGGGGTGTCGGTGTCGGCGGCGGGGCAGATGGTGACGGCGTTCACCCTGGCCTACGCGGTGTCCACGCCGCTGTTCGCGACGGTGCTGGGGGCGGCGCGGACCCGGACGGCGCTGGCCGCGTCGCAGGCGCTCCTGGCGCCGCTGGCCCACTTGGCGGCCCCGCTGGCGGCGCTGCCGCTGGTGGTCTGGGGCGCGGTCGGCTGGGCGACGCAGGTGCCGCAGCAGCAGCGCCTGCTGGACCTGGGCGGCGACCGCCGCGGCGGGGTGGCCGTGGCGATGAACAACTCGGCCCTGTACCTGGGCGGCGCCGCCGGGTCGGCGCTGGGCGGGACGGCCCTGTCGGCGGGGCTCGCGGCGGACGTCCTTCCCCCGGCGGCCGCCGCCGTGGCCGCGCTGGGGCTGCTGCTCCAGCTCCTCACCGCCCGCGCCGGCCGGGCGTCGGGCGACGCCCGCGTCGCGTCCGGCGCTCCGCTCACGTCCTGCCGTTGACGGCCGGGCGCCGTTGCCGGACGTCCGGCGACGGCGCTCCCGGCGTCAGCGGGACGCCAGGACGATCTGAAGGGCCTCGTTCCTGGTGAGGCCCTTCTTGAGCTGCGCGCGCAGCTTGGCCTGCTGCGGCTTGGGCAGCTGGTCGAGGATGCCCAGCAGCTTGGTGGCGATCTCCTTGAGCTGCTCGGGGGTGAGCTTGCTCACGTCGGTGAGCAGCCGGGTCGCGCCGTTGACGTAGTCGCCCGCCAGGATCAGCGCGACGTCGGCCTGGATGTTCGCCGGGAAGCAGGCCAGCACCAGCTTGACCAGCTCCTCCTGGGAGGGCTGCTGGGCGGCGGCGCGCGGCGCGGGGCGCCAGGCGGCCTCGGCCGGGGCGGTCAGCGCGGTCACGGGCAGCAGGGCGGCCGCCAGGGTGGCCGCGAGCAGCGCGGGCTTGTGCGTCCTCACTGGACTCCTTCGGTCGTGGGGGCGAACGCCGGGGAGCGGCGGGGCGACGTTCGCGGTCTGGGGCCGGAGGGTACTGAGGTTCGGCGGTGACGGACGGGAATTGACCAAACCAGGCCAATGAGAGATTCCGGGCATGCGGCCGTCCCGCCGCGTGGCATCGCGGCGGGACCTCGGAGGCACCGGGAAGGGGCGGCGTCAGGGGATGCGGTTGGCGCCCGCGTAGTCGGAGCGGTCCGACAGTTTTGAGATCTTCACCACATCGCCGGTCTGCGGGGCGTGCAGGTACTTGCCGTCGCTGAGGTAGATCCCCATGTGGTGCAGGCTGGAGCCGAAGTACACCAGGTCGCCCGAGCGGAGCCCGCCCCGGTCCACCTTGTGGCCGAGCTGGTAGAGGTCGCCGGTGTAGTGCGGCAGGCCCTTCTTGCCGACCTGCGCGTACGCCCACACCACCAGGCCCGAGCAGTCGAACGTGTTCGGCCCCGCCGCCGCCCACACGTACGAGCTGCCGATCTTCGTCAGCGCCTTGCGGGCCATCCTGGCGGGCAGGTCCGTGCCCTTCACCGTCGCCTTCAGGCCGGTCTTGGGATCGGTGATCCGGGTGATCGACAGCTTGTCCAGCTGCTTGACGACCTCGTCGACCTTCGTCTTGGCGGCGTCGCGGGCCTGCTTGGCCCGGTCGTAGGCCTGCTGCACCTGGCGGGCCCGGTTCTGCGCGTCGGTGCGGGCCCTGTCGGCCTCGCTGATCCGCGCCTGGAGGCCCTGGATCACCGACGCCTGGTTCTGGATCAGGTAGGCCGAGGTGGACAGCCCCTCGGTGCCGCCGGTCACGGCGAACACCGTGTCGGGGCTGCCGCCGATGTAGTTGGCGGCGGCCAGGCGGCCCAGCTCCTCGCGGGCGGGCGCGGCCTGCTGCTCCAGGCGCTCGGCGTTCAGCCGGGCCTGCTTCTCGGCCTCCCTGGCGCGGCCGAGGTCGACGCGCGCCTTGTTGAACTGCTCGGTGAGCTTCTCGGCCTCGTCGTTCAGCTCCCTGAGCCGCTTCTTCAGCTCCGCCTCGGAGGGCTTGGGCTCCTGGGGAACGGTCTGCGGCCGCGCGGGCGCGGCGTGCGCCGTTCCGGTCAACGCGCTGGTCAGCGCGGTGGGGGCGGTCATGCCGAGGCCGACCAGCAGGGTGGCGGCGGGCAGGGCGAAGCGGCGTCGCCGGGGATCCAGAACCAAGCCGGTGTTCTCCTCTCCTCCGTCGCCTACCGGGTTAGCTGACGGGTTCGGGCCAGGAGGAGCCCTACGGCGCACGGAGAATGTGCGCCGATTCACCCCAGGGAACGCGATGCGGGGTCCCCGGCTCCCCACCAGGGGATTCGGCGGCCCGGGCGCAGCCCCGGGAGCGGGGCTCGGCACGTCCGGACGGGCAGGAGACTACAAAGGATGTTCAAGAAGGGCCAAATGCCCGGTTATGACACCCGTGTGATCCGTGAGGGTCCGGGGCCGTTCACACCGCCAAGTAGAATGGTGTAGGCCGCGGGTCTGCGGCGATCCCCGAAAACTCACGCAAGGCGAAACCGCATGCCCTTCTCCACCCGTGACGACCTCCGTAACGTCGCGATCGTCGCCCACGTCGACCACGGCAAGACGACGCTCGTCGACGCCATGCTCTGGCAGTCCGGGGCCTTCCGCGAGAACCAGGACGTGGACGACCGCGTCATGGACTCCAACGACCTGGAGCGCGAGAAGGGCATCACCATCCTCGCGAAGAACACCGCGGTCCGGCACAACGGGATGACGATCAACATCATCGACACCCCGGGCCACGCGGACTTCGGCGGCGAGGTCGAGCGCGGCCTGTCCATGGTGGACGGCGTCGTGCTGCTCGTGGACGCCTCCGAGGGCCCGCTGCCGCAGACCCGGTTCGTGCTGCGCAAGGCGCTGGCCGCCAAGCTCCCGGTGATCCTGGTCATCAACAAGACCGACCGCCCGGACGCGCGCATCGACGAGGTCGTGGACGAGACCTACGAGCTGTTCATGGACCTCGACGCCGCCGAGGACCAGATCGACTTCCCGATCGTCTACGCCTCCGGCCGCGCGGGCCGCGCCTCGCTGAACAAGCCCGGCGACGGCGAGCTGCCCGACTCCGAGGACCTGGAGCCGCTGTTCCAGGTGATCACCGAGACGATCCCGGCGCCGTCCTACGACCCGTCGGCCCCGCTCCAGGCGCACGTCACGAACCTGGACGCCTCCAACTTCCTCGGCCGTATCGCGCTGTGCCGCGTGCACGCCGGGAACATCAAGAAGGGCCAGCAGGTCGCCTGGTGCCGCCACGACGGCACGATGGAGCGCGTCAAGATCACCGAGCTGCTGATGACCGAGGCGCTCACCCGCAAGCCCGCCGAGTCCGCGGGCCCGGGCGACATCATCGCCATCGCCGGCATCCCGGAGATCATGATCGGCGACACCATCGCCGACCCCGAGGACCCGCGCCCGCTGCCGCTGATCACGGTGGACGAGCCCGCCATCTCGATGACCATCGGCACCAACACCTCGCCGCTGGCCGGCCGCGAGAAGGGCACCAAGGTCACCGCCCGCATGGTCAAGGACCGCCTGGACCGCGAGCTGGTCGGCAACGTCTCCATCCGCGTCCTGCCGACCGAGCGCCCCGACGCCTGGGAGGTCCAGGGCCGCGGCGAGCTCGCGCTGGCGATCCTGGTCGAGAACATGCGCCGTGAGGGCTACGAGCTGACCGTCGGCAAGCCGCAGGTGGTCACCCGCGAGATCGACGGCAAGAAGCACGAGCCCGTCGAGCGCCTCACCGTCGACATCCCCGAGGAGTACCTCGGCGCGGTCACCCAGCTCATGGCGGTCCGCAAGGGCCGGATGGAGCAGATGACCAACCACGGCACCGGCTGGATCCGCATGGAGTTCCTGGTCCCGGCGCGCGGCCTGATCGGCTTCCGCACCGAGTTCATGACCGAGACCCGCGGCACCGGCATGGCCCACCACGTGTTCGAGCGCTACGAGCCGTGGTTCGGCGAGCTGCGCACCCGCCCGTCGGGCTCCCTGGTCGCCGACCGCACGGGCCAGGCCAGCGCCTACGCCATCATCAACCTGCAGGAGCGCGGCACGTTCTTCGTCGGCCCGGGCACCGAGGTCTACGAAGGCATGATCGTCGGCGAGAACTCCCGGTCCGACGACATGGACGTGAACATCACCAAGGAGAAGCAGAAGACCAACGTCCGCTCCTCCACGGCCGAGGCGACCGAGACCCTGACCCCGCCGAGGATCCTCACCCTGGAGGAGTCGCTGGAGTTCATCCGCGACGACGAGTGCGTGGAGGTCACCCCGGCCGCGGTCCGCATCCGCAAGATCGTCCTGGACGCCAAGGAGCGCGAGCGCACCCGCGCCCGCGCCAAGCGCGCCGCCAACTGACGCGAACGCCGACGGCCCCGCCGCCCCCTCGGGGAACGGCGGGGCCGTCGGCGTTCACCCGCTCGGGCTCCGGGGCCGCTTCCGCGCCTCAGCGCACGCCGACGAAGACGTTCTTCGGCGGGGCGTCCATGTAGCGGGTCGCGTCACCCTTGCAGCGGTAGGCGAAGCAGAAGTCCCTGGTGACGCGCGGCCGCGCCGAGAACTCCGCACATGATGATCTTTCAGGGGGAACGCCGCCCGCTCCGGACGGTGAACGGTAGACCTGCCACCTGAGCTGCGGATCCACCCTGAAATGATCATGAAAGGGCAACGGCGGCCCGGGGTGTCCGGGCCGCCGTCCGCGGTGGTCGGGGCGGTCAGTTGAGCTGGACGGTTCCCGTCACGTCGGCGGCCAGGCGGAGCTGGTCGCCGTCGCGGAGGGGAGCGTCCACACCGCGGGGGAGGCGCTCGCCGTTGACGAAGGTGCCGTTGGTGGAGCCCTCGTCGCGGACCCACGCCGTGCCCGACGGGTCGAGCCACAACGTCGAGTGGCGGCGCGACACGTTGTCGTACTGCGTGAACGTCGACGCCACCGGCGACTGGCCCGCGTCCCGGCCCAGCACCAGGTGCTGGCCGACCGAGATCTTCAGCTCACCGGTCGGGAACGTGACCCGCAGCACCGGCGTGCCCTTCTGCGGCAGCGGGCGCAGGCACGCGTCGCACTGGGCGGCGTTCGGGTTGCTCAGCACCGCCTCGCAGTACGGGCACATGAACGCCGTGTTGTCGGGCCGCCCGCCGTGGGCCTCCGGCGGCAGCAGCGTCGCCTCGCGGCCGTGCGGCGGCCCCATCGGCGGCTGCGCCCCGCCGGGCGGCGGGGGGAACCCGTGGTCGGCGCCGCCGTACGGGTTCTGGCCCTGCGGAGGCTGCCCGTGCTGGGGCTGCCCGAGCGGAGGCTGGGCGTGCTGCGGAGCGCCCTGCTGGGGCTGCCCCCAGGGGTCGTTGCCCGGCTGCGCGCCGCCGTGCTGCGGCTGGCCCCACGGGTCGCCGCCCGGCGGCTGCCCGTGCTGGGGAGCGCCGTGCTGGGGAGCGCCGTGCTGGGGCTGCCCGTGCTGCGGCTGGCCCTGCTGCGGACCGCCCTGCTGGGGCTGGCCCCAGGGGTCGTTGCCCTGCTGCGGGCCGCCCAGCGGCGGCTGCTGGCCTTGCTGGCCGGGAGGCTGCTGGTGCTGGGGCTGCCCCCACGGGTCCTGCTGGCCCGGAGGCTGGTGCTGCTGGCCCCACGGGTCCTGCTGCTGTCCGTGCTGCGGGGCGCCGTGCCCATGCTGCGGAGCGCCGTGCTGGGGCTGCGCATGCTGCGGCTGGCCCTGCTGGGGCTGCCCCCAGGGGTCGTTGCCGGGGGGCTGCTGGCCCCACGGGTCGCCGCCCGGCTGCTGTCCGTGCTGCGGGCCGCCGTGCTGGGGCTGTCCGTGCTGGGGCTGCCCGTGCTGCTGGTAGGGCTGGCCGCCGGGCTGTCCCTGCGGCCCTCCGGGGGGATGCGGAGGGGGAATCCGTGGTGGCTGCTGGTCCTCGTACCCGCCGGGACGACGCGCGCCGCCCCCGGCGCGGGCCAGGTTGGCGCCGCAGCTCAGGCAGAGCAGGTCGCCCGGCTGGAACGGCTCGTCACAGACAGGACATCTCAAGGTCGCCATGACACATCCCCCGCACGCACACCGGCGCGTTCGAGTGTCGTCACGAGGTGATCCATGTCACCCCTTCGCGGGATTCCGATGTAGTACACCCGCCTTCCCTCCGGCCCCTCGTCCACGGACACCTGCATTCGGGGCCCTGCGTCTTCGTTCTCGGCTCCTCGACCGGTCTCGACCGGTCCGTACCGTTCCCGTCCCAGAGGGCTCAGGGGCACGATCCGCTGGTTGGCCGACCCCTTCCAGAGTAGAGAGCCACTCCGGGTGTGTCGCCCCTCCGGGTTGAGCCGGTCGACGTACGGCCCCGCTATCACGGCGTCGCACATGTCCAGGATCTCGCGTGTCTCGGCCGAACGCGAGAGCCGAGAGTAGACATATCCGCTGTAGACCAGAATGTCCAACGGAGCGGCGTTCTCCGGCCGGCCCGCCCGCCAGTCCCGGATCCCGCGCACCAGAGCCGCCAGCGCCGCGGGCTGCTGGAACGGCTCCCCACCGGAGATCGTCACCCCGTCCACGGGCCCGGGCAGCGACGCCAGCCACCCCAGCACCGCGTCCACCGGGACGGCCTTGGCGGGGTCGGCGTCCCAGGTGTCGCGGGACAGGCAGCCGTGGCAGTGCAGCGTGCAGCCCTGCGTCCAGACGCCCGCCCGCGTCCCGGGCCCGAGCGTGGTCACCGGGTAGTGGGCCTTGGCCAGCAGCAGACCGGTCACCGCAGGTCCAGATGGACGATGGACCCCTCGCGGCGGACACCGGTGACGGTGATCTTCTCCTCGGGGACCAGCTCGCGGTCGAACAGCGCGCGGGCCAGCGGGTTCACGAACGTCGACTCCAGCGCCATCCCGATCCCGCGCCCGCCCTTGTCCAGCTCGGCGGTGCACCACTCGCGCAGCGTCTGCAGCGCCTCGCTCTTGACCGTCAGCACCAGCCGGTGCTCCTCGGCGACCCGGCGGCAGATGTTCGCGAACTGGAGATCGAAGATCTTGTCGGCGGCCTCGCGGCCGATGAAGTCGAACACCACGATGTTGTCGCCGAACCGGTTGAGCAGCTCCGGCCGGTTCAGCACGGCGGTGAAGTGGTCGGCGATCGCCGTCTTCACCCGGACCTCGATCTCCTCGTAGTCCATGTCGGCGTGGATGTTCTGCACCCGGCCGGGGACGGCCGGGGCCAGGACGTCGCCGCGCACCGCCAGGTCGGGGTGGCCGGGCACGAACATGCCCAGGTTCGACGTGAAGATCAGGATGGACTCGCTGAAGTGGACGGTGTTGCCGCGCCCGTCGGTGAGCCGCCCGTCCTCCAGGATCTGGAGGAACTTGTCCAGGATCCGCGGGTGCGCCTTCTCGATCTCGTCGAACAGGATCACCCGGAACGGGTCCTCGCGCACCGCGTTGGTGAGCTCGCCGCCCTCCTGGTAGCCGATGTAGCCGGGCGGCGCGCCGATCAGCCGGTCCCCGGAGCCCTCGCCGGAGAACTCGCTCATGTCGAACCGTAGATAGGCCGACTCGTCGCCGAACACCAGCTCGGTGATCGACTTGGCCAGCTCGGTCTTGCCGGTGCCGGTCGGGCCCGCGAAGAACAGCACGCCGCGCGGGCGGCTGCCCGACCGCGTCGCCTGCGCGCCCGACAGCCCCAGCACGGCCCGCTTGAGGATGTCCAGGGTCTTGGTGACGGCCTGCGGCTGCCCGATGACGCGTTCGGGGACCTTCTTCTCGCCCTCCAGCACGCGGCGGCGCAGGTGGCCCCGGCTCCACGGGTTGTCCAGCACGCCGAGCTTGTAGGTGCGGACCGCGTCGGGCAGGTCGTGCAGCGTGACGCTGCGCTCCTTCGCCAGCCGCGTCACCTCGATCATCGACTGGAGGGTGAGGCCGTCGGCCTGCTCGGCGAACGCGTCGATCGCCGCCGCCGCGGCCTTGTCGGCGTCGGCGTCGGCCACCCCGAACGCCCGCGCCAGCAGCCTCGCGGTCTCCTGCCGGTCGCCCAGGTGCGGGCGCGGGATGGTGATCTCGCGGACGTTCTCGTTGTCGGCGGTGAGCCAGGGCGGCAGGTCGCCGGGGCGCTCCACCATCCACAGGATCGGGTTGTACAGCGGCTTGGGGCGGGGGCCGACGACCCGGACGGGGCGGGCGGTGCGCGACAGCTTGGCGCAGAAGCGGAAGAAGTCGCGTTCGGCGGGCTCCATCTCGGTGGGCGTGCGGGCGATCCGCGACGCCGACTCGATGATCACTGCGGCGCGCACGTCGTCGCCGGGCCGGGCGATCCCCGCCAGGTACTTGGTGGCGCCCTCCAGCGAGGGCCGCTCGTCGCTCTTGAGCTTGCCGAGCAGCCGCTGGGCGGCCTCGGCGGCCGCGTCGCCGTCCTCGTCGCCCGCCGGGGGATGGACCTGCAGGCCGTCGACCGGATCGTAGATCAACAGGAACGAGAACCCGCTGGACCGCAGCGTCTCCCACAGCAGCTCGCGCAACGGCAGCAGCCGCGCGGGCCCGTCGCCGCCCATGGACGGGGCGAGGAAGCTGTCGTACAGGTTGCCCGACAGGACGTACTGCGAGTGCACCGAGAGGGTGGCGTCGAGTTCCCTGATGAACGGAGGCCACCCCGGAAGCCGTCCGCCCAGCGTCGGTGATTCGGTCATGTCTCCTACTGTTCCCGTTCCCGGCCGCGTTCGCGTCGTCCGGTCCGGGACCCAGTCTGCCGTGCCTCGGCGGCGACCGGCAGCTCACGCACGCCGGGGTCCAGACGCCAGGTGACCTGGGAACGGATCCCCGCCCGCGCCAGCCGCTCCCGGGCGGACTCGAACGCCTCGCACCACTCGCGTTCGCGCTCCACGTCCACCCGGCGGTCGTCCTCGCTCTCGGCCCGGCCGTTGCGGACCATCGCGGCGCGGACCTGCCGGGCGTCGTCGACCCGCATCTTGACGCTGTGGTCGGGCCAGGAGCCCCGGGTGAGCAGCAGCGTCCCGTCGTCACCGGGGGTGAGCGTCTCGAACCCCGGCTGCACGTCGTACCCCAGATCCGCGAACGCGGTGGTGATCGACTCCAGCACGTACCGCCGCTCGGCCTCGGCCTGCTCGGCGGCCTCGCGTTCGGCGGCCCGCCGGCGCTCGGCCTCGCGCAGCTCGCGGGTGCGGCCGTTGGCGTCCTGGATGCGCAGCCGGACCTCGGTGAGCGCGGCCTCGGCCTCGTCCTCGGTGGCGGCGCCGGCGACCAGCCGGGCGGCCTCGGCGACGGCACGCCGCTCCCGCTCGGGCGTGTCGGGCAGCAGCCGGGCCAGCACCCGGTGCAGGGCCTCCTCCGCCGCCGCGGGCGCGGCGGGGGCCGGCCCGGTCCCGGCCCGCAGCCCCTCCGCCGGAACGGCGAAGATCTGCCCGGTGACCTCGGCGGCGACCTGCTCGGAGAGGCGCCGTTCGGCCGCGTCCAGGGCCTGGTCGGCGGCCGAGCACCAGGCGGTCAGCTCCTCGGGGGCCTGCCCCTCGGCGGGCCGGAGCGGCGCGGGCAGCTCCACCCGCGCGCCGATCTTGTCGCGGGCGTCGGCGAGCGCGGCGATACGGGCGTTGCGCTCCAGCACCTCGCGCAGGGCGCGCTCGTAGGTCTCGGCCTCGGCCAGCGCCGCCGCCCGGGCCTCGGCCCGCCCCGCCGCGAGCGCGGCCAGGGCCTCGGCCCCCTTTCCGGCGACCCCCCCGGCCCTGCCGAGCACGCGGTTCATCCCCAAGCTAAGGACAACAGCCGCATCCAGGGCGATATCGGCCTCAACCCCGCTGCTCATCCTGCCCACCCCGCTCTCCGCCGCACCCG
Organism: Actinomadura kijaniata; assembly: GCF_014138665.1. Taxonomy (NCBI): domain Bacteria; kingdom Bacillati; phylum Actinomycetota; class Actinomycetes; order Streptosporangiales; family Thermomonosporaceae; genus Actinomadura; species Actinomadura kijaniata. Next base: position 140,430 of record NZ_JACJIA010000001.1, read on the forward strand.
AAGGCACGATCCTCCACCACACGCCTCACGAACACCCGCTCGCGACGCCCACGCCCCCATGGCGTCCGCCCGGCCACGCGGAGCCCGGAAGCCCCCACCACCTTGACCGAGAACGTCCGCACCGCTCGCAGCCCCTGCGGGTATGCATCGCATGCCTGCACCGCCCCGGGACCGCTCCGCTGGAGAGCCCTCGGGAGCGGACCCGAGGGCGATCGCCGTCGTCCCGGGGGCAGCGCCCGCGTTGCTTGGGACCTGCGCGAGGGGACACCGGGCGCGCGTGCCGTGCCGGTGGGGTTCGGCGTCGCTCCGGCGTGCCCGAGGCCGCCCGCCGCCGTCCTGATCATGGGCGTGCGCTCCGTTCGCCGGGCGTCTGGGCGCAGGTCACGCCGGTGGGTCATGCCAGGGCCTTCCGCTCGGCCTCTTCGTGGGCGCGGCGCCAGCGGTGCAGGCGGACGCCCGCGCCCGCCGCGTGGGCGGCCGGGGTCGCGACCAGGAGCAGCAGCCACAGCAGGCCCGCCACCGCGGTCATCATCGACACGAGGAGCAGGACCAGCAGCAGCGGGACGACGCCCAGCAGCAGGAACACGCCGCAGCCACGCCGTCCCGTCCGCCGGGCCGCGCCCGACATCGTGCGGGACGCCTTGGACAGGCTCTGGCCGGTGGCGCCCAGCAGCCGCGACAGCCACGACCACGGCCCGTAGGGCAGGTAGTCGCGGCCCTGGACGCGGGCCACCAGCACCTCGGCGCCGCACTGCACCGCCCACGCCAGCGCCGAGAACGCCGCCAGCGTCACGAACGGCACGCCCCCGCTGCGCTGGAAGCCGCCGACCCTGCTGGTGCCGTCGCCGCTCGGGCTGAACATCGCGTCGACCATCCAGCTTCCGGCCAGCCAGAACGCCAGGATCGGCAGCGACCAGGCGGCGGCGCGGACGACGGCGGCGCGGCGTCCGGCGAGGCGGGCGCGTTCACGCTCGGCCCAGCGGGCACGGAGGGCCTCCGAACGCCGGGCGGCGGCCTGCCGGTCGCGGTGGCGCGCCTCGACCTCCAGCACGGCCTCCGGCGCGGCGCGCGTCAACGCCAGCTGCCGCAGCGGGTCGTCGCCCGCGCCCTCGGCCAGCCACGCGAACCACGCGACCGGCTCGGTCACCGACGCGCGGGCCCGTTCGGCGGCCGCGGCGATCCGCTGCCGCGTGCGGGCGGGCTCGGCGGCCAGGGCGAGCAGCGTCAGCAGCAGCACCGGCGGGTCGTCCGACGGCCCGGCGACCCTCACCTCGTCGCCGCCGGCGCTGGGCAGCCGCGCGGCCAGGCCGGGCGGGACCGCGTCCTGGGAACGCAGCCAGGACACCAGCTCGTTCCAGGCCGTGACGTGGGACCGCCACTGGTCGTCGATCCGTGCGAGCTGCTCGCCGCCCTCGAAACCGGCGAGCACCTTCAGCAGGCGGTCGTCCCACAACGCCCGCCCCAGCAGGCACGCCGTCCGGTGGTCGGCGTGCCCCGGCTCACCGGCCAACGCCGCCAGCCCCGGAAGGTCCTCGGGCAGCACCCGCCGCCCCAGATGGTGCGGCGGCAGCGTCGGATCCAGCCACCGCACCAGGTGCAGCAGCTTCACGTCGGGCCGCAGTTTCGCCGTCAGGTGGCCGTCGACCAGCGCGATGCGGCTGTCGTCGGGCTGCTCGGCGAGCCAGTCGCGCAGGCTGCGCCACGCCTCGCCGGACTCGCCGCGCCCGAAGAAGTACAGCGCGGCGTGGTCCCACTCCTCGACGAGCGCCCGCGCCAGCTCGGCCCGGTCCTGGTAGCGGCGGCCCCGGAACGGCAGCCCCGCCCCGGGCGGCGCCTCGGGCCGCGCGGCGTCCCGTGCGACGGCGGGCGAGCCGCCGTCCAGCCACTGCCCGACCTGCTCGGCCGACCAGCGCCGCCGCGGGTCGCGGGCGAGCAGCCCCTGCGCCAGCAGCCGCACCCGGGGGTCGGGAACGTCGTCGGCGCCCACCGGCCGCGTCGCCAGGTGGTCCACCACGGCGGTCTCGCTCAGCCCGGCGAACGGCGGCCGTCCCGTCGCCAGCTCCCGCACGATCATCCCGAGCGACCACCAGTCGCGCGCCGGGGACACCTGCCCCGACAGCGACTCGGGCGCGGCGTAGGCCAGCGTGCGCGACGCCGAGGCGAACACCACGCTCTGCTCCAGCACCCGGCTCAGCCCGAAGTCGGCGATGACCAGCCGCAGCGGGTCGGCGGACAGCACCAGGACGTTCTCGGGCTTGAGATCGCGGTGCACGATCCCGGCCCCGTGCAGCGCGCGCAGCCCCGCCGCGAGCTGCGCGGCGGCCTCCGTCACCGTCTCGGCGGGCAGCGGCCCGGCCATCAGCGACCGCAGGTTCCCCTCGGGCGCGTACTCGGCGATCTCGTAGTCGCGGCCGTCGGCGTGCCCGGTCTCCACGATCCGCAGCACGTGCGGCGAGTCGAGGGCGGGCAGCTTCTCCCACACCTCCCGGTCGGCGTGGTAGCCGCGCCGGAACAGCTTGACGACGAACTCCCCGCCGCGTTCGTCGCGCACCAGCAGCAGGTCGGACTCGGCCCCCTGCACGGGCAGCTCGGCGACCAGCCCGAACCGCCCGGCCAGGGCGTCCGGCAGCCGCAGCAGCGCCCCGCCGGGCGCGGCCCCGGCGTCCCGGCGCGTCGCGCGCGGGTCGCGCGGCGGGGGAACGTTCGCGTCGCGGCGCGTGACACCGGGGTCCCGCCGCGTGGGGGCGCCGCCGTTCCCGGGCTCCTCAACCTCGGCCACTCACACTGCCCCGTCCGTGTCGCCGTCCCTGCCGCGTCGCGAGCCTAACGCCCGCCTTCAGATCTTGTCCCTGATGACCCGGAGATGCTCGACGCCCTTGAACCGGACCACCACGGCCTCCATGACGATCCGCACCAGCAGCGCCTCGAACAGCCACACCAGCGGGCTCGCGATGATCATGATGACACCCCAGGCCCAGAAGTCGTCCCAGGTGGCGATCCACAGCCCGAACCCCAGGAACACCAGGCACTGGAGGCTGACCAGCAGCAGCGCGACGACGTACCAGAGCCTGACGAGCTTGGGCGTGACCAGATGGTCGAAGCTGGTGTCGAGCAGCGCGCCCAGCAGCCCCTTGTCGGCGCGGCCGGGGCGTTCGGCGGGGGCCCACTCCTGACCGCCGTGCTGCGGGTGCGGCCCGCTCTGCCGCGTCTGCTGCTGGTAGTGCGGCCCGCCCTGCTGCCGCGGGATCTGCTGCGGCCCGCTCTGCCCGGGGTCGCCCTGGTAGGCGGGCCCGGGCTGCACGACCGGCTGCGGCCCGCTGTGGTGCGGCGACGCCTGCTGCGGCCCCGGCCCGGCCTGCCGCGGCCCCGGAACGTGCCCCGGATGCGGCTGGGGCGGCGGCCCGTACGGCTGTCCGGGCGACTGCCCGGGCGACGGCGGCTGGTGGGGCGGACCGTGCTCGGAAGGATTAGTCATCGCCGACTCCTGGGCTGTCACATGGCCGATGCCCCCGACTTTAGAGCGTCTTGAGCCGATACACCCGCCGTAGACACTCCGGCCGTGGCGATGGCGCGCCGGAGGCGACGCGTGTTCCCCGAGCGGACGCTCGGCGACGCCTCACCGGCCGACGCCACGGGCGTGGGGGATCCGCGAACGGCCGGCGTCACGCCAATGGCTCTCTGCGATCTTCCGGCCTTTTCCGCCGCCCGGCGTCCGCACCACCGCCGCAGGAGGCCGTTCTCAAAGAGGGCTTCCCCCTCGGCCAGAGGCACCGGAACGTGGCTGCGCCCGATTCCGCTCTGGAGAGTTCGACCGTGCTCGCCTCAAAGCTCAGCGCAAGTCCAGCGAGACGCCATTGAACCTGGAGGAGATGTCGAGGTGGCCCGCGCCGGTCAACGTGAGTCGCGCATGCGGTCGTACACCTTCACCAGCTTGTCGCCGGTACGTTTCAGCGCCGCAAGCCGGATCGCGCGAAGCGGCACGCTCTCCTCGGGCGCCTCCTCGGTCTTCGCGACGAGGAAGAGCGACATGAGCGGCGGCGTCGCGTCGCCACCGTTCGCCTCCTCCTTGTTCCAACGCCATTCGGCGAATCCGCCGCGCACGATCGTCTCGCCGAAGTACCGGACGGCGCCCTCGGTGAAGCCGAGGTTCGCGGGGAGCTCCACCTCGTCACGGCCGGCGAACCGCGTCAGGACCTCCTGTTCGAGGACGGCCAGGGAGTCCCGTGAGAAGTCGAAGGGGAAGTCCCGGGCCAGGTGCTCGTCGCGCCAGGCGGTGAGCTTGCCGTCCATGTCGGCCAGCCACTCGCGCAGCGGAGCGTCCGGACCGGATGCGGAGACCCGAGGGGTCTCCCGCGCGGCCGGGGCGTCCTGCGCCTCGGCGGACCGCCGCTCGCGGCAGCGTTCGTCCAGCGTGTCGTACAGCGAGGTCAGCTCGGTCTTGGTGCGCCGGTCGACCAGCGCGGTGATCTCGTAGAACGGGGCGATGGGGATGCCGACGCCGTCGTCGACCCGAACGTAGGGAACCCCTGCGAACAGGTCCTTCGATTCGGTGCCGTACTCCCAGGAGCCGCCGAAGCCGCGGATCAGGGTCTCACCGATATAGCGGACACAGCGATCGACGAAGTCGCCCGCCTCGTCCCGGTGAACCGCCGCGATGTCGGGGAACGCCTGGAGGAGAACGTCCTCGAGCCAGGCGAGCGACGCCCGGGAGAAATCATTCGGGAAATCGTCGGCCAGCAACGCTCCGAAGCCCGCCAGTTTCGGATCCATGACCTCCAGCCACTCATCGAAATCCGTGGCCGACGGCACCGTGCCCTGTTCGCTGTTGTCGTTCATCGTCCGATGTCCCGGGTGGTGAAGGCTGGGGAGTCGTCGCCATACGTCCACTAGGGGGCGACAGACCCTTCAGCGTACCAGATCTTGACCTTGATGCCTGCGGCCTCGAGTTTTTTGATCACATTGGCGCTCGGAGGCACGGCGAACACGTAGACCCTGGTCCACCCCTGCTTGATGAGTTCGATCTCCTTGTCGATGTCCTTCTGGCTGTATTTGAACTTTCCGGACTTCAGCTCGTACCCGATCTTCTTCGCGGGGTTGGCGAGATCCAGGTCGCGATCGCCGGAATTGGTGTTGGCCTTGTGGTTCTGAACCCACCCGTCTTCCGCCTTGAATCCGTTCCTCTTGAAGAACTCGTCTTCGAAGACCTTGCCCTTGTGGCGGTTGGCCTGGTTGGCGATGTAGTTGTTGCGCCACTTCTCCCACGAGAGCTTGCCCTTGTAGTGCTTCCAGCGGGCCAGCATGTGCTCTTCGGAACCGGAGGGGTAGTTCTTGTAGTGCTGGAGTTCTTCCAGCTCGTCGGCGTCGGGCTTGGCGCGGCCGGCGAGGTCCTTGGCGGGACTCTCGTAGGTGAACTTGACGGGGTCGTCCTTGGTGCCCCCGGTGAGCGGCGTGTCGCCCACGCCCGGCGGGTCGTCGCCCTTGGGCGTTCCGACCTGGCAGGCGTTCGGGTCGGGGTTCTCGTTGTGGACCAGGACCGGGACGGAGCGGGCGGTGACGTAGTAGGTGTGCAGGCCCTCGACGGTGAGGTTGTGGACCCGCGTGGTCCGCTTGCGGTGTTCGGTCCTCAGGACGAGGGTGCGGCGGCCGTCGGGGGTGTGGAGCCGGTCGGTGGGGACCAGGCCCCGCGCGTGGATCCAGGCGTCGGCGTCCGGGACCCAGAAGGGGTGTTCGGCGGTGGCGGTGATGCGCGCGTTCGGTCCGCCCAGTTCGCCGTCGAGGTCGATGGTGAGGTCGACCAGGTGCTTGCGGCCCTCACCGGTGATGAGGTGAGTGACCTTGCGGGAACCGGCGTGTCCGGTGACGGGGTCGGTGGCCCACACCAGGTCGCCGACGCGGACGCGTTCGATGGGTTTTCGCGTGCCGTCGGCCATCAGGACCGGTGTTCCGGCGACGAAGCTGTTGGGAGCCTTCTTCTTGCAGGCGTCCAGTGCGTCGTCGAGGCGTTTCTGGGCGTTCTTGCGGGCGTTGCGGGCCTTGTCCAGGCGGCGTTTGAGGTCCAGGAACCGGTCGATGAGTTTGACGATCTTGGGGATGGACTTCAGCAGTTTGCCGATCTTGCCCCACGGGATGATGCCCACCAGGGCCCACAGGCAGTCGCTGAAGTTGGGCTTCTCGACGCATTTGATGATGTCGCCGGCCAGGAAGTCCAGCCCCAGCTTGCCGATCTCCTTCAGAAGATCGAACTCGTTCCACTCCTTTTCGAGCTGCTTCAGGTCCAGGTCGGCCTTGTTCAGCGCGTCCAGGGCCTCGCGGTACTCGCGCTGCTCGGGGGCCTCCTGGCCGGGCGGTACCGAGGCCTGCTGGTTGGTCGGGCTGGCGCCCGGGTTCGGTGAGCCGGGCTTGCTTCCCGGCTTGTCGCAGTTCTTGTCGCCGGTGACCCGGCAGATGCCCGCGCGGATGCCCGCCGAGATCTGCTCGGGAATCGCCACCACCGTCACCGCGGCCAGCACCGCCCCGACCAACAAGATCACCGTCAGATACGACAGCGACCCCTCACCACGGTCCCCCGGACGCGGCCGCATCCCTCCACCCCGTTTCACATCGCCCAAAGGCGATCAAAACGGTGGAGCAATATCCCGGCACGGGCCCACGGGCCCAAAAACAGGCCCAAATCGGACACCCGACGGTGATGGCGGGGCGATCACCCCTTTAAGCTCCGCCCATGAGGCGTGTCACGGCGGTTCTCGGTGCGTTGTTCCTCACTGCCGGGGTGGCGGGTTGCACCGGCGAGGAGAAGCCCCAGCAGCAGGGCGGCCCGGCGGCCAAGGCGGAGAGGACGGCCGTCGCGCCGCAGCGTCCCGCTCCGACACCCGCGGCGCGGCTGGGGGCGGTCTCCCTGCCCGCGCAGCCCGGACCGCTCGTCGACCTGGTCGCCCGGCAGGTGAAGGCCGCCGGGACCGTCCGCGCCCAGCTCACCACCAACGGCGGCCAGGGCTCCGACGGCGTCCAGGAACAGACCGTCGTGCAGTTGCGGACCAACGCCTCCCCGCCCGAGGCCCAGTTGATGATCGTCGACAAGGATCCCGACGAGCCGAGCACCACCGAGGCGGTCGTCAGCGGCGGCGTCATCTACACCCGTGTCGACGGGCAGGAGCAGCGTCCCGGAAAGCCCTGGGTGCGGCTGTCCCGGCAGGACGCGAGCAACCCCGAGCTCGGGCCGTTCGCCAAGCTGCTGACCAGCCTGGTCGACCAGGTGGAGAGGACGCTCGGCGAACTGTCCGCCGACACCGGGCTGACCGTCGTGCGCCACGGGACGTTCAAGGGCGAGCCGACGAGCGAGACCGTCGACGGGACGCCGACACGCCGTTACCAGGGCACCACCAAGACCGCCGACCTGAAGGGCGGCGACAAGGGCGTCGAGGCGCTGACCGGGCTCGGGCTCAAGGAGATCGGCTGGACGCTGTGGGTGGACGACAAGGGGCTGCCCCGCAAGTTCGAGGCGGGACTGGCCACGCCGCAGGGCATGAACGTCCGCCAGTCGGTGACCTACCGGCAGTGGGGCGACCCGGTGTCCATCACGGTGCCCCCTGCCGACAAGGTGCACCTCATAGGTTCCTGACCGGCGTCAGGAAACCTTGAACGAGGCCAGGACCTGCTCGGTCTGCGCGGGCAGCGAGCCCTGCTCGGCGGCGAGGTCCACGAAGCAGAACCGGTTGTCGCCCATGGGGACGCGCACGGTCACCTCGTCGGTGGTGACACCGTCCCTGCCCGCGCTGGTGTAGGCCGCCTTGAACGCGGGACGCCCGCCGACCGTCAGGTCGGTGATCCGCGCGCCCTTGTGCATGGCCTGCGTCTTGGCCTTCAGCTGCTCCATCGACGCGCCGATCGTCCCGCCCCGGTCGCATCCGGCGGACAGGTGGGGCGCGAGCCCGGAGGTGACCGAGGAGTCGATCGCGAAGACGATGCCCTGCTTCTTCTGCTGGCCCATGAGCTGCTTGGTCAGCTCGCCCAGGTCCCCGGTGAGCCGGAACGTGGTCCGCACGACCTCGGAGGTGTCGGTCGTCGGATCGACCTCCTTCCATCCGGCGGGCAACTGCAACGTGACCCCCGCGGCGGCCCCGCCGAGCCGGGAGCCTCCGAGGGCCTGTTCGGACGGAGTGGTGGCGGGCGGGACGGCGGTGCCGCCGGCCGCGCTCCCGGTGGGCTTCGTCCCCGGGGCCTTGGCGTCATCGCCGCACCCTGTCAGCACCGCCGAGGCGACACCGCCCATCACGCAGAACGCGGCCACACGACGAAGCATCCTGACTCCTCACCAATCACGATCAATGCGGACGGGACACGCTAGCAGCGCACATCGGCGAACTTCACGGCTTGTGCGGCAAATAACAACTCATGGAGCTGAAAGCTGTTTTCAGGGCTCCATGCTCTGTTCCGGAGCACATCACGGTCAGTGACTCGCCAGGGCGAAGCGTAGGACGTGCGGAAGAAAGGCGACCAGAACCTACGGCGGTTCGAGCGGTTTCATCGTGCCGGAGGCGCGCTCCGACGTGGTCGGATCTTTCCGGCGAACGGCTGACGGCTTCCTGTGCGCGGGAGGGCTGATGAGCTATATACCGCACGGTGGCCGTTGAGTGACAATGCGGATAAGGGCCGCCTTTGGGTCTTCGGGCCCTGTTCCGAAGGCGCCGCAGCCGCTTGACTGCCCGTTCGGGGTGCCGACCGAGCGGAGCTGACGGGTGTTGCGGCGTCTGGGGGAGCGGGGCGAGGGATCACTGTCGTATCTGGCGGTGATCGTGCTGATCGGCGCCGTGCTGGCCGCGGTGACCGTGGTGGCGATCCCCGAGAAGATCACCGCTGGGATCAACGCCGGCATCTGCCGGGTCACCGGCGACAAGAACTGCGACAAACCCACTGGCCAGGGCCCCCGATCCCAGGAGGCGGTCCCCTCGGGGCAGCCGACCTCGGTACCGCCCGGCCAGGAAACCCCCCAGCAGCGCGAGTACCGCGAGGCGCTGGAGGGGCTGAAGAAGGCCAACCAGGACGCCGAGGCCCTGGAGAACGAGTGGAACAACTTCGATCTTCTGAAGGAGATCGGCAAGCTGGGGTTGGACTTCCTGGCCGGCGACATCATCAAATGCGTCGAGAAGCCCAACTTCAGCGACTGCCTGTGGGCCCTGGTGGGCATCGTCCCGTGGGGCAAGATCGGCAAACTGCTGAAGTCCATCCCCAAGATCGTTAAACTCATCGACCGGTTCCTGGACCTCAAACGCCGCCTGGAAAAGGCTCGCGACGCCCGGAAGAACGCCAGGAAACGCGCTTCCACGGCCTGCACGGTCCCGCAGCCCGGCAACAGCTTCGTCGCCGGAACGCCGGTGCTGATGGCCGACGGGACACGAAGGCCCATCGAACGCGTCCGCGTCGGCGACGCGGTCCTGGCCGCGGACCCCGCCACCGGCCGGGCAGGAGCCCGGACGGTCACCCGCCTCATCGCCGGTCAGGGCCACAAACACCTGGTCGGCCTCATCATCGACCTGGACGGCGTGCCCGGCGGACCGAACGCGCGTGTCACCGCCACCTCTGGCCACCCCTTCTGGGTGAACGGGGCCGCCGCCTGGATCGACGCGGACGACCTCCTCCCCGGCGACGCGCTGAGCGGCACGGATGGCGGTCGCGCGCTGGTGCTGGCCAAGCACCGCCGGGAACGCGTCGCACGCGTCTACAACCTGACCGTCGCCGACCTGCACACCTATTACGTGCTCGCGGGTGGCACGCCGGTATTGGTGCACAACTCCGGAAACGGTTGCTTCTCGACGCGTACGGAGAAGGCCAGCGATCTGGTCGACAAGTACACTGAGGGCCAGTCGACCCGGGACCCGGCGTCCCAGTGGTATCACGAGGAATTGAGCAACGAGGAACTCCTGGACTCGATCAACAACGCTGAAGAGGGCGACGGGATCCTCGTCTCGCGAGACGGTCAGATCCTCGGAGGGCATCACCGGATGGATGAGCTCCTCAGGAGGATCAGGGACGGGCGCATCGACCCGAACACGGAAGTCCGTATCGAGGTCTATGGCGGGGAGTGACGCTGCGTGGCCATCATTCACCCAACCGATCCCGACTTCCGCGTGTGCCGGATCGGTTTCGATGCGCTCCTTGAGATCCAGGCCGAGGCGGAGAGCCGGGGCTGGGCCACTCGGTGGTCGTCTGTGGCCGCGCTCCGCAGCCAGGTCAAGGAGGATTCCGTCCTCCTCCAGTCGCTGATGAGGGAGGAGCGCGAAGGGGAGGTACGGGCCTACCGGTGCCTCGTGCTGTTTGCCAGCGCGGCCGGCGGAACCGCCGGTGGAATCACCACGATCGACCTTGATCCGGCGAGGTTCCGTTCACTGGAACGGCTCGATCGGGATCCTGATGTTCGGAAGGCGCTTGCTCGGCTTTTCACCCTTGCGCTGGGCGGAATTTCCGCTCTATCGAAAACGTAGGCCGCCGGTTTCCGGGCTCCCGGTGCCGACCGCCGAGGCCCTGCCACCTGCCAGATCGACAAGCCGGAGCTGACGTCGATGCAAGGCCGAGCGCTTCGGCGTGTCGCAGGCGAGAACCTGGCCGAACGCCTTGAGAAGGGGGTGTCGGGCTTTCCGGGTCCCCGTCCGAGGGGCGAACGGCGGTGGGCTCGCGTCGCGCGACCGGATCGATCGCCTCACGACTGATCGCACGGTCCTGGCCCTCGGCGGGCGTTGGTGCCACCGCCCCGAGCAAGCCGCCTGGCCGTGCCGCCGGACTGTGGCGGTTCCGGTCGCGTGCGGACGACGGATCCCGTGGGAACCCGGCGTCGCCGGTGACCGTCTGAACGGTGCTCGGCTCGATGGTGCGCGCGGTCGGGTTCATGGACCGCGGGTGGCAGGGGGCGGCGGGCCTTGGCTGGTCGATGGGTGAGATGGTGATCCTGGGTGATTGGTCCAACTTTGGGCCCTAGGGCCCTGTTCTTCCGGTGTTGCGGATGGTGCAATGCCCTCACGGGGGTTGGCTGCGTGCGTGATGGGAGCTGTGACGAGCGCGGCGCGGTGTCGTCGACGGGGAGGCGGGCCGTGACCGCACGGTGCCGGCGGAATGTCGTCCGATATATTCCCTTATGGGCGTTTTGATGCTCATGGGATAAGGGCTTGATCCGGGGCGTGGAAGGCCGTTATCGTCTTCGCGCCCTGCAGGGCTTATTGGATGCTTGGCGCTGTTTTGACGTCACAGTGAAAAACGGGGAAGGACATGCACGTGAGGCCAGTACCGGCCCAGGAGTGCGCATGACCGCCATTGTGATCGTTGGGGACTTCCCCGGGACCGGCATCATCTCCAAGTCGCTCGCGCCGCGGATCGGGGAGACGGCGGACGCCGCCTCGTCGCTGGCCTTCCTGGACCAGATGACGTACGCGTTGCAGCAGCGAGGAGCCGTGCTGGTCCTGCACCCGAGCTGGCGGTCCGACGCGGCGGTGAAGCTGGTGCGGCAGGCTCGCTTCCTGCTCGGCACCGACCGCATCGCCCGCGTTCCGCTGGATCTGCCACCGCTCGCCTTCTCTGTGGTGGCGGACCAGATGACGTTCCTGGCGCCTTACGTCAGGGCAGGGGTGCTGGCCAGTATCGCGCCGACGTTGGCCATGCGCGTCCGCGCGGGTGCCTGGCTCAACAGCGTCGCCAAGCTGGAACACGGCAGGACCGGACTGGGCCAGCACATGCTCTCCTACATGCCGGGGAGCGGCTTCATGGTGTTGGCCGGCATGGGCACCACCGTGCATCGGATCACCTCGGCGCAGCCGGTGGCCGATATCGGTCACCTCCCCCTCGATCCCGTTCTCGTTCTCGCCTCCGACCAGAACGGCGACAGGGACTGGCTGCAGAACAAGCTCGGACCCGCGGCGCGCGCCACGTCCCTGACCCTCGTCAACGAGCAGCCGCTCAGCACCCAGTACTGGGGCACCAAGAAGTACACCGAGTTCGTCGCTTTCAGCGGTCACCGGAATGATCTCCAGCAGGTGATCCAGATGACGCGCTGCAGGCCCTGCTCCTGGTGCGAGGAGCCGACCGCCCTGGCGATCTGTGCCTTCTGCGGCTGCGTCCAGCCCGGGACCGACACCGCGCACCCCCGACCGGCCGCGCCTGCCACACCCGCGGCTCCGGCAGGGCTTGCGAACCCGACGGGACACGCCCAGCCCGCGCCGGCGCCCGGACCGACGTCCGCGCCCGCGCCGCCCCAGCCCGCGGTCCCGCCCCGGCCGGCGCCCACACCCGCGGTCGCGCCTCAACCCATGGCCCCTCCGCAGGGGCCTCCCGCCCCCCAGCAGGCTCCGCAGCCTCACCCCGGGAACGCGCCGGTCTGGCCTCCGGCTGAGCCCGCACGCCCGCCCGAGGCCGGGTTCCGACCTCCTGCTCCCGCTCCCGCCGCGCCGGAGCCTGTGCCGCTGTCCGCGCCCACGCCCCTGTCGGCGCCGGTGCCCGAGCCGCAACCCGTCGTCCCTCCCCGAGGAGACCCGCCCCGGCCCGCTCCGGCGGCCCCGCGGAACCCCCAGGAGGGGACACGGTTTCCGGAGGCACCGGTGACCAGGCCCCAGCCCGCCCCGCAGACCTCCGAAGGCGGCAACGGCCCCCAACCGGCGCGGCCCTCACTCGTCAAACCTTCGGCCGCGCCCGCGCGTCCTCCTCATCAGGAGCCGCGACCTCCCTCCGAACCGGAGGGAACCGAGGGCGCGGAACCGCCGTCCGACCCCACAGACCCTCCCGCCCCTGACAGCCACGAGGAGCTTCGCACCGGGACGATCGAGTTCCGGGCGATACGGCCTCGATGACCTGACGCCCTTGTAGGAACGGAGCAAGATGAACCCCCGCCAACGACGTGGTGTGCTCTTGATGGTCGTGGCGGCCCTTGGGGCCGTGTTCGTTTTCGTCTCGGTCATCGGCTACGTCGGCAGGGTCCAGGCCGACGCGAACGCGGCCGTCGGCGAGATGACCACCGTCTTGCAGATCCAGACGGACGTGGAGGCGTTCCAGCCGATCGCCGCCGCGGCGGTGCGCGAGGTGCAGATCCCCAAGAAGTGGGCCACCAACGCGTTCGTCACCCAGCTGGCCGACCTCCAGAACAAGGTGGCCGCGGGTCGCATCCCCACCGGCGCCTACCTGCAGCAGGGCATGCTCCAGGACAGGCCCGCGCTGCGCCCCGGGCAGCGGGAGATCGCCGTGATGATCGACGCTGAGACCGGTGTGGCCGGCAAGGTCGTCAACGGATCGATCGTCGACGTCTACAGCACCTTCGAGTCGGTCGCCGGTTCCCGGAGCGGACCCTGTGCGGTCCGCATCCTCAGCCGTGTCCAGGTGATCAATGTTGGACCGGAGCGGCAGGTGACCAACGACAGGGCGCAGCAGCAGAGCGGCGGTGGCGGGGTGACCAGCGGCGCGCTGCCGGTGACGTTCGCGCTGACCGGTGACGAGACGCTGCGGCTGACCTACGCCGAGGCGTTCTCCCGCAAGCTGCGCCTCGCCCTGGTCGGCGGCCAGCAGGACCCCAGGCCTCCGGCGAACCAGCTCTGCCAGACTCCCACGGTGGGCAAATGAACGACATCAAGATCCTGCTGGCCAGTGACGACCAGGAACTCTTCTCGGCCTTCCGCGCCGTCATGGGTGAGATGCCGGACTTCGAGCTGGTCGGGGTCGGAAGGAACTCCAACGAGGCGCTGGGACTGGTCGCCACCGAGCACGATCTCGACATCGTTCTGATCGACGAGAACATCGGGCCGACGCCCGCGCACGACCTGGTCCGCGAGATCTCGATGCGCCGTCCCAACTGCGCGGCGGTGCTGCTCAGCACGTCGGTGGACGAGAACGTCCTCACCCGTGCCCTCGAAGCGGGCGCGCGCGGTGTGCTGTCACGGCAGCCGAGCCTGGAGGAACTGCAGACCCGGCTGTCCACGGCGGCGGAGTGGGCGCGCGGCATCAGCCGGTGGATCGGCGGCGGGCAGGCCGAGACCGTCGGTGGACGGCGCGGCCGCATCGTCGTGGTCGCCGGATCCAAGGGCGGAACCGGAACGACCACCCTCGCGGTGCAGCTCGCGTTGACCGCGGCGGCCAAGAAGAACCGCTCGGTCTGCCTGGTGGACATGGACCTGCAGTCGGGGGACGTCCCCAGCTACCTCGACATGGTGCACCGGCGCACCATCGCCGACCTGGTCGAGGTCGCCGGTGAGATCACCGGGTCGATGCTGGCCGACACGCTGTTCGTCCACCCCGACGGGCCGCACGTGCTGCTGGCCCCGGTGGAGGCGGAGCAGGCCGAGGACGTGACCGCGCTCGCCGCCCGGCAGATCCTCGGCGCACTGCGTTCTCGCTACGACACGGTGATCGTGGACTGCGGGACGTTCATGACCGAGGGCACCGTCACCGCCGTCGAACTGGCGGACAAGGTCGCCCTCACGGTGACGCCGGACCTGCCGAGCCTGCGCTCGGCCAAACGCATGGTCCGGCTGTGGGCACGGCTTGAAGCACGCAAAGGCGAGGAGGTCGTCGCGGTGCTGACCCGGCAGACCCGGAAGAACGAGATCCAGCCCGACTTCGCCGCCCGGATCCTCGGGCTCCCCCTGGCCAAGACCACCATTCCCCCGGCGTTCCGCGCGCTGGAGAAGGCGATCAACAACGCGTCGCTGAGCAAGGTGGAGGACGACGCCTTCCGCAAGGCGGTCCTGCAACTCGCCGGTGAACTCGGCATTGTCGACGGAGAGCCGGCCGACGGGGGCGGCAAACGGATCAAGGCGGGGGCGCGATGAGTCGAGGCGCCCGTCAACGTCCCCGGCGCCGCTGGGGTTTCTGGCCCGAACTGCCGAGGTCGGAACGCGACCGCGGCCAGGTCGTCGAGTTCACCGGCATGCTCCCGTTCATCCTGCTCGTGTTCGTCGCGGTCTGGGAGGCGTTCCTGATCGGGTGGTCGATGAGCTACACGACCCACTCCGCGAACGAGGGCGCACGGGTCGCCGCCGTCGGCGGCGACCAGGAGGAAGTGCGGGAAGCCGCGCGGAAGCGGGTCGTCGGCAGCTTCGCCGACGACGAGAACTTCAAGGTGAAATATCCCGTGGGCGCGCAGTGTGACGGCGCTGGCCCGCGTGACCCCGACTGCGGCTACGTCCGTGTGTCGATCAAACCACCGCTGGTCTTCGAGGGCCTCAACCTGCCGATCACCGTCAGCCACCGGGCCAGGGTCGTCTACGAGGGGAAGGGGTGAGACGCCGGATGCGCAGTGACGAGGGGGCTGCCGCGGTCGAGTTCATGGCCTGGATCGGGTTCGTCCTGGGCGCGATCTTCTGTTCCTACGAGGCCTACACCGCTTTCGCCACCGTCGAACAGGTCGAGAACGCCACCCGCACGGGCGCCCGGGTCGCCTCGATGCACGGTGTCGCGCTGAACGAGCCGACCACCAAGAACGGTCCTGGAACCCGCGCCGCCCAGGCCGCGCTGCCCGATGTGATCACCGACTCCGAGGTCACCGTCGAGGCGCTGACCGGCGACGCGGTCCGCTGCACGGTCCGGGCCAAGGTGCCACTGATCGCCGACGGACTGCACCTGAACATCACCGTTCGGCGGCGTGTAGAGATGCCGGTGGGATGACATGGGACTGAAGAACCGCAGAGAGAGCGGTACCGAGCAGCAGCAGGTGGGTCCGAGTATCGGGCACTGGCGGCAGCGGCTGCTGGAGGAGGTCAACCTCGACGATCTCGCACGGCTGGACATGGCGCAGCGCCGCGCCCGCCTGGAGAAGGTCATCGGGCACATCCTCACGCGCGAGGGCCCGGTGCTGTCGGCCAGGGAACGGTCCCTGCTCGTCCGTCGCATCGTGGACGAGGCCCTCGGCCTGGGGGTGCTGGAACCGCTGCTCGCCGACCCGTCCGTCACCGAGATCATGGTCAACGGCCCGGACAGCGTCTACATCGAGCGTCTGGGCAGGCTGACCCGCCTCGACATGGGCTTCGCCAGCGAGGCCCAGCTCTACCAGACCATCGACCGGATCGTGGCGCAGGTCAACCGCCGCGTGGACGAGTCCAGCCCGATGGTGGACGCGCGACTGCCGACGGGCGAGCGCGTCAACGTCATCGTCCCGCCGCTGTCGCTGGTCGGCCCCGTGCTGACGATCCGGCGTTTCCCCCGGGCATTCCGGATGGACGAGCTGGTGAGCATGGGCGCCCTGGACCACTACACGGCGATGCTGCTGGCCGCGTTCGTCAGGGCCCGGCTCAACATCGTCATCGCGGGCGGTACCGGTACCGGTAAAACGACGTTCCTCAACGCGTTGTCGGGGTTCGTTCCGGGCAGCGAACGCATCGTGACGATCGAGGACTCCGCCGAACTCCAGCTCCAGCAGGACCACGTCATCCGGCTGGAGTCGCGCCCGGCCAACATCGAGGGTGAGGGCGCCATCACGATCCGCGACCTGGTCCGCAACGCGCTGCGCATGCGCCCCGACCGGGTGATCGTCGGTGAGGTCCGTGGCCCGGAGACCCTCGACATGCTCCAGGCGATGAACACCGGTCACGACGGCTCGATGGTGACCGTGCACGCCAACTCGGCCGAGGACACCATCTACCGCATCGAGACACTGGCCTCGATGAGCGAGGTGAAGATCCCCTACGACGCGATCCGGGACCAGATCAACAACGCCGTGCACGCGGTGGTCTTCCTGGACCGTGCGCTGGACGGATCCCGCCGGGTCGGCGAGGTCGCGGTGGTGGCCTCCGGACGACGCGAGGCCATCAGGCTCACGTCGATCGTGCGTTTCGAGCCCGAGCCCATCGGCCTGGACCGGGTGGTGCGGGGCCGTTACGTCTACCAGGAGCTGCCCCGGGATCTCATCCACAAGCTGGTGTTCTCGGGCGAGGCGGTGCCGCAGGTGTTCGGCGGCGACGCGGCTCCACCCGCGCCGCCCGGCCAGCCACCCGCACCCCAGGGGCCGCCGCCCAGGGCGCCCGGGCCGTTCCCGAACGGCACGGCCTCCCCGGGCCGGCCGACGGCGCCGCCTCCCTCGCTGGGCGGTTCGTCGACGAACGGCACGGGTCCGGCAGGAGGAACCTCATGAGCTATCCGATCGTCCTGTTGTCGCTGTTCGTCACCCTGGTCATCGCCATCCTCGGCATCTGGCAGTTCGGCATGGGCCTCGACCAGCAGCGCGAGCAGGCCGCCCGAGGCTCCCGCGGCTTCAACGAGCGGAAGATGGCGACGCGGCTCGACCGGTGGGACGCGCGCCTGCGCCGGACCACCATCGGGCGGCAGATCAACCGGCGGATCGCCGCGTCGGGTCTGCGCGTGCGGCTGTCGATCTTCGTGCTGACGATGACCGGTGCGGCCGTGGCCATCGCGCTGTTGCTCAGCCAGGTGCTGTCGCTGTTCCTCGGCATCGTCACCGCCGTCGGCGTCGGCCTGGCGTTCTTCGGCTTCCTGCGCCAGCAGGAGAGCCGGCGGGTGGAGGAGTTCATCGGGCAGCTGCCCGAGCTCGCCCGCGTCCTGTCCAACGCGGCGGCGGCCGGGCTGTCCATCCGCACCGCACTGGAAATGGCGGCGGAGGAACTCGACGATCCCGCGCGCACCGAACTGACGCGCACCGCCGAGGCGCTGCGTCTCGGCCAGGCGTTCGACGACGCGATGACCGAACTGCGGGACCGGCTGCCGTCCCGGGAACTGGGCGTCCTGGTGAGCACCCTGGCCGTGGCCTCCCGTTCCGGTGGTTCGCTGATCACCTCCCTGCGCAACATCTCCGACACGCTCGAACAGCGCAAGGAGACCCGGCGCGAGGTCAAGACCATCGTCGGTGAGTCGGTGGCCGCCGGGTGGGCGATCTTCACCATGGGCATGGCGACGCTGTTCGGCATCGCCTTCCTCAGCCCGGGCGCGGTGGACCGGATGACCGGCTCCCTGATCGGGCAGCTCGTCCTGCTCATCTCCATGAGCCTGTTCGCCGGGGCTCTGCTCATCATCCGCCGGATGACAAGGATCGACCTGTGATCGCCCTCGCGCTCTCCGCCGCCGCCGCGCTGTTCTTCCTGCTGTTCGTCTGGGGTTTCCATCTGCGGGCCACCGGAGCGCAGGTGGGCAGCGAGGAACTGGTGGGGCTCGTCAAGAAGCCCAAGAGCAAGGGTTTCGGGCCGCTGGGCGGGGTCGCCGAGCCGTTCGCCGGACCGTTCACCTCGATACTGCTGCGCACGATGAGCCCGGCGGCGCGCGGCAAGCTGAACCGCCGCATCGAGCGTGCGGGCCGCCCCTACGGCCTGACGGTGGAGGGGTATGCCCGCAACAAGGCCGGCACCTTCGTGCTGCTCGGCTCGGTCGGCGTGGTCATGCTGCTGTCCGACCAGCTGTTCATCGCCGTGGCGCTGTTCGCGATGGGCTGGTTCCAGACCGACATCGTGCTGTGGAACCTGTCCCAGGAGCGTCAGCAGGAGATCCAGAAGAGTCTGCCCGACTTCCTGGACGTGCTGGCGGTGACGGTCACGGCGGGCCTCAGCTTCCGGCAGGCGCTCAGCCGGGTGGCCGAGAGCATGCCGGGCGCCCTCGCCCAGGAGATGATGACCACGCTGCGGCAGATGGACATGGGAACTCCGTTCAGGCAGGCTTTCGAGGATCTGCGGGCCCGCAACAACAGTGATCAGTTGTCGAGCTTCGTGACGGCGATCCTCCAGGCGGAGGAACTCGGCGCGCCGCTGGCCAACGCCCTGGCGGATATCAGCATCGACATGCGCCGTGAGGCCGCGCAGCTGGCGCGCCGGAGGGCGCAGCGCGCCGAGCCCAAGATCACGATGATCACCACGTTCATGATGGTCCCCGGCATGCTGATGCTGATCCTGGCGGCGCTGTACTTCGGCATGAACGCGGGGGGCAGCGGTGTCCTCGGCCCGTGATCCGCTGAGCGGACTCTCCGGGGCCCGGCTGGGCGGCACCTTCCGGCTGCTCATGCAGGTGCGGGTGCTCGCCTCGGCGGTCGCTCTGCTGCTGATCCCCGAGGAGAGGCGGACCCCCGCGGCCCTGATCATGCTCGCCTGCGTCGGGGTGCTGTCCGCGCTGGCGCTGTTCGGATGGCGGGAGATCGTACCCAGGCTCCTGGAGTATCCCATCCTGCTGGCCCTGGATTCGCTGGTGGCGTACGCCGCGCTCGAAGTGGGCGGGGTGCTCGGTCCCTTCTTCCTGGTCACCGTCATCACCTCGACCCTGGCGGGTCTGCTCTACCAGTGGACGGGCACGCTGCTCATCTGCCCGCTTCAGGTGCTGCTCTACTACACCGCCGCGGCTGACTCGGAGTGGGTCACCACCTTCCAGACCGCGGTCGGCATGCCGCTGTTCTACTTCGTCGGCGGATTCGTGGGAACGGCGTTGCGTCGCCTCTTCGACGAGTTCACCATCGCCGACGAGGCCCGCCACCGGGCGGAGGTCGCCGCGGCCGCGGCCGAGGAACGCACCCGCCTCGCCCGGGAGATGCACGACTCGCTGGCCAAGACCCTGCGGGGGATCTCGATGGCGGCGACGGCGCTGCCGACCTGGGTGACCAACTCGCCCGAGCGCGCCTGCGAGGAGGCCAGGAGGATCGTCGCGGCGGCCGAGATCGCCGCTCGGGAGGTCCGGGAGCTGATCGCCGAGCTGCGGACCGACATCGTGCGGTTGTCGCTCGCCGACGTGCTGACGCAGACCGTGTCCACCTGGGCGGACGACACGGGAACGACGGCCGAGGTGGACGCGGACCCGGAGATCGACCTGCCTGTCCGCGACCGGCACGAGGTCGTGTCGATCCTCAGGGAGGCGCTGGAGAACGTGAAGCGGCATGCGGACGCCTCCATGGTCCGGGTGCGGCTGGCACGGGAAGGGGAGTCGGTGACCCTGACAGTCGCCGACGACGGCCGTGGCTTCACGATGCCTGAAGATGTGGACGTCCTCGCCCAGGCGGGCCATTACGGGGTCATCGGCATGCAGGAACGCGCGCTTCACGCGGGAGCCGTGCTCAGCGTGAGATCACAGCCCGGCGAAGGGACCACCGTCACGGTGACCATTCCGGCATCCACCGGTGCCGAGGTGCCGACGTCATATCTGGAGATGGCATGAGTCTGGTTAAGGTCGTGGTGGCCGACGACAATCCGGTGGTCCGTTCGGGCCTGGTCTCGTTGCTGGAGGCGACCGGCGTCGCGCGGGTCCTGGCCGAGGCGGCGGACGGCAGGCGGGCCATCGAACTCACGGAACTGCACCGGCCGGACTTGGTCCTGCTGGACGTGCGCATGCCGTTGCTGGACGGGGTGACCGCCGTGCAGACCCTGAGCAAGATCACAAAGGTGCTCATGCTCACCTACACCGACGACCCTGAGGTCATCCGCGCGGCCGTGCGCGGCGGTGCCAGCGGCTATCTGGTGCACGGCACCTTCGGCGTCGACGAGCTGGCCGCGGCGGTGCGCGACGCCGCCGCCGGTACCGGCAACCCGCTCTCCCAGGTCGCCATCACCGCCCTGATGGACGCGGTGAAGGAACCGGCCAAGCCCGGTCCGCGCAACGGTGACCGCGACAAGTACGGCCTGTCCGCCCGGGAGGTCGAGGTGATGGACCTGATCGCCCAGGGACGGGCCAACCGGGAGATCGCCGGCGCTCTGTTCCTCACGGAGAAGACCGTGAAGAACCACGTCAACCGGATCTTCGCCAAACTCGCCGTGGAGAACCGCGCGGCGGCCATAGCGCGGTGGCTGGGCACGGCGGTGGGGGACCGGTGATGGGTCTTGAAGGTGGGTCCATCTTGGGCCTTCGGGCCCTGGGGGGGTGCTCCCCGATTCCGTACCTTGAATGGCGTGAGGATGAGCCGAAAAGGGGAGTGCGGAGAAATGGACCTCGAAATTCGTACCCGTCGCGAGATGGCGAAGTCGGACCGGGGAGAGGGCGCGGTTTCCTACATCGCGGTCATCATCCTCATCGCCGCCATTCTGGGCGCGATTGCGGTGTCGGGCATCGGCCAGAAGATCGCGAACGGCATCGGCACCGGCATCGACAGGGTGACCAGCACCCAGCCGAAGGCCTCCTGACCTGCTTGAACGGCCGAGAGGCCGGACGGCGCCGGGACGCAAAGCACGGCGACAAGGGGGAACCGGATCCGGTTCCCCCTTGTCGCCGTGCTTTGCGCATTGTACGGTGCCCTGTCGAAAAGATCGCAAAGAAGTCGGTTCAGTGCGTGGAGGGTCGTTGACGTGACTTCCGCTCGGAAGCTTGGAACCATCACCGCTGCCACGGTTCTCATCTTGGCCGGGTGCAGTGACGATGGCGGCGGGAAGAAGGGTACGGAGTCGAGGCCCCCGACGAGTGCGTCGGCCGGTACGGGTAAGTCGTTCGATCCCAACCAGCCTCCCCTGCGGTCGCGGTCGATGGGTCTGCCGGGGACCAAGCTCGATCTGATGGCTCTGGATCGGGTGACGCCCACCGTGGTGGTGGCGCGCTGGCGCCTGCAC
The DNA here is from genome assembly GCF_014138665.1 of Actinomadura kijaniata. Classification (NCBI taxonomy): domain Bacteria; kingdom Bacillati; phylum Actinomycetota; class Actinomycetes; order Streptosporangiales; family Thermomonosporaceae; genus Actinomadura; species Actinomadura kijaniata. The sequence continues at coordinate 161,909 of NZ_JACJIA010000001.1, forward strand.
AACACCACCGCCGCCGAGTACAAGGTGGACACGATGCTGAAGGCGCCGGCGCTGGACAACCTGCTGGACCAGAACGCCGCCTCGGCGCTGTCGCTGGTCGACTCGGTCAACGGCAACCGGCACTTCCCGCTGTCGGACCCCTATGCGGGCTGCCTGTGCACCCGGGGGGCGATGCCCATCGCGCCGGGCGGCACGTTGGATGTGGTGGCGGCCTTCCCCGCGCCCCCGGCCCAGGTGACCACCATGGACGTGGTGTTCCCCACCGCGCCGGTGTTCCTGGACGTGCCGCTCGGCAGCCGCCCTGCCGAGATGCTTCCGGTGACGGCCACCGCCAAGGCCGATGTGAACGCCCCCACCTGGAAGTCCCGGATCCGCCCGCTGGTCAACACGGTGGACGATCCGGTCAAGTCCCAGGACGACGACGGCAAGCAGCTCAGCGTGCGGCTGTCCTCGGATGTGGTGTTCGCGGTGAACAAGGCCGATCTGAACGACAAGGCCCAGGCGGTGCTGAAGGAGGTGGCGGCCAAGATCGACCAGTCGCCGGGCTCGACCGTCAAGATCGACGGTCACACCGACAACAGCGGCACCGACGCCATCAACCAGCCGCTGTCGCAGCGGCGGGCCGACAGCGTCAAGGCGGCGCTGGAGAAGCTGGTCACCCGCACCGGCGTCACCTACCAGACCCAGGGCCATGGTTCTGGCAAGCCCATCGCCACCAACGACAACGCCGCCGGGCGCCAGACCAACCGGCGGGTCACCATCTCCTTCGACCGTCCCAAGCCCCCCGCCCCGGCCACCCCGTCCCCCGGTGCCGCGCCGGCGGCCTCGGGTCGGCCGTTGGGGACCGCGCCGGTCGGCGCGCCGCCCGTTGCCCACGAGAACTCCTGGCCGGCCAAGGGACAGGTGCGCATCGATGAGCTCAAGCGTGATGCCGATGGGTATGTGTCACTGGTCTGGACGGTCCGCAACGACGATCCGGCCAAGAAGATGAACATCTGGACCGCCTTTGAGGACTATCGGGGGACGTATCTGAAGTCCAGTACCGAAGGGGTCGTGCTGTCCACGCCGGCCGCCCGGTACCGGCTGGTGCGCGACACCGACCGGCTGGCGGTCGGCCCCCTGATGGTCGGCATGCCGCTGGGCGACTACGAGGTGGTCAAGGACGAGGAGTACACCTTGTGGGGGATGTTCAAGGTGCCCGCCGAGGTCACCAGCCTCACCGTCGAGGTCCCCGGCTTCAAACCGATCACCAACCTCCCCATCGGCTGACCGGCGCCTCCCCGTGAGTTCGACTGCCACCGATGACGCGGCGCGGAAGGAGCCGGACCAGAGCGACTTCGCGGAGCCACGGTCGCGCCCGGGACGCGTCCCGGGCGCGACCGTGCTCGTGGGCGCGGCCCTCGTCGCGGTGACCTTCGGTGTGGGTCTCCGGCCGCTCCAGGACAACTCCTTCCTGTGGCATCTGCGGACCGGGCACTGGATCCTCCAGAACGGCGTGCCCCGGGAGGACCCCTTCTCCTTCAGCGCGCAGGGTGAACGCTGGGTGGCCCAGTCCTGGCTCGCCGAGGTCCTGTACGCGGGCCTCGACGAGCTGGCGGGGCCGATGGGCATCCGGCTGTCGCAGGCGGCCCTCGGAGCCCTGATCGCGCTGTCCGCTCTGGGGCTGGCGCTCCGGCTGACCCGTGCTCCGGTGCGCGCCGCGCTCCTGGCCACGGTGGCCGTGGGGGTCTCGTTCACGCTGTGGTCGAGCAGGCCCCTGCTCCTGGGGCTCGCCGCCGCGGTCGCGCTGCTGTGGACGGTCGAGGTTCCGGACTCACGGCCAGGACGCCGTCCGTTGCTGGTCATCCCACTCGTGATGTGGCTGTGGGCGAATCTGCACGGCAGTTTCGCGCTCGGCTTCGTCTATCTCGGCCTGTGTCTGGCGGGTTCCTGGCTGGACGGACGGCCGCCCGTACAAGGGCGGGAACGCGCCCTGGCATTGGGCGGCCTCATCGGCTTCGCGGCGTGCTTCCTCAACCCGTACGGCGTCAGCCTGGTCACGTTCCCGGTGGAACTGCTCGCCCGGGGCGACGCGATGGAGAACATCGTCGAGTGGGGCTCTCCGGACTTCCGTTCCATGCAGGGGGTGGCGTTCGCCGCCTTCCTCGCGGTCTTCGTCGTGGTGGTCGCTTCGGCCCGCCGCCGCCCTGACCGCCGTGATCTGTTGGTGGCCGTGCCGTTCCTCCTGCTGGGGTTGTGGGCGCAGCGCAACATCCTGCTGGCTCCGCTGATCGCCCTGCCCGTGCTCGCCCGGCTGGTGGCGGTGACGGAGCCGCGGGTCGCGCGCCGCGGACCGGCCAATCTTCTGCTGCTCGGGGCGATCGTCCTGCTGGGAGCGCAGATGGTCGGCCAGGGGCTGCGTGCGCCGGACTTCGCGCTCGACCAGCGCTACCCCGTACGGGCGATGGCGGCCGTGGAGCGGCAGGGGCTGCTGGGGCGGCGGCTGCTGACCACCGACGAGTGGGGCGGTTATGTCATCCACGCGTACTGGCCCCGGCAGCGCGTCTTCCTCGACGACCGCTACGACATGTACCCGACCGGCCTGGTCCACGACTACACGCGGCTGTCGAAGGGCAAACCCTCCTGGTCGCGGATCCTCGACAAGTACGCTCTCGACGTCGTGGTATGGCCGAGGGACACGCCACTCGTGTCGCTGCTGGAAGGGACGTCCGGCTGGCGGGCCGTCCACCGGGACGACCAGGCCGTCGTCTTCGCCCGTTCCTGACCCGGTCCGGCTCAGGGACGGCGGACGGCGACGGTGGTGTCGGCGGCCAGCTCGGTGACGACGAAGGACCCGGAAGCGAACTGCTCCTTGCGGAACCTCAGGGTGTCGGGCACCATCAGCCCCTTCCAGACCAGGTCGGAGCCCTCGCGGCGGAGCACGAACACGTCGATCGAGCCGAACGCGGTGCGCGCCGAGGTCCGGGCGAAAGCCGCCGGGTCGGTGGTCCCGGCGAGCGTCCGCAACGTGCGGTGCCGGTCGTCCCAGCGCAGCGGCCCGTTCGCGCCGATCCGGTCGACTCCCAGGTAGCCCCGCCATGGCAGGAAGGCGAAGACCTGCTCGTCGAAGGAAACGGTGCGCGGTAGCGCGTCGTCGGGCCGGGTCCGCCGTACGGCCCGTTCGATGTCGGCGACGGGAAGGTACCGCCATTCGCCGACTGGAACGGTCACGCCCTGCGGGACGGGGACACCGACACCGTACCTGGGCAGCCTTCCGTCAGGGAGCGGCTGAACGTGCGCCTGAACGGCCAGTTCGTTCCTGGCCGCCCAGGTTTCCGTGCCGTTGGCGGCTCTGGACCAGGGACCTGCGGGCATCCAGTACAGCCAGAAGGTGAACCCGGCGAACAACACGGCCACGGTCGCCGCCGTGACGCCGAGGACGGGCCGGATCCGGGGTCGGGACCGGGGGAGCACCGTCGCGGCGCTCAGGACCAGACCGGCCGTCAGGACCGCTTTGATCAGCGGCAGCGTGTAGTAGTAGAGCCCGCTGTGCCCGGTCAACGTCCACCGCAGCATGCCCACCGCCTGGTAGGCGTAGGCGCCGGCGACGAGGGCCAGCAGCGGCCGGGCCCACCACGCGGACCTGCTGTACCACAGCAGGCCGAGGAGTCCGCCCGCCTGAAGCGCCCCGTCCAGGCCCGGTTCCAGGAAGGGGAAGGGGTTCTGCGACAGGCGGTCACTGTCGTACATGTCGCCGACCTGCTGCCCGCCGTGGGCCATCGCCCACAGGTAGGGGATCGTGTACCAGGAGGTCAGGACGGCCAGCGTGACGGTGACACGGGCCAGGTAGCGCAGGTGGCCACGACGGTCGGGTGCCGTTCGCCAGGTCCACCAGACCAGCGGGACGAGGCCCGCCGCGGTGAAGACCAGGTAGGCGTGGTAGCTGAGGCACATCACCGACGCCAGCAGTCCGGCGGGGAGCCAGCCCAGCCGGTCACGCGGCGGAGCGGCGATCGTCAACAGCACCAGCGGCACGAAGATCGCCAGCGCGAGGATCTCGTGGGCCTTGCTCGGGATGCCCAGGGCCAGCGGGGCCAACGCGCTGATCACCAGTGCCGTGGGCGGTGCCGTCACCCGCGACCACAGCACGAACGCGACGACGACGGCGGTCGAGACGGTCAGGCACTGGGCGGGGCCGAGCAACCGCCAGGCGGGCGTGTCGAGCAGCAGCGCGGCCTTGCCGAGGAGGTAAGGGAAGAGCGGCGGGTACTCGGAGGGCACTTCGCCGGAGATGCCGTCGCTGCTCGCCCAGGTCGCGGTGTAGCGGGTCGCCATCGCGGTGATCCGGCCGGCGTCGCCCTGGGCGCCCCCGTAGCCGAAGGGCGTTCCCGACAGCGCTGCACGCAGCACCAGGGCGGCGAAGGACGCGAGCAGCCCCGCGACGGCTCCCACCAGGGCCGGACCGCGCCATCGGGTCGCGACCGCCAGCAGCGGCAACGCGGTGAAGACCAGGACGGTCAGCGGGAGCTGGGCGTCCTGGCTCCGGAACGGGTCGAGCGCCAGCCGGTCCGGTAGCACGAAGGCCACCGGGACGGTGACCAGCCATGTCAGCAGGGCGGCTCGTGCGGCTGTGGGCCACTGTGCCCGACCGCCGGGTGGATCAGCTGGGAGCGGGCCTGTCTCGACGGCCATCAGGTCAGTCCGGGGTGGCCTGGATATCGAGGGTGAGCGCGTGGACCAGCATGTTGATCCCCACCAGCAGCGGGCCCACGGCGAGCAGGACACTGCCGGCGCTCGCGGTGGCCGTGCCCAGGCTGTGCAGGGACACCCAGATCCCCACGACCGTTCCCACAGCGCACAGGAACAGGCCGGTGAAGAGCATCAGGGCGATGGGGGAGAAGGAGGGCACCACGTACCTGCGCAGTATCCGCCGCCAGAAACCGAACACCAGAAGCCTGCTGATCTGCGGTACCACGCGGTGGAGGCGCATTCCGGAGACCTCCTGGCCGTAGACGGCGGGGATCGGGACGTCCTTGGCCCGGACACCGGCGATGTTCAGCCAGATCAACAGGTCGTTCTCGAACGCGTAGCCGGTGGCGAGCCGGTCGAGGGGGATCCGCGACAGCGACTCCCGAGTGATCGCGGTGTAGCCGTTCTGCGGATCGAAAAGGTTCCAGTAGCCGCTGGCCAGCTTGGTGGCGAACGACAGCACAGTGCTGCCCAGCAGCCGGTTCAACGGCATCCCGGTCAGCCCCGAGCGGGCGAAGAAGCGGTTGGCCTTGGTGAACCCGTAGCCGTCGTCGGCGATGGGGTCCAGCAGAGCCGGCAGGTAGTCGGGGTCCATCTGGGCGTCACCCGCCATGACCACGTTGACGTCGGAGTCCGACTCCAGCGTCACCCGGTGGCCGGTCACGATGGCGCCGCCCACCCCGGTGTTGGCGTCGTGCCGGACCAGGGTGACCCGGGGATCTCCGACCTCCGCGACGCGTTTGGCGGTCTCGTCGGTGGAGGCGTCGTCCACCACCACGATGTGGTCGACGATCTCGGGCATGGTCGAGATCGTCTTGGCGATGAGCACTTCCTCGTTGTACGCCGGAACCACGGCGGTGACGGTCAGCCCCTTATACACCGAGTTCCTCCCGCAGGGATTCGTCACGGACACGCAGCGCCAGTTCGAGCGCGGCCAGACCGTCGGCCCCTGACACCAGGGGGGCGGTCCGCTCCCGGACGCACCTGACGAAGTGGCGTTGTTCGCGGGCCAGCGGCTCGCCGGAACCGTCGAGATAGGGGATCTCGATCACGCTGTTCTGCCGGTAGCGCGGGCCGTCCTCGTCCACGAACTCGGCGTGTTCCACGCGGTGCACCGTCACCTGTCGGTGGAGCAGGTCGGCGACGACGACGTTCCCGCGCTGGGTGAGTTCGATCTGCCGCTGCTTGGTCTGGCTGGCCTGGCTGGCGGTGAGGGTGGCCGAGACTCCGTTGGCGAAACGCAGCAGCACCGCGGCGAAGTCCTGGGTACTGGAGTGCACGCGGCGCGACAGCGCGTGCACCCGGACGAGATCGGCGTCGACCAGGGTCCGGACCAGATCCAGATCATGGATCATGAGGTCGAGGACCACGTCGGAGTCGACCCGGGGACTGAACGGACCCACCCGGCGGATGTCGATGTGGATGAGGTCGTCGACCAGCCTCGGCAGTTCCGCGACCGCGGGGTTGAACCGCTCCACATGGCCGATCATGAGGATGCGCCGCCGCTCGTCCGCTGCGGCGACCAGGCGTTTGGCGTCCTCCAGGGTGGTGGCGATGGGCTTCTCGACCAGCAGGTCGATGTCACCCCTGAGCAACTCCACCCCGATGTCCGCGTGGTGCTCGCTGGGGGCGGCGACGATCGCCGCCTGGACGGTGCCGAACAGCGCCTCGATCGTCGGGGCGTACACGGCTCCCACATGGTCGGCGAGGGCCCGGCCGCGGTGGGGGTCGGGATCCACGACGGCGGCGACCTCCACGTCGGGTAGCGCGGTGGCGATGCGGCAGTGGTGAGCCCCCATGATCCCGGCTCCGACGATCCCGAGCTTAAGCACCAAGGGCCCTCCGTACGCTCATGCCGACCTGGTCGAGATCGCGCTCGTCGAGGCCGGGGTGCACCGGCAGCGACAGCACCTGTGCACAGGCTGCGGCGGCGTGGGGCGCGGGGTCGGGACGGACGCCCGGGTGCTGCCGGTAGCACTCGTGGTCGTACATCAGCCGTGGGTAGTAGACGCCGTGCCCCACTCCGGCCTCGGTCAGCCGGGCGCCGAGTTCGTCGCGTCCGACCCCGGCCTCGGCTGTGACGCGCACGGTGTACTGGTGCCAGGCGTGGACGCCGTCATGGGGTTCGGTCGGCAACACGAGTCCGGGAACGTCGGCCAGGGCACGGTTCAGGGTGCGGGCATGCGCGGTCCTGCGTTCGAGGATCGTCGCGATCCGGTCGACCTGCGGCACCGCGACGGCGGCCTGCAGATCGGTCAGCCGCCAGTTGTAGCCGACGGCCTCGTACTCGTAGCGGCGTCGCATCCCCTGGTTGCGCAGCAGCCGGAGCCGGTCGGCCAGCGCGGCGTCGTCGGTGGTGACCAGGCCGCCCTCGCCGCAGGTGATGTTCTTGGTGCCGTAGAGGGAGAAGGCTCCCACCCCGAACGATCCCACGGCCCGGCCCCGGTGGCAGGCCCCGTGCGCCTGCGCGGCGTCCTCGATGACGGCCAGTCCGTGCCGCCGGGCCAGTTCGGTCAGCGCTGTCATGTCGGCGGGTGCCCCGTAGAGGTGCACCGGCATGAGGGCGGCGGTGCGGGGGTTGACCAGCGCGGCGGCGGAGTCGGGGTCGATCGTGCAGTCCGGCCCTATGTCGGCGAACCGCGCGACCGCGCCGACCTCCAGGATCGCGTTGAGGGTGGCGTTGAAGCTGAAGGCCGTGGTGATGACCTCGTCGCCGGGACCGATGCCCGCCGCCCGGAGCGCGGCGGTCAGCGCGACGGTGCCGTTGCTGACGGCCACGACGTGCTCGACTCCGATGACCTGGGCGAAGGCATCCTCCAGCCGGGCGACCATCGTTCCCTGGGCGAGCATTCCCGAGCGCATGACCTCGAGGACGAGCCGTTCCGCGTCCTCGCCCACCTCGACCGAGGTGAGGGGAACGGTCCGGGTTCCGGTCGCGCCCGGATTCATGCGCCGTCCGCCCGGCAGTCGGCGCAGACGAGATCGGCGGGCGGGTCGGGGGTGCGCGCGACGGTCCGCGCGCAGTGGCAGACCCAGCCGAGAGGCCGGGCCGGATTCCCCGCCACGAGTTGGTGCGCCGCCACGCTCCGGGTCACGACCGCGCCCGCCGCCACCAGCGCGTACTCATCGATCTCGACGCCGCACACGATGGTGGCGTTGGCGCCGATCGAGGCGCCGCGGCGCACGTACGTCGGGGTCACCGTCCAGTCCTGGGAGAAGGCGCGGGGCCGGAGGTCGTTGGTGAAGACGGCGCTCGGCCCGACGAAGACGTCGTCGGCGATCTCCACGCCCCGGTAGACCGAGACGTTGTTCTGGATCTTCACACCGGAGCCGATGCGGACGCCGCTGTCGACGAACACGTTCTTACCGAGCACGCAGTTCTCGCCGATGCTGGCCCCCGCGCGGACGTGGGCCTGGTGCCAGACCCTTGTGCCGGCGCCCAGGCGAGCGCCGCTCTCGACGATCGCCGTGGGGTGGATGAATTCTGTCATTTGGGTACATATCTAGCAGTCAAGAGAAGATCAAGGACGACTCATCAGGCAGGTGGGGTCTGCCTTGGGTCCCGTTTGGGCCCTCGGACCCAAGTTCTGGATCATGGTCGCCGAACGGCTACGAAGGTCGTGGAGTCCAGCTCCCGCACGGTGAAGACGGCCGGATCGAACTGCGTTCGCCGGAAGGCCAGCCTGGACGGCGACTGCTCGGCCTTCCAGACCAGTTCGTCGCCCTCACGGCGCAGCACGAAGACGTCGATCGGCCCGAAACGCGTCCGCGACGAGGCACGGCCGAACGCACCGGGGTCGGTGATCCGGGACAGGCCACGGATCTGCTCGTGCCGGTCGTCCCATCGCACCGGGCCGTTGGTGCCGGTCCGGTCGACGCCGACGTAGCCGCGCCACGGCAGGAAGGCGAACAGCTGTTCGTCGTAGGACAGCGTGCGGGGCCGCGCGTCGTGCGGCCTGACCTCCCCGACGGCCCGCTGGATCGCCGTCACCGGTAGATAGGGCATTCGTGCCGCGGACTCGACCTCCCGCGCGTGGCGGGGCCGGGTGCCGTCGGGAAGCGGCTGAAGATGCGCGCTCGCCGCTCGCTGGTTGGTGTCCCCGGCGTTGCTCCAGTCCACGTCCGAGCCGCCGTTCTTGTTGGGCTTCCAGAGGTTGGCCGGCATCCACAGGCTCCAGTAGGAGAAGGCCACGAAGAGGGTCAGGAGCGTCATGACGGTGGGGCCGGCGCCCACCGCGAACGTGCGCCCCTTGCGTCGGGCCAACGCCGGGACGGCCACTCCCGCGCCGAGCACGGCCCCCGCGAGGAGGCACACGCTGATCAGCGGCATCGTGTAGTAGAACAACCCGGTGTGCCCGGTGGTCACCCAGCGGACCACGCCGAGCGCCCGGTAGGCGTAGGCACCGATGACGATGAGCAGCAGCGGCCTCGCCCACCACTGGGAGCGGCTGTACCAGAGCAGGGCGACGAGGCCGAGCAACTGCACCAGACGCAGCAGACTCGGCTCCAGGAACGGGAAGGGCGGCTCCGAGATCTGCTGCGCCTGGTACAGATCGCCGACCTGCTGGAATCCATGGAGGGCAGCCCACAGGTAGGGGAGCGTGTACCAGGACGTCAGCACCGCCACCACGGCGGCGAGCCGCGCCAGGTACAGGGCGTAGGCCCGGCGGTCGGCCGCCTCCCGCCAGGAGAGCACGGCCAGCACCACCAGTCCGAGCGCGCTGTACACCACGTAGGCGTGGTAGGTCAGGCACATGACGGCCGTGACCAGTCCCGCGGGCAGCCAGTGCATCCGCTTTTCCGGGGACGCGCCGACCGTGCCCAGGACCAGCGGAACGAAGGCCGCCAGGGCGAGGACCTCATAGGCCTTGCCGGGATTGCCGAGCGGCAGCAGCGTGAGCACGCTGATGGCGAGGGCGGCCGCGGGACGCGTCAGCCGGGACCACAGCGCGAAGGAAACGACGATCGACGCCGAGACCACCAGAGCCTGCGCGGGGCCGACCAGTTCCCAGGCGGGCCGGTCGAGGAGCAGGGACAGTTTCCCGATGATGTAGGGGTACAGCGGCGGGTACTCGGCCGGAACCCCGGCGACGATGCCGTCGCTGGTGGCCCACGACACCGAGTAGCGCACCGCCATCGCGGAGATCCGCCCGCTGTCCCCGAAGACGCCCTCGTAGCCGAAGGGCGTCCCCGACAGCGCGGTGCGCAGCGTCAGCGCCAGAGAAGACCCGAACAGCCCGGCCGCGACCCCGAGGACGACGGGGCCGCGCCATCGCACCCCCACGACGGCCAGGACGGCCGCCAACCCGAAACAGACGGAGAGCGGCAGGTCGGCGTCGCGTTGCTCGAAGGGGTTCAGGTCGGCGGCGCCCGGGAGCGCGAAGGCCACCGGCACGGTGACCAGCCAGGTCGCGATGGCGACCAGCCCCGGCTGCCGAAGGGCGCGCGCCCGCGGTGAACGGCGCGGCCCGTCCGCCGCGGCCTTCGGCTCCGCCGCGGTCTCCGGCTCCGACGTGGCCGGCGTGTCGGTGGTCGGGTCGGTGGTCACGGGCTCCGGCTCAGGGAATGCCGGGGAGGTCTGCTCGGCGGACATGCGGTCTCTTTCACTCAGGGGGCTGCCGGGGGCAGGACGGGTCGGTCCAGACGGCCCAGCCCAACGGGCCGATCCGGGCCGTGGCCACCCGCCAGCCCCGAGGGCCACGCGGCCAGGAGGACGCGGGAGGGGATCTGTGGTCCCACGCGACCACGGCTGTGCAGACACCGGGGCGAGGCGGGCCGTGGCGCGGGTCGAAGCGTTCGATCTCGGTCCACCACGCGTACAGCGCGACGCGGGTCCGGACGAGGGAGTCGTCGTCGGCGTTGCCGTACAGCGGGTCGGCGACGGCGACTCCTCCGGTGGGGGCGCCCGCCAGCGCGGGGACGTGATGGCCCGTTCTCGTGATCAGCATGGTGAGGAGCAGCAGGGCGACCAGGCCGACCGTCAGCAGCGCCGCCGCCAGGGCCGGAACCCCGAGCCTCGCCGCGCCGGACAGGGCGGCGAGCAGCACCACGGCGACGACGGAGGCTCTGGTGAGGTGGAGTTCCGTCCAGTCCAGACTGAGGAGACCGATCTCCGGGAAGTCGATGGGCATGTACTCGTAGGTGCGCAGTCGCTCTCCGCCGTGGACGGCGACCCAGACCGCCGAGACGGCGAACAGGGCGATCGCCGCCGACACGGCTGGTACCACGCGTCCGCGGCGAACGAGCACGGCGATGCCGACGAGGGTGTAGACGAGAGCGACGCAGGCGAGGTAGCGGCCGTAGGCGAAGTTGCCGACCCGATGCTCGTCGGGGAGGGCGGCCGACGACGCGTAGGCGATGCCCGAGGTCACCGTCAGCAGGACCACGGCCATGACACGGTCCTCGGGGGACGCCCCGGAACGACGGGGCAGCCGGGAGACCACCGCGACCGTGCCCACCGCGGCCAGCAGCCAGGTACCCGCGAACATCGCCCAAAGCTGGCCCACCGCGCCCGACAGCGCCCAGCCGTGGCCGTCCAGGGAGGTGAGCCGCTTCAGCAGGTCTCCGGCGGTGTCGAGCGAGCCACCCGGATACAGCGACCGGTACAGCCGGTCGTTCAGGAACAGGGCCGCCGAGGCGGCCACGACCGTGACCGCCAGCGCGACCAGTGCCGGACGCCGCCGTTCCCGGCGAGACAGGCACCCGGCCAGCACAAGAACGTGCACGGCGAGCACGACCCGGCCGCGCGCGTGCGCGGCCTCGGCGAACGCGGCCGTCAGGCTCGCCACGCATCCGGCCGCGACACCGCCCCGGCACACGAGACGGTCGACGGCGAGCAACCAGCCGAGCAGAACGACGGGGAGCACGGTGTCGGCCAGGGCCATCGTTCCCCACAGCGTGGCGGCCGGGACCAGCGCCGCGCACCAGGAGAGGAGCAGCGCGTGCCGCCGGGCGATCCCGCACCGCCGGAGCAGGAGGTGACCGAGCGGGAACGCCAACGCGCCGAACACGGCGTTGATGACGATCACCAGCCGGTACATCGATGTCGGGTCCTCGCCCAACGCCTGGGCCGGGGCGACCAGCAGGGCATAGCCGCCCTGGTAGAAGCGGCTGCCGGACAGGTCGGCCCCCGGACCGCCCAGAAGCCAGCGCGCGGCCAGCAGGTACCCCGCCTCGTCCGGATAGAGACGCGGGCGCGGACGGCCGCTCGTCAGGAGGACGCGGACCGCCACCTGGGCGAGCCAGCCGATCAGAAGCGCCCACGACAGACGGTCGCGAGCGCGTCGGCGCAGCTCTGGAGGCGCTTCGGGCAGGGCGGAGGGAGGGGCGTCAGCCACGAACCGTACCCCCGGGGTGGACAGGGCAGCCGGGAGAGGACCAGACGGCCCACCTGAGCTTGCGCGACCGCATTTCAGCGCCCCGTGCCCGCCACCCCTGGGGATGCGAGGGCCAGGTCGCGTCGAGAGCCGTTCCGCCCGGCCAGTTCACGACGACGGAGCACACGCCCGGTCGGGGCGGCCCCTGCCGGGGGTCGAAGAACTCCAGTTCGGTCCACCAGACGGAGAAGGCCGTTCGGGCGCGGACGATGAGGAAGAGGTTCGGGTGCCCGCCGAACGGACGGGCGATGGCGACGCCTCCGGACGGCGCGCCCGGGGGAACCACGTCGGCGGTGGTGCCCGGTCGCGCGAGGACGGCCGTGATGACCAGCATGGCCAGGGCGTTCACGACCAGGAGACCGGTGGCGAGCGCGCGCGGCCCGAGCCGTCGCAGCCCCAGGAAGAGCAGGAGCAGCAGGGACGCGGTGAGGCTCGTCCACAAGGGGCGCAGCCCGCCCCAGAAACCGCCCAGCAGACCGACCTCCGGGAAGTCGTGGCCGAGATAGCCGTAGTCCTCGGGCAGACGGCTGACGCGCGCCCAGACCAGAAGCCCCGAGCACGCGAAAACCGCCGTCGCGACCAGCGCGGGCCGGGCCACCCGGGCCGTCCGGACGAGCGCCGCCAGCCCGGCGAGCGTGTACACGAGCGCGAAGCACGACAGGTAGCGGACGTAGGCGTGGTTGCCGAACCGCTGTTCGTCGGGCAGGGCCGCCGCCGTCAGATAGGCGACGCCCGACGTCGCGGCCAGCAGCACCGCGGCCAGCAGCCGGTCCTCGTAGGCGGTGTCCCTGCGCGCCAGGCGCGCGACCACCACGACGGCGCCGACACCGCCGATCATCCAGGTGGCCGTGAGGAGCGCCCAGACCTGCCCGGCCCCGGTCCCCAGCGCCCACATCTGACCAGACCAGGAGGTCAGCCTGTTCCACAACTCGCCTTCGAGGCCGAGGGCGCCGCCCGGATAGAGGCCGTCGCGGACCAGGGAGTTGAACGCCAGCGCCGCGCCGACGCCGGGGACCAGCATGCCGAGCGCCACCACCGAACGCCGACGCTCCCCGCGGAGCGCGTGCCACGCCATCGCCGCCGCGTGCACGGCGAGGATCACCGCGCCCCGTCCGTGCAGGGCGTAGGCGTAGCAGGCCAGCAGGTTCGCCGCGGCGGCCGCTGGAAGCGCGGCGGTGCGGACGAACCGGTCGAGGCAGAGCAGCCAGGCCAGGACGACCACGGTGAACACGCTGTCGGCCATGGCCATGTGCCCCCAGAAGGAGGCGGCCGGAAGCAGCGCCGCGGACCAGGCCAGCGGCGCTGCGGACGCCCGGTCCAGGCCCAGCCGCAGCAGGGCCAGGAAGGCGAGCGGAAACGCCGCGGCCCCGACCAGCGCGTTGGTCACCAGGGCCAGCCGGTAGACGGTGCCGGGATCGTCGGCGAGCAGGTGCGCCGGTACCAGGAGCAGGGAGTAACCAGGTTGGTAGAAGGTGCTGCCGGAGAGGTCGGCTCCCGGCCCGCCGGTGAGCCAGCGGGCGGCCACCAGGTAGCCGGACTCGTCCGGCTGGACGAACGGCGCGACCTGCCCCCTCGCCGACGCGATCCGCACCAGCACCTGGGCGGCCCACCCCACCACCAGGAGCCAGAACCATCGTGACCTGGTCCGCGACCGCGCGGGTGCCTCTGGCGAGGGTGACGTGGGGGGCGCGAGAGGCTCGGTCACCTGCGTCACCCTAGAGCGGGCTTGCGTCGATATCAGTCATCGATGGCTGTTTCCTGTGCCTTTGGGTCTGAAATTGGGCCTAAGGGCCCTGACCTCCTTCCGGCGCCCCTGCGGGCGAAGGTCACCCGGTCCAACCACAGGTAGCGGGCGAGGAAGATGAGGACCTGCCCGGTCAGCCCCGACACGACGATCAGTACGGGATCCCCGCCGAACAGCACATCCCCGAGGCCGATGAAGACCCCCGCCGCCAGGGCACCGAGCATGACCGTCTGCCAGAACCCGAACAGCTCCCGGAGCAGACCGCGGCCGCTGCCCTCCCGCCATACCAGCGTGCGGTACAGCAGGAAGGACGGAGGGGTGAGAACCGTGCCGACGGCGAGGTTGAGCAGCCCGGCGTTCACGTCCCACCAGTGCCGGGCGAGCAGCAGCAACCCGTAGCCGCAGGGCACGGTGACCAACGACAGGGAGGAGTAGCGCAGGAAACGGGCCGCTCCCCGCCGCTCGGCCACCGGCCCCGCCGTGGTTCCGGCGGACGGCGACGTCCGTGCCCGCTCCCCGGTCATCCGGCGCGCTCCGCCCGGCCGGCGCTCCGGCCCCTATCATGATCGGCGTGCGCAACGCCCCCCGGCGCGACCTCGCGACCGAACCGATCCCGCTGACCCGCCCGTCGACGGACGGCGCCGAACTGGCGGCCGTGGCCGAAGTGCTCGACTCCGGCTGGCTCGCCGGTCAGGGGCCGCGATGCGCGGCCCTGGAAGCGGACTTCGCGGCGTTGAGCCACCGCGCCCACGCCGTCGCGCTCAACAACTGCACCGCCGGCCTGCATCTGGCGCTGAAGGCGCTCGACGTGCGGCCTGGCGACGAGGTCCTGGTGGCCGACTACAGTTTCCCGGCGACCGGTCACGCCGTTCTGTACTGCGGCGGGACACCGGTCTTCGTGGACGTCCGTCCCGGCACCGGGACCATCGCCCCCGACCTGGTCGAGGCGGCCATCACTTCGCGCACCCGGGGCATCGTGGCCGTCGACGCGCTGGGAGTGCCCGCCGACTGGGGGCCGCTGACGGAGATCGCGCGGCGGCACGGTCTCTTCCTCGTCGAGGACGCGGCCTGTTCGGCGGGCGGCTCCTACTCGGGCCGCCCCTGCGGGAGCTTCGGCGACGTGGCGGTCTTCTCGCTGCACGCCCGCAAAGGGGTGACCTCCGGTGAGGGCGGTGTGCTCGTCACCGACGACGACGCGCTCGCCGAGCGGGTGCGGAGCGAAGCGTGCTTCGGGATGCGCAGCGCCTTCGACCGTCAGGCCGCCCATGCCCTGGCGACGCCCGCGTTCACGGATCTCGGCTACAACTACAAGCTCTCCGACGTGCTGGCGGCCATCGCGTCCGTGCAGCTCACCAAGCTCGACGGTTTCATGCGGGACCGCGCGGCCATCGCGGCGCGTTACGCGGCGCTGCTCGCGGACGTTCCGGGCGTGCGCGCCCCCGAGATCCCGGCCGACCGGGTGCCGACCTGGCAGACCTACGCGGTGACGGTGGAGGAACCTCTCGACCGTGACGTTCTTGCCGGGGAGCTGCGGGCGCGGGGCATCGGCTGCAACATCGGCACCTACGCCCTGCACATGCAGGAGGTCTACGCGACCGACGCGCGGTGCCCGGAGTCGCGGCGGCTCGCCGAGCGCCATCTGGCGCTGCCGATGTACTCCGGGCTGACCGGCGCTGAGCAGGAGCTCGTCGTCGCGACGCTCAACGAGATCATCGGCGGCTGAGCAGATCATGGACTGTCGTCTCCGTATCGGCGTGTCTCGCCGGTCGCCGGGTCCACCTCGCCCACGACGCGGGCCGGAACCCCGACGGCCAGACTGCGGTCGGGGATGTCGGAGGTCACCACCGCACCGGCGCCGATCACGCAGTGGCTGCCGACGGTGACCCCCATGAGGATCACCGCTCCGGCCCCGACGAACGTGCAGTCCCCGATGCGGACCGGCCGGTACTCGACCTCGACGGCCCGATCGCTGACGCAGCGCCGGGCGCTGGAGTGGGTGTACACCTGGGCGCCGGCCGCCAGGTCGCAGCCTCTCCCGATCACCAGACCGCCGGAACCGTCGATGAGGCAGAACGGGCCGATCCAGGTGCCCTCACCGATGACCGGGTCGCCGACGAACCACGCCAGCGGGTTGTAGGGGTTGGAGGGAAGGCCGGTCATCGCTCAGTTCAGCTCACCGGTGACCTTGAGGTGTTCGATGACCGAGGCGAGCCCCTCCTCCAGCCCGATCGTGGGTTCCCAGCCCAGGGTCTCCCGGATGCGCCCGATGTCCGCCGCCCGCCGTGTCACCAGCACCTCGCGGGGCCGGAAGATCGGCTGCACGTCCATCCCGAGCGCCCGGATCAGATGGGCGGCCAGGTCGGCGATCGTCGTCTGGCAACCGGTCCCGACGTTGAGCGCCATGCCGGACGCCGTGGAGTCCAGCGCCATGCCGACGGCCCGGGCGATGTCGGTCACGTGGACGAAGTCCATCGACTGCTCTCCCCGGCCGTCGATGACCGGTGCCTCTCCCGCCGCGAGCCTCCGCAGGAAGGTCAGCACGACCGAGGTGTAGTAGGCGTCGGTCTGCTGTCCGGGGCCGTAGACGTTGAAGAACCGCAGCGCCAGCCACGACAGCTTCGACCGCTTGGCGTAGAACGAGAGCAGGTGCTCGCCCGCGAGCTTGGCGGTGCAGTAAGGGGTGAGAGGGGAGGGCGGAGTGTCCTCATGCGTCGGCAGCGACGTCGCGTTGCCGTAGATCGAGGCGGAGGACGCGTGGATGACGCGCCGGACGCCGCCGCGCGCCGCGGCGTCCAGCACGTTCTGGGTGCCCAGGAGGTTGACGTCCAGACTCTCCGTGGGGTCGGAGATCGACTTGTTCAGGCAGACGGCGGCCAGATGCACCACCGCCTCCACACCGCGCATCGCGCCTTCGACCGCGTTGGCGTAGCGGACGTCACCCTCGACGACCTCGACGCCGTCCAACGCCGCGAGCGCCGCCGCGGCCTTGGGATCGCACCGGTACCGGTTGTCGAGGATCCGCACGCGCCATCCGCGTGCGAGCAGTTCCGGTACGACGTGGGAACCGATGTATCCCAGACCACCGGTGACAAGGACCGTGCTGTTCTGTGCCTTCACGCGTCTCTCACTCACTGTCTGTCGCCTGACGCCGCTTCCGCGGCCGGGACCGGCGTCGTCGCGCGCCGCGGAACCCGCGGGCGGGAACGCCGACCCGTGGACCGGACGTCCCGGACCACGTAGAGGGGGCGGCTCCGGGTCTCCTCCACCGCACGCCACAGATACTCGCCCATGATCCCGATCACGATGAGCTGGGTTCCGCCGAGGACGAGCAGCACGACCAGGACCGTCGGCCAGCCGGAGGGGGTGTCGGCGCCCAGCAGTTCCCGGATCACCAGGACGGCCGCGTACACCAGTCCCGCCGCCGCCACCCCCACGCCGGTGAAGCTGCACAGCCGCAGCGGAGCGGAGGAGAACTGGATCAGGGAGTCGACCGCCAGCTTGATCATCTTGCGGCGGGTCCACCGGCTCTCACCATGGCGACGGGCCTGCTGGTCGTACTCGACGCGGGTCTGGGTGAACCCCAGCCAGGCGATGAGGGCGAGCACGTTGCGGTTGCGTTCGGGGAGCCGCGCCAACTCGTCGATCACACAGCGGTCCACCAGTACGCCGGACGGTCCTTCCGGAGGGTACCCGGCGAGGTCGGCATACCTGGTGAAGATCTTGGAGAAGCCACGGGAGGCCAGTTCCTGGGACGCCGACCGGCCGGTGCGGCTCCGCCGGATACCCCACACGACCTCCGAGCCGTCGCGCCAGCGGGCGAGGAAGTCGGTGAGCAGCGACGGCGGCTCCTGGAGGTCGGCGCCGAACACCACGGCCGCGTCCCCCGCGCATCGGGCCAGGCCCGCTGAGATCGCGTAGTGCGAGCCGAAACTGCGGGTGAGCCGGACGACCGTGATCGCGGCGTCCGGGCCCGCGAGATCCAGAACCAGGTCGGCGGTTCCGTCCGACGATCCGTCGTCCACGACGATCAGCTCGAACTCGTAGCCGGGATGCGCGCCCTCGAAGTCACCGAACCGGGACAGCAGGCCGGGAACGTTCTCCGCCTCGTTGAGCGCCGGAACCACGACGGAGACGAGCGGCCGGTCCACCGCGGCCCGGCCGTCAGGCGTGTCCGCGCGGACATCTGCGTCCATGGATGGCTCCTAGGGGGTCTCGGCGGCCGGGACGTAGACCCGGATGCCGGTGGTCGTCGTGGCGGTGGCGAGCTGCCGGTAGTGGGTGGCGAAGTCCAGCCCGCAGGACCGCAGCGCGTCGACCTCGGTAGGCGACACGGGGCGCCGGAAGAGCAGGACGGGGGAACGCTCCCTCCACCAGCCCTGCCCGCCCGCGCATCGGGCACGGATTCCGGCGGCCGTGCGGGCGGGGTCGAGCGCCGAGTACCACGCCTCGCCGACCGAACGGCCGTCGAGGGCCAGCACGACCCCGGCCATCTCGTCGAAGGCCATGACGGCGCGGCCCGGGGGCTCCAGATACGGCCGCAGCGCGCGGCGGAGGCCGCTCAGTTCGTCGGCCGTACGCCGGTCGAGGGACAGCGAGGCCAGCGCCGGAACGCCGGTGGCGGTGACGGTGGAGGCGTCCCGGCCCGCGGTGCGATAGGGATGGTTCCGGACTCCGTCGGTCGCGACGACCGTCGCGAGTACGACCGAACCGCCGACGGCGGTCCCCGTTAGCCGGCGTGCGGGCCAGGGAGCGGTGTCGACGCCGGTCAGCACGGCGATGCCGAGGGCCCCCCAGGCGGCGAAGGCATTGATCGCCATGACGTGCAGCGGATTGCCCGTTCCAGCGGCCTGGAACACCGGCAGCAGGACGAGCATGGCCAGGCACGCCCAGCCTCGTCGGCTCTCGTCCGCCAGGGCGGGACGGTGACGGTCGGCGCGCCGGCGGAACAGGACGACGCCGCCGATCAGGACGGCCAGCAGCAGCGTGGCCAGGACGTGGGCGGGGAACCGGTGCAGGTTGGCAGAGCCTCCGCTCAGTCCGCCGCCGGCCACGATCCGCCAGCCCGAGACACCGAGTCCCACCCCGGCCAGCACGGCGGCGCCGCGACGTCCGGCGGGCGTCCGGGACACCGCGGCGAACACCGCCGCCGCCAGCAAAAGGGCGTGGTTGACGACGGTCGACGCCAGGAGCAGGAGCCCGGTGCGGGTGTACATCCCCAACAAGGCCAGGGGAGAGTTGGTCTTGCCGGCGATGAGCCGGTTGGTCGCGACCATCTCCGGCAGCGCCGCCGTCCAGGGGACGACGAACAGGTGTACCGCCACGGCGGCGGCCGCCGCGCCGCCGAGAGCCCACGCGGCGCACCGGGCGACCGCGCGGAGCCCCTGGGGGGCCAGCGCCACGCCGGCGACGGTCGCGATCAGGGCGAGGACCAGGGCCGAGGAGGTCCACTTGGCCAGCAGCGTGGCGACGGCGACCGGACCGAGGGCGGCGGGCGTCCAGGCGGGCACGGCCGTCCCGCGATCGACGGCCGTGGCGATCCGCAGGACCAGGGCCGCCGCGAGCAGTCCACCAAGGATGGACACGTCGTTGTATCCCGGACTCAGTGGGAGCCAGCTGTAGACCAGCCCTCCGCAGGCGACCACGGCGGCGGTGCCGGCGGCCTCCCAGAGCCGGGTGCCCGGCGCGTGCGGGCGCCGCGGGCGCAGCCACCGCATGAAGGACCATCCGAAGACGAGGTGGACGCCGACGACGGTGCACAGCCGGAACAGGCGCAGGGCCGCGATGTCGTGGCCCAGCAGATCGAACACGGGGCCGTAGAGATACTGCGCGCCGGTGAAGGAGCGCAGGTCGGTGTCCCACCAGCGATAGGAGAGCAGGTAGAAGCCCTCGTCGGTGACGTCGAAGCCGTGGCCCGCCGACAGGGCGACCGCGCCGATCCAGACACCGGCGGCCGCCGTGGCGGCGAACGCCGCGACGGCCGTCCGGAGGACGCGCGTGGGCACGGCGGTGGCGCCGTCCGCGCCGGGGGCGTCGGCGCGCCGCGGCTCGGCGCTCAGGCTTGGCGGCTCCACGGGCCGAGACGATACAGGGCAAAACGGATGATGAGCTGGGCCCCGAGCCCCAACCTCCGGGCCCAGCTCGACGGTCGCGTCCGCACCCGCGTCCCCGGCGTCGCCGTGGACCCCACGATTGGGCCCGAGCGGACGGGAGACGGGGCTTGGGGCCCATCCCTTTCTGTCAGATGATCAGTAAGGTC
Source organism: Actinomadura kijaniata (assembly GCF_014138665.1). Taxonomy (NCBI): domain Bacteria; kingdom Bacillati; phylum Actinomycetota; class Actinomycetes; order Streptosporangiales; family Thermomonosporaceae; genus Actinomadura; species Actinomadura kijaniata. Next base: position 182,013 of record NZ_JACJIA010000001.1, read on the forward strand.
CGTGGGAGCGAACGCCCTGGGGCCAAGGCCACGGGCGCTATTCACCGGGAGCGGCGGGATGGCGGGACTGGTAGGCATCATTGTCGGAACAGTCACGCTCGTGATGCAGCTGGGAGCGATCCGGGCGTTCGGCCTGGAGCAGGCCCAGCAGGCGGAGCTCGTCGTCCGGTCCTGTGTGCTGTCCGCCGTGTCGGCCGCCTGGATCGCGATCGACCGGGCCGACCTGCGGGCGGGCAAGGCCTCGCCGCGCACCCTTGTCGCCGTGCCGGTGGTCGTCCTTCTGATCGCGCTGGTCATGGTGCGGATCGGGCCACGGATCCTTGGCGAGAGCGCGCTACTGGTGAAGGGCTGCGGGGGCCTCGCGGCCCTCGCCGGCGGGGTGGTGGGGCTGCTTCCCGTGCTCGGACGTGGTTATGTCGCGCCGCCGGTCGGCGTCCTGCTCGTCACGGCGGGGGAACAGCTGGCCTCGCTGATGGGAGCGGTGGCGTGGACCGCGCTGCCGATCGGGACGCTGGCGGTCCTGGCGGTGGCCCGCGTCGCCAGGCGGTCAAATCCGTGGGCGATGGCGCTGGCGGCGGGCGCGCCGCTGGTCGTCGCCGCCCTGGCGGCGGGTGTCGAGCGGGGAGTCGTCGGCGCTTCGGGTCCTGCCCAGCACCGGTTGTGGTGGCTTGCCGCAGGGTGTGTTCTCGCCGGGCTGTTGGGTCTGACCACGTTCCTTCGCCCGGCTCCTCCAGAGGAGGCGGACGGCCCTCGTGCGCGGACGCGGAGACCTTGACGGCGGTAGGATCCCGAGCCGACGTGACCTGTGATGGCCGGGTCCGGGGGGCTGATTGGGCCCTGGGACCCTGTGCTGTTCGGGCGGTTTTCCCTAGCCTTGACGCGATCATGCTCGCCCGCGGATCCGGTGGTGACTTGGTGTTTCTCGCGCGTTATCGGGGGCGTCTCGGCGACGAGGGATCGACGCAGCTGGTCATGCTGATGGCCTGCGTGTGCACGGTGGCTCTCACCGTGATGCTCATTCCGCTCGCACAGGCCAACGACATGCGCACCCGGACACAGACCGGCGCCGACGCGGCCGCGATCGGCGCGGTGGTCCCGATGCGGGACGAGGCCATCCGCGTCGCCATGCACGGCTTCCTGCCGACCGATGTCGGGCTCTGGGCGGTCGCGCCGGATATCAAGGAACCCGCCGCCAAGCTCCCCTACCACCGGTCTGCCGAGGAGTACGCCCGTCGTAACGGCACCGTGGTGACGGAGAAGGTCAAGCCGTCCGGTCCCATGGGCCACACCATGAAGGTCTCGGTGCGCAGCGGCGACTGCATGATCAAAGACGAGAAGGAACTCACCGCCAAGGACAGGCAGGACCTCGCCGAGAACAAGAACGTCTGCACCGACTCCAGCGGGAAGAAGGGCATCGCCAAGCGATGGGGCGTCGCGACCGCCATCGCCGAGCTCCAGTTGCCGAAGTGCGAGAGGACGCCTTCGGGCCCCGGGAACGACGGCCTCCCGGACACCGATCTGTACTGCGACAAGGTCCGGATCTGGACGAGTGATGGCGGCGTCCTGGTCTCCCGCACGTTCCTGCTGCGGATGTTCAAGATCCGGCTGGTCTCCAAGGAGGGCGGGGAGTACAAGGGCCGACCCGTCATCTTCGGCGGTGACGGGTTCAGCAAGCAGCTTCCCGACGCCAGCATGTGCAGTGAGGGCGGTCCCCAGGGCGCGGAGAACATCACTCCCCGGATGCGCTGCGTCCGTGACCTGATCAAGGAGAAGTTCAAGGTGCCCAAGGGCATCGGCTGCTGGCGCGCCAACGGCGGTATCACCGGTGGCGGCGAGCACCCGCTCGGCCGGGCCTGCGACTTCATGATCAGTGGTCCGGCCGGGCCGAGCAAGGAGGAGGCCGACCTCGGCTTCGCGATCTCCAACTGGGCGCACGCCAACGCCAACAACCTGGGGATCTACTACATCATCTACCGCCAGCACATCTACAACCCCCAGCGGCACTCGGAGGGCTGGCGGCCGATGGAGGACCGCGGCAGCATCACCCAGAACCACTTCGACCACGTGCACATCTCCGTGCTGTAGCCGGAGCCCGCGGGCCTGGGACCGGACGCCGGGCCAGGTCGGGGTCGCGGGCTCAGGTGCGAAGGCCTCCCCGAACGCTTGGCTGACCGAGACGCCCGAGGGGATCGCCAACACGTTCGTGCACGAGGTCAACCACGCCAAAGCGCAACGAGGCCAAGCACCGCAACGAGCCCGACCCGAAGAAGATGGGCAAGCAGGAACTGCGGGACGCCCGGAGTCCGAAGTACACCGACCAGACCGTGATGCGGTCGAGTACGAGGACGCCTACAAGAAGGCCGTCGACGCCGAGACCGCGGTGCGGGCGCACTACGGTCGTCCTCCGCTGACTCCCGAGGAGAGCGCCAGGTGAGGGGAGGCTGGCCGGAAACGGGGTATCGCCGCAGGGTTGGGGCAGGCGGGGGACGCCGAGCAGGCGGCGGTCGTCACGCGTGGCGGCAGCCAGCTCACACCGGTGCCCGCCCTGTTCCTGAAGACCTGGAAGATCTTCCAGGTGGACTACCGGCAGGGCGCGCACCCGGTGCGGTTCTTCGTGGCGTCGTCCGGCTCGAAGGCGACGCTGCTGACGGGCAGGCCGAAGGCGTTCACCCTGATGACGGCCGAGGACGGGGCGAACGTGGCCGGCCCGGCCACCGCCACCACCCTGGCCCGCCTGTACGTGGAGACGACCCGCCCGGCCGAGGAGCCCGCTTATGTGGTCGAGAGCGTGGATGAGATCCGGTTCCGGCCGGGGCTCAGCGGCGACGACGCGGCCCGCAAGGGCGCGATCGTCAAGCGCTACCGTCCGGTCGTGAGAACCCCCGAAGGGGTGGCTCAGGGGGCCGGGTTCGCCGTGACCGCCTTCACCGTCTCCAAGCGGGGCTCGGTGAAGGAGAACACCACGACGTTGGTCAAGGACCTGCCGGTGCCGATCACGCTCTGACCGGCGCCGAGCCGGAAGCGGGGCTCGGGATCCAAGCGTTCGGGGCAGCAGGACGGCTTGGATGGGACTCCTCCCCTGCCTGCGGCGACGCGGTGTCGAACTTGAGCGCGGCGACCGAGCTTCCGGTGACGGAACGACCGGGTCCCGTGATCGGGTTTCGGTGTTGCTGGCCGTCGTACTGACGTGCTGACGGCCGCGACCCTGCTGTTCGCGGTGCGGTCGCCGGTGGCGCCGGCCGGTCCCGTTTGGACCGGCTCCCCTCCTCGCTGCGGGGCATACTGCGGGTGCGGCACTGGCCGGGTCCACTAGATAGGTCCAGAATGGGTCCGGAGGCTCACCACAGGACGTGTCCAGGGCACCTAGGTTTTCTGGCGTGTTCGGGTTTGTTCGTTTGGCTTTGCCCGTTTCGTTGGTCATGGCGGTGTCCGCCTGCGGGGCCGCGGGGGCGGGTGACCGCCCATCAGGGTTCGAGGAGTACAAGGGCGACCTGTACCGGGTGGACTACCCGGCGGGATGGCTTGTGCGCGAGACGGACGAACGCGCGACGGTGGAGTTCAACGGCCCGGACCGGAAGGACGGCACGCGTGACGGTGAGGTCCGGATCACCGACTGGGGCGACTGGAACACCGCCTTGCGCGACAAGGCGATGCAGTTCCGTACGGCCGCGCCGCGCTCCGGCTACCGGATCGAGGAGGACGTCCCCGTCATCGTGAACGGCGCGCAGGAGGCGCATCGTTTCGTGGTGTCCTATGACGCCAGGACGGTCACCGGCGCGAAGGTCCGGATGCGCATGACCGACACGTTCGTCCTGACCGGTGAGCGGGTGCTTCTCGAACTCGTCGTCCGCGCCCCCAAGGAGAGCGCCGACCTGGAACGCACCAAGAAGATCGTCGACTCGTTCCAGGTCAAGGAGGAGAAGGCTTGGTTCGGCTTCGAGTGGCTCGACCTCGACTGAACCGGTCGGAGGCGCGGGGCCGGGCCCGCGGCGAGAACTTCTGATCTACCGGAACACCAAGCAGGCCGGTGTCGCGGCTCCATCGCGACGCCGGCCTGTTCGCGCGTGGGTGCGGTGCCGCTCTTCCGGGCCCGTGACCGCTCCGGGACCGCTCGCGTGAATTCCCGATTAATTTTTCAGAAAAAATGGATGGACAATTGATTCCCAATTGCTGTTGATTTGAAATTGGGTCTTGTCGTGGGCCTACGGGCCTATTCTGTTAATGGATTTCGCTGGCACTGTTCTCGCTGTGCTGAGCAGAATCGGTGAGGCGGTGAAGAGGCGGTCCGGCGCCGACCGCGGTGAGGGTGCGGTCGGGTATCTGGCCGTTCTGCTGCTGATCGCGGCGGTCCTGGCCACCCTTGTGCTCGCCGGCCTCGGCGGGCGGGTCGGAGCGAGCCTTGAGTACGCCATCTGCCGTGTCATGCAGGCCGGTGGCCTGGTCGGGCACTGCGAGCCGCCGAAGCCGTCCGACGGCAGGAAGGCCGTTCCCGACCCGGACGCCCCGCAGCAGCCCTGCCTGGCGCACAGTGAGAGCACGTACCTGGAAGAGACGCTCACCATTCCCACCAAACGCGTGGACGTGCGGTCCAACAGCCGGGGCACCCTCCAACTCAACAAACGCGTGGGGCCGGACGGAAAGCCGCAGTGGGAGGTCGTCGACTTCACCTGGGGCGAGGGCGGTATCGCGACACCGGAGGCAGGGGCCGGACCGGTGAAGGGGGGTGTCTGGGGAGGGGCGACGGTGACGAACGGAAAGGTCTACGGAGGTTTCCGGGACGAGCGGGAGGCGCGGAAGTTCTTCGAGGACCTGAAGGAGCACCGCATCGGCAGCGACGTGAAGTTCACGCTCCGCACCAACCCGATCTCGGGGGGTTTCGTCTGGCTGGGGACGAAGCTTCCGTGGGTGGGTGACGACGTCGACCGTTACATGGGAGGCAGCGAGCCCGACCGCAAGCCCGTCGGCGAGTACATGGAGGGCGGTCTGACCGGCGGCGCCAAGGCCGACATCGAGCTCGGCCGGCTGAAGATCCCGCTGAAGGGGCGCGGCTGGCTGGTCTCCGGCAGCCAGACCGATCTGCGCAACGGGGAGAAGACGACGTACTACACCCAGCGCGGCGAGTTCGAGGCCGGGATCCAGATCGACGTGGGCGACGTCATCCAGAAACTGCCCGCGCCGGTGCGCAAACGCGCGCAGCAGGGGCTGGAGGACGGGCTGGACGCCGTCATGGACGTCATCGAGTCGCGGCTCAGGAGCGAGCTGGGGAACGGCTTCGTCATGCTTCCCGAGCAGCGGTCGCAGATCAGGGCCCAGGTCAGGCTGAATCCCAGCGGAGGTCTCAACTACAAGCACCGCGCCGGCACGACCTGGGGCGTCACCCACGACAAGGACGGCAAGGTCGTCCGGGTCACCCAGGTCAAGAACGGGCAGGACATCGTCTACTTCCGGGCGGACGGCAAACTGAGGTCGACGGGCGGCTCCGGGGGCAGGGCCGACGGGACCGCCGGGAAGCAGTGGATCATCTACGCGCAGCGGACGCTGACGGAGAAGGCGCTGGACTACTCCAGGACCGAGGACCGCCCGGTCATCGACCGCTACCTCCGCGACGGCGACACCGACGCCGTCGAACGCGCCTGGGACGACGGCGCGGGCACCATGGGCACGGTGACCTACGACAACACCGGTGACACCGGCAAGTTGGAGGGCAAGGGCGCGTCGGGGAAGAAGCCGAAGTCCTGGCTGGGCATCTTCGAGGTCGGCCGGGAGAACGAGAAGCACACGATGCAGAGCGCGCGGTACTTCAAGCCGGGAGTGGGGTGGGTGCCGTGGTCTTCGTGCCGCTGAGACTGCCGGCCGTCGTCGCGGTACTCCTCGTGGCGGGATGCGGCGCCCGGGGCGACGTCCGCGTGTCCGCCCCGCCGGGGTACCGGGTGGAGCGGGTCGTGGATTTCGGTTTCGCGGTCCCGCCGGACTGGCGACGCGCCGAGGAGAAGGACGAGCAGGGCCGTCCGCTGACGACCGTCCGGGGACCGGCGCTGCCCTCCGGGGTACCGGACGGTGTCGCGCACGCCCAGCGGTACGCCGACTATCCGCAGGGGTTCGGCACGGCCCTCGACCAGTTCCGCGACCTGTCGCGGTTGAACGGCTACCGGCTGACGGTCGACCGCGAGGTCAGGGTCGGGGGAGCGGCCCGGGCCCACCGGTTCGAGGCGTCCTACGAACTGTCCACCGACCGGGGCGTCCCGACCGCGTTCCGGCTGAGCGGCGTGTACGCGCTGACCGGGGACGGGACGCTGGTGGAGTTCGTGCTGCGGGCGCCGCAGCAGGGCGCGGCGGCGGCCCGGCTGCCGCTGATCCTCGACTCCCTGCGACTGGCGGAGAAGTGAGGGGACCGCGATGACCTCGAAGATCGTGTTCTGGGGGCTCTCCCTCCTGGGGATGCTGCTGCTGTTCACCGTGGTGGAGAACGTCCCGTCCGGGCCGGTCAAAGCGCTGGCGCTGAACGTGGGCGGCCCGGCCCTGCTCGTCGCCGCGCCGCTGTACCTGGTGGCGCGGATGCGGTTCCGGAGCGGAGCCGTCCGGACGACCGGGACGGTCGAGCGCTGCGAGGAGGACGGACCCGGCGAGGTCACGTGCGTGCTGGTGATCGGTTTCGTCGACCTGGCGGGAGACCGGCACGTCTTCACCGAGGAACACGCCCCGAAGCGCGAGGTGGGCGAGGAGGTGCCGGTCCTCTACGACCCGGCCGCGCCCGCCAGGGCCAGGCTCCACCGGCATCCCGCCGTCGACCTGCTCACGGCGGCGGCGATGCTTCTGGTCGGCGTCGTGCTGACGTCCGCCGGATGGGGACCCCACCTGGTGCGTTAGAAGACGTGGCCCGGCCTTCACGCGGAGTTCACCGGGGTGCTCGCCGCCGGACGCCGCGAAGGGCGATCTTGGGATCGCGCGCGGCACACGGGGCGAAGGGGGCGGCATGCGCATCGGTCTCACGGCGCTCGGCCTTGGTTTCCTCCTCTCCCTGGGCGGAAGCGCCGTGGCCGCCCTTCTCCTGGTTCCGCTGGTGGCGGCCGATCCGGCGTCCGCGCGGTCGGCGGCGTTCGGTTGGGGAACGACGGCGGTGGCGGCGTTGCTGCACGCGGTCCTCGGCTGGCTGGGGGCCCGCGTCGCGGCCCGTCGGCTGGCGGGCGCCGACCTGTCCGCCGGCGCCGCCGCGTGCCTCGCCTGCGCGGGCCCGGTCCTGGCGGCCCTGGTGACGCAGGTGGGCGTGGCGTCCCAGGGAGGGCTGGGAGCGTCGCTGCTGGTGGAGTCCGGCGCGGTCGTGGGAGCGGTGACGGGGTTCTGCACGCTCTGGTTCGGGCGGCGGCGCGCCGGTCTCTCGGCGTCGGGCGGATAAGGGGCCGACGGGCCGTTCCCATGTCTCTGGTGACTGGCTGACGCGCCCTTTTCCCGCGAACACGCCAGGTCCGCGCCGGGCACGGGTCTCAGTGCCGTCGGGCCATCACGCCGTTGCCGAAGGCTCGTCGGTAGCCCCGTGGAGGGATCAAATCCCCGTTTGGGACCGTTTCTTGGGCCCCAGGGCTCAGGCGCGGGGCGGTGCCGAAAGGTTTTGATGTTCGCCAGGTGAGGAGTTGGTGAACATCGAACGGCTGCGGCGTGACAGTGGGGAAGGCTCGGTCAGCTACATCACGGTCATCCTGTTGATCGCTCTCGTGACGGGCGCCGTGGTGGTCGCCGGGATCGGCGGGCTGATCGGGGAGTCCATCAGGGACGCGCTCTGCCGTGTGATCAACGCCGGCGACCTGAGCAAGTGCGAAACCCGTCACGACCGCGCGTTCAAACCGGGCTGCACCACCCAGCTCGCGGTCGACGGCTACAGCGGCACCATCGACGTGCTCATCTTCCGCGTCGGACGTGACTACCAGTTCATGCGCACGACCTCCATCAACCCCGCCACCGGTCAGCGCACGGTGAGGATCACCGCGATCAAGGGGGGCACGGCCGGTGTCGGCACCGGCGTCGGCGTCGGCTTCAACGCCAAGAACCTCAACGTGGGCGCGGACGCCTCCGCCGACGCCTCCCTCCGGCTCGGCGTCGGCGACGCCTGGGAGTTCACCGGCCCGAACGCCGACAAGGACGCCGACAAGTTCGAAAGCGACATCCGCGAGCAGTTCTCGATCGACGCGGTCAAGGAGAACGGCGGCCTGCTCGGCCAGGTCGGCGGCGGCATCTACGACGCGTTCGCCGGGCCTGACATCCGCTCCCCCGACGTCAGGCGCTACGAGGGCGAGCTCAACCTCAACGGCACCCTGGCCGTCGGCCTCGGCCTCGGTCCCAAGGACCCCAAGGACCCGCCCAAGGGCAGTCGGCACTACGAGTACGAGGGACGGCACCGCAAGCCCACCTGGCGGGACAAGGCGGGTGAGTACGACACGCGGGGCAGCGACGGCTTCAGCCCCAACGCCCGCGCGTGGGTGAGCATCGACGGCACCGAGAAGATCATCTACGAGGAGAACAAGAAAACGGGTGACACCACCCTCACCATGCTGCTGGCCGGTGCCGCCAGTTACGGTGAGCAGCATGTGGTCGACGGGAACCAGGGACAGCGCACCGCCGTGGGCGCGATGTCCTTCACCAAGGACCGTGACGGCAAGCTCAAGTCGGTCACGTTCACCCAGACCCACATCGTCGACGGGCGCACGACGATCATCACCACGGAGGTGCCCCTGAAGACCGACGCCGACCGCCAGGCCGTCCTCGACCACCTGTCCAACCCCTTCGGGGGCGGGCCTGCTGGCAGAATGCTCACGCTGACCTGGGACGACATGGCGCCCACCGAGGCTCCGGGGCCGAACGCCGACCCGCTCAAGCAACTGATCCACCGGGAGGGGAAGACCTCCCGCGTCGATTACGCCAGCTCACAGAACAACGAGGAATACGGCGCGAGCATCAAACTCGGTCTCAAACTGGGCGGCAACTTCGGGATCTCCAACACCAACCGGGACGTCCAGAGCGCGCAGTATCTGGGCGCGCCCCAGGCGAACGGGCAGCGTCCCTACAAGCGGTTCCCCGAATGTCGCCAGTGACCTGGTCAGGGAGGTCGGAAGAGGGTGAACGCGCACTGGATCGGAGTGGCGTTCGGAGCGTTCGTCGTCGTCCAGGGCGTGCGGGCGATGGTGGAGTACCTGCGGCTGCATCTCCGGGGAGAGCGCGTCCCCGGCGTCATCGTCGGCTCGCGGGACGCGCCGGGGTCGCCGGGGGTGCGGCGGCGCGCCGGGGTGTTCCGCTTCACCACCCGGCAGGGGCAGACGATCGAGCGGCGCAGCGCGACGTACTCCCCGCGCGGCCCCCGTCCCGGGACGGCCGTCACGGTCGTGTACGACCCGGCCCGGCCGGAGAAGCGCGCCGAACGCGCGGGGATCACCCTCCTGATGGTCACCGCGCTGACCCCGCTGATGATCGCTGTGGGGATCGCCATCATCCTGCTCAACCTGGCGGACATGTGACCGGAGGGTCCCACTGATGGACATCGCCAGATCATGGCTGGTCGCGGTAGTGGTCTACCTGGTCGGCGCGACGGTCACGGCGACCCTCGGCATCGGCGCGCGGGTCACCGAGGAGGACCTCACCGGCGGCGGCGCGATCACGTGGAACGCGCTGCCGACGGCGCTGACGTTCCTCCTCATGACGCTGCTGGCCCGCGCCGTCCACCCCGACCCCGCCCGGCGCCGCCCCCTACGCCACGCGATCGCGTCCCTGGGGGCCCCGGTCGTGCTGACGCTGCTCGGCGTCGTCCTCGGAGCCGTGCAGCAGGACTGGAACGAGATGGCGGTGAGCACCGCCGCCGCACTCGTCGGGACCGGCGTGGGCTGGGCCCTGGGCCTGCTCCTCCGCCGTCCGTCACGGTCGTACTGACCGCCGGCGCGCCGGCCGGGTGCGCGTGGGCGTCAGCCGGGGAGCCGGTGGGGGTTGGGGACGAGTTCGATGGTGCGGAGGAGTTGCCAGCGGGCCTCTTCCCAGCGCGCGTGCCAGGTGAGGGCCTTGGCGGCCGGGTCCTGGGGGTCGAGCCCGGCCTGGAGGGCGGCGTGGTCGCCCACGGCCTTCTGCATCTCCTTGGCGACGTCCACCGCGGTGGAGAGGACGGGGAACTCCGTGGAGCCGGGTTCCTCGAAGGCGCGGTGGGCACTGACGAGAACGGCGGCGCGCACGCTCCAGGCGAGCTGCCCGCCGAAGCCGTCGTCGGCGAACATCTCGTGTGAGCGGTCGAAGTTCTCCACGACCTCCTGGTAGGAACCCTCGCCGTCCACGTACCGGCGGGCGCTGTCGAGACAGGCGTCCAGGATGTCGGCGTTCTGGACGCTGTCGCGGCAGACGTCCAGGCCGTGCCGGGCGGAGTCGAGCGCGAGGCGCTCGCGCAGCGCCTCGTCGGTCGCCTGCACCTGTTCCGCGAGCAGCCGCGGAATGACGATCATTCTCGGCTCCTGGATCCGTCTTCCGCCGCCTATCCGGCGATCTCCTCGATGAGGTCCTCGGGGCCACCCGACCTGCGGTGGATCGTAGCGTTGCGGAGCATGGGGATCCGGCGGGCCAGCTGGTCGGCGTTCCGGAACTGGTGCCCCTTGAAGGCGCCGCTCTTGGACTTGAGCTCGGTCGCCCAGGCGGTCATCTTCCTGGGGTTCGAGAAGTCGACGACCAGGAAGTCGCCGGCTCCCGCGGTGTCGTCCGGGCGCAGGATGAGGTGGCCGGGCTTCCGCTGGGCGAGATCCTTGACGAACCGCATCTCGTGCGGCGCCAAGCCGAAGGGGGCCGGGACGGAAGTCCTCCCCCCGGCGGAGCGGTAGAGGAGCGGCTGGAGCCGGAGGGACGGGGGCCCGGCGGGGGCGCGGGGACGAAGGCGGACAGGGGACCCTTCGTCGAAGCCGTTGCGAGCCCGGAGTGCCTGGGCCCCAGGGCCCAAAGCCGGGCCCAACGATCCTCCCCGTCCTTCAGCGCACCGCCCGTGATCGGCGAAGCTCGGACCATGAAGCGGACCGTGGCTGTCGTTCTCACCCTCGTCGCGGCGGGCGGAGGCACCGGCTGCCAGGACGGTTCGGGAGGCGAACGCCCGAAGTCCGGGCCGAGGACGAGCGCCGCCGCGGCGTCGCCGGAGGTCCCCCTGCCCGGTGGCCCGAAGCGCTGGCCACGATGGTGAACGAGAAGGTCGGCGCGCTGCCGTCGGTGCGGGTCTCGGTGAACACCACCAGCGTCACCGACCAGGGCAAGGCGTCGGTCGCTCTCTGGGGGACCGTCCGCGACCCGTCGGGGCAGCGGGCGGCGGCCTCGTTCCAGGTGGTGGAGACCGGAGGTCCCGAGCCGGGCACCAGCGAGACCGTGGTCCTGGACGGTGCCGTCCACCTGAAGAACGACGGCGGTGAGTACGAACCGGGGAGGCCGTGGCTCCGCGTCACCCGCGAGGACCTGACCCGTCCGGGAATCGACGAGACCACCCGGAGGACGTTCGCGTCGGCCTTCGAGGAGGCCCAGCAGGGGCTGCGCGAGGCCGCCGCGACCAAGGGGCTGACCACCCTGCGACACGGCACCCTGATCCAGGAACCGGTGTGGGAACGGCTGGAGGGAACGCAGGTCCGCCGCCACTCCGGGAAGACCGGGGCCGCGAGCCTGCGCCAGGGCACGGACCAGGGCCTCCGCGCCCTGGCGGAGGCGGGGGTGACCTCGGTCCCCTGGGTCGTCTGGGTGGACGGGCGCGGCCTGCTCCGCCGGTTCTCGGCGACGGTAGCCTCGGGGCCGACGAGCATGGACATCAAGGCTGTCTACTCCGGCTGGGGGGAACCCGTGAACGTGACCCCGCCGCCGGAGCGGCAGACCGCGACCCTGGGATGACGGCGGGATGACGACGGTGTGCGCGGCGACCTCGTGGGGGCCTTCTGATGCCGGATAGCGCGGAGCTCACGGCCGAGGACGGCCGGGGGCCGGTGTGGTCGTGGCGGGCCGACTGGACGGGGCCGATCCGGGAGCGTCCGGTGCCGGTCGCGGTCGGGGCCGTGGTGGTCGCGGCGCTGCTGGTCTGGCGGATGGGGGCGCGGCCGGAGCTGGCGGCCTTCGCGTATCTGGCGGTCGTGGGCGCGGCGCTGGCCGCCGTCGACGTCCGCCTGCACCGGCTGCCCGACCCGCTGACGCTGCCGTCGTACCCGGTCATGCTCGTGCTGCTGGGGGCGGCGGTGCCGTTCACCGGGAACGGGGGCGGGCGGTTCGTCGCCGCGCTGGTCGGGATGGCCGCCCTGTGGGGGTTGTTCTTCGTGCAGTGGCTCGTCGTTCCCCGCGCGCTGGGGTTCGGCGATGTGAAGCTCTCCGGCGCCCTCGGGATCGGCCTCGGGTGGCTGGGGCGGGACGCGTGGGTGACCGGGGTGTTCGCGATGTTCCTGTTCGGGGGCGTGTACTCGGTCGCTCTGCTGGTCACCCGCCGGGCGGACCGCCGGACCGCGATCCCGTTCGGGCCGTTCATGTTGGCCGGGACGCTCGCGGGCGTGCTGGCGCATGCCTGAGCGTCCCGGGACTTCCGTACGATCGGTGCCGTGAGCGCGGGGTGGGTGATCGGGGATCGGTTCACCATGCTCGACCGGATCGGGGAGGGGGCGACCAGTCGGGTCTGGCGGGCCTATGACCGGGTGGTCGGGAAGTACTGCGCGGCCAAGCTGGTCCGGCAGCGGGACACCACCGCGATCCTGCGCGTGGTGCGGGAACGCGCGATCCGCATGGCGCACCCGCACGTCCTGACGCCCTACGCCTGGTATCCGGCGGGCGACGACGTCCTGCTGGCGATGGACCTGATGTGCGGCGGGTCGCTGGAGTCCCTGATCGGCGACTACGGGCGGCTGCCTCCGGCGTACGCGGCCGAGGTGCTGGACCAGATGCTCGCGGCGTTGAGCCACATCCACGCGGCGGGCGTGGTGCACCGGGACGTGAAGCCCGCGAACGTGCTGCTGGAGCCGAGCGCGGCGGGGGCCCCGCACGTCCGGCTGGCGGACTTCGGCATCGCGCTCGGGCCCGACGGGATGCGGTTGACGACGACGGGGTTCGTGGTCGGGACGCCCGGCTACCTGGCCCCGGAGGTGCTGGACTGGGCGCGGCCCAGTCCCGGGCAGGACCTGTACGCGGCCGGGATGGTGTGCTGGCGGATGCTGACCGGGGCGGGCGATCCCGAACCCCGCCAGTGGGTGGGACCGGTTCCGGAGGGGGTCCCGTCCCGGCTGTGGGCGCTGGTGGCGCACCTGTGCGCCCCCGACCCGGCCCACCGGCCCGCGACCGCCGACGCGGCGCGGCGGGAGCTGGCCGCCTGCGGCCTGGCCCTGGGCCTCCCGGCCCGGACGGTGGACGGCGAGCCGTTGCAGATCTTCGACCATCTGGGTCCGCCGCCCGCCGCCGTCCCGTGACCTTCAGAGCGTGATGTCCTCGCCCTGCCTGAGCGCCGCGACCTCGTAGCCTTCGGTGGCCGTGGCCTCCAGGAAGCGGGAGAGCTCGTCGGGCCGGGTCTCGTAGAACCCGTCGATGTGGAAGCCGTCGTAGTGGATCGGCACCGCGACCTTGGCGCCGAGCAGGCGCGTCGCCACGGCCGCCTGCCCGGCGTCGAGGGAGGCCGGGTAGGGGCTGGGGGGCTGGCAGTGCGGGAAGCACACCGTCGGCCCGTTGACGGGGGTGAGCACCGCGTCGAACGGCCCGAACCGGTGGGCGGCGCGCCACCAGTAGCCGTGGAACATGCTGTCGCCCAGGTGCAGCACGCGTTTGCCGCCCGCCTCGACGGCCCAGGACACCTGCGGATCGCCCAGCGCGTCCACGGCGGGGACCGCCGCGACGGTGAACGGCCCGACCGTGGTGGTCTCCCACGGCTGCATCGGGTGCCGGGGCAGGCCGTGCTCGTCGAGTTCGCGGTCGGCCGTGAGCGTCCACAGGTTCTCGTGGTCGTCGCCGCCGAAGGACGCGGGGTGCAGGACCCGGCCGCCGGGCGCGAGCGCCCCGGCCAGCGCGGTGGCGTCGGTGTGGTCCCGGTGCAGGTGCGTGCACAGGCCGGCGATCACGTCCCCGGCGGTGCGCGGCGGGACGACCGCCGGCAGGGGCGCCGACAGCGGGGTGCCCGCGAGCACCCCCTCCGGACGGCCGAGCAGGTCGATCACCACGCTGTGTCCCCGGGCCTCCAGCTCCACGCCCGCCCAGCCCAGCCATCGGATGCGCATGTCCCGCCCTCTTTGGCAGACGATCGTTCGCTATATGGGGCTAGCGTACGGTCGTTCGCTAAACTCGTCAATCATGAGACACTCCGCCGAGGAGGCCCGCCGGACGCGGGACCGCATCGTCGCCGCCGGGGTCGCCAGGGCCTCCACCGACGGCCTCCACGGGCTGACCATCGGCTCGCTGGCCGAGGAGCTCGGCATGAGCAAGGCGGGCGTCGTCGGCCCCTTCGGCTCCCGCGTCGACCTGCAGTCCGCCGTCCTGTCCAGGGCGGTCGACCTGTTCACCCGGGCGGTGGCGGCCCCGAGCCTGAACGCGGAGGCGGGACTGCCGCGCCTGCGCGTGGTGATCGACCTGTGGTGCCGCTACCTGGACGGCGGACCGTTCCCCAACGGCTGCTTCGTCACCGCCGCGTCCTGCGAGCTGGACGGGCGTCCGGGCGAACTGCGCGAGTCGATCCACGATGCCGTGACCCGCTGGCGCGCGTTCCTGCGCGACCAGGTGACGGCCGCGCAGGCCGCGGGCGACGTCCCCGCCGACCGGGACGCGGACGACCTCGTCACCGTCCTGACGGGGATCGCGATGGCGGCGAACCAGGAGCTGCAACTGCTCGACGACGGGCGGGCCCCCGCCCGCGCACGCCGCCTCATGCTCGCCGCCGTCGCGGGCGGGCGTGGCGGCGAGGCGTCCTGAGCGCCGTCAGAGCTCGGCGGAGATGACGACGCGGCGGTTCTTGGCGCGCCCCTCGGGGTCGTCGGAGCCGTCCTTGCCGGTGTTGGGGGCGGCCGGTTTCGTCTCGCCGTAGCCGGTGGCCCTCAGCCGGGAACGCTCGATGCCGCCCTTGGCCGCCAGCCAGTCGACGATGGCCTGGGCGCGTTGCTCGGAGAGGCGCCTGTTGGTGGCCGGATCGCCCTTGGCGTCGGTGTGGCCGTCGATCCGGATGGTCGCTCCGGCGGGGATCTCCTTCCTGACGGACGCGGCGATCCTGGTGAGCTCGGCGGAGGCGTTCGGCTTGACGGCGGCGCTGTCGAAGTCGAACAGGACGTCGGCCTTGAGGTTGTAGGCGATCTGGCCCTCTCCCTTCAGCATCTCGCTGTCGGAGCTGATCTCGCGGCGTTCGATCTCCGCGCGGGGGAGCTCCACACGCGGCAGCTCGACGCGGGGGACCTCGACCCGGGGAAGCTCGGCACGGGGGACGCACTCGCCCTTGTCGTTGCACTTCTCCCAGCGGGTCTTCTCCCAGCGCGTGATCTCCCACCGGGTCTGCTCCCAGCGCGTCTGCTCCCAGCGGGTCACCTCCCAGGCGGTGCCGCCGTTCTTCGGAACGCTCTGGCAGACCTCCGGGGCCGTGACGCCCGGCGCGATGACCGGCTGCACGGTCACCGCCTCGGCGCGGACCGCGGGGATCCTGAGGCCGGGGATGTCGATGCCGGGGATCTCGGCGGCCGGGATGGTGACGCCCGGGATCGTCGCCCTGGGAACGCTCATTCCGCTCAGGCAGCCGCCGGGCGCGGGCTTGACCTCCACGCACTGGGCCGGGACGCGCTGGGCGGGGATGTCGACGGCCGGGATGGTGACCGGCGGGATCCGGTGGCCGTTGTAGGTCGCTCCGGGCACGTGGACGGCGTCGACGTGGACGGCCGGGATCTCCACCGCCTTGATGAGGCGGCCGCCGTTCGGGCAGGAGGTGGGCTCCGGGGTGGGCGAGGGCGAGGGGGCCGCGCTCTTGGCGGCGCCTCCGCCGGATGCCGTGCGTCGCGGGGAGGGGCTGCCGCCGCAGGCGGCGAGCAGCGCGGCGGCCAGCGACAGCGACGCCGCCTTCAGGAGGGCCGCCTTCACCGGCGCGGTCCTCGCGGGTGCGGTTCTCATGGATGTCCTCCTCGCGGGCCTGCCGCGTCGTGCCGGGGTCAGGAGCGGTCGTAGGTGATGTCCACGCGGCGGTTCTTCGCCCGGCCCTGGGGGTTGTCCTTCTCGCCGATCTGGTTGGGGGCCACCGGCTTCCCCTCGCCGAATCCCTTGGCCTCGACCTCGGCGGGGGACCTCAGGACCCGCAGCAGGGCCGCCCTGACCGCCTCGGCGCGCTTCTGGGAGAGGGTCAGGTTGTAGGAGTCGGAGCCGACCGAGTCGGAGTGGCCCGTGACCTGGATCGTGCCCCGGACGGTCCGGAGGCGGGGCGCGAGCCTGGCGATGGTGTCGCGGGCCGACCTGGTCAGGTCGGCCTTGTTGAAGTCGAACAGGACGTCCGCCGAGATCCGCACGGTCACCTTCGAGCCCTCGGCGCTCTCCTCCTCCAGCGGGAGCACGAACGGCGTCAGGTCCAGCCCGCGGACCGCGACGTCGGCGCCGACGTCCAGGGTGGCGCGGTTCGGGTCGAGGGTGCGGGTCGCCTCGGCCAGCCTGGCGTCGGGGACCCGCGGGTCGGGGGCCGCGGCGGCGGCCGTCCCGGCGGCCGTCAGGACGGCGGCCGCGGCGGTGAGGGCCAGGGTCGCCCGGAGCATGGCGCTCACCTTTCGACGGGCACGTTGCGGAACGTCGTGAGGCGGCCGAACTGGACGTCCACCGCCTGCACGTTCTCCGGCGGGGCCGGGAACGTGTAGGAGAGGGCGGTCGGCTTGGCCGCGCGGACATAGGCGTTGCCCGCGCCCAGCTCGGTGCCCGCCGAGTCCTTGACCACGACGTAGCGCTTGAGGTTCACCGGGTCGAGGAGGGAGACCGCCGGGACCTCGCCGCCGTTCAGGGTGTACAGCGAGTCGCCGACGCCGGTGGCGTTCGCGGTGTTGATCATCATGGTCAGGTGGGCCAGGCGGCCGCGGGCGTTCAGGCCCACCACGGCCAGTTCGGTGGGGCCGTCCGAGGTGTTGACCGTGGTCTTGACGACCGGCTTGCCGGGGTCGGGGGCCTTGGGCCCGTCGCCCTTGTCCACGGCGGTGGCCGCCTTGCCGGGGCCGCCGGAGCCGCCCGAGCCGCCGGAGGAGCCGTCCGACGGGAGGCAGGTGGTCAGGGCCGTGGTGAGCAGCGCCGTGGCGGTCGCCAGTGCGAGGATGCGCATCGATCCGTCCTCCGGGGGCAGAGGTGATGGCGGGACCGCGACATCGCATGTGCAAAGTCGCGGTGGCGTGGCACCATGAGGTATGGGTGAACACCTCGCGTGCGTTCGCAAATCTAGTGTTTGCAGTCGTTAATCGTCAAGGGGGGGTCGCAGTGATCGTTTCCGAGGTGGCGCGGAGGTCGGTGTGAGCGTGTCGGAGGACACCGTCGTCCGGAACCGTGCCCTGCAGGCCGAGTGGTACGGCGAGCCCCTGGGGGACCGCTTCCGGCGGCTGCTGGACCGGCTCGGGCTGTCGCAGTCGGGGCTGGCCGGGGTGCTGGGGCTGTCGGCGCCCATGCTGTCGCAGCTCATGTCGGGACAGCGCGCCAAGATCAGCAATCCGGTCGTGCTGAACCGGCTGCTCGCCGTGGAGGAGCTGGCCGCCGACCCCGCGTTCGACTCCCTGTCGGTCGCCGAGGTCCGCGAACGGCTCGGGGTCATCCGCGCCCGGACCACCGCGACCACGTCCGGCCTGCGCGAGTCGCCCGTCGAGGCCGAGCTGCGGGAGCGGCTGGAGGCCGCCTCGCCCGCCCGGGTCCTCCAGGCGCTGCTGCGGGAGGTGGCCTCCGCGAACGAGATCGAGGCCGCCGCCGACCTCGTGGACGTGCAGTTCCCCGAGATCGCCACCCTGCTGCGCGTGTACGGCAACGGCCGCGCGAGCGAGGCCGAGGCGCACCTGGAGGCCCACCTGTCGCGGACGCTCGGGCGGTAGCTCCCCCTATCGCACCGGCCGGGCGATTCGATCATGGCCTGGCGATCTGGTGTCGATGCCCTCAGACCATAAGGGCAGGCTATGCCCCACGGACGATGTAACGGACGTTGCGGAGTGTCATAATCTGTGGTCAGGGTCACACCACCGAGGGGGTGTTGTGTATGTCACAGCGCCGGAGAGGTGGCGTAGGGTCGCCTCGCTGGTAGCGCACACGAGGCGTCACCGCCTGACCGCGGTGCCGTCCGGGCCGGGGCGCGACGGCCGCGTGTGCTCCCGCCGTACCGGGGAAGTCCCTGAGATCCCGAGCTCTGGAGAGCGTCTATGAGCACTGTGGAGGCGCCGGACAAAGCGCGCGCCCGGATTAGAGAACGTACGCTCCGCACCGACAACTGGCGCGTCTATCCGATCACCACGCTAGTGATCTTCACTGCGTGGGTGGTCTACGCGACCGTCCGGGCCTTCTGGGGCGCGGCCTTCTACGTTCCCGAGTACCACTACCTGACGCCGTTCTACTCGCCCTGCCTGAACGAGATCTGCAACAACGTCACCGTCAACGGGGTCACCGGCGACGCCGGGGAGTTCGGCACGTTCCTGCCGTCCTGGACGCGCGGCTGGATCCCGTTCGCGGCGCTGTCGCTGCCGTTCCTGCTGCTGTTCCGCCTGACCTGCTACTACTACCGGAAGGCGTACTACCGCTCGTACTGGGCGTCGCCCCCCGCCTGCGCGGTCGCCGAACCGCACAAGAAGTACACCGGCGAGCGCCGGTTCCCCCTCATCGGGCAGAACCTGCACCGCTACTTCTGGATGGCCGCGTTCGTCATCTCGCTGATCAACACCTACGACGCCGTCCGCGCGTTCCACGGCAAGGACGGCGGGTTCGGGATCGGGCTCGGCAGCATCATCCTGCTGGCCAACGTCATCCTGCTGTGGGGCTACACCCTGTCGTGCCACTCCTGCCGCCACATCGTCGGCGGACGGTTGAAGAACTTCTCCAAGCATCCGTTCCGGTACCGGATGTGGGGCTGGGTCTCCAAGCTCAACGAACGGCACGGGCAGTACGCGCTCATCACCCTCGGCTCGCTGGTCGTCGCCGACCTGTACGTGGCGCTCGTGGCCAGCGAGACCATCTCCGACCTGCGATTCTTCAACTAGGCGGCGGACATCATGACTGAGATCGAACGGCACTCCTACGACGTCGTGGTGATCGGCGCGGGCGGTGCCGGGCTGCGGGCCGCGATCGAGGCCCGCCTCCAGGGCAAGAAGACCGCGGTCATCTCCAAGTCGCTGTTCGGCAAGGCGCACACCGTCATGGCCGAGGGCGGTGCGGCGGCGGCGATGGGCAACGTCAACCCCAACGACAACTGGCAGGTCCACTTCCGCGACACCATGCGCGGCGGCAAGTTCCTCAACAACTGGCGCATGGCCGAGCTGCACGCCAAGGAGGCCCCCGACCGCGTCTGGGAGCTGGAGCACTGGGGCGCGCTGTTCGACCGCACCAAGGACGGCAAGATCTCCCAGCGGAACTTCGGCGGCCACGAGTACCCGCGCCTGGCGCACGTCGGCGACCGCACCGGCCTGGAGCTCATCCGCACCGCGCAGCAGAAGATCGTCGCCCTCCAGCAGGAGGACCACCGGGAGCTCGGCGACTACGAGGCCCGCCTCAAGGTGTGGGCCGAGACCACCGTGACCCGGCTGCTGCTGGACGGGGACCGCGTCGCGGGCGCGTTCGCCTACGTCCGCGAGACCGGGAAGTTCGTCGTGTTCGAGGCCCCGGCCGTGGTGCTGGCGACCGGCGGGATCGGCAAGGCGTTCAAGGTCACCTCCAACTCGTGGGAGTACACCGGCGACGGCCACGCCCTGGCGCTGCTGGCCGGGGCGACCCTGCTGAACATGGAGTTCGTCCAGTTCCACCCGACCGGGATGGTCTGGCCGCCCTCGGTCAAGGGCATCCTCGTCACCGAGTCGGTGCGCGGCGACCGGGGCGTCCTGAAGAACTCCGACGGCAAGCGGTTCATGTTCGACTACATCCCCGAGGTGTTCAAGGACAAGTACGCCACCTCCGAGGAGGAGGCCGACCGCTGGTACGACGACCCCGACAACAACCGGCGGCCCCCCGAGCTGCTGCCGCGCGACGAGGTCGCCCGCGCCATCAACGCCGAGGTCAAGGCCGGACGCGGCTCACCGCACGGCGGCGTCTTCCTGACCGTCGTGGACCGCATGCCCGGCGGCGCGGAGGAGATCAAACGGCGGCTCCCGGCGATGCACCACCAGTTCAAGGAGCTGGCCGACGTCGACATCACCAAGGAGCCCATGGAGGTCGGCCCGACCTGCCACTACGTGATGGGCGGCGTCGAGGTCGACCCCGACAGCGGGGCGGCCCTCGTGCCCGGCCTGTTCGCGGCCGGGGAGTGCTCCGGCGGCATGCACGGCTCCAACCGCCTCGGCGGCAACTCCCTCACCGACCTGCTCGTGTTCGGGCGGCGCGCCGGGCTGGGGGCCGCCGAGTACGTCGACGCGCTGGCCGAGCGCCCCGCCGTCCCCGAGGACGAGATCGACAAGGCCGCCACCGAGGCGCTGGTCCCGCTGGCCCGCGAGGGCGGCGAGAGCCCCTACGCCGTCCACTCCGAACTCCAGCAGACCATGAACGACCTGGTCGGCATCATCCGCAAGGAGGAGGAGCTCCAGCAGGCCCTGGAGGCGCTGGAGAAGCTCCGCGAACGCGTCGCCCGGGTCGGCGTCGAGCCCGTCGCCGCCCACGGCGGACGCGGCTACCACCCCGGCTGGCACCTCGCCCTCGACCTGCGGAACATGCTGCTGGTCTCCGAGTGCATCGCCCGGGCGGCGCTGGAGCGCGCCGAGAGCCGCGGCGGCCACACCCGCGACGACCACCCGCAGATGTCCGCCGAATGGCGCAAGGTCAACCTCGTGTGCCGCCTCACCGGCGACCCCGGCGACCCCCGCGTCGAGCTCCGCCGCCAGCCCATGGACCCCATGCGCGACGACCTGCTCGCCCTCTTCGAGACCGACGAGCTCAAGAAGTACCTGACCGGCGAGGAACTGCCCGCCCACGTGAAGGAAGTCATCGCCGAGACCGAGGAGGGCGACCGATGAGCTACCTGGCCAAGTTCCGGGTCTGGCGCGGTGACGCCGGCGACGGTGAGCTGGTCGACTACAAGGTCGAGGTCAACGAGGGCGAGGTCGTCCTCGACATCATCCACCGGCTCCAGGCCACCCAGGCGCCCGACCTGGCCGTCCGGTGGAACTGCAAGGCCGGCAAGTGCGGCTCCTGCTCCGCCGAGATCAACGGCATGCCGCGGCTGCTGTGCATGACGCGGATGTCCACGTTCACCCAGGACGAGACCATCACCGTCACGCCGGTCCGCACGTTCCCCGTCATCCGCGACCTGGTGACGGACGTGTCGTTCAACTACGAGAAGGCGCGGCAGATCCCGTCGTTCGACCCCGGCGACACCAAGCCGGGCGAGTTCCGGATGCAGCAGGTCGACGTCGAGCGCTCGCAGGAGTTCCGCAAGTGCATCGAGTGCTTCCTGTGCAACAACGTCTGCCACGTCATCCGCGACCACGAGGAGAACAAGCCCGGCTTCGCCGGGCCGCGCTTCCTGATGCGGATCGCGGAGCTGGAGATGCACCCGGCCGACGAGGCCGACCGGCGCAACATCGCGCAAGACGACCACGGCCTGGGCTTCTGCAACATCACCAAGTGCTGCACCGAGGTCTGCCCCGAGCACATCAAGATCACTGACAACGCGCTGATCCCGATGAAGGAACGGGTCGTCGGCCGCAGGTACGACCCGGTGGTCTGGCTGGGCAGCAAGCTCGGCATCGTGAAGAAGGGCAAGGACACGCCCTCGGCGTGACGCACGACGAGAAGGGGCGGGGCCGCGGTGCGGGGCCCCGCCCCTTTCTCCGGCCGGAGGATCAGCCCTTCTTCACGTTCTTGGTCTTGCCGTCCTTCCTGACGGACATGGGGCTTCCCTTCCGGCCACATGACCTGCTCGGTGGAGCCGGTGGCATTCCGCCGCATGGTGCGAAGGCCGGAACACCGAGGACCGTCCGGGAGGGACCCGGTCAGGATCAGGGAAGCCGTGGCGCCCGGTTCTCCGGCGATCGGTGCCATGCACCTGGTGAGCGCGTTGGATCCCGGGCGCGGGAACGCGGCACGTCGGCGGGCGGCGTGCCCCCGTCACCGCCGCCCGCCGTACCGCCGTTCCCCGCGAACGTTCGCCGCCTGCACCGGGCCGGGCGCGGGCGGCGCGTCCACCCTCTCCCGGTGGGCACCGGGCGAACAGGCATTAGTACACACAACGCGTGACGCATTCGTGATCGTCTGACCCGTTGCGGGGTGCGGCGGGAAACCTAGCGTGGAACCATGACCCCCTTTGAGCCTGGATCGTTCCTCGCCGAGATCACCCCGGAGGAGCGCGCCGATCTGGAGTCGCGGGGCCGGGTGCGGGAGTTCGCCCGCGGTGAGGTGCTGTTCTGGGAGGGGGAGGAGGCCACCTGGGTGGCGGTGCTGCTCGCCGGGAAGGTCAAGGCCTACTCCGACCGCGAGCAGGGCGGCGAGGCGCTGCTGGCGGTGCGCGGGCCCGGCGCGCTGCTGGGAGAGGTCGCCGCGATCGACGGGCTGCCCCGGTCGGCGACCGTGGCGGCGCTGGAGGACGGGCGGGCGCTCGCCGTCACCGTGCCGGACTTCACGGCGTTCCTGCGGGACAACGGCGGGGCCGCGATCGTCATCATGCGGACGCTGTGCGAGCGGTGGCGCGACTCCGACAGCAAGCGCATCGAGTTCGGGATGTTCGACGCCACCGGGCGGGTCGCGCAGCGGCTGGTGGAGCTGGCCGACCGGTTCGGCGTCCCGGCCGGGGCGGGCGGGCAGAGCGTCCGGATCACCCTCAGCCTGTCGCAGGAGGAGCTGGCCGGCTGGGTGGGGGCGTCGCGGGAGGCGGTCAGCAAGGCGCTGCGGACGCTGCGGCGGCACGGGTGGATCGAGACCGGCCGCCGCGTGGTGATCGTGCACGACCTGCAGGCGCTGCGCCGCCACGCCCGCTGACCGGACGCCCGCTGCGACAGGCGGCCCGCGGTGTCTCGCTCCGGGCACCCTTCGCCCGGAACGCCGGAACCGGCCACGTAACTTGGCAGGATGCAGTTGCAGCAGCTCGCCTATTTCGTCGCCGTCGCCGAGATGCGGCACTTCACCCAGGCGGCGGAGGTCCTGCACGTCGCGCAGCCGTCGCTGTCCAAGCAGATCCGCGCGCTGGAGGCCGAACTCGGCGCGTCGCTGTTCAGCCGGGCGCGGGGGAACATCACCCTGACCCCGGCCGGGGAGGCGCTGCTGCCGCTCGCCAAGCGCATCCTCGCCGACGTCGACACCGCCCGCCTGGAGGTGCAGGAACTCGCGGGGCTGCGGCGGGGACGGGTGCGGCTCGGGGCGACGCCGTCGCTGTGCGCGGGGCTGCTCGGCGACGTGCTGCGGCGGTTCCACGACGCCTACCCCGGCATCCAGATCATCGTGGAGGAGGGCGGGTCGCGGGACCTGGTGCGGGAGCTGACGCGGGGGTCGCTGGACCTGGCGCTGGTGATCCTGCCGCTGCACGGCGACCCGCCGCTGGAGACGAAGCCGATCCTGCGGGAGCACCTGGTCGTCGCCTCCCCCGCGGGGAACGCCGGAGGCGAGCGGGGGCGGACCTCCTCGCGGGAGCCCGCCCAGGTGCCGCGCCGCTCCTACCTGCGGATCGAGGACCTGCGCAACCGCCCGATGGTGATGTTCCGGTCCGGCTACGACCTGCGGGAGGCGACGATCACCGCGTGCCGGGACGCCGGGTTCGAGCCGAGGTTCGCCGTCGAGGGCGGCGAGATGGACGCGGTGCTGCGGTTCGTGGAGGCGGGGCTGGGCGTCGCGGTGGTGCCGAGCATGGTGCTGGCCGGGCGGCCGGGGCTGCGCGGGACGCCGCTGGTGCTGGGCGACGGGCCGCGCCGGGGGCACCATCCGGAGCTGCAACGCACGATCGCGCTGGCGCACCGCAAGGACGTGGAGCCCACGCACGCGGCGCGCGCGTTCCAGGACGCGCTGGAGACGTTCCTGGTGGAGGCGGCGCTCGCGGGCAGCCTCCCGGCGGGCGTGGAGGCGCTGGTCACGCACGCCTGACCGGACGTCAACGACAAGATCCATCGATTTCGCGGGTGCACGTTGGCGATCTTGGACGTCCCCGGCCCGGCGGAGTCGATCTAGGGTCCGGGGCACAAGGAGCTCTCGTCCCCCGGAGACCGCATGCGCCCCCGCCGTACCGTGCCCCTGCTGCTCGTCCCGCTCGCGCTGGCGCTGACCGCGCCGCCCGCCCTCGCCGCCCCCGCTCCCGCGCGCCCGGCCGCGCCGCCGCCGGGGGAGTGCAGCGACGAACCGCGCGACCTGCCCATCTGGAGGTTCGTCGACTACCGCGAGATGCGCCGCGAGCTGACCCGGATCGAGCGGGCGAGCCGGGGACGGGTGGACGTCGATGTCGTCGGCCGCTCCAACCGGGGGCGCGCCATCCACACCGCCACCGTCGGGCACGGGCCCAAGGTCTTCCTGGTCACCAGCGAGATCCACGGGAACGAGAAGACCGGCACCACCGCCCTGCTGCGCATCCTGAAGTGGCTGGGGACCTCGGACTCGCCCGAGGCGCGGCGGGTGCGGCGCGAGATCACGTTCGTCGCCGTCCCGAAGATCAACCCGGACGGGGCCGAGCTGGACCGGCGCGGCAACGACAACGCCTGGGCCGAGGTGCAGAAGGACTTCCCGCAGCTCGCGGGGAGGCCTCCGGCGTGGAACTACCTCGACGGGCGGTTGCAGGGTGACGACTACACCAAGCGCCCCGGCTTCGACCTGAACCGCGACTTCAACCCGGACCTGGACTACCGGCCGAAGGCCGAGGACGTTCCGGGGTCGCCGGACCGGCCCGGGTGGTTCCTGAACCCCGAGTCGCAGGTCCTGCGGGACGTCTACAAGCGGCTGCGGGCGCGCAAGGGGAAGGTCGACGTGTACGTCGACCTGCACCACCAGGGCGCGTGCGTGCGGGAGGACGTGAAGAACCGGCTGCTGGACGTCGCGGTGGACTACCCGCCGCTGCCGGACAAGTTCTTCGAGCCCGGAGGCAAGTACGTGCCGTACGCCCGGACGTACGCCAAGACGTACTCCAAGCAGCTCGCCATCAGCGCGTTCCGGGGGATCGAGGACCGCGGGTACATCGGGGCGCGCTACCCGCACGCGCCGACGCGTGACCTGCCGGGGCAGGCGCGCTCGTCGATGGCGCTGATCGGGACCGGGACGGTGCTGTTCGAGGTGCGGGGCCAGACCCAGACCATGGGGCACCGGCAGGCGGAACGGTTCACCCGGGCGGTGACGGCGGGACTGGTGCGGATGCTGGGCGACGTGTCCACCGGACGGGTGCGGACGATCGACCCGGACTCGTTCGAGAGCCTGCCGGGGACGAGGGAGGACGCGGCGGCGCGGGCGTTCCGGCACGAGCACGACCTGGAGTAGCGGCGGAGGCCGCCGCTCGGGGCGAGGACGGAAAAGCGTGGTGCCCCGGCCGTCAGGCCCGGGGCACCACGCTGCGTTCCGGCGGCGGTTACTTCTTCTTGCTGCCGACCGTGGCCTTGAAGTAGTCCCGGTTCAGCGTGCTGATCACGTCGAGGGGGATGCCCTTCGGGCAGGCCACCGTGCACTCGCCGGTGTTGGTGCAGCCGCCGAAGCCCTCCGCGTCGTGGGTCTCCAGCATGTTGACCACCCGGTCCCAGCGCTCGGGCTGGCCCTGGGGCATCAGGCCCAGGTGGGTGATCTTGGCGCCGAGGAACAGGGCGGCCGAGCCGTTGGGGCAGGCCGCGACGCAGGCGCCGCAGCCGATGCACTCGGCGGCCTCGAACGCCCTGTCGGCGGCCGGCTTGGGCACCGGGACCGAGTGCGCCTCGGGGGCGGTGCCGGTCGGGGCGGTGATGTAACCGCCCGACTGGATCATCCGGTCCAGCGGGGAGCGGTCGACGACCAGGTCCTTGACGACCGGGAACGCCCTGGCGCGCCACGGCTCGACGTCGATGACCTCGCCGTCCTTGAACTTGCGCATGTGCAGCTGGCACGTGGTGGTGTTGCGCTCGGGACCGTGCGGGGTCCCGTTGATGACCAGCGAGCACATGCCGCAGATGCCCTCGCGGCAGTCGTGGTCGAACGCGACGGGCTCCTCGCCCCTGGTGATCAGTTCCTCGTTGAGGACGTCGAGCATCTCCAGGAAGGAGGCGTCGGGGGAGATGTCGTCGAGCGGGTACTCGACCATCTTGCCCGCGTCCTGAGGACCCTTCTGGCGCCAGATGCGCAGTGTGACCTTCATGATTACTTGTACGACCTCTGTGCGGGCTTGACGTATTCGAACTCGAGGGCTTCCTGGTGGAGCACGGGCGTGCCCTGGCCGCCCCACTCCCAGGCGGCGACGTAGGAGAAGTTCTCGTCGTCGCGCTTGGCCTCGCCGTCCTCGTCCTGGGACTCGGCGCGGAAGTGGCCGCCGCAGGACTCGGCGCGGTGGAGGGCGTCGACGCACATCAGTTCGGCGAGTTCGAGGAAGTCGGCGACGCGGCCGGCCTTCTCCAGCTCCTTGTTGAGCTCCTCGCCGACGCCGGTGACCTTCACCCGGGTCCAGAACTCCTCGCGCAGCGCGGGGATGAGCTCCAGCGCCTTGCGCAGGCCCTCCTCGGTGCGCTCCATGCCGCAGTACTCCCACATGACGCGGCCGAGCTCGCGGTGGAACGAGTCGACGGTGCGGTCGCCGTCGATCGACAGGAGCCGGTCGATCTGGGAGCGGACGCGCTCCTGGGCCTCGCTGACGGCCGTGTCGGAGACCTCGTCGAGGCCGGTGTTGCGGGCCAGGTAGTCGCCGAGGCCGGTGGGCAGGACGAAGTAGCCGTCGGCCAGGCCCTGCATCAGGGCCGAGGCGCCGAGGCGGTTGGCGCCGTGGTCGGAGAAGTTGGCCTCGCCGATCACGAACAGGCCGGGGATGTTGGACTGCAGGTCGTAGTCCACCCACAGGCCGCCCATGGTGTAGTGGACGGCGGGGTAGATGCGCATCGGAACCTCGTAGGGGTTCTCGCCGGTGATGCGCTCGTACATCTCGAACAGGTTGCCGTACTTGGCCTCGACGGTCTTGCGGCCGAGGCGCTTGATGGCGTCGGCGAAGTCGAGGTAGACGCCCTGGCCGCCGGGGCCGACGCCGCGGCCCTCGTCGCAGACGTTCTTGGCGGCGCGGGAGGCGATGTCGCGCGGCACCAGGTTGCCGAACGAGGGGTAGATGCGCTCCAGGTAGTAGTCGCGCTCGCCCTCGGGGATGTCGTTGGGGTCGCGCTTGTCGCCGACCGCCTTGGGCACCCAGACGCGGCCGTCGTTGCGCAGCGACTCCGACATCAGCGTCAGCTTGGACTGGTGCTCGCCGGAGTAGGGGATGCAGGTCGGGTGGATCTGCGTGTAGCAGGGGTTGGCGAAGTAGGCGCCGTGCTTGTGGGCCCGCCAGGTGGCGGTGACGTTGGAGCCCATGGCGTTGGTGGACAGGAAGTAGACGTTCCCGTAGCCGCCGGAGGCCAGCACGACGGCGTCGGCGGTGTAGCTCTTGACCTCGCCGGTCATCAGGTCGCGGACGATGACGCCGCGGGCCCGCCCGTCCTGCATGATCAGGTCGAGCATCTCGTGGCGGGCGTGCAGCTCGACGTTGCCGGCGTCGACCTGGCGCATGAGGGCCTGGTAGGCGCCGAGCAGGAGCTGCTGGCCCGTCTGGCCGCGGGCGTAGAAGGTGCGGGACACCTGGGTGCCGCCGAACGAGCGGTTGTCGAGCAGGCCGCCGTACTCGCGGGCGAACGGGACGCCCTGCGCCACGCACTGGTCGATGATCTGCGTGGAGATCTCGGCGAGGCGGTGGACGTTGGACTCGCGGGCGCGGAAGTCGCCGCCCTTGACGGTGTCGTAGAACAGGCGGTGCACGCTGTCGCCGTCGTTGCGGTAGTTCTTGGCGGCGTTGATGCCGCCCTGCGCGGCGATGGAGTGGGCGCGGCGCGGCGAGTCCTGGAAGCAGAACTGGATGACGTGGTAGCCGGCCTCGCCCAGGGTCGCGCCGGCGGAGCCGCCGGCGAGCCCGGTGCCGATGATGATGATCTTCTTCTTGCGCTTGTTGGCCGGGTTGACGAGCTTGGCCTCGAACTTGCGCGTGGTCCAGCGGTCCTCGACCGGGCCCCGCGGGGCCTTCTCGTCGGCGATCGGGTCGCCGAGGGTGAAGAGGGTGTCGGTGGTCATGGTCAGCTCACCAGTCCGAAGGTGACAGAGAGGGGCACGATGAGGAAGCCGATGGTCAGCACGAGGGCCAGGCCCCCGGCCAGCAGGCGCAGCGCGCGGTCGTTGCGGGGGCTGCGCAGGCCGAGGGTCTGGAAGGCGCTCCAGACGCCGTGGCGCAGGTGGAGGCCGACCATGACGACACCGACGATGTAGATCGCGGTGACCCAGAACCGCTCGGGGGCGAAGTCGGCGACGACGCGCTCGTAGGGCGTCGCGGCGGAGCCCTTGGGGTTGACCACGAAGAACGTCAGGTCCAGCAGGTGCCAAATGATGAAGAGCAGCAGGGTGATGCCGCCGTACCGCATGATGTGGGTGGCGTAGCCCTGCGCGTGGGACTTCTTCTTGCCGTGGTACTTCACGGGCCGGGCGGCGGAGGCGCGCCGGGCCAGCGACCACGCGGACCACATGTGCAGGACCACCGAGAGCACCAGCACGACCTCAAGGAGGGTCAGCAGGGTGCGGTAGGGCACCACGGGCTCGCCCATCGTGCGCAGCCAGTGCGCGTAGTGGTTGAAGCTCTCGGCGCCAAAGAAGATCTTCCAGTTCCCGATCATGTGCAGGACGAGGAACGTCACCATGACGGCGCCGCTCACCGCCATCACGGCCTTCTTGCCGACGGTCGATCGGTAAATCGCAGGTATCGCTATAGCCACGCCCGAACCGTACGACTGCCTGGGGAAAGAGATCCAAGTCATGGCGGCACTCGTTTCGATAGCCGCTGGCTATGAACGGTGCCGGTCCGGGCTTTTCCGACGCGACGTCGGTGACGTGAAGTGAGCGACTTCACAGCGCGAGACGGGAACTACAAGCTGTAGTACATCAGTGGGTCTCGGCCCGCCCCGCGTCGGCGGCGGCAGGCCCGGTGACCAGGACCGGAGCGGTGTGGCCCGCCTCGTCGGAGGGCGCGGACGGGGCGGTGCGCGGCCGGTGCGACAGCATCAGCACCGCCAGGTCGTCGGCGAGCGCGTCGCCGTTCAGCTCCTCGACCTCGGCGACCAGCCGGTCGATCAGGCCGCGGCCGGAGGCGCCGTCGGCGCGCGCGGCGCGGGCCAGCGCGGTCAGGCCCTCGGTGCCCAGCCGGGTGGAGGTGCCGTCGCCGGTGCGGCCCTCGATCAGGCCGTCGGTGTAGAGCAGCAGGCTCCACTCGGGGGCGTCCCGCCCGCCGAGCTCCACCTCGGTGGTCGGCCAGTCCGCGCCGGGGAACAGCCCCAGCGCGGGGCCGTGCGCGTACTCGGGCAGCGCCGTGACCTCGTCGGGCCCGCCGTCGGCGGCGGGCCGGAACAGCAGCGGCGCGGGGTGCCCGGCCAGGTGCAGGCGGGCGGTGCGGCGCGACGGCGCGATGGTGACGTTGCACAGCGTCGTGAAGATCTCCTCGCTGCGGCGTTCGTGGCCCAGCACGGTGTCCAGGATGCGCAGCAGGTCCTCGCCCGAGTGCCCGGCCAGCACCAGGGTGCGCCAGGCCATGCGGAGCTGGACGCCGAGGGCGGCCTCGTCGGGGCCGTGCCCGCACACGTCGCCGATCATCAGGTGGACCGCGCCGTCGGCGGTCTGCACGGTGTCGTAGAAGTCGCCGCCGAGCAGGGCGCGGCGGCGGCCGGGCCGGTACCGGGTGCAGTGCGTCAGGGCCGGGTCGTCGATCAGTGGGACGGGCAGCAGGCCGCGTTCCAGCCGGGCGTTCTCGCGGCCCAGGATGCGGGCCTCGACCAGGCGGCGCTCGGTCTCCTCGGCGCGCTTGCGCTCGATGGCGTAGCGGACCGCGCGGGCCAGCAGCGGCCCGTCGACCTCCTGCTTGACCAGGTAGTCCTCGGCTCCGGCGGCGACGGCGCGCACGCCGAGCGCGTCGTCGTCGAGGGCGGTGAGCACGACGACGGCGGCGTTGCCGGACATCTCCAGGACCTGCCGCAGGCCCGCCAGGCGGTCGATGCCGGGGGCCGACAGGTCGACGATGATGCACTGGACGTGCCGGCCCATCCGGGCGCGGGCCTGCTCCAGGGTGGTGGCGGTGGTGATCCGCGCGTCCACGCCGCTGTCGGCGAGCATCCGGTCGACCAGCACCATGTCGGAGGGGTCGGCGTCGATCAGGAGCAGGTCGACCCGCTCCTCGGCCCCGGCGGGCAGGAGGTGCGGCTGGTGACTGAGTGTGCTCACGAAAAGGGTTTCCGGACGGTAGGCGGCGGCTGGACTCACCGGCGGGGCGCGCGGGCGGCGGACCGTTCCGCGCGTCGCCGACGCACGGTCATGGGCGGGGGGCGGTCCGCGCCGGGCGGTGGCGGGGCGTCCCGGCCACCGGGGTCCCGGCTCATGGAGCGCAGGAACATCGGCCCCGACGATATCCGCTCTGATCGCGTGCGCGCATCCCCGCGACCGTGCATGGTCTTCAACGGAATGTGACGCCGGGACGTTCCCGCTGGTGGGAACCCCCCGAAAAATCAGTGGTTCCGCGCGGGGCCGCCTGCTTACGCTGCGTCGCGTGAGAACGTTGCCGGTCGACGATCCCGGAACGCCCGACCATCGCTCCCCGACGCGCTACCTCACCTGGCTGGTGCGGATCCAGGCGCCCACGGTCATCGCCGGGGCCCTCCTCGGGGTGGTGTGGATGCTCGCCCAGGCGGTCATGCCCGCCGTGGTGGGCCGCGCCATCGACCAGGGGGTGGCCGCCCGCGACCCCGCGGCGCTGGCGCTGTGGGCCGGAGCGCTGCTCGGGCTCGGCGTCGTGCAGGCCGCGGCGGGCGTCACCCGGCACCGCAACTCGGTGTTCAACTGGCTGGCCGCCGCCTTCCGCACGGTCCAGGTGACGACCCGGCAGGCCGCCCGGCTCGGCGCGACGCTGCCCAGGCGGCTGAGCGCCGGGGAGGTCGTGAGCGTCGGGGTGTCGGACGTGGCGCACATCGGCGACGCCATCGACATCCTGTCGCGCGGCACGGGCGCGGTCGTGGCGATCGTCGCCGTCGCGGTGATCATGCTGGTGACGTCGCCGCCGCTGGGGCTGGTCGTGCTGGTCGGCGTGCCGGTGATCCTGCTGCTGGCCGCGCCGCTGCTGCGGCCGTACCGGCGCCGCGAGGACGCGCACCGGGAGCTGGTCGGGGAGCTGAACACCCACGCCACCGACCTGGTGGGCGGCCTGCGGGTGCTGCGCGGGATCGGCGGCGAGACGCTGTTCGCCGAGCGGTACCGCGGCGAGTCGCAGCGGGTGCGGCGGGCCGGGGTGCGGGTCGCGGTGGCCGAGTCGCGGCTGAGCGGCGCGGAGGTGCTGCTGCCGGGCCTGCTGGTCGCGCTGGTGACCTGGGCGGGGGCCCGGTACGCCGCCGACGGGCGGCTCAGCGTGGGGCAGCTGGTGTCGTTCTACGGCTACGCGGTGTTCCTGATCCACCCGCTCAAGACGCTCGGCGAGCTGGCCGGGAAGCTCACCAAGGGGCATGTGGCGGCGGGCCGCGTGGTGCGGCTGCTGGAGCTGGAGCCCGAGGTCCCGCTCGCCGGGACGGTCCGCCCCGACGGCCCCGGCGACCTCGTGGACGCCGGGTCCGGGCTGGTGGCGCGGCCCGGCGAGCTGACGATGGTGGCCGCCGCCGACCCGCGCGACGCCCAGGCCGTCGCCGACCGGCTCGGCCGCCACGCGCCCGGCGAGGTCACCTACGCCGGGGTGCCGCTGGCGGACCTGGCCGACCTGCGCGACCGCGTCCTGGTGGCCGTCAACGAGGACCGGCTGTTCTCCGGCCCCCTCGCCGAGTCCCTGACCACCACCGGGTGCGGCGACCTGGACGCGGCGCTGGTCACCGCCAACGCCGAGGACATCGTGGCCGCCGTGGGGCGCGACGCGCACGTGGCCGAGGCGGGCCGGGAGTTCTCCGGTGGCCAGCAGCAGCGGCTGCGGCTGGCCCGCGCCCTGGCCGCCGACCCGGAGGTGCTGGTCCTGGTGGAGCCGACCAGCGCCGTCGACGCCCACACCGAGGCCCGCGTCGCCGACCGGCTGCGCGCGGCCCGGCCCGACCGGATCACGGTGGTGTGCACGACCAGCCCGCTGCTGCTGGACCGCGCCGACCGTGTCGCCTACGTCGAGGACGGCCGCGTGGTCGCCGAGGGCACCCACCGCGAACTACTCGACACCGCGTCGCGCTACGCGGCCGTCGTGACCAGGGGAATGTGATGAGTACCGCCCGGAAACTGCCGGTCGCGTCGGCGGCGCAGGTGCGGGCCTACGCCCGGCGGCTGACGCTACGGCACCCCCGCGCGCTGGCCGGGGCGCTGGCGCTGCACGCCCTGGCCGCGGTGTGCGGGCTGGTCGCGCCGCGCCTGCTGGGCGAGCTGGTCGACGGCGTGTCGCGGGAGCGGGCGGCGATCGACCGGATCGGCCTGGCCATCGCCGCGTTCGTGGTCGCGCAGGGCGTGCTGACCTGGCTGGCCCACTACGCCTCGGCGCGGCTCGGCGAACGCGTGCTGGCCGACCTGCGCGAGGAGTTCGTGGACCGGGTGCTGGCGCTGCCGCTGTCCACCGTGGAACGCGCCGGGACCGGCGACCTGGTCAGCCGCACCTCCCGCGACGTGGACGCGCTGGCGACCAGCGTGCGGTACGCGGTGCCCGAGACGCTGATCGGGGCCATGGCGGTGGTGTTCACCGCCGGGGCGCTGGTGCTGACCGGCCCGCTGCTGGCGCTGCCGTGCCTGGTCGCGGTGCCGCTGCTGTGGGGCGTGATGCGCTGGTACCTGCCGCGCGCCCGCGAGGGCTACCTGCGGGAGAACGCCGCCTGGGCCGAGATGACCGACGGCCTGGCCGAGACCGTGCACGGGGCGCGGACGGTGGAGGCGTTCGGGCTGGCGGCGGCGCGGCGGCGGCGCGGCGACGCCGACATCGCGCGGACCTGGCGGGCCGAGCGGTACACGCTGCGCCTGCGGACGGTGCTGTACCCGGTGATCGAGATCAGCTTCGTGCTGCCGGTGGCGGCGACGCTGCTGGTCGGCGGGCTGCTGCACGCCCACGGGCTGGCGTCGCTGGGGCAGGTGACGGCCGCGACCCTGTACGTGGTGCAGATCAACGGCCCCATCGAGATGCTGCTGAGCTGGCTGGACGAGCTCCAGGTCGGCGGCGCGTCCCTGGCCCGGCTGCTGGGCGTGGGCAACGTCCCCCCAGACCGCGTGGCGGGCGGGGCCCGGCCCGACGGGGAACGCCTCACCGCCCGCGGCGTCCACTACGCCTACCGGCCCGGCCACGACGTGCTGCACGGCGTGGACCTGGCGCTGCGGCCGGGGGAGCGGCTGGCGATGGTCGGGCCGAGCGGGGCGGGCAAGTCCACGCTGGGCCGGCTGGTGGCCGGGGTGGACGGGCCCCGCGCGGGCACGGTCACCGTCGGCGAGGGCGCGGCCGTCCCGCTGGTGGAGCTGCCGCTGGAGGAGCTGCGCGGCCACGTCGCGCTGGTCACCCAGGAGCACCACGTGTTCCGGGGGACGCTGCGCGACAACCTGGTCATGGCCCGGCCCGGCGCGACCGACGAGGAGGCCGCCGCCGCGCTGGCCGCCGTCGACTGGGACGGCCCCGGCCTGGACGCCCGCGTCGGGTCGGGCGGCGAGACGCTGTCCCCGGCGCAGGCCCAGCAGCTCGCGCTGGCCCGCCTGGTGCTGGCCGACCCGCACACGCTGGTGCTGGACGAGGCCACGTCGCTGCTGGACCCGCGCGCGGCGCGGCGGCTGGAACGCTCGCTGGCCGCCGTCCTGGACGGCCGCACCGTCGTGGCGATCGCCCACCGCCTGCACACCGCCCACGACGCCGACCGCGTGGCGGTGGTGGAGGACGGCCGGATCACGGAGCTGGGCACCCACGACGCGCTGCTGGAGGCGAACGGCTCCTACGCGGCGCTGTGGGCGAGCTGGCACGGCGACCACCAGCCGGACCGCACGGGCCGTTAGGAACCGGGCCGCCGGAACGGGGCCGTCAGGAGCGGCGGGTGTGCAGCATCCACAGCGCCACGGCGGAGGCGATGGTCACCACGCCGGTGCCGACGCTGACGGCGATCTGCGTCGCGCCCTCGAACGCGAAGCTGGTGGAGACGTTCACGGAGATCGCGATGGCGAGGACGAGCCAGAGCAGGGGCTTCATGACGGACCTTTCGGGTTGATCGACTGGTTTCGATCCTGCCGGTCCGGCCGCCGCGCCCCCAGCGGGCGCGCTCCCGGATCCGGGGTGTAGCCCGCTACACCCCGGGCCCGGGGAACGCCGGTGGGGCGGGCCGTGCGGTCCCGCCCCACCGGGTGGCCGTCGAACCCCCGGCTCGTCCCGCTACGCGAGGTTCTCCTTGAGGAAGGCCACCTGCAGGGTCAGCAGGTTCTCGGCGATCTCCTCCTGCGGGGTCATGTGGGTGACGCCCGACAGCGGCAGGACCGTGTGCGGGCGGCCCGCCGCCAGCAGGGCCGAGGACAGGCGGAGGGTGTGGGCGGCCACCACGTTGTCGTCGGCCAGGCCGTGGATGAGCATGAGGGGCCGTTCGAGCTTGCCCGCCATCGCGATCAGCGAGTTGGCGGTGTAGTTCTCCGGCTCCTCGTCGGGGTGGCCCAGGTAGCGCTCGGTGTAGTGGGTGTCGTACAGGCGCCAGTCGGTGACCGGCGCGCCCGACACCGCCGCGTGGAACACGTCCGGGCGGGCCAGCACCGCCAGCGCCGCCAGCCAGCCGCCGAACGACCAGCCGCGGATGCCGACGCGGTCCAGGTCGAGGGCTCCGGGGTGCCGCCGGGCCGCCTCGGTCAGCGCGGTGACCTGGTCCTCCAGCACCGGGCCGACGAAGTCGCCGCGGACGGCGCGTTCGAACACCGGGCCTCGGCCGGGGGTGCCGCGCCCGTCGGCGATCACGACGGCGAAGCCCTGGTCGGCGAGCCACTGCGCCTCGTTGTAGGCGCGGCGGACCGCCAGGACGCGCTGGGCGTGCGGGCCGCCGTAGGGGTCCATCAGCACCGGCAGGCGGCCGTCGGCGGGGGTCCAGCCGGTGGGCAGGACCACGGCGGTGCGGATCTCGCGGTCCCCGGCGCGCAGCAGCTCGACCTTCGGGGTGATCGCCGGGGTCTCGGCGCGGGAGGCGATGGCGTGGACGCCGCCGGGGGCGCGGACCTCGACGGTGGTGCCGTCGGCGTCCAGCCGGCTGCCGCTGACCAGCGTGACGTCCCCGGAGCGCAGCCCGGTGAACACGCCCTGGCCGTCGGTGAGGCGGGTGACGCCGCCGGCGGCCGACCAGGTGTGGACGTGGACCTCGGTGGGCTCCTCGGAGGCGGTGAAGAGGATCTCGTCGCCGTCCACGCCGAGGACGGAGCGGACCTGGAGGCCGGGCGGGGTGACCGGCCGGCCCGCGACCGTGACGCGGCGGGTGCCGGCGCCGTGGTCCTCGGTGATCCAGACCAGCTCGCCGCCCAGCCGCGCCGGGATGCCCGGAACGACCTCGGTCCACACCGGGTCGTGCTCGGTGTGGACGAGGGCGGTCTCCCCGTTGGTCGGGTCGACCTTCAGCACCCGCTGGGTGCGCTGGTCGCGGGACTGGGTGACGATCAGCAGGCCGTGCCGGTCCCAGGAGGCGGTCACCACGTAGGGGAACTCGCCCCGGTCCCAGGCCACGCCGGTCCGCCCGCCGTCGACCTTCAGCAGGACCAGGCCGACGATCGCGTTGGGCGTCCCGGCGGCCGGGTAGGCCGTCTCGGCGGCGGGCCGCTCGGGGTTGGCGGGGTCGGCGATGGTCCAGCGGGTGACGGGGGTCTCGTCCACGCGGGCGGCCAGGACGGTCCCGCCGTCGGGCGACCACCAGTAGCCGCGCATCCGGCCCATCTCCTCGGCCGCGATGAACTCGGCCAGGCCGTAGGAGATCTGGTCGGTCTCGGGCTGCACGAGGGCGCGGTCGTCGGAGCCGTCCACGCCGATCACGCGCAGGGTGCGGTCGGCGACGTAGGCGACGTTCCGCCCGGCGGGGTCCAGGCGCGGGTCGAACACCGGGGTCCGCGCGGGGAGCCGCCGGACGTCCCCGGACGCCAGGTCGGCCAGGAACAGCTGGCCGCCCAGCGTGAACACGGCCTGCCGGCAGTCGCGGTCGACGGCGTAGCCGACGATGCCCCCGGCGGCCTCGCGGGCGCGTTCGCGCCGGGCGCGCTCCTCGGCGGGGAGGTCCTCCTCGCCGGTGACGTTCAACGCGGTGGGGTCGGCGAGCAGGCGTTCCTCGCCGGTCGCGGTGTCCAGCGTCCACAGGCAGGTGACCGGGTCGTCGCCCGCCTTGGTGCGCAGGAAGGTGACCAGCGACCCGTCCGGGGCGATCTGGAAGGCCCGCGGCACGCCGAGGGTGAACCTCCGGGTGCGGGCGCTCTGCCGTGGATAGCTGATGCTCATGACAAGAGTCTGCCAGCCGGGCGGCGGCGCCTCCCACGGGCATGGCGGGCGCCGTCGGGACATTCGGTGTATATCGGTTGCGCGACTTGATCGCCGGGGAACGGGCAACACGCCTTGTCGGGCGGCCCGCTCGCGTAAGCTCAAGGCTTCGCCAAGCTCTCACCGCGCGTTGAAGGAGTTGTCCATGCCGGAGCTGCAGCCGGGTGATCCGCGACGGCTGGGGTCCTACGAGGTGCTCGAACGCCTGGGTGAGGGCGGCCAGGGCGTCGTCTACCTCGGCGTGGACGCCAACGGCTCCCAGGCGGCGATCAAGCTGTTGCGGGCCGACCTGGCCGGGGACGCCTCGGCCCGGAACCGGTTCGTCCGCGAGGCGCAGGCCGCCAAGCAGGTCGCGCGCTTCTGCACCGCGCAGGTGCTGGAGGCCGACGTCGCGGGCGACCGGCCCTACATCGCCAGCGAGTACGTCCAGGGCCCGTCCCTCCACAAGCAGATCACCGAGCAGGGTCCGCTGGTCGGGGCGGCGCTGGAGCGGCTCGCGATCGGCACCGCGACGGCGCTGGTGGCGATCCACCAGGCCGGGATCGTGCACCGCGACTTCAAGCCGCACAACGTGATCATGGCGCCGGACGGCCCCCGCGTGATCGACTTCGGGATCGCGCGGGCCCTGGACACCGGCCAGACCGCGGCCACCAAGGCGATCGGGACCCCCTCCTACATGGCGCCCGAGCAGGTGGCCGGGGAGCGGCTGACCGAGGCCGTGGACGTGTGGGCCTGGGCGGCGACGATGGTGTACGCCGCGACCGGACGGCCGCCGTTCGGCGACGACACCGTGGTCGCGGTGATCAACCGGGTGATGCACGAGCCGCCGACGCTGGCCGGCGTCCCCGAGGACCTGCACCCGCTGCTGGCGGCGTGCCTGGTCAAGGAGCCGCACCGGCGGCCCACCGCGCAGCAGATCATGATGACGATGATCGGCAGCGGTCCGGCGGCGCAGACCCGGATGGAGGACGCGGCGCAGGCCACCTCGATGCTGGCGGCCGGCGAGACGATGGCGGCGGGCATCGCCCCGCTGCCGCACGCCGACCCCGCCGGCGGCACCCGCCGGGTGACGCCCGCCGAGTTCACCGGCACGCTGCCCCCGGCCCCCGGCTACGAGACCCAGCCCGCCGGGTACGGCGGCGGGCGCGGCGCCACGCGCGGCGGCGGCTACGTCGACCGCGGCTACGACGACCGCTACGCGCCCGAGCGCAAGTCCCGGTGGCCGATCTTCGCGGCCGTCGCGGCGATCGCCGTGCTGGCGCTGGTGGTGGGCCTGGCGATGGCCGCGACCAACGACCGGCCCGGCAACACCGAGGACCCGAGCCCCTCCGACTCCACCAGCAGCCAGCGGGAGACCCGGACCGAGGAGACGCGGGACCCGGTCGTCCCGCAGTCCCCGCGCACCACCCGCTCCACCACGCCGCGGGAGACCCGGACCATCCCCACCCGGACGCCGACGACGCGCCCGACGCAGCCGACGACGACCGAGCAGCCGCCCACCTCCGAGGACCCGACCGACACCGGCCCGCCGACCGGCGGCGGGAACAACGGCGGCGGTGGCGACAACGGCGGGGGCGGCAACGGCGGCCAGAACGACGGCAACGTGCGCGACAACTCCGCCGACGGGTCCTGAACCGGGCGACGCGGCCACGAAGCGGACACGGCGCGGCCCCGGTGCGGGACACGGGGCCGCGGATCACGGGGTCGGGCGACGTCACCGCCCGGCCCGCTGAGTACGCTCGGAGACTATGACCTGCTCATCGCCACGCCTTCGGCACGGCGGGCCATGGTGCTGGAACTCCTGGTCTTCCCTCGTCGCCTGCAAGATCGCTAGCACGCTCCCGATCTTGACGCTCCCCAGTCCAGACCAGGAGGCACCATGACCGGCCAGCGCATCCTGTTCGTCCACGCCCATCCGGACGACGAGTCCATCGGGACCGGGGCGACCATGGCCAGGTACGCGACCGAGGGCGCCCACGTGTGCCTGGTCACCTGCACGCTCGGCGAGGAGGGCGAGGTCATCCCGCCCGAGCTCGCCCACCTGGCCTCCGACAAGGAGGACCGGCTCGGCGAGTACCGGATCGGCGAGCTGGACGCCGCCTGCGCGGCGCTCGGCGTCGCCGACCACCGCTTCCTGGGCGGCG
Source organism: Actinomadura kijaniata (assembly GCF_014138665.1). Lineage (NCBI taxonomy): Bacteria > Bacillati > Actinomycetota > Actinomycetes > Streptosporangiales > Thermomonosporaceae > Actinomadura > Actinomadura kijaniata. The sequence goes on from NZ_JACJIA010000001.1 coordinate 220,926, forward strand.
CGGGCCGCTGGCGTGACTCGGGCATGATGGGCGCCCCCACCAACGACGACCCGCGCTGCTTCTGGCAGGCCGACCCGGCCGAGGCCGCCGGGGCGCTCGTCGAGGTCATCCGCGAGGTCCGTCCGCAGGTGATCGTCACCTACGACGAGCGCGGCAACTACGGCCACCCCGACCACATCCAGGCCCACCGGGTGGCGCGGCGCGCGTTCGAGCTGGCGGCCGACCCCGGCCACCGGGACGGCCGGGAGCCGTGGCGGGCCGCCAAGTTCTACGCCTACGCCACCCCCCGCACCGTGCTGGCCCGCGCGGTCGCGGTGATGCGGGAGGCGGCGAAGCTGCCGTTCCCGCGCGTGGCGGGCCTGGAGGAGCTCGGCTCGGCGGTCCCCGACGACCTGGTCACCACGGCGATCGACGCCCGCCCCTACCTGCCCGCCAAGATCGCCGCGCTGCGCGCCCACCGCACCCAGATCACCGTCGCGCCCGACGAGGTCGGCCCCTACTTCGCGCTGTCGAACAACCTGGGGCAGCAGGCGTTCGGCACCGAGTACTACATCCTGCTGGAGGGCGAGCGCGGCGCGGGCACCGGTCCCAACGGCCGAGAGAACGACCTGTTCGCCGTCCCCGCCCGCTGATCGGCTGGATACCCTGACGGACGTGGACCCCAACGACGACGCCCGCGTCACCCTGGAGAAGGGCGCCGCGCCTCCGGACGATCCGCCGCCCGCCGCCCCGGCCGAGACCCCCGTGGCGGCCGTGCTGGCCGGCGCGTCCCACGGCGCGTTCGCGCTGCTGGGCGTGGTGGTGGCGGTGCTGGGGTCGTTCGCCCAGAACTGGACGGCCGGGGCGCTGCCGATCCCCGCCGTCGCGCTGGCGCTGCTGAACTTCGCCCTGGTCCGCGGCGCGGGCTGGGCGACCGGGAGCCGGCTGGGCGCGTTCGTCCCGGCGGCCGCCTGGGTCGTGGTGACGCTGGTGCTGTCGCTGAAGCGCCCGGAGGGCGATCTGGTGATCGGCGGCACGGTGAGCGGTTACGTCTACATCATCGGCGGGATCCTGGCGGCGGTCGGCGGCTGGCTGGCGACCCCGCCCGCCCGGCCGGCCGGCGACTGGCTGACCCGCGGGGCCACGCACGTCGACGGGTAGGCGGCCGGGTGGACGGCCGGGCGGGCCCGCGCCGCACGCGTTCGTCGGGGGGAATGCGCGGTTTCTGAGAGTGGTCGCGTTCGTGAGTGTCACCGGGACGGGTGATGTCCCCCTCGTCCCGGTGCCGGGCGGGTGCCCTGGCCGGGTGGGCGCGATGTACCGGCGGGTACAGTCGGAATCATTGTGAGCGATGACCCCCACCTCCCCGCCCCGGCCGCCCCGGCGGTCGATCCGGTGCTGTTCCGGCAGGTGGTCGGGCGGTTCGCGACGGGGGTGGCCGTGGTGTCCACCGTCGTGGACGGCGCCGACCACGCCATGACCGTCAACGCGTTCACGTCCGTGTCGCTGGAACCGCTGCTGGTACTGGTCTGCCTGGAGAAGACCTCCCGGCTGCACGACATGGTGCTGGGCGGCGGGACCTGGGCGGTCTCGGTGCTCGGGGAGCGGCAGCGGGAGGCGTCGCAGTGGTTCGCCACGCGGGGGCGGCCCCTCGACGGGCAGCTCGACGGGTTCGCCGTGGAGCGCGGGGCCGTCACCGGGGCCGTGATCCTGTCCGGGGCGCTGGCGGCGATCGAGTGCCGCACCCACGCCGTGCACGACGGCGGGGACCACAGCATCGTGGTGGGGGAGGTCCTCTCGCTGGACCTCCCCGATCCCGACGGCCGTCCGCTGGTCTTCCACGAGGGGCGTTACCGGGCCATCGCCTGATCCGGGACGGGGTCCCGCCGGGGCCCGCCCCGGTAGGCGCGCACGCCGAGGCAGGCCACCGCGCCGCACAGGACCACGGCCAGCGCGACCCCCACCGTCGGCTTCATCGCGTCGACGAAGCCGTGGGCGAACACCTGGGCGGCGAGGTCCTGGACCTGGTGGGCGACCTCGGGGGAGGTGCCGGGCGGCGGGGTCGCGCCGTGGTGGGCCGCGCCGACCTCCAGGCCGCCCTCGGCGGCGTTGGAGAAGCCGTCGACGAAGCCCTCGCGGGCCTGCGGCGGCAGGGCGGCGGCGCGTTCGGCCGCCTCGGTCCGCAGCGCGGCGGCGAGCTGGTGCTGGAGCACCGCGCCGACCACCGCGCCGCCGAGCACCGAGCCGACCTGGCGCATGGTGTTGTTGACGCCGGAGGCGGCGCCGGCCAGGTGGCGCGGGACGTTGCGGGTGGCCTCGGTGCCCATCGGCGCGAACACGCCGCCGACGCCGATCCCGCTGATGATCATCCCGGGCAGGAGCGCGGGCCAGGGGGTGTCGGGGCCCGCGGCCGCGAGGAACCACGCGTTGCCCGCCACGTACAGCAGCAGACCGCCCATCAGCAGGAACCGGCCGCCGATCCGGTCGGCCAGCCGGCCCGAGACCGGGGCGAGCAGCATCGACATCAGCGAGGAGGGGGCCATCACGAGGCCCGCCTTCAGGGCGCTGTAGCCCAGCACCGACTGCAGGTAGAGGGTCATCGGCAGGAACACCCCGACCATGCCGACCGACACGGTCGCGGCGACGAAGTTGAGGATCGCGAAGTTGCGGTCCTTGAACAGCGCGAACGGCACCAGCGGCTCGCGGTCCTGCTTGCCGCGCTGGTGCAGCACGAACGCGGCCAGCAGCACCGCCGACAGCCCGAGCAGGCCCCAGATCCAGGCGGCCCAGTCGTACTTCTGGCCCTCGGTGAGCGCGAACGTCAGGCACAGCAGCGCCGCCGACGCCAGCAGCACGCCGGTCAGGTCGAAGCGGTGCCGCACGGTGCGGGTGCGGTCGGGCAGGATCGGGAACGCCAGCGCCACCACGGCGATCCCGATCGGCAGGTTCACCAGGAAGATCCAGCGCCAGTCCAGCGAGGTGACCAGCACTCCGCCGACGGTGGGCCCGGCGATGGTGGACACGCCCGCGACCGCGCCCCACACGCCGAGGGCCGCGCCCCGGCGCTGCGGCGGGAACGTCTCGATGATGATCGACATGGTCTGCGGCATCAGCAGCGCCGCGCCCAGGCCCTGCACGGCCCGCGCCGCGATCAGCTGGGCGGGGTCCCGCGCCAGCCCGCAGGCCAGGCTGGCCAGGGTGAACACGACGACCCCGGCGACGAACAGGTTCTTCTTGCCCCACAGGTCGCCGAGCCGCCCGGCGGTGATCAGCAGGACGGCCAGGGTCAGGACGTAGGCCGAGGTGATCCACAGGGCCTGGTCCAGCGAGGCCCCCAGCTTGTCGATGATGCTGGGGATCGCGATGTTGACGATGGTCAGGTCGAGCAGCGTCATGAAGAACCCGAGGGACAGGGTGAGCAGCACCGCCCAGGGGTGTCCGCGCAGCCTGGTCATGAGGTCCTCTTCCGGGGGGTCTCGGGCCGGTCGATGCAGCTGGAGGAGTCGCCGGGGGTCCAGTCGAGGCGTCCGGAGGCCAGGTCCTCGATCAGGCCGGTGATGTAGTCCAGCTCGGTCCGCAGCTGCGCGATCTTGAGTTCCTGGTCGAGCATCTTGGGGCGTTCCAGCCCGCGCTTGATCAGCGCGTCGTAGGCGGTCTGCTCGCCGGCCACCTGCGCCTGCAGCACGACCGCGCGGGTCCGCAGATGGACCAGCGCCGCGCCGGGCTCCATCATGATGATCAGCGCGAGCGCCGTGCCGAACAGCGGGAACTCGGCCTCGGGCCGGGCCAGCAGCTCGGCCAGGCGGTCCTGGGCGGCGTCGCGGCCCCGCTCGGTGATCGCGTAGACGGTGCGTTCGGGACGGCGCCCCTCCCGGCTGGTCTCCAGCGGCTCGATCAGCCCGTTCCCGGCGAGCCGGTCCACGGTGCTGTAGAGCGCGCCGTGGGTGAGCTTGACCGCCTGGTCGTAGGCGCGGACCCGGATCTGCTGCTGCATCTCGTAGGGGTGCATCGGGCCTTCGAACAGCATCCGCAGCACGGTGAGCGCCAGGGGCGTGAGGGGACGGGCCATCTCCACCTTCTTAGTCCGGCTAGATTGGTCTAACTAGACTAATCCAGTCGGATGGCAAAGGCGAGCGGGTCACGTCGTTCCCAAGAAGTGCCCAGGTCGGCCGAGGTCGAGGGCGCGCCCCCGGGCCGCGCGGGGCGGGCGGGCCTACGGTCGCCACGACGTCCGGAGCGGAGGTGGCCATGCGGGTCGGGGTGCCGGGGAAGGTGTGGGAACGCCGCGTGGGCGGCGACACCGCCCATGCCCGCGCGCTGTACGAACGGCTGCGCCCGCTCGGGGTGAACGTGGGCCCGCTGGCCGAGGGGCTGCTGTGGCCGCGCGGGACGGGCGTCGACCTGCTGCACTATCCGGCCGGCACGGGCGCGCCGGTCCTGGCGCCGGTCCCGGGGCGGGTGCCGGTCTGCGCGACCCTCCACGGGCTGCCGCCGCACCGGCCCGCCGGGACGCGCCGCACCCTGGCCGAACGGATCCGGTACCGCCGCGTCGGCGGCATGGCGCGCGCCGCCGACGCGGTCGTGACGGCGTCGGAGTTCTCGGCCGGGCGGATCCGCCGCGCGTTCGGGGTGCCGGCGCGGCGGCTGCACGTCATCCCGCCCGGCGTGGACACCGGGCGGTTCCACCCCGGCGCCGACGGCGACGCCGCGCTGCTGGGGCCGGTGCGGCTGCCCGAGCGGTTCGTGCTGTCCCTCGGCCCGCCCTCGCCGCGCGCGAACGTCCCCCTGCTGGTCGAGGCCACCGCCCGGCTCGGCGTCCCGCTCGTGGTCGCCGGGGGGCCCGGCGGCGGGGACGCGCGCACCGTCCGCGTCCTGGACGCCGCCCCGCACGCGCGGCGGCTCGGCGCGGTGCCCGGCCCGATGGTCGCGCCGCTGCTGCGGGCGGCGGCGGTGCTGGCGGTCCCGTCCCCGCACGGCGGGTGCGGGCTGCCGGTGCTGGAGGCGATGGCCTGCGGCACCCCCGTGGTGATCTCCGACCGGGGCGCGCTGCCCGAGACCGCCGGGGGCGCGGCGCGGATCGCGCGCGGGCTGACGGTGGCGGGGCTGGCCGCCGCGCTCGCCGAGGTGCTGGACGACGAGTCCGCCGCGGTCGGGCTGCGCGAGCTGGGCCTCGGCCGGGCCCGCGCGTTCACCTGGGACGCCACCGCCCGGCGCCATCTGGAGGTCTTCCAGACCCTGGTGGGCTGACGCCGGGCTCGCGGATCAGCCCTGTGACGCGGGTGGCGCGGGTGGCGCGGGTGGCGCGGGTGGCGGGGGAGCGGGGAGCAGCGCCCCGGTCAGCCCCTCCAGGTGCCCCACCGACCGGTGCAGGTGCCAGGCCGCCTCCGGCCTCCGGCGCCGCAGGAACGCCAGCGCCGCCGCTCCCAGCGGGCGCGCGACGGCGCGGGCGCACGCGTACCCGCCGTAGTGCCGCCGGTGGACGCGCCCGGTGCCGCGCGCCGCGTGCCGGGCCCCGGCGCCGTGCTCGGGCGTTCCGGCCGGAGGGGCGTCGGGGTCGTGCTCGAACACCCGGATGTCGGGCGCGTGGTTGAGGACGCTTCCGGCGCGCAGGCCGCGCAGCAGCAGGTCGGCCGTCGCGCCCGACTGCCAGGGGGTGTCGCAGCCCGCGCCCAGCCCCTCGTCGAACCCGCCGTTCGCGCGCAGGAAGGACGCGCGGAAGAAGCAGGACCCGGCGGGGGCGAGCGTCCAGACGCTGCGGTCGTCGATGCGCGCGGGGCGCTCGTCGAGCGGCGGTCGAGCCCCGTCGCCGCCGACCATGCGGCCGGACACCACGTCGGCCCCGGCTTCGAGGGCGCGGGCGCCGCGTTCCAGCGCGTCCGGCGGGTACCAGGTGTGGTCGCCGGGGAACAGCACGACGTCGAAGCCGTCCGGCTCGGCGAGGGCGACCGGGCCCCGGGCCGGACCGGCGGCGACGAGCGCGCGGGCGGTCCGCTCGGCCGGCGGCCGCGGCGCGGGCGCGCCGAGCATCGCGTCGAGCGTGCCGATCGCGGACGGCCGCTCGACGGCGGCGGCCTCCAGGACGCCGAGCGCGACCAGGCCCGCGTTGCGCCCGGCGGACGTGCCGCCCGGCGAGGTGAGGTGGTGGACGGCGAGCCGGTCGGAGCGGTGCTCGACGACGGCGGCGGTGCCGGGCCGGCGGCCCCGGTCCACGACGACCACCCGCGCCGGGGGCAGCGTCTGCCCGGCCAGCGACAGCAGCAGGCGGTCCAGCAGCCGCGGCCTTCCGACGGTGGTGACGATGACCGCGATTCGCGGTGCGGGCGACATGGTGATCATTGTCGGAGCCGGGGACGCGCGGGCCGCGCAGCCCGGAACGCGTGTGTCGCCGGAGTTCCGCCGATGGTGCGGGCGGCCGCCGGACTCCGTTGTCCGGGGGCCGCCCGGGTCTTCGCGCGGGGCCGGTGATCAGCCCTTCAGCGCGGTCTCCAGCTGGTCCAGCGCCCAGTCGAGGTCCTCCCGCTCGATCACCAGCGGCGGGGCGAGCCGCAGCGTGGTCTCGTGGGTCTCCTTGGCCAGCACGCCCAGCTCCATGAGCCGCTCGCTGACCGGCCGGGCCCTGCCGTGCAGCTCGACGCCCGCCCACAGGCCGCGCCCGCGCACCTCCTGCACCAGGTCGCTGGACAGCTCGCCGAGCCGCCGGTGCAGGTGCGCACCGAGCTCGCGGGAGCGCTCCTGGAACTCGCCGGTCCGCAGCATCGCGACGACCTCGCGCCCGATGGCGCAGGCCAGCGGGTTGCCGCCGAACGTGGAACCGTGCTGGCCGGGCTTGAAGACCCCGAGCACGTCGGTGTTCGCGACGACGGCGGAGACGGGCATCAGGCCGCCGCCGAGCGCCTTGCCGAGGATGTAGACGTCGGGCACGACGTCCTCGTGGTCGCAGGCGAACGTCGTCCCGGTGCGGCCGAGGCCCGCCTGGATCTCGTCGGCGAGCATCAGCGCCCCGCGCTCGGCGCACAGCTCCCGCACGGCCCGCAGGAACCCGCTGGGCGGCACGTTGACCCCGGCCTCACCCTGGATCGGCTCGACCAGGACGCCGACGGTGTCGTCGTCCATGGCGGCCTTGAGCGCCGCGACGTCCCCGTAGGGAACGGTCCGGAACCCCGGCGTGTACGGGCCGTAGGAGTCCTTGGCGTCCGGGTCGGTGGAGAACGACACGATCGTCGTCGTCCGGCCGTGGAAGTTGCCGTCGAAGGTGATGATGTTGGCCTGGCCGGCCGGGACGCCCTTGACCTCGTAACCCCACTTGCGCGCGGTCTTCAGGGCGGTCTCGACGGCCTCGGCGCCGCTGTTCATCGGCAGGACCATGTCCTTGCCGCACAGCTCGGCCAGCTCGGTCACGAACGGGCCGAACTGGTCGTGGTCGAACGCGCGGCTGACGAGGGTGACGCGGTCCAGCTGCCGCCGCGCGGCCTCCACGAGCCGCGGATTGCGGTGGCCGAAGTTGACGGCCGAGTAGGCGGCGAGCATGTCCAGGTAGCGGCGGCCCTCGACGTCGGTGACCCACGCGCCGTCCGCCTCGGCGATGACGATCGGCAGCGGATGGTAGTTGTGCGCGCTGTGGTCCTCGGACATGGCCCGTAGCTGGTCGGATCGTGTCACGACGCTCCTTCGCCCGGTTCGGTCCGGCCGGTCTGGCCGGGATCGCTGGACACACCGGTGGTGACCGGTGCCGAGGGGGGTGTGCGGACCGCGCCGACAGGGGGTGGGCGGCGGCCCTGAACTCAGCGTATGTTCGGGATCAACCGGCGACCAATGCGGAAAATCGACTTGGGGGGAGTTGTTTGTTGCGTCTTGACGAGTTGGACCGTCGAATCGTTGCGCACCTGCTGGAGGACGGCCGCGCCTCCTACGCGCAGATCGGCGATCGCGTCGGATTGTCGGCCCCGGCGGTGAAACGCCGGGTCGACCGGCTGCGCGCCGAGGGCGTGATCACGGGGTTCGCGGCGGTGGTGGAACCGGCGGCGCTGGGGTGGGGCGCGGAGGCGTTCATCGAGATCTTCTGCACCGGGGCGACGTCCCCCGACGAGATCTACTCCAGCATCCGCAACCACCCCGAGGTGGTCGCCGCCTACACGGTCAGCGGCGACGCCAGCGCCCTGGTGCACGTGCGCGTGCGCGACATCCAGCATCTGGAGCAGACCCTGGAGCGGCTGCGCCGCGAGGACAACATCACGGCGACCAAGACGGCGATCGTCCTGTCCCGCCTGATCGGCCGCCCCACCGACACCCCGGCCCGCCCGACGGAACCGGTGCGGACCCCCTGAACCGTCACATCACGAACGCGAACAGCAGGGCGCACAGGGCGACGATCCCGGCGACCGCGCCGCAGGCCAGCACGACCAGCATCTCGCGGTCGGTGCGCCGCATGCCGCCCGGCGGGGGAGCGGCGGGGCCCGGGGCGGGTGGGGGCGGGGGAGCCGGCTCCGGCGGGAGCATCACGGGCCGTCCGTCCGGAGGCGCGGCGGGCGGCCCGAAGCCCGGCCCGGCGGGGGCGGGCGGCGGCCCCACCGGCGCGGGCGGCGGCCCGGCCGGAACGTGCGGCGGTCCCATCGGCGCGGGCGGGTGCGGCGGCCCGGCGTCCAGCGGCGTGTCGGAGGGCGGGGCGACCCCGTCGCCCGGCGGCGGCCCCATCGGCGCGGGCAGGTGGGACGGTCCCGTGTCCAGCGGTGTGTCGGCGGCGGACGTCCCGCCCGCGCGGGCCGGGACGTCGGCGCGCGTCCCCGCGTGCGGCGTGTCGGCGTGTTCCGTGTCGAGGGCGGGTGGCTCCTCCGCGTGCGGCGTCTCCGGGCGTTCGGGGTGTTCGATGTCCTCGTGCTTCGCGTCCGTCTCCGCCGCGTCCGTGGACGTCTCCGCCGTGGGCGGCGGCTCGTCGGCGTGTTCGGGCTCGTCCGGCGGCGCGTCGGCGGCGGGCGCCTCGCCCTCCGGGACCGGAGGGGGCGGGTCGGGGTCGCCGGGGAACGTCGCGTGGGCCAGCAGCCGGTCGACGATCTCGGGGGTGAGCCAGTCCGGCTCGGGGGCTCCGGTCCCGTGCTCCAGCGACGCGATGATCTGCTCGGGGCGCGGGCGTTCGGCGGGGACGTCGGCCAGGCAGCGTTCCAGCAGGGACCGCACGTCGGGCGGGCACTCGGCCAGCCCGTCGCCCTCGTACTGCCGCCCGGTGGCCGCGTAGAAGACGACGCCGCCGAGCGCCAGGATGTCGGCGTCCACCGAACCGGCCGGGGCGACGCCGTAGCCGGTGACGCGCGGGCCGTCCGGCGCCAGCAGGACCGAGGAGGGCATGAGCCGCCCGTGGACGACGCCCGCCGCGTGGATGTCGCGCAGCGCCTCGGCGATCCCTCCCATCAGGATCCGCACCGCCCGCGCGGGCAGCGGCCCCGACTCCACGACCACCTGCGCCAGCGACGGCCCGGCCACGTACTCGGTCGCCACCCACGGCTGCGGCGCGTCGGCGTGGAAGTCCACGACCGGCGCGACCCGCCGTCCGCCGACCCGCCGCGCGGCGGCCATGTCCTTGCGGAACCGCTCCCGGAACACCGGGTCCCGCAGCGCCTCGGGCCGCACCACCCACACGGCCAGCCGCCGCCCGCTGTCGGTGGTGGCCAGGTACACCCACCCCCGGCCGCTGGCCTCCATCCGCGCGAGCACCCGGTACCCGCCGACCAGCAGCGGATCGCCGGGCGCGAGCGGCTGAAAGGGCGGACTGTTCATCATGGCGGCCTCCCGGGTGGTCAGCCGATTATCGCGCCTCCACCGGGCCCGGTGGCCAGTCGGCGGCCGCCCGCTACCCCTCAGTAGGATCCGGGCATGGACTTCGCGACCGCTGATCTGATCGACGACTTCGGGGACGAGCTGCGCAGCTGCGAGACGCAGTTCCGGCAGTACGGGGCGCGCACGCGGTTCGCCGGGCAGGTGGTCACCGTGCGCTGCGACCGCGACAACGGCCTGGTGAAGAAGCTGCTCAACAGCCCCGGCGAGGGCCGGGTGCTGGTCGTGGACGGCGGCGGGTCGCTGGCCTCGGCGCTGATGGGCGACATGATCGGCGCCGCGGCCGTCGCCAACGGCTGGTCCGGCGTGGTCATCAACGGCGCGGTCCGCGACGTCGTCGAGCTGGCCGGACTCGACCTCGGCGCCAAGGCCCTGGGGTCCAACCCGCGCAAGAGCGCCAAGGACGGCGCGGGCGAGGTGGACGTGCCGGTGGCGTTCGGCGGCGTGGAGTTCCGCCCCGGCGACTGGCTCTACAGCGACGAGGACGGCATCGTCGTCGCCGACCGCGACCTGCTCGGCGCCTAGGACCTGCTTCGAAGTGGGCCCGGCCGCGCGCGAGTGCGCTGCCTGACCTGCGGGCCCGACGCCGGAGGCCAGGGCTTTTGTAACACCGCTTGTACGCGGGAAGGCCCCGCCGGTGCGCGGCGGGGCGTTCGTATCGTTCAGCGGGTTTCGGCGGCCGTCTTCAGGTCGTTCAGCCAGGCGGTCAGGGAGGCGTCCAGCGCGGCCCGCGTCCCCTCGGGGTCGGCCTCGACCGGCGGGCCCGCCCACGACTCCTCGGTGACGACCCGCGTCCCGTCGCCCTCGGGCAGGAACGTCCACACGTGCTCGCCCTCGATGCCGTGCGCCGGGCCGCCCCACAGGACGCGGTGTCCGGGCTCCAGCGCCCGGACGGTCGAGGTGATGTCCAGGCCGTGGGTGAGCCAGGTGAACGTCGCCCCCTCGCGCAGCGGGCCGTTCAGCGCGGCCTCGTCGATCCCGGTGTTCCAGGCCGGCCAGGCGTCGACGGCGGTGTGCAGGTTCCAGACGGTCTCCGGCGGGGCCGCGACGACGATCTCGTGGCGGACGACGACGGGCGCGGTGCGGTCGATGTCGATCATGATGGGGTTCCTTCCGTGGGGGCGGGTCAGCGGCCGAGGTCAGCGGTCGAGGTCGGCGTCGGGGATCCAGGAGCCGTGGATCCCGGCGGGCACGCGGCGGGGCAGCTCGACGGCGGCCACCGGGTCGCGGCCCAGGTCACGCGCGTCGAGCACGAGGAGCTGGGAGGCGTCGCGGGCCAGGTCGCTGACGATCGTCAGCAGGTAGCCGTCGTCCTCGGCGGTCGCCCCGGCGGCCGGGACGAACACCGCCTCGCCCGGCATCCGGTCCGCGCCCATCGGCAGCAGCCGCCGCGTGCCGGTGGCGGTGTCGTACTTGACGACGGCGTGCTCGCGCAGGCCCGCGCCGGGGAACGCGATGGCGTACCCGTACCGGTCGGCCCGCCCGGTGTACTCGTCGTTGATCGACGGGAACTCGGTGATCAGCCCGTCGAGGGTCTCCTCGGCGGCCCGGCCGGTCGCGGGGTCGAGGACCCAGCGGTGCAGGACGGCCCCGGCGTTCGGGGTGGGGCCGTGGCCGGGCGAGCCGACCCACCACTTCCACGAGCCCTCCCACGCGGCGCGGTCGTAGCGCGGGCCCTCCACCACGATCCGGCCCGCCGCGTCGACGTGGGCGTTGGTGACGTGCAGCAGCGCGCCCGGCTCGACCTCGAACCAGGTCACCCTCGCCGGTCCGGTGCGCGGCATGACCCCGATGCGGGCCGGGTGGTCGTCGCTCCAGCGGTAGGGGATGCCGGACTGCTCGGCGTGGTCGAACACCACCGGCATGTCCAGCCACACCACGTGCTCGGTGGTGATCGCGAAGTCGTGCATCAGCGTCGGCCCGGCCCCGTCGACCACCTCGGCGCGGGTGATCTCCCCGGCGGCCGAGGCGACGTAGTAGGTGAGGTACGGCGGGAACGGCGAGTACCCGAAGAAGTGCAGCTCGCCGGTGACCGGGTCCTCCTTGGGGTGGGCGGTCATCGCGGTGGTGAGGCGGCCGCCGAAGTCGTAGGCGCCGACCGTGTCGAGCTCGGGCGTGACCTCGAACGGCAGGTTGGCCTCCTGGAGGGCCAGGATGCGGCCCGCGTGCTCGATGACGTGGGTGGCCGCGCCGCTGGCCGCGAGGTTCGGGACGCCGTCGGCCCCGATGTAGGGGACGCCGTCCAGGGCGGGCGTGCGGACCCAGCGGTTGCGGTACCACTCGGCGCGGCCGTTCCGCAGCCGCAGCCCGTGGATCATGCCCGCGCCCTTGAACCAGTGGGTGGGGACGTCGCCGGGCCTGGGGTTGTGGCCGTTGCGGAAGTAGCGGCCCGACAGCTCCGGCGGCAGCGTGCCGTGGACCGTCAGCGCGTGGGAGGTGGCCTCGTCGGGGACGGGCGCGAAGTGGTCGCTGATGTAGGGCTTGGTCATCGTGGTCTCCACGGGGGTGGCGGAACCGGCGGTCATGACGTGCTCCTCGTCGTGGTGAGGGTGAACAGGGAGGTCAGGGCGGCGATGGCCGCCGCGGTGAGGAACGCCGCGCGGTATCCGGCCGGGCCGGCGTGCCCGGCCGCGACGGCGGTGAGGGCGGCGAGGCCGACGGCCCCGCCGAGCTGCCGGGCGGTGTTGACCAGGCCCCCGGCCAGCCCGGAGTCGGCGGGCGCGACCCCGCGCGCCGACAGCCCGGTCAGGTGGACGAACGCGATGCCGATCCCGGCGCCGGCCAGCAGCGACGGGCCCAGCAGGTCGGCGGGGAACGTGCCGTCGGCGGGGGCGCGGGCGAGCCAGGCCAGCCCGGCGGCCAGGGCCGCCAGCGCCGCGACCAGCGAGGCCCGCACCGGCAGCCGGGGCGCGACGGCGGACGCCAGCGTGATCGCACCGGCCAGCGGGAGCTGGGTGAGCCCGGCCTCCAGCGGCCCGTGCCCGAGCACGTTCTGCTGGTAGAGCGGCAGGTAGTAGAACAGCCCGATCCACACCGCGCCCAGCAGCGCCATGGCGAGGTTCGCGGTGACCGGCCCGCGCCGCAGCAGCCGCGACGGCACCAGCGGGTCGCGGGCGGACCGGCCGAGGCGGCGCTGCCGGAGCGCGAACGCGCCCAGCAGCAGGACCCCGGCCAGGCCCGCGGCGGCGTTCCCCGCGGTCACCGCGTACACGAGCCCGACCAGGCCGCCGGTCGCGGACACCGCGCCGGTCCAGTCCACCGAGCCCCCGGCGGGCGGGTCGGCGGGCACCAGCGCCAGCGTGGCCGCCAGCGACGCCGCCGCCAGCGGGACCGTCACGTGGAACACCGCGGGCCAGCCCCACAGGTCGGTCAGCAGGCCGCCGAGCAGCACGCCCGCCGCGCCGCCCGCCCCCGACACCGCGCCCCACACGCCGAGGGCCCGGCCGCGTCCGGGGCCCGGCGGGAAGACCAGCAGGACCAGCCCGAGCGCGGCCGGGGCCAGCAGCGCCGCCCCGGCACCCTGCGCGGCCCGCGCCGCGACCAGCAGCGCCGCGTTCGGGGCCAGGCCCGCCGCCAGCGACGCCACCGCGAACAGCGTCATCCCGGCGGCGAACGTCCGCCGCCGCCCCAGCACGTCCGCCAGCCGCCCGCCGACCAGCAGCAGCGCGCCGAACGCCAGCACGTAGGCGTTGACCACCCAGGACAGCGCGGCGGGCGGCAGGTCCAGGCCCGCCGCGACCGACGGCAGCGCCACGTTCACGATCGAGGTGCTGAGCACCACCAGGAACTGCGCGGTGGCCAGCGCCGCCAGCACGGGGCCGCCGCGCGGGGGCCGGGGGACGGACATCGGGAGGACCTCCTATGAGTGGTTGATCACTCACTCTCGGGGCGAAAAAGGGGCGGCGTCGCAGGCGACGCCGCGTCGTCGGGGGCGGACCGGTGGGGGTCAGTAGTGGCGGATGCCCGCCAGCAGGGTCCGGGTCCAGGGCGCGTCGATCTCGACCGCGCCGATCGAGACGGTCGCGTTGCACAGGAAGCCGGTGGCGAAGAAGTGCTGGATCGGCGCGTCGTCCGCGCCCGACGCGGCCCGCACGTACTCCACCAGCCGCGCGTACATCCGCTGCACGGCCTCGCGGATCACCGGCTCGCCGCTGGCCGCGCAGGTCGCGTGCATCAGCACCATCAGCACCTCGCGGTCGGTGATGAGCCGCGCGTACGCCTCGCCCATCGCGTCCAGGACCGCCGCGGGCTCGGCGCTGGCGGCCTTGGCCACACCCTCGGCCAGGCACTCGCGGATCACCGCGCCGACGTGCTCGACGACCGCGACGAACAGCGCCTCCTTGTCGGGGAACAGGCGGTACACGTACGCCTGGGAGATCCCCGCGCTCTTGGCGACCTCGGTGGTGGTCGTCCCGTAGTAGCCGCGGGCCGCGAACGCGCTGATCGCGGTGCGCAGCACCGTGGCGCGCCGTTCCTCGGCGGTGGAGAGCCGTCTCGTGCGAACGTCCGTCATGTGAGTAATAAACCACTCACACTTGGATCCGTCAAGTCCCGGTGCCCGGCGGTCCGGGAGGGTCAGCCCCACCGGTCCATGCTGATCTTGACATCCCCCTCGGGGCGGAACCGGATCGCCGACCACCGCGCGTCCACCGACACCTGCCGGACCGGCCGCAGCCCGTACGGGACGAACGCGGGCCACAGGTTGTCGCGGGTGATGTCGGAGGCCCCGTCCTTCGGATAGGACACCCACAGCAGCCCGCCCGGCTCCACGGCCGCGATGGCGTCCCCCAGGTGGGTGTTCAGCTCCCGGTGGTCGGCGGCGAACAGGTGCACCGCTCCGGCCGGCGGCACGGAACACAGCTCCGCCCCATCCGGCAGCCCGCCCACCAGCGAGGTGTAGTCCTCGGGCGCGTTGATCGCCAGGATCGTGCAGCCGGGCTTGTAGCCGAGCTTCTCCGCGACGGTCTTGTTGCTCATGCGGGGGTTCCTACCCCTGTCCGGCCTGGTTGGGAACCAGAACGGGCGGATCGCCGCCCGGGCCGGGAGGAGCCGCCCGAACGCCCTGGTCGGCGGCCGGTCCGCCGCCCGTCTGTCGCCTCCTGCCAGACATTCGGCGCAGGATCGTCGATCTCGCCTATTGATCATGCGACCGGACATCTCTACGTTCGCGGCAACACCTCAGTCAGGGGAGACATGCGAATCACGAAGAGCTTCCTGGTGCCCGCGGCGGCGTTGCTGCTGGCGGGCCTGGCGGCCGGTCCGGCCGCCGCGGCGCCGAAGCCGCAGATACCCGACCCCACCCCCAACCCCTGGCAGATGCGGCACTGGCCGCAGACCCAGCCGTGGCAGCAGGGCCAGAAGGTCCGCAGTCTCGCCGCGCCCGGGAGGCCGAGGCCGGTGGACCCGCAGAACTACGAGCTGCCCGACACCATGACCTGGGACGACTACAAGCCGATCCCGGGCACCAGGTGGGCCGATCCGTCGGTGAAGGGATCGGTCCGCAACTTCAGGGGCGCGGTCATCCTGGTCGACTACCCGAACCAGCCGTTCGTGGTGACCCAGAAGAAGAACTCCACCGTGTTCGGCAACCCCTCCCTCGTCGGCGACGTGCCGAGGGAGAAGGTCGCGCAGTTCTACCAGGACTTCCTGAACAAGCCCCAGGCCCTCAACCACGGCCACACCCTCCACGAGTACTGGATGGAGGACTCCGCCGGGCGGTACGGCGTGGACCTGAAGGCGTTCGGGGCCTACCGGATGTCCGCCAAGGACCACGAGTACGGCATCGACACCTTCCAGGGCGGCACCGGCTGCCCGCAGGGCGACACCTGCGGCCGCGACATCCGCAAGGACGCCCGCGCCGCGTGGATCGCCGAGGTGGGCGAGGAGACCGCCAAGCAGTTCGACTTCGTGTTCATCCTGACGGCCGGGCAGGACGAGAGCTCCACCTGGCAGGAGTTCGGGATGATGAAGTGGAAGACCAAGGAGGAGGTCCCCGACGAGTGGGGCCCCGAGGACGACGCCAAGCTCCCGAACTGGGTGAAGACCCGGTACGTGGACTGGACGTCCTGGCAGGCGGGCTCCAGCCACTGGCCCAACGCCGTCCCCGGCAGCTCCACCCAGGCCGAGAGCTCCGGCATGGCGGTGTTCGCCCACGAGTTCAGCCACATCCTCGGCATTGGGGACAACTACAACAACCCGTTCGGCAACCCGCCGCGTCGCGCCTACTCCGGCCCGTGGGAGATGCTGAGCCGGGGCACCTTCAACGGCCCCGGCGGCCCGCACAGCCGGTGGATGATCCCGGCGACCGGCGGCGCGTCCATGGGCGCCCAGCACATGCTGCGCAACAAGCTCAAGCTCGGCATCGTCGACCCGAACCACGTCCTCCAGCTCGACAGGGAGATGCTGGCCTCGTCCGGCGTGGTCGTGGCGAAGGTGACGGCGCGCGCGGCCAACCCCGGCAAGAAGGGGCTGGCGGGCATCAACCTGAAGCTGACCGGCGGGGACAAGAACCCCAATTGCGACTGGCGGCAGGACCCGCTCTGTGACGGCGGCGGCTACGACAACT
Source organism: Actinomadura kijaniata (assembly GCF_014138665.1). Classification (NCBI taxonomy): domain Bacteria; kingdom Bacillati; phylum Actinomycetota; class Actinomycetes; order Streptosporangiales; family Thermomonosporaceae; genus Actinomadura; species Actinomadura kijaniata. The sequence goes on from NZ_JACJIA010000001.1 coordinate 237,295, forward strand.
ACACCGTCGAGGTCGTGGACCGGATGGGCTTCGACTCGTTCACCCCGGACTCGGGCGTGCTGCTCGCCAAGACCAAGGACAAGGACGACGCGCCGTTCATCTGGGTGAGGGACGCCAACCCGCAGGACATCGACAAGCCGGACTTCGTGTACCCCGACGGCACCGTCTCCAAGATGACGATCGGCGACTACCGCCAGCTGTCGGACGCGCTGTACCACGCGGGCGCGGACTCCGGCAGCCAGTACGAGTACGTCGACAAGGACAACCGCCTGCACTTCTACGTCCTGAACCTCAAGCGCGACCGCAAGGGCATCCTGTCGTACACGGTCGCGGTCCGTTCGCTGGACGGCTCCGGCCCGTACCGGCGGGGCGTGAAGGTGGGCTCCGGCGCCCAGCGCGCCGCGTCGCAGGGCTGGTCGAAGTGCGTGCTGACCCTGCGCAACACCGGCAAGGGCGGCACCGGCCACAACGCCTCCGACGTCTACCGCCTCAAGGCCACGGTCGCGGGCTCGGGCTGGAAGACCTGGCTCCCGCACGAGATCGCCACGGCGAAGGCCGGCGGTGAGACCCGCGTGGAGGTCTGGGCCAAGCGCTCGGCCGGGGCGGCCCGCACCGGCAAGGTGACGCTGCGCGCCACCTCCGAGAGCGACCCGACCAGGACCGACACCGGCACCTGCCGCGTCCGCTGACGCACCGGGCCGACCGGGCCGGGCCCCCTCGCGGGGCCCGGCCCTTCCCATGCGCGGGAACGCGCCGTCCGGCGGGTCCCCGCGCGGTGGCTCAGGCGGGGACGCGTACCGGCGCCGGCTCCGGGGACGCGGCGCCGCGCCGGTCCAGCAGCCGTCCCAGGGCCACCGTCCCCAGGGCGGCCGTCGCCATCGCCGCGCCCACCCAGGCGGTGGAGCGGTAGCCGAGGCCCGCGCCGATCACCAGGCCGCCCAGCCAGGGGGCCAGGGTGTTGCCGACGTTGAACGCCGAGGTCGCCGCCGAGCCCGCCAGCGTCCGCGCCTCGCCGACGTTCGCGTACAGGCGGACGCTGGTCGCCGGGTTCGTGGCCAGGCCGAACGCGCCCATGAGGAACACCAGCGGCACCACCGCCCACGCGTGCCCGGCCAGCAGCGCCACGCCCGCCGAGGTCACGATCACCCCGGTCATGCCGACCGTGAGCGTCGTGAACGGGCGCGCGTCCGCGACCCGGCCGCCCACGCCGATCCCGATGACCGAGCCGACGCCGAACAGCGCCAGCACGGCGGGCGTCCAGCCCTCCGGCAGCCCGGTCGTGTCGGTCAGCAGCGCGCCCAGGTAGGAGAACGTCGCCATCATCGAGCTGAACGACAGCGCCTGCGTCCCGTAGACCACCCACAGGCCCGGACGCGCCATGCTGCGCAGCTCCGCCCGCAGTCCCGGCGCCCCGGACGCGGGCCGCCCGCCCGGCAGCGTCGCCGCCACGCCCACGGCCGCGACCACCGACAGCGCCGCCACCGTCCAGAACGCCGCCCGCCAGCCCAGGGACTGGCCGAGGAACGTCCCGGCGGGGACCCCGGCGACCGTCGCGACGGTGATCCCGCCGATCACGATGGACATCGCCCGGCCGCGCGCGTTCGCCGGGACCAGGTCCGCCGCGGCGGCCATCGCGACGCCGAAGAACCCCGCGCACGCCGCCGCGCCCACCAGCCGCGACGCGAACAGCACCCCGTACCCGGGCGTCACCGCGCCCACCACGTGCGCCACGACGAACACGCCGAGGAACACCAGCAGCGACGTGCGGCGCGGCCACCGCAGCGTCGCCAGCGCCAGCACCGGCGCGCCCACCAGCATCCCGAGCGCGTACGCCGAGATCAGCAGCCCCGCGTCGGGCACCGAGACCCCGAGGTCGGCGGCCATGCCGGGGAGCAGCCCGGCGAGCATGAACTCCGAGGTGCCCTGCGCGAAGATCGCGAAGCCCAGCACGTAGATCGCCAACGGCATCGGTCAGACCCCCTCGGCCACGAGCGCCCGCGCGGGGGCGGGACGGCGTTCCAGGCCCGCCGCGACCAGCACCGTCGCCAGCGCCAGCACGCCGAGCCCGGCCCCGATCCACGCCACCGACGGGTAGCCCAGGCCCGCGCCGATCGCGAGCCCGCCCAGCCAGGGGGCGACGGTGATGCCGACGTTGAAGGAGGAGAAGTTGGTGGCGGCGGCCAGCGTGGGCGCGTTCCCGGCCAGGGTGAACACGCGGGTGTTGAGCGCGGGGTTGATGGCGAACCCGAACGCGCCCAGCAGGATCACCAGCGGCACCACCGCGAGGGCGGTCCCGGCGGTCAGCGCGATCGCCGCCGACAGCGCCACCAGCGCCCCGGTCCCGGTGAGCAGCGTCGCGAACGGCCGCCGGTCCGCCGTCCGCCCGCCGACCGTGATCCCGGCGAACGTCCCCAGCCCGTACCCGGCGAGCACCACCGGCACCCACCGCTCGGCGATCCCGGTCGTCTCGGTCAGCAGCGCGCCCAGGTAGGAGAAGGTGACGATCTGCGCGCCGGTGGTCAGCGCCGTCGCGCCGTAGGCGAGCCACAGCCGTCCCTTGGCCATGGCGCGCAGCTCGTCGCGCAGGTTCGGCAGCGTTCGCGAGCGGCCGCCCGGCACGGTCGCGAGCACACCGGCCATCGCCAGCAGCGACATCGCCGCCACGGCCCAGAACGCGGCCCGCCACCCGAAGTGCTGCCCGAGGAACGTCCCGGCGGGCAGCCCCACCACGGTCGCGACGGTGAGCCCGCCCGCCACCACGCTCATCGCCCGCCCGCGCCGGTCCTCCGGCACCAGCCCGAGCGCGGTGGTGGTGGCCACGGCCCAGAACCCCGCGTACACGAACGCCCCCACGATCCGCGTCCCGAACAGCACCGCGTAGCTGCTGGTCGACGCCGCCACGACATGCGTCACCACGAACACCGCGAGGAACGCCAGCAGCGCGTTGCGCCGGGGCCACCGCAGCGTCGCGACCGCCAGCGCCGGAGCCCCCACCAGCATCCCGAGCGCGAACGCCGAGATCAGCAGCCCGACATCGGGCACCGAGACCCCGAGGTCGGCGGCCATCCGGGGGAGCAGCCCGGCGAGCATCAGCTCCGAGGTCCCCTGCGCGAAGATCGACAACCCCAGCACGTACACGGCCAGCGGCATGGTCGACACCTCCCAGTTTTGAATCGATCAGTACAAAACAAGCCCGTGAAAAACGGCGACGCGCGGTGCGCGCCGCCGCCGCGCCGTCGCGGCGCGTCCGCCTACAGCGCGTTCATCGCCGAGTCCGCGATGCCCTCCAGCGCGTCCTTCCCGCCCCCGGCCCGCGCGGCCGTCCGCATCCCCGACACCGTCGAGATGACGAAGTGCGCCAGCGCCGTCGGATCCCTGTCCCCGCCGATCTCCCCGGCGCGCTGCGCGGCCGCGAAGACGTCCCGCAGGGCGACCAGCCGCCGCTCGTAGTCCCGGCGGAGCTCCTCGGCGATCGCGGGGTCGCGGGGCGCCAGCTCGATCATGGTGTTGACGACCAGGCAGCCGAGCCCGTCCTCGACCTCCTCCGCGATGATCCCGTCGAACATGCCCCGGATCGTCTCCCTGACCGGGGCCCCGCTCTCCAGCCTCTCGAAGAGCTGGGCGTTCTTGACGGAGATGTAGTGCCGCAGCGCCTTCTCGAACAGGTCGTGCTTGCTCTTGAAGGTGTTGTAGATGCTGCTGCGCCCGAGCCCGGTCGCCCGGCACAGGTCCTCGGTGGAGGTGGCCTCGTACCCGGCGGCCCAGAAGGCCCGCATCGCGGCCTCCACGGCCCGCTCCTCGTCGAACTTCCGCGGCCTCGCCATGATCCCGACGGTAGCACGTTTTGGACTGCTCGTTGCAATACGGTTCTCAGCCGTCCGCCCGCAGCCGGACGACCCGCTGCCCGTCATCGCGCGCCAGAACGGCCCGATCATTTCCCACAGGCGGTGTGACCTGCCACAACTCGGCCTCGGCCCCTCCGCTACCGGCCATGAACACGGCCGGTGCCCCGATCCGGTGCAACCGCTCCAAGCCGTACCCCAGCACGGTCCCGAACGGCGACGCCTCCCGCGCGACGACCAGGTGCAGCCGCGACCAGGTCTCCCGCCCGATCATGGGATCCAGCACGTCCAGCACGTCGGGCAGGAGCTGCTGGTCCGCGACGAACAGGTAGAAGTCGGGCCCGGACTGGTCGGGGATCTCCGGGGCGACGTGCTCGCTGTCGGGGATGGCGGGCATCCGGTCGTGCGCCCGCTGTCCGACGCTCATCACGAGGTCCCTGATCTCCTGCGGGGTGTGCGCGTAGGTGACACCGTCGCGCTCCGACAGCCGCCGCTCCGGGTCCAGGACGCCGACGAAGATCTCGTCGGCACCGGACGCCGCGACGACATCGGCGATGAACGCGTCCAGCAGGCGAGCGGTGCGGGAGCCGTGCGGGGCGACGACGACCAGGTGCGGATCGGTGTCGAAGTCCACGAGGACCGGCTCGCCGTTGCTCTCCCCGCTCCCGACCCGCAGGCGCGGCGCGGGGTCCGGCTCCGGTGGGGCGAGGGGGATCGCCCGCCGCCCGCCCCAGTCGAGCCGCTCGGCGAACTCGGCGGGACGCGGCCAGCGGACGATCTGGAAGAGGGCGCTCTCCCCGGTGATGTCGTGAAGGACGGCCTCCCGCTCTCCCGCGCCGATCCGCCAGGAGAGGGGCGCCTCCAGGGGGCCGTACGAATGCGGAGCCGACAGCAGCAGGAAAACGCCGAGCCGGCCGCTCGTGTCGACCGTCCGGTCGAGCAGCGCGCGAATCTCAAGGGGAGAGATGGAGGCGTCGGGAAGATGGACCGCGACGACCAGGTAGGGATCCGTCTCGCCGGTGGCCGCTCGCAGCTCTCCCCAGGAACCGTGCCCCGAGTCGCGCAACAGCGCCTCCCGCCGGTCGAACTCGGCCCGAACCGCTCTTGAGAACCGCCTCCACGCGCCGTCGCTCCAGTCGGGCTCGGCCAGGGCGATGTGCGGAGCGGGGGACGCCTGATCGCTCAACCGCGCCGGAATCCCGAGCTGGGCGAACACGATCTCCGAGGGGGAGAAGGCGACGGCCGCTCCCAGCAGGATCTTCCGCATCAGGTGACGGCGGGCCCTGCCCGGCCCGTTGACCTGTCCGTAGATCCGCTGGCCGCGATAGGGGGTGATCGGGACGCCGACCGCGTCCCCGGCGCGGTCGACGCCGAGCAGGGCGAGCGCGGGCTCTTCCAGGGCGCTGTCCCGGAGGTTCAGCTCCAGCATGTCGGGCACGTCGGCCTGCGCGTGCTCGTCCTCGGGGTTGAGCAGCCGGGGACGCCTGACGTGCTCGTTCATGCGCGCGGCGAGGTCGTCCAGCTCGTCGTCGGACGGCTGCGCCGGCCTCAGGTGGCGGAACGCGCCCGAGCCGTCGGGCCGCAGCAGGTACGCGCTCCGCTCGCCTTCGGGAAAGTCCGCGCGTCCCCGCCGCAGCGCTCGCTGGTTCACCCCGGCGGGCAGCGGGCTCGCGACGATCCGCCAGCGCAGCAGCCGGAGGAGCCGGTCCCACTCGGGGCGCCTGCTCACCGTCGCCACGCTGACGACCAGGCACACGCCCAGGTTCGCGCCGCGCTGGGCGACCCGCAGCAGCGTGTCGACCAGGTCGCGGCGTTCGCTCGGCAGATCCGCCGACAGGTCGACCACGACGAGAAGCAGGGGAGCCGAACGTCCACCGCGCTGTTCGCGGTACTCGGTCCACGACCCGGCTCCGGCCTCCCGCAGCAGTTGCGCCCGCTCCTCCAGCTCGGCAGTGATCCGACCGAGGAAATCCGGTAGCAGCACACCGGAGAAGTCGAGCAGCCCCTGAACCGACTCCTCCACGTGGGGGAATCTTGCCTGCCGGCCCAACGGGTGCTCGCCCAGGCCACCTACGAAGAGGATCTGGTCGTCGGGGGAACGGTGGAGGGCGAGCGCGAGCACCAGCGACGACACGACCTCCCGTCGGTCGGCATCGTCCCCGACGACGAGCCCGTGGGCCCGCTCGGCGAACGGGTCCAGCGCCACCGTTCTCCCGTCGAGCTCCACGCCGATGACCGGGCTCCCCGGAGCGACCCAGTTGTCGAGGAAGTCGTCACCGCTGCCGTGCCCGTTCAACACGGTCAGGGACGGCCCGGAGACCGACGGCGTCCGGGACGGGGCGTCGTGGGCGGCGAGCCGTTGGATCAGGGCGGTGGTCGCGGCCGGATCGTCACGCAGAGCACGGTAGAACCGAGGGGGCTCGTCAGCCGCTTTCAGCATTCCTCGCCCCGCGCCGTCCTGGTCGAGGTAGATCTGCCATCGCGCCGGGCTCAGCAGATCCCAGAGAAAACTGCTGAATTTCTGGAGGCCGATGACGAGGACCGCCCGCCTGTCGTCGGTGGTCCGCTCAAGCAGTTCAGTGAGATCCGGGCGGGCGGTGAACACCGTCACGGCATCGTCGACCACGACCAGCAGCCTCGATCCGGGGTCGGCGGACTCCTGCCACCTCCCCAGCGCTGCAGCCAGTGATGGGGTGCCCCATGCGAGATCGTCGGGCCGGATGACGTGCGGGAGATCCGACAATGGGAGCAGTTCCTCCGGTGGCGGGTCGCTCGCCCGGCGCGACTCCGTCACCAGGACGATGCCGAGTTCTTCCGGAGAGCGGTGGAGCGCCTGCCCGAGGACGAGATCCCGCAGCGTGGCACGCCGTCCGGGGGCGTCCCCGACGACCATCCCGTGCGCGTCGGAGGCCGGGCCGACCGCCGCTCCGGCGTCGTCCACCCCGACGGGAACGAACGGGCGGGCGTCGCTCCGCAACGCCGCCAGTCCTGCCCGAAATTCCACCTCGTTCGCAAAGAAATCGGGAGAGCCGGACACCGTCCGCAGCGTCGGCACCGCCTTCTGGGCGTCCAGGCCACGCCGGTTCATCTCCGCGATGAGCGGGGCGCAGTCGCTGGATGACACATGAGCCCGCTGGAAGTGCGTGAGCGTTCCGTCTGGGAGGCGCAGTTCGTCGTGGTACGGGACGTTGGCGTCCACCTTGATCGCCCAGGCCATCGCCGCCGCGAACTCGGGCGGTGGCTCCTCCTCGCTGGACAGGATCAGGTGAACGCCGTCCTCCGCGCCGGTCCGCGCGATCTGGAGCAGGAGTTCACGCAGGTCCGGGTCGGCGGCGAGCACGGTGGCGTCGTCCACCACGATGATCAGACGTGCGGAGGTGGCGCGGGAGAGAGCCGCACGCTGCTCCAGTTCGAAGGCGAGGACCGAGCGCAGCCGCTCGGCGCGGAACGGGTGGGCGGACAGGGTATAGGCCGCCTCGATGATGTGCGGCAGCCCTTCCAGACCGATGAAGGCGCGTTCGGACGTGTCGGCGAGTAGGAAACTGACCCCGCGCGGCGAGTGGGCGAGCGCGAGACCGAACAGGATTGTGCGCAGCATGTGCCGCCGCGCCGCCTGCGGTCCGCCGTGGACCGTCCCGCTGCCGGGGAAACCCGCCAACCTCACCTCCATGCCGAACTCACCTCTGCCGAGGAGCGGCTGTGAGAGCGATTCCGGCTCGTCGTCCGACCAGGAGAGTGGCGGGGACCCCGCCATGGTCAGGAGATCAGGGAAGCCGATCGTTCGGGCGGGTGCGGGCCAGGGGAGTTGCGGGACCCGGTCCCCGAGTCGGTTCATCTCCTCGACGAGCGGGAGGGCGGCGTCCAACGAGATCTCCGCGCGCCGGAAGTGTCCGAAATTACGGAATCCTCGCAGTGTGCCGTGGCCGTCGTCGCCCGTCTCGATCCGCCAGGCGAGTTCCCCGGCGACGGCGGGTGCGGCCTGTTCCGGGGACTCCTCCGAGCAGAGCACGAGGTGCATTCCGCGGGACGGCCCCTCGGCGGCGACCCGGCTCAGGGCCGCCTCCAGCAGAGGGCGTTCTCGAAGCAGCGGACCGACGCCGTCGATCACGATGATCAACGTGTCGTGCGGCGCCGTGGCGGCTGACCGGTGCTCCAACTCGTCGACGAAGGCGGTGGCGAGTTGATCCATGAGCGGCGAGTCGGGGCCGTCCGCGTGGACCGCCAACGCGACGTGCGGCAGGCTGCCCAGCCCGATGAACGCGCCGCCGACGGAGCAGTCGGCGAACACGAACCTCAGCGGGCCGGGCCGGTGGGTGAGCGCGAGCCCCAGCACGAAGGTGCGCAGCATCAGCAGGCGTCCGTCGCGCGAACCGCCGTGGATCGCTCCGCCGTGGGGACGCGGCCTGCCGAGGTCGAGGGGGAGCCGGACCGGCGACCCGTCTTCCGCCGTCCCCAGCGGCACCGCCCGCCCCCCGCCGCCATCCCGCTCCCACGACGCCGGGAACGGCGGGTCCAGCAGGTCGAGCAGGCGCGACGGCACGACGGCCGGGGGCTGCCGCGTGGAATCCGGTTCCACCACGGTGGGGGTGGCGTGCGCCTTCATCTGTGCGGTGAGCTCTGTCAGTTCCGATACGGAGGGCTGGCCCGCCACCCTGATCGGGAGGAGAGGGCCGTCGCCCATGGCCAGACAGGCGTGGCCGTTTCCGAGGACACCGGGAAGGTCCCGCTCGCCGAACAGACGTTCCGCAGTGGGAGGCGGGATCGGGCTCGCGGCGATTCTCCAGTGGAGCCGCTCGGTTATCCGCCCCCATGGTCCACGCCGGTCGATCGTGCCGGTGGAGAGGAGCAGGTGGACACCCAGCCGTGGGCCCTCCTCGACCGCGCGGGCGAGCACGAAGGACAGCCTGGCCGTCTCCGGTGCCGACGCGAGCGGAATGTCCAGCACGACGAGCAGCGCCGCCGCGCTCACACCCTCCGATCTCTGGAGGTCGTGCCACCACCGGGTCTCGCCAGCCAGCAGTGACGCCCGCAGGTCGAGCTCCGCCTCCAGCCAGGCGGCGAGACGGTCCAGGGTCGCTGGGCGGATGGCGATCCGGGAGCCGGACCGAACGAAATGCGGAAGGTCGACCGGGGCGCCAAGCGGTTGGAAGTCGAGGCCGCCGAGCGTGACACCGACCAGGTCGGGAGAGTAGGACGCGGCCAGCGCCAACACGATCGAGCGCACCAGGGCGCTCCGGGTCTCCGGCTCTCCGAACACCACGCCGTGTGAACCGACGCCCCCTGAAACGAAAGGATCGAAGACGAGCGGCCGTCCCTTGTGATCCAGTCCGATCACCGGCCGGCGCGGATTCCGTTCCCAGGCTCCGGGGAACGCGTCCGGCTCGGTGACCTTGTTCAACTCCAGCAGGTCCGGTGCGTCGGTGGCGGGGCGGGGTGGGGTGCGGCGGTCCAGGAACGTTTGGGCCTCGGGGCTCAGGAACGCGAACTTCCGGCCGTCGGCCGGGAGGAGGCGGTCGCCGTCCTCCGCTCCCAGCAACGCCGGGAACGTCTCGGTCGCCGTGCCCGCGCGGCGGGTGATCTCGGCGGAGATCGCGTTCAGGACGTTGCGGGTGTGCAGGGCCTCGGGGCGGGGGAGCGCGGCCAGCAGCGCCTCGCGGGCCCCGTCCACGAACTCATAGTGGTCGTCCGCCGGTCGCAGCAGGCCGCTGAGCAGCACCTCCGCAAGCTGGCTCGGGCCCGAGCGGCCCAGGACGCGGTGCTGGATCAGGCGGAGCACCGGCAGCGACGGGACCGCGACCGCCGCGTGGGCCGCCAGTTCCGCCGCGCCCGGGGACGCGGCGGCCAGGAAGCGGCGGACGCGTTCCTCCACGGGGAGGCGGTGTTCGCGGTGGACCGGGGCCGCCGGGGGCGCGGTCGGGAACGTCGCGCAGGCCACCGGCCGGGGCTCCGAGCCCGCCACCAGGTAGGCCCAGTCCGACAGCCAGCGCGGCGCGATCTCCAGCACCGGCACGGGCAGGTCCGGCGGCTCGTCGCCGTCGAACGGCGCGAACCGCAGGTCCGCGTTGGGCAGGCCCGGTCGCAGCAGGTGCGCCAGACCGGGGTTCGTGGGGGCGGCCGAGCGCCGCCACAGGCGCTCGGGGAGGGGGTTGAGGATCGCGGTCGGGCCCGTCGCGGCCCAGCGGCGGACCGCGGCCGGGGCCCGGCCGTCCCACCAGTGCGGGCCGGAGCAGTCCGACAGCACCAGCACCGCCTGGCGGCCGGTCGGGTCCAGCAGGGTCGCCGGGGCGCGCGGGGAACCGCCGGGCGTCGTGGAGACGTGGCCGGACCCGCGCAGGTACGTGACGCGGATGTCGTGGAACGCGCCCTGCCGAAGCAGCACCTCGGTCAGTTCGCGGGCCAGCGGGCGCCACAGCCTCATGGTCGGGCCGGTGTCCACGACCAGGGCCAGGCTCAGCCAGCGCTCCAGCGCCGGGGCCAGCACCGGGACCGGCACCGGCAGCCACCGGCGGGCGTGGGCGAGGCGGGTTTCGGCGATGTGCGCCGCCGTCGCCTCCTCGTCCAGCTCGCGCAGGCGGCGGGAGGGGACGCGGCGTTTCAGCGGCCGCAGCGCGCGCTGGACTCCGAGCGGGTCGGTCAGCATCGGCGCGGTCGGCACCAGGATCTCCCGGGCCGCGCCGCCCTCCCGCGCCGGCGACGGGGCGGGCGGGTGCAGGGCCCGGGGCCGCTCCGGCTCGCGCGGCCCGGGAACGGGATCCCGGCGCGGCGGCTCCGGACGGGTGCCCTCCGGCGGTCCGGGGGCCGGGGGAGCGGGGGCGGGCCCCAGTTCCGGGACGGGCTCCGGGGCCGGGGCGAGATGGTGGGCGAGCCAGAGCATCTCGCTCAGCTCGACCGCGTCCGGCGGCGGGCCGAGCGAGCCCAGCGCGTCGCGGAGACGGTCAATCGTCATCGGCGGTGCCGGTCAGGTACGGCATCAGCCGGTCGGCCAGGTCGTGGCGGTCGGCGGCGTCGGCGTGGCGGCACAGGTAGACGGCGTTGAGGAGCTGGTCGGTCGCCAGGGTGCCGTTCGCCGCGCGCGCCAGGAACCGCCGCACCAGGTCCTCGCTCCGGTCGGCCAGGTCGCCCAGGTGCTCGCGGACGATCGCGGCCAGCTCGCGTTCGTCGGACGGCTGGCGCAGCTCCAGCGTGACGCAGCGGCGCAGGAACGCGGGCGGGAACTCGCGTTCGCCGTTGCTGGTCATCACCACCAGGGGGAACGCCGCGCAGCGCACCCGCCCGCCGGTCACGGTGACGCGCGCGCCGCCGGTGTCGGCGGTCAGCACGTCGGCGGTCGGCTCGGCGAGCCGGGCCAGCTCCGGGATCTCGTACTCGCCCTTCTCGAAGATGGTGAGCAGGTCGTTGGGCAGGTCGATGTCGCTCTTGTCGATCTCGTCGACGAGCAGGACGCGGGGCCGTTCGTGCGGGAGCAGCGCGGTGCCGAGCGGGCCGAGGCGGATGTAGCGGCCGATGTCGTCGGTGTCGGTCTCCTTGCCCGCCGCGTACAGGCGGGTCAGCGGGTCGTACTGGTAGAGGCCGTCGCGCAGCGTGGCGCGGCTGGTGATCGGCCAGTGCAGGACGGGACCGAGGCGCAGTTCGTGGGCGACCGCGTAGGCGAGGGTGGACTTGCCGGTGCCGGGCGGGCCGGTCACCAGCAGCGGCCGCCGCAGGTAGAGGGCGGCGTTGACCTGCCGGACGGCGTCGTCGGACGGCCGGTAGGCGGTCGCCTGGTGCCGGTTGCCGGAGTCGCCCCCGGGGGCGGGCAGCGGCGGCCCGCCGTCGAACGCCCGCCACGGCGGGGGCGGCGGCAGCCGGTCGACGCCGTCGTGCGGTTCCCGGGCGTTCCCGGTGTAGATCAGCCAGTCGGACACCGGCTCACACCTCCATGGCGAGCGGGGGGTCGGGCAGCCGGGACGGGTCGTCCCACAGCAGGGTCAGCGCGTCGCCGCAGTGCGGCCCGCAGCCCAGCGCCTTGTGGCGCAGGGCCTCGCGGCGCAGTTCGTGGACCGCGCCGGGCAGGCCGCCGGGGTCGACGCCCGCGACGCGCCCGACCAGCGTGCGGCGCGTCCGGTGCCCGGAGCAGTCCGCGTGGTCGGCGTCGGCGCACCTGCCGCGCGGCCACAGCATCACCGGGACGGCCAGGTCGAGCGCGGCTTTCAGGTGCGCGCGGCCCGGCGACGACCCGTACACCAGCAGGCCCAGGTGGTCATGGGCCTCCAGCAGGTCGCGGAAGGCGCCCGGCGCGGGCGGGCGGCAGTCCACCTGGTAGGGGTTGCCGGGGTCGCGCAGCCGTTTCCAGCGCCGCCGCGCCTGGTCGCGCAGGAACGGCTCGGGCCGCAGCCGCGTCACGTCCCGCACGACCACCGGGTAGCCGCGCATCCGCAGCCGCCGGCCCCGGTTGAGGTACCAGTCCTCGAACGGCTTGCCCAGCCAGTGCGCCGGGACCGCGAACTCGATCATCCAGTCGAGGTCGGGCCGGTCGTCGACGACGGGGCCGATGGCCTCGACGCTCCGCTCGACCGCCTGCCGCACGTCCTTCTCGGCGGCGACCCGCACGGTGTCCCCGGAGGGGCCGGGCGCGCCGTCGATCCAGGTCTGCACGGTGACGTCGTGGCCGTGGGTCATGCGCTCCAGCCGCACGATGATCGAAGCGGGCTCGGCGCGGCCGGTGCGCTCCGGCGCGGGCAGGTGCCGTCGCCGCCATTCGGCCAGCCGCGGGACGCCCGGGGACGACGCCGCCAGGTAACGCGCGAGACGTTCCTCGTCGAACCCCTCGGCGATGTACCGGGCGGCGTCCCACGCCGACCGCAGCGGCCGGGTCGGCGGCAGGTCCAGCACGCGCGCGGCGGCGGCCGGGTCGGCGGGCAGCCCGGCCAGGGCCCGGCGCAGCTCGCGGCGGGCCGCCGCGTCCAGCCACGTCAGCGGCAGGTGGTCGTCGAGCTCCTCCCAGTACCGGCGCAGCGTCCCGATCGGCAGCATGCGGCCGACGGCGCCGCGCCTGCGCTCGTCGTCGGGATCGTCGGGGTCGACGTCGGTGAGCATCCCGACGACCCGGCCGCTGTAGGGGTCGTAGACCGCGCCGCCGCTGTAACCGGCCTCGATCCGGTCGCCGTGCCGGGCGCGGACCTGCCACCACTCCCGGTGCTGCACCATGTCGGCGGCGGTCCGCACGGTCGCGTACCGGATCTGCCGGTCGGAGCCGGGGAACCCGTAGACGCGCAGGTCGCTGTGCCACGTTCGCGGGTCGAGCAGCGCGTCGGGCGCGGCCATCTCCGCCGGGTCCGGCCCCATCTCGTGGGGAAGCTCCAGGACCGCCACGTCGCCGGGGTCGTTCTGCCGCGTCCAGTCGCCGCACCGGCGGACCCGGGCCGTCAGCGGCGGCAGATCGGCGAGGCCGACCCGGGCCTCCGCGCATCCCCGCACGACATGAGCGCACGTCAGCAGCTTGCCCGGGGCGACCAGGAACGCGGCCCCCCGGCTGGGACCGGCCTCGACCCAGGCGTGCCATTCCCCTCCGCCCATCCGCGGTCAGGCCCCGTTCCCGGCCTCATTCCCGGTGGCCCCGGCGCCGTTGCCGGTCTCGACCTCGACCTGCTGGACGGGCGCGCCCCAGGTGAGCTTCACCTTCATCTGCCCCTCCATGGAGGTCTTGGCGATGACGGCCCCGGCGGCGGCGTTGAACTTCACGCCGAACTCCAGCTCGATCTGGTCGGGCCGGTCCATCCCCTCGCGCAGCCCCAGCAACGCGGTCTGGGCGGCGGCGCGCACGCCCTGCATGGCGTCCTCGAGCCTGCCCTTGGCCTCGAACAGGACGTCGTCGATCCGGGAGACCCCCACGAACCCCGGCTCGTTCGCCGACAACTCGACGACGACCGGCCCCTGGTCGGTCTCCCAGCGCACCAGCTTGCCCACGCGACCCCCTCCCGTTCCGCAGCAATCTAACAAGATCGCCAACAACACGGGTGACAACGGTCGCGCTGGCCGTTCGCGGTCAGTCGCGGGACGGAGCGGGGCAATACCCTCGGGCGAGGGCGCGCGAGATCCGCACGCCCTCCCCGCGCTCGGAGACCGGGATGGACGACGCCCACCGCGAACTGGACGGCCATGACGCCTACGAACTGCTCGGCGTTCCCGACGACGCCGACGAGCGGGCGATCCGCCGGGCGTTCGCCCTCCGGGTCCGCGCCGTCCACCCCGACGCCAGCCCGGAGCCGGCGGCCCACACCGAGGCGGGCCGCCGCCTCCACCTGCTGAAGACCGCCCGCGACGTCCTGCTGCGGGACCGCGAGGCCTACGACCGGCAGCGCGCCGCCCGCCCCGCCGCCGGCGCGGCCGCCCCCCAGCCCTCGGGGACGTTCCGGCCCAGCAAGGGCGGGGGAGTGCTGCTGGTCGTGCTCGTCGGGTACCTGTTCGCGCTGGCGGCCTGCGTGTCGGCGGTCACCGCCCACGCGTGGAAGCGGGAGCCGCCGATCCCCCGGGGCCTCGTCGGGACGTGGGAGGGCAGGCTGGAGGACGCGGGCGCCGCGACCGGCGACCGGGTCCGCTTCACGTTCAAGGCCGGTGAGGGCCACGGCACCGTCGTCTACCTGGACGCCGGCTGCACCAGCACCCTGACCCCGCGCGACGGGGACGACTCCTACGTGGAGTTCCGCGAGGTCGTCAACGCGCCCGCCCGCGGCTGCCGGGGCGACACCGTCGGGATCACCATCGGGGCCGACTCCCTGGGGGTGACGTTCGGCCCCGAAGACCCCAGGGCGAACGCGACCCTGGGCCGCGCCGCCCCGTGACCGCGCCGCCCCGTGACCGCGCGGAACGCCGGGTCAGGAGCCCGCGCGGTCGGCGTTCGCCAGGATCGCGTCGCGGAGCCAGGCCGACAGGCCCGCCGCCGCGCGGTCGATCGTCCCGGTGAAGCGCTCGTCGGTCACGTACAGCTCCGCCAGACCCCGGTGGATCTCGTAGGTGCAGTCGTAGAACCAGGTCGAGATGTGCCGGCGGTGCTCCTCGGCCAGGTCCATCGCGGCCGGGTCGCCCGGCGCGACGCCGGACCGCATGGCGTCGACCATCCGCCCGGTCAGCTCGGCGGCCTCGTCCTTGAAACGCATCCAGTCCCGCTTGGTGTAGGAGGAGACGCGGCGCTGCGACTCGGCCCAGCCGTCGCCGCCGCCCCAGCGCTGTTCGGCCTCCTCGGCGTAACGGGACGGGTCGTCGTCGCCGAAGACCTCGAATCTCTCCTCCGGCGTGAGGGCGATGCCCATGAGGTGTGCCTCCATGGTGTGTTCCAGTGCGGTGACCATCCGCTGGAGCCGTGCGATCCGTTCGGTCAGCAGCGCGTGCTGGTGCCGGAACAGCGCCAGGGTGTCGCCACCCCGGGCGTCGAGGATGGTCCTGATCTCGTCGAGGCCGAAGCCGAGCTCCCGGTAGCCGAGGATCTGCTGCAACCGCTCCAGGTCGGCGTCGTCGTACCGGCGGTAGCCGGTGCCGGTGCGCTCGCTGGGCTCCAGCAGCCCGATCTCGTCGTAGTGGTGCAGGGTCCGGATGGTGACACCGGTCATCCGCGCCACCGTTCCCACCGAGTAGCCCTTCGTCATCGTCCTCACGACTGGAACGTATTTCCTCACGTCACGTGAGGGTCAACCCGCTTTCCCGGGCCGGGGCCGCCGTGCTTAGAGGCCGTGCTTCAGGCGGCCCTCGGTGGCCAGGGCGTCGGCGCGTTCGTTGCCGGGGTCCCCGGCGTGGCCCTTCACCCAGAACCACTCCACGCGGTGCCGCCGCGTCGCCTCGTCCAGGCGCCGCCACAGGTCGTCGTTCTTGACGGGCTTGCGGTCGGCGGTCCGCCAGCCGTTGCGCTTCCAGGAGCGCATCCACTGGGTGATGCCCTGCCGCACGTAGGTGGAGTCGGTGTGGACCTGCACGAACGAGGGCCGCGTCAGGTGCTCCAGCGCCCGGATGGCGGCCATGAGCTCCATCCGGTTGTTGGTGGTGTCGGACTCCCCGCCGCACAGTTCCTTGACGTGCTCCCCGTACCGCAGCACGGCGCCCCAGCCTCCGGGCCCGGGATTGGGGCTGCATCCGCCGTCGGTGTGCACGACGACCGGCGTGACCGACGCCGGGACCGACGCCGCCGGTGGTTCGTCGACCTCGAACAACCCGTTCATTGACCCTCCCGCCTCGCCCGGCACCGACACCCCCAGTGTGCCGAACGCCGGGACCGCGACGGGCGAGGATCTCCCCACCGGCGCGCCCCTCCCCGCGCTGCCGGGGAGACGGCCTCGCGGGCTGTGTTTTCAACCCGCGAGGCCCCGAGTAGGTGCTGGACCCAGGCTTTCGCTACCCATGCCCCAGCGGATCACGGCGGACGCGGAGGTGCCATTCGCGTGCGTTCCCTGGACAAGCCGATGCGTTCGGTGTCTACAGTGGTGGCACGGTCGCGGCTCGTGACCGGAGGGCGCGGTTCCCGGAACCGGGGGCCGCCGGCAGGCCGGGCGGGTGGTGTGGCACGCGCAACGGGCGGAACGCCCGACGTCCGTCGACACGACTTCCGTAGCGGGGACCCCGAGGTCGTGCACGACCATCTGAGATCCGTCCACGTCGAACACTCGCTCCTTTTCGCCGGGGAGGTCGACGGGTTCGAGTGCCGCTCCACGATGGTCGAGGAGGACCGGTTCGGCGTGGGCCTGCTGTGGCACTCGGCGGCCCGGAGGATCGTCGTCGAGCCCTACCCCCTGCTGACGGTGCTGCACTGCCTCGACGGGATGGTGGCCATGGCGCCGTGGCGGGGCGGCGCGGAGGTCGTCATCCGGCCCGGGCAGTCGCTGCTGTGCGGCCGGGACTCGCGCTCCGCGGTGCGCTGGAAGGACTGCACCCTGGGGGCGGTGGTGCTGTCCCCGGCGGCGATCGTGGCGGAGGTCGGCGCGCTCGCCGGAATCGGCCTCGACGACCTGCTGATGGGGACGGCGCGCCCGGTGTCGGCGGTCCGCGAACGCCACTGGGGCTCGGTGGTCCGGCACGTGAGCGACGGCTTCCTGCGCAATCCCGAGATCCGCGACAGCGAGCTGAGCCGCACCGCGATGTTCCACCTGCTGGCGCTGACGTTCGTGGACACGTTCCCGGTGCCCGGGCGCGAGCGGTTCGCCGAACACGGGCAGGGGCCGCTGGTGGTGCGGCGGGCGGTGGAGTTCATCGAGGAGCACGCCGGGGACGACATCACCCTGGTCCAGATCGCGACCGCGGCCGGGGTCGGGGTGCGGGCGTTGCAGCAGGGGATGCGGCGCCACCGCGACACCACGCCGCTGGCGTACCTGCGCGAGGTGCGGATGGGGCACGCGCACCGCGCGCTGTTGCGGGCCGTCGCCGACGACGGGAGCACGGTCGCGGGGATCGCGACGCGCTGGGGCTTCCCCCACGCCGGCCGCTTCTCCGCGCTCTACCGGGAACGTTACGGGGCGTCGCCGGGCGACGCCCGGCGCGAGGAGCCGCCGTCCCCCTGAACGACCGGCCGCCGGTGGCACGCAGGGACCCTCCCCGCGGGCGGTCCGCTGCGCCGCGTACCATCAGGTTGATTACCGAGAGTGGTCAATCATGACGGCAGGTGACCGCCGCTGACCGGAACGCGGTCGTCCGCGTCGGGGGTACGCGACCGTTCCGGCCGGAGCATCGGAGCCGGACCGTCGGAGGGGGACACATGGACGCGCGCTGGGCGACGGCGGCCCTGGCGGCCGAGGTCACCGATGTCGACCTCGGGGCCGCGCGGATGCAGATGGCGCTGTCGCTGGGCTGGCACATCGTGCTGGCCTGCCTGGGCGTCGGCATGCCGCTGATCACGCTGCTGGCGGAGTGGCGCGGGCACCGCACCGGCGACGTGCACTACCGGCTGCTGGCGCGGCGGTGGGCGCGGGCCATGGGCGTGCTGTTCGCGGTCGGGGCCGTCTCGGGGACGATCCTGTCCTTTGAGATGGGGCTGCTGTGGCCGGGCCTGATGGGGACGTACGGGGAGGTCATCGGGCTGCCGTTCGCGATGGAGGGCATCGCGTTCTTCATCGAGGCGATCTTTCTGGGGATCTACCTGTACGCCTGGGACCGGCTGCCGCCCGTCCAGCACATGCTGGCCGGGGTCCCGATCGTGCTGGCGGGCGTGGCCAGCGCCTTCTTCGTCGTGACCGCCAACGCCTGGATGCAGGTCCCCACCGGCTTCGCCACCCGGGACGGCAGGGTCGTCGCCGTCGACCCGTGGGCGGCGATGTTCAACCCGGCGACGCCGCCGCAGACCGTCCACATGATCCTGGCGGCGTTCATGGTCGCCGGGTTCGCGACCGCGAGCGTGTACGCGGTGGCGTGGCTGCGCGGGCGGCGCGACCGCTACCACCGGCTGGGGTTCCTGCTGCCGTTCACCGTCGCCGCCGTGATCACGCCCGTGCAGATCGGCGTGGGGGACTGGGCCGCGCACTTCGTCGCCGAGAACCAGCCGGTCAAGCTCGCCGCGATGGAAGGAGTCTTCCGCACCGGACGCGGCGTTCCGATGCACATCGGCGGCATCGCCGTGGACGGCGAGATGCGCTACGCCCTGGAGATCCCCCACGGCCTGTCGCTGCTGGCCCACTTCGATCCGAACGCCGAGGTCAAGGGCCTGGACCAGGTGCCGCCCGCCGACCGGCCGCCGGTGAACGTCGTGCACTGGGCGTTCCAGGTCATGGTCGGGATGGGGTTCGCGCTGCTGGGACTGGTGGTGTGGCTGGCCGTGTACCGGTGGCGGCGCGGAGACCTGCCGCGCACCCCGTGGTTCTGGCGGGCGTCGGCGCTGTCGGGGCTGGCGGCGGTGCTGGCGCTGGAGGCCGGGTGGGTCGTCACCGAGGTCGGGCGGCAGCCGTGGATCGTGTTCGGCGTGCTGCGCACCCGCGACGCCGTCAACCCCGCGCCCGGCCTGGTCTGGGGGTTCGTGCTGGTCAGCGCCGTGTACGCGGTGCTGACGGTCGCGACCGTGTACGTACTGCGCCGGATGGTGCGCGACAAGCCCGTTCCCGTCGCGCCGCAGGAGAGCGACGTGACCGAGTCCAAGGTGGTGTGACCGGTGGCCCTGCACGACGTCACGATGGCGGTGCTGTGGATCGGGCTGACCGCGTACGTGCTGTTCGGCGGCGCGGACTTCGGCGGCGGCATCTGGGACCTGCTCGCCGGGAACGCCGAACGCGGCCGTCCCCAGCGCGACCTGGTCGAGCACTCCATCGGCCCGGTCTGGGAGACCAACCACGTCTGGCTGATCTTCGTGATCGTGCTGACCTGGACGGGCGTGCCGTCGGTGTTCGCCGCCCTGTCCTCCACGCTCTACATCCCGCTGACCCTGGTCGCGCTGGGGATCATCGCGCGGGGGTCGGCGTTCGCGTTCCGGAAGGTCAGCACGGGGCTGTGGCGGCGCCGGCTGTTCGGGGCGGTGTTCGCGTTCTCGTCGCTGGTGACGCCGTTCTTCCTGGGGACGGTCGCGGGCGCGCTCGCGTCCGGCCGGGTGCCGCCGGGCATCGCCGCCGGGAACCTGCTCACGAGCTGGCTGAACCCGACGTCCCTGGTCAGCGGGGCCCTGGCGGTCGGCGTGTCGGCCTACCTGGCGGCGGTGTACCTGACCCGCGACGCCGAACGCGCCGGGTCCCCCGAGCTGGTGGCGCGGTTCCGCACCCGCGCGCTGGCCACCGGCGGGGTCGTCGGGGCGCTGTCGGTGCTGGGCCTGTGGGTGCTCGCCTTCGACGCCCCGGACCTGTTCCGGGAGCTGACGCGCGGGTCGGCGCTGCCGCTGCTGGTCCTGTCGGTGGGGATGGGGATCGCCTCGCTGGTGCTGCTGTGGCTGCGCAGGTTCCGTTCCGTGCGGGTGACGGCGGCGCTGGCGGTCACCGGGCTGCTGTGGGGGTGGGGCCTCGGCCGGTACCCGCGCCTGCTGCCCGGCGTGGACATCGACGACGCGGCGGCCACCGACGCGGTGCTGGGCGCGTCGCTGGCCGCGCTCGCGGTGGGGGCGGTGCTGCTGCTGCCGTCGCTGTGGTGGCTGTACGCGACGTTCCAGCGTGATCACACGGGTGGCGCCAGCGCGAAGTAGCGCTCCAGCGCGGCCGGGTCCCCGCGGACCTCCAACCGCTCCGCCGGGATCCGGCCCCACAGGAACAGCGCCAGGTCCGACGCGCTCCCGACGACCTCCACGTCCCGGTCGCCGTCCCCGCCGTCGTCCCGGCCGAGCCGCACCTCGTCTCCGTCGAACCGCACCGTCCACGCCTCGGGCCCGTCGCTCCGTCGGAACCGGTACGTCTCGCCCTCCCCGGCCGGGGCCTTCCGCCATTCCCGCCGCGCCGGCACCATGACCTCGAACGTCTGCGGCACCATGTCGGCCGCCGGCTCGCCGTCGAGGGGACGGGCGGCGCCGACGGCGTTCTCCGCGTCCCACCGGTGCACGGCCGCCTCGATGGTCTGCATGCGCCGCCAGAACCCGACGCTCTGCTCCCGCGACCACGTCCACACGCGCACGTCGGGGGCGGTGCCCGCGAGCAGCTCCGCCAGCCCCGCCGCGCCCTCGGCGAACCAGTCGACCACCTCGGCGAGCAGCGGGCCGTGGTTGGGGGTGTCGCGGGGGTCGGGCCAGTGCGCGTGGTCCTCGGGCAGGCCGAACAGGGCCGTGTCGGTGAGCTCGGGTGGCGTGTCCCGCCGGTCCCGGATGATCGCGGCGACCCGCCGGTGCACCCATCCGAGATGGACGACCAGGTCGGACACGGTCCACTCGGGACAGGACGGGACCAGCGGCGCGTCCCCCCTCCCGGCCAGGGGCCGCACGGCGGCCTCGAACGCTTCCACTTCGCGGCGGAAATGAGCGGCGTGGTCCATGCCCCCACTGTGTCATCCGCCTCCTGACAGCGTGCAAGGTAAATCGTTCAGACTGTGCCGATGAGTTCGGGCGCGCGTTCCGGTCTCCATCCGGAGAGCGTTCCGACGTCTGGAGGTCCCATGTCCCTGCCCGACATCGTTTCCCGGGAGGAGTGGGTCCGGGCGCGCAAGGAGCTCCTCGCCAAGGAGAAGGAGTTCACCCGGGCCCGCGACGCGCTCAACGCCGAGCGCCGCCGCCTCCCCATGGTGAGGATCGACAAGGAGTACGTCTTCGAGGGGCCGCGCGGCAAGGCGACGCTGCTCGACCTGTTCGAGGGCCGCAGGCAGCTGTACGTCTACCACGCCATGTGGGATCCGGAGTGGGAACGCGCCTGCCGTAGCTGCTCGTCCACGCTCGCCGAGGTCTCCGTCGGGCTCCTGCGGCACCTGCACGAGCGGGCCACCACCTACGCGGTGGTCTCCCGCGCCCCGTTCGGCAGGATCGAGCCGTTCCGGGAGGAGATGGGCTGGCCGTTCCCCTGGTACTCCTCGTTCGGCGGCGACTTCAACGTCGACTTCCACGTGACGCTGGACGAGTCGGTCGCGCCGATCGAGTACAACTACCGGACCCGGGAGGAGTTCGCCGCGGCGGGCCAGGACTGGTTCACCGACCAGCCCATGGAGCTGCACGGCGCGAGCTGCTTCCTGCGCGACGGCGACACCGTGTACCACACGTACTCGGCCTACGCGCGGGGCACCGAGGCGGTCGGCGGCTCCTACTACCACCTGGACCTGACCGCGCTCGGCCGCCAGGAGCCCTGGGAGGAGCCGGAGGGCCGCGCCTCCGGCGGCATGCAGGCGGGCCAGCGCCTGCCCTACCCCGACGAGTACGACGACGAGTTCGCCGGACGCTGACCGTCAGCGTTCCGGGGCGTCGGGGGCGCCGTTCTGGAGCAGGCGCGTGGCGTCGCGCTGGCGGGCGGCGGCCTCGGTGAGGAAGTCCACGATCGCGGCCAGTTCGGCGTCGCTGTACCGGGTGACCAGCTCGTTCAGCGACGCCACGTAGTGGTCGAAGAGCGGGGCGAGATCGGCCATCCGGTCGGGGACGCCCTCGACGAGCACGCTGCGCTTGTCGGCCGGGTTGGGCGTGCGCCGCGCGAAGCCCTTGCGCTCCAGCCGGTCGACCAGCCCGGTCACCGACGCGGGCGCGAGGCCCGCGTGGGCCGCCAGCTGGCGGGCGGTCAGCGGGCCGAAGCGTTCCAGCAGGTCCAGCGCCTTCTCCTCGGTCGCGGTGAGGCCCTGGCGGGCGGCCAGCGCGGTGTGGAACATCACCGCGGCGGCGCTCAGCTCCCGGCCGGCGGTCATCAGCCGCGCGATCAGCTCTTCCCGATCGGTCATGCGGCCAGCCTATCTATTTAGTTCGAGCGAACGAAACGCTTGACGGGGGCGTGCGGTCCCCATATGTTTCGTTCGTCCGAACGAAGTACTTTTCACCGGGAGGTTTCCCGATGCGCGTTCTGATCATCGGCGGCGGGGTCGCCGGCACCGTCGCCGCGCTGGCCGCCCAGCGGGCGGGGCTGGAGCCCGAGCTGTTCGAGGCCTACGACCACAGCGCCGGGCTCGACCACGGCGTGTTCCTGACCGTGGCGGTCAACGGCCTGGACGCGCTGCGCGCCGTGGACGCCCACCACGTGGCGCTGGACGCGGGCTTCCCGACCGGCCGGATCCGGTTCCAGAGCGGCACCGGCAAGCACCTGGGCTCGATGGAGATCGGGCCGGTGCTGGACGACGGCACCGTCACCCACACCCTGCGCCGCTCCGACCTGTACGGCGGCCTGTACGACCTGGTGGTCAAGCGCGGCATCCCCGTCCACCACGGCAAGCGCCTCACCGGCGCGGAGAGGCTGCCCGGCGGCGGAGTCCGGGCCCGGTTCGCCGACGGCGCCACCGCCGACGGCGCCG
Source organism: Actinomadura kijaniata (assembly GCF_014138665.1). NCBI lineage: Bacteria > Bacillati > Actinomycetota > Actinomycetes > Streptosporangiales > Thermomonosporaceae > Actinomadura > Actinomadura kijaniata. The sequence goes on from NZ_JACJIA010000001.1 coordinate 259,965, forward strand.
TCCTGGTCGGGGCGGACGGCGTGCACTCGGTCACCCGCGGCCTCATCGACGCCGCCGCCCCCCGCCCCCGCTACAGCGGCCTCGGCAACACCGGCGGCTTCGCCCCCGCGGCCGGCCTCGACCTCGACGCCGCACCCGGGGACTACGTGATGATCTGGGGCCGCGACTGCTTCTTCGGCTACACCATCGCCCCCGACGGGCAGGTCTGGTGGTTCGCCAACCCGCCCGCGCGGCACGAGCCGTCCCGCGAGGAGCTGCGCCGCCTCACCGGCCGGGAGATCAGGGACGGGCTCGCCGCGCGGCTGGCCCCCGACCGCGCGCCCGGCGCGCGGATCGTCGCGGCCACCGCCGGCGAGGTCGGCATGACCAACCTGTACGACCTGCCGACCGTCCCGACCTGGCACGACGGTTCCATGGTGGTGATCGGCGACGCGGCCCACGCGGTCTCGCCCGCCTCCGGCCAGGGCGCCTCGCTGGCGGCCGAGGACGCGGTGGTCCTCGCGCGGTGCCTGCGCGACCTGCCCACCGTCCCGGCCGCCCTGGAACGCTACGAGGCCCTGCGCCGCCCCCGCGTCGAGCGGATCGTGAAGTGGGGCGCGCGGATGAACAACACCAAGAAGCAGGGGGCCGTCGGGCGGACGCTGCGCGACCTGGCCCTGCCGGTCATCCTCCGCAGGGCCGACGGCCCCGACGCGATGGCGAAGATGGCCTGGATGTACCACCACCACATCGACTGGCACGCCAACGCCGCCTCCTGACACCCGGCTCGACCGGTCCGGTCAAAGCCTGTCCGGACCGCGGTTATCCTGGCTGGCGCCCATCGCCCGCGAGCGTGCCGCCCCGAGAGTGCCAAGGAGCCTCCGCCCGGCGGCCCCGGGCGGCTCTCCGGTCCCGCGGCCTCCAGCCGCCACCGGCGAGCGAACCGACCTCCCGGCCCTCCACGCCCCTCCCACCCCCGCCCCCAGCGCGTGCCGAGGCCCGGACCCGCACAGGGGGACGAGCATGAGAACCAAGCCCTTCGCCGCGCTCGCGACGGCGGCGCTGGCCGCCGCCGCGCTGACCGCCTGCCAGACCGCCGACGGCCGCACCACCGGGACCGGGACCACCGCCGGACGCGGCCCGGCCGGCGACCCCGGGCCGCGCAGGCTCCAGCCCGGCGAGAAACCGCCGCAGTTCGTGGTGTTCTCCTGGGACGGGGCCGGGGCGGGCGACGACCGGCAGTTCCCGCGCTTCCTGGAGCTGGCCCGCAAGCACCGGGCGACGATGACGTTCTTCCTGAGCGGCCTGTACATGCTGCCCGAGTCCAAGCGGACGCTGTACAGGCCGCCGCACCGCGCGCCCGGCTCCTCGGCGATCCCGTTCCTGTCCGACAACGGCGTCCGCGCCACGATCCGGCTGGTCGACCGCGCCCACCGTGACGGCCACGAGATCGGCACCCACTTCAACGGCCACTTCTGCGGCCCCGGCGGCGTCGGGTCCTGGACGGTCGCGGACTGGCGCAGCGAGATCGCCCAGGCGGGCTCGTTCGTGCGGAACTGGAAGGCCAACACCGGCTTCACCGACCTGCCGGACCTGTCGTTCGACTACGACCGGGAGCTGGCCGGCGGCCGGACCCCGTGCCTGGAGGGCCGGCCCAACCTGCTGCGCGCCGCCGCCAAGCTCGGCTGGAAGTACGACGCCAGCTCGCCGGGCGGCCTCCAGGTGTGGCCGGGAAAGACGCGCGGCGTATGGAACCTGCCGTTGCAGTCCCTGCCGTACCCGGGCAAACGGTTCGGGGTGCTGTCGATGGACTACAACATCATGGCCAACCAGCCCGGCAACGTGCGGGCGAACCCCGCCCTCCAGGCCCGCTACCAGCGCGAGGCCACCAACGCCTACATGGCGGGCTTCGCCCGTGCCTACAACGGCAACCGCGCCCCGCTGTTCATCGGCAACCACTTCGAGCAGTGGAACAACGGCATCTACATGAACGCCGTCGCCGACGCCCTGGAGCGGATGGCGGCCAGGTCGGACGTGAGGCTGGTGTCGTTCAAGCAACTGGTGGAGTGGCTGGACGCCCAGGACCCGGCGGTGCTGGCGAAGCTGCGCACGCTGGGCGTCGGCGCGGCCCCGGCGGGCGGTTGGAAGGCGTTCACGTCCCCCCGGTCGCAGGCGGCCCCGTGACGCGGCCCCCGCGTCAGCCGAGGTGACGGCGCGCCTCGCGGGCCCGCTCCCCGGCGTCCGGCGGGGGACGCAGCCGGACGCCCGCGTCGGTGAGCATGCTCAGGTCCAGCTCCCACACGACCGCCGACCGCCGACTCCACAGCTCGAACGCCGCCTCCACGTGCAGCCGCGCGTCCGCCTCCGACAGCCCCGTCAACTCGCACAGGTGCGCGAACGCCTCCCCGCCCCGGCCGCTGACCTCGGCGAACCCCAGGTGCGTGGCCAGATGGCAGTCGCTGCACACGCACACCAGCCGCCGCAGCGCCTGCACCCGCGCCGCCGGGTCGTAGGCCCACCGCTCGTGCGCCTCCAGCCGGCGGCGGGTGGCGCGGTCCTCGCCGCGACCGCAGATCTCGCAGCGCCGCCCCGCCCGCCCGGTGATCATCCGGCGGAGGCGTTCCCAGTCGCGCTCGTCCACGCAGGACCGCACGTTCGTGAACCAGCAGCTCGCCGGGACCAGGTCCACGAACAGCCCGGACCCGAACGACCGGTCCTCGCCCGGCAGCAGCCCGGGCACCTCCGGCAGCGGCAGCCACGGCTCCAGCCCCGCCATCCCGGCGCGCGGCGCGTACCACCGGCGCGCGGCCGGATCCCACCGCGCCCCGGCCGCCTTCGCCGCGTCCTTCTGCGAGTAGGGGACATCGAGCCAGACGCGCGCGGAGACCATGCGCCCCATTCCACCAGCGCTGTCAACGCGGCGTTTCCCGCTCCCCGCCCGCGTGCCGCTACGCTCGCGCGATGCACATCGATCTTGTGACGATCGTCGTGGCGGACTACGACCCCGCCATCGCGTTCTTCACGGAGGTCCTCGGCTTCGAGCTCGCCGAGGACGTCCCCTCCCTCACCAACGACGGCCGCCCGAAGCGCTGGGTCGTGGTCCGGCCCCCGGGCGGCGGCACCGGGCTGCTGCTCGCCAAGGCCGACGGCGAGCGCCAGCGGGCCGCGGTCGGCGACCAGGCGGCGGGCCGCGTCGGCTTCTTCCTGCGCGTGGACGACTTCGACAAGTCCTACGCCCGCATGCGGGAGCACGGCGTCACGTTCGTCACCGAGCCCCGCGAGGAGCCCTACGGGCGCCTGGCGGTGTTCCTGGACATCGCGGGCAACCGCTGGGACCTGCTCGGCCCCCACCCCGACCACGCGCGGGGATAGCACCGCCACCACCTCGGGGCGCGCGACGGCCCGGCCCGTGACGCGCGCCACCGGCCAGATCTCCGGGAACCCGCGCCCGGTTCCCCCGCACCGGGCGCGTACGCCCCGGCCCCACGTCCTGCGGGTTCGGCCGCACGACGGGCGATGCGTCGTGTCAACGGGGGTCAGGTAGGTGTGTCCTGCCGACACGCTGACAGAAACGCACCTAACGCCTAAAATCGTCACTGTGACGTCAACCTGTCATCGGTGACGTCGGCGACTCGTCTCGCCGCCCGGCTCTCGGCGGCATCCTCCGCGTCGGCACGCGGGGTGCGGAAGGGCATCGGGCCCCGGAACGACCACCCGCCGCACGACCTGCGCCCGGGTGCCTCCCCCCGCACGAACCCCGAAGGGGACGACCATGACGTCATTCGACGTGACCGACCGTCCGTGGCATGAGCACCTCGTCCTGACGGTGACCGGCGAGGTGGACCTGGACACCGCCCCGGCCCTGCGCACGGCCCTGCACGGCGCCATCGCCGCCGCCCCCGCCGGGATCATCGTGGACGTGGGCGGGCTGACGTTCATCGACGCCAGCGGCCTGAACGCCCTGGCGGTCGCCGCGAACCGGAGCGCGCACCTGCCGGGCCGCCTGAAGCTGGCCGCCCCGCCGCCGAGGCTGGACGCGCTGCTGAAGGTGACGGGCCTGAGCGACCACCTCCCGGTCCACCCGACCTACCCGCTGCGCCCGGTCTGATCACTCGCACCGGGAACCGCCGACCGGACCGCGCCCACGCCCCGCGGCGATCAGCCTCCCGCCCCTCGGACGCGCCGCACGACATAGGCGCGAGCCTCGTGCAGCCACAGGTAGAGGACGACGGGCCGCCGCATCGTCTCGACGTCACCGCCCACGCCGAGAGCCCGGGAAGACGGGGTCTCTGGCAGGCCGTGCAGCCGGCTTCTCGATGTCGGGATCCACGCGCCATGTCATGATCGGAACGGCAGCGTCCCGCTTCCTGCGGGTCGGTGGTACGTTCGGCGTTCTGCCGGGGGATTTCGGGGGAGAGCGATGCGCGGGGCGTTGGCGGCACTCGTCGTTCTGCTGCCGTTGGCGGCCGCCTGCGAGGACGGCGGCACCGGCTCCGCCCGGCCGCCGGTCCCGGAGACCCGGCCGCAGCCCACCTGCCCGCCGTCGGGCGTGGAGGTCCGCAAGGGGACGGGCGACGCCGCGATGGGCCTGCGCACCCTCAACATCGACCTCGTCAACTGCGGCAACGTTCCGATCACCCTGAACGGCCACCCGCGCGTCACCCTGCTGGACGCCGCCGGGAAGCCGGTGCCCGCGACGGTCCGGAAGGGGTCGGGCGGCGTGTCGACCGTGGAGGCGTTCGACAAGCCGCCCACCGCGCTCACCGTGAGGCCCGGCGGCACGGCCACGGCGAGCCTCCTGTGGCGGAACCTCGTCACCGACGGCACGCGGCCCGCCGTCACCGCGCCCTCGGTGACCGTGGTCCCGAAACCGGGGATGCCCGCCGTGCGGGTGGACGGCATGGCCGTGGACCTCGGCACCACCACCAAGGTCGGCGTCAGTCCCTGGCGCCTCCCCTGACCGGACCGCCCCTCACTCGCGCCGCACCAGCGCCCGCAGGCTGATCGCCACGCCGACCGCGCACCAGCAGAGCAGCACGACGAGATCGCGGCCACCGGCCTGGTAGACCTCGGACGCCAGCCCGGCCCGCAGCAGGTCCGCCCCCGGCCGCACGGGCAGCACGTCGTGCAGCGCGCGGAACCAGTCGGGCAGCTGGGCCGCCGGGAAGGTGACCGGCGAGAAGAGCAGGACGAAGAACACCAGCACCTGGCTGACCAGCTGGGCCAGCACGGGCCGGAGCACCACGGCGACCGCGTACCCGACGGCCGTGGCGGTGACCGTCACCAGCAGCGCGGCGCCGACCAGCAGCGGCCAGCGGAACGACAGCTCCAGGTCGTAGCGCAGCCACCCCACGAGCACCGCGACCCCCACCGCGGGCACGCAGACCACGACCCACACCGTCAGGTCGGCGAGGAAGAGCAGCGGGCGCGCCACCGGCAGCGCGCGCATGTAGGTGAAGGTGCCGTCGAGCCTCGCCCGCGCCACCCCCTGCGGCACGATGGCCAGGCCGACGGTCAGCAGCAGCACGGTCGGCGCCCCCGTCGCCAGGAACATCGCCGTCGGGGGATCGATGGAGGGGATGAGCAGGCCGAAGCCGATGACGATGCCGACCGCCAGCAGCGCCTGCACCACCACGATGAGCGGCAGCAGCCCGCCGATCTGCGCCAGCTGCCACGACAGCAGCGTCCGGTAGGCCGCCCACGGGCCGAGGGAGGGGTCAGACACCGCCGACCACCTCATCGACCTCGGGCCTCGGGCCCGCGGTCGCGGCGAGGTAGGCGTCCTCCAGCGTGGCCGGGGCGAGCGCGTACCCGTCGAGACCTCCCCGCTCCCGGTGCATCGCCGCCCAGGAGACCGCGGCCGCCGCGGCGTCCGGGGGGATGGTGAGCAGGACGCGCCGACCCGAACGGACGCGGCGCCGCACCGGGACGGGCACCGCATCGGACGGATCCGGGCCGTCCGGCGCGAGGTGCAGCTCCAGGCGCAGGCCGTCGTCACCGCGCAACCGGGCCGGCGTGCCGGCCGCCACCACCCGCCCGGTGTCGAGCACGACCAGCTCGTCGACTACCCGTTCCGCCTCCACCACGTTGTGGGTCACCAGCAGGACGCCCGAACCCTGGTCGGCGACCCGGCGCACCGCCGCCCACAGCGCCCGGCGGCGCACGGCGTCGACGTCGTTGCTCGGCTCGTCGAGGATCACCAGCGGCGCGCCGCCCACGACGGCCATCGCGAACCCGACGAGCCGCCGCACGCCTCCGGACAGGCCACGCCCCTCGGGCAGCGCGCGCCGTTCCGCCCACGCCTCGATGTCGAGGTCCGCCACCAGCCGCCGCGCCGCCTCGCGGGCCCGCGCCGCGTCCAGCCCGCGCAGCCGGGCGGCCACCCTGATGGCCGCCGTCGGGGTGAGCCCGTCGATCGGCACATGGGCCTGCGGCTGCAACGCCACCATGCGGCGGGCCGCGGCCGGACGCGCCACCGCGTCGACCCCGGCGACGGTGATGCGCCCGGCGTCGGGACGCAGCAGCCCGACCACCTGCGAGACGAGCGTGGTCTTGCCCGCGCCGTTGTGACCCAGCAGGCCGACCACCTCCCCGGACCGCACGCGCAGTGACACCTCGTCGTTCGCGACGACGGCGCCGAACCGCCGCGTGAGCCGGCTGACCTCCAGCACAGCAGTCATCCGCACCTCCTGAAATACAACCTGTATCCGGATACTACATGCATCCAGAAACAACCTGTATCCCAATACCGGCCGCATGTGCCCCTTAGAATCGGGTCGTGGACGATCACCCGGCCGGACCGCCCTCGCGCGGCGAACGCCAGCAGCAGACGCGCGCCGCGCTCGTCGTCGCCGCCCGCGACGTGTTCGCCCGCGACGGCTACCACGGGGCCAGCCTCGGCGAGATCGCGCGCATCGCCGGGTACACCCGGGGCGCCGTCTACTCGAACTTCGCCGGCAAGGCCGAGCTCTTCCTCGCGGTGATGGACGCCAACCTCCACTACGTCGGCCAGCGGACCTGGGACCCCTTCGACCCGGTGACCACCGGCACCGACACCGGGGTCACCGAGGTGATCCGCGGCATCGCCCTGGCCACGCTGGAGTTCATCGCGGTCGCCGCCCGCGACGACCGGCTCAGCGAGGCACTGGCCGGCCGCGTCCAGGTGCTCCTGGACCTCTACACGCGCATCGCCGCCGAGGCACGCGTGGACGACGAGCCCCTGGCCGCCGCCGAGGTGGGCGCCCTGCTCGCGGCCCTCGACCAGGGCGTGACGCTCCTGGGACTGTCCGGCATCGCGACCATCGACCAGCGGATGATGCGCATCGGCCTGCGCCGCCTGATCGACCCCGCCCGCGCGGCGACCCAGCCCCCCACCGACGAACCAGGCGGCCCAGCCGCCCTACACGACCAGGAAATCCACCACCGAATAGCCACCGCCCACCAGAACCCCGACTAACAACACCCGTTGTCCGGACGGAGGGATGCGCGCGGGAAGGGCCAGTGCAGACGCGCCAGGCCCGTCGGTCCTCACCCTGCGGCCCCCTCATCCGAACGCGCTTCTGCGCAAGCGGCCACGCGGGCGGCGACGGAGAGCCGATGGACTCCGTGGCACCAGGGATGTCCGGGTCCGGCAGGGCCCTGCTGCCAGGCTTCACCGGCGACGGACTCAGGGCGGCACACCACGACGAGCGCCGGACGCCCGGCGGGTCAGCCCAGGGGGCGATCAGGGGCTGTCGCCGTGGCCGGTGTGGCTGACCGCGAGGAGCTCACGTCACTCGAGGACGGTGACGGTGGGCAGCGCCCCTTGCAGGGCGGCTCCTACGGATTCAGGTGAGATCGCCTTGCCGTCTCGCTCGACCAGAGTGAAGCGAGGTGGGTGATAGGGGGAGAGCAAGTACCGGCCGGGCCGGAGACTTCGAGAGCTTGGGACGGTGAAGGTGCGGTAGTCGGTCCACCGGCTCAGGAAGCCGCACACCTCCCTGTTGTAGGGCTGTGCTTCTCCGGTCACCTTCCTCGTCGTGGTCACAACGAGGTTCTTGTCGGACGGCGGGAGCGCGGTGCTCTTTTTCGGAGCAGGGTAGAAAGCGGCCTGTCCCTGGTCTTTGGAGCCGCTGGGGCCCTTCGCTCCGCCGATGTAGTAGTTGTAGCCCCCATTGGCGTCTGGCCGGTTGTGCTTCTCTCCGAAGCACTGACGTGAGCCGCCCGGTAGGTACTTCACTCCCTGGAGTGTCTTGGCCTGGAACCTGATCGTCATCTGGACCTTGATCCCGGCACGAACGCGAGCAGGTGTGACCGCGATGTCGAGGTGGATGTAGGGCGTCTCGGAAGCGGGCATGTTGGGCTGGCCGAGGAGTACACCGGGTTGAGTGAACGACGCCCGGACCGAACTGCGGGCTTCGCCACCGACTTCCGGAGAGGACGGCAGGAGCAGCGCGATCGCGACTACGGCGGCCGTTCCCGCGCCTGCGACCCCAACGGCCCCCTTGGCTCCGCCGACCTTGGCCAGAACACCTTTGCCTGCGGCTGCTCCTGCCTTTCCGCCTTCAAGGGCGGCCACCCCCTGGCCTGTCGACGCCGCTCCCGAACCGACTGCGGACGATCCCGGAGTGAGGACAGAAGCGCCGAGCATCACCGCAGGCGCGGCAGTGCCCAGCGCGGCTGCGATCGCACCGAGGACGATAAGACCGCGCCGTTCCCATTCGGGGCCGTAGGTTCGAACTGCGATCGCTTCCAGCTTCGCGACGAAGTCGTTCGCGTCCCAGAGTCGTTCGCCGGGGTCTTTGGCCATCCCGCACGCCACGAGAAGACGCAGTTGCTCAGGGATGCGGTCGAGTGGGACAGGAGCGGTCGTGTGTTGCTCGCGCAGTCCTTCGAGAGTGATGCTCTGGTAGGGCTTCTGCCCGGTGACGCACTCAACGAAGACACATGTGGCCGCGTAAACGTCGGTAGCCGGCGTCGCCGGATGACCCGTCCACTGTTCGGGAGCCATGTAGGCGGGGGTGCCGACCACTCCGCCCTGGCCGCTGAGAACGGCGATGCCAAAGTCGATCAACTTGCTCTGTCCGTCGTCCTGGACCAGCACGTTGCCCGGTTTGTAGTCGCGATGGATGATGCCGACGGCGTGCGCCGCTGCAAGGCCGAGCAGGGAGCCTTTGAGGATGCTCAACGAGGCTTCGGGAGTGAGAGGGGCACCGTGATCGTCCAACACCCTGCGCAGTGAACGGCCGGGGACCGCCTCCATCACGATCGCCGCGCCGGCGGATGTGGTGAAGTAGCCCAGTAGGCGAGCCACGTGTGGATTGGACACACGTTCCAGCAACGCGGCTTCGTTTCGGAACGCGTCGAGTACCCGGGGATCGCCCATCAGCGCGGGTGACAGGTACTTGATCGCGACGTGTTGTCCAGTGCCTTCGTGGCGGGCCAGCATCACCTGGCCTTGGCCGCCTGCGCCCAACTCCTTGAGTTCGGCGTAGCCAGGGAGGCGCCACTCTGCCCGCCTCATCCGAGCTTCTGAAGCTGCTTCTTCAGTACTTCGGTCGCGCGTCTGCTGGTGGGGTCGCCGGATTCCTTGGGCTCTGTTCGCTCATAATAGATCGAAGATACGAGCAGATTGCCGTACGAAGCATAGTCGTACATCAAGTGAAGGATGTTGTACTTGCTTGTGGTCGACGGATACTGTTGCCTTTCGGTCCCTCTGGCGTGCATCCAGTTCCCGACGCTGTCGGTATCGAACTTCCAGGTGTCTTTGTGGGAGAAGAGAGTGAAGTTCTCCCGTATCCTCTTGGCGGCGACGTTCCGCTTGGGTGGGCAGGATTTGGCCTTGTCCTGTAGAGCGGCGTAGGCCTTCTTCGCTTCGTCTGGACTCCCGTAGAGGGCAATCGTTTGGACGTAAGCGATCTCGCCTTTTCCTCTTGTCGCGTTGTTGAACTGGCGAGTGACCGTCTTTGGTGATCCAGGGAGCTTCGCTCCTGACAGGGAGCACATGGGGGCCCGGCCGTCTTTGGTCACATCAGCCACGGCCCGAATCTCGCGGACTTTCGGGCCGATCTCCTTCGGTGAGAGCAAACGCTGCTCCACCTGTTCTGCCGAGTAACTCGGCTGTGGAGCGGGCGTGGGCGCGGGTACGGCGGAGGTGGCTTGAGGCCGGGACGGCTTCTTCTCATCCTTGCCGCTGCATCCGGTGAGAGCCAGGGCGGAGGTGAGCAGCGCGAGAGCCAGCTTCCGGCCAGTCGGCCCACTTGCGAGGGAGGTCATTGCCGGGTATTGGCCTGAATTTCGTCCACGACGAGCGGGGTCACCGCCGAGTCCATCGACAGGTCTTCGAGCGTGCCCGTGGCGGATTCGCATCCGGCGCCATCGCAGGTCCAAGTGACTTCCCATATGATCTTCGCGGTGATCTGATAGGCGCCACCGGGCTGGCCGGCGGAAGAGCGCTTGTACGTGTAGCCGCACGACCTGCCGTCCTTGCTGCCTCCGTCATCGCACTTGAGTGATGTTTCGCCGAGTTCCCACACGACTGACTTCGGGGTCGCCGTGGCCTGCACGACCTGGGTGCCCGCTCTGACCGGTTCGGAACGCACCGTGACGAAATTGTCGACCCAGAGCCCCGTTCTCACCCGGACATAGGTCTTCTTGTCGGGGGACGTGTGTACAACCGGCCTGGGAAGGGCGGTCAATGTGCGGGCCCACTCGGCCAGCATGCCGGTGTCCGGCTCGGGGGGCGGTTGGTCACCGTCACCTCCGCCGAGGCCCAGGCCTTGATCGTCCGTCGGGAGGGTCGGGATCTCGCCCCCTCCTCCGCCGTTGTTTCCGTTTCCGCTGCCGCCTCCACCGCCGGAACCGCCACCACTCCCGACGCTGCAATCGAATTTTCCGCCGGGGAGTTTGCGGCAGGGAGCGGCGTCGGCGGGGATGGCGGCGAGAAGAGTTGCCACCAAGCCCATGGTCACCGGCAGGGCGGTTCGGGTGAGGTGGCGTCGTGCTGGGGGTCGGGAGGTCGTAGTGGGGGTGGGGGTGTGCGGCGCGGTGGGGGTCAGCATTTCTTGTCCCGGATGGTGTCGGAGACTTTCCAGGTGCCGTTGTCGTAGCGGACGGCCGTTCGGTGGAGGTGAGCCTCGCCGGGGCCGCCCTCCACTCGCTGGCCGGTCCTGGCGTTGAAGCGGTACGCGGCCAGGGTGCGCATGCAGTCGACTACGTAGACCGTCAGGCCGTCCTTGGCTCGGGCGTAGATCTTGGCGTTCGAGATGTTCGTGAAGCGCCAGATCTGGCCCTGGGCCTTCATGCGTTCGACGTCCTTGGTGACGTGGGTCAGGAGTGGGTCCGTCGCCACCGTGGACAGTTCGGTGGGGTCATTGCGTTCGTAGACGCGTTTGTAGGCCTGCTGGTACTCGCGGTACCGGGTCAGAACGGCCTGGTCGACCTGGGCCGTGGGCAGTGCGGACGGGTGTGACGGGTCGGCGGCCGGGTTGGCGGTGCCGGCCGGGGTGGCGGGGGCTCCGTGGTCGGCGGCGTCGCGGGGGCGGAACGTGCCCGGGTTCGCGTCGGTCCCGCCGCAGGCGGCCGTCGTCGCCAGGAGGGCGCCGGTCAGGAGGAGGGCCGTCGCGCGGAGTGTCCTCGTCGTGGCAGGGCGGGGCGCGGGGTGTGGGGGGTGTACCGACCGGGCGCGCATTGCCATCCCTGACTCGTTCGGCCGACAGCGTGGCGGAGTACGCGCGAAAGCTTACAGAGGTGGATGATGCGGGAAAAGAGATTCGTTGCGGAAAGGTTCCGTCTGGCAGGGGACGGGTGGTGTCGGCGGTTTGCCAGGGCTGGGGACGGAACGCGGGCAGGTGCGGTGTCGTTGCTGGTTGCTGGCGTTATGAACGTGGGGCGTACATGATGACCGCGACTCCGACGAGGCAGAACGCCGTGCCGACGAGGTCCCAGCGGTCGGGGCGGTAGCCGTCCAGCGCCATGCCCCACGCCAGGGAGCCCGCCACGAACACCCCGCCGTAGGCGGCCAGGATGCGGCCGAAGTGCGCGTCGGGCTGGAGGGTGGCGACGAAGCCGTAGAGGCCGAGGGCGAGGATCCCGGCGCCGATCCACCCGGCGCCCCGGTGCTCGCGGACGCCCTGCCAGACCAGCCAGGCGCCGCCGATCTCGGCGAGCGCGGCCAGGGCGAACAGCAGCAGGGAACGCGCGACGGTCATGGGCGATCACGTTAGCCGCCGCCGGGGGACGCGGTTGACCTTAAGAACGGTTGAGGTTGCATGCTGGTCGCGTTGCCGATCAATGAGAAGAGGGCGTGGCATGCGTGCGGTGTGGTTGACGAAGTTCGGCGGGCCCGAGGTGCTGGTCGCCAGGGAGACGCCGGAGCCCGAGGCCGGGCCCGGGCAGGTGCTGGTGGACGTGGCGTTCGCGAACATCACGTTCGTGGAGACGCAGTTCCGGTCCGGGAAGCCGGGGCCGTTCAAGGGGGAGCCTCCGTTGATCCCGGGGAACGGTGTCGGGGGCGTCGTCGCCGCGGTGGGCGAGGGCGTCGATCCGGGGCTGGTCGGGCGGCGGGTCGTGACCGGGACCGGCGGGTCCGGCGGGTACGCCGAGCGGGTCGCGGTGGACGCCGCGGGGCTGTTCGAGGTGCCGGAGGGGCTGGCGCTCGACACGGCCGTGGCGGTGCTGGCGGACGGGCGGACCGCGACGTGGCTGTTCGACGGCCTCGGGGTCAAGGAGGGCGAACGCGTCCTGGTCGAGGCGGCGGCCGGGGGTGTCGGGTCGTTGCTGGTGCAGATCGCCAGGAACGCCGGGGCCGTCGTGGTCGCGGCCGTCGGCGGGGAGCGCAAGGCCGGGGTCGCCCGGGAGCTGGGGGCCGACGTCGTCGTGGACTACCGGCGGCCGGGGTGGGCCGACGAGGCCGGGGACGTGGACGTGGTGTTCGACGGGGTCGGCGGCGAGATCGGGCGGGCGGCGTTCGGGACGCTGCGGCCGGCCGGGCGGATGGTCAGCTACGGGCTGGCCAGCGGGGAGTGGGCCGGGATCTCCGAGGAGCGGGCCGCGGAGCGCGGCGTCGAGCTGGTCCAGCCCGCGGCCACGCCCGAACTGATGCGGGAGGCGACCGAACGGGTCCTCGCCGACGCCGCGCGGGGCCGGGTGCGGCCGCTGGTCGGGCAGCGGTTCCCCCTGGAGCGGGCCGCCGACGCGCACGCGGCCATCGAGTCGCGGGCGACGGTGGGCAAGACGCTGCTGGAGGTCTGACCCGCGGGCCGGAGGTTTTCCCCGGCGGTCAGCGGCAACACCACCACCGCACCGCTGGAGGAGGGACCGTGATGGCGGACGGCAGGGTCGTGGTGGTGACCGGGGCCAGCGGCGGGATCGGACGGGCCGCGGCGCGGGAGTTCGCGCGGCGCGGGTACCGGGTCGGGCTGCTGGCCCGCGGGGAGGCCGGGCTGAAGGCCGCCGCCGAGGACGTCGCGGCGGCCGGGGGCCGGGCGCTGGCGGTGCCGGTGGACGTGGCCGACTTCGCGGCCCTGCGGGAGGCCGGGGCGCGGATCGAACGGGAGCTCGGGCCCGTCGACGTGTGGGTGAACACCGCGTTCAGCACCGTGTTCGGGGAGTTCATGGACATCGAGCCGGAGGAGTTCCGGCGGGTCACCGAGGTGACCTACCTCGGGTTCGTGCACGGGACGCGGGTCGCGCTGGAGCTGATGGCGGAGCGGGACCGGGGCGTCATCGTGCAGACGGGGTCGGCGCTGGCCAAGCGGGGGATCCCGTTGCAGTCGGCCTACTGCGGGGCCAAGCACGCGATCCAGGGATTCCACGAGTCGGTGCGGGTCGAGCTGCTGCACCGGGGGAGCGGCGTCCGGACGACCATGGTCCAGCTTCCCGCGGTGAACACGCCGCAGTTCACGTGGGGCAAGGCGCGCATGCCGCGGCGGGCGCGGCCGGTGTCGCCGATCTACCAGCCGGAGGTCGCCGCCGGGGCGCTGGTGTACGCGGCCGAGCACCCCCGACGGCGGGAGTACTGGGTCGGCGGGAGCACGGTGGCGACGCTGGTGGGGCAGCGGCTCGCGCCCGCGCTGCTGGACCGGTACCTGGCCCGGACCGGCTACGGGTCGCAGCAGGGCGACGAGCCCGCCGACCCCGGCCAGCCGGTGAACCTGTGGCGGCCCGTGGACGGCGAGGGCGGCCCGGACTTCGGGGCGCACGGGCGGTTCGACGAGAGGGCGCACCCGCGCAGCGTCCAGTGGTGGGCGTCGCGGCACCGGTGGGCGTTGACGGCGGGCGGTCTCGCGGCGGCCGCCGGATGGGTGGTGGGGGCGCGACGACGGGCAGGATGATCAGCGCCGTCGGCGGACCGCGGCTCGTGCCGTCGATCGCGGTCCCCTTTCGGTGTTCGCGGGGCTGAATGGTCCCGGAGCTGGTGGGTAGGCGGGGTGGACGGGCACCGCCGGACACGCAGCGCGCATGCGACGAACACGGAAAGGGGTGTTGACGATGAGCGCCACGGTCGCCGACCACCTGCTGGAACGGTTGCGCGAGTGGGGGGTCGAGACGGTATTCGGCTACCCGGGGGACGGGATCAACGGTCTCCTCGCCGCCTGGGGCAGGGCCGGGGACCGGCCGCGGTTCGTGCAGGCGCGGCACGAGGAGATGAGCGCGTTCGAGGCCGTCGGGTACGCCAAGTTCACCGGGAGGGTGGGCGTGTGCGCGGCGACGTCCGGGCCCGGGGCGATCCACCTGCTGAACGGCCTCTACGACGCCAAGCTCGACCACGTCCCGGTCGTCGCGATCGTGGGCCAGACCGACCGCAGCGCGATGGGCGGCTCCTACCAGCAGGAGGTGGACCTGCTGTCGCTGTTCAAGGACGTCGCCAGTGAATACGTGCAGATGGTGACCGTTCCCGAGCAGCTGCCGAACGTCCTGGACCGCGCGATCCGGATCGCGGTCGCGCGGCGGGCCCCCACCGCCGTGATCATCCCGGCGGACGTGCAGGAGCTGGAGTACAGCCCGCCCGGCCACGCGTTCAAGATGGTGCCCTCGTCGAGGCCGGGGACGGAGCGGCCGCGGATCGCGCCGGACGGGGAGGCGGTGCGGCGGGCGGCGGAGGTCCTCAACGCCGGGCGGCGCGTCGCGATGCTGGTGGGGACGGGGGCGCGCGGCGCGCGGGCCGAGGTGGAGCGGGTCGCGGACCTGCTGGGCGCGGGCGTCGCCAAGGCGCTGCTCGGCAAGGACGCGCTGCCCGACGACCTGCCGTGGGTGACCGGGTCGATCGGGCTGCTGGGCACCCGGCCGAGCTACGAGCTGATGCGCGACTGCGACACGCTGCTGACGGTCGGGTCGAGCTTCCCGTACACGCAGTTCCTGCCCGAACTCGACCAGGCGCGGGGCGTGCAGGTCGACATCGACCCGACGATGATCGGGATGCGGTACCCCTACGAGGTCAACCTCGTCGGGGACGCGGCGGCGACGCTGCGGGCGCTGATCCCGCTGCTGGAACGCAAGACCGACCGGGAGTGGCGGGAGACCGTCGAGTCCAACGTCGAACGGTGGTGGGAGACCATGCGCCGGGAGGCCCTGGTGGATGCCGACCCGGTCAACCCGATGCTGCTGTTCCACGAGCTGTCGGCCCGGCTGCCCGAACGGGCGATCGTCACGGCCGACTCGGGGTCGGCCGCGAACTGGTACGCGCGCAACCTCAGGTTCCGCGCCGACACGCGGGGGTCGCTGTCGGGCACGCTGGCGACGATGGGGCCGGGCATCCCGTACGGGATCGGCGCGAAGGCCGGGCTGCCGGACCGGCCGGTGATCGTGTTCGAGGGCGACGGGGCCATGCAGATGAACGGGCTGGCCGAGCTGCTCACCGTCCGGCGCCACTGGCAGGAGTGGGAGGACCCGCGGTTCGTGGTGGCGGTCCTGCACAACAACGACCTCAACCAGGTCACCTGGGAGATGCGGGCGATGCAGGGGGCGCCGAAGTTCCCGCAGTCGCAGACGCTGCCGGACATGGACTACGCGGCGTTCGCCTCGGCGATCGGACTGGAGGGGATCGTGGTGGACAAGCCGGACCAGGTGGGGCCCGCCTGGGACCGGGCGCTGGCCGCCGACCGGCCGGTGCTGCTGGACGTGCACTGCGATCCGGACGTCCCGCCGATCCCACCGCATGCGACGTTCGACCAGGTGAAGGGCGCGGCGCAGGCGTTGCTGAAGGGCGACGAGGACCGCTGGGGCGTGCTCCGGGAGGGCATCCGGACCAAGGCCCAGGAGTTCCTGCCGCACCGGGGGAAGAAGTGAGCGCTGCCGGTGACCCGCTGGTGGGGTCGGTTCAGGCGGCGGCGTACACCGTGCCGACCGACCGGCCCGAGGGGGACGGGACGCTGGAGTGGGACGCCACGGACGTGGTGGTCGTGCGGGCCGAGGCCGAGGGGACGGTCGGCCTCGGCTGGGCCTACGGGGGGTCCGCCTGCGCGGCGGTCGTGGCCACGAAGCTCGCGGACGTGGTGCGCGGGCTGCCCGCGCTGGACGTGGCGGGCGCGTGGCAGGCGATGGTGCGCGCGATGCGCGACGACGCGCGGCAGGGCATCGCCGGGTGCGCGATCTCGGCGGTGGACGTGGCGCTGTGGGACCTGAAGGCGCGGCTGCTGGAGGTGCCGCTGCACCGGCTGCTCGGCGGGGTGCGCGAGAGCGTCCCGGTGTACGGCAGCGGCGGGTTCACGACCGATGACGACCGGCGGCTCGTCGCGCAGGTCGAGGAGTGGGTCGGCGCGCTCGGCATCCCCCGCGTGAAGATCAGGGTCGGGGAGGGCTGGGGGACGGCCGTCGACCGGGACCTGGAGCGCATGCGGCTGGTGCGGGAGGTCGCCGGGGACGAGGTCGACCTGTACATGGACGCGAACGGCGCCTACTCGCGCAAGCAGGCCGTCCGGGTGGCGCGCGCGGCGTGGGATCTGGACGTCGGATGGTTCGAGGAGCCGGTGTCGTCGGACGACCTGGAGGGGCTGCGGGTCGTGCGGGACGCGGTGGACGCGGACGTGACGGCCGGGGAGCACGGGTACGACCTGGCGTACTTCCAGCGGATGTGCGAGGTCGTGGACTGCCTCCAGGCGGACGCGTCGCGGTGCGGCGGGATCAGCGAGTGGCAGCGGGTCGCGGCGGTCGCGGCGGCCCGCGGGCTGGAGGTGTCGGGGCACTGCGCGCCGCACCTGCACGCGGTGGTGGGCGCGGCGACGCCGAACCTGCGGCACCTGGAGTGGTTCCACGACCACGTGCGGGTCGAGTCGCTGTTCTTCGACGGCGTGCTGGAGCCGGAGGGCGGGGAGGTGCGGCCCCGCGGGGACGCGATGGGGCACGGGCTGACGTTCCGGGAGGCCGACGCCGAGCGCTACCGGGTGCGGTGAGGACGCGGCGGCCTCCGGCGCCCCGGCGCGCGCCGATGACCGCGGAACGCGACGGGTCACCGCTATCTCCGGTGGGATGGCGGACTCGGAGGCGACGCGGTTCATGGGCGCGACGGCGCGGGAGGCCGCCGGCCGGGCCGGGCGGCGGGCGTCCCTGTCCCGCGGCCGTGTCCACTTCCGGAACCGCCGGGGGCGGGATCGGTGGGGTTCGGGTGCGTGTGCGCGCCCGGTCGGTGCGATGATGGCGCAGGAACGAATCGATCGCGGCCGACGCTCGTGTCGGCCGTGAAGCGGGCGACGGCGGAACGAGGAAGCCGGTGGAAATCCGGCGCGGTCCCGCCACTGTGATCGGCGAGCGGATCCCGAACGCGCCACCGCCCCCGTCGGGGGGTGGGAAGGCCGGGACGAGCGACGACCCGAGAGCCAGGAGACTCACGCCGTCGCCACCTCGACGAGTCCGGGGCGGATCTCCCCGGGGAGGAGTGTGGAACGGCTGTGTCTGCTGTGCGGATGCCGGGGCGTCGCGCCCTGGCCGCGCTGGTCGCCCTGATCGCGCTGGGAACGAGCGCCGGGTGCGGGGGCGGCGGCCCGGCGCGGAGCGACACCGGGAGGACCGCGGCCGGGTTCCCCGTGCGGATCGACAACTGCGGCGTCACCACGACCTACCGGCGGCCGCCGACGCGCGCGGTGACGTTGAACCAGCACACCACCGAGATCATGCTCGCGCTCGGGCTGGAGCGGTCGATGGTCGGCACCGCCTACCTCGACGACCGGATCCTGCCCGAGTACCGGGGCGCCTACGGGCGGATCAAGGTGCTGGCCCGGGAGTACCCCTCCTACGAGACGCTGCTGGCGGCCGAGCCGGACTTCGTCTACGGCGGGTTCACCAGCGCGTTCGCCGACAAGGACGGGCGCGGGCGCGGGACGCTGGCCAAGGCCGGGATCGACAGCCACCTGAGCGTCGAGTCCTGCCCGAAGGGGCCGGTGACCGTCGAGACCGTGGACACCGAGATCCGCGCCATCGCCCAGATCTTCGGGGTGCGCGACCGCGGCGAGCAGGTCGTCGCGCGGATGCGCACGACGCTGGAGGGCGTGCGCAAGCGCGTCGCGGGGGTGCGCCCGCCCAAGGTGTTCGTCTACGACAGCGGCGACAAGACCGCCTTCACCGCCGGGGGCGGGGGCGTCGGCAGCGACCTGATCCGGCGGGCCGGGGGCGCCAACGTCTTCGGCGACCTGCCCAAGGCGTTCGGGGACGTGTCGTTCGAGCAGGTCGCCGAGCGGGCCCCCGACGTGGTCGTCATCTACGACTACGGGAGGACGGGCGTCGAGGAGAAGAAGCGGTTCCTGCTGGGGAACCCGGCGCTGAAGGACGTTCCGGCGATCCGGGACCGGCGGTTCGCGGTGCTGCCGCTGTCGTCGACCGTGCTGGGCGTCCGGGTGCCGGGGGCGGTGGAGTCGCTGGCCCGCCAGCTGCACCCCGAACGCTTCCGGTGACCGGCGCGGCGACGCGGCGGGCGCCGTACCCGCTGGTCCTGGCCGGTCTGGCGGCGCTCGTCGTGGCGGTGGGAACGCTGGGCGTCGCGGTCGGGTCGGTCCGGATCCCGGTGGGCGACGTGTGGGGCGTCCTGCTGCACCGGCTGCACCCGGCGCTCGCCGAGCCGACCTGGCCCGTGGTGCGCGAGACGATCGTGCTGGACGTGCGGCTGCCGCGCGTGCTGATGAGCGCCGTCGTCGGGGCGGGGCTGGCGGTGTGCGGGATGGCGTTGCAGGCGCTGGTGCGCAACCCGCTGGCCGACCCGATGCTGCTGGGGATCTCCTCGGGCGCGACGGTCGGGGCCGTGCTGGTGGTGACCGCGCACGTGACGGTGCTGGGGGCGTTCTCGCTGCCGTCGGCGGCGTTCCTCGGGGCGCTGGCCGCGCTGATGCTGGTGTACTTCCTGGCGCGCGTCGGCGGGCGGATGACGACGGTGCGCCTGGTGCTGTCGGGGGTGGCGACGGCGGAGGTGCTGTCGGCGGTGACCGGGTACCTGGTGGTCACCTCCGACGACCCGCACGCGGCCGAGTCGGCGCTGCGGTGGATGCTGGGCGGGCTGGCCGGGACCACCTGGGGGATGGTCGCGGTCCCGGCGGTCGCGGTGCTGGCCGGGACGGTCGCGCTGGCCGGGACGGCGCGGTGGCTGAACCTGCTGCTGGCGGGCGAGGAGGCCGCCACCGCGCTGGGACTGGACGTGCACCGGTTCCGGACCGTGATGTTCGTGCTGGTCGCGCTGGTGGTCGGGACGATGGTGGCGGTGAGCGGCGCCATCGGCTTCGTCGGGCTGATCATGCCGCATGTGGTGCGGCTGCTGGTGGGCGCCGACCACCGGCGGGCGCTGCCGGTGGCCGCGCTGCTGGGGGCCGCGTTCCTGATCGTCGCCGACCTGGTGGCGCGGACGGTGATCGCCCCGGAGGAGGTGCCGGTGGGGATCCTGACGGCGCTGGTCGGCGGGCCGTTCTTCCTGTGGCTGATGCGGAGGCGGACGGCGTGAGCGCGGACGCGGGGACGCTGCGGGTCGAGGACGTCTCGGTGGCCGCCGGGGGGCAGACGCTGGTGGACGGGGTGACGCTGGAGGCCGCCGCCGGGGAGGTCGTCGGGCTGGTCGGGCCGAACGGGGCGGGCAAGACGACGCTGCTGCGCACGCTGTACCGGTCGGTGCGGCCGTCGTCGGGGCGGGTGCTGCTGGACGGCGAGGACGTCCGGCGGATGCCCGGCAGGCGGCTGGCGCGGCGGCTGGCGGTGGTGGCGCAGGAGAACCCGGGCGAGTTCGCGCTCACCGTCTACGAGGTCGCGGCGATGGGGCGGACGCCGTACAAGCGGGCGTTCCAGGGCGACGACGCCGGGGACCGGGCCGCGGTGACCGAGGCGCTGGCGGAGATGGGGGTCACGGAGCTGGCGGCGGCGCCGTTCGACCGGCTGTCGGGCGGGGAGCGGCAGCGGGTGCTGATCGCGCGGGCGCTGGCGCAGCGGACCGGGACGCTGGTGCTGGACGAGCCGACGAACCACCTGGACCCGCGGCACCAGCTCGACGCGTTGCGGCTGGTGCGGCGGCGGGGCGTGACGGCGGTGGCGGCGCTGCACGACCTGAACCTGGCGGCGGCGTTCTGCGACCGGATCTGCGTGCTGGACCGGGGACGGCTGGTGGCGTCGGGGGCGCCGGGCGAGGTGCTGACGGCCGGGCTGCTGGCCGAGGTGTACGGGGTGGAGGCGGAGGTGGCCGAGCATCCGCGCCTGGGGACCGTGCAGGTGACCCTCCTGCCATGAGCGTCCCGGCGGAAGCGGCCCTGGCGGACGTCGCGGGGCTCGGGGGTTTCTTCGCGGTGACGGTCGGCGGGGACGGCGCGGGCTGGCACCCGGTGGGGGAGTCGTACGCGCGCGGGCTGGCGGACCTGGTGGCGGAGCGGCACGCCCGGTACGGGGCGGAGGAACGGGTCGCGGCGTCGATCGCGCAGCTGGGTCACGCGGCGCGGCTGTGGTCGCCGGTGCTGGCGTGCGCGCTCGCCCACGGGATCGTCCTGGACCTGGCGGGCCTGGAACGCGCCGACGACGGGCCGCGGCTGCGCCTGCCGGTCGCCCGGGGACGGCCCGTCGGGGAACGCCTGGTGGAGGACCTGTACGAGCTGGTGGTGGTGCGGCACCTGGAGGCGCTGGCGGCGGGGCTGCGGGTGAAGGTCGCTTCCGGCCTGCTGCACGGGAACGCGGCGTCGGCGTTGGCGGAGGCGGGGCGCGCGTTGGCGCGGGCCCGCCCGTGGCTGCGCGCCGACGCGGCGCGGCTGGTGGGCGGGCTGCTGGAGACGGGGCGGCTGGCGGGCGCCGGGCGGCTGACGGGGCCCGGCCTGGGGTTCCGGCGGCGGAGCTGCTGCCTGTACTACCGGGCGCCCGGCGGCGAGAAGTGCGGCGACTGCGGCCTGGCCAGATAGACCAGCAGCCCGGGGACGGCGCGGTGGCGGGTCATCGCCAGCTTGCGCATGACCCGTTCGGACGCCCTGTTGGCCGGGGCGCAGCGGGCCACCACCAGGGCGATCCTGACGCGCGTGAACGCCTCGTCCAGGACCGCCCCGGCCGCCTCGGGGGCGGTGCCCCGGCCCCAGGCGTCGGCGACCGCCCACCAGCCGATCTCCAGGGCCGGGTCGTCGATGCCGGGCAGGGCGTCGTCCAGCCAGCTCAGGGAGACCACGCCCAGGAACGTCGCGTCGGCGGCGTCCAGGACCGCGCGCCAGCCGAAGCCGTGCCGGGACCAGTGGTCGAGGGCGCGGCGGTGGCGTTCGGCGGCGTGGGCGCGGGTCCAGGGGCGCTGGCCGGGATGGCGCGCGACCCGCGGGTCGCCGGTCATCGCGGCGAGGTCGGCGGCGAAGTCGTCCCGCCAGGCGGGCAGGAGCAGCCGTTCGGTGCGCAACGGGAGCGTGGCCACGTCGTTCACCCGACCGAGGCTAACCGCGTCCGGGGCCCGCTTCCGGGGATTGCGTCAGCAGACCCCGCGACGGTGGCCCCGCGCGGACCTCACAGCCTGGCGGTCTTCCGCAGGAACGTGTCCAGCGCCGCCTCGTAGCCCCGCGGGTCCACGTTCCAGCCGTCGGTGTGGTCGGACTTCATCGACACGTGCGTGACCAGACCGCGGGGGGCCCTGCGGGCGAACTCCTCGGACGGGGCGTTGTCCACCATCTCGTCCTCGGTCACGGTGTACATCAGGACCGGGACCTTCAGGCGCGCGGCGTACCGGCGCTGGTCGAAGTCCTTCAGGTCGATGCCGGTCCGCAACTGGAGGATCTGCTTGGCGGCCCACGTGACCGGGGAGGGCAGGCCGCGGTCGGCGCCCTGCTTGTCGAGGGTGGCGCCCCAGTCCATCACCGGCGAGTCCAGCACGACGCCCTGGACGCCCTCGGGGACGGCGCGCAGGGTGCGCATCACCATCGCGCCGCCCATCGACCAGCCGTACAGGATCACGCTCGTCGCGCCCCGCGAACGCGCGTAGGCGATGGCGGAGGCCACCTCGTTCCACTCGGTGTGGCCCAGGTTGTTGCGGCCGTCGGGGCTGGCGGGGGCGCCGGTGTCGTTGCGGTAGGCGATCGACAGCATCGGCAGGCCGGTGCGCCGCACGGCCCGCATCGCGCGGAACGTCTCGGCGCGGTCGGCGTTGTGGCCGTGGACGGCGATCACCCAGGGGCGGTTCAGGCCCGCGCCGGGCAGCAGCCAGGCGGGCATCGGGCCGAGCTTGGAGGGGTAGGTGACCTGCTCGAACTCCAGGCCGAGGGCCGTCCTGGGGTCGCCCGCGTAGACCCAGTGGTCGATCACGGCACGCGCCCCCTTGACCGGGGTGCCCTGGACGGCCCGGTCGATCCTCCGGGTGACGGTGGTGGCGGTCGCCGCGGTGACCGGGCCCAGGATCGCCCGGCCGCCGGACCACTCCAGGCCCCACACGCCCGGACGGAGGGTGCCGGGGTCGCGGGGGAGGGTGACGGTGCCGTTCCCGGCGTCCAGGATCGTCAGGTCGTACTCGCGGCCGTGCTCCACCTCGGTCGCCACACCCGAGAAGTACCAGCCGACGCCCGCGACCGCCGCGACCGCCAGGAGGGCCAGCGCGACGACCGCCGCGACCAGCCGGCGGGCCAGGCGCCGGCGGCGCGGGGACGGTGCGGGGGCGGTGGGGGCGTCGGTTTCGGTGGCCACGGGACCTGACGTTATTCGAGGCGGGGGCGGGGCGGGTAATCGAGGGGTTATCCGGCCAGCTCGGCGCGGGCGTCCATGAGGGCGAAGCCCAGCAGGTTCAGGCCGCGCCACTGGGACGGCTGCTGCGCGCGGGGGTCGTCCTCGGCCAGGCCGATCCCCCAGACCCGGTCCACCGGGCTGGCCTCCACCAGGATCCTGCCGTCGGTGGCCACGAGGTATTCGCGCAGGTCGTCGTGGGCGGAGAACTTGGCGACGTTGCCCCGCACGACGATGTCGTAGCGGTGCTCCTCCCAGGTCCGCTCGTCGAAGCCCCTGATCTTGCGGCCGAACGCCTTGGCCCGGGCCGGGTCCGGCTTGGCGAGGATGTCGGTCAGGACGTCCTCGTCGCCGAACAGCCGCGCCTTCTCGGCCATCATGTAGTGCTCGGCCGTGGCGTAGCGGACACCGTCGACGGTGAACGGGGAGGGCCACCACTGGCTCAGGCAGCCCTTGCGCTGCTTGCCACCCCAGAACAGGACGAACTTGGGCAGCGTGCCGCGCTTCTCCAGCGTGATCAGGTCTTCGGTGCGCATGCCTACGAGCCTGGCGAACGTTGTGCTGGTTTGGCAAAGGTATTGGTCGGTGTCATCTGTCGTGCTCTTTGGAGATGTTTTGGTGGCTCTGCGGGTTCGAGTGGTCGCGTTTCGGGTGGATCGATAGCCTTCGGGGCGTTGCGGACGGTCCAAAAGGGGGCGACTCTCGGTGGTGGCGGAGCACAACGGGCTCGTCGAGGAGCTGGAGAGACGGATCGCGCGTCTCGTGCGTTCCGCCGCGCCCCCGGAGTGGACGCGCGCCGACCTGCACTGCCGGGCGAACGTCGCCACCCGCGAGGCGTCGCTGAGCGCGCACCTCGGGGAGTCGCGGATCGCGGTCGTGGAGAGCGTCCCGGAGGAGCTGGGCGGCCTGCTGGACGAGCTGCGGCGGGCCTGCTACCGGTCGGAGGAGGGGACCTGGTTCTCGGTCGTCTTCTTCGTGGAGCCGTCGGGGTTCCAGGTCCTCTACAACCGGGAGTTCGATCCGGGGTGGGAGCCCCCGATCCCCGAGGAGTGGTGGCGGCGGGACCAGGTCGTCATGCCCCGGGACGCCGCCCACGTGCCCGGCTGGCTGCGGGACCGGATGGAGGGGCGGGAGCCGTCGCCCGGCGCCGGTGACGTCCCCGCGCTGGGACCGGTCGAGCAGGCGGAGGTGCTCTCGGAGGGGCTGGCCGGGCTGGTCGCGGACCAGGCCCCGCCGCTGTGGGAGAAGGTCTTCGGGTACTACCAGGCGGCGGGCGGGCACGTGGAGCTGCCGCCGCTGATGGTGGCCCTGGCCGGCGGGCGCATGGAGATGTGGACGCCGCCCCCGTCCGTCGCGGCCCTGCTGGAACGGCTGCGGGGAGGAACGCACGCGTTCCAGGGGGACACCTGGTCGCGGATCGACTTCGAGGTCCTGTACGAGCACGGCGGCGTGCGGTGCCGGGCGGGCTTCGTCTACGACGAGGACCCCGCCTGGAGCGCGGTGCCCTCGGGGGAGGACGTCCGGCGGGAGCTGGAACGCCACCCGCGCGAACGGGTGCCGGAGTGGATGCGGCGGGTGCTGGGGGCGGCGGAGCCGTCCGCCGGAGGGTTCCGGAAGGCGCGGGTCTTCGACCACGGCGATCCCGAGAGCGGGCGGCCGGTGGTGACGCGCCCCGCCGTTCCGTGGCACGAGGTCGAGGACGTGGTGGCGTACCTGCGGCACGCGCCGGTGGTGCTGGGGGCGCGGTCGCTCGCGCCCGACCGGGTCGAACCGGAGCGGGGCGAACGCGTGCCGCTGACGTTCCACACCGACGGCACCTGGGTGTGGTCGGGGGCGGTCGGCTACTACCTGGAGCAACACGGGGTCCCGCCGGAGGCGGACCTGGTGGCGCACATCCGCGCGCGGGGCTTCCGCGTCCCGGAGGTGAGCGACGCGGAACGCGAGGCGGCCCGCGCGGCGGTGACGGGCGGCCGGGACGCACCCGCACCCGCGCCGATGACGATGGTGGACTCCGCGCCCGCCGCCGGTCGCGCGCCCTCGGTGGAGTTCGCGCCTGCATCGAAGGCCGTCGCGGAGCCGGTGCCCGCGCCGATGACGATGGTGGACTCCGCCCCCGCCGCCCGTCGTGAGCCCTCGGTGGAGTTCGCGCCCGCGCCGGAGGCCGTCGCGGAGCCGGTGCCTGAGGCGGGTGGGGCTTCCGGCAACATGCCCGCGCCCGGCGCGATGACGATGGTGGACCCGGCGCCTGCTGCCGGTGGTGCGCCTGCGGTGGAGTTCGCGTCCGCGCCGGAGACCATCGCGGAGCCCGTGCCGGGGGGCGGGGGAGAGCGTGCTTCCGGCGGCGGGCCCGCGGACGAGCCCGTGGCCGGGGAGGGGCGCGGGGGCGCGGACGGCTCCGGTGGTGATTTCAAGGTCGCGCCCGTTCCCGCGCCCGCCACCACCGTCGCGGAGGGGCTGTCCACCGCCGTGTCGCTCGGCGCGGTGCCCGAGACCCTCGTCGACGACGGGGAGCCCCTGGGGAAGCCCACCCCCACCAAGGTGTGGCTGACGCGGTTGGACCGCAAGCTTGAGGAGCTGGGCGTCGACCCGGCCCGCTACCGGGTCAGGGGGACCGCCGAGGACGCCTGGTGCCTGGTGGTGGAGGACGGGCGGTGGGTCGTCTTCTACCTCCAGGACGGCGAGCGGCACCACGCGATGGCGTTCGAGGAGCCCGGCCAGGCCGTCTCCTACCTGCTGGGCAGCGTGCTGCTGCGGCGTCCGGGATCCCCCGAGCCGAAGGAGCCGTCGCCGCCGCCCGAGGAGGAGGAACGGATCGGGTCCCTGCCCGGAGAGCCGCCGCTCAGCCTCTTCCGGGAACGGCGGATCGTCGAGCTGCCCGCCGGAACGCGCGTGGACCGCCACGGCAGCCCCGCCGGGAACGTCGTGTACATCGCCCGCACGCCGTTCCCGCACCGCTCGCTGCCCCCGGACTGGGAGGAGCGGCCCTACCACGTGTACCGGACCGAGCAGCCGCTGCGGGTGCTGACCGGGACGGCCGTGCCCTGGTTCGGCCAGCCGGGCGGCGGCGTCGCGTACGTGCTGCCGTGTTCGGTGGCCGAGCTGCTGGCCGACGGGTTCCTCGTCGAGGGCGAGGCTCCCTGACGGCGGGCGGTGAGTTCCGGGGGCGCGCGGAGTCCATTTCGGGAGAGACCGCGAACGTGGAGGACGCATGACCCCGAATATCGGAAGCATCCTGCTGGCGAGCACCGACCCCGCCCGCCTGCGAGCCTGGTACGAGCGCGCCTTCGACGTGCGGGCGGACGGGGACGGGTTCCTGCCCCTGGGCGAGGTGGGGGTGCTCGTCGACGGCCGCGAGGACGTGGCCGAACGGGCCGCCGAGCCGGAGCGGGTGATCCTCAATCTGCACGTCGCCGACGCGCGTGCCGTGGCGCGGCGGCTCGACGCGCTGGGCGTGGAGTGGGTCGCCGAGCCGGAGTACCGGGAGGGGGCCGGGGCGTGGTTCGCGACGCTGCGCGACCCCGATGGCAACCTCGTGCAGATCATCGAGCTGACGCCGGAGTACTGGACCGCCCGCCGCGCGCGGCTGGGAACGGGGAGCGTCGGCCCGCTGGCCGGCGCGTCGGTCGCGGGGCGGCTTCCCGCGCTGGACCTCGACCGGGCCCGCCGGTTCTACCGGGAGAAGCTGGGGCTGGAGCCCGTCGAGACGCGGCCGGGCGGCCTGCGCTACCGGTTCCCGGGCGGCGAGTTCGCGCTGTTCGCGTCCGCCGGGAAGCCCTCCGGTGAGCACACCCAGCTCTCCTGGCACGTCGACGATCTCGAACGGACCGTCGCCGAGCTGCGCGAACGCGGGGTGGAGTTCGAGGAGTACGACCTGCCCGGCCTGCGCACCGTCGACGGGATCGCCGAGGTCGAGGGCGACTACCCCTCGCACGGCGGGGTCGGTGAGCGCGCCGTGTGGTTCCGCGACAGCGAGGGGAACCTGCTCGGCATCGGCCAGTCGCTTCCCGCGCCCGGGCGGTGAGGGGCGAGGCGTGGGGGGGGGGGGGGGGGGGCGCCCCCCCCCCCGGGGGGGCGCCCCCCGCCGTGCCCCGGGGCGCGGGGGGGCGCCGCGGGGGGGCCGGGGGGGGGGGGGGGGCCCGGGGGGGGCCCCCCCCCCCCCGGGGGGCCCCCGGGGGGGGGGGGGGGGGGGGGGGGGGGGGGGGGGGGGGGGGGCCCCCCCCACGCCGGGGCGTCAGAAGCGACGCGGCTTCGCCGGGCCGCGGCTGCTGCCGCGGGCCTCGGTGAAGTCCGGGGCCACCGCCGGGCAGGTCGCCCCGAGGCGGGGGGTCTTCCCGCTCAGCAGGTAGGCGTCCACCGCCTTGCGGGAGCACGGGCTCAGCGTGTACGCGCCGTGGCCCGCGCCGCGGTAGGTCAGCAGCGAGGTGCGCGGGATGCGCAGCGTCGTGCTGACCGCCCACGGGTAGACCGTCACCGGGTCGGCCACGGCGTTCACGACCAGCGACGGCGGGGCGTTCCGCACCCGGTAGGGGCGCTGCGGGTCCGTCGCGGCGGGACGGCCGAGGCAGGCGGTGATCGCCTCCCAGCCCAGCGGGTTCAGCCGGAGGTGCGGCGCGGCCCGGCGGGTCTCGGCGCGGACCGCCGCGAGCGCCCTGTGGTCGCGGATCGGGAACGACCAGTCCGCGCACAGGATGCCCGCGAACCTCCCGTCGGCCGCGACGGCCTCGGCGGTGCCCGTCCTGATCCGGCGGACCTTCTGGCGGGACAGCTCGCGCAGCTCCTCGCCCAGCTGCGCCCAGGAGATCGGGTCGTAGGACGACGCCCGGACCATCTGGGCGAGGTCGGTGGCCTCCAGGCGTTCCTTCGGGTCGCCGATCTCGTGGAGGGTGCCCTTGTCGGCGCGGGCCATCAGGCCGTCCAGGACCTTGACGGCGTCCTTGCCGCGCAGCGCGCAGTGCTTGGACGTGCGGCACCACCGCGCGAACTGGCCGTAGGCCGCCTCCAGCCCGCGGGCCTCGTCCACGGAGAAGCGGGCGGCGGTGTTCACCGTGTGGTCCATGGCGCCGTCGAGCGCCAGGCCGCGCAGGCGGGTGGGGAACAGCTCGGCGTACCGCTGGCCGAGCCACGTCCCGTAGGACACGCCGTAGAACGACACCTTCTTCGCGCCGAGCGCCGCGCGGATCGCGTCCATGTCGCGGGCGACGCTCCCGGCGCCGAGGAAGTCGTACAGCGTCCCGGTCTTCGCGCGGCACGCCTTGTACAGGGCGGCCTGGTACTTCTTCAGCTTGTCGAACTCGGCCTGGTTGCGCGGATACGCGCGCGGGGCCTTGCCGACCTTGCCGCACTTCACCGCGCGGCTGCCGCCGGTGCCGCGCGGGTCGAAGCCCACGATGTCGTAGCGCTGCCGGACCTGCTTGGACAGGCCCGCGCGGTCCAGCGCGAAATCGACGCCCGAGCCGCCGGGGCCGCCCGGGTTGACCAGCAGGACGCCGATGCGCTTCTTGGGGTCGGTGGCCTTGGCGCGGGCGACGGCGAGCTTGACGCTGCCGCGCTTGGGGTTGGACCAGTCGATGGGAACGGTGAGCGTTCCGCACTGCACGGTGCGGTCGTCGGGACACTTGCGCCAGGAGATCTTCTGGGCGGCGGTGGTGACGGGGGCGGTGGCGGGGGACTGCGGCCGTTCCGGCTGGCGCGGTGCGGCCTGCGCCGGGCCCTGGACCAGGAACGCGGCGGTCAGCGCGACGCCGCCGAACAGGACTCCGGCGGTTCGGCCCATACGGGTCACGTGGGGGGACTCCCTGTTGTCGCGGGGTTCACGGGGTCAGGGGAGATTGTCGTGACGACAGATCACGAAAGCGTCATCTTCTAGGATGAATTTCCGGGTCCATCGATCCCCGGGGAGGGCGTATGAACCGGCGCAGGATCGCCGTCCTGGCAGGCGCGGCCGCGATGGCGGCGGGCGCCGCCGTCGTGGGCCTGGCGACCGCGGGGCAGGCCGGCCGCGAACGGCGCGGCCCCGACGAGCCGGCCGGCGGCGCCGCCGTCGTGCACGAGGTGCGCGAGAGGCCCGAGGACGTCGCGGAGTACTGGACCGAGGAGCGCATGCGGGACGCCAGGCCCGTGGACATGCCCGAGGGGCCGACCGGCGACGGCCGCCCCTGACCCCTTCCGAACGCGGAACGCCCCCACGGGAACCCGTCCCGCGGGGGCGTTCGCGTGCCCGGTCAGGTCAGCCGGAGATCTTCTTGTAGACGCTCACCGCGGCCGAGCCGTGGTAGGGGGAGTACATGTTCAGGTTCTTCAGGTTGTGCATGCTGTTGATGCCGAAGATGCGGCCCAGGCCGTTCTTCTTCATCCCGGCGATCCACGGGCCGCCGCTGGCGCCGTTGCCCATGGTGCACTTCAGTCCGAGGCCGGTGCTGCCACCGCCGTAGTTGACGGCGAAGGTCCTGCCGGAGCAGTACCAGAGGCGGTTGCTGTTCATCGGCTTCTTGGACGGCAGGGCGCGGGCCGGGTAGCCGAAGCTGTAGGACGAGTACTTGCGGCCCTTGTAGTTGAACGCGTAGCCCTGGCTGCCGGTGTAGTACTGGATGCCCTTGCCCCGGTACTTCTTCACCGTGAAGGCCGCGATGTCGTAACGCGCGTCGCCCTTGGTCTTCCAGCCCGGCAGCGCCACGATGCTGTCGGCGTACCACTTGCCGTAGGACTTGCCGTCCTTGTAGTCCGGGCGGAACAGGAAGTTGCGGTAGTAGCCCTTCTCGCCGCCCTTGCCCTTGTGGACGCAGTGCCCGGCGGTCCAGACCGTCCGCTTGTTCTTGGCGGTGATGACCGCGGCGCTGCAGGAGTACTTGTTGCCCTTCTCGTCGGCGAAGAACAGCTTGCCGACCGTGCGCGCGGGGGGCTTGCCGTGCCGGGTCCACTGCCGGGCGGTGGTGACGGCCTTGGCGGAGACGCCCGCGCTCTGCGCGCTGAGCGGTTCGGCGGAGTCCTCGGGCAGCGTCGGCGCGCCCTGGAGGGACGGGCCGTCGTTCAACGCCCTGATCTGGGGCGCGGCGGCCGGGAAGGCGGCGGCCCGGGGCTGGCGGTGCTCGGCCGCGCGGATGGCGGCCGGGGTCCAGAACCTCTCCACCTCCGTGGAGTCCTGCGGGAGCTTGAAGATCTCCGCGCGGGCGTCGGGATCGGCCGTGGTCTGCGCGCCGGCGGAGGCGGCCCGCTGGGGCTTGGAGTCGGACGTGGCGGCGACGGCGACGCCGCTCGCCACCGCGACGGCGCCGAGCGCGCAACCCGCGATGAGGAGACGAGGCGAGGGGAGACGCAACCTGCTGCTGCCTTCCGGGAGGGAACGATCGGTTCTTTCGATCGGGAAAGCAAAGCAGGATGGGGCGAAAGGGGCAAGGGTGATAGATGGTGACTAATGCCTCTTAGTCCCCTTGTGTCGGTTTTTGGTGGTCTTTTGAAGGGTCAGGGGGTGGTTCCGGTCTGGATCTCGGAGACGCGGAGGGCGACCGTTCCGGAGGCGGGCAGCGGGTCGAACGAGCCGCCGGGAGCGTCGCACGCGCCACGGCAGGTCCAGGCGACGGCGTAGTGGACGGTCGCGGTGACGGCGAACGGGCCGGGCGTCGCGCGGGCGAAGGCGTGGGCGCAGGAGGCGCCGGTGGCGCGGCGGGTGTAGGGAACGCCGGGTCCGTCGCAGGTGAGGGTGGTCTCGCCGAGGTCCCAGGTGACGTGGGTGGGGCGGCCGGTGATGGTGACGGCCTGGCCGTCCACGGCGACGGAGGCGGACCGCGTCCGCCAGGAGATCCCGTCGATCCACAGGTGGGTGGGGAACCTGACCCAGGTGCGGCCCCGCGGGCTCGTCCGGGGACGCGGGGGAGGCAGCGCGATCGCGTCGCGCGCCATCTCGGCGACCGCGGCGGTGGGGGTCCTGACGGGGGCGGGGACGGAGACGGTGATGCAGTGGTCCGCCCCGCCGGTCGGGGCGCACATGGGCGTGATGGTGTCGCCTCGCGGACCCCCCGGGGCGGGCCGCCCGCCGCGGGCCCCTCCGGCCCGTGGCATGGCGGTCCGGCCCGGAGAGGAGGCGCTGATGCCGCACAGCCACCCCGCCCCCGGCGTGCAGGAGGCGTCGGCGGGCGCGAGCACGGCACCGGGCGAACGCCCCGCCGCGCTCCCGGACGAGGCGAGGGCCGCCGTGGGCGGCGAGGCGGACGCGGTGACGAGGAAGGGCGTCGTCAGGAGGACGAGGGACGGCGTCAGGCGTGGTGTCGGCATCGGGGTCCTGGGGCGAGGGGCGCCGCGCGGGCGGGTGGCCGGGGCGGTCAGCAGTGGGCGTTCCGGGGGGTCGTCAGGGCGGCGACCTTCCAGATGCCGTGGGCCTTGGTCAGGGTCGCGTGAACGAGGTGACGGCGCGGGCGGGGCGCCGGGCCGACGCGTTCGCCGGTGCGGGCGCGGTAGGTCCAGGGGCCCGACGCGGTGACGCAGTCCACGATCTCGGCGGTGCCCGCGCCGTGGCCCGGGCCCTCGCGGAGGGCCGTCAGGGTGGGGCGGGGAACGGCGTGGCCGCGCTGGACCACGCCCGCGCGGCGGTTGCGGCGGACCCGGTTCAGGAGGCGGGCGGCGGCCGGGCCGGTGGCGACCGCGGGGACGCGGCGCGGGTCGCCGGTCTCCAGCGTGTACTCGACGACCTCGTGGAACAGGCGGTAGCGGCCCAGCGGCGAGCCGTCGCCGCGCGGGGTGGAGACCGGGGACGCCGGACGCGGCGGCGCGGGGGCCTCGCCGGGGCGGAACGCGCCGGACGGCGTGGCCCCCGCCATCGCGCAGCCCCCGGCCAGGAGCAGCGCCGTCAGTAGAACGCCGATCTTGTGCTTCGCCATCCGTGTCCGCCCGTGTCCCTTCCGTCGTCGGTGCACGTTAGCGACGCGGAACCGGCCGGGAGGGGCGGTCGGGAGAACGTCCGGGTGTGGCCGCCGGTCGGTGGTTCGCCTGGTTGGGGGTGTTAGGCGGTGCCGATGGCGGCGACCACGTCCAGGCCGAGGAGGAGGTCGACGTGGACGAACGTCTCCAGCTTCGCGCCCGGCGGGATCTCGCCGGACCCGGCCAGGCGGTCCAGGACCGCCAGGGCCTCGGGAGTGTCCAGATCGGCGGCCAGGGCGTCCTCCGCCTCCGCCGCCGAGGGGCGGTGCATCGGGCGGCCGGGGGAGGTCGCCCATTCGGCGACCAGGCGGCGGTACCGCGCCAGGCGGTCGGCGGCGGACCGGAGCGTCTCGGGGGTGAGGGCGACGGGGACCCGGTAGGGGGCCTCCAGGAGCGCCAGGCGTGTGACCAGGGGGTCCGGGTCCGGGGCGCCGGTCTCGTTGGGGACCAGCAGCGCGCCGGGGGCCGGGGCCGGGGAGATCAGGACGTCGGCGGTGTCCGGCGCGAGGCTCTCGGGGGCGCGGACGTTGTAGTCCGCCGGGTCCGCCGGGAAGCGGGCCGCGGCGGTCAGGCGGACGCGGTGGCGGCGGCGTTCGGCCACCCGGCGCAGGACGTCGGCCACGACCAGCGGGCGCAGCCCCGCCCCCGGGGCCAGGTGAACGTGCACCGCCCGGGACGTCAGGGCGTGCGGGCCCACGTGGAGCGTCATGGCGCGCTGCCGTTGAGGGGCGGGCCCTCGGGCATCGGGGCCGTGCCGTCGGGCTTGCGGACCGCCGCGAAGCGCAGCCGGACGTAGTCGGCGACCCAGCCGGACTCGCGGCGCAGGGCCGGGGCCGCCAGCTCGTTGACCCGTTCCAGGAGGGGGTCCACCAGCTCCGGCGGGACGTCGGCCAGGGCGCTGCGGGCGTAGACGCGGACCCAGTCGGCCGCGCCGTCCGGCCCCTCGACCATGCGGGTGGGGCGGTCGGCGTGCTCCAGCAGGCGCACGGTGAACCCGCCGTCCTCCAGCCGCGTGGCGTACTCGGCGGGGCTCGGGAAGTACCAGGGCAGGTCGGGCTCGCCCAGGCCGAAGACGCGCCAGGCGGTCTGCATGGCGACGATCAGCTCGGCGCAGTTGCCGGCGCCGCCGAGCTCGCCGACGAACCGGCCGCCGGGCCGCAGCGCGGCGTGCACCTGCGCGATCACCGCGTCGGGGTCGCGGGTCATCCAGTGCAGGGCGGCGTTGGAGGCCACCGCGTCGTAGGGCATCGCGGTGGTGAACGTGTGCGCGTCCCCCACCGCGAACGACAGGCCCGGGTACAGCGCCGCGGCCTGCGCGATCATCTCCGGGGCGGCGTCGATGCCCAGCACCTCGGCTCCGCGCTCGGCGATCTCCGCGGTGAACGTGCCGGTCCCGCACCCCAGGTCGATGATCTTCTCGCCGGGCTGCGGGTCGAGCAGGTCGACCAGCGGTGCGCCGTGCGCGGAGACGTACCCGAAGGCGGAGTCGTACGTCGTCACGGCCCAATTCACTGTGGCAATTTATCCGAACAAATCCCGGGGCCGTCACCGGTGTCCAGCATCTGACATCGTTAGGTGATCTGTCTCACGTCCCCGGGGCGGGGGTGCGGGCCCGGTCGGCACGGCCGGCGCCGAGTCGGTACCGTCGAGGCATGAGCGGGGAGAACACGGCGCGGACCGAGGTCCGGATCGTGGGCGCGGAGCGCCCGGACGGCCTGGAGTTGCGCACCCTCGGTCTGGCCGTGCGCGGGCTTCCCGAGCTGCGCGTCACCGGCCTGCCGCCCTATCTGGGGCAGGGCTGGGCGCGGGTGCTGGGGCTGGTCGCCCAGCGGCTGGCCGCAAGCGGCCGCCGCGCCCCCACCGAGCTGGAGCTCGCCGAGGACGTCACCGTGCTGCTGGCCGTGGACAAGAACGGCGTGGCGGTGCTGCCCCCGCTGGGCTTCCGCGGCCCGGTGAACGACTGGCGGCGCGACCTGCTGGTCCGGCTCTTCCCGGAGGCGTCCCCCTGACCCGGACGCGCTGACCCCCGAGGGGCCGCGCGCCTTCCGTGACCGGCCGCCCACGGTCCGTGACCCCGGCGCCGGGAAGGGCCGCGCCCCTCGGCCGGCCGCCGCCGGAGGAGGTCACCCCGCGGTGAACGCCCCGGGACCCCGGGATCCACGAAGGTCGCGGTCCGGTGACGAACGGTGGCAGGGGGCGTGCGGGTGCGGGAGGATGCCGGGGCGGTCGGGCTTGATGCGGCTTGGAGAGGATCGTCCGGGATGACCACTGAGGCGGAACGGCAGGACACGACGGCGGCGTACGAGGTGCGCCCGCCGCGCGGCATGCTGTGGTGGGCGCTGCCGGCGCTGGTGGTCTCGGCCGCGCTCGCGCTGTCGTTCCTGGTCTACGACGGCTACGGCGTGATCACCATGGGGCTCGCCGGGCTGGTGGGCGTGCTGTACTTCGGGCGGCTGTGCAGCCTGCTGCTGCGCGGGCGCACCGTGGCCGACGGCAAGGGGCTGGCCTACGGCCTGCACGGCTCGTCCCACCTGCTGCGCTGGAAGCAGGTCAAGGAGCTGCGGACGCTGTCCACGCCGTTCGGGCGGCGGGTCGTGGCCGTCCGCAAGGGCGGGACGGCGGGCGTCGTCGCGCTGGCCGCGCCCCGCGAGGGGCTGCTCGGCCGCACCCCCGACTTCGACCGGGCCCTCGCCGACCTCACCGCGCGCTGCACGGGCAAGAAGGTCCGGGTCGAGGCGGCCAGAAGCATCGGGCCCGTCGGCGCGCTGGGGTGGACGCTGGGCCTGCTGCTGGCGGTGCAGCTGGTGGAGTTCCCCTGGCAGGAGACCTGGTGGCCGGGGAACAAGGAGGCGGGCACGCTGCCGCGGGCCTGCCGGGTCGTGGACGAGGGCACCGTGCGGGGCCTGGTGCCGGGGGCCGTGAACGACGACCGGTTCCACGACGACGGCGACCCGTTCCAGGCGTCGGCGTGCCACTGGGGCGTCGCCGGGCGCAAGGAGGGGCTGGAGCTGCGGCTCCAGCGGTACTCGCGCGAGGGCGGCAGCGGCGGCACCGCCAACGCCCGCGACCGCATGCGGACCTTCCTCCTGCTCGCCGACTCCCGTCCGGTGCGCGGGGTGGGCGAGCAGGCCTGGCAGGTCACCGAGCCCGGCGGCGCGGAGCAGGCCGCGCCCGACGGCCTGCGGCGCGTCCAGCTGCTCGGGCGCCGCCACAACGTCGTGGTGCTGGTCGACTACACCGCGCGGAACCGCCCCGCCGACGAGATGGAGCGGGCGGCGGCGGACCTGGCGCGGCGGGCGCTGGGCCAGGTGAGGTTCGGCTGAGACGGCTTCCTAGAATCGGCTTCTAAATCGCGAGTAAGGGGCCGCTGGTGTCGTACACCGAGATCGAGTACAGCGTTGCGGACGGGATCGCCACGATCACCCTCAACCGGCCGCACCGCATGAACGCCTACACCTACACCATGCGCAACGAGATGCTCGACGCGTTCGACCGGATCGACGCCGACGACGCCGTGCGCGCGGTCGTGGTGACGGGCGCGGGCAGGGCGTTCTGCGCCGGCGCGGACCTGGGCGGGGGCGGCGCCACCTTCGACCAGGAGAAGTCGAAGGAGATGTTCGCGGGCGAGCAGGACGTGCTGGAGGACGGCACCCCGCGCGACGGCGGCGGCACCGTCGCGCTGCGCATCGCCCGCTGCCTGAAGCCGGTCATCGGGGCGTTCAACGGCGCGGCCGTCGGCGTCGGCGTGACGATGACGCTGCCGATGGACGTGCGGCTGGCCAGCGAGAAGGCGAAGTTCGGGTTCGTGTTCGCCCGCCGCGGCATCGTCACCGAGGCGGCCTCGTCGTGGTTCCTGCCACGCCTGGTCGGGATCGCGCAGGCCATGGAGTGGGCGGCGACGGGCCGGGTGTTCGACGCGCGGGAGGCCCTGGACGGCCGCCTGGTGTCGCGCGTGTACGCCCCCGACGAGCTGCTCCCGGCCGCCTACGCGCTGGCCCGCGAGATCGCCGACAACACCTCGGCGGTGTCGGTGGCCGCCATCCGCCGCCTGATGTGGTCGGGCCTGTCGGCCCCGTCGCCGTGGGACGCGCACGTCGCCGACTCCCGGCTGATGGCCGCGCTCGGCGGCGCGCCGGACGCCAACGAGGGCGTCACGTCGTTCCTGGAGAAGCGGCCGGCGGAGTTCCCGATGCGGATCTCCACCGACCTGCCGCCCCAGGTCCCCGACTGGCCCCTGCGCTGACCGGGCCGGTCAGGCCGCGTACCGCCAGAGGTCGCGCAGCAGCGGCGGCGGCGTCGGGCTCGTCAGCGCCTGCTGGGTGAGCACGATCGCCGCCGTCCCGGTCGCCGGGACGAGGTGGGCCGCCGCGCCGCTGCCGCCGACCCAGCCGTAGCGGCCCGGGACGTTCCACGGGTCGATCCGCGCGACGTCCACCGATCCGCCGAACCCCCAGCCCTGGCCCTCCAGGAACGGCTCGCCCTCCTTGCGCTGGGTCCCGGTCAGGTGGTCGGTGGTCATGAGCCGCACCGACGCGGCCGACAGGACGCGGCGGCCCCGGAAGGCGCCCTCGTCCAGCAGCATCCGGTGGAACGCCAGCAGGTCGTCGGCGGTCGAGACCAGCCCGCTCCCGCCGGAGGGGAACGCGGGCGGGCGCGTCCACCGGCCGTCGCGCGCGTCGACCACCTCGCGGCCGTTCTCGCCGGACCCGTAGAGCACGGTGAAGCGGTCGAGCTCGGCGGCGGGCACGTCGAAGCCGGTGTCGTCCATGCCGAGCGGCGCGAACAGCCGCTCGCGCAGGAACTCGGGGAACGGCCGCCCCGCCACGCGGGCGACCAGCACGCCCAGGATGTCGGAGCAGGTCTGGTACAGCCACGCCTCACCCGGCCGGCACAGCAGGGGGATCTTCGCCAGCGCCGCCGTCCACTCGTCCGGCGGCGGGTAGTCGTGCGGGAGCAGCGGGTTGCGCTGCACGGTCTCGAACAGCGCGGCCGCCGCCGGGAACGTGAAGTCGGCGGCGAACCCGTACCCCGCGCGGAACGTCAGCAGGTCCTCCACCGTGATCGGCCGCTCGGCGGGGACGGTGTCGGTCACCGGGGACGACGGGGTCCGGACGACCCGGGGCGCGGCCAGCTCCGGCAGCCACCGGTCCACCGGGTCGGGCAGCGCCAGCAGGCCGTCGTCGACCAGCAGCATCGTCGCGGCCGCGGTGATCGGCTTGGTGAGCGAGGCGATCCGGAAGATCGAGTCGCGGGCCATCGGGAGATCGCCCGCCAGATCGGCGTGGCCCACCGCCGCCGCCTCGGTGCGGCCCCCGCGGGACACCAGGGCCACCGCCCCGGGGACCGTGCCGTCGTCCACCCGGGCCCGCAGGACGGAACGCAGATCGCTGCTCATCGACTTCCTCTCCACCGTCGTGATCACGGGGTGGACCGGCGCGGGGCCCCGAAATCATCGGCGGCCTTTGCCGTTCCCGGACGTGTCCTTGGCGGCGCGGCGGCACGCGCCCGGGAATGGATCTTGTGCGAAGCCTGGGCATGCCTATACGGACCAAGGGGTACGAAGTGCGCACGGCAACACTTTCGGGGGTAAGTGGTGCGTGTGACCAGGGGGACGGTACTCGCGATGGCCGCGACGACGGCCATGGTGGCGGGCTGCGGAGGCATGCGGGCGGGGCAGATCGTCGCGGCGCGGAGCAGCGTGCCGGCGGCGGGGAGCCCGTCCACGCCGACGCCGACGCCCACCCCGCCGCCGCCCCGCGCGATCGACTGCGCGCGGACGCCGTGCGTGGCGCTGACGTTCGACGACGGGCCGGGCGAGCACACCGGGCGGCTGCTGGACGACCTGCGCAGGGAGGGGGCGCGCGCGACGTTCTTCCTGCTGGGCCAGAACGTCGCCCCCCACCGCGACCTGGTCCGGCGCATGGCCCTGGAGGGCCACGAGGTCGCCAACCACAGCTGGTCGCACCCGCAGCTCACCGGGATGTCACCGGACGCCGTGCGGTCCCAGGTCCGCCGCACCAACGAGGCGGTCCGGGAGGCGTCGGGGATGACGCCCACCCTGTTCCGCCCGCCCTACGGGGCCACCGACGGGAAGGTCGCGCGCGCCGTCGGCATGCCGCAGATCATGTGGAGCGTCGACACGCTCGACTGGCGGGACCGCAGCGCCGCCCGCGTCGCCCGGATCGGCGTCCGCGAGCCGGGCAAGGGCGGCATCGTGCTGCTCCACGACATCCACCGGACGACCGTCGAGGCGGTGCCGCGCATGCTGTCGGGGCTGAAGAAGCGAGGGTTCACGCTGGTCACGGTGTCGGAGATGTTCCACGGCAAGCAGCTCAGGCCGGGGCACAAGTACAAGAACCGCTGAGCGTCACAGCTCCAGCTCCGGTTTGAGCCGCGCCATCGACCAGCGGCGCTGGAGATGGACCGCCAGGACCAGCAGCGCCAGCGCGCCCGCCAGGTAGCCGGTCAGCACCAGCGCGTCGGCGACGACGTGCGAGGTCTGGCCGCCGGAGATCGTCGCCCGCATCGGCGCCACGAAGTAGGTCATCGGGACCACGTCGTGGATCGCGCGGAACGGCTGCGGCAGCGTCTCCACCGGGTACAGCCCGCCGCACGACACCAGCTGCACCATCAGCATGACCAGGGCGAGCGCGTCGCCGACCGCGCCGAACGCCAGCCGCAGCACGTGCACGATCGCGCTGAACGCCGCCACGCCCAGCAGCATCAGCAGCACGGTCCCGGCCGCGTTCACCGCGTTCAGGCCGAGCGCGACGGTGAGCACGCCGAACAGCACCAGCGCCGCGAGCGCGCCCATGAACAGCACCGGCAGCCAGGCGGCGAACGCGACGGTGACCGAGCTCGCGCGCGACGCCAGCAGGCGTCCCGACACCGGCCGCAGCATCAGGAACGCCACGATCCCGAACACCCACAGCGCGATGGCGATGAAGAACGGCGCCAGCCCGCGCCCGTAGTACTTGGCGGGATGGGCGTTGGTGGTCCTCACGTCCACCGGGTTCGCGAGCTTCTCGGCGGTGTCGGCGGGGTCCTCGACGGTGGGGACGCGGTCCTCGGCCGACTTCAGGCCGGAGGCGAGATCCTTGGACCCGCCCAGCAGCTCGGCGTTGCCGGAGTCGAGTTCCCGCGCGCCCGACAGCAGCTCGCCCGCGCCGCCGTCCACCTGGCGCGCGCCCGCCAGGAGCTTGGCGTTGCCCGCGTCGAGCTCGCGCGCGCCCGCCAGGAGCTTCCCGCCGCCCGCGTCGAGGGCCCGCGCGCCGGCGAGCAGTTCGGCGTTGCCCGCGTCGAGCCGGCGGGCCCCGGTGAGCAGCAGGGCGGTGCCGGAGTGGAGCTGGTCCGCGCCGCCCGCCAGCCGGGTCGCTCCCGCGTCGAGGCGGCGGGCGCCCGCCGCGACCCGCGCGGCGCCCCGGTCCAGGGTCCGCAGGTCGCGGGAGGCCTTCGCCAGCCGTTCCCGCAGGCCGGGGACCCTCCGCTGGAACCGCCCGACGTCGGCGGCGATCCGCTGGGCGACGGCGTCGGCGCGGTCGGCGCGGCGGGCGACGCGGCGCACCCCCTCGGCGACCAGCTCGGTGATCTCCAGGGCCTCGCGGAACAGCGGGTCGTCGCGCAGCACGGGATACCGCTCGGCCAGCAGGTTCAGCCGGGCGAGCAGGGTCCGGTCCAGGCGCCGGGCGGAGGTGACGGCGGCGGGCAGGTCACGGCGGTCGGCGGCCTCGGGGAACGCGTTCGCCAGCGCCCACACCCGCGTCTCGGTGTGCCCGTCCACCCATGTCAGCGAGGCGTCCAGCGCCCGGTACTCGACGCTGCCGGCGATGGCGGGGCGGGCGGCGACCGCGCCCCGCATCCACCGCCGGATGACCCTGGTGTCGTGGACGGCGCGGTCGGCGACGGCGGCGGTCGTCGCGGTCACACCGGCGGCCTCCGTGGTCAGCGCCGCCGCGAGCGCGGTCAGGTCCGGCAGCGCCCTGGAGGCACGGTCGAGCAGCGGGACGGCGGTGCCGGTCACCCGGTGCACCCCCTGGGACACCTGCGCGGCGCCGGGCGCCAGCTGCGCGGTGCCCCGCTGGAGGGCGGCCAGCCCGTTCGCCAGCGTTCCGGCCCCCTGGTCGGCGGCGGCCAGCCCGTCCACCAGCGCGGCCGAGCCGGTCTTGGCCTGGCCGAGGCCGCCGGTGAGCGCGCTGGTGCCGGTACGGGCCTGCTCCAGACCGTCCACCAGCGCCGCCGAGCCGGTCTTGGCCTGGCCGAGGCCGCCGGAGAGCGCGGCGGTGCCGGTCTTGGCCTGCTCCAGACCGGTGGCGAGCCGGGACGACCCGTCCTTGGCCCGCCCCAGCCCGTCACGCAGCTTCCCGGCCCCGCCGGCCGCCTCGGTGATGCCCTGGTGCAGCTCGTCGAGCTGGCCGAACGCCGCCTGGAAGTACGCCGACACCGCCGCCGCCGAGATCTGCCGCTGCAACTCCGACTGGATGGTCTCGGCCATGATCCCGACAAGGAAGTTGTTGGCGTCGTCGAGCCGGATCTCCATCGCGGCGCGCTGCGGGCTGCCGGTCGCGCCGCTGGTCAGCTTGGCGGAGAAGTCGCGCGGCACGGTGATCACCGCGTAGTAGCGGCCGTCGCGCAGCCCGTCGGCGGCCTCCGGGGCGGTCGTGAACCGCCAGCCGAGCAGCGGCTCGCGCTTCAGCTCGGCCACGAAGTCGTCGCCGGCGTGGATGGTGCGGTCGTTCACCTCGACCGGCTCGTCCTGGTCGACCACCGCCACCGGCACCTGGTCGATCTTGGAGTAGGGGTCCCAGTTGGACCACAGGTAGATCCCGCCGTACAGCAGCGGCACCAGCAGCAGGAACCCCAGCCCCGCCCGCTGCATCGGCGTCCGGAACCGCAGCAGCTCGTAGGCCGCCAGCCGCAGCGCGCGCATCAGCCCCGTCCCCCCAGCGCGACCAGCCGGTCGGCCAGACCGGCGGCGGGGGAGGGCTCGGTGGCGGCGGCCAGCACGACCGGGCCGCTGTCGGCGGCGCTCCGGGCGGCCTCCCACAGCGCGCGCTGCGCGGCCAGGTCCGCGCCGTCGTCCAGGTCGTCCAGCACCAGCGCCTCCGGCGCCTCCAGCAGCGCCAGCGCCAGCGCCAGCCGGGTCGCGTCGGCCGGGGGAAGCTCCGCCACGACCGCCGCGCCCGGCACGTCCAGGCCCACGGTCCCGGCGGCCTCGCCGAACGCCGCCGCCGGGTTCCCGGCCGCCAGGGCGCGTTCCCGCACGTGGTCGCGGACGCGCAGGTCGGGTTCCAGCTCGGCGGCTCCGGTGGCCCGCGCGACCGCCACCCGGCCGCGCACCCGCGCCGCGCCGCCCGGCAGCGCGATCCCGCACACCCGCAGCGTTCCCGACGAGGGCCTCATCCGCCCCGCCACCGTCAGCAGCAGCGAGGTGCGCCCGCTGCCGCCCGGACCGGTGACCGCGACCAGTTCCCCCGGCGCGGCCCGCAGCGTCACCCCGGCGAAGACCGGGCCCCGCCGGGTGCGCAGCCCCAGGCCCTCGGCCTCGACCACCGGCTCGACCACCGGCGGCTCGACCACCGGCGGCTCGACCACCGGCGGCTCGGCCTCAGGTTCGGTCGTCGGCTCGTCCCGCGTCGGCTCCATCGCCACCCCCCAGGACACACTGGGGAGGAGCGGGCGGATTCCGGCGGCGGCACGGGCGGGGCCACCGCACTCATCGCCAAGCCTTTAACCGGGACTGGAAACGACCCCGGCCCACTCCGGCGGCCGGATGGCGCGGCCTGCGCCTGCTGTGCCGTTCCCGCCATCACCAGGGGCCACCGCCCCGATACCGGCCGTCACCCTTCTGATGGTCATGCCACTCCCTGGTCTCCGGAGGATCCGCGGCCGAAGCGGGGTTCCGGGCGCGGAGACGGGAAGGAGATCGTTCTGTGCGTCGGTCCGGGGTGGTCAGGCGCTGTCGCGGCCACGGCCCGAGACGGCCGACGGCGGCGCGCCCGGACGCTCGCCGTGCCCTCGAAGTGGGCCCCGGCCACGCACGCGGGCGCGTTACCTGGCCTGCGGGCCAGGGCTGGGAAACACGATCTAGGACGTGGTGCGGCGGCGCGCCGGGGGTGCCGGGGGGACGACCTTGGCCGCGACCACGGTGGC
The DNA here is from genome assembly GCF_014138665.1 of Actinomadura kijaniata. Taxonomy (NCBI): domain Bacteria; kingdom Bacillati; phylum Actinomycetota; class Actinomycetes; order Streptosporangiales; family Thermomonosporaceae; genus Actinomadura; species Actinomadura kijaniata. Next base: position 302,112 of record NZ_JACJIA010000001.1, read on the forward strand.
CTCCGCGACCTCGACCGGTTCGCCGGTGCGGCGGCGGACGCGCAGCACGCCGTCGGCCCAGGATTCGAGGACGCCCACGACGTCGCTGTACGCTCCCTCCGGCAGACGGCGGCGCAGCGAGACCCGCTGGCCCACGTCCGCGGGACTGATCGAGACCACCAGTCGCGCGGCAAGTCGGCCGGACATGTGAGGACCCCCGTGTCGAATCGACTGCGCCGTGACGGCCATACTATTCACAGCGAGCTTGCGGTGAGCCGGGAGAGGAGTCACTAACGTGACCTACATCATTGCGCAGCCCTGCGTGGACCTGCTCGACAAGGCATGCATTGAGGAATGCCCGGTCGACTGCATTTACGAGGGCAAGCGCCAGCTCTACATCCACCCCGACGAGTGCGTCGACTGCGGTGCGTGCGAGCCGGTCTGCCCGGTTGAGGCCATCTACTACGAGGACGACGTCCCCGAGCAGTGGAAGGACTTCTACAAGGTCAACGTGGAGTTCTTCGACGACCTGGGCTCGCCCGGCGGCGCCTCGAAGGTCGGCAAGATCGACAAGGACCACCCCATCGTGGCCGCGCTGCCCCCGCAGGCCCAGGACTGACGTTCGCGCCGCGGGCCGTGACCCTCCCCCGGCGGGAGGTCACGGCCCTTGGTCTTGTACCGAGCCTGTACCGAGAGGGGTGGGTCCTTGTTCACGCTGCCGGACTTCCCGTGGGACCGTCTCCAGCCGTACCGGGAACGCGCCGCGGCGCACCCGGACGGCGTCGTCGACCTGTCCGTGGGAACGCCCGTCGACCCCACCCCCGCGCCGATCCGGGAGGCCCTGGCGGCCGCCGCCGACGCCCCCGGCTACCCCGCCACCTACGGGACGCCCGCGCTGCGCGAGGCCGTCGCCGGATGGCTGCGGCGGCGGCACGGCGTGGCCGGCGCCGACCCCGACGCGGTGCTGCCGGTCATCGGGACCAAGGAGCTGGTCGCCTGGCTGCCGACGCTGCTCGGCGCGGGCCCCGGCGACCGCGTCGTCTTCCCCGAGCTGGCCTACCCCACCTACGACGTGGGCGCGCGGCTGGCCGGGGCCGAGCCGGTCGCCGCCGACGGGCTGCTGTCGCTCGGCCCGGCCGTCCCCAGGATCATCTGGGTGAACTCGCCGTCCAACCCGACCGGCCGCGTGCTGCCCGCCGAGCACCTGCGCAAGGTCGTCGCCTGGGCCCGCGAGCGCGGCGCGGTCGTCGTCAGCGACGAGTGCTACCTGGAGTTCGGCTGGGACCCCGGACGCGAGCCGGTGTCGATCCTGCACCCGGACGTGTGCGAGGGCTCGCACGCGGGCCTGCTCGCCGTCAACTCGCTGTCCAAGCGCTCCAACCTGGCCGGGTACCGCGCCGGGATCGTCACCGGCGACCTGGAGATCATCAAGCGGCTGCTGGAGGTCCGCAAGCACGCCGGGATGATCGTCCCGGCCCCGGTGCAGGCGGCGATGACGGTCGCGTTCGACGACGACGCCCATGTCGCCGAGCAGCGCGAACGGTACGCGCGGCGGCGGTCGGCGCTGCTGGCGGCGTTCGAGCGGCACGGGTTCCGCATCGAGCACTCCGAGGCCGGGCTGTACCTGTGGGCCACCCGCGACGAGCCGTGCTGGGACACCGTCGGGCACCTCGCCGACCTCGGCATCACCGTCGGCCCCGGCGACTTCTACGGCCCGGCGGGCGCGCGGCACGTGCGGATCGCGCTCACCGCGACCGACGAGCGCGTCGCGGCCGCCGTCGCCCGTCTTTGACCCTTTTCCTGGAGAAGCCCCGCCGGAGGGAACCGGCGGGGCTTTCGTCTCCTCTGATACGGAGATGGATCAGTGATGTTGCTTGTGTAGTATCCGCTGGTCCACGCCTCCTTGGAACGTCGGCCGCACAGCGGAGGGCCCCCTCATGACCGAGACCGTCATCGCGCTTCTGCTGGCGCTGATCCTGGCCGCGCTGGCCGTGATCATTGTGATCATGCTGCGCCGCAGGTCAACGCCGCAACCCGCTCCTCCGGGCCCGGCCGCGGCCCCGCGCGACCCGTTCGCGGCCGAGGACCTGCCCGGCGGCGACCCGCGCGCCGTCAAGGCGGGCGACATGATCGAGTACCTGGGCGAGCGGTACTTCGTGCGCGGCTCGCTGCGGATGCGCGAGGGCGGGTTCACCTGGGCCGAGCACCTGCTGGACCGGGACGGGGCCGAGGGCGGCAAGGTCTGGATCTCCGTGGAGGAGGACCCCGACCTGGAGGTCGTGTGGTGGACCGAACGCGAGCTCGGCGACCTGAAGCCCGACGCCAAGCTCCTTGAGGTGGACGGGGTCTCCTACCGCCGGGACGAGCACGGGACCGCCACCTACCAGAGCGAGGGCACCACGGGCGTCGGCGTCCAGGGGCAGGTCGAGTACGTCGACTACGAGGGGCCGGGCGGCCGGTACCTGTCGTTCGAGCGGTACGGCGGCGGGACCTGGGAGCTCGGCGTCGGCGAGGCCGTCCCCGCCGGGACGATGACGATCTACCCCGGAAGCTGATGTTGCCCGCCGCCCTCGACATCCCCTACGCCGACACCCGCGCCGACGCGCTGTCGTTCGCGCTCGGGCTCGCGCCGCTGGACGCGCTGGCCGTGCGGACGGTGGAACGCTCCGGCCAGGCGGTGGAGCTGCGCCTGCTCGGCGCCTCCCACCAGGTGATCGTCGGCGCGTTCAGCGAGACCGTCGCGTGCCTGCCCGGGCACGACCGGCTGCCCGGCCGGTTCCGGGGCCGGATCCGGGACTGGTCCTACGAGTTCCGCGACGAGACCCGCGTCCACGACGCGGCCGGCTTCCGCCGCGCCGTGGAGGGGCTGCTCGCCGATCTGGACACGCGGGACGACGCGCTGGTCGGGGTGTTCCCCGGCTCCCCGCACGCCGTCACCGCGCTCGCGGTGGACCCCGCGGACCCCGCGGCGCCGACCGGGTACGGCTGGCGCACCTGGCACACCTACCCCCAGACCCAGGAGGTCGTCATGACGCGGAGCCTGCTGAGGGACCTGCGATGAAACGAGCGCTCATCGGCGGCGGGCTGCTGGCCGGGCTCGGCGCGCTGATCCTGCTGATCGCCCTGTTCGCCGGCGGATCCTCGCCCAAGGGCTGGATCGCCCGCACCTTCCCCAAGACCGGGCCCGACACCTACCGGTCGTCGGACGGCCCGCTGCGCACCGCCGAGCGGATCGCCGGCAAGCACAAGCCGGACGACCGCGTGACGGACCCGACCGGCGTCTACCTGCGGTACCGCAGCGCCATCGTGGGCGTGCGGCCCGCCGGGGCCGGATCGCGGATCACCGTGGACACTCCGGCGCGCGGCTACGCGCGCTACCACTCGTCACTCGGCGGACGCTGGGGCGGCCCGGGCGGGCGCGCCTCGACGTTCCGCGGCGGCGGTCCGGGGGAGGGCAAGTGAGCCCGGCCAAGGACGGCGCGAAGAAGCGCAACGTCGTACCCCCTCTGATGATCGTGCTGGTTCTGACGCTCATCTTCGGTCCCCCCCTCTGGGCCATGTTCGACCGCGAGAAGGTCGACTACAACACCGCCCCGGTGTTCGGGCCGCGCGAGTCGGGACAGCTCGTGGCGCGCCTCGACGCCGCCGCCAAGGCGCAGGGCGTCTGCTACGGGTGGATCATCGACTCGGACCGGTTCGGGGACGTCCAGAAGGTCACGCCGTCGTATCCGGGAACGTTCAGCCCCCAGCCGAACGCCACCCCGTCACCGACGCCGACGCGTTCGGCCCGGCCCACGCCCACCACCCGGCCGACCGACCGGCCCACGACCCGGCCCACGACCCGGCCCACGCGGACGGCCGGTCCCACGCCGACCCCCAGCGGTCCCTCGTCCGAGCTCGCGGGGGTGTTGCGGGGCTCGGGAGTGGAGTACGGGTCGAACCTCGGCGTCGACATCGCCCCCTGGCAACGGCCCGAGGCGTGCCCGAAATGGGCGGTGCTGAAGGCCGAGTACACCTGGAGCTCGATCGAGGGGGAGTGGACGTCGGCGGACCTCGACGTCGAGACCAACTTCGGCGGGGACATCCCGAGCCCCGAGATCCGCATGGACATCTACGGCTCCGACCTGACCGGTGAGAACGGCATCGCGCGGCTGGCCGACGCGATCGGCGGGCTGCCGCTGCTGATGGCGTCCGAGGGCAAGGCCGGGCCCGTCCCCGACGCCCCGGCGCAGGCCGCGCCCGCCGGGGACACCCTGCCGGGCCGGGGCGCGGGCTTCTACATCTTCCTGACCATCGCGATCGGACTGATCGTGGGTGGCGTGGCGTGGATCGCCGTCGCCGCCGTCCGGACCCGGAGGGGCAACTGATGATCAACGACATCCTCGCCGAGAGCGGCGCCCTGCTGGCCTACGGGGTCCTCGGCATCGCGCTGATGGCGCTCGGCTACCTGGTCGTGGAGATCACCACGCCCGGCAAGCTGGGCGAGCAGATCTGGACCCAGCGCAACCGGGGCGCGGCCCTGATCCTGGCGGCCAAGCTGCTGGGCGTCGGCGCGATCGTCACCACCGCCATCGTCAGCAGCGAGGACGACATCGCCGCCGGGCTGCTCAGCACCACCGTGTACGGGGTGCTGGGGATCGTGCTGATGGTGGTGGCGTTCTACCTGCTGGACCTGATGACGCCGGGCAAGCTCGGCGCGACCGTGGTGCAGTCCGAGACGCTGCACCCGGCGTGCTGGGTGGTCGCCGCCGCCGACCTGGGCACGGCCGCGATCGTCGCCGCCGCGATCTCCTGACGTCCCGGACCGTTCGGGGGGAGGGTTCCGGGATGAGCGAGAACGACGGCGGGAACGAGACCGGCGACCAGACCGGCGGCGCGCTGAGCCTGCCCGCGCGGGCGGCGCGCAGCGCCGTGCTGGCGGCGGTGTTCACGTGCGCGGCGTGCGGGCTGGTGTACGAGCTGGCGCTGGTCGCGCTCGGGAGCTACCTGGTCGGGAACTCCGTCACGCAGGCGTCGATCGTGCTGTCGGTGATGGTGTTCGCGATGGGCGTGGGGTCGCTGCTGGCCAAACCGCTGCAGGGGCGGCCGGTGGTGGCGTTCGCGGTGATCGAGGGCGCGCTGGCGCTGGTCGGCGGGCTGTCGGTGCTGGTGCTGTACGCGGCGTTCGCGTGGCTGGACCTGTACGTGCCCGCGCTGGTGGTCGTGGCGTTCGCGGTGGGCGCGCTGGTCGGGGCGGAGATCCCGCTGCTGATGACGCTGCTCCAGCGCATCCGGCGGCAGGACGCGGGGTCGGCGGTGGCCGACCTTTTCGCCGCCGACTACGTGGGGGCGCTGGTCGGCGGGCTGGCGTTCCCGTTCGTGCTGCTGCCGCTGTTCGGGCACATCAAGGGCGCGCTGCTGGTCGGGGCCGTGAACGCCGTCGCCGGGATCGCCGTGGTGCTGTGGCTGTTCCGGCGGCAGGTCCGGCGCGCGGCGCGCACCGGGCTGTGGGCCGGGATGGCGGGCGTGCTGGCGGTGCTCGGCGCGACGTACGCGCTGGCCGACGGGTTCGAGGTGTCGGCGCGGCAGGCGCTGTACCGCGACCCGATCGCGCTGGCGACCCGGACGCCCTACCAGGAGATCGTGGTCACCAGGCGGGTCGCGCTGTCGGGACGGCCCGACCTGCGGCTGTTCCTGAACGGGGACCTCCAGTTCTCCTCGGTGGACGAGTACCGCTACCACGAGTCGCTGGTGCACCCGGTGCTGGCCGGCCCCCGGGACCGGGTGCTGGTCCTGGGCGGCGGCGACGGGCTCGCGCTGCGGGAGGTGCTGCGGTACCGGGACGTGCGCGAGGCGACGCTGGTGGAGCTGGACCCGGAGATGATCCGGCTGGCCCGCACCCACCGGGAGATCGCCGGGCTGAACCGGCACGCGTTCGACGACCCCCGCGTGCGGGTGGTGGCCGCCGACGCGTTCTCCTGGCTGCGGTCGGCGTCCGGCCGCTACGACGCGGTGGTCGTGGACATGCCGGACCCCGACGACGTCGCCACGGCCAAGCTGTACTCGCTGGAGTTCTACGGCATGGTGAAGCGGCTGCTCGCGCCGGGCGGCCGGATGGTGGTGCAGGCCGGGTCGCCGTACTTCGCGCCCAAGTCGTTCCGCAGCATCGAGAAGACGGTGCGGGCGGCGGGGCTGGAGGTCGTCCCGTACCACGTGGACGTGCCCAGCTTCGGCGACTGGGGCTACGTGCTGGCGGCGGCGGGCCGGACCCCGGCGCTGACGCTGCCCGCCGACGTTCCCGACCTGCGGTTCCTGGACGCCGAGGTGCTGCGGGCCTCGACCGCGTTCGGCCGGGACCTGCGGCACCGCGACGTCGAGATCAACACCCTGGTCCACCCCCGCCTGGTGGACTACGAGAACGAGGAGTGGAAGGACGCCTAGACGCGCCCGCCGGGGCGGGGTGGAGCCGTTCGCCGTCGGCGGTGATCCCAAGAATGTCCTGTAGCGGACGGAGGGCTTGACGCGTCCCGGGGTCCCTCCCCGCCGCGTGCGGGACGGCGGACATCGCCCCGGTGGTAGGGCGACCGCGATGATCGTCGGGTCGAAGGCGGGCGCGTCGGATCGGGCGCGGTGCGAGGGAATCGCATCCGGAGCTCCGGTGGCGGCGGCGGACACCGTGGTGATCAAGCCGCTGGGTGGGAGATCGGCGCATGGCGGGACGAACGTCACGGCCGGCTCCACGCCGTGGCGCGCCTCCTCCCGAAGAAGGCGGAAGGGCCCGGTGCTGGAGGGCGCCGTCACGAAAGACGCGGCCGTCGATTGTTATCATCGTGCCGTTTTGTCCATCATTTTATAGTGATCGCCATATTTGTCACTCCCTTCGCAGAGGCAACACTGAAGCAGGACTTACCGGAATCCTCATTTCCGCACCCTCGGTGAGAACGGAGGCGTGACTTGACCAGCCTGGTGTTCACTTCGGACCGAAGAGCGCTCGCGGTCGAGGAGTGGGGTGAGGACGCAGGCGCACCGGTCTTCCTTCTCCATGGCACGCCCGGAAGCAGACTGGGGCCGATTCCCCGGCCCATGGTGCTCTACCAGCTCGGAATCAGGCTCATCACCTTCGACCGCCCGGGTTACGGACGCTCGGAACGACACTTCGGACGGGTGGTCGCCGACATCGCCGCCGATGTGCGGCAGATAGCCGACCATCTCGGGCTCACGGAGTTCGCCGTCCTCGGCCGTTCCGGAGGAGGCCCCCACGCGCTCGCCTGCGCGGCCCTGCTGCCCGAACGCGTACGGCGTACGGCCGTGCTGGTGGGGCTCGCCCCCGCGCAGGCGGAGGGGCTCGACTGGTTCGAGGGAATGACCGCCTCCAACACCAGGGAGTACATGGCGGTACGCCATCAGGGGCGCCTGATCTCGGCCCGCCTGCGCTCGGCGGCGGAGCGCATCCGCGCCGATCCCGCCCGGCTCGTCGCCGACCTCTACCACGAGCTGCCGCTGTCCGACCGCAGGATCGTCGGCGACGGGGGAATCCGCAGGATGCTGGCGGCGACCTACACCGAGGCGTTCCGCGCCTCGGCCGACGGCTGGGTCGATGACCTGCTGGCCTTCTGCGCCCCGTGGGGTTTCGAGCTTGGCGGCATCACCGTTCCGACGATGCTCTGGCACGGCGCGGACGACACCTTCTCGCCGGTCGGCCACTCCCGGTGGCTGGGAGCCAACATCCCGAGCTCGACCGTCGTCATCGAGTCCGGCTCGGCGCACTTCGGCGCGTTCGACGTGTTGCCGGACGTCCTCGCCTGGCTGGCCGGGCCCTCTCGCGACGACCGCGCGTCACAGCGGCTGTAGCTCGATGTCGCGATTGACCCTGCGGCGGGCCTGCACGGCGTCGAACACCGGATGCGAGTGGTTCAGGGTGAGCGCGCGCAGCCCTTCCGTCGCCTCCCGATGGAGCCGGTGGGCCTCGGTGTGCTTGCCCAGATGCTCCAGAGTGATCGACAGGTTGGACCGGCACACGTTGGTGTCCGGGTGATGGCTCTTCAGGACGCTGAGCAGCCCGCCCAGCGCCTCCCGTTCCACGCGCTCGGCCTCCTCGTGGTGGCCGGCGTCACCCAGGCAGTTGGCCTGGGTGACCATCGCCGACAGGACGAAGGGATGGGCGGAGCCGAACTGCTCCCTGAGCCCCGCGACGGCCCGGGTGGAGATCGCGACGGCCTCGTCCAGTTCACCGCAGCCGCGCAGGTAGCCGCAGAGATTGTTCTCGATCACCAGGGTGTACGGGTGCGTCCCGCCCATCTCGGCGGAGTGCCGGGCGAGCGCCGCCCGGGTGCGGTCCCGCGCCGCCTGCTTGTCCCCGAGCGCCGACGTGCAGGCCGCGACCTCCAGATCCGCGGGCAGCGTGTCGGGCGAGTCCGGGAAGTGCCGCTGGTACCGGGAGTAGATCTCCTCGGCCAGCTCGAAGGCGGCCTCCCGGTGCCCGGCCTTCCGCAGCGAGACCGCCAGGCTCTTGCCGGTGCGCAGGGTGTCGAGGATCTGGTCCCCGAGGACCCTCAGGTACGTCTCGTACACCTGCCGCAGGATGTCCACCGACTCCTCGTAGTGCCCGAGCTCACGCAGGGTGCGGGCCAGGCTGGCCTTGGAGAAGAGCGTGTAGGGATGCTCCTCGCCGAGGACGGCACGACGCCGGTCGACCGTCTCCCTGTCGTACCTCTGGGCGCTGTACAGGTCGCCGTTGAGGCGGTAGTCGATGGCCAGGTTGTGCGCGACCATCAGGGTGCGCGGGTGGTCCTCGTCCCAGAGTCCGGCCAGGCGGTCGTAGGTGCGCTGGTCGAGATCGAGCGCCTCCTGGAACCTGCCCAGCGCGCGCAGGTCGGCGGCGAGGTTGCCGGCGGTGATGAGCGTGTGGGGGTGGTTGGGGCCGAGCGACGGCGAGCCCTCCTGCCGGTTCAGCACGTCCTGGTCCAGCCGGAACGCCGCGTTGTAGTTGCCCTGTGACCTGAGCACGTTGGCGATCTGTGACTGCAGGAACAGCCACTGCCAGTGGTCGCTGCCGAGCTTGTCCCGCCACTCTTCGGTCAACTCGGCCCCGGCGGACATCGCGCTTTCGAAACTGCCGCGTTTCCACTGGTAGCGCACGAGGTCGGTGAGCATCTGCCGGACGTCCTCGTCGTCGCACTGGGCCGCGGCGGACGGCTTCACGTGCGGAAGTATCTTGTCCAGGCTCGGCCAGTTGGCCGGATCGTCGGTGTCGCCGTGCTGCGGGCGGGCGCCGAGCAGGATCTTGTGCACGTCGTGGCAGGTGCTCGTCGCCAGCTCCTCCTCCATCCCGGCGCGTATGACGGCCTGGACGAGCGGGTGCACCTGGATCGAGTTGTTGCCCAGGTCCACCTTGGCCAGCGCGAACCGGCTGATCTCCCGGACCACCTTGCCCAGGACGATCTTGTCGCGCAGTGTCTCGTCGTAGGGCACGAGAATGCCGGCGGTCTCGTCGCTGTAGACGAGGTCCAGCGAGATCGGTTCGGAGGAGAAGAAGGCGAGCAGTTCGAGCAGGCGGGCCGCGGCGGGGGAGGCGTCACGTAGCTGACGGAAGGTGACGTTCCACGTCATGGCCACCGGCTGGGGGAACGCCTCGGTGCTGAGCGCCAGGGTGGACGCCGTCTCGTTCTCCAACGCCTGGAGGTACTCGGCGGCGGGCATGAACGTCGAGGCCAGCCAGGCGGCTGCCTGCTCGATGGCCAGCGGCAGGTAACCGAGCGCCTTGCCGATCTTCCGTGCGTTCTCCTCGGAGATCTCGGGAACGCGGCGGACCAGGTGGGCGGCGGACTCCTCCTCGGTGAACACGTCGACCTCCAGCGGCGCCGCCAACTGGGTCCAGGCCGGGTCGCGGGAGGTGATGAGCACGTGTCCGTCGCCTCCCGGCAGGTACTCCTGCAACTCCTCGGGGCTGTCGGCGTTGTCGAAGATCAACAGCCATCGGGACGTCGGGTCGCCGCGGCGCAGGGCCTCCAGCACGGCGTTCGCGGCGTCGGCGATGCTCTCTCCCACCCGCAGGCCGATCCGTTCGGCCAGCCTGGCCAGCGCCGTCCTGATGGAGTCGGGGTGCTGGGCGCTGACCCACCAGACCAGGTCGTAGTCGGCCTTGAAGCGGTGTGCGTACTCAAGGGCGACCTGAGTCTTCCCCACGCCTCCCAGGCCGTGCAGGGCCTGCGGGAGAACGACCCGCTGGGTGGTGCCGAGCAGGTGGTCCCGGAGCTCTTCCAGGAGGTGCCCGCGTCCGGTGAAGACCGCGTTGCGCCGGTCGACGTTCCAGATGTCGGGCGCGGTGCGCGCCGCGCCCGGGAACCGGGGGCCGACGCGCGGGTGGTCGGCGGCTTTCTCGAACGCCTGCCCGGGGCGTCCCAGGGAGCGCAGGAGCCTTTCGGCCCCGTCCCGTTCCCCCAGCCCGGTGAGGTCGATGGGCATCTGACCCGCCAGGTCCATCGAGAGCTGCGCGTCCAGAACCCGTACGGTGGTCAGCCGCCGATGGGGCACCGGAGCGCGGCTCAGCACCGAGTGCCACGCCCGCCTGCCCTGCGTGGAGACGACGTAGGCCGGAGAGAACAGCACGACCATGTGCCCGCTCGACTCCAGGGCCCCGTCCAGGTCGTCCTGCGGCAGGGTGTCCAGGCTCCGGGCGACCACCCGGAAGCCGGCGCGCCCCAGGACCACGTTCATCCAGTCGACCCACGGCCGGTCCTCGGACACGTAGATGATCAGTACGTCGGACACCTCCGACGGAATGCGCCGGGCGAACCGCTCCAGGGTCGCGAGCCGGAGGTCCTCGGCGATGGACGGGCAGGACCCCACCTGGCCCTCGGTGATCACGGAGGTCAGCCGCTCGTAGGCGGCCAGCATCGAGTTGGGGGAACCGGGCGCGTCGCCGAAGGTGGCGAGCGTCTCCTCGAAGGCGTAGTAGGGGCGATAGGGAATCTCGACGGACAGCCAGTAACGGTTGGCCTCCTCCTGGGACATGCCCCGGGGAAAGCGGTCGAACTGCGTCCGGGCGTACAGCCGGCCGGCCTCCACCTTCGCGTTCTCTCCGAAGTCGATGCGCATCGGCACCGGCAGGACGCGTATCCCGCGCTCGCGGTAGCGCTCGTCGATGTGCTTCGCGACGGCGGCGGCCCCGTCGATGCTCTGGTCGCTGAGGGTGAAGCAGTCGACGAGCACGTCGGGGAAGTGCACCGTGCATATGTCCGCGATGTCGCTCAGCCCCGTGCGACTGTCGATCAGAACGTAGTCGTAGTGGCGCCGCATGTCGGCCCGCAGCGCGTCGAAGAACTGGCCGCCGCCCAGCCGCTCGTAGAAGTTGTCCCAGTCCATGCTGGTGATCAGCGAGGAATAGTCGCGGTTCTGGCGTCCGGCCGAAACGAAGTCCAGCGTGCCGCCCGACTCGAAGTTCCAGTTGAGGGAGACCGCGTGTTTCAAGATCTTCGCATATTCCAGATGCCAGTCCCGCTCGGCGTTCTCGTGCCGGCGGGTCGCCGCCCACGCGTAGTCGCTGAGCAGTTCGATGACGCCGGGAGTCGCTCCCATGACGCCTTCGTCAAGGAAGGGATGGAAGAACTTGTGCAGTCCCGGCGATTCCAGATCCCAGTCGACGGCCAGCACCTTGCGTCCGGACATCGCCATGATCCAGGCGACGTTGGCCAGTGCGGTCGTACGGCCGGTGCCTCCCTTGTAGGAGTAGAAGGTCACGATCGTTCCGGCACTGCTCATGCGATTCTCCTGGACGCTCACGGCTGCGGCCCTTTCAGGGAGGGGCGCGGGATGGTCGGAGGAATCTGGGGCGGATGGGTCCTGGTCGTCTTGAAGTAGCGGCTGATCGCCTCGTTGACGGCCTTGGGCAGCGCGTCCCGGAACGCGCTGACCGTGGTGATCCGCCTGGCCGAACCGGCCAGCGCCAGGCACTGCCCCAGGGCCTTCTTCAGAGCGTCGTCCAGTTCGGCCGAGGCGTCCGTGGTCTGCTGGTCTTCGGCGTTGAACGGCGCCACGACGTTGACGGGCTTGGCGTCCAGCCGGCGGAGCCGGCCGCCCATGTCCTCGTCCTTGGCCGCCCAGGGATCGACGACCAGCACCCTGGGTGACTCCTCGGCGTCCGCCGCGGGCTCGCCGATGCTGTCGACGACGGACTGGTAACCCAGGTCTTCCAGGACCTGTTCGGCGTAGGCGCCGATCGGGGTGGTGTGCTCCTCACTTCGGAACGGCGTCCATTCACGGCTGGTGCGGCCGTAGTAATAGGTGTCGCGTTCGGCCGGGAGACCGTTGAGATCCTGGGCGGCGAGGGTGAGCCGGACGACGTGGCCCCGCACCGTCGGCGGCGACGCGGCGAACGGACTGTCCAGGGTGTCGAGGTCGGAGATCTGCCCGGGAGCGAGATCGCACTCGGCGGCCCGGTCCTTGATGATGTTCGCCAGGCGCAGCACCGTCTCCTTGTACTGCTCGCGAAAGCGGCCCAGTTTCATGATTCCGTAGAGTCCCTCGGCCGCGTACGCGGGCGGGAAACCGGGCGGGATGTTCTGCATCGAATGCAGCGTCGGCGGTATCTCGCTCATGTCCATGGCGACCCACATCGCGGGAATGATCGCCACCGGGCGTTTCAGGCCGGCGGACTGCCTGGAGATCCGTTCCAGGAAGGCCGCCCACTCCTTGCCGCAGTACTCGCTGCTGAAGTAGGCGGGCGAGAACAGCGCGACGAGCACCCGGCAGTTGGACAACGCGTCCGCCAGTTGGTCGGGCCACTTGCTGCCGGCCGGTATCTGTCTGTCCATAAACCCGGGATTTGGCATACCCGTCGCATGGCTGACGTCCTGACAGAGATCATTGAAGAACTTGACGACCCACCGGTCGGGGTCGGTGGCATCGGGCCGGTAGCGTGACCTGGCATAACTGAGAAAGAAGTGGGGTCGCCAGTCGTCGGAGTGGAACCTGTCAAGCATGCCGCTCCCTTCAGGAGCCACTGTATAGCGGCAAAGGTAAGGGAGACAGCCTGCGACAAAGTGTGTAAAAATACGGAGAATTCTTGCGCGGTTCAGCGCGTCCGGCGGGCCGCGAACCAGGCGACGGCGAAGTCCACCGCGCGGTCCACCGGAATCAGCCGGGTATCGGCATGGCCGACCCGCCCTCTGCGCACCCAGGGCAGGCGGTCGAGACCGGCGCCGACTTCCGGGAAGTCCCCGTCGTCCAGGACCACGTCCTCGTAGCTCCACCAGGCCGGACCGCCGTCACGCTCGACCACACACCGGTAGCGGCGCATTGGCGGATCCGGCGTGTAGCGGTATTCCGCCAGATGCAACGCGGTGCAACTGTCATAACCCACGCCGAGCAAGAGGATGTGGGCTTCGGCCTTGTACAACTTGGCCAGGGGCGAGGACTCACCGAGATGGCAGTCCGGGGCGTGCCCGTCGACGTAGTGGAGCGCCCTGGGGCCCAGCGCCGCGAAGGAGCTCTGCGGGTGTTCGCTCCGCCGCGCTCCCGGGGAGGTCCGGACGTGCTCCGCCAACGCCCCCATCCCCGACGACGGCGTGCGGGCGGGATCGAAGGCGGGCATGGACCGCAGATGGCGCTCCCGCTCGCCTTCGCTCATTCCGCGGACACGACGCAGGTGCACGCGGGAGGTGTCCGAGTTGTCAGGTGTGGCGGTGTAGACCACGACCGTTCCGTCAGGGCCGAGGACATCGCCCAGCGCCGCCAGAACGGCCGCTGGGCCGCCTTCGGGCCGACCGAGGTTGCGCAGCGACGCGTGAACGAGGAGGTCCCCTCCTCGGCGGACGCCGAGCAGCCGGAGATCGCGTGCCAGCGACGCCCGCGTCGGCGCGGCCGGCCCGCGTGACGCGGGGGGACTGACACACGCCGGCATCAGTCGCTCCGTGCGGTGGGGACGGAGGGGTCCCAGGACTCCAGGGTCGCCCGCATCAGCGCGACGAACTGCTCGCCGAGGCCCGTCAGCGCTTCCGAGGATTGAAGGGTGCCCACGGCCGCGAGCGTCTCGGGGTACCACTTGCCGAAGTGACGCTCGGCTTCGGCGACGGTGTCGGCCTGCGGCACGCGGCATCGACGGCGCCAGAAGTCCGCGACCGCGATATGCGCGTAGGTTCCCTGCAGGAGCCCTTCGAGCGGACGAGGGTCCTCGCGCCAGGGAGCGTGGAACCGCCGTTCGTCGTTGCGGTCGTAGAGGTCGACGAAGTCGAGGACGGCGCCGAGCTTCACATGCTGGAACTCGTGCAGCAGAAGCAGGCAGAGCGTCGCCGGATCCTCCGGCAAGGCGATCCCCACGGCGCCGAACGCGTCCCGTGCCGCCGAGCTGACGTTGGAACCCGGATGCGGCACGTCCAAAGGAACGATGGTGGTCAGCGCTTCGGCGATGCCCGGGGCGTACTCCCCGTAGTCCTTCTCCAGCAGTTCCCACGCTTGCTGGAAACAGGTCTGCCACTCCTGGAAGCGTTCCTCGTCGAGTCGCTCCGAGGCGGGCCAGTCATGGCAGTCGCGGAAGGGATCGAGGTCGTCGAGCGCCACGCTGGCGGCACCGGCCCTCAGCCGCCGGACCGGATCCATGCCGGTGGCCCCCTCGACGGTGAAGCGCCCGTCACCGACCTGGACGGTGGTGCGCTCCCGGCCGGGGACCCGGTACCGGCCCACCGTGGGGAGGTAGACGTCTCCGTCCCGCACCGGCACCGTCAGGGTGGAACGGGTTCCCGCCTTCGCGGCGGCGACGCAGGCGACCGTGGCCAGGAGACCGTCGTCGGTCCGGTCGTCGCTCTCCTCCAGGGAACGTAGCCGCCGCACGGCTCGGACGCGGACGTAGGGATGGGCGAGCACGGCGTCAAGCGCCGAAGGCGCGAGCCCCTCGACCTCTCTCAGCGTGTTCCAGGCCGCGGGAGCCTCCGACCTCGCCCCGACGGCCGCGAGCAGCGCCCGGCCGCCGACCGTCTGCGACCGGCGGAGCCACGCGATCGCCGCCGGATCGCCGTATCCCGTCGCGAGCGAGCGGAGCACCGGCGCCGGCAGCGCTCCGAGGCGCCGGGCGGAGCCTCGCTGCACGTGGGCGATCAGGGCGGACAGGTCCTCGCAGTAGACGCTCGGGTTGGCGAACCCCGAGCTGTCTCCCCGGTAGCGGTGCGCGCGGAGCCCTCCGCCGCAGACCGCGACGACGGGACAGGACCGGCAGACCTCGCAGAGGGCGGCCAGGCCGCCACGGCCCTCGGCGACGCCCGCGTGCCGGCCGACCTCGTCGACCGAGTGCCGGAAGACGTCCATCCCGGTCTCCGGAGCGCCGTCGTAGGCGGTCTTCAGGGAGTCCGCCTGCTCGTAGCCCCCGTCGCTCTCGATGACGACGAGGTCACCGGCCTCCAGGCCCAGGGACTCGGTCAGGCTGGGGCCGCCGCGCCCGGCGTTGATGATCGAGTCGAACGTCCGAACCGGCACCGGCCGGCCGCCGGCGAGCCACCGATCGAAGATCGCTGACAGCCAGTCCGCGTATGCCGTGACCGTCGGCCTCGGCGGCGGGTCGTCCCAGGTGTGATGCGGCAGCAGGAAGTCGATGGCGGGCGGCTCGTGATCCAGCAGCGCCTCGTAGACGGCGATCGGATCGTTGGCGACGTCGATGGTGCACAGCAGGCCCGAGTACAGCTCGGGGAAGTCGTGGCGGAGCAGGCCGATGGCGCGAACGGCCTTGTCGTAGCTGCTCCGTCCGTCACGGTAGAGACGGTGACGGTCGTTGGCGGCCCGGTCGCCGTCCAGAGAGACGCCCACCAGGACGCCTTCCCTCCGGAAGAGCTCGCAGAACCCGGTGTCCAGGAGCACGCCGTTGGTGTGAAGCCGGAACTCGACGTCGCAGATCCCGCGAAGCGGTTCCCGGGCGGCGGTGATGAGCTCGCCCAGCCGGTCGGGTCCGGCCAGCAGCGGTTCCCCGCCGTGCAGGACCAGGCAGACCTCCGCGAGCCCGTGCTCCCTCGCGTGCTCCGCGATGCGCTCCGCCGCCCTGCGCATGGTCCGTGTGGACATGACGGCCGGACGGTTCCGCCAGCTCTGGTCCGCGTGCTCGAACACGTAACAGTGATCACAGGCCAGGTCGCACCTGTTGTGGACCTTCAGTATGAATTGGCGGAAAAGGGCCGACGGCATTTGTCCTGCCCTGTTAACCGATGAAAGAGTTGAAAGCCGCGACCCGGACCGGGTCGGAGTCCTCGACGTCCATCCGGGCGAATCTGGCGGCGATCCGCGCCGCCCCGTCGTCCAGCGCCAGCTCGTCCAGGGTGAGGTCGCTCAACTCGATCAACCTGGTGGGCGCTTCGGGCGCGTCCATTTTTACAGGAATGTTCATTTTTGCCCATCGACGGTTGGTAGCAGTGTGTAGCAATGGTATGACAGTGCGCATGCGACATGCGAACGACGGGGGTAGTCGATCTTCCTCGCCGCCTCCACATTCATGGTTCGAGATCAAGACTCCTACCCTGAGCGACATAGTGTGATACAGATCACAAGCTGTCGGTGCGTGTTCGGCAAACTTTTCCCAGATCATTGGCGTGGCGGTCTATTTTTGCTCTTCTGCGTTATATTCATACGTTTGGGAGCTTGTTAGACGTCTGGTGTCATGCGTCGGTTCGCAGGGTCGTGCCGTTGCTGGCCGCGAACGGCCAGGTCGATCCCCGGGCGCGCCTCGCCCTGTCGGCGCGGTGGTGCCACGTCCGTCCCGAATGTCACGCCTGCGCGGTGCCATGTGCGGGACTTGTCACATTTGCCCGGATGTGACGGCGGTGCCGGAATGGCGGTCCCGTTTCGGCCGGTGTCATGGAAAGGCCGCCGCCGGTGTCCGGGTGATCCGGGAGGCGGTGAAGGACACAGGGACGTTCCCTGTCGCCTGACGCGGATCTCAGCCCGTGCGGACCGCGCCCTCGGGCCAAAGGACATGCACGGTCATGCGGCGCCGGCGGGCGTGCTCGACGATCTCGCCCGTGCCGCCGCGACCCGCGGCGGGCAGGCCGTCCCACACCGCGATGAGCTCGTCCGCGTGGTCGAGCATCTTCAGTCCCGCCTGAAGATAGGGGCCCGGTCCCGGACCCGTGTGGGCCAGCGCCCATATGCGGGAGGCACGGCCCTTCAGCTCGTCGAACCCGTGTTTCGCCCGGACCCCGAGGGTCGCGGTGTAGCCCGCGGACGGGATGACGACCTCGAGCCGCCCGCCAGCGTCCAGGACGGCGCGTGCGAAGATCTGGTCGGCGCCTTCGGCCAGGCAGGAGACGCCGACGATGTCCCGGGACCGGCTCAGCCGGGTCCGGATCGCGGCGTCCACCAGCGCGGCGGTCCTCTCGTCGAGATCCCGGTGCCCGGTGATCGCGATACGCATGCGCCCTCCTCGGAGGAGGTCCCTCCCCGCCCTAGGAGGGGGCCGAAACGTGCGAGGCCCACCAGAGCGTGTGTTCCCGGGAGATGGCCTCTTCCACCTCGTCGACGAAGTGCGCCCAGTCCGCCTCGTTGTCCGGCCACTCGATCCGGGAGGCGACGTCGGCGAGTTCCTGGGCCACGATGGCGTAGGCCGTGGCGAGCTGCTGGTGCTGGCGGGTCTGCAGCCAGGCCACGCCACAGGCCGCGGCGGCCCCGGCCATCCCCGGCAGGTCCAGATCGATGACGCCGACGGCGCTGAGCACCGCCGCGATCAGGCCGAGCGCCTCCAGTGCCGCCAGCGACACCGACCATCGTGCGCTGCTGCGGGCGTGCTCCTTCGCTCGTCTCGTGTACCAGAGACGCTGATCGCCGATCCTGCCGCCGGCGTACGCCTGCCTCCGTTCCTCGAGGCTCATCCCCCGCATGCGGCGCATCCCCTCGGTGATCTGCAACCCTTCGGCGCCGTAGGCGGGCAGGAGGAGGCCGCTGAGGTTCCCGGTGATCGAGGCGAACCGGCACAGCAGCAGTTGCTCGGCCGTGTGCCGGTCCTGCTCCCCGGCCCCCCGGAACTCGAACGGCTGCCCGGCCACCGCGTACCGCCACGTCAGGGTCTTCACCGACTCCGCCGCGGCTCTGGACTCGTACCACTGTCGGTCAGGGCGCTCCGACAGCAGGTACACCTCGACGACCACCGCGATGCCGAGGCCGGCCGCCGCCCCCACGGCCGCCATGTCGAGCCCGCCGAGGTCCAGGCTGACCGCGCCCAGGACGGAGGCGGAGAGCAGGGCCACCAGCCGCACGGCCGTCGCGACCAGCAGACGACGTTGGCCACTGACGGCGCTGCTGTCGGCGGCCTGGAAAAGCGCGGGATAGTCAGCATCCAGAATCGCTTCCATAGCCCGAGTGGAGAATGGTGGGGCGGTCCTGTCAAGGCCGCCAAAGATGTGTGGAAAATTCCTCACAGCGACCCTCTTGACAAGTCACCGGTTAAAATCGGGTCCGGCAATCATGAAACACTTATCGGATTCGGGGCGACGTCGCTGCGGTGAACAGCGTGATGGCCGTGGTGTGAAGGGAAAAGCGCGGTCCCGTCTCAGGCGGTCACTTGCCGGGCTCTTCGAGGTTGCGGGTCAGGCGTTCCAGGACGTCGACGGCCGTGCGGTACTCCTCGGGGGAGATCCCGGTCAGCGACAGTTCGCGGAAGGCCCGGACGCGTTCGGCGGCGGCGGCCATGCGTTCCCGGCCGCCGTCGGTGAGGGCCAGGCGGCCCGGGGCGGGGCGGGTCAGCCAGCCGTCGGTCAGCAGCGTCCCGACGGTCCCGGTGAGGGTGGGCGCGTCGGCGTTGGCGGCCAGGGCCGCCCGGACCTCGGCGTCGGTGGCGCCGTCCTCGGCGACGTTGAGGATCTGCCAGCCGACGCGGGTGAGGCCGTGGGCGGCGAGCGCGCCGTTCATGCGGTCGGTGATGGCCCGGTCGGCGCGGTTGAGCCAGTAGCCGATGGGTTTCACGGCGGTCCTCCTTCTCCGTGGTGGGCGCGGGCGGCGCGCGGCATGAGCCGGACGAGGCCGCAGCAGGCGAACGTGAGGGCGGCGACGACGGCCAGGCTGGGCGCGACGCCGCCGGTGTGGAAGTAGACGGTGGTGACGGCGGCGGCCCCGATGCTGTTGGCGAGCTGCTGGACGGCCGACAGCGAACCGCTGGCGCTGCCCGACCCGGCCGGGTCCACGTCGCCGAGCGTGACGTCGTAGACGGTGCCGAAGCAGGTGCCCATACCGAGGCCCGTGACGAGGACGGGCAGGGAGAGCAGCCAGGAGCCCGGGGCCGTCTCGACGGCGGCGAGCGCGCCGAGGACGCCGGTGAGGGTGAGCAGCAGGCCGATCAGGACGAGCCGCCGGCCGAGGCGCGCGATGAACCGGTGGGCGGCCACCGACGCGATGATGATGCCCACGGCGACCGGCGTGAGCCCGAGGGCGGTCCGCGCGGGGGTGCGGCGCAGGTCGTTCTGGAGGTACAGCGACAGCACCAGCAGCAGGCCCGAGACCGCGGCGTAGAACACCAGGCCGAGGACCAGGCCGGAGGTGAAGCCCCGGTTGGCCAGCAGCGACGGCTCGATGAGCGGGGCCGCCGCGGTGCGCTGCCGCAGGCCGAACAGGGCGAGGAACACCGCGCCCAGCGCCAGGCAGCCGACCGGGAGCGCGGTCCAGCCGTGCGCGGAGCCGTCGATCAGCCCGTGGAGCAGGCCGAGCATGGCGGCGGCCAGCAGGGCGGCGCCGAGGGCGTCGATGCCGACCGTCCGGTCGCCGCCGTCGCGGGGCAGCAGCCGGACCGCCAGCGCGATGGCGAGGCCGCCGAGCACGATGTTGATCAGGAACATGGCGCGCCAGCCGAGGTCGAGCACGTCGGCGTCGATGAGGAACCCGGCCAGCACCGGGCCGCCGACCGCCGACAGGCCGAGGGCGGGCGCGAACACCCCGAACGCCCTGCCGATCTCGTCGCGGGGGAACACCGCGCCGAGGATGCCGAACCCCTGCGGGATCAGCAGCGCGCCGAACGCGCCCTGCGCGAGCCGGAAGACGACGGCGGACGCGGGGTCGAACGCCAGCCCGCACGCCACCGAGGCCACGGTGAAGCCGGTGATGCCGACCAGGAACAGGCGGCGGCGGCCGTACCGGTCGCCGAGCCGCCCGCCGACCACCAGCAGCACGCCCATGGCCAGGGC
Source organism: Actinomadura kijaniata (assembly GCF_014138665.1). NCBI lineage: Bacteria > Bacillati > Actinomycetota > Actinomycetes > Streptosporangiales > Thermomonosporaceae > Actinomadura > Actinomadura kijaniata. Next base: position 322,211 of record NZ_JACJIA010000001.1, read on the forward strand.
GTAGCTCGCGCCGAGCCACTGGACGAGGGCCTCGCCGCCGCCGAGGTCGGCGGCGATGGACGGGGCGGCGATGTTGGTGATGGTCGCGTCGAGCAGGTCGAGGACGGAGGCGAACAGGACGACGGCGAGGATCGCCCAGCGCCGCCGGTCGGCCGGGGGAGAGGCGGCCGAGGGTGAGGAGGTCACGGGAGTGGTCATGAGGATGCCTTGTCGAGGTGGGGGAGGGGGCGGGCCTTGTCGTGCGTCGGCCCGCCCGGTCAGCGTCCGGTGAAGGCGGCGGCGTTCTCGGTGGCCCACTGGCGGAAGGTGCGCGCGGGCCTGCCGAGCAGGGTCCCGGTGGTGTCGGCGATGGCGGCGGGGCCCTCCGCGGCCTCCTTCTGCAGGGCGAGCAGGGAGGCGGCCATCGGGGCGGGCATGTACCGGGCCATCTGCTCCTCGGCCTCGGCGTGCGTGATGTCCACGAGGGGGATGTCGCGGCCGGTGGCCTCCGACAGGATCGCGAGCTGCTCGCGGAAGGTGAGGGCCTGCGCGCCGGTCAGGGTGGCCGCGCGGCCCCGCAGGAGGTCGCCGGTGAGCGTCGCGACGGCGATGTCGGCGATGTCGTCGGGGTGGATGGGGGCGAGGGAGGCGCCCGGGTAGGCGAGCTCCACCGGGAGTCCCTGGGAGATCGGGTGGATCCAGGCGAAGGCGTTGCTGGCGAACGCGTCGGGCCGCAGGAACGTGCTGGTCAGGCCGGAGGCGGCGAGGGCGCGTTCGACCAGCAGGCTGGGCGAGGCGAGCGGGTCGGTCTCGGCGCCGGGGGCGAGGACCGAGGAGGACGACAGCAGGACGACGTGCTCGACGTCCGCGGCCAGCGCGGACTTGACGAACGCGTCGATGCCGGAGGGCTCGGGGTACAGGAAGACCTGCCGGACGCCGTCGAGCGCGGCGTCGAAGGTCTCGGGGGCGTCGAGCCGGAGTTCGGCGGTCGCGACGCCGTCGGGGACGGCCAGCTCGGCGGGGGCGGCGCTGGCGGCGCGGACGGGGAGCCCGGCGGCGTGCAGCCGGGCGACGACGCCCCGGCCGACCTTGCCGCGGGATCCGGTGACGAGGATGGTCATGGGAATTCCTTTCGTGTTTGAAGACATATGCATGCTGGCATGCACATAATTTCCTGTCAACACATGCCTGCTGACGTGCAGGACCTACGATGGTCGGTATGAGCGACAGCGGGCCGGAGACGGCCGACGAACTGCTGAACGCCGTGGGCCCGGCGTTCTCCAAGCTCCGGCGGACCTCGCTGCTGGAGGTCGAGAACCCGATCTCGGCCAAGGACCTCAGCCGCACCCTGGTCCTCAACATCGTGCTGGAGCACACGCGCGCCGCCGAGGCCGAGGTCACGGTCGGGATGGTGGCCGAGGTGCTGGGCGTGGACCCCTCGGTCGGAAGCCGCATGGTCTCCGACAACATCAAGGCGGGCTACCTGCGGCGCGCCGCCTCCCAGCGGGACGGGCGGCGGACCGTCCTGGAGCTCACGCCCGAGGGGACCGAGCTGATGGAGCGGTTCCGGCGGCACCAGCGCGAGGCGTTCGAGTACATCACCGCCGACTGGCCGGAGCGGGACCGCCTGGAGTTCGCGCGGCTGATGCTCAGGTACGTGGACTCGCTGGCCTCACTGCGGGAACGCGGCCTGGCCAAGGACGGCTGAGCCGTTCACCGCCCCGGCGCGCGCGGCACGGAGTCGCGGAGGGTCCTGTCCACCGCCCGCTGGAAGCTGGTCACCAGCGACTGGATCATCAGCGGCTTGAGCTTCGTCGCCAGCTCCAGCAGGCGGTCGCGCTCCTCGGGGGGACGGCCGCGTTCGCGGTAGGGGCGGACGACGGTGTCCTGGAAGACGCGTTGCAGCTCGGCGGCCAGGACCGTGGTGTGGCGGTCCACCGCCTCGTGCGCGGCGATGAGCGTCTGCAGCGGCATCGCCAGCTCGGCCAGCTCCGCGCCCACGCCCAGCAGCGCCGGGCTGATGACGCGGACGGCGTCGCCGTCGCGTTCGACGATGCCCAGCGCCTCCAGCCGCCTGAGGGCCTCCTCGTCCAGATGGCGGCCCGCGCGGCGGTCCAGCTCGTGGCGGTCCAGGTCCTCGGGTTCCTCCGGGGCCCAGGGGGACAGCAGCGCCCGTTGCAGGGCCAGGTCCTCGGGCGGGGCGTCCGGCGGGATGCGTTCCAGGTGCTTCTCGATCGCCGCGAGCGTCAGCCCCAGCGACTGCAACTCGCGCACCAGCTCCAGGCGGGCCAGGTGCTCGGGCCCGTACAGCCCGGTCCGCCCCCGCAGCCGCGGCGGCGGCAGCAGGCCCCTGCCGGCGTAGAACCGCACCGTGCGCACGGTCATCCCGGCACGGGCGGCCAGCTCGTCCACCGTCATGTCCGCCATGGGGCTCCCTGCGCCGATCTATGTGACAGTGCCAGTGTTACATTGAAGCTGTATCAGGAACCACTTACCCCTGAGGAGAGCCGCCGCATGGCACGGGAGATCTTCACCGAGGAGCACGAGGCGTTCCGCGACATGGTGCGGTCCTTCATCGCGAAGGAGGTCACGCCCCACCACGAGCGGTGGGAGAAGGACGGCGTCGTCTCCCGCGAGGTGTGGCTGGCCGCCGGCCGGCAGGGGCTGCTGGGCATCGAGATGCCCGAGGAGTACGGCGGGGGCGGCGACGACGACTACCGCTACTACACGATCCTCAACGAGGAGCTGGCCCGCGCCATGGCCAGCGGCCCCGGCTTCGCGGTGCACAACGACGTCGTCGGCGGCTACCTGCGGCAGCTTCTCACCGACGAGCAGAAGCGGCGCTGGCTGCCCGGCTACTGCTCCGGCGAGCTGATCACCGCCATCGCCATGACCGAGCCCGCCGCCGGTTCCGACCTCCAGGGCATGAGGACCACGGCCGTCAAGGACGGCGACGACTACGTCCTCAACGGCTCCAAGACGTTCATCACCAACGGCATCCTGTCCGACCTGGTGATCGTCGCCGCCAAGACCGACCCCGGCGCCGGGGCGCACGGTGTCAGCCTCCTGATGGTCGAGCGCGACATGCCCGGCTTCACCCGCGGCCGCAACCTCGACAAGGTCGGCATGCACGCCCAGGACACCGCCGAGCTGTTCTTCGACAACGTCCGCGTCCCCAGGGCGAACCTCCTCGGCGAGGAGGGCATGGGATTCATCTACCTGATGCAGAACCTGGCCCGCGAACGCCTGTGCATCGCGGTGTCGGCGGTGGCGGGCTCCTGGCAGGCGTTCGAGACGACCCTGGAGTACTGCAAGACGCGCACGGCGTTCGGCCGCCCGATCGGCAGGTTCCAGCACAACCGCTTCACGCTGGCGGAGATGAAGACCGAGATCACGGTGGCGCAGGCGTTCCTGGACCAGTGCATCGCCGAGGAGGTCAGGGGCGCCCTGTCCGCCGAGAACGCCTCGATGGCGAAGTGGTGGACCACCGAGATGCTGAAGACCGTGGTGGACCGCTGCGTCCAGCTGCACGGCGGCTACGGCTACATGAACGAGTACCCGATCGCGAAGGCCTACCAGGACGTCCGCATCCAGACGATCTTCGGCGGCACCACCGAGATCATGAAGGAGATCATCGGCCGCGGCCTCGGCGTCTGATCCGCTCCACCGGCCGGGGGCGAAGATCACCGGGACATGAATGTCTGTTTGATCGGTCCAGTGCCGGAACCCGGGCCCCCGCCGGAGGCATCCAACAGATCATGGGTGATGCGGGGTTCGGGCGGGAGCGGCTCTGGACGGTCCTGTTCCGGGTGGGGCTCGGCGGGGCGTTGCCGGTCATCGCGTGGGGGATCCACGCGGGGGACGCGGCGTTCGCCCGCCGGGCCGTCACCGTGGACGCGACCGTGACGGGGGTCGGCGAGGCGGCCGTCCGGGACGAGGCGGCCTCCGGCGAGGGCGACGGGGTCGCGGTGGTGCGGTTCCGGGCCGGGGGCCGGGACGTGACGGCCAGGGTCCTGCTGGACGACGTCGGTGAGGTCCGGCAGGGGCAGATCCTCGCGGTCGGCTACGACCCGCGCAACCCGGTACGGGTGGTCGCGCCGCCGCCGTCCGGCGGCCCCGAGCCGCAGGCGATCGTCTACGTGACCGCCCTGGCGGGACTGCTGCTGCTCAACCCCTGGCGGCTGCCGGCGCGGGGAGGGAACGCGGTCAGGGGACGACGGTGACCGGCCAGCGGCCCGCGCGGGCCAGGCGGACCGCCACCGAGCCGACCAGGCGGTGGCCCGCCTGCTGGGAGGCGCCCACCACGACGGCGTCGGCGCGTTCCTCGTCGGCGACGCGCGACAGCACCGTGCAGGGGGCGCCCTCCCGCGCGTGGAACTCGTACCGCACGTCCCGCGCCTCGGCCGCGATGCGCTCCAGCCGGGCCCGCAGCTCGGCGTCCACCTGCGCCCCGGCCTCCCGCATCACCATCGCGCCGCCCGGCGTGAGCGCGCCCAGCGTCCCGACCGGCGTCACGTGGACGAGGACGAGCCGCGCCCCGCTGCGCCGCGCCAGCCCCCAGGCGTAGGCCCCGGCCCGCAGCGAGGTGTCGGACCCGTCCACCCCGACCACGATCACCCTGGGCCCGACCGGCCCCCCGTCGTCGCTCATACCGCCAGCTTAGAGGGGGTGCCGTCAGGCGAAGCGGGCGTCGATCTCCTCCGGGGTCAGCCCGAAGTCCGCCAGGTCGTAGCGGTGGGCGGGACGGGCGTCGCCGGTGCGGCTCCCGGCGTGGAGCTCCCGCATCGCGGCGCGGGCCCCGCCGGTGAGGGGCAGGCCGAAGTGGGCGTAGATCGCCTCCACGGTGCCGAGGGGGTCGCGGACGAAGTCCTCGTAGCGGACGTCGAAGAACCGGGCCCGGTCGTGGCGGGCCCGTTCGGCGCGGAACGCCGCCAGGCCGCGGCTCCACAGGTCGAGCTGGCCGCGCCCGATGACCGGGCCGGTGAACAGCTCCGACCAGCCCTCGGTGGCGTGCGCGGCCAGGCTGCACATCGACGCCATCGCGGTGCGGGGGTCGCGGTGGGTCTGCACGACCAGCGCGTCCGGGTAGACGGCCAGCAGGGCGTCCAGCGCGAACAGGTGGCTGGGGTTCTTCAGCACCCAGCGGCGGTCCGCGTCGGGAAGGCCGATGAGCTGGAGCAGGCGGCGGTGGCGGCGGTAGGCGGGGGTCCAGTCCTGCCCGGCGAGCCAGGCCGAGTAGGTCGGCACGTGCGCCAGGCACTCGAACGAGACCGACCGCATCGACTGCCGCAGCAACTGCCAGCACTCCTCGACCATGCCGGCCGACATGTAGTGCACGCCCATGAACTCGGGGTGCTCGACGTGGTGGCGCTCGTAGCCCGCCTGGATCGCCTGGAAGACGGGGTCGTCGGCCCAGGTGTCGCGGGGCGGCCGGGGCTGGGGGACCTCGGCCAGCCACACTTCGAGGCCCTGGTGGGCGGGGTCGGCGGTGAGCAGCCGGTGCAGGGCCGTGGTGCCGGTGCGGGGCAGGCCCGTGACGAAGATCGGACGCTCGACCGGGACGCTCGCGTGCCCGGGGTGGCGCTTCCAGGCGTCCTCGGCGAACAGCCGCGCGGCGAGGGCCCCGCGCAGGAACGCGCGCTGCACCTTGTTGCCGAGCGGCGTGAGCCGGGCGTCCTTGGCGTAGGACTCCAGCAGCACCTCCAGCCCGTCGAGATGGTCGTCGCCGCCGAAGTCGGTCAGGCTGGTGATCCGGCCGGCCGAGGCGTGCAGGTCCTCGACCGTCCCGACACTGTCACGTCCCGCCGCCATGCGTTCTCCTCAGTGGTGGTATTCGCCGCCGTTGACGTCCAGGCACTGCCCGGTCACCGCGCGGGCGAGCGGGGACAGCAGGAAGACGACGGCGTCGGCGATCTCGTCGGGTTCGGGGAGCCTGCGCAGGTCGATGGTCGCGGCGGTCTCGTCGTAGACCTGCCGGGGCGGGACGCCGCGTTCCCGGGCCAGGTGGTCGAAGTACCACTTGAGGCTGTCGGCCCAGATGTAGCCGGGCGCGACGGTGTTGACCCGGACGCCGCGCGGGCCGAGCTCGGTGGACAGGCTCTGGGCGAGGGCCAGCAGCGCGGCCTTGCTCATCTTGTAGGCCCCGAACGTGCGCCGCGAGTGCCGCAGCACCGCCGAGTTGATCATCACGACGGAGCCCGCGCCGTCGGCGAGGTCGGCGGCGAACAGCCGGGTCAGGCGGAGCGCGGCGAGCACGTTCACCTCGAACGCCGCGCGGATCGCGTCCTGGTCGGCCTCGCACAGGTCGGTGAGGGGCGGGATGGAGAACGCGTTGTTGACCAGGCCGTCCACGCGTCCGTGGACGTTGAGCGCGGTCTCCACCAGGCGTTCGCACGACGCCTCGTCGGTGACGTCGGTCGGCACGGCGGTGGCGCGGCGGCCCAGCCCGGTGATCTCCTCGGCGACCTCGGCCAGCCGCGCCTCGGTGCGGGCGGCGAGGACGACGTCGGCCCCGGCCGCGGCGCACCGCAGCGCCAGCCCGCGTCCGAGGCCCGGCCCGACACCGGAGATGACGACGACGCGGTCCTCCAGCGGCGGCCGCATCAGCCGAGCATCCTTCGCGCGTGGGCGACCTGCCGGGCGGCGATCCGGTCGGCCCACTCCTTGGGGGTCACGCGCTGGCGGTCGTGGAAGGGGAGGCGTCCGGGCAGCTCGTCGAAGGGGACGACCTCGACGCGGGGACCGTCGGCGTCGGTGAGCTCGCGGGTGAGGCGCTGCCAGCGGATCTGGAGGTAGCCGCGGCGGTGGCCGGTGCGTTCGACCCAGTTGGCGAGGCCGGGATCGCGCTCGCTGACGACGAACCGGATCATCCCGTCGGGGTCGACGCGCGCCTGTTCGGCGGTGAGGCTGGTCTGGTGGTTGACGTAGTCCAGCGAGACGTACCACATGCTGCCGAGCTGGAAGCCCTGGTAGGGGGCGTCGCTCCGGGGGACGGTCACGACGAGCGCCTGGTCGTCGCCGAGCTCGTAGTGCCCGGCCGACGAGTACTGCGTGGCCAGCCCGCCGGGCGTGATCCGGGGCTCGGTCATGGTGTTGACCGGCAGCTTCAGGTAGTGCCACTCGGGGAAGACGAGGAAGGTCCGCAGCCGCGACACGAGGATCCTCCCCGCCACGTCGAACCGTTTGGCGGCCCGTTCCGGGTCGGCCGGGGGCGGCGGCGAGACCCCGAGCCGGTCGGCCCGGTGGATGCGGATCTCCCCGGGGCGCTCGCCCTCCCAGTCGCCGAACACCTCGCGGACCAGCAGCATCGCCGCGCCCGGCCCCAGCGTGAGGTAGCCGGGCCCGGCGTCGGCGCGCGGCGGCCCGAACCGCAGCTCGAAGCTCCCGTCCGGCGCGATCTCGAACGCCCGGTCGTCGAACGCCGACAGGCTGTCGGGCGAGCTGGTCGGGGTGTAGTCGCCGTTGAGGACCTGGAAGCTGAGGTCGGCCGTGGTGCCCCGCCGCCCGCTGACGACGTACTCGGCGTCGTCGCGCAGGTAGGCGCTGAAGTAGAGCGCGTCGGGATTGTCCAGCCCCAGCTTGGAGTGCGGCCCGGTGGACCGCACGAAGAACGGGAAGTCCCGCTCGTAGGCCCAGGCCATGTGCAACGACGCCTTGATGCTCCCGGCGAGGTAGTCCAGCCCTTCGGTGAGCCCCTGCGCATCCTGCGCGTGGGGGGCCTCCCGGACGATCCGCTCGGCCTCGGCGACTGCCTGCGTAAAGGACTCCGTGCTCACGGCACTCCCTCGAACGACCCGATCCGGCCAAGCGTTAGCTTGGTCATCGGCGTCGAGACTAGAACCCGTTCTACCGTCGGTCAATGCCCGCGGCCCGGCCCGCGGTCCCGGAGAACGGTCTAGCGGATGATGACGCGGTCGGTGGGGGCGTTGGTGTCGGTGGTCCAGCCATCGTGGCCCGAGTCGGCGTGCCAGCGCTTCCCGGCGAAGCGCACCTCGGTCAGGCCGTAGGACTGGGCGTGGGTGACCGCCCAGGACGCCACCGCCCAGCCCGTGCGCGCGTTGCTGACGCGGACGCCGTCGGGGGGCGTGGGCGTGGGGCCGGCCGGCTTCTTCTCGGCGGCCGTGGGCTGGAGGCGGCCGCCGAACGCGCGGCGCATCTCCCGCAGCGCCTCGGCCTGGCGCGGGGCGGTCTTCTTGTCCGGCGGGTACCAGCAGCGCACGGCCGCCGGCTCGCGGCCGGTGAACGCGCGGGCCAGCGTCTTGCCGTCCGGCTCGTGCCGGGCGTAGGCGCGGCCGTCGGCGCTGCGCTGCACCTCCTGGGCGGCGTCGTGCAGGTCGCGGTCCAGGTAGTCCTTCACCTTGACCAGCCCGTCGAAGAACTTGCTGGTGGACACCACCGGGTCGCGCAGCTTCGCGGGGGTGCCCCAGCCCTGCGAGGGGCGCTGCTGGAACATGCCGACCGAGTCGCGGTCGCCGCCCGCCAGGTTGCGCAGGTGCGACTCCTGGATGGCCGTCGCGTAGGCGATCACCGCGGCGCGTTCGGGCAACTGCTTGCGGAACGCCACGCCCGCGATGATGGCGGCGTTGGCGGCCTGGTCCAGTTCCAGCGGCATCTTGCCGATGGCCGTGCGCACCTCGCACCCCGAACCGTGCAGGTAGGGGCGGGCGTGCAGGAACAACGCGTACCCGCCGGCGCCGAGCGCGAGCGCGACGCCGGTGCCGACGGCGGTCCAGCGCCACCGCCGCCGCCCCTTCGGGGTCTCTCCATTCGCCCTTGCTGCCACGGGTCGACCGTACCGGGAGATGGCCACCAGTGAGCTCAAGGCCCATGACCCCGTCCACCGCCGCGCCTCCGCGCGGCCGGTCCTGGCGCCATCGCGCGGTGGTCGGGTCGGGCACGAGCCTGCCGGCGTCGATACGAGAGGGCCGAGTTCGACGCCGTCCTGCGCGAGCGCGGGGTGGACACCTGATCACGGAGGGACGCGTACCCTTTCCGGGTATGCGGCTTGATCTCTCTGTGGACGTGGCGGAACTGACGGCGGCGATCGTCGACATCGAGTCGGTGAGCGGGAACGAGAAGGCCCTCGCCGACGCCGTCGAGGAGGCGCTGCGGGCGCTGCCGCACCTGACCGTGGTGCGCGACGGCGACTCGGTCGTCGCCCGGACCGACCTCGGGCGGGCCGAGCGGGTCATCCTCGCCGGGCACCTGGACACCGTCCCCCTGAACGGCAACCTGCCCTCGCGCGTCGAGGGCGACAGGCTCTACGGCTGCGGGACCAGCGACATGAAGAGCGGCGTCGCCGTCCAGCTCAAGCTGGCCCACGGCCTGGCCGCGCCCAGCCGGGACGTCACCTACGTCTTCTACGACTGCGAGGAGATCGAGGCCGCCCGCAACGGCCTCAAGCGGCTGGTCGAGACCCGTCCCGAGCTGCTGGCCGGCGACTTCGCCGTGCTGATGGAGCCGACCGGCGGGCTGATCGAGGGCGGCTGCCAGGGAACGGTCCGCGTGGAGGTCACCGCGCGCGGCGAGCGCGCCCACAGCGCCCGCGCCTGGATGGGCGTCAACGCCATCCACGGCGCCGGGGAGATCCTGGAACGGCTGCGCGCCTACACGCCCGCCAGGCCCGTGGTGGACGGGCTGGAGTACCACGAGGGCCTGAACGCCGTGTTCGTCCGCGGCGGCGTCGCCGGGAACGTCATCCCCGACGAGTGCGTGGTGACCGTCAACTACCGTTACGCGCCCGACAAGAGCGAAGAGCAGGCCGTGGCGTACCTGCGGGAGTTCTTCGACGGGTTCGAGGTCGAGGTGACCGACGCGTCGTCCGGCGCGCGGCCCGGCCTGGACGCCCCGGCCGCGCGGGCGTTCGTCGCCGCCACCGGGGCCGAGGTGCGCGCCAAGCTCGGCTGGACCGACGTCGCCCGCTTCGACGCGCTCGGCGTGCCCGCCGTCAACTACGGCCCCGGCGAGCCGACGCTGGCGCACACCAGGGACGAGCACGTCGAGATCCCGCTGATCGGCGAGGCGGAGCGGCGGCTCCGCGCCTGGCTGGGCTGAGCGCGTGGCACGGAGATATCACCGGGTGAACGGGGCTTTCCTTCGTTACGGTGAAGCCATGACATCCGAACAGTCCCGTACGCATCGTCAGGGGCCCGCGACGCTGCGGGGCCGCGCTCTGCCGTCGACCACCACCGACCAGCGGCTGCTGGACAGCCGGGGTCCGGCCGACTGGGTGCACGCCGACCCGTGGCGGGTGCTGCGCATCCAGGCCGAGTTCGTGGAGGGCTTCGGCCTGCTGGCCGAGCTGCCCAAGGCCGTCAGCGTGTTCGGCAGCGCCCGCACCGACCCGGGCTCGCAGGAGTACCGGCTCGGCGAGGAGATCGGCGCCAAGCTGCACGAGGCCGGATACGCGGTGATCACCGGCGGCGGCCCGGGCATCATGGAGGCCGCCAACAAGGGCTGCGACCAGGCCGGGGGCCTGTCGGTCGGGCTGGGCATCGAGCTGCCGTTCGAGCAGAGCATGAACGAGCACCTCGACATCGGCCTGGAGTTCCGGTACTTCTTCGTCCGCAAGACGATGTTCGTCAAGTACTCCCAGGCGTTCGTCGTGCTCCCCGGCGGCTTCGGCACGCTGGACGAGCTGTTCGAGGCGATCACCCTCGTCCAGACCCGCAAGATCACGCGCTTCCCGATCGTGCTGGTCGGCACGCAGTTCTGGGGCGGGCTGGTCGACTGGGTGAAGAACACCATGCTGCCCGGCGGCAAGATCTCGCCGGAGGACCTGGACCTGTTCCACCTGACCGACGACCCCGACGAGGCGGTCCGCGTGATCGTCGAGGCGCACCAGGAGGCCGAACGCCGCCTCGCCGAGGAGGAGGCCGCCGCCAAGGCCGCCGCCAGGGAAGCCGGCGACGGCTCCTGACCCCCCGAAGCCACCCGCCCCAGGCCCGCCCGACCGCCGGGCGGGCCTGACGGCCCGAGCACGGTCCTTGGGAGGGGACGCCCACTCCTGCCGGGAACGCCTGCCCGCGCGGATGTTAGATTGGCCGACGCCACGGCGCCGGCCCATCGGCGGCCGGGCCCCCACCGCGGAACGGAGCGCGACCGGTGACATCGGCGGACAACGGCTCGGGCCTGGCGATCTGCGTGTTCTGCGCGTCGTCCAGCCGGATCGACCAGCGGTACGTCGACCTGGCCGCCGAGGTCGGCGCGGAGCTGGCCCGGCGCGGCCACAGCCTCGTCTCCGGCGGCGCGCAGGTGTCCTGCATGGGGGCCGTCGCCCGCGCCGCGCGCGCCGGGGGAGCCCGCACCGTCGGGGTGATCCCCGAGGGGCTGGTCAGCGTCGAGATCTCCGACGAGGACAACGACGAGCTGGTCGTCACGCCGGACATGCGGTCCCGCAAGGGCGAGATGGACCGGCGCAGCGACGCGTTCCTGGTGCTGCCCGGCGGGATCGGGACGCTGGAGGAGCTGTTCGAGATCTGGACGGCCCGCGTCCTCGGCATGCACGACAAGCCGCTGGTCATCCTGGACCCGACCGGCGTCTACGAGCCGCTGCGCGAGCTGATGAACGGCCTGGCCGACCAGGGCTTCGCCCGCCCGAAGATCTTCGACGCGATCGGCTGGACCGCCGACGTGTCCGAGGCGTTCGACCTACTGGAACGCACCCAGCCCCACATCGAGCCCACCGCCGAGGACTACGCCGAAGCCGAGCCGTAAACCGGCGACAGACGTTCTCAGAGGGGCGGAAGCGCCTCTGAGAACGTTTCAAAGCCGAGAAGTGCCTCCTGCGCGCCCTGGCAGCCTTCAGACAGACAGAGCCTCACCGGTGAAGCCGGGCTTTTGGTGCCTATCGCGGGCCATGAAAGTCCGACCACATGTCATTCGGTGTCGATTTCGGAGCCGCCGTGGTTGCTGGTGGTCGTGGTCACGGCTATGTTCGCGATGAAGCGACGTTCGCGCTCGGCCAGTTCGGCGGCGCGCAGGTTGATGAAGCTTTCGTCATCGCCCTGGGCCAGGAGGGTGAGTGCCTCCTTGGAGACGCAGAGGATGTCGTTCGCCTGCGCTCTGGCCAGGCTGAGGAGCATGTACTCCTTCGAGTTCATGCCGGGGCTCGCGTCCAGGACGACCCGGTTGGCGGGACTGGAGCCATTGGTGAGTCCTGTCGCGTTGGAGACCCGGCGGAACGCGGCGGTGTCCAGCTTGCGGATCATGTCGATCGCTGAATACTCAACGCCGTTGACGGTGTAGCGGACGGGGAATTCCTGCAGCTCCCAGAGCAGGTAGGCACGGACGCGGGCGCTGCGCAGGTCAAACTTGTCGGGGAACGGACGGGGACGCTGGTCGGCGAAGTCGAACATGCCCTGCTCGCTGGCGAAATCCGCGATGTCCTTCTCCCCGAGCGCGAACGCCCGCATGTCCTGGATGGCCTGCCTGCTGGTCGTGGAGTTCATGCTGGCGAACTGACCCGACCAGGAGGTGATCCAGAACCACTTGGTCAGCCCGTCGACCTGCTCGGCGTGGGGATAGGGCTGCAGATGGAAGAATAGGGTCAGCAGCATGAGCTGGTTGTTGTAAGGGATGAGCCGGGCGAGTGGCACCCCCAGATGGTGGCGAAGGAACTCGACCGCCAGCGACAGGGCCTTGTCGGTGTCCTCGATGGCCTGGGAGACCTTGCCCTCGACCCGGCGGGCGAGCACGTCCCAGTGCGCGCCTGTCACTTCCTCCTCGCCCGCGACGGCCAGGACCGCACGGAAGGCCGTCGTGGAGTTGATCTCCCCGAACCCTTCCGCGGCGATGCGCTCCAGGATCGTGTTGATGCGGTTGGCGAGGCTCTCCTCCCCGCCGCCCTTGTAGGTCAGCGCCGAGACCATCTGGTCGGGACTCATCGCCTGGCCCTTGCTGTTGACCCGGGAGAAGACCTCGACGGCTTGGGCGAGATTACCGCCGAGCAGCGTCACAACCGAGATCTTGTAGGACTTGATCCGCTGGGCGACGTTCTCGGCCTCCTCCACCAGCGCGTCGTACAGCTCGCCATCATGATGTTTGGCCAGCTCCCGGGCGTAGGAGAGGAAATCGAGCGTTTTGCGCACCGAGGCGACTGGAAGATAGTTGGGCGGAGGCGGCGTAGCGCGCTTCCAATGCACATAACGGTTGGTGCGGCTGTCAGCGGTCTGCCCGAGGATCCGGTAGACCTGCCAGACCCACTCGGGCTCCTCCTGGTCGTGCTTGCGGTTCTCGGTCCAGTACAGGCAGGAGTAGAGAGTGGAGATCCGCTGGTGCCCGTCGAGGACGTAGGTAGCCTCGTTGCCAGGTGCGTCCGGGACGTTCAGCGCGCCCACGTGGTCCAGGCTCTCGATGTGCAGGCTGGTCTTCCACAGAAGGAGACTGCCGATGGGATAGCCGCGCTCGATGCTGTCGAACAGGTCGAGCATCTGCTCGGGCCGCCAGACGAACGGCCGCTGGAACTTGGGGATGCGCAACCTGCCCGCGTGCACGTCGTCGAGGAAGGTCTCCAGGAAGTCGACCTGGGGCCGCACGCCGATGTCGTTGCCGGTCCCCTCGTACTCGTCGGGTCCGGTCAGTCCGTGCTCGTCTTCGTGGTTGGCCATGCCGTCTTCCTACTAAACGATCCGCTCGATCAGTGCGAGGATCTCACGCAGCTCGTCGCACACACCCGGTCCGAGGTCGCCGAAGTCCTCTTCTTTGAGCCTGCCCGCCTTGGCCTCGCGCAGGAGAAGCGCCGTGAGCCCGTCACCGAACCCTTTCCGGAGCGCGACCACCGTGGTCTGCCGCAGGGAACCATAGAGCTGCCGCTGTTCGTCGGGGACCCTGGCGGCCTGTGTCCGGGAGTCGTGGAAGCCCTTCTTCATGTCGAAGTGGGCGCGTTGCTCGGGAACGAGGCCGCGCAGGCTCTTCAAGCGCTCGTCGAACTCCCTGCGCTGTTGCCGGGGCACGGCCACCGCGGCGAGGATGCAGTTGGGCACATAGTTCTCGATCTCGCGAAAGCGCAGGATGTGTCCGTGGACGCCCTCAGCCCGCAACTCCGCCACGGCCTTCTCATGTTTGGAGGGCTCACCGGGTGTCCAGCGATCGCTGTCGAGGAGGAAGACCACTCTCTTCACGCGTCGGAAGTCCGCGCACTCGTCGCGGACCACCTTGGGGACCTCTCCGCTGCCGCCGCCCTGAACGAACTTCAACCACCGGCGCTCTTTCGCCTCGATGATTCTTTCCGCCCTGAAGACGTGTGCGACAGCGAGCAGGAAGTCCCCGTCGCCTCCCTTGTTCTCCAATACGACCCGGGCGGTCGCGCTGAGGTCTTCGACGTGCTCGGGCAGACTCTCGTGGGTGACTCGCACGGTCGGCGGCTCCGGTCGCCCGGCGGACCACACCTGCCTGGTCGGCTCCTTGCGGACCAGCGAGCTCCAGACCTGCGCACGGACCGGAGCGTGACGGCGGAAGTAGCCGTCCATGACGACCAGGGTCTCATTATCATCAGCGATCCAGTCATGCCGGGCTTCGATGAAGTAGCCGATCAACCTGGTGAGAAGCTCGAAGTTTCCGTCGGTGAATACGTTGGCCGAAAGCTCAACCCGCATCGCGCTCCCTGTCGAACTGGGCCTTGGCGAGTTCCCGTGTCTCCTCGAAGTCCTCGGAGAAGACTCCGCTGGGCCAGTAGTCCAGATTGCCGAACTCATCGATTCCGACGCGGCGCACGTGCGAGGCGCCGTCCTCGTGCTCCACGAAGTAGACGGCCACATCGTCGGCGCTGAACTTTTTCTCAGCGATACGCCTTCGCATGCGTAGCAGCAGGTTCTCGCTGTGCGTCTCGACCAGGAAGCGTGAACCCTTTTTCGCGGCAGTGATGAACAGATCGGCGAGCAGGGGATGAAAGGCGGGATGCAGGTGCAGCTCGGGTTCTTCTATCACCTGGAGGACGTCACCTCGGAGACGCTCGGCTAGGTCCTGTGCCTGCTGCACCAGCAGGGGGAGCACTTGGGCGACTCCGGTGCCCGAGTCCAGGATGTTCACCGAGAGCGCGGGATCGTCGATCGAACGGAGATTGATCGCATAGGTCGCTCCCTGCGATACGACCTCGAACTGCCAGCCCGCCAGGCTGTCGCCGAGCAGTTCGTTGACTTTGGCGATCAAATGGCCGTCGCTGCGGACGTGGTCGTTGGCGAGCATGCCCGGAGCGTTCTCGCCCATCGGTCCGACCTCGCGCGGGAGGCGTGAGGGCAAGCGGACGTACCGGGGCGGACGCTGTCGGTAGGGGCCGAGGTAACGAACCTGGCCAAAGTTATGACGGATACCTTCCGTGCTAGAAAAAGGCTCAAAGAAGTAATCGGCATCCGAGGGGTCAAAATTGTGGAGGATCTCTATTTTTTCGCTACCTCTAGGGCGACTGAAAGATTCCCCACGAGGCAGGATTCCTCTGAAGTTGAGGTGGAATTCATTCTCGTCTTCTCCGTTGGCATTGTAAATAGTCCCCCCCTTCTCGGGAGTCCACCTCAGTTCGAGGTTCGCATCATTGCCCGAGAAGCAGAGGTAGCTGACGACCTGGAGGCTTTTCTCGGCAATGTTCTGGATCGTGGCCCGGACGGTGTGGAATGGGTCTCTATCTACGGAGAACTCCATCTTCAGCGGGCGGTGCGGGCTCTTCCCATGGACCAGGTCCAGGAACTCGGGCGGATCGTCGCCTAGTTGGTCCAGGTCGAGAGGGAGATCCGAACCGGTGTTGAGCCCGGTCTGGATGATCAGCGGGAAACGTGTGACCGCGCTCTTGCCGGCATTGTTCTTGCCGAGGACCAGCGTGATCGGACGGAGTTCGATCTCCTGACGGTCCTTGAAGCAGCGGTAGTTCTCGAACGCCATGCGCACCAGGGCCATGCGGAGACTCTAACGAGCAGTGAACCGCTCTGTAAGCGATCTGATCAGGATCGGTGGGCGATGGTGAAGCGGGTCGGTTCGGACAGGACCTTCTCGGCACTCGGCAGGTCGGCCAGGCGGGTCGCCACCGTCGCGGTCGCCAGGTGCTCGGGAAGGGCCGCCGAGAACTTCAGACCACGGACCGCCCTGGGGTCGATGTCGGGCAGGACCAGTGGGGCTTCGGCGCGGGCCGCCTTCCACATGTCCGGGGTCAAGTCCTCGCGCAGGCGCACGTACAGGTCCGTTGGGCGTTGGACTGGGTCGGTCACCGACGACAGCGTCGAGGTGAGAGTCGCGTTGGCGCGGTAGCCCGCCCATGTCCACCAGCGCACGTCCCCTCCCGTCCGCGTGATCAGCAACCCGGCCGGGTGAACGGTGTCGGCTGCCAGATCCGTCCGTAGCTTCTCCAGGTGCGCCACGGCCCGGCGGGTCAGGTTCACAGGCGGGCCGGTGCCCAGCAGGACGTCGCGCATCGCGCGCGTCAGCTCGAACGACAGGCCCGCGACGCCGTTGGTCGTCCACTTGGCCAGACCGCCGGCGCCCTCGGACGGCTCGACGAAGCAGCGGCGACGCTTCCAGTCGATGTGGGTGACCAGCCAGGTGCGGCCCGCCAGCAGGAGGCGACGAGGGCCGGGGTGCTCCTCGGTGAGGACGGATGGGTCGGTCTTGCCGATCTCCGAGCGACCCGACAGGACCGTGAACTGCGGGGGCGCGGTGAACGAGGCCGTGAGGTCGATGAAGTGACGGTGACCGAACTTCTTCTCCGCCTCGGGTCCGATGAACAGCATGCCATCGTCGGAGTCGAGGAAGCCCTCGTTGACCAGGTGGCGCAGGATCGGTTCGGCGGAGCGGTCGAACGGGGCCAGGCCGTTCCACTGCTCGGACCACAGATTGCCACCCAGGCGGTGCTTCTGGAGCGTGACGGCCAGCAGTTGCTGGGCGACTAGGTGGCGCGGGGTGGGCGGGGCCGCCACGTCCTCGACCCAACCCTGATCCCACAGGTGCAGCAGGCCCGCCGCCTGGAGAAGCGTGAGGGACTTGGTCGTCAGGAACAGGCAGGAACGCTCGGCTCCGGCGCGGCGGCCGGTACGGCCCAGGCGTTGCAGGAACGATGCCACCGTCGCGGGCGAATCGATCTGGATGACGCGGTCCAGGTCGCCGACGTCGATGCCGAGTTCGAGGGTGGAGGTGGAGACGATCACGCAGTCGCGGGCCTCGGCGAACGCCTGCTCGGAGCGGTGGCGCTCCTCGGCCGACAGGGAGGCGTGGGACAGGAACGTGGTGACGTCGCGGGCGCGCAGGGCCGCGCCGAGTTGTTCGACCTGGGCACGCGAGTCGCAGAAGACGAGGCGTTTCTCGCCGTGGTGGAGGGAGGCGATGACCTTGGCCGCGTTCTCGATGGAGCCGACGTAGTCCAGGTCGATGCGGGCGGAGGGGGAGGCCGTGGGGGTTTCGGGGGCGACGACCTGGGCGGGGCGGGTTCCGGCGCTCGCGCCCTGGAGCCAGGTCAGCAGGTGGCGGGGATTGCCGACCGTTGCCGACAGGCCGATGCGCTGGATGGGGCGGCCGGTGAGGCGGGTGAGGCGTTCCAGGACGGCCAGCAGGTGCCAACCCCGGTCGTCCCCGGCGAACGCGTGGACCTCGTCGACGATGACCGCGCGGACGTTGCCGAGCAGATGCGAGTGGTCGGTCTTGAAGCTGATGAGCATGGCCTCCAGCGACTCGGGTGTCGTCAGGAGGATGTCCGGCGGGTCGATGCGGATGCGCCGGCGCTGCGAGTCGCGGGTGTCGCCATGCCAGAGGTCGGCGCAACGGCCGAGCCACTGGGCGTACTGGTCGATGCGGGGGGTCAGGTTGTTGAGCAGGGCCTTGAGCGGGCACAGATAGAGGACCGAGACGCCCGTCCAGTCCTGCTCGGCCATCGCGGTGAGGATCGGGAACGTCACGGCCTCGGTCTTGCCGCCCGCCGTGGGGGCCAGCAGGAGCGCGTCGTGGCCGTCGAGGAGCGGGGCGACGGCGTGGCGTTGTAGAGGGCGCAGGTCCGGCCAGCCCAGCGTGTTGACGATGTGGTGGAGCAGGACCGGGTGGAGGCGCTCCATCAGAGGTCCAGGTCGACGTCGTCCGCGGTCAGGTTCCGTTCGACCTCGGTGAGCTCGGAGTCGGAGACGGTGAGGGTGTAGTGGACGCGTGGATCGAAGTCGGGGAACTGGTCGATGCGGTCCAGCACGTCGCCGACCAGCTTCTTGAGGAACAGACGGGGCGCGACGCCGACCTTGCCGCCGAGGGCGCCGCCGACCGCGCGGGCCAGATCGGCGACGTAGGCGTCGTCGGCCAGTTCCCTGACCCGGTCGGGGGCGTCGGCTCCGTCGGCGTACAGGTCGCGGATGGTGCCGCCGAGGCCGGTGAGGGATTCCAGGGTGAAGCCGGGCAGCCGGACCTGGACGGCGCGGGGGTTGTCGAAGCGCGGATCGGTGGTGAAGTCGGTGGCCAGGCGTTGGGCGAGCGGAGCGAGGCGCTGCACGCCCTGGCGCCCGTCGTAGAACGCGGGCGTCCCGGTGATCAGCAGGTAGAGGCCGGGGAAACGGCCTGAGTGGACCTCGTCGATGAGCTGGCGCAGGGCGTTGAGGGCCTTGTCGCGGGCGTCGGAGCGGACGCGTTGCAGCGTCTCGACCTCATCCAGCACCACCAGCAGGCCGGGGTGCCCGGAGTCGCGCAACACGGTCAACAACCCTTGGAGGAAGCCGAGCGCGCCGAAGTGGTCGAGGTCGCCGCGGACCCCGGCGGAACGGCGAGCTGCGGCGGCGACGTGCGGCTGGCCGCCGAGCCAGGCCAGCACGGCGGACGCGGTGGCCTCGTCACCGGTGGTGAGCGCGTTGCGGTAGCCGCGCAGCGCGGTCGCGAACGACGGGGCGTGCCGGGACACCTCCGCCAGTCGCGCGGTGAGTAGTTTGTCCACCTCGGCGGGAAGGTCGTCCTCGGACGCCCCGGCGGCGAGGGCGTCCTCCTCCAGCGCGTAGAACCACGCGTCCACGACCGGGCGCAGCGCGCTCGGCGGGAAGCTGGCGGTGGCCAGGCGTTCGGTGAGCCGCCGGTAGACGGTCTCCAGCCGGTGCAGTGGGGTCTCGGTCTCCGACACCTGGATCTCGGCGACCGCGAAGTTGCGGCGTTTGGCGCGCTCGCCGAGCCACCGGGTGAAGAACGTCTTGCCGGACCCGTACTCGCCGCGCACGGCCTTGAACACCGACCCGCCGGAGGCGACCGCGTCCAGCTCGGCGTCGAGGGCGGCCTCGAACCGGTCCAGCCCGGTCGCGAGCAGGTCAAGGCCGCTGTCGGGCACCGCGCCGCGCCGCAACGCGTCGATGACGGCGCGGCGGCGGGCGGCGCTGACCTGGGAGGAACGGATGGCGCTCACATGCATCAGTGTCCCATCCGCCCGGTCACAGCAGGCCGAACTGCTCGCGCAGCAACGTCACGTTCAGCCGCAGCGTGCGCCCGTCGGGCAGGGTTTCCAGGACCGGGACGCCCTCGTAGTTGAGGAGCTGTCCGAGGATGGCGGCGAAGCTGTTGGCCCGCAGGGTCGGATAGCTGACGCGCTGGGCGAGGGCGGTGACGGGCAGCGTGCCGGACTCCAGCAGCGCCAGCAGCGCGGCCTCGACCTTGTCCATGGGCGGCTTGCGGGCCAGCAGCCCCACCTGGCTCTGGAAGGTCTCCGACGAGAGCAGCACGGCGACGAGCGCGGCCTCGGCGGTCTGCGGCCGGGCGTCCTGCGAGACCTGCGGGGATTGCTGCGGCTGTGGTTCCAGGTCGAACAACGCTTCCGACGACGGGCTCTCCTTGACCGGCCGCGACGGTTTCCGAACCGTGGCCGGGACCGGCGTGTCCGTGGTGCGGGCGAGCGGCTGCGGCTCCTCCTCCAGACGCCACCAGGCGGGGCGCTGGTCGCCCAGTTCCCGCCAGCCCTTCGGTGGATGCTCGGCGTTGAACGGCAGGAACGCCAGCACCGGGATCGCGAACTCCGCCAGCGCCGCGCCGCCGTGATAACCCGCCTTCTGCGCCGTGTACCGGGCGTCCCGGTCCCACAGCGCCACGATCCGTCCGCCGGGCGCGTCGACGACCACACGCGGCCCCGACAGCTCGACCTCGGCGTCGGCGACAGGTCCACCCGGCAGCCGGTGTCGTGCTGACGCGACGTTCTCCCCAGCGGCCTTGACGCCGCGCCGGTCCACCACGTGTCCGTGGTCGCTGGTCAGCAGTACCGCCATGCTCCGGTTGGCGGCCTCCCGCAACAGCTCGCGGAGCTTGCCGACGTCGTCGAGCCGCCAGGTGGCGTCACCGAGCTTCTGCTCCTTGGCGAGCCGGTCATCGACGGTGTTCAGCACGACCGCGATGTGGGTGTCTCCGTCCTCCAGCGCGTCGGTCAATGCCTGTCCGAACGGTGAGCCGGGAGTCTCGCCGCGCAGGTCGTCCTTGTGGAAAACGGCGGCGGGCGCCCCGTTCCAGAACCGGTGCGCGGGGAACAGCCGCTTCTCGTCGGCCTGCGAGCCCTTCATCAGGGCAGCGGCCAGCAACGACGTGCGCGACACCGCGGTCAGGGTGGGTAGGGCTGCGGCCATGGCACGGCGGCGGGGCTGCGTGCTGGGGGAGCCGGGCACCGGGTCGTACTCGGCCCAGTCGCGGCGCAGCTCCTCGGCGAGTTCGGCGGCGATGGCCGCGCTCAGCCCGTCCAGCACCAGCAGCAGCACTCGCCGCCCGGTCTTGCCGGCCACGACCGGTTTGACGACGCGTGGCAGGAACGTCTCCACGGTCAGCATCGATCCGGGCTCGGTCCCCGCCGCCGTCCACCCGGCCAGGACCCGCGCGAACGAACGGTCGATCAGCCTGCGGCGCTCGCGGACCCGCCCGGCGATCGCGTCGTAGGCGCCGCGCAGGGCCGGGTCGGAGTCGCCGCCCGCCTCGATGTGGTCGAGGGCCTGGTCGACCCAGCCGGTCTCGGTGACGTGCCGGTCGATCGCGGCGGCGACGGTGGGAAGATCGGTGGCGGGCTCGGTGGCGAGCCAGCGGACCAGCCGCGCCGCCATCTCCACCCGCTTGATCCGGACACGGGCGTCGTGGTCGTCGCCCAGCTCGTGCTTCCGCAACGCCCGGAGCCGTTCCCGGATCGTCGCCAGGTCCCCCGTCGCCAGCGTCTCGCCCATGGCGGTGAAGCGTTCGGCCAGACCGGCGGGCAGCACCGCGCTGTGACGGGTCTGCTGCTCGACGCCGAACTGCCGGGCCAGCTCGCCGGCCCGGCCCAGCACCTTGTCGGTAACGCGCCGGGCTTCGCGCCCATGCTCGCCGTCGGGGTCGGTGCGGCCCACGGCCAGCAGCGCGGTCACGAACTCCTGGCAGTCCCGCCCGAACTTGCCGACGAACAGGTCCAGAGCTTCGCCGGTGACCGGCGGCGGGTCGCCCAGCCAGCGTTCGACCCGACCCCGCGCCTGATAGACCGCCATGTCGTCGGGGGAGTCCAGCCACAACGCCGCGCACAGCAACCCGAACGGGACCGCGTCGGCCCCGTGCTCGGCCTCCACGAGCGCGCACAGGACCCGTCCGGCAGCCCCCGCCCGCTCCTCCTCACCAAGGAAGTCGATCAGCCCTTCGCGTTCGGGGCCGCGCAGGCTCCGTAGCCGCTCCGGAGCACCCGAGACGAGTGTCCAACGCAGCAGCGCGTGCGTGTCGAGCCGGTCGTCGCCGGGCTCGGCCGTGGCGGATGTGGAGCGGTCGGTGTCGTAACGACCCAGCCGCAGCCGTCGCAGCGCCAACGACGACAACGCGGTGTCCCGCGACAGGACCTTCCCGGCGATCCTCGGCCAGCCGCCCGGCGGGGTCGCGTCGAGCAGCGCCTCGGCGGCCCAGCCCGCCGCACGCAGCCGCTGGTCGACCTGCTCGGCCCCGAACGCCTCGGCCACGACGCCCCAGCTGTCCACCGTCTTGATCCGCTTGCCGTGCACGCGGGCGAGGATCGCCGGGTCGAGCTCGCCCTCCTCCCGGTCGGTCAGCACCACCAGGAGCGGCGGATCGTCGGCGTTCGGGGCGAGGTGGTCGAGCACCAGCTCGTGGATCGCCAATGGGGACGGCGCGGCCACGACCCGGGCACGCTGTCCGGAGCCCCAGGGAAGTTCGGCCGGGCCGTCCCAGTCAGGAACCGAACGCAGCAGCACGACCCGCCGTTTCGGTGGTTCGGTCAGGTGCTTGCTGCGCGTCGTGAGGTACTGGGCGACGGTCGCGGCGGTCAGCCGCATCGCGCCGGTACCGGTGCTGGTGTCGGTGACGGTCATCGGTCCAGGACCCGCCAGGTGATCTCGATGGTGGCGTCAGGGGGGAGCTTCTCCAGCTCTTGGCCCAGCTCGGTCGCCGCGTTGGCTGCCTTAGTCTGACGCTTGCCCTGCTTGGGGGTGGGAGCCGGGCCGGTGCCGCTGTCTCCGCCGGACTGGCCGTCCGGAACGGGCGGGTGGACGGAGCCGCCCGTCAGGTCGATCCCGTCTGGGTTGTCGGGAGCGGGCTGAGGGGCGGGCGGAGTCGGGCTCGGGTCCGTCCGCTGGTTCTTTCTGATCAGTTCGGTGACCCCGCGCCGGGTCTCGTCCAGCGCCGCGATCAGGTCGGCGGTCCGCTGGTCGACGCGGGCGATGCCGCGCAGCGACTCCAGCAGCGCCGCACCCTCGGCCCCCTGCCCTTCGGCGAGGGCGATGACGTCCCAGGACGCGCCCGCGAGCGCCTGCGCGACGTCGTGAGCGCGCTTGATCGACGTTCCGTACCGGTCGGCGTTCATCTGGTCCAGGTCGAAACGCGCCAGCGCCTCGATGGTCCTCTTCGCCCCCGCGCCGCCGTCACCGGCGGACTCCAACGCCTTCAGCAACTCCACCGAGCGGCGCGCGATCTGGAGCCGTCCGGCCTCCTCGGTTTCATTCAAGCGGAGGAACGCGGCGTGCTGCTCCAACTGGCCGACCAGGTCCTCGGCCGCGCTCCGGTGGGACCGGGCGGCCTCGGTGATCTGCCGGGCGAACTGGTTCACCATCCGGCCGCGCCGCAGCGTCGGCGCGGGCTTGCCGAACAGCAGCTCGTACCGTTCCCTGGCGGTCTCCCAGTCCCGCTCGCTCGGCAACGGCTGGGTGCGTAGCGTGTCGCCGGGTTTGACCTGGTGCGGCTCGGGGGCGGGCGTCAGGGGAGTGCCGTGGCGCACCCAGATCCGGTCGTCCATCTCGGCGAACGACGCCACGATCAGGTCCGCCAGGAAGTCCGGCAGCCCACGCGGTTGCGGCCGGTCGATCCAGTCCCGCAGCCGGATGAGGCTGAGGCCGCCGGTGACGCCCTCGGTGCGGGCCATCAGCCGGAAGTGGTCGGCCCACTGGTGCGACAGCGTGAAGTACGCCTCCTTCTGCGTGCCGAGGCCCAGCGGCCCCACCAGCCGCGCCATGATCTTGCGGTCCTTGGCGGGGATCTCGGCCTGGTCCCGGGGCGACTCGGCCGCCGCGCGCACGTGCCCGAACACCGTCCTGGCCTCGGACGGCCTCACGGGCGCACCGGTGCGGTCGGGGTCCAGGTCGGGGTGCGCTGGGAACTGGAACTCCAGCAGTTGCCCCGCGACGTGCCGGATCGCGTCCCGCATCGACTGCCCGAACTCCACCTTCAGCGCGGGCAGGTCGGGCAGCGGCACGAGGTGCTGGTCGAAGCCGGTGTCGACGTGCGCGGGCTCCTTGGGCTTGAGCCCGTACGCCTGCTTGAACGCGTCCTTGACCTGCTTGAGCAGCGCTTCGCGCTGGCTCTCCAACAAGCCCTTGGCGCGCTCGCGCTTGTCGGCGTTCATCCCGGCGGCGTACTGGGTGGCGAACCGCTGCTCGTCGGCCAGGGCACGGTCGATGATGACGAGACGCTGGAAGTCCTCGTAGCGCTGCGCCGACAGGTGCGTGGGCAGCCACGCAACGGTGCGCGCGGGCTCGCCCTGCCGTTCCCGGAGACCCACCATCCGGTTGACGTCCTCGACGGGCCCGTAGTTGCCCTCGTCGAACGGCAGGTCCACCACGATCCGCCACCGTCCCTCGATCTGCGGGACCAGGTCGTGGTCGGGGAGCTCGTCCACCTCGGCCACGTTCCCGAAGACGACCTCGGCGGTGCGCTCGGTGCCCTTCCAGACGAAGTTCAGCTCGTCGCCGCCGAACCGCCCCTCGGTGTGGGTGACTCCCAGCTCCTCGATCAGCAGCCGGCGGGCCAGCGCGGCGCGGTTGCCGGGATTGTTGTTGACGCGGGCGTTCTCGATGATCGAGTCCACGTCCACGCCGGTCAGCTCCAGCCGAACGCCCGGGTTGGCGGCCGTGCCGGTCTTCTTGATCTCGGGGAACCGGGCCGCCCACTCGTCGATCTTGCCGGAGATGATCCCGACCTCGCTGCCGGGGATCGGCGCGACGACCGAGCCGTGGTTGAGCGCGGCCAGCCGCCGGATCGTCAGGTCGTTCAGCGCGGGGACGCTCGGCGCGAGCGCCGACAGCAGCAGCGTGCAGACCAGACGGTGGTCGCCGACGAACGACCTGCACCGTTCCCGCAGGCGCGGATCGGTGATCGAGGTGGGATCGTGCAGGTACCGCTGCACGTCGTCCTCGGTCAGCTCCTTGGAGTTCAGCAGGTAGGGGCGCAGCTTGGTGCGGTAGAGCTTGTCGGCGGCGGCGAACACCACCTTCATGTCGTCCACGAACGGCTTGTCGCCGCCCTTGGTGAGCACCGGGTACAGGTCGCCGAGCGCGATCAGCTCGCCCAGCCGCAGGTGGTCGCGGTTGTCGGCGAGCAGCTCGCCCATCAGCTTCAGGCCGGTACGGGACCGCTGGAGCGCCGAGGAGATGTGGACGAGGGTGTCCATGAACGCGGGGGAGAACGGGTAGCTGAGCCGGAACGACTCCTCGTCGGCCCCGGTGGTGCTCTTGTCGGAGCCCAGCAGCGTGTCCCAGACGTTGGGGCCGAGCCGCTTGGTCCGCTCGAACGCCTCGTCGACCAGCCGGGCCGCCTCGGCGTCCTTGGGCTTGAGCAGGCGGGCGTGGGCGATCTGCGGGAGGTTGCGGTCCTCCAGCGTGATCTTGTCGAAGCGGCCGGACGCCAGGTTCAGGGTGTCCTGGACGGCGGCCTCGGCCGCGCCTGCCGACGCGCCCTCGCCGACCAGCTCGCGCAGGTCGCGCTGGCGGGCGATGAACGACACCACCGGGATCGCGCGGCGCGCGTCCCCGCCCTCCACGAAGTTGGTGATCTTCCCGGCCTCGCGGGCCACGAGCTTCTGGTCGTGGATCATCGTGGCGAGCCACAGCACCAGCTCGTCCAGGAACAGGACCAGCCCGTCATAGCCGAGCGACTTGGCGTGCTCGGCGATGACCGACAGGCCCTTGTCGAGCGAGATGAACCCGTTCTCGTCCTCGGCCGCGTTCTGCGCGAACCCGGGCAGCAGGTGGGTGGAGGCGTCCTGGATCAGCTTGGCCCGCAACTCCCTGGGAGTGGTGGGGTTCACCAGGTTCAGCTTGTTGTGGTCTTCGTAAGCCTCTTCGGCGGCCAGGGCCCGGTCGAGCAGTTCGGACGTCCAGGGGAACGGCTCGCCCCACTCGTCGTCGTCGCTGCCGAGACCATTGATGACGGCCTCGTCGCCCATCTGCGCGCGCAGTCTGCGGATGTCGGCGAACAGCGCGTCACTGCGGTACACCTGCGGCGTCGGCGCGTCCGGGTGGAGCTGCCTGATGTACTCGACGTACCGGCCCAGCACCCGCTGCTCCAGCGACTTGGCGTCGAGCATGTGGTACGGCACCAGCAGGAACTTCTTGCCGTCGGTCTGCAACCACTCGTGCCGGGTCAGCACCGGGTCGAACTCGGGCCGCCCGGTCGCGGCCGGGTTGCCCGACAGCAGCGCGTACAGCACCGCCATGAAATGCGACTTACCGGAACCGAACGAGCCGTGCAGGTAGGCGGCCTTGGACGCGTGCCCGTCCACCGCCGACCTGATGAGGTCGAGGGCCTCGTTGAAGTTGTCCCGCAGTCGGTCGGTGACCACGTAGTGCTGGAGAGCGCGTTCGGCCCCCTCGGGCGTGGTCGCCTCGGCGAGGCGCAGCACGTAGTCCGAGGTGGAGATGCTCGCCTTGATGTCGATGACCTCGCGGAGCAGCGGCGGCTGCTGTGCCATCGGTCGTCCCCTGTCGTTGCGCTGTCCGGTGATTACTTGCTGGCGGCCTTCCGACCGCGCGCGGACGGCTTCGGCCGCCACTTGCGCAGGTCGTCGTCGGTCAGGCCGTGCTCGCCCTGGACCTGCTGCCGGTAGTTGCTGAAGAACGCGGCGGGTGAACCGCTGTAAAGCGGGTCGAACTCGTCATGCCACTGGTTCAGCCACGGCTGGAGCTCCAGGAGCCCAGCGAGGAATGGCGTGATCTCTTCAGTCGGCAGGGCCTGGTTGGTGAAGTAGGTCGCGAGCGCCTGCGCCTGCTCCCGGTGATCCCACCCGGCCCAGCCGAAGAGCTGCGGCTGCCCGGAGAGAGCCGTCGGGTAGGAAATGAAGCGTTCCTTGGGAACGTCGAGCTTGCCCCGAGCCCGCCAGTACGAGGGCTTGAGGAAGTCGGCCGAGGTGTACTTGGGCGGCGTCGGGATGGAGTCCCGGATTCGACGCTTGGCCATCTCGTCGGTCTCGGCGTCCTCCTGTCGCTGGAGGTCCCAGACGTGCTCCCAGTCGGCGCGCTTCCTGAGCCCGGAGGGTTTGTAACGGAGGGCCGGGAGGAACGGCACATGCTCGTCAGCCATCAGTTCGGCGACGACCTGGGGAAGCTCCTCGTGCGGCCGGTACAGCCTGGCCACGGAAACGAAGTCGTCGTCGCGGGAGAGCATGTCGATGAGCCGGGAGAGCGTGACGAGAACGGGCATGTCGTTCTCGTCGAACCAGTGCTCCCGCTTCTCGATGCGGTCAAGCAGCCAGGAACGCAAGGCTTTCTGCTGGAGGGAGTCCCACCCCTCGGTGGCCCAACGCCGCTTGTACTCAGGCCGCTCGATCATCCCGATGGCACGGGAGGACTCAATGGCGTCGATCCGCTTCTGCACGACCTGCTTGTAGGACTCAGACCAGTGCGAGGGAATCTCGGTGATGGGCGTGGACCCGTGCCGCTTGAACCACTCGTCGGAGGCTTCACCGTTAGCGACGCGACGCGCAAGCACGATCTCAAAGGCCCGCTCGCCAAGCGCCAGCTCGGGAACGTCCTCCTCAGGAGCACGCAGGTCCTCGGGGTGAAGCCCGTAGATGGAATAGACCTGCCAGTCCAGCTCTTCTTGGAGAGCGATCATTTGCTTTCGAAGGGAGATCCAGTTTGCCGCTGCCTCTCGAAGAGTCGTGGCTGTAGGAACAGTAGAAGCTGCGACTGCGGACGGGAGGATGTCAGAAAACTTCTGCGCGAGCTTATCCAGTGCTGCGGCCAGCGATGTAGGGAAAAATTTGGGAAGGGGGAAATTTTGGAGGTTTCCTCCGGTGAATTCGTATCGATCAGACCAGGGATGAGCGCTGACGCGTGCGCCTTCGCCACCCATAGGGTCGCCCCCCTTTGGATAGCTAACCATCTTGAGCCAGAAACAGGCCATGGAGCTGTTGAGGAGCCCAAGTAGCTGTACGTATTCTTCTTCGCCTACATCCTCGGGTAGTTTGATTACTGGTGCGGACTGCTTGAATACATTCCCCCCTCGATCGAGAGAAAATTGATTGTGTGTAGCTACAAAAGCAAACGTGATGGAAAGTGGGGTTTTGTATGCAGACGATGTGTACTGCATATAGTCCCACCAAGAAAGGCCCGCGTCTGCCATATTCCCTTTGAATGTTCGCCGTACTTCGAGGTTTCGTCGCAGCGGCCAGAGTTCGCGCTGGAGATCCTGAAATTTTATGCCTTCGACGTAAGGGAACCAGATATTATCCGCTGGGTTGGCGCTCCAGTCGCGAATGATTTCGCCCACGATCAGAGGGCGTAGTGCTTTCTTGTCGCAGAAGGTGCGATAGCTTTTTCGCCTGGGTCGTATGTATGCTTCGTCTGCCCCAGCTCGAATGGCTCGCCCTATCGGAGGGCTGATTTCATTGCTCATTTTTGCTGTGCTTTTTTCGCTGATTTTATCGAGCATTTCGATGCCACCGTCGGCAAGAACCCATGGCTGCTTGGCGAAATGTCGTTCGCGGCTGAGGTCCTCGCAAGAGACCCAGTTGCTTACTGAACCTGGGCGATCGATCTGATCGACGATGGCGCTCCAAACAAAGCCAACCTCATTGTTGGCGGGTGCGGCGGGTTCTCCCTGGATGCTCCGGATCGTCCGAATGGTCAAGGAGCGGGCGCTTTCTGAACGTCGAGTTCCAATTAGTATTACAGTCGGAGTCCCGTGTCCGGGTATGTAGGCGCCCGAGGTGTCAATAACTTCAGTAAGCTCGACTTTATGGGAGAAGTAATCTTCGACAAGCTTCGTGCCGAACTCGCGTTTCATGAAGGAATTGGACGTAATTTGCCCTGCCCTGCCATAATTTCCTTCATTGTCACCGTTCTTGGCCAACTCGAAGAAGCGCTGGGCGAACGGTACTGATAGTGCATACGTTCCTGCGCAGGCGTCGTAGAGCTCACGGTACAGCTCGTTAAGTTTTTTATCCTGCACCGTGATATAAGGAGGGTTCCCTACGACGGCGTGGTAGCGGCCTGGTTCCAGGATGCCAGGGAACTCGTGGATGTCCTCGGTGGCATAGGTGAATTCAGCGAGGGGGTCGCCGGTTTTATCTTCGATGAGGGTCAGTTCGAGTTGGCGGGCCTTGATGAGGGAGTCGCCGATGGCCAGGTTGATGGGCCACTCGTACTTGGACGCCTCGGCCAGGGTGCGGATGTTCGCGGCGGCCATCGCGGCGACCAGTAGGCGGAAGCGGGCGATGGCGATGGCGAACGGGTTGATGTCCACGCCGTGGACCGACTTGAGAGCCTCTCGGACCTGTTCGGCTCGGTCGCGGCCGAGAGGCTTGTCCTGCCAGCGGTGGAGGAGGCGGCGGAAGGCTCCCAGGACGAAGTGACCCGAGCCGCAGGTCGGGTCGATCATCTTGAAGTCTTCGTGACCGAACTCGCGGAGGGCCGGTTCCATGGTGCGGTCGAGGATGAACTCCTCGACGAACTCCGGCGTCTGGAGCAGTGCGTAGGTCGAGCGGGCCGCTTCGGAGAGATCCTGGTACAGGTCGCCGAGGAAACGGGTGTCCCAGCCTTCGGTGCCGTCCTCGTTCAGCGGGTCGGTGAAGTCGTGGACCAGGGAGCCTTCTTCGGTCCGGGTCTGCCAGAACGTGATGAGCGCGCCTGCGGCGTCGTGGCTGATCGGGATCTGGTACAGCGGGTTGTGGTCCCGGTTGAAGAGCAGCTTCCCGGCCTGGCCCGCGCCCAGTTCCGCGAAGGCGCGTTCGAGCCAGCCTCGGTAGGTCGGGTCGTCGTCCTCTTCGACGTACGCCTCGTAACGGGCGCGGGCCAGGCCGTGGCGCTCGGGATCGGGAGCGGCGAGGTAGGGCTCGGGGATGAGGCCGTTGTCCTCGGTGAAGCGGACGAAGACCGTACCGAGGACCCATGCCACGGCGACCTGCGTGATCCGTTCGTCCAGCCAGGAGTTCCACGTGGCCGCCGTCCGGCCGATCCTGCGGGCCTGGCCGTACTCGGCGCGAAGCCTTTCATTTATTTCGGGGAGTGCTTTGACCTGCTGTTTTAGGTCGCTGTCAAGGGCTAGGACCTGCTTCTTCAAGTCAGCGAGCAGAGCCTTGCGATCGATCACGCGAACCGTCCGATCACCTGTGGAATGGGGGGCTTCCACGTCATAGGTTAACGATTGGTGACGGATGCGGCAGTCGGCATCTGGGAACCTCAGCCAAATCGAGATGGAGGGCCTTCGGCCTGTTCCAGCTCGTTCCACAGCTCTTCGACCTTGCGGCGGGCCAGGTACAGAACCTCTTCCACAGTGCCCCTGAAGAAGCGCCCGTCGAGTGTTTCGCGAATGGTCTGCTCCACGATGCCGCTGCACACGTCGAGAGGGACCCAACGGGTTACCGGTTTGTCCATGATTGCCCCTGCTCATAGGTGATGAATGGCGCGCACTTGCTAATCGCTACCATCAAATCGTCGAGAGAATCGGACTCCAGTAGACGACCGCATTGGTTGGTGGGTACGTAGGCCCACCAGCGGTTCGTGGACCTCCCCCACCAGGCGTGGACGCCGGGGAAGCGTTCCTGGACGCGGGTGATGGCTGCCTCGCGTGCCCGTTCGAGGGGCGTGGCGATCGGGGGTGTGCGGTGGAGCGGCGCGGCCGGGACGCCCGGGGGGACGCTTCCCGGACGCGCCGCTCTCACCTCCCCCCAAGGGGCCGCAGACGGGGAAGCGGCCCCCTCCGGTGGGTGAGCGGGATCGTGTTGCGCCCGTTCTCTCACCGGAGCCCCCTGCGTGCGGCGGCCCGGCGCGCTTCCTTGATCAAGGTCTCGCGCAGCGTCGCGGCGTCCGAGCAGATGACCGTCGGGTCCACCCCGGCGTCCGGATCGTGGAGGCTCGCCACCCAGTCGCCGAATTGACCGTCCCACCGGATTGATCGCCAAATGCGATGCCCGGTGAATTCGCTTCTAAGAAGATCTAGCTGACGGTCCTCGGAGCGGCGACACGTGTCCATGATCGGCCTTCCATGTCTCTTGGTTCTCCGTACAAGCATGAACACGGTGGGTTACTTTCGCTACGTTCGCTCGCGAAATGCAACGAGGAGGAGTGCGCGATGAGTGCCCGAGACTCGCTCGACCCGTCCGAATCCCTGTGGGACCTCATCGCCGTTCAACTGCGAAGACATCGAGAGGAACGCAATCTCTCTGGGGCTGCGCTGGCGCGAATTCTCGATCTTGATAGATCAAGTGTTTCGCGCCTTGAATCCGGTGGGATGAGGCTTCAGCCGCGACACGCTAAGCTCCTCGACCAGGAGTGGAAGACCGACTGGCTGTTCACCTGCCTGGTCGGTTTCGCCCGGTCAGGCCATAACGCCGAATGGTTCAAGGCGAACCTTGAGGCTGAGGCGCGGGCCTCAGAGGTGCGGATCTGGGAGCTGGCCTGGATTCCAGGGTTGTTCCAGACCGAGGCGTACATGCGAGCCGTGTTCGAGTCAGCCGGATGGGAGAACGTCGACGAGCACATCGCGTACCGTACGAAGCGACAGGCGTTGCTGGGTCGCAAGCCTCGTCCCGCGATGCGTGTCATCCTCGACCAGGGGACTCTCGATCAACCGGTGGGCGGGCCGGAGGTCATGCGCGAGCAGTTGAGCGCGCTCCTGGAGCACGCGGAACATCCGAAGACCACCTTCCGGGTCGTTCCCCGGAGTGCGGGAGCGCACATCGGCCGGGACGGCTCGTTCAAGATCATGACCACCGGGAACAGCGAGGTGGTCTATACCGAGGCGACCGGAGGCGGGAGACTGGTAACGGACCCGGCAGAGGTACGTTTGTTCCGGCAGCGGTTCGATCGCATCAGCGATCACGCACTGCCCGTCGACGCCTCGACCGAGCTGATCAAGCGAATCATGGAGGCTTTCCATTGACTCCCGTTTGGCGCAAGTCCAGCCGCAGCGGAGGCACGTACGGAGGCCAAAGCGACTGTGTAGAAGTTGCGTGCCTCGTAGGAAACATCGGGGTGCGGGACTCCAAGAGTCCTGACGGGCCTCACCTGCTGCTCGGCCCCGATGGTTGGCGTTCGTTCGCTCGCCGTGTGAAGAGCGGTGAGCACGACCTCACCTGACGCCCCCGACGACGTCGCGCGAGCCCTCGGCCGGAGGTTGGCCGAGGGCTCGTGACGTTGGTGGGCTGGAGCCGCGACTGGTCAGGCCGCACGGTGCTGGTTCTCGACCCAGGAGTCCGGGATCCGAATCCACTCGCCCAGCGCTTCCTGATACGGGATGGCCTGGGTGGCGAGGCGGGGTTCGCGGAACGGGTCGTTCTGCGGGCACAGCAGCCACAGGCCCCGGCCGCCCAGGCGGGCCGTCTCCGCCAGGGACGTCAGCACGCCCATCGCCTGGTAGCGCGCGAAGACCGTGGCGTCGGTCAGCAGCAGTGGGCCGCCCGATGCCGTGCCCGCCGCAAGGCGTTCGCGAACGACCGGCTCCATGCGGCCCCACGCCGTGCGCACGTACTCGCTGAACTTCGCCGCCGCGCGGGTGCCCGGCTCGGCGATGTCGGCGCGCAGGATGGTCTCCCAGGTCGGCTTGCCGTTCGGTGGGATCAGGTCGTGCATGGTCGTCAGGAACAGGGCGGTCATCGACAGCGGTTCGGCGTCGAAGCGGGTCGCCAGTTCGATGACGGCGTTCTCGCTGCGGCCCGCACGGACCGTCAGGACGCGGAAACCGTCGCGGTGGGCCGAGGCATCCAAGCGCTCCTCCGCCTCTCCGGCGGCGGCCAGGTCCGGGTTCTCGGAGTAGCGGGTGGCGGCGCCCCGTCGGGTGGAGCGGCGGTCGGCTGACAGGCCGATGTAGTCGGAGACGTCGTCGCGTTTGGTCGGCAGGTACCGGTGGGTGCCGGTGTCCTCGCGCTTGGACAGGGTGAGGTCGAAGCCCGCCTCGCGCAGCGCCTTGGTCAGCGGTGCGCCGGTGGGCAGGCGGTCGCCGTCGTCGTTGAACTGGGGGAAACGCGTGAGGACGCGCTTGTGGACGTCCTCGGTGGGCAGGCCGGGCTGGTGCTTCTCGGCGAGTTCGGGGACCCATCGGACCAGGCCCGCCTGGGTCAGGCGCAGCGCCCGCACCAGCGGCAGGTCGCGGGGGTAGATCTCCAGCCGGGGAGTGGCGGCGGCGTTCTTGGCGGCGGCGACGGCGATCGCGACGAGACGGCGTTCGTCCCAGTCGATGGTGCCGGACGGGGGAGGGACCGCGCCGAGCTCGTTCAGCACGGTCGAGGCCGTAGGGAGGGCGTCGAGGCGGGCGAGCTTGTCGGCCTTCCTTCCCAGGCTCTGGGCGTAGTCGAGCAGGCCGGGGGCCGAGGGCGTGTCGGGGGCGTCGTCGTCGCCGACCTCCAGCGCCAGCAGGCCGCCGTTGGTGGCGTTGCCGTCGGCGTCGCGGTTGGGCTGGTGGGTGAAACGGCGGTTCTCCGGGTCGGCCTGTTCGGTTTCGACCACGACGCGCACGGCGGCCAGGCCGAGCGCGCCGCGCAGGGCGGGGTCGGGGTACCGGGTGCCCCGGCGCAGGACGAGCGCTTCGGCGATCTCGACGGCGGACGCGATCCGGCCGAGGTCGGCGAGCAGCTCCAGGACCTCTTCGCGCAGCGCCTTGACGGCGGGCAGCCTGCGCCAGCGCTTGCGCTGGTCGCCGAGGATCTTCGAGACGTGGCCCTGGGAGATGCCGAGGGGCTCGGCGACCTTCGTCTGCGTCGGCCACAGGGGGACGCCGGGCAGCGCGCCGCCGTCGTCGGGCAGCCGCAGCAGCAGCCGCGTGCTCTCGACCTCGTTGCGGTTGGAGTCGTCGGCCTTCAGCTTCGGCACGAACAGGGTGGCGAGGGCGTCGAGGCTGACGGTGCGCAGGGTCCGCGCCGCCAGGGCACCGGCGTGCTCGCCCGTTCCCGCCGAGTCGATCGCCGCCGCCTCGGGTTCGCGGAGGGTGTCCAGCTCCGTGGCGGCGGCCTTGCGGCCCTCGGGGGTGAGCGGCGACTTCGGGGCGCGGCCGAGGCGTTCGGCCCACTGGCGCTGGCGGCTCTGGATCTCACTGCGGGTCTTGGCACCCAAGCCGGGGGCGTTGACGAGGTTGCGCTGGCTGTAGTCCAGCAGCTCGCCGACCGTGGTGATGCCCAGGCCGTACAGGAACGACTCGGCGGCCGGGGTCAGGCCCGCCGCCGACAGGTGCGTGTCGCGGGTGGCGCGGGCGGCGAGTTTGTCGCGCTGCTGCTGGGCGCTCTCCGGCTCGGCGTCGGCGATGCCCGCGGCGGCCCCGGTGTCGGCTCCGCCGTCGGTTCCGGCGGGGTGGCGGCTGCCGTGCTTGCTGGGGTGGCCGGTGGAGGGGGCGGTCTCGGCCAGCTCCAGGAAGATTTTGCGCCAGGCGTCCCGCATCGGCTTGAGCTCGCGGAACCGCTTCGCGGCGTCCCGGTGCAGGGCCTTGCGGAAGAACGCGACCAGGGCGTCGCGGATCGCCGGGTCGAACGCGTCCGCCGCGATCGTGGGGTAGGGCCACTCGTCGGGATCGAGCTGGCGCGGCGAGACTTTGCCGTCGCCCCACTTGGGCAGCTCGCCCGAGGCCATCTGGTGCAGGGTGACGGCGACGGCGTACCGCTCGGCGTGCGCGTCGTACACCGAACGGGTCAGGCCGCCGATGAACGGGTCCAGGTAGCCCTCGGTGCCCGCCTCGGCCTGCTGCACGGGGAAGCCCGCCAGCGAGAAGTCGATGAGGACCAGCTCGCGGGTGCGGTTGGGACGGACGCGGATGGCGATGTTGTCGGGCTTGATGTCGCGGTGCCAGACGCCCTCGCCCTCCAGGAAGTCGACCGCGCCGAACAGGTAGTCGCCGTACGCTTCGAGCTGGTCGATCTGGAGGCGGCCCTGCTCGCGGAGCTGGCGGGCGACGGTCTCGTGGCGGTAGCGGGTGCCCTTGCCGGGCTGGTCGTCGGCGACGCGCTCGTCACCGACGTACTCCAGGGCCAGTGCGGTGCGGCCCCCGATGACCAGTGGTTCGGGCTCGACCAGGCGGATCATGCCGGAGTGGGCGCGCAGCCGCCGCATGATCTCCGCCTCGCGGGCCAGGATCGCGGCGCGGGCGTCCGACAGGGCGACCTTCAGCACCGCCAGGGAGCGGCCGTTCGGGTTCTGCTCGGCGGCCTTGCGGTCGCGGACCAGCAGGGCGCGGCTGGTGGAGCCGGTGCCCAGCCGCCGCCGCACCTCCCAGCGGCCCGCCAGCACGTCGCCGGGAACGGCGTCGAGGGGGTCCTTCTCCGGGGCGGGGGCCGGTTCGGGCTCGGGGACGGAGCTGGGAGTGGTCAGCCAGTCCTCGACGCATTCGAGCATGTCCAGGAATTCGTCCACCGTGGACAGGCGGCGGCCCGGGTCGTAGGCGGTGGCGGCCTGGACCAGCTCGTCGATGTCCTCCGACAGGCCGTCGACGATCGCGCTGGGACGCAGGCCCTGGCCCGCCTCCAGCCGGGCCAGCAGCTCGGCCTGGGAGGCGGCGGGCGGCTGCCCCGTGGCCAGCAGGTACGTCAGGACGCCCAGTCCGTACACGTCGAGGGCGACCGGGTCGGGGTTGACGGCGGTCAGCTCCGGGGCCAGGTAGGCGTCGGAGTCGTCGGACAGGTGGATCGCCGACAGGCTGGTCGGGGCGAACCGGGTCGAGCCCGCCGACCCGGCGCGCTGGGTCGCGATCTGCCAGTCGGAGATCTGGACGATCGGGGACAGCCAGCGGGCGTCCTCGTCGGCGGGGGTGTCGCCACGTCGGCGGGGCCGGGGGATCACGTGCACCGCGTTGGCGGCCAGGGCGCGGTGGTGAATGCGGCTGGCGTGGGCGGACCGGATCGTCTCGGCGAGCTGCCGGACCAGGGCCATCCGGCCGAGAACGTCGAGCCTGTCGCCGTAGCGGACCAGGTACTCGTCCAGCCGCAGGGTGTCGGGGTGGTAGTCGAAGATCAGGGCGGGGCCGGCGGAGTGGCCGGACGGGTCGTACTGCCGGAGCTGCACGACGCCGGGGTGGCGGAACCGTTGCAGGACCGCGGCCTCGCGGCGGGCGGCGTTCTCCACCGACTTGCGGATGGACGCGTCGGAGCCGCGCTCGCTCAGGTAGATGCGGACCCGCGCCATCTCGTGCAGCTCACTGTGGCGGGCCAGGTAGTCGGCCCACGTCGGGCCGGTCTCGAACGAGCGGCGTTCCAGCAGGTACGGCCCGACCTTGAACTCGGCGTCGCTGCGGCGGATACCGATCCGGTCCAGCGCCGCTTTGATCGCTCTGGCGCGGGGGCCGTCGATGCGGCGGCGGTCGTCGCGGGCGGGACGGTGGAGCATCCGCACCAGCTCGTCGGTGGTGTGGACACCGTGCTGGTCACCCACGGGCAGTTGCATCCGGAGGCCGGAGCTGGTGATGCAGACCTCGCCGCCGACCCAGACGCGTACGCCGTTCTGGGCGAGGAGACCGGCCAGCTCCTTGGCCTTCTGGTCGACCAGGTGAAGGGGGTTGCCGTGGGAGACGCGGCTACCACCGGGGGTGGTCTGCACCCAGGTTCCGCGTTCGGAGGTCAGGCGGCCGTGCCAGTGCTTCAGCTCGACCATGTGGACGCCGCCGGGTGTGATCACCAGCAGGTCCACCTGCCGCACGTGCCCGGTGGCGGCGGTGAAGGTGAAGTTGGCCCAGGCGTACCAGGGGTCGGCGTCCGGCAGCCGCTTGCGGATGGTCTCCAGACCGCGGCGTTCATGGTCGAACTCGGACTCCGTGACCGTCGTCCAGCGACCTTCGCGCATCCGCTCAACCCCGTGCTTCTTTTCGAGCCACACCGGCCTCGCGACCGGCTGCTGATGGACAGATGGTAATAGTGCGCACCGACGTGCACACCGGTTGAGAACGGGCCATCACGAGACCGGGCCGACGTTCAGGACACGGCGGATCACCGCGTCGTTCTCCTGGAACACCGCGTGGTCGGTGAGGCCGAGCGTGCGTTTGAGTTCGGGATCGAACTGCTGGCGGAGCGGTACCGAGCCGGGGGGCTCCGCCGCTTCGGCGACCGTCTCGGCGTCCATCGCGACCAGCTCCGCGCCGTACAGGTCGGCGACGGTGGCCGCGATCTGGAAGCCGTCGTGGTCGAGATCGCCCGCGTAGCGAAGGGTCACGCCCTGGTCGTGCGCCAGTTGGAGGAGGGCGTGGTCGACGGCGCGCAGATGGCCGCTGGTGCAGGCGAGCGCGACGTCGGCACCCCAGGACATGGCCGCCTCCAGCAAAGAAGGGTTCTCCACGACCGTCAGGATCTGTGGAGCCAGGGTCGGTGGTTCGCGGGTCAGATCCAGCAGGGTGAGCGCGACCGGGACCGGCGAGGCGCGGAGTCGCCGGTCGATGACGCCGTCGCCGGCGACCCTGACGCGGTGCAACAGGACGATGTTGGAGAGCCGGTCGGTCAGGATGCCGACCCCAGCCAGCAGGGCGGGGGCCTGGTGGGGGAACGTCGGGTCGGCGCGGCCGGTGAACTCGGTGACGGCGTCGACGAGCCGTGTCCTGTTGATGGTGCCCGGGTCGAAGTAGTGCGGGTCGCCGGCGCAGTCGTGGGCGAGTTTCGGCAGACTCACGGGAGGCGCGTAGGGGAGGCCGTCGGTCACCTGAGCCAGCGTGTCGATGAGGCGGCGGGCCTCGGGTTCGTCGGCTCCGATTCCGCTGGCTTTCAGGCGGGTGACCAGTCGTGGGAAGCGGGGGAGGGCGGCGGTGGCGTGGTCCCAGAGCGTGCGGCGTCGGTCGGTCTCGGCCTGCCGGACGGCGGCGCGGTTCTCTACGGGTTTACCGACTGCCCGTTCGGCGAGGGCGACGAGGTCCTGCGGGGCGGTACCGGTCCTCCTGAGCAGGGCACGAAGCGGCACCGTGGCGGCCGTCCCGTTGACCTTGACCGCCGGGCCGCGTCCGGTGGAGGCGTTCAGCAGCGCATTGAGCTGTGCCTTTGCGAACAGAGGTAGGTCGGGCACTCTCAGCGTGGCGAGCTGCTCCGGCGCGCCCCTCTCGCACAGCCGGTCGTGCAGGGCCCGCCAGAACGGCGCGAAGTCCGGGTCTTCCACGAGCGAGGCCAGATCGCCGGTCATGACGCGGGTTCCAGATCGTGGTCGATGGTGAGCAGCCGGGGTTCGCCATGCCCCTCCCACAGCCAGGGGACGGTGACGCGGTGACGGCCTTCCGCGACGACCTGGTGCACCATCGCCCGGCCCGCCTCCTCCTTGATCATGGGGGTGATGGACGGGGTGGTCGCCAGCACGTCGAAGTCCCAGGAGCGCAGCAGTGCCAGGACCTGCCGCAGGTTCGGCTCGTCGAAGGCGGCGTCGATCTCGTCGATCGACAGCAGCCGGGGACCCCGGTAGTCCGCGCCGGAGTACATCGACCAGGCGGCGGCCAGCAGCGGCAGCATGGTGGCGAGCCTGCGCTCGCCGGTGGACAGCGACTCCAGGGGGTTGGAGCGCGTGGTGATCTCCTTGAACGTCGCGTGCGAGGAGTCGCCGAACGAGGCGTGGGTCACGGAGATCTTCCAGTCGTGCCACTGCCGGTAGTCGAAGGCGTAGGCGACCCGCTCGACCCAGGGCTCTCCGGCCTTCTCGTCCATGCGCTGACGCAGGACGTCGTACATCTTCTCGAAGGTCTCCTCGGACGCGGTCCGGGTGACGAGATCGATCATCTGGACGGCGTGCTCGTCCTGCTCGCGGACGCCCCAGGCGACCTGGATGCCGACCTCGGCCACGCCGGTGCGCACGTCCTTCAGCGTCTTTCTGATCTGCCCTACCAGTTGGAGGGCGGCGTCCCGGCGGACCAGGATGTCCTTGCGGAGACGGGTGAACATCCCGGCGCGCATCGCGTGCTTCACATCGTCGCGCAGGTCGTCCTCAAGCTGGGCGATGCCCGCCTGTAGGGATTCCAGCGCGGCGGTCAGGTCCTCGCCGCGTGCGGAGTCGGGTTCGGCGACCAGGGCGCGTCGCCACGCGGCCTCCTCGACCGAGATGAGGACGACCTGCCGGTTGAAGCGGGCCAGCGCGGCGCTGGCGTCGCGGGCGCTCGTCTCCAGGGCCGCCAGGGATCGGTCGCGGAACTGGACGAGCTGGGTGCGGCGCTCGGCGTGCGCGGTCCGGTCGGCCAGCAGTTTTCGGGCCCAGGTGAGGCCCGCCGTCAGGTGGGCGGGACGGCCGGACGCGTCGGCCGGGATATCGTCGGGCATGACCGCCAGCCCCTCGTCGACCAGGCGGCCCAACGCGCGCAGGCAGCGGTCGCGTTCCTGCTCGGCGGCTTTGCGCCGGGGTTCGATGTTGTCGAGGGTGACTTGTGCGGTGTTGGCCCGAAGCTCTGCCTGGTGCTGCTCGCGCGTCAGGGCCGTGACTTGGAATGTGGCCTGGTCGAGCTGACCGGAGAGGTGGTCACGGGTCTCGCGTAGTTCTTCGTAGTCAGCGCCGTGCAGCTCGCGGAGCTTGCGGACCTCGGCGAGCGCGGTCGTCGCGGTGCGGCGGGCCTCGGCCGCCTTCTCGGCCTCCCGGACGGCGGTGGTCCGGGAGGCGGTGGCGGTGCCGTGGTCGCGGTGGGCGAGTTTCATCAGGTCGATGCAGCGGCGCGCGGCCGATGCGCCGTCGGTGACCAGCCGTTCGAGGGCGGTGACCGCTCGGGCGTGCTTGTCGAGCGCGTCGTGGGAGGTGGGCAGCAGTGAGCCGTCGGGCAGTGCCGCCGCGTCGTTGAGGACGCGCAGTGCCTTCTTGACCTGCTCGGTGGCCTTGCTGTGCTGTTCGGCGGCGGAGACGACGGCGGCATGGGCGCGGTCGAGTGCTTCTTCGGCGGCGTCCTCGGCCCGATGCGCGGAGATCAGCGCGACGAGCGCGGTTCGGGGGAACAGGGCATGTTCCTCATCCGTCTCCTCCTGGGCCCGGGCTGCTTCCTGGCGGGCGTTCTCGCTGGTCTCGGCGATTTCGCGGAGTTCGGTGGCGGCCTGCTCCGCTTCGGTGGCGGCGGCGTCGGCCGTCTCGGCCACCTGTTGCACATGGGTGAGGTTCTGCTGGAACCGGGCCAGGTGTGCCAAGCGTTCGGAGGCTCGCCGGTCGAGGCCCGCCATGACCTTCTGGAGATCGGCATCGGCTCGGGCAGTGCGTTGCTGGGCCTGTTGCTCGGTGGTGGCCAGTCGCCGTTCCATCTCCGCCAGGTGGCTGCGGGCGGAGATGAGCGTGCCCATGGGGGGAAGCCCGTCGCGTTCGGCGGCTGCGGCTTTGACGTCCTCCTCGCGCGTGTGGAGTTCTGCTTGGGCGGCGCTCAGGTCCCGTTCGCGTGCGGAGAGCCGTTCCTCCAGCAGTGCGACGCGTTGCTGGCGTGCGCGTTCACGGGCCGTACGGCCGATGAACGAAGCGCGGTAGCCGTCCGGACATGCGGCGGTGAGCACACCGGTTCGCACCGTGCCGTCGCCGAGCGCGGTGCCGGGCTGGTCGACGGGGATCGAAAACAGGAGCCGCAGGACCTCGTCGGTGGGCACG
This sequence comes from Actinomadura kijaniata, assembly GCF_014138665.1. Classification (NCBI taxonomy): domain Bacteria; kingdom Bacillati; phylum Actinomycetota; class Actinomycetes; order Streptosporangiales; family Thermomonosporaceae; genus Actinomadura; species Actinomadura kijaniata. The sequence continues at coordinate 362,311 of NZ_JACJIA010000001.1, forward strand.
TCCGGATGGGGGTCGGGCTTGAGCACGGCGGCGAGCGTGCGGCCGCCGGGGAACGGGTCCGGGGTGACGACGACATCGCCCCGGACCGGTCGGCCATGCGGGCTGATCAGGGCGTCGAGGAGGCCGGACACCAGCAGTGCGCCCTCGATCCGATCGGCTTCCTCGGAAGCGAGGTGATCGGCGAAGTCGACCAGCGCCCACAGCGGTGTGCCGTCGCCGGGCTCCCGAGACCGCCAGGCGGGGGCGTCGGGGACGGGCGCCGCCTGCCGCGCCCGGTCCAGGTCGGCGCGCAGCCCGGTGATGTCCTCGGCGACGCGGTCGACGGCCTCGCGGGCGGCGGAGACGCGCTGGTGGAGGGTTCCGGCGGCGGACGCGTGGGCATCGTAGGCGGCCATCCGGACGGAGGCCGGCTCGACGGTGGTGTCGGCGGGGTCGGGGAGCGGGATGGCGCGGGCGTCCAGGTGGACCAGGGATGACCGCCAGTGGTAGGCGCTCGCCAACCAGTCGCGGGCGGCCCGACTCGCCTGCGCCTCGGCCTCGGACTTCCGTGCCTGGGCCGCGGACACCATGTCCCGAGCCCCGGTGATTTCTTGAGTGTGAGCGGATCTCGCCTGGGCGAGCGTCGTCGTGTCGGTCTCCGCTTCGGCGTCGGCCTCGTCCTGTGCGGTGTGGAGCTCCCGGGCCGCGGTGTCGATCTGTTCGAGGGAGCGGCGGTGGGCGGTGCGCGCGTTGTCGGCGGCCTGCTCTGCTGAGCGGGCCACGGCGTCGTCGGTGGCCGCCCGTTGCCGGTGACCGGGCAGGTCGATGCGGTCGCGCGTAGCGGCGACCTCGGTGGACAGCCACCTTTCCATCTGGCCGGTGGGATACCGGTCGTCTCCCTCAGGGGAGCAGAGCTCAGACGGGGGAGATTGGAGCCGGTGAAGGGAGCCCGCCCAGGCGGCGAGGGCGTCGAGGAACGCGGTCTCGGTCTGCCGGGTGGACTCGGCGGCGGCTTCGGCGGCGTTGTCCGCCTCGGTCTCGTCGTCTTCGGCCCTGCGGTGTGCCTGGGAGAGGGCGCGTTCGGTCGTCTGGGCTTCGCCGTGTTGCCGCAACGCTCCCTGGACGCGGCGGATCTGCTCGACGCGGGTCTCGACCCACGCCGACGGCGTGCCGGACAGCGTCTCCAGGTCGAGGGACGGTGGAGCGGCGTGCGGCGCGGCGTCGCAGAGGTCGCGGTAGGCGGCGAGCAGCCGGTCGGTGGCGGACTCGGCTCCCAGCCGCCCGCTCTGGCGGCGAAGGTCGTCGGTGAGTTTCCGTAGATGGCGCTGGCCCCGCTGCACGTCGGCCGCCGCGTCTGACGCCTGCTGCTCGGTCCCCTCGGCGGCCCGCGCCGCCTCTTGGGCTCTGCTCTCGGCCTCCTCGGCGGCGGTGTCCAGATTGGCGGCGAGCTCCTCGCGCAGCGGAAGCTCCGCTCCGGCGTGTTCGTTGAGCGCTCGGTCGGCGGCGGCGAACTCGCCCTCCAGCCGGGCCACCTCGCCGCGTGTCTCTGTCAGCCGTTCGTCGATCTCCTCAACGGTCTGCTCAGCGGCGGTCAGGGTCTCGTTCGCTTGGCGCGCGGCGCGGGTCTGGTCGTCGTAGGCGGTGTTGGCGGCGGCCAGCTCGGCCGCCTGGAGCTGGGCGATCGCGTTGCGGTAGCTGCGGTAGCGGCGCTCGACGGTGGCCAGCAGACCGGCCTCCGTGCGGGAGCGGTCGAGCTGCTTCTCCAGCTCGGAGATCCGTTCCAGCGTGTCGGCGACGACCTTGAGCTGGTCGGGTTCGAGCGCGGGCAGCGCGTCGGTGAGGACCTGGCGCATCCGCTCCGGAGAGATCGCCTCGGCGGTACGGACGCTGCGCAGGCTGCGGAGCACGCTGATGAGCGCGTCGAACTGGATCTCGTTCAGCGGATCGAACAGACGGGTCCGGACCGCGTGACGGAACTCGTGCTCGTCGCCGACGGACGGCAGCTCGGCGGCGGCCGGTGGGCGAAGCTTGCTGGAGGAGGTGAACAGCTCGCCCCGGTGGGCGGCGAGCTGCCCGGCCAGATCGTCGATGCGCACCGCCTCGTTCTCGCGTCTCAAAGCCAGGTCATGGCCGACACGGGCGGGCACGAGGAAGAAGGCCCGGTGCAGCTTGCCGTTGACGGCTCGCAGCCACATGCCCGTGGTGAGGTATTCGGTGCGCCCGGTGGTCTCGTCCCGCAGGCCGTACTCCAGCCACCACGCGCCGGTCCGATCCTCCTGTTCCCTGCGGTCGGTGTGCCTGCTGGCGAGGGTGCCGCTCGCCTTGCCGGACACCGACAGCGCCTTCTGCGAGGTCTCGGCGTCCAGCAGCACGGTGATCAGCATGGAGGCGGTGAGGGACTTGCCCGAGCCGTTGGGGCCGGCCAGCGCGAGCCAGCCGTCGGCGAACCACAGCGTCTCGTCCGCCCACGCCCAGGAGTTGACCGCTCCCGCCCGCGTGGGCTGCCAGCGTCCGGCGGAGCCGGGCTCGCCGAACGTCGCCGTCTCCGGCCACCGGAACGGTTTCTCCTCCTGCGTCACGGCGTGCTCCTCGGGTCCTCGTCGGTGAGCGGCAGCGTGTCCTGGGCCGCCGGGGTGGCCTCGGTCGAGGGTTTGGCGCCGGTGCCGGAGCGGACCTTGACCCGCCACAGGTGGATGCCGGGTGTGGGAAGCCACGCGTCCGCGTCACGGGGGTCGGGGCGCAGCAATCCGACGGCGACCAGCTCGGCGGCGGCGGCGCGGGCGAGCGCCGCCAGACGTCCGGTGTAGGCGGAGGCCCAGCGGGGACGGTCCTGCCTCGCCTGCTCCAGTACGTCGACCGCTTCGTCCATGCGGAGCGGGGACATGGGGTCGGAGCGCCGGGGGAATACGGCGAGGAGCGCCAGGGCCGCCTGGCGTTCGGTACGGCGTCCGTTGGGGAACGTGATGCCGCTGCCGTCGCCGCTGGGATCGGTCACCTCCCACCAGTCGCGACGGACCGTCGCGTTGTAGCCGAGGGAGGTCAGGAGATTGAGGGCACGGTCGCGTCCGGTGATGGTGTGGAGGTAGGGCGAGCCTTCCGTCAGGTCGTCCGTCGGATCAGTGGCCGGATCATCGGCGAGCCTGCGCAGCAGGCGCAGCCGGCGGTCCTCGATCGAGCGGGCGGTGTCGGGAACGGCCGATGGGGTGCGGTCGGGCAGCGTTCCCTGCGACAGCGCCGCGGCGTGCTGGTCGGGAGGCAACGACGCCAGATCGAGAAGCAGCGGTGACAGGGAGGAGAACTTGGCGGCCAGCCGTTCCCGGGAGGCGGTGACCACCAGGTCGGCGTCCTCGTCGTCCACCGCCTGGTCGAGGTCGGCGTCCACGGTGACCGTTCCCTCCGCCACCAGGAGTTTCAGCACGTCCACCAGGACCTGCCGGTTGCTCCGTGCGGTCTGCTTGCTGACGCCCTCGGCGGCGACGACCGGGAACTCCGGGAGCGTTCCGGCATCGGCCTCGGCGGCGCAGACCTGCGCGATGGCCTGGAGCAGGTCCCGAAGGCTCATGCGGGATCTGCGCCACAACTGTTCGCAGACCAGCGCGCAGCACACCAGGACCGTCCTTGGGGCGAGCGGACCGTCACCGCGCGTCCGCCGCAACCATGGGCCCCGGTCGGCGGGGGCGTCTGCCCTCCGCTTGTGCAGGCGGACCAGCTCGGCCGCTTCCAGCACCTCCAGCGTCCAACCGAGCTCCTCGTGGAAGAACGTGGCGAGAAGCTGGCGCTCTTTGAGCGCCGCCCGGTAAAGCTCGGGATCGATCTCGGCACGGAGACGACCGGTCGCGTTCAGGACACGGGCGGCGTCCCGCAGATCGGGGTCGAGGAGACGCTCGCTCATGCGATGCTCCGGGCGGTGTCCTCGGCCTGGCCTGACTCGGTGGAGACGACACGGATGCGCAGGTCGCGCGTGGTCAGTACGCCTTCGGCGAGGGCCGCCCGGGCGGTGCGGGGAGCGCCATGGCGGACCTCGACCAGCACGTCCGCGCCGTCGACCCGTCCGATGCCGACCCCGGTCGTCGGATCGATACGCGCCAGTGCGGTCTCGACGGCGCGGAACAAGGCTTCGGCGGCCTCGGCGTCCAAGCCGTCGAAGTGGCCGAGCGTGACCTCACCAGGGGTGATCAGCAACGCGGTCAGGCGGCGCCTGCGTTCGGCTTCGGCCCTGGCCTGGGCCAGCGCCGCATCGCGTTGGACGGTGGTGTCGGGGACGCGGCGGGGGCGACCGCTGGCGCGTCCCTGCCGTTCGTGCTCACGCAGCGTCACCTCGATCCGGTGACGGTCGGGCTTGGCCGCCGCCTCGGTGCCGTGCGCGACGTCCTCCTCGGCGAGCGGGACGACCGCGTGCCAGGCGGGCCAGTCCCCGAAGGCCGCGGCGTAGACGCGACGGGCGTCCTCGTCGTCGGCCTGCCGGTGCAGGCTCTGCGCCAGGGCATGGAAGTCGGCGCCCAGGTCGGAGCCGCGACGGCGGGCCGAGTAACGCCGGTCGATGGCGACCAGGAGTGTGTAGACGGCGCCGGAGGCGGAGGAGATCAACTGCTGGACGGTGCCGTCGGAAGTGAACCACGCCTCCAGATCAGACAGCCGCCGCACCCGCTCCTCGATCCAGTGCTGCTGGTCGCGGGCGTCGATGAGGCCGGCGTGTGCGACGGCGGTCTCGACGATGTGGCGGTGGCCCACCTTCCGCAGGTTCTCCAATTGGTGCTCGACCCGGGCCAGGCCGCGCTCGTACTCGCGCGGGAACTGGCGCAGCGCTTCGATGATGCGATCTCGATTCTCACCGAACAGGTTGTCGTCGGTGACGTCCGCCTGAACCAGCCGGGCGAGGGCGGTGTAGAAGTCAGCGGTCACGCGTTGCAGCTCGTCGATGCGCGTGCGGACGTCGTCGAGATTCATGGGCAGCAGGCCGTGGTCCTCCTCGGGCCCGAAGTGCGCGATGATCTCGCTGATCGTGGCGGCGACGCTGTCGAGCAGGCGGCTGGGGAGCTGGAGCGCCCGGCGGGCGTCGACCACGGCGGCGCGCACGGCCGCGACGACGTTGCGTCCCCTCTGAGTCAGCGCCCATGCCTCCTGACGGACGATCAGACCCTGGTAGTTACGGACGGGGGCGGTGTAGTCGCGGAACGGTTCGACGAGTCCGTCGTCCTTCAGTCTGTCCAACGCGTTCCGCAGCTCCTGCTCGGGCAGGGGGTCGTGGAACCCGACGTCGTGGAGCTGGGACGCGACCTCCTCGAGGTTGGCCATGGGGCCCCGGGTCGACAGTTCCTCGAGCGCGGCCAACAGGGCGGTGTAGCGCTCACGTGACAGATCGTCGGAAAGAGAGAAGACGGCCCAGTCCGATGGGTAGACCGACTGCCACCACAGTCTCGGCTGCTCCACGACGGCCTCCCCATGGCCTCGATGTCCGGCGCCGTTTCAAGGCGAGGCTGACATGAGTACCAAGAAAAGGCTTATGTAGGGACGCTTTCAACTGAAGTTGTCCATAATCAGTCAGTCGACAGTCATAAATTGTCTTTTTTGTCCCGAATTTATTTTCGATGTTTTCGTGGCTTGGGAGTTCCGGTGATGGTGTTGGCCGCTGTGTCCGAGGGTTGGGCGGCCGTTGGAGAGGCGTTCACTCGGCGTTCGGGATGGGGCGGGAGGGTTCGCGTGATCTCACGTCGTGTAAGGAGTCGCCATGTCCGTGTCCCGTCGCGGGGTGATGAAGGGTGGGGCTGCCGGGGCGGTGTCGATCGCGCTGGCCGGGAGCCTCGACACGATCTTCCAGACGTCCGCCGAGGCCGCCGGAGAGGCGTACGGGTACGGGCCGCTGGTGCCTGATCCCAAGGGCGTGCTCGACCTGCCCCGGGGGTTCTCCTACAAGGTCATCTCGGCGCAGGGGGACGCGCTGCCCGGCGGTGGGCAGGTGCCCGGCAAGCACGACGGGATGGCCACCTTTCCGGGGAGCCGGCCCGGGAACGTCCGGCTGGTCCGCAACCACGAGCAGACCAACAAGGGGATCAAGCCCGTCGCGCCGGAGGCGCTGGTCTACGACCCGGCCGCCTACGGGGGGACCACGACGGTCGAGCTGGGCCGTCACAACGAGGTCGTCGCCCAGACCGTGAGCATCGCCGGGACGTCCACCAACTGCGCGGGCGGGCGTACCCCCTGGGGGACCTGGCTCACCTGCGAGGAGACCGAGGGGTTCGCGGGGCAGACCAAGTCGCACGGGTGGGTGTTCGAGGTCGACCCGGTCGGGAGGCGGACCAGGCCGGTGCCGCTGACAGGGCTGGGCCGGTTCTCGCACGAGGCCGTGGCGGTGGACCCGCACACGCACACGGCGTACCTGACCGAGGACGCCAGCGGGCCGTTCGGGCTGTTCTACCGGTTCCGGCCGCGGGCGCACCGGGGGGACTACCACTGCTATCTGCAGGGCGGTCTGCTGGAGGCCATGCAGGTGCGGGGGCTGGAGGACCTGTCGCTGGTGGACGAGCCGGGCGCGCGGTTCCGGTGCCGGTGGGTGAAGGTGCCCGACCCGTCGGCGGCGACCGAGTCGACCCGCAGGCAGTTCGACACGATCACGCGCAGCCAGAAGCTGGAGGGCGCGTGGTGGGCGCGCGGCAAGGCGTACTTCGTCGCCTCCTTCGCGCGCACGGCGTCCGGGGCGGCCCGCGACCACGCCGGGCAGGTCTGGAAGTACGACCCGCGGACCGACACGATCGAGCTGGAGCTGATCTTCAAGGCGGGCGGCCGGTTCGACGGGCCCGACAACATCACCGTGTCGCCCTACGGCGGCGGGGTCATCCTCGCCGAGGACGGGGACGGCGAGCAGTACCTGGTCGGGGCGACGCGGAGGGGCGAGCCGTTCGCGTTCGCGCGCAACGCCTTCAACGACAGCGAGATGGCCGGGGTGACGTTCTCCCCGGACGGCCGGACCCTGTACGCCAACCGGCAGGAGCCGGGCGTCACGTTCGCGATCACCGGTCCGTGGGCGAGGCTGCGCGACTGACCCCGGCCCGGGGCCCGGAGGCCCGCCGTCCTCGCAGGAGCGGCGGGCCTCCGCCTTTTTCTCGGATATGCGCGGGGCGGGTGCGCTGGTGCGACGGCACGCTCCCGGTCGTGGCACGATCGAGGGAGGGAGGCACCGCGGGCTGGAGGCGCCGCGGTGGGGAGGTCCGATCGATCGGAGCATGATGGTTGTTGTGGCGCTCATCGTCGCCGCGCTGGCCGTGCTGGGCGCCGTCGTCGCCCTGGCGACGGGCCGGGGCGGGGAGCTGGCCGAGACGCATCCCGACAACCCCCCGCTGCCGATCCCGACGGCCCGCCCCATCACCGGGCCCGAGGTCGCGATGCTGAGCCTGCCGCGCGGGCTGTGGGGCTACCACGTGGGGTTCACCGACGAGGCCCTGCACCGGGTGGCCTACGCGCTGGCCGAACGCGACGCGCGGGTGGCGATGCTGGAGCAGCGGGTCGCCGAGTTGCGGCACCGGCTGGGCGAGGCCGGTGAGGAGGACGCCTGGACGGCTCCCGACGATCTTTACGGGCCCTCGTACGAGCCTTTGCGCGAGGACGGGGACGCACCCGGGGAGCCCGCCGGGGAGAACGGCCGCGCGGGGGCCGCCGATGCGCCGGCCGTCTCCAGGGACGCTCCGGCGGGCCGGGAGCGGGGCGACGGGTTCGAGACGGAGCCGTTCGAGGAGGACGACCCCGACCCCGAGCCGATCGCGCTGGTCAAGCGGCCCAAGGAGGAGGGGCGATGAGCACCGTCGCGGTGCACGCGGCCGTCACCGTGCGGGCCGCGCCGGAGCGGGTGTTCGCGGTGCTGACCGACTGGCCGCGGCACGCCGAGTGGATGCCGTTCACGTCGGCGCGCGGCGGGAGCGAGGTCGGCGCGCACCTGGAGGCGTGGACGGGGATCGGGCCCGTCGGGTTCCTCGACACCATGGTCATCACCGACTGGCGGCCGGGACGGCGCGTCGCGGTGCGGCACACCGGGAAGGTCGTGCGCGGCGAGGCGTGGTTCGAGGTCACGCCGGGGGCCGGGACCAACAGCCGGCTCGTGTGGGCCGAGAGGGTCGAGCTGCCGTTCGGGCCGGTGGGGCGGGCCGGATGGCTGGTCGCCGGGCCGGTCGTGCGGGCGTTCATGGGCCTGGGGCTGCGGCGGCTGGCACGGCTGGCGGAGCGTTCTGTCGTACCCGTGCGGTAGAACCGTGGGATGACCGCCGCCATCAAGGGTGAGGACGGGCTCCACCGGTGCCCGTGGGGACTGTCGGCCCCCGACTACGTGGCCTACCACGACGAGGAGTGGGGACGCCCGGTCCGCGACGACCAGGGGCTGTACGAACGGCTGTGCCTGGAGGCGTTCCAGTCCGGGCTGTCGTGGCTGACGATCCTGCGCAAGCGCGAGGGGTTCCGGGCGGCGTTCGCCGGGTTCGACCCCGAGAAGGTCGCGGGGTTCGGCGACGGCGACGTGGAGCGGCTGCTGCACGACGCGGCCATCGTCCGCAACCGCGCCAAGATCGAGGCCGCGATCGCCAACGCGCGGGCCGCGCTGGACCTGCCCGGCGGGCTGGCCGAGACGCTGTGGCGGTACGCCGACCCGGACGCGCCGGTGCCGGAGACGCTGGCGGACGTCCCCGCATCCACGCCCGGCTCGAAGGCGATGGCCAAGGAGCTGAAGCGGCACGGGTTCCGCTTCGTCGGGCCGACGACGGCGTACGCGCTGATGCAGGCGTGCGGCATGGTGGACGACCACCTCGCGGCCTGCCACCGGCGGGGCGCCTACCGCTGACGGGCGTCGCGCCCGGGTGCGCCCGCCGGTCACAGACGGCGGCGGGGTCGAACGCCGCGGCCGTGCCCCGTCCGGCGGGTCAGCCTGCGCGCCTTCGGGACCGGACGTCGCCGGGCGCTCCCGCGATGGCCGTGCGCCGGCGGGCGTGTTCCTGACCTTGCGGAACGCTCAGGCGACGACCGCGAGCAGGGTCGTGGCGGCCGCGGTGAGTTCCGCGTCGCCGCCCACCGTCGACCGCTGACGGGCCTGGTCCACGGTGATGCCCCTGGTCGCCAGCCGCCAGAAGGTGTCCTGGTCCATCGAGACGCGTGCGTCCGGCTCCCCCTGGGGCGGGGCCATCCGCCACCGTCCGTCCTGCCGGATCGCTGCCCACCGTCCGCCCGCCGGGCCGAGCACCTCCAGGTGGGTCGTGGTGCCCTCGGGCCGGTCGTGCGTCCGCAGGGCGTGCGGCAGGCCGCGCGCGAAGACGTCCAGCACCGGGGCCATGAGGTCGGGCTCGGTGGTGCCCGGAACGGAGACGGCGTCGCGCACCTGCTGCTGGTGGACCCAGAACTCGGTGTACTCGCGGCCGATGTCGAGCCAGGCGGGGCTGTCGACGTCGGTGGAGGCCCAGGAGACGTTCAGGTCGGCCGGGGCCTGGAGGTCCCGGGTCGCCCACAGGGCGTCGAGCCGCGGTCCCAGGTGCTCCAGGAGCTCGATCATCAGTTGCGGGCTGAGCTGCCGGGACGCCCGGACGAACTCCTCGTTGGTGCGCGCGAGGTAGGCGGGGAGCGTCTCGTCGTCGGCGAAGACCGCGCCGCCGTACCCGTCGCGGCTGCCCGACAGGCGCCGCATGTGGTCGTTGAGCACGTGGCCGACGACGTCGTGCACGTCCCAGCCGGGGCACACCGTCGGCCTGGCCCACTCGGCGGGGCCCAGGGCGGTGAGCAGGTCGAGCATGGCCCGCCGTTCGCGGGGGAACAGGGGGCGGACGTCGACGGCCGGACCGAAGATCATCATGACGTGACCCTACCGACGGCCGTCCCGCCGTCCCCAGGGGTTTTCCACGGCCCCCCCACGCTGCTCCGGCATGGATGTCGAGGTGCGGCGGGCGGTGCCGGACGATGCCGACGCGGTCGCGCGGGTGCATGTGACGGCGTGGCGGGAGGCGTACCGGGGCGTGTTCCCCGACGCGTACCTGGACGGGCTCGACCCGCGGGAACGCGCGGCGACGTGGTGGGGCGAGATGTCCGATCCCGCGAGGACGGTGCTGGTCGCGGTCGACGGGGCGCGGGTGGTCGGGTTCGCCTCCTTCGGGCCGCCGCGCGACGCCGACCCCGGTGGCGGGGACCGCGCCGAGCTCTACGCGATCTACCTGGAGCCGGGGCGCTGGGGCGGCGGGGGCGGCCGCGCGCTGATGCGGGAGGTGCTGGCCGGGCTCGCGCCGGGGACGCGCGGGCTCGTGCTCTGGGTGCTGGAGGGCAACGCGCGGGCGATCCGCTTCTACGAGCGGCACGGGTTCGTCCCGGACGGGGCGCGGGCGGTGGTCGAGCGCGGCGGGCGTTCGGCGGTCCAGGTGCGTTACGTGGCCTCGGTGGGCTGAGGATTTCGCTGCCGGAAACTACTTGCCATATTGGAAAGTAGTTGCCATGATTGCGGCATCGGTCGGCGATGCGGAGGATGTCATGGGTGAACGGAACGAACGGGACGCCGTGGCGGCCCTGGACAGGGCGCACGCGCTCGGCGCCGCCACGGACCGGCGCGGCCGGACGTGGCTGGTGCGGTTCCAGCTCGCCTACGGGGTGATGTCGCTGGTGGTGGTGCCGCTGGTCGGCCTGTTCCCGGGGCCGGTGGGGGCCGTGGGCAGCATGGCGTTCTGGGTGCCGTGCCTCACCCTGCTGCTCGTCTACGCGGCGCGCCAGCCCGTCTCCCACCGGGGCATGGCGAAGACCCACCTGTGGATGATGGCGGTCTGGACGGCGCTCTACCTGGGCGTGCTCGCACTGGGGATCACGGTGTTCCCCGGCGTGGCCGCCTGGTGGGCCGTGGGGGCCGTGGCGGTGGCGTCGCCCGCGTTCGTGGCGGCGTGGACGACGGCGAGGCGGCTCGCGTGACCGGGCACGGCCACCCCCGGCACGGGCTGGACGAGGTCGTCCACGCGCCCGTGCGGTTCTCGATCATGGCGGTGCTCGCGGCGGCGGAGAAGGCCGAGTTCGCCTACGTGCGCGACACCGTCGAGGTCAGCGACTCGGTGCTGTCCAAGCAGGCCGCGACGCTGGAGAAGGCGGGCTATGTGAAGGTCGTCAAGGGGTACGTCGGCAAGCGCCCCCGGACGTGGCTGTCGCTGACGGCGGAGGGGCGCGCGGCGTTCGACCGGCATGTGGCGGCCCTGCGCGCCATCGCCGACGCGGCCCCGGCCGACTGATCGGGAACGGGCGGCGTCCCGGGGTCGTTTCGCGCGGGAGGGAACGATCGCGGAAGGGGCGGGGCGATGACCGGACGGACGGTGCTGATCACCGGATCGACGGACGGGGTCGGACGGCGGGCGGCGGTGCGGCTCGGGGCCGCCGGGACGCGGGTGCTGCTGCACGGCCGGGACGCGGCGCGGGCCCGCGCGACGCGGGACGAGATCGTCGCGGCGGGCGGGCCGGAGCCGGAGGTCCTGCTGGCGGACCTGGCGTCGGTCGCCGGGGTGGACGGGCTCGCCGAGCGGGTGCGCGACCGGACCGACCGGCTGGACGTGCTGGTCAACAACGCCGGGGTCGGCTTCGGCGCGCCGGGGGCCGGGCGGCGGGTCGGCCCGGACGGGACCGAGCTGCGGTTCGCGGTCAACTACCTGGCCGGGTACCGGCTGACGCGGCTGCTGCTGCCGCTGCTCCTCCGGTCGGCCCCGGCGCGGATCGTGAACGTGGCCTCGGCCGGGCAGGAGGCGCTGGACCTCGACGACCTGCAACTGGAACGGTCCTACAGCGGCGTGTCGGCGTACCGGCGCAGCAAGCTCGCGCAGGTGATGTTCACGTTCGACCTGGCGGAGGAGCTGCGCGGCACGGGGGTGACGGTGAACGCCCTGCACCCGGCGTCGCTGATGGCGACCACGATGGTCCGGGAGAGCGGGCACGCGTCGCTCAGCACCGTGGAGGAGGGCACCGACGCCCTCCTGCGGCTGATCGACGATCCGGGGCTGGCGGACGTCACGGGCGCGTACTTCGACCGGACGCGGGCCGAACGCGCCCACCCGCAGGCGTACGACCCGGCGGTGCGGCGGCGGCTGCGGGAGGTCAGCGACCGCCTCGCGGGCCGCTGACCGGCCCTTTCGCGCGATCAATCAGCCGGGGTGGAGTCCGGGGGTAGACCTGGCCATACCCCGGGAACGGCGGCTGGGCCCAATGATCGGCGCGCCGTGGGCCGGTTCTCTGGTGGCGAGAGGAATCGCTGATCAGAGGCAGGTTGTTCATGGTCGTTCCACGGGTCGGGCCCGCCCCGGCGCTGTCGGTCCCCCCGGACGTCCCCCGGCGGTGGTGGGAGGGGCGGGCGGACGTCCTGCTGTACGCGGCGTTCGCCGCCTTCGCCGCCGGGACCGCCGTGGTCACGCATCTCCCGCCGCACCGCGTGTGGGGCTGGTGCGCCGCCGTCGCCTACGGGCTGGGCGCGGTGGCGGCGGCGTCGGGCCGCCCGCGGTGCGGACCGGTCGCCTGGGGCGTCACGGCGGGGGCCGCGCTCCTGCCGCTGGCGGTGCTGGCGGTGGGCGGGCTGGCGCAGCCCGAGGTCGGGGTCGTGCACCGGGCGGGCGCGCTGCTGCTGGAACGCGGCACCCCCTACCTGGACACCGGGGAGCTCGCCGCGTGGCGCGGCTACGAGGGCTACAACCCCTACCTGCCCGGCATGGCGCTGTTCGGGGTGCCGTGGGCGCTGGCCGGGATCGACGCGCGGCCGCTCTTCGGGGCGGTGCTCGCGGCGGCGCTGCTGTGGGGCGCGCGGCGCACGCCGCCGCTCCTGCTGGCCTCACCGCTGGTGGCGCTGCCGCTGGCGGTGGGCGGCGACGACCTTCCGGTGATCGGGCTGGTCTGCCTGGGGCTGGCCCTGGCGGCGCGGGACCGGCCGGGGGCGGCGGGCCTGGCGCTGGGGGTCGCGGCGACGCTCAAGGCGACCGCGCTGCCCGCGCTGGTGGTGTGCCTGGCCCTGGTCGTGGTGCGGCACCGCGCCGGGGCGGGCAGGTTCCTCGGGGGCGCGGGCGGCGTGGTCGCGGTGGGCGTGCTGCCCGTCGTGGCGGTCGACCCGCGGGGCTTCGTCGAGAACGTCGTGCGCTTCCCGCTGGGCCTGGCCGGGGTCGCCTCGCCCGCCGCCAGCCCGCTGCCGGGGCGGCTGCTGGCCGATCTGGGGGCGTACGGGCACGCGGCCGCGCTCGCGGCGCTGGGGGCGGCGGCCGCCGCGATGGCGCTGTCGCTGCTCGTCCGGCCGCCGGGGGACCTGCGGGCCGCCGCCGGGCGGCTCGCCCTCGGGCTGGCGCTGGCCACGGCCCTGATGCCCGCCACCCGCTGGGGCTACCTCGTCTACCCGGCCGTGCTGGTGGTGTGGGCGCGGGCCGCCGGACGGGACCGGCCGCGGGCCGTCGCGGACGCGGGGCGTCCCCGGGAGGAGGTGGCGGCGTGCGCTGCCTGATCGTCACCAACGACTTCCCGCCCCGGCGCGGCGGCATCGAGACCTTCGTGTACGAGATGGCCCGGCGCTTCCCCGCCGGTGAGGTCGTCGTCTACACCTCGCGGGAGGAGGGGGACGCGGCGTTCGACGCGGGGCTGGCGTTCCCGGTGGTGCGCGACCCGGCGCGGACGCTGCTGCCCACCCGGCGCGTCGTGCGGAACGTCCGCCGCCTCCTCGCCCGGTACGGCTGCGACCGGGTGTGGTTCGGGGCCGCCGCGCCGCTCGGGCTGATGGCCGGGCGGATCGGGGTCCCCTCGGTCGCCACCACCCACGGGCACGAGGTGTGGTGGGCGAGCGTCCCCGGCGCGCGGCAGGTGCTGCGGCGGATCGGGGAACGCGCCGACGTCGTCACCTACCTCACCGACGACACCCGGCGGCGCATGGCCCGCGCCTGGGGCCCCGGCGCCCGCCTGGAACGCCTCGTCCCCGGCGTCGACGCCGACCTGTTCCGCCCCGGGGACGGCTCCGGCGTGCGCGAGCACCTCGGCCTGGGCGACCGTCCCGTCATCCTCAGCGTCTCCCGCCTGGTGGCGCGCAAGGGCCAGGACCGGCTGGTCCGGGCCATGCCGCTGGTGCGCGCGGCCGTCCCGGACGCGACCCTGCTGATCGTGGGGGACGGGCCGCAGGAGTTCTGGCTGCGGGGCCTGGCCGGGAAGATCGCGCCCGGCGGCGTGGTGTTCGCGGGCGGGCGGCCGCACGCGGAGCTGCCGCCGTTCTACGCGGCGGCCGACGTGTTCGCGATGCCGTGCCGGGACCGGCGGCTGGGGCTGGAGACCGAGGGCCTCGGGATCGTGTTCCTGGAGGCGCAGGCGGCCGGGCTCCCGGTGCTGGCCGGGCGTTCCGGGGGCGCGCCGGAGGCCGTGCGGGACGGGGAGACCGGCTTCGTCGTGGACGACGACGTGCGCCGGATCGCCGACCGCCTGGTCACCCTGCTCACCGACCCCGGCGCGATGGGCGCGAAGGGCCGGGCGTGGGTCCGCGACGAGTGGAGCTGGGACCGTTCCCACGACCGGCTTCGCCACCTGCTCGGCACCTGCCCTACGGTCGCACCTTGACTTCCTCCTCCTGCCTAAAGTCGGGGGAGTCCAGCGGTCGCCCGCTGGGTTTCCTGCTTCATCGCCGACCGCCCCGCCCGGGAGGACTCCCGTTGAGGTCTTACACCGGCTCCACAGGCCGACACCGCCAGCCCGGCGGCCAGAATGTCGCGCGCCGCGTTCACATCGCGATCATGCGTGGTGCCACAGCCGCACGTCCACTCTCGGACGTTCAGCGGCAGCCTCTCGCGGAGCCTTCCGCAGGCCCCGCACAGCTTCGAGCTGGGGAACCAGCGGTCGATCACCACGAGTTCACGCCCGTACCAGGCGCACTTGTACTCCAGCATCGAGCGCAGGTCCGCCCAGGCCGCATCGGAGATGGCACGTGCGAGGCGGCCGTTCTTCAGCAGGTTGCGGACGGTGAGGTCCTCGATCACGACCGTTTGATTCTCACGGACGAGACGAGTGGTCAGCTTGTGCAGGAAATCCCGGCGCCGGTCGGTGGTCCGGGCGTGGATCCGGGACACCTTGCGGCGGGCCTTCTCCCGGTTCGCCGAACCCTTGGCCTTGCGCGACAGCTCCCGTTGGGCCTTGGCCAGGCGGGTGCGGTCGCGGCGTTCATGCCGAGGGTTGGTGATCTTCTCCCCGGTCGACAGGGTCACCAGGGCGGTGACCCCGGCGTCCAGGCCGACCGCCGTGCCGGTGGCGGGAGCCGGGGCGATGGTGTCCTGGACCAGCATCGAGACGAACCAGCGCCCGGCGCTGTCGCGGGACACCGTCACCGTCGACGGCTCGGTGCCCTGCGGCAGGGGGCGCGACCAGCGGATGTCCAACGGCTCCGCCATCTTCGCCAGAGTGAGCTTTCCGTCGCGCCAGGTGAAGGCGCTGCGAGTGTACTCGGCCGACGCGCGGGCCTTCTTCTTCGACTTGTAGCGCGGGTACTTGGCCCGCTTGGCGAAGAAGCTGGCGAACGCCGCCTGCAAGTGGCGCAGCGCCTGTTGGAGCAGAACCGAGGAGACCTCGTTGAGGAACGCCAGTTCCTCAGACTTCTTCCATTGCGTCAGCGCTGCGGACGACTGTGCGTAGGAGATTCGGCGCTGCTGGCCGTACCAGGCGCGCGTGCGCTCCTCCAGCGCCTTGTTGTAGACCAAGCGGACACAGCCGAACGTGCGCGACAGTTCGACTGCCTGCTCGTCTGTGGGGTAAAAGCGGTACTTGAACGCCCGCTTGACCTGCCGTGCCATGCCTCACATTCTGCCGGTTTCCTTGTGAGCAGGTGCTGGCTCGTGGTCGATAGACGTCGAATCGTCCTGACGGCGTTTCGGATTTTGCTGCTCTGCTTTGCGAAAGTCCGTTTCCTCCCCGGCATGAAAGCCGGGGCG
This sequence comes from Actinomadura kijaniata, assembly GCF_014138665.1. Taxonomy (NCBI): domain Bacteria; kingdom Bacillati; phylum Actinomycetota; class Actinomycetes; order Streptosporangiales; family Thermomonosporaceae; genus Actinomadura; species Actinomadura kijaniata. Next base: position 378,204 of record NZ_JACJIA010000001.1, read on the forward strand.
CCTACGGAGAAATCCCGATGAACGGAGCGGCGACGGTCTGGCGGGCCATGGCGGGCAACCCCCTGCGGTTCGTGTTCTCGTCCTGGCCGTGGCGGTCGCTGGCCTACGTCGTCACCGGGCCGGTCGCCGCGGCCGTGTGGCTGGTGCTGGTCGAGGTGCTGCTCGCCGGCGGGGTCCTGCTGACGCCGCTGGTGATCGGGCTGGGGCTGCTGGCGGGCGTCCCGCTGTCGGCGGTCGGGTTCGCGGCGGTCGAGCGCCGCCGCCTGCGCCTGATGGACCGCCGCCCCGCCCCGTCCCCGCACCGCGACCCGCCGCGCCCGGGGCTGCGGCCGTGGATGTCGTGCCGGCTGCGGGAGGCGGCGACCTGGCGGGAGTTCGGGTACGCGCTGCTGGCGGTGGCGCTGGCGGCGGTGGACGTGGTGGTGCCGTTCGTGCTGGTCGTCGGCTCGACCGTCGCGGGCTCGTCCCCGTGGCTGATCGCCAAGGGCGACCAGATCCAGTTCGGGCCCGAGGCCACCGTCGACCAGCAGCGGGAGACGTGGCCGCTGATGCTCGGCGGGCTGCTCGGCCTCGTGCTCACCCTGTACGCGCTGGCGGCGCTGGCCGGGGCCCGCGCCGCGCTCGCCCGGACCCTGCTGGTGCGGCCGGTCGAGGAGGAGCTGGTCGAGGTGCGGGCCTCGCGGGCGCGGATGGCCGACGCGTTCGAGGCCGAGCGGCGGCGCATCGAGCGCGACCTGCACGACGGCGCGCAGCAGCGCCTCACCGGCCTGATCATGACGCTGGGCCTGGCCCGGCTGGACCGCTCCACCGAGCTGATCGACAAGGCGCGGGAGGAGGCCCGCGCCGCGCTGGAGGAGCTGCGCGACCTGGTGCGCGGCATCCACCCGTCGATCCTCACCGACCGGGGCCTGGCGGCGGCGGTGGAGGCGCTCGCCGAACGGTCGCCGGTCCCCGTCGAGGTCGACGTCGCCCTGCCGGAACGGCCCCCGGAGGGCATCGAGTCGGCCGCCTACTTCGTCGTCGCCGAGGCCCTCGCCAACGTCGCCAAGCACAGCCGGGCGCGGCACGCCAGGATCGTCATCCGCCCCGGCCTGTCCATCGAGGTCCACGACGACGGCCGGGGCGGCGCGCGCGTGGCCGACGGCACCGGCCTGCAGGGGCTCGCCGACCGCGTCGCCGTCCACGACGGGACCGTGCGGCTGTCCAGCCCGCCCGGCGGGCCTACCATCCTTCGGGTGGAGATCCCATGCGAGTCGTGATCGCCGAGGACTCGGCGCTGCTGCGCGAGGGCCTGCGGCAGATCCTGGAGCGGTTCGGCCACGAGGTCGTCGCCGTCGAGGACGCCGAGGCCCTGGTCGCGGCGGTCCGCGACCGGGTCGCCCGCGACCGCGGTCCCGACGCCGTGGTCACCGACGTGCGGATGCCGCCCGGCTTCCGCGACGAGGGGCTGCGCGCGGCGCTCGCGCTGCGCGGGGAGCGCCCCGGCCTGCCCGTCCTGGTGCTGTCGCAGTACGTCGAGCACTCCTACGCCGCCGACCTGCTGGAGACCGGCGGCGGAGTCGGCTACCTGCTCAAGGACCGGGTCGGGGAGGTCGCCGAGTTCGTGGACGCCCTGGAGCGGGTCGCCGGGGGCGGCACGGTCATCGACCCGGAGGTGGTGCGGGGGCTGCTGGCGCGGCGGCGGGACCGTTCGCCGCTGCACCGCCTCACCGCCCGCGAGCGCGAGGTCCTGGCGCTGATGGCCGAGGGCCGCTCCAACGGGGCCATCGCCCGCGCCCTGGTGGTCAGCGAGGCCGCCGTCGTCAAGCACGTCGGGTCGATCTTCACCAAGCTCGACCTGCACCAGACGCCCGACGACCACCGCCGCGTGCTGGCCGTCCTCACCCACCTGCGGGAGGCGCGGTGAGCGGCGCCGGGGCGGTCCGGCCGCAACCGCGCGCCGCGCCGTGACCGAACACCGGTAGGGGCCCGGGGGCTGTTCCGAAGCGGTCCCGACCAAGCGCGCGAGCGCCGTGGGCCAGGGCTTTTGGAATACGGCCTACCCTGTGAGGCCGGACCGGCAGGGGAGTCGGCGGAGGCGGGAGCGGTGAGCGAGGCGGAGATCGGCGGGCCGGGCCTGAGCGTGGGCGCGGCCGCGCGGCGCATCGGCGTCGCCGCCTCGACCCTGCGCACCTGGGAGCGCCGCTACGGCATCGCCCCGAGCCGCCACAGCGCGGGCGGCCACCGCCGCTACGACGAGCGGGACCTGGCCCGGCTGGTGCTGATGAACCGCCTCATCCAGGAGGGCGTGCCGCCCGAGGAGGCCGCCCGGGCGGCGCTGGCCGCCGGGCCCGGCGAGCTGCCCGCCCCCGCCGAGCCGTCCGGGCCCGTCCGGGGGAGCCGCGGCGGGCGGCTGGCGGTGCCGGGCGCGACGCCCGCCACCCGGGCGCTGGGGCGGGCCGCGATGGCGATGGACGCCGCCGAGATCCAGCGGATCGTCACCGGCGCGCTGCGCGAGCACGGCGTGGAGCGCGCCTGGCAGGAGCTGCTGGCCCCGGTGCTGATCGGCATCGGGGAACGGCACGCCGCCACCGGCGCGATCATCGAGGTCGAGCATCTGCTGTCGGGCTGCGTGCTGGGGGCGCTGGCCGGGGAGATCGCGCTCGCGCCGCCGCCGGTCACCCACCGTCCGGTGCTGCTGGCCTGCGCGCCCGAGGAGCAGCACTCGCTGCCGGTCCACGCGCTCGGGGCCGCGCTCGCCCGGGAGGGCGCGGCGGTGCGGGTGCTGGGCGCGCGGGTGCCCTACCCGTCGCTGGCCGAGGCGGTGCGCGGCCTCGGCCCGGCGGCGGTGTTCGTGTGGTCGTCGATGCCGGAGACCGGCGACGCCGCGCCGCTGGGCGACCTGCCGCGCACCCGCCCGGCGGCCCGCCTCCTGCTGGGCGGTCCCGGCTGGATCGGGGACCCGCCCGAGGGCGCGGTGCGCGTCCACAGCCTTCCCCGGGCGCTGGCCGAGATCCGCGCCGTCCTGGCGCTCTGACGCCCCTTCCTCGACCCCCTCACCGGACATCCGCCCGGAATCACAGCCGAAATTTGCCGGGAACGGGTTGTCCGCTGACCCGATTCTGGATATGAACAAGTTTTGAAGAAGTTTTCGCTTGGAGGGGCGCTCATGGAGCAAGCGACGACGGACCAGGGCTCGTCGGGTTGGAGGGGGCCCGGCGAGCCCGCCTACCTGGATCTGGCCGGACGGCTGGCGGCGGGCGACGAGACGGCGCTGGCGGGCTGCCACGCGGCGCTCGGCCCGGCGCTGCGCCGCTACCTGGGCGGACGGGTGCCCGCCGATTTGGTGGACGACGTGCTCCAGTCGGTGCTGATGGAGCTGTGGCGCTGCCGCGACCGGCTCGACCCCGCCCGCGGGCTGGAGGCGTGGGCGTTCACCATCGCCCGCCGCCGCGCGGTCGACCACCTGCGCGCCTGCCCGCCGCCGACCGTTCCGCTCGCCCACGCCGAACGCGCCTGCCACGGCGAGGACACCGCCGAACGCGTCGCCCGCGAGCAGGACGTCCGCCGCGCGCTGGCCGCCCTGCCCGCCCCGCAGCGCGAGGCGATCGGGCTGGCCTACTTCGGCGACCTGACGCAACGCGAGATCGCCGGCCGCCTGGGCGCGCCGCTCGGGACCGTCAAGGCCCGCACCGCCCGGGGCCTGCACCGGCTGAGCACCCTGCTCGACGCCTGAGACCAGCGAGATGAGGACCGTGACCGGACACCGCCGCACCAGGGACAAGCCCGCGCCGATCCCGCGTCCCGCCCAGGCCCGGCCGCGGGTCGCGGTGTCGGGCTGCCTGCTCGGCGAGCCCGTCCGCTACAACGGCGGCCACAGCCGCAACCGCTTCCTGGTGGACGTGCTGGACGCGTACGTGGACTGGGTGTCGGTGTGCCCGGAGATGGAGATCGGGCTCGGCGCACCCCGGCCGACGCTGCGGCTGGTCGAGCGCGACGGGGAGGTCCGGCTCACCACCAGGGACGGATCGGCCGACCACACCGACGCCATGGTCGCGCTGGCCGAGCGCCGCGCCGCCGAGCTCACCGGCCTGGACGGCTGGGTGCTCAAGTCGCGTTCGCCGAGCTGCGGCCCGCGCGGCGTCACCCGCTACAAGGGCGAGATGCCCGTCGACCGGCGCAGCCAGGGGATCTTCGCCGAGCGCCTGACACGGCTGCGGCCGACGCTGGCCGTCGAGGAGGACGGCCGCCTCAACGACGCGGTGCTGCGCGCCCACTTCGTCGAACGGATCTTCGCGCACGCCCGGCTGCGCGCCCTGCTGGACGGCGACTGGACGCCCCGCGACCTGGTCGCCTTCCACTCGGCGCACAAGCTCCAGTACCTGGCCCACGACCCGGACCGCTACCGCCACGCGGGACGGCTGGTCGCGCGGGCGGGCACCGGGGACCGCGACGGGCTGGCGGCCGAGTACGCCGCCCTGTTCGCCGAGGCGTTCGCGGTGCGGCCGGGCCGGGGCCGCCACGTCAACGCGCTGCTGCACCTCTACAGCCCGATGAGCCGCCGCCTGGACGACGCGCGCCGCCGCGACCTCACCGGCGTGATCGACTCCTACGGGCGCGGCGAGGTCCCGCTGGACGTCCCGATGACGCTGCTGCGCCACCACGCGCGCGGCGAGGACATCGCCTACCTGGACGCCCAGACCTACTTCGAGCCCTACCCGGCCGAGCTGGTCCCGCACCTGCGGTGACCGGTCACACCGGCTCCGGCTCGGGCTCCCCGTCGAGCGCGGACGGCGCGGCCGCGGCGGGCTCGGCGACGCGGCCCGTCCAGTCCAGGCACACGATCACCGCGTCGTCCGACAGCCGCGCCTCCGGGGTGTGGGCGAGCAGCTCCCGGACCAGGGTGCGGACGACCTCCGGCGGGTTCTGCATGCGGGTGCGGGCCAGCGCGCGCGGCAGGCTGAACGTGCCGTACGGCTCGCCGCTCGACGACAGCGAGTCGTGCATCCCGTCGCTGACGATCACCAGCCGGTCGTCCCGGAGCAGCGAGAACTCCTGCTCGACGTACTCGGTGTCGTTGAACATCCCCAGCGGGAGCTGCTGGTCCAGCGTGATCGGCGCGACCGCTCCGCCGCGCATCCGGTAGATCCGCGGCGACCCGGCGTCGATCGCGCGGACCTGGCCGCTCGCCAGGTCGAACCGCAGCAGCAACGTGCCGACGTGCTTGTTCCCGCCGTGCTGGGCGCAGATCGCCTCGTTGGCGAGCGCGGCCTGCTCGGGCAGGTCGGCGCCGGAACGGCGGGCGTTGCGCAGCGCCCCGATCGTCAGCTGGGTCAGCAGCGCCGCCTCGATGCCCTGCCCCATGCCGTTGGTGACGCTGACGACGAGGTGGTCGGAGGACGCCGACCAGTCGAAGTTGTCCCCCCACACCGTGTAGGCGGGCTCCAGCTGGCCCGCCAGCTCGAACTCGTCGGCCACGCAGGCGCGGCCGGGCAGCAGCTCCCACTGGATCTCGGCGGCCAGCGTCAGGCGGCTGCTCCGCCGCATGCGGCGGAACACGTCGGTGCGGGTGTCGGCGACCGCCAGCGCGCGCGCCAGGACCGTGGCGGCCGCCGTCAGCTCGCCGACCTCGTCCGGGCCCGGGGGCTGCTCGAACGTGACCGTCAGCACCCCCAGCCGGTCCCCGTAGATGCTGAGGGGCAGGTGCAGGTCGTGGCCGTCGGGACGCTCGTCGCGCACGGTCTGCTGCGACGCGAACGCCCGGCCGGGCAGGGTGTTCTCGATGGGGAACGGCTCGGCCTCCGGCGCGGCCGGGACCAGATGGGAGACCTGGTAGTCGACCAGGGAGACCGTGACGCCGCGGGCGTCGAAGGCGGTGATGAGGGCCGCGCGGGCGGCGTCGGCGACCGCATGCGGCCGGGCCTGCCACAACGCCAGGTCAAGGGTGGAGAGCCGGTCGGTCATCATGGGCGTCGCCTCGGAGGTCGGGCCGCCTGGGTCGGGCCGGGTGGCGGGCCGAGGCGAGCGTTGTGAAATCGAGTGTCTCGCGGAAGACGGAGATGTGTAACAGTGGGGCCATGGCCGCATCGCGACGAGTCCGCTCTCCCTCCGATGACCTTGAACGGTTGGCGGCCGTTCTGGACGGGCCGGCGGGAACGTTGGCGTCGGTGTGGTCGGGAGGCCATCTCAACGCGCCGGTTCCGGCCACCCAGCTGCGGGTTCTCTTCGTCGTGGAGCGCTACGGCAGTATCAACGTTACCGGGGTCGCCACCGAACTGGGGGCGCTGCTGTCGTCGGCCAGCAGGCTGTGCGGGCGGCTGGAGGCCACCGGGCTGCTGGAGCGCGTCCCCGGCCCCGACCGGCGCGCCATCACGCTGCGGCTCACCCCGCGCGGCGCCGATCTGCTGGCCGATCTCCGGCGCGTGCGCCGCGGAGCCCTGGCCGAGGTGCTGGCCGGGATGGACACCGACGACCGCGCCGCGCTGCGGCTGGGCCTGGAACGTTTCCACGAGGCCGTCGTGCGGCAGCGCGGGGAGGCACCCCTCGGGTTCTCCATGCCCGCCTGAGCGGCGATGACCCGCGCCGAGCGCCCTCACGCCGGGTCCGAGGCCAGGCGGAGGCCGTCGTCGCGCCCGTCGTCGTCGCGCCCCTCGCACCGCGCCGGGACCGCGCCGCACAGCAGCAGGCAGGTGTCGTCCTCCCGGACGCCGTCGCCCAGCATCTCCGCCAGCACCGCGTCGGCGACCTCCTCCAGCCCGCCGGTGGCGGCGGCGAACACCCGGCACAGCCGCCGCAGCCCCACCTTCAGGGTGCGCTCGCGGCGTTCGATCAGCCCGTCGGTGTACAGCAGCACGGTCGAGCCCGGCACCAGCTCGGCGGTCCGGGTCCGGTAGGCGAACGGGTCCACCGGCGCGCCCAGCAGCGGTTCGCTGCCGCGCAGGACCCGCACGCGCCCGTCGGGGCCGCGCAGCAGCGGCGGCGGGTGGCCCGCGTTGGCCCAGCGCAGCCGCCCGCCGGGGGCGACCTGCAACAGCAGCGCGGTGGCCAGGTCGTCGGGCTGGAACTGGACGAGCATCCGGTGCATCCGCGTCAGCACCTCGTCGGGGGCCGCGGCCTCCAGCGCGTAGGCGCGCAGCGCGGTCCGCAGCTGGCCCATCAGGGTGGCGGCGCGCAGCCCGTGCCCGGTGACGTCGCCGATCGCGGCGACCGCGTGCCCGTCGGACCGGTCGAACGCGTCGTACCAGTCGCCGCCGACGTTCAGCCCGGCCTCGGCGGGCAGGTAGCGGGCCGCGAACCGCAGCCGCCCCGCCGCCGGGAGATCGGTCAGCATCGCCTCCTGGAGGCGCTGCGCCACGCCGTGCTCGTACTCGTAGCGCATGGCGTTGTCGAGGGCGGCGGCGCTCACCCGCGTCAGCTCCCCGTAGACGGCCACGTCGTCGGCGGTGAACGGGGCCGCCACCGGGGCGTAGGCGGCCACGCCGAACACCCGGCCCCGCGAGATCAACGGGACCGCCAGCAGCTCGGTGTCGGCGGCGACGCCCGTCAGCTCCGGCACCTCCAGCGGCGGATGCGGGGTGGCGTGGTGCGCGCGGCCGGTCAGGTACGCCCGGCGCGCGGCCTCGGGGGGCCGCCGCGGCGGGGCGGGCACGCCGTCGGCGGCGAAGGGCACCAGGGGGCGGTCGCCGTCGTCCAGCCACACGTTCGGCCGGGCGACCTGCTGCGCCTCCAGCAGCGCGTGCAGCCGGCCGAGGATCTGGGCGTGGTCCAGCGACGCCGACAGGGTGGCCCCGGCGTGGGCCAGGAACGACAGGCGCGCGCGGGCGCTCTCGGCGGTGGCGCGGGCCTGCCGCTCGGCCTCCAGCAGGTGCGCCTGGACCTCGCCCGCCTGGCGGAGCCGTTCGGAGGCCTGGACCAGCTCGGCGTGCAGCTCCAGGGTGCCCCGGTCGGTGCGGTCGAGCTCCTGGTGGTACCAGTCCAGCCGGGAACGCTGCTCGGCGAGCAGGTCCAGCAGGCCGCGCGCGTCGGCGAGCGGCCCGTCCTCCCCGGGATCGGCCTCCGCCCCCTCGGGAGCGGCGGCCGTGCACACCGCCACGGGCGCGGCGTCGCCTGCCCCGTCGCGGACCTCGTCGTGGAACTCGGCGCGCAGCCGGCGGCCGGGGCCCCTACCGGTCAGGGTCACCAGGAGCGCCGCGGCGGGATGCCGTCCGGCCGCCTCCAGGACCGCCGGGACCAGGACCGCCTGCTCGGCGACCGGCACGCCGGCCCGCCGCGCCGCCGCCAGGACGGCCAGCGCCGCCCGCGCCGGCCGGTGCGCGCGGTCGGCGGGCCCCGGCGGGTCGAGCCGCAGCACCGGCCCGGCCTCGCTCACCAGGGTCTCCAGGGGGCGTGGGAGGCCACCACGGCGGTGGCGTCGTCGTGGGAGCGGCGGGCGTCGCGCCACAGCAGCGCGGCCAGCAGCGCCGGGTGGCGGTGCTGGGCCGCCGGGTAGCGGGCCAGGTCGTAGCGGCCGATGCCGTCGGTGGACATGACCAGGGGGTCCGGGCCGGACCACGGCGCCGGGTCCTGGCGCAGCGGCGGGACCCGGCGGCCCGCGCCCACCACGCCGGGCCGCGACAGGAGCGGGTGCGCGCCGAGCCACGCGCCGATGTTGCCGACTCCGGCGAACTCCACCATCTCGGAACGTTCCCGCGGGGCGATCCGCGCGACGGCGACGGCGGCGCCGCGGGTGGAGCGCAGCCGGGCGTCCAGCTCGGCCAGCCACTCCGCCGACGGCGTGCCGCGTTCGGCGGTCGCCGTCAGGGCGGGGGCGGCCGCCGCGGCCGCCGCCGGGCCGTGGCCCAGCCCGTCCACGAGCCCGATGACCAGGTCCTCGCCGGCGGGGGAGGGGCGGCGCGCCACGCACCAGCCGTCCCCGCTGACGGTCTCGGCGGGGTGCGGGACGAGCACGCCGCCGACCCGGACGGGCGGGATCGCGGCGGGCGGGCCGACCCGGACGAGCACGGCGGTGCCCCGGCCGGGCGGGCTGTAGACGTCGAAGTCGGCGGCGGCGCGGCGGCAGGTGCCCAGGCCCACGCCCAGCGACCCGGCGGTGGAGTGGCCGTCGGCCAGCGCGCCCGGGACGTCGGGGATGCCGGGGCCGTCGTCGACCGCGACCAGCTGCACCGACGCCGGGGACCGGGCGTCGGCGGGGGCCAGCACGTTGACCAGCAGGTGGCCGCCGCGGGCGTGCTTGATCAGGTTGGTGGCGAGTTCGGTGGCGGCCAGCTCGCACGCGGCGGTGTCGCGGTCGGACAGGCCGCCCTCGGCGGCCGCGCGCGTGGCGGCGCGGCGCACGGCGTGCAGGTGGCTGCGGTCCTCGACGGGCACGTGCCGGCCGGTCGTCATCATCGTCGCGGTCGTCGTCACGTCGGGTTCCGGCTCCAGGAGACGATCGTCACGGTCGTGCCCCGCCCGGGACGGCTGTCCACCCCGAACTCCTCCACCAGCCGGCGCGCCCCGCCCAGCCCCAGGCCCAGCCCGGTGCCGGTGGAGAAGCCGTCGGTCAGGGCCCGCGCGACGTCGGGGATGCCCGGCCCCTCGTCGGCGAACACCATGCGCACGCCGCGCCGCCCCGGCCGCGTCACGTCGCTGATCTCGACCCGGCCGCCGCCGCCGTGCACCAGGGTGTTGCGGGCCAGCTCGCTGGACGCGGTGATCACGCGGGTCTGCTCGGCCAGGCTCATCCCGGCGCGCACCGCCGCCTCGCGCGCCGCGCGCCGCACCCGGATCAGGTCGGCGTCGGACCCGATCGACAGCACCGTCGGCGCGCTCGCCGGCGCGCCGCCCACGGGTCCCCCTCCGCCGTCCCTCATCGCCTCGCCAGCATCTCCAGCGCGTGCGCCGGCGACCGCGCCGTCTCCACCCCGGGCAGGTCCAGCCCCATCTCCACCAGCGTGACCGCCACCGCGGGCCGCATCCCGGCCACCACGGTCCGCGCCGCCAGCATCCGCACCGCCAGGGTGATCTCGGTGAGCACCCGGGCCAGATAGGAGTCGATGACCTCCACGGCGGAGACGTCGATCACCACGCCGTCCGCGCCGGTCGCGGCGGCCCGGTCCAGCAGGTCCTCCTGGAGGGCCACGACCGTCGCGTCGGTCAGCTCGGTCTGGATGCTGGCCAGCAGGACGCCGTCCAGCTCCAGCACGGGAACCCGGTCCACCGCTCAGCCCCCCGCCGGTTCGCCGATGTGCCGCAGCGCCCACGCCAGCGCGTCGGCCAGCGTCGACCGGGTGCGGATCCCGCCCAGGTCGATGCCGAGCGCGGCGATGGTCTGGGCGATCTGCGGCCGGATGCCGCTCAGCACGCAGGTGGCGCCCATCAGCCGGACGGCGGTGGCCGTCCGCATCAGGTGCTGGGCGACCACGGTGTCCACCATCGGCACCCCGGTGATGTCGAGGATCGCGACCTCGGCGCGCTGCTCGACGATGCCCTCCAGCAGGGCCTCGGTCATCACCTGGCTGCGCGCGCTGTCCAGCGTGCCGATCAGCGGCACCGCCAGCACGCCGTCCCACAGCCTGAGCACCGGGGTGGCGATGTCGAGGATCTCCTGCCGCTGCCGGGCGATGATCCCGGCGTCCCGGTCCAGGACCGTCTCCATCGCCACCAGCCGCAGCGTGCCCACCAGCTCCATGGCGGCGACCACGGCGTCCCCGGCGTCCCCCGCGTCCCCGCCCTCGTGGGAGGCGTGGTCGCGCACCAGCGCCAGCAGCGCGTGCCGCAGCTCGGCGACCTCGGCGCCGAGCTGGACGGCGGTGGCGCCCGCCGCGCCCCGCTCGGCGAGCATCTCGGCGAGCTGCGGCCGCACCCGCCCGAACCCGGGGGCCGACGGGTCGGCGCAGCGGCCGGACCCGGCGACCTCCGCCAGGGCGTCCACGAGCCGGTGCGCCGCGCCGACCGCCGCGTCCCGGCCCGCCACGTACACGGCGCGGAACGGCGTCGCGTCGGCCCAGCGCTGCGCGAGCTGCTCGCGCCGGGAGCGCAGCGCCTCGGCGACCAGGGCCGCGCCGTCGTGCGGCCGGGCGCCGGAGCCGTTCGGCGCGGCCGCCCAGCGGGAGCCGTCTCCGGGGGAGACCGGCGTGTTCCAGGCACCGTCGTTCACCGCGCACCTTCCTGATAGTCGGGGTCCGCAGGCATCAACCCGTGCCCGCCGGGGACGAGAGCAGACAGTCGTGACCATCGAGACCGGACGTTAGGGACAGTCGGTGAACCAGCCCAGCGAACAGATCTCCCGGTCGGTCGACCATCAGGCCCTCGAACACGCGGGCAGGACGTTCATCGCCGTCTGGTGCCGCTCGCAGGACCGGGTGGCCGGCCACGTTCCGCCCACGCAGCTGCGGACGCTGGAGGTGATCGCGGCCCGGCCGCACCTCGGCATGCGCGACCTGGCCGCGCACCTGGGGATGATCCCCTCCTCGGCGAGCCGGTTGTGCGACCGCCTGGTGGCCGCCGGGCTGCTGGTCCGCGAGCCCAGCGACGTCGACCGGCGGCAGGTCGTGCTGCGGGCCACTCCGGAGGGCGAGGAACTGCTCCGCGACCTGGCGCGGCAGCGGCGGCGGGACCTGGAGGCGGTGCTGGACCGCATGCCTCCGGAGGACGGCGCCCGCCTGCTGGCGGGCCTGCTCTCCTTCGCCGAGCACGCCGAGCGCGCCGAGGACGACGGCTCCGGCTGACGGCGAATAGTTGTCATGGGGCAATAGTAGGGGGACGGGGCGTCCTCCGGGGGCCTTCCCGGCGAAGGCGGCCTGGCACCGACCGGGCCCGGAGCGGGAACGCGCAGGTGGCGGCGGTGAGAAGGGTCACCAGGCCGCCCCGGAAATCGATGCCGTATGACAATTGTCGCCGGGTCGCGGTCGTCGGGCGCGCCGGCGCCCCCGTCGCCGGGCCGGTGACGGGGGCCGGTGGGAGGGGTCCTCGCCGTCAGCGCGGGCGCAGGTTCTTCAGGGCCTCGTCGGTGGTGGAGCAGACCGTGATGTGCTCGCGCAGCCCCGCCAGGTCCAGCACCCGCGCGACGGTCGGCTGCAACGCGGCCAGGACCAGCCGGCCGTCCTTCGCGACGACGGACCGGCGGGCGTGCAGCACCGCGCGCAGCCCCATCGAGTCCATGAACCGCAGCCCGCCCAGGTCCAGGACCAGGTCCGGACGGTCGTGGCCCGCCGCCGCCCGCAGGACCGCCTCGGCGTCCTGGACCGTGTTGATGGTCAGCTCCCCGGCCAGTGACACCACCGTGGCCTGGCCGGCGGTGCGCGTCTCCGTCTCCAGCGTCGTCATGGACGTACGAGCCTCCTGCGATCAGGGTCATCCGGCGGCCTCGCCCCGTCCCCGCCCGGGTCGTCGCATGCGGACGGCGTCCCGGCGAGCTCGGACGGCGGGATGCGGTCGGTCGCGCGTTCAGCGGGAGAGGGGTGTTCCGGTCTGGAAGGCAGTGTAATGTCGCAGCGGCCGTTGCATGTCAGACGGCAAGTGATTGCGTAGCGCGTGTGTCGACGCCGCCGGAGTCGGGTTTCCCGTCGAGGCCCTGAAGTGGCCGGACCCGCGCGGTCTTCTGAGGAACAGGGTTGAACATGGGTGACGCTGGGGGGAAGAAGGCCGCGCCGATCACGCGCGGTGACCGGACGCGGAACGCGGACGGGGTGGGAGAGGCCGAGCTGCGGCGGTTGCTGGCCGGTTTGACGGCCGTCCGCGACGGTGATTTCGGCACCCGGCTGCCCGACGAGGCCGACGGCCTGCTCGGTGAGATCGCCGAGGTGTTCAACGGCATGGTGGACCAGCTCTCACTGTTCACCTCCGAGGTCACCCGCGTGGCGCGCGAGGTGGGCACCGAGGGCCGCCTCGGCGGCCAGGCCAAGGTGCCGGGCGTGTCGGGCACCTGGGAGGACCTGACCGACTCGGTGAACGCCATGGCGGGCAACCTCACCACCCAGGTCCGCGACATCGCCCAGGTCGCCACGGCCGTGGCCCAGGGCGACCTGTCACAGAAGATCGACGTTCCGGCGCGGGGCGAGATCCTGGAGCTGAAGAACACCGTCAACACGATGGTGGACCAGTTGTCGTCGTTCGCCGACGAGGTGACGCGGGTGGCCCGCGAGGTCGGCTCGGAGGGTCGTCTCGGCGGTCAGGCGGATGTGAAGGGCGTGTCGGGGACCTGGCGGGATCTGACCGACTCGGTGAACTTCATGGCCGGGAACCTGACCGACCAGGTCCGCAACATCGCCCAGGTCACCACGGCGGTGGCCAAGGGCGATCTGTCGCAGAAGATCACGGTTGACGCGCGTGGGGAGATCCTGGAGCTGAAGAACACCATCAACACGATGGTGGATCAGCTGTCGTCGTTCGCCGACGAGGTGACGCGGGTCGCGCGCGAGGTGGGCACCGAGGGTCGTCTCGGCGGTCAGGCGGATGTGAAGGGCGTGTCGGGGACCTGGCGGGATCTGACCGACTCGGTGAACTTCATGGCCGGGAACCTCACCGGCCAGGTCCGCTCCATCGCCCAGGTCGCGACCGCGGTGGCCAAGGGCGATCTGTCGCAGAAGATCACGGTTGACGCGCGTGGGGAGATCCTGGAGCTGAAGAACACCATCAACACGATGGTGGATCAGCTGTCGTCGTTCGCCGACGAGGTGACGCGGGTCGCGCGCGAGGTGGGCACCGAGGGTCGTCTCGGCGGTCAGGCGGACGTGAAGGGCGTGTCGGGGACGTGGAAGGCGCTCACCGAGTCGGTGAACGTCATGGCCGACAACCTGACCGCGCAGGTGCGCTCGATCGCCGAGGTGACCACGGCGGTCGCCAAGGGCGACCTGTCGCAGAAGATCCGGGTCGACGCCCGGGGCGAGATCCTGGAGCTGAAGGACACCATCAACACGATGGTGGACCAGCTTTCGGCGTTCGCCGACGAGGTCACCCGGGTCGCCCGCGAGGTGGGCACCGAGGGCAACCTGGGCGGCCAGGCCACCGTGCGCGGGGTCAGCGGCACCTGGAAGGACCTCACCGACAACGTCAACGTCATGGCCTCCAACCTCACCGGCCAGGTGCGCTCGATCGCCCAGGTCGCCACCGCCGTGGCGCGCGGCGACCTGTCCCAGAAGATCACCGTGGAGGCCAAGGGCGAGGTCGCCGCGCTCGCCCAGACCATCAACACGATGGTCGACACCCTCTCCGCCTTCGCCGACGAGGTGACCCGCGTGGCGCGGGAGGTGGGCACCGAGGGCAACCTGGGGGGCCAGGCCACCGTGCGGGGCGTGTCGGGGACCTGGAAGGACCTCACCGACAACGTCAACTCCATGGCCAACAACCTGACCAACCAGGTCCGCAACATCGCCCAGGTCACCACCGCCGTCGCGCAGGGCGACCTGACCAAGAAGATCGACGTGGACGCCCGGGGCGAGATCCTGGAGCTGAAGAACACGATCAACACGATGGTGGACCAGCTCTCGGCGTTCGCCGCCGAGGTGACGCGGGTGGCCCGCGAGGTCGGCTCGGAGGGGCGCCTCGGCGGCCAGGCCGAGGTCGAGGGCGTGTCGGGCACCTGGAAGCGGCTCACCGAGAACGTCAACGAGCTGGCGGGCAACCTGACCCGGCAGGTGCGCGCGATCGCCGAGGTGACCAGCGCGGTGACCACCGGGGACCTGACCCGGTCGATCACCGTGGACGCCTCGGGCGAGGTCGCCGAGCTCAAGGACAACATCAACCTGATGGTGCAGTCCCTGCGCGAGACCACCCGCGCCAACCAGGAACAGGACTGGCTCAAGACCAACCTGGCCCGCATCTCCGGCCTCATGCAGGGCCACCGCGACCTGTCGACCGTCGCCGCGCTCATCATGGACGAGCTCACCCCGCTGGTGTCGGCGCAGTTCGGCGCGTTCTACCTGGCCGAGCCCGAGGAGGAGGGCGAGTTCGAGCTGACGCTGATCGGCTCCTACGGCTACCCCGAGGACGACGACCCGGCGGCCCCGGTGCGGCCCGTCCGGTTCCGGCCCGGCCGGTCGCTGGTCGGGCAGGCCGCGCGCAACCGCCAGACCATCGTCGTCGAGGACGTCCCGCCCGGCTACGTCACCGTCTCCTCCGGGCTGGGCGCGGCGACCCCGGCCAGCCTGATCGACCTGCCGATCGTCGTCGAGGACCAGGTCCTCGGCGTGATCGAGCTGGCGTCGCTCAAGCCGTTCGGCCCGGTGCAGCGCGACTTCCTGGAGCAGCTCCGCGAGAGCATCGGCGTCAACGTCAACACCATCGTCGCCAACGCCCGCACCGACGAGCTGCTGGCCGAGTCGCAGCGCCTGGCCGCCGAGCTCCAGGCCCGCTCCGAGGAGCTCCAGATCCGGCAGGAGGAGCTCCAGCGCTCCAACGCCGAGCTGGAGGAGAAGGCCGCGCTGCTGGCCAGCCAGAACCGCGACATCGAGACCAAGAACCTGGAGATCGAGCAGGCCCGGCAGGAGCTGGAGGACCGCGCCCGGCAGCTGGCGCTGGCGTCCAAGTACAAGAGCGAGTTCCTGGCGAACATGAGCCACGAGCTGCGCACCCCGCTCAACTCCCTGCTCATCCTCGCCCAGCTCCTGGCGCAGAACCCGACCCGCAACCTCACCCCCAAGCAGGTCGAGTACGCGGGCATCATCCACTCCGCCGGGTCGGACCTGCTCCAGCTCATCAACGACATCCTCGACCTGTCCAAGGTCGAGGCGGGCAAGATGGACATCACGCCCGAGCAGGTGCCGCTGCGGGGCCTGCTGGAGTACGTCGAGGCGACGTTCCGGCCGCTGACCACGCAGAAGAGCCTGGACTTCCGGATCAGCTCCGCGCCGGGCCTGCCCGCCGAGGTCGTCACCGACGACGCGCGGCTCCGCCAGGTGCTGCGCAACCTGCTGTCCAACGCCGTGAAGTTCACCGAGGCCGGCGGCGTGGAGCTGCGCATCGAGCCCGCCGACCCGGGCGAGCTCCCGCCGCAGGTGGCGACGCACGGACCGGCGCTGGCGTTCCGGGTGACCGACACCGGCATCGGCATCGCCGAGCACCAGCTGGAGTCGATCTTCGGGGCGTTCCAGCAGGCCGACGGGACCACCAGCCGCAAGTACGGCGGCACCGGGCTGGGCCTGTCCATCAGCCGGGAGATCGCCTACCTGCTCGGCGGGTCCATCACCGCCGACAGCGCCCTCGGCCGGGGCAGCACGTTCACGCTGTACCTGCCCGTCGCCCGCCCCGACTTCCAGGACGCGCCGGCCGCCTCCTCCCCGCACCAGGTGGCGACCCCGCGGCGGCCCGAGCCGGCCGCCCTCCAGCCCGCCGAGCCGCCCCGGCCGCGCCGCCTGCTGGTGATCGAGGAACGGCAGGGCGGGCTGCTGTCGCTGGTCGCCGAGAGCGCCGCCGCCGACAGCCGCCACCTCGGCGACGCCCGCGACCCCGTGGAGATCACCACGGCCGTGGGCGCGGAGGAGGCCGCCGCGGCGCTGGCCGCCGAGCCGTTCCACTGCGTGGTGCTCCAGCTCGACATGGCCGACGGCGCGGGCCTGCGCATCCTGGAGGCGATGGACGGCGACCCGGCGCTGCGCGGCTTCCCGGTCCTGGCGCACAACAACCGCCGCCTGGACGCCGAACGGGAGCGCGCCCTGCGCGACCGCGCCGACGACCGCCCGCTGGAGCTGCTGAACAGCCTGGACGAGCTGCGCGAGCGCATCGCCCTGCACCTGTCGGCCGAGCAGCCCGGCGACGTGCTGCCGCTGGTGCGGCGGGAGGAACCCGAGGAGCGGGACCCGGTGCGGATCGACGCGTCCCTGGCCGGGCGGCTCGCGCTGATCGTGGACGACGACGCGCGCAACGTGTTCGCGCTGACCGGCATCCTGGAGATGCACGGGATGCGGGTGGCGCACGCCGACAACGGTCGCGAGGGCATCGAGGCGCTGAAGGCCCACCCCGACGTGGACGTGGTGCTGATGGACGTGATGATGCCGGAGATGGACGGTTACACCGCCACCGCCGCGATCCGCGCGATGCCCGAGTACGCCGACCTGCCGATCATCATGGTGACCGCCAAGGCGATGCCCGGCGACCAGGAGAAGTCCCTGGCCTCCGGCGCCAACGACTACGTCACCAAGCCGCTGGACGCCGGGGACCTGATCGCCTGCATCCAGCGCTGCCTCGACGGCGGTGCGGCCCGTGACGCCTGACCGCATGGCATCCGAGCCCGCGGCGCCCGCCGCCCCGGCGCCCGACCGTCCGACGACCACGGTCTCCGGCGTCAGCCGCCTGGCCGCGACCGTCGAGCGGCTGCGCCGCGAGGTGCGGCGGGCGCAGGCCGCCGCCGACGGCCGGGGCGTCATCGAGCTGGCCAAGGGCGTGCTGGTGGAACGGCTGCACTGCGGCCCCGCCGAGGCCGCCCGGCAACTGCACGAGCTGGCCGACGAGGCGGGCGTGACGCCGCTGGAGCTGGCCGCCGAGATCATCGACCAGGCGGCGCAGGACCGGATGGCCGAGGCGACCCGCGGGTTCCTCGACCAGGCGGTCCGCCGCGCCCAGGCCGAGCACGCCGCCGAGCAGGCCGCCGAGCAGGCCGCGCGGCTGCGGACCGCCGAGAGCGGCGCGCTGGCCGCGCCCGACGCCCAGGCCGTCGCCGAGTCGCTGCTGCGGCACGCCCTGGCCCCGCTGGGGGCCGCCGCCGTCGCGGTGTGGGCGGCCGACGGCGACGGCTCGCTGACCCTGGCGGGCTGGGCCGGGTTCACCGAGGAGGAGGCCACGCGGTGGCGGTACGTCCCGCCGGGCGTGGTGACCCCGGCCTGGCGGGCGCTGACCGAGCGGCGGCCGGTGTGGCTGGACTCCCTCGGCGGCAGCGGACCGCCGTCGATCGGGCTGCACGAGTGCGCCGGCGGCCGGGTGGCCGTCCCGGCGGGCACCGGCGGCCGCCTGATCGGCGTGCTGGAGGTCTGCTGGCCCGGCGCTCCCGAGGACCGTTCGCCGCGCGTGGAACGGCAACTGGAGGCGCTCGCCGAGCTGTGCGCCCACACCCTGGAGACCCGGCCCGCCGCCGGCCTGGCCTCCGCCGCCCTGCCGGCCACCGCCTACCGCGACCTGCCGGAACTGATCGACCTCGCCGACGGCCTGCACGACCCGGTCCTGGTGCTGCGCCCGCACATCGACGCCGGCGGCGCCCTGGCCGACTTCCGCATCCACCACGTCAACGGCCACTTCGCGGACCTGGCCGGACGGCCGCGCACCGCCGTCGTCGGCACGCTGCTGCTGGAGTGCTACCCGCTGGCGGCCGAGCAGGGCGGCCTCTTCGACAAGATCGAACGCGTCTACGCGACCGGCGAGCCGTTCCGCGCCGACCGGATGGTGCTGAACGCGCTGGTCGACGAGGTCCCGCTGTCGGCCACCGCCGCCGTCAGCATCAGCCGCCTGGGCGACAGCGTGCTGCTGACCTGGCGGATCGAGGACGAGGCCGCCCGCCTGGCCAACCTGCTCCAGCACGCCCAGCGCCTCGGGCGCGTCGGCGGGTTCGAGGAGAACCTCGTCACCGGCGAGACCCTCTGGAACGCCCAGCTCTTCCAGCTCCACGGGCTGCCCCCGACCGCGTCGCCGGTGCCCCTGGCCGAGCTGCCCGACCACGCCCACCCCGACGACGAGCCGGCCATCGGACGGTTCCTCCGCACGCTGCTGCACCACCACCGGCCGGCGTCGGCGGCGTTCCGGCTGCACCGCTCCGACGGCGTCGTCCGGCACCTGCGGATCGTCGCCGAACCCGTCCTGGACACCGCCGGGCACCTGCTCGCGGTGCGCGGCGCCTACCAGGACATCTCGGCCCAGCACTGGACCGAGGTGGCCCTGGCCGCCACCCGCGACCGGCTCGCCCACACCGAGCAGCAGGCGGTCGAACGCAACCGCCTCACCCTCCAGCTCCAACGCGCGATCATGCCCGCGACGCGCGGTCCGATCGACGCCGCCGGGCTGAGCGTGGCGGTGCGGTACCGGCCCGCCGAGGAGGAGTCGGCGGTCGGCGGCGACTGGTACGACGCGGTGGTGCTGCCGTCCGGGCGGGTCCTGCTCTGCGTGGGCGACGTCGCCGGGCACGGCATCGACGCGGCGACCGGCATGGTCGTGCTGCGCAACGCGCTGCGCGGCCTGGCCGCCACCGGCGCGGGCCCCGGCCAGATCCTGGGCTGGCTGAACCTGGTCGCCCACCACCTGACCGACTACGTCACCGCCACCGCCCTGTGCGGCCTGTACGACCCGGAGACCCGCGTGCTGCGCTGGGCCCGCGCGGGCCACCTGCCCCCGGTGCTGGTGCGCGCGGGGGAGTCGGCCACGCTGCCGCTGGTCGGCGGGCTGATGCTGGGCGCGCTGGACGAGGCCGAGTACGAGGAGGGCGAGTTCGTGCTGGAGCCCGACGACGTGCTGCTGATGTACACCGACGGCCTGGTCGAGCGCCGCGACGGCACCATGCAGGAGGCCCTGGAGCACCTGCTGGCCACGGCGAGGGGCCCGGCGGCGTCCCTGGAGACCCGCCTGGACCACCTCCTGACCCACAGCAACGCCGACACCGCCGACGACACCTGCATCGTCGGCGTCCACCTGCCCCCGGCCTGATCCCCGGTGGCGGGACTCAGCGGCCCTCGAACGTCGGCTTCTGCTTCTTCAGGAACGACTGGGTGGCGTTCTGGTGGTCGGCCGTGGCCGCCAGCTCGTCCTGGAGCTCCGCCTCCCGCTCCAGCGCCGAGGGCAGGTCACCGGTGGCGGCGTGGTCGAGGGCCCTCTTCACCGCCGCGTAGGCCAGGGTGGGGCCGTCGGCCAGCCGGCGGGCCAGCCCCGCCGCCTCGGCGGCCAGGCCCTCGGGTCCGACCACCTTGTGGATCATGCCGAGCCGCAGGGCGCGGTCGGCGGTGACCGTGCCGCCGAGCAGCAGCAGCTCGGTGGCCACCGCCCGGCCCACCAGGCGCTGCAACGTCCACGACAGGCCGCTGTCGGGGGCCAGCCCGATCCCGGTGAACGCCGTCGCGAACTTCGCGGTGTCGGCCGCCACCACCAGGTCGCAGGCCAGCGCCAGCGACATCCCGGCCCCGGCGGCGACGCCGTTGACGGCCGCGACCACCGGCTTGGGCATCTCCGTCAGCGCCCGCACGATCGGGTTGTAGTGGCGGTGGACGGTGTCGTCCAGGCCCTTCCCGGCGGCCAGGTTGTCGGCGTGCTCGCGCAGGTCCTGCCCGGCGCAGAACGCCCGGCCCGTGCCCGTCAGCAGCACCGCGCGCACCCCGGGGTCGCCCGCGGCGCGTTCCACGGCGGCCCGCAGCGCCTCCTTGGTCTCGACCGTCAGCGAGTTCATCGCGTCCGGCCGGTCAAGTGTGATTGTGGCCACACCATCGGTGGTGGCATAACGCACGGGGCCGTTCTGGGCGGCGTCGAACATCCTTGTCCTCGCAATCCTCGTGGGGCGCTCCCAGGTAACGATCGGTGAAGCGGGAGTCCGCGGGCAAGAGGCGTGACCGTGCGACATCGGGCAAAGAGAGGGCAAAGGGCCGTTGTCGCGTGCCTTTCGGCGCGGCTTCCACGGTGTTCGAGGGGTGCGGAATATGCGCGGACTTCCGATCTGCAGACTGATCGTTACCACTTCGCGCCCGGAAGACGAGATAATGGACCACTACTGATGACGCGGATGCGACAGGCGGCCACGCGGCCAACGGTGCCCGGAGGCCCCACGCGGCCCTAGGCAGGAAGGGGATGCACGCATGGCGGCGATGAAGCCGCGGACGGGAGACGGTCCGCTCGAAGTGACCAAGGAGGGGCGCGGGATCGTCATGCGGGTCCCTCTGGAAGGCGGCGGCCGCCTCGTGGTCGAACTCTCCGCCGACGAGGCGAAGGAGCTCGGTGAGGCCATCAAGGAGGTCGTGGGCTGAGACGGCGTTCCAAAGCCCTGGCCCGCGGCGCTCGCCTGGCGGCTCGCACCTCACCAGGTCTCGGTGAGGCCGGGGGCCGCTTTGGAACAGGCCCGCGCACTTGCGCGCCGAAGCACGACGGTGACGGTCCCGGCGACGCCGCCGGGGCCTTCGCCGTGCTCGGGACGGCACGCAGCACCATCCAGCATCGTCCGAGGTAGGGGGATCCGACCATGCCCATCGAGACCCGTGTCGAGCCCGTCGGCGGCCGGCTGTCGGAGCTGACGGCCGAACGGGACGCCGAGATCGCGGCGGTACCGGTCCGGTCCGGCCCGCAGGCCCCCGCGGCCGAGATCGCCGCGCTGCTGCCGTTCACGCTGGACGAGATCCTGGCGCTGCACCAGGCCAAGGGCGAGGCCGGAGAGATCGTCTCCACCCCGGTGCGGGTCGGGGACGGGGTCCGCGAGCTGCTGCTGTACGGCGTCGGCGACGCCACCCCCGCCGACCTGCGCCGGGCCGGGGCCGCGCTGGCCCGGCGGGGCAGGGGCAGGCGGACGCTGATCGCGGGGGTGCCGGGCGGCGACCTGGCGGCGTTCGTCGAGGGCGCGCTGCTGGCCTCCTACACGTTCCGGATCGGCGAGGCCCCGGCCAAGGGCCCGCTGGGGACCCTGGCCGTGCTCACCGAGGCCGGGCCCGACGCCTCCCGGGAGGCGATCGCCCGCGGCACCGCCCGCGCGCACGCCGCCGCGACCGCCCGCGACCTGGCCAACACCCCCTCCGGCGACAAGGACCCGTCCTGGCTGGCCGACCGCGCCGCCGAGATCGCCGAACGGTCCGGCCTGACGCTGCGGGTCCGCGACGAGAAGGCGCTGGCCGAGGGCGGCTTCGGCGGCCTGCTGGCCGTCGGCTCCGGCTCGGCCCGCCCGCCCCGGCTGATCGAGGTCGGCTACGCCCCCGAGGGCGCGGACCGGCACGTCGTGCTGGTCGGCAAGGGCATCACGTTCGACAGCGGCGGCCTGTCGCTGAAGCCGAACGAGAACATGAAGCTCATGAAGACCGACATGAGCGGCGGCGCCGTCGTCCTCGCCGTCATGGGGGCGCTGCGCGACCTGGGCGTGCGCGCCCGGGTCACCGGCCTGGTCGCGGCGGCCGAGAACATGCCGTCCGGGTCCTCGATGCGTCCCGGCGACGTGATCACCCACTACGGCGGGACCACCTCCGAGGTCCTCAACACCGACGCCGAGGGCCGCCTGGTGCTGGCCGACGCCCTCGCCTACGCCGACGCCGAGCTCGGCCCCGACGCGGTTGTGGACGTGGCGACGCTGACCGGCGCGGCCAAGCTCGCCCTCGGCGTGCGGCACGGCGCGCTGTTCGCCAACGACGACGCGCTCGCCGAGGCGCTCACCGCCGCCGGGACGGCCGCCGGGGAGCCGGTGTGGCGGCTGCCGCTGAGCGACGACCTGCGGCCCGCGATCGAGTCCGACGTGGCCGACCTCGCCAACGTGGGCAAGCCCGGCTTCGGCGGCGGCGCGATCACCGCCGCGCTGTTCCTGGAGGCGTTCGTCGGCGAGCGTCCCTGGGCGCACCTGGACATCGCCGGCCCGGGCCGCGCCACCGGCGACGACGCCGAGATCACCAAGGGCGCGACGGGCTTCGCCACCCGCCTGCTGCTGTCCTGGCTGACCGCCTGACCCCGTGACGGCGCGGGCTCACCGGTTGCGGCGGTCGATCACCGGGACCTCGCGGCGGCGCCGCGCCTCGCGGACGACCCGCGGGAGGGCCTCCCGGTCCACCGGCACGCACCACCGGGCCGCGGGCGCCGTGTGCGGGAGGTCGGTCAGCGTCAACGCGACGAGCTGCGGGCGTTCCGCCGTGCGGGCCAGCTCCGCCAGCTCGCCGGTCGGCAGGAACACCAGGTAGTCCTGCTCGCCCCGGCGGGTGCCGTGCACGCCCCGGCGCAGCGCCGCGATCGCCGTCACCTCCGCCCAGGGCAGCACCCGGTCGGCGCGGCGGGGGAGCGGCCAGCGCGCCGGGCGGCGCACCCCGCCGGCGGTCAGCTCCAGCACCGGGCGGCGGTTCAGCAGCGTCCCCAGCGACAGCAGCAGGCCCGCCCCGAACAGCACGATCCCGACCGCGCCCAGCACCCCGAACAGCGCGCTGCCGAGGCCCTGGCCCCGCGCGACCGCGCCGCCGACGAACCCGACCGACGCCACCACCAGGACCAGCATCGCCACGAACTGCCAGACCGCCCGCCACCCGGGGCGTTCGCGCACCAGGAACGGCTCGGCGGGCGTGTCGGTCGTACGGTCGGCGGACTCCATGACAGCGGACCCTACGGGAGGGTAACCCGCCCGGCCAGTCCGTACGCCCAGGGCCCGTTCCCAAGTGGGCCCCGGCCGCGCACGCCTAGGGCCTGTTTCAAAGTGGGCCTCAGCCGCGCACGCGAGCGCGTTACCTGACCTGCGGGCCCGACGCCGGAGGCGAGGGCCCGCGGGTCAGATCGCGAAGCGATGTCGCGCTCGCCAAGCCCTGGTGAGGTGCGAGCCGCCAGGCGAGCGCCGTGGGCCAGGGCTTTGAAACACGGCCTAGTCGCGTTTGACCGCGCACAGCAGGCCGTCGCCCACCGGCAGCAGCAGGGGGACCAGCCGTTCGTCCTCGCGGATCATCTGGTGCACCTCGCGGACCGCCTGCGTCTCGGGGTCGCGGCGGGCCTGGTCGGACCCCCGGCGGTGCCACAGCGCGTTGTCCAGCGCGACCACCCCGCCCGGCCGCAGCAGCCGCAGCGCCGCCGTCAGGTACTCGGGGTACTCGCGCCGGTCGGCGTCGCAGAAGACCATGTCGTAGGCCCCGTCGGTGAGCCGGGGCAGCACCTCCAGCGCCCGGCCGACGATCATGCGGGTGCGGGACGAGCCGAGCCCGGCCTCCCGGTAAGCCAGCTTCGCCAGCCGCTGGTTCTCGTGATCGACGTCCACGCTGGTCAGCACCGCGTCCTTGGCCATCCCCCGGAGCAGCCAGATCCCGGACACGCCGCAGCCGGAGCCGACCTCCACGACCGTGCGGGCGTTCAGCATGGTCGCGAGGAAGCGCAGCGCCGCGCCCCCGGCCGGGCCGATGGGCAGCGCGCCGGCCTCCTCCCCCCGCCGCCGGGCGTTGAGAAGTGGCTCGTCTTCGAGGTGGAATTCCTCCACGTAGGCCAGGGTGGCCTGAATGGCGTCGATGGCTGCCTCCTCGCGGGACCCCCGCCTGGCTCATGCTCGGTGAAGACCTTATCGCTGACCGGGAACCAACTGGAGTTTCAGCGCGTTCTAAGTGAACGATCGGCCGCTTCCGGCGTCCGGTCGCGACACCGCCCCAGCCCAGGCGCGACAGTGTTGGACATCCAGGAAGGAACAGCCCGACACCATGGGAGTGGCAGCACTTACCCTCAAGGGCGCTGTGGGGGTCGGCCCCAGGCAGGGGTTCGGTAACGCAGCGGCCGGACGAGCACGCGACAACGCACCCGAGGCTGAATGGGCGCCCCCGTCATGGGACGAGGTCGTCCGCGAGCACTCCGCGCGCGTGTACCGGCTCGCCTATCGCCTGACCGGCAACCAGCACGACGCCGAGGACCTCACGCAGGAGGTCTTCGTCCGGGTGTTCCGTTCGCTTTCGAACTACACGCCCGGAACGTTCGAAGGCTGGCTGCACCGCATCACCACGAACCTGTTCCTCGACGGGGCGCGCCGCAAGCAGCGCATCCGCTTCGAGGGGCTGGCCGACGACGCCGCCGAGCGGTTGCAGGGCCGCGAGCCCACGCCCGCGCAGGCGTTCGACGACCGCAACTTCGACGCCGACGTGCAGGCCGCGCTGGACGCCCTCGCCCCCGAGTACCGCGCGGCCGTGGTGCTGTGTGACATCGAGGGCCTGTCGTACGAGGAGATCTCGGCGACCCTGGGTGTCAAACTGGGGACCGTGCGCAGCCGCATCCACCGGGGGCGGGCGCAGCTGCGCGCCGCGCTGGAGCACCGGGCGCCGCGCCGGGCCGGCGCCATCGGACGTGACAGCGCGGCCGTGGACGCCTAGAAAGTACATCGGCGTTCCTCTGGATCGCCGGTGCGTGACGAACGGGACGAAGAGGGAGCCGCGTGAGCTGTCTGGGGGAGCGTCTGACCGCTCTGGTCGACGGTGAGCTGGGCCATGAGGAGCGCGAGCTCGCGCTCGCCCATCTCGCGTTCTGCGACCGGTGCAGGAAGGAGGCCGACGCGCTGCGGCGGCTGAAGTCCCGGCTGCGCGGACTGTCCGACCTCCCGGTGGCCGAGGGCGCCGACGACGCGCCCACCGGGGACTTCATGGCCAGGCTGATGGCGCTCGGCGAGCCCGGAGGGCCCGCCGCCCCCGCCGAACGCCCCGCGCCGCCCGCCCGTCCCGCCCGCCCGGTCCGCCCCCGCGCGAGCCGGCCCCACGACAACCGCCCCGCCGCCCGCGCCACCGCGCCCGCCGGACGCGCCGGCGCCGCCGCCCACGCCCTGTCCCCCGAACGCCGCCGCCGCGCCCTCGCCGTCGGCGCGGCCACCCTGGCCATCGGCCTCGGCGCCGTCTCCTACGCGGCCGGGGGACGCCCGGCCGGGCCGACCGTCAGCCCGGCGTTCGAGCAGTTCACCATCGAGCACGCCCTGGTCTCCGGGGACGCGCCGATGCCGGACCCGCTCACCGACACCACCAGCGTCCCGGTCGCGCCGGAGCCGTGAGACCGCCGATCCACGAGCTGCGCGGGGCCGCGCTCCCGGCCGCCGGAATGGCCGGGGCGCTGCTGCTGGCCGGCCTGCTGTCCGGGGACGCCTGCGCCGACAGCCGGGCCCGGCGCGGCGACCCCGAGGCGCTCCGGCTGCTGACCGCCGCCGTCGACGCCGCCCGGAACGTCGCCTACGAGGGCACCCGGACCCTCGCCACCTGGAGCCCCGACCAGGCCAGCACCGCGCAGGTGAAGGTCGTCCACACGCCGGGGGCGGGGACCTCGTTCACCGACGAGAAGGGCCCGCGCGGGCACCGGCCCGACACCGGGGCCGCCGACGCGGGCCTGACCGCCTCGGCGCTGGCGCTGCTGGCCCGCAACTACCGGCTGACCCGCGCCGCCGACGGAACGGTCTGCGGCCGCCGCGCCCGCGTCGTGGAGGCGCACCGGCCCGGCGGCGGCGTCGCCGGGCGCTTCTGGCTGGACGCCGACACCGGGCTGCTGCTGCGCCGCGAGCTGGTCGACGCGGCCGGCCGCCGGATCGCCGAGTCCGGCTTCATCGACCTGCGCGTCACCCGGCCCCCGGAGAACACGACGATGGCGCTGCGCTCCGGCCGCGCCCCCGCCACCGACGTCGGCACCGTCTCCGCCGCCCGTCCCTGGACCGACCACCTGGACGGCGGCGAGCTGGCCGCCCTGCGCGCGGCGGGCTGGCGGATCCCCGACACGCTGCCGGGGCGGCTGCGGCTGAACGACGCGCGGCGCTCCGACGGCCGGGACGTGCTGCACCTCACCTACACCGACGGGCTGGCGACGGTTTCGGTGTTCGTCCAGCGGGGAGTCCTGGACGATCGGCGGCTCGTCGGCTGGAAGCGGGGGCCCCGGGCGGTCTACAGCCGCGACGCCCTGCGCCAGTGGGCCCTGGCGTCCGACGGGGAGCACGTCTACACGGTCGTGACCGAGGCGCCCGAGAGCACCGCCGTCACGATCGCGCGGGCCCTGCCCCCGGACCGGTCGGCGGTGCGGTCCCGGCTGGCCCGCGGGGCCCGGCGGATCGCCTCCTGGGTGAACCCGTTCGACTGAGGAGCCCTTACGCTCATCACATGCCCCCGACGGCACGATGGGCGCCAAGACTTGAGGGAACCATGCTCGGTAGGAGAGATGGGGATGACGGAACAGAACCGCGGGCGGAACGCGGCGGAGCAGGACGACGCCGCTCCCGGGTTCGAGGCTGAGCCCGAGCGGTCGCCGACGGGTCCCCAGGCGACGCTGGTGGACCAGGAGGTGCCCGTGACCGGTGAGACCCCGGCCGACCCGGCGCCCGCCGGGGACGGACCCGCCGACGAACCGAGGACCGGGGGCGAGCGGCCGGAGGCCGACGGGCCCCGGGACGACCTTCCGGAGGACGACGTCCCGCGGGACGACGTCCCGGGCGACCGCCTGGTGGCGGGGTTCGCCCCGCCGGACGCCCCCGGCGAGCCGGTCCGGCTGGACAAGCCCGCCGAGGCCCCCGCCGTCGAGCACTGGACCCCCGCGCCGCAGCCCCCCGCCCCGCAGGCCCCCGGGCCGGGCGGGCCGGGCCCGGAGCGCCCGCAGCGGCCCGGATTCGTTCCACACCACCAGGACCCGCATGCCCCGCGGGGCGGCTGGCCGCACCAGCAGCCCCCGCCGCCCGGCGCCCCCCGCCCGATAGGCCCGCCGCCCGGCGCGCCGATGGGCCCGCCGCCGGGCGCCATGCCCCCCGGCATGAACCAGCAGCCCCCCGGCGCGGCGCAGCCTCCCGGCGGCTTCGGCCAGCCCCCGAACTGGGCGCCGGTGCCCCCGCCCCCCTCGGGGTCGCGGGGCGGCCCCGGCCTGGGGATGCTCGCCGTGATCGCGCTGATCGTCGCGCTGGTCGCGGGCGGTGTCGGCGCGGGCGTCGGGGTGACCGTCGCCGGGGACGACTCCGGCCCGGTCAACCTGGGCAGCCCCTCCAGCGGCGGCGGCGCGGTGAAGAACCGCCCGCCGGACTCGGTCGCGGGCGTCGCGCAGCGCGTGCTGCCCAGCGTCGTGATGATCCGGGTGAAGGGCGCGACCGGCGAGGGCGCGGGCACCGGCTTCATCGTCCAGGGCGGCTACATCGTCACCAACAACCACGTGGTGGCCCCGGCCGCGCAGGGCGGCGGCGAGATCGAGGTCGTCTTCAACGACAAGAAGACCCTGCCCGCCACGATCAAGGGCCGCGACCCCGGCTCCGACATCGCCGTGGTCAAGCCCGAGGGCAACCACTCGCTGCCCGCGCTGCCGCTGGGCGACTCCGACGAGCTGGCCGTCGGCGACCCGGTGATCGCGATCGGCTCCCCGCTGGGCCTGCAGGGCTCGGTGACCACGGGCATCGTCTCCTCCCTCAACCGCGCGGTCCCCACCCGCGGCGAGAGCGGCGGCGATGCCTCGGTCCTCAACGCCATCCAGACCGACGCCGCGATCAACCCCGGCAACTCCGGCGGCCCGCTGGTGGACGCCCGGGGCCGCGTGATCGGCATCAACACCGCCATCGCCACGCTGGGCGGCCAGGGCATGGACGGCGGCGAGACCCCCTCCGGCAGCATCGGCCTGGGCTTCGCCATCCCGATCAACCACGGCAAGCGCGTCGCCCAGGAGATCATCAACACCGGCCGGGCCCGCCGCGCCCAGATCGGCATCGGCATCAACACCACCTACCCGGGCCCCGGCGTGAAGATCTCCGACCGGGAGACCGGCGGCGTCCCGCCGATCGTCAAGGGCGGCCCGGCCGACAAGGCGGGCCTGAAGCCCGGCGACGTGATCACCAAGCTGGGCGACCGCCCGGTGGAGGACCCGGCCGACCTGTCGGCCCAGATCCGCAGCCGCGCCCCCGGCGACAAGCTGAAGGTCACCTACGTCCGCAACGGCAAGGAGACGACCGTCGAGGTCACGCTGGCCGCCGCCAACTGAAGGTTAAGAACCCGTTCATCGGAACGGGGGATACGCTAGGGGGGCCGCGCCCGGAAAGGGGCCGGCCCCCCGGCGCGTCATACGGAGGACAGGTTTTGTTTGACGTCGGAATCGGCGAGATGGCGGTGCTGGTCGTCCTGGCACTCGTCATCTTCGGCGAGCGGCTTCCCCAGGTGGCCCAGCAGGCGGGCCGCACCCTCCGCCAGATCCGCCAGATGGCCAACTCCGCCAAGGCCGACCTGCAGGAGGGCCTCGGCCCGGAGTTCAAGGATTTCGACGTCGCCGACCTGAACCCCAAGCGTTTCGTGCAGAAGCACCTGTTCGAGGACGACGACGACCAACGGGCGGCCGGCGTCAACGGTTCCGTCTTCGACGATGAGCCGGGCTATTCGGCCGTCGGCACCGACCTGGAATACGGCGAACGCCCCCCGTTCGACAACGAGGCCACCTGACCGACCTCGCGAAAAAGCCCCGCTCCGGTTTCGGGGCGGGGCTTTTCCCGTCGAATTCAGTGCTTCGCCGCGGTCTTCGTCAGAGCTTGTTGCGCGGGGTGATGCCCAGCGACATCCCGGACAGGCCGCGGGAGCGCCCGCCCAGCTTGTCGGCGATGCCGCGCAGTTCCTTGCCGGCCTCGGAGTCGGGGTCGGCCAGCACCAGCGGACGGCCCTCGTCGCCGCCCTCCCGCAGCCGGGGGTCGATCGGGACCTGGCCGAGCAGCGGGACGTTGGTGCCCAGCGTCCGGGTCAGCTCGTCCGCCACGGTCCGCCCGCCGCCCGAACCGAAGATCTCCTGGCGTTCGCCGCAGTGCGCGCAGGTCAGGTAGGACATGTTCTCGATCACACCGACGACCTGCTGGTGGGTCTGGGCGGCGATCGCCCCGGCGCGCTCGGCGACCTCGGCGGCGGCCTGCTGCGGGGTCGTCACCACCAGGATCTCCGCCGACGGCAGCAGCTGCGCGACCGAGATCGCGATGTCGCCGGTGCCGGGCGGCAGGTCCATCAGCAGGATGTCCAGGTCGCCCCAGTACACGTCGGCGAGGAACTGCTGGAGCGCGCGGTGCAGCATCGGGCCGCGCCACACCACCGGTTGGTTCCCGGCGGTGAACATGCCGACCGAGATCACCTTCACGTCGTGCGCGGTCGGCGGGAGGATCATGTCCTCGACCTTGGTCGGCGAGTGCTCGACGCCCAGCATCCGGGGCACCGAGTGGCCGTAGATGTCGGCGTCGACCACGCCCACCTTGCGGCCCTGCGCGGCCAGCGCGGCGGCCAGGTTGACCGTCACCGAGGACTTGCCGACGCCGCCCTTGCCGGAGGCGACCGCGTACACCTTGGTGAGCGAGTTGGGCCGGGCGAACGGGATCTCCCGGGCGGGCTCGCCGCCGCGCAGCTTCGTCTGCAGCGCCTTGCGCTGCTCGTCGCTCATCACGTCCAGCTCGACCTGGACGGAGGTGACGCCGTCGAGCCGGGAGACGGCCTCGCTGACGTTGCGGGTCAGGGTGTCCTTCATCGGACAGCCGGCCACGGTCAGGTAGATGCCGACGCGCACCGCGCCGTCCGGCGCGATGTCGACGCTCTTGACCATGTCGAGCTCGGTGATCGGCTTGCGGATCTCGGGGTCGTTCACCGTGGCGAGCGCCGCGGTCACCTGCTCGGTCGTCAACTGGGAGGCCATGCGTCCATGGTATGGACTGAACGCGGGTGCGCGCGCATGCGGGTCCCGGATACGGGGGGAGGGGTACCTCACAGGGGCCAGGGGACACCAGCCGGGCGGTGCATCGCGCCCGGTCGCCGCGCGCCGTACCATCGGGACGTGACAACGCCGTCCCACCCCGTCTCCGCCGCCGAACTGACGGTCTGGCGGACCATGTTGCGCGCCCAGGCGCAGATCTCGCGCCGCCTCCAGGCGGATCTGCTGGCCGACCACGACCTGGCGCTCGGGTCCTACGACGTGCTGATGCACCTCGGCGAGTCGCCCGACGGGCGGCTGCGGATGAACGACCTGGCCGACCGGGTGCTGCTGTCGCGCAGCGGCCTGACCCGCCTGGTCGACCGGCTGCAACGCGAGGGCCTGGTGGACCGCCAGTCGTGCACCAGCGACGCCCGCGGCCTGTACGCGGTGCTGACCCCGGCCGGGCGGGCGCGGCTGGCCGCGGCGACCCCCACCTACCAGCGCGGCGTGCGCGAGTACGTGCTGAGCCGCCTGGACGCCGACGACCTCCGCCAGTTCGGGACCATCCTGGAGAAGCTGGCCGACGAGCGCGAGCCCGCCCGGCTCTAGCGGGCCGTCCCTAGGACAGGCTCGGGGAGCGGTCCTTGTCGTCCAGCTCCTTCAGGACCTGCTGGAGCTCCGAACGCAGGAAGTCGCGCGTGGCGACCTCGCTGATCGCCAGGCGCAGGCCCGCGATCTCGCGGGTGAGGTACTCGGTGTCGGCCATCGCGCGCTCGTTGCGGGCCCGGTCCTGCTCGTACTGGACGCGGTCGCGGTCGTCCTGCCGGTTCTGCGCGAGCAGGATCAGCGGCGCGGCGTAGGACGCCTGGAGCGACAGCATCAGCGTCAGGAAGATGAACGGGTACGGGTCGAACCGCCACGACGCGGGCGCGAGGGCGTTCCATCCGATCCACAGCACCACGAACCCGGTCATGTAGACCAGGAAGCGGGCGGTGCCCAGGAAGCGGGCGATCCGCTCCGACAGCTGCCCGAACGACTCGGGGTCGTAGTGCGGGCGGGGCAGCAGGGTGCGGCGGACCTCGATGGGCTGGTCCAGACGCGGCGTCATCGGATCTCCTCGGCTCGGCGCAGGGCCTCTTCCTCAGGGTCGGCGCCCTCCTCGGCGGCGGCGTCCATCACGGTCTCGCGCCAGTCCTCGGGCAGCAGGTGGTCCAGGACGTCGTCGATGGTGACCGCGCCGAGCAGGTGCCCGTTCTCGTCGACGACGGCCCCGGCGACCAGGTTGTAGGTGGCCAGGAACGTCGCGACGGCCTCCAGCGACATGGTGGGCCGCAGCGGGTCCAGCTCGGTGTCCACGATGCCGCTGACCAGCGCGGGCGGGGGCTCGCGCAGCAGCCGCTGGAAGTGGACGGTGCCCAGGTAGCGGCCGGTGGGCGTGGCGGTCGGCGGGCGGCACACGTAGACCTGCGCGGCCAGCGCCGGGTTCAGGTCCGGGTTGCGGATGCGGGCCAGGGTCTCGGCGACGGTCGCGTCCGGCGGGACCACGACGGGATCGGTGGTCATCAGGCCGCCGGCGGTGTCGTCGGCGTAGGTCAGCAGCCGCCGCACCGGCGCGGCCTCCTGCGGCTCCATCAGCGTCAGCAGCCGCTCGCGCTGCTCGACGGGCAGCTCGCCGAGCAGGTCGGCGGCGTCGTCGGGGCCCATCGCCTCCAGGACGTCGGCGGCCCGGTCGGCCTCCAGCTTGGACAGGATCTCGATCTGGTCGTCCTCGGGCAGCTCCTCCAGGACGTCGGCGAGCCGCTCGTCGTCGAGCGCCACGGCGACCTCCGTGCGGCGCTTCTCCGGCAGCTCGTGGACGATCCCGGCCAGGTCGGCGGGTTTCATGTTCGCGAACGCCGCGATCACCCCGGCCGCGCCCTGCCCGTGCTCGACGGCCGAGAAGCCCTCCACCGCGTTCCAGTCCAGGACCACCAGCTCGCCCCGGCGGCGCAGCCCGTGCCGTCCGGCGCGCCCGCGCCGGACCGCGACCTTGGTGACGAGCCAGTCGCGGGTGCGGGTCGGCTCCATCGCGACGTCCACGACGGTCACCGGGTCGCCGGAGTCGCACAGTCGCACGGTGCGGTCCAGCAGCTCCCCGATCACCAGGGTCTCGGAGGCGCGCTGCTGGAAGCGGCGCACGTTGAGCCGCCCGTCGAACACGATCGCGTCGGCCTCGACCACCGTGACCCGGGTGATCGGCAGGAACACCGGGCGGCGCGGCGCCACCTCGACCACCAGGCCCAGCACGCGCGGCGGCAGCGACCCCAGGCGCAGCGCCACCACGACGTCGCGCACCCGTCCGACCTGGTCGCCGGCGGGATCGAACACGGCGATCCCGGCCAACCGGGCGGTGAACACACGTGTTGGAGGTCCGCTCATGGTGGGGACACTACCCGTGATCGTTATGGTCATCCGGAATCGGGTGCGTGTCACATTTCGGGAGCCGGACCCGTCCCAGGGGGCGACGGAACGGACCGAACCGAGGAGTGATCATGGCCCGGATCTCGCTGGACCCGCCCCGCACCCCGCTGTACCGGCTGTTCGCCTGGTTCAGCCGCAGGAAGTTCGGCAAGGAGCTCGACCCGGGGCGCGCGATGGGGCACCACCTGAAGGTGACGGCGGCCTACGGATTGTTCGAGTTGCAGGTGCTGCGCTGGAACGCGCTGCCGCACCGGCTCAAGGACCTGGCGGTGATGGCGTCGGCGGTGCGGATCGGCTGCTCGTGGTGCGTGGACTACGGCACCTGGGAGGCGGTCACGCACGACGTCCCGCTCGCCAAGATCGAGGCGGTGCCGCACTGGCGCGACAGCGACCTGTTCACCGAACAGGAGCGGCTGGTGATGGAGTACGCCGAGGCGATGACCATGGACCCGCCGCAGGTCACCGACGAGCTGACCGAGGCGCTGCGCGCGTTCCTGGACGAGCGGCAGATCGTGGAGCTCACCATGATCGTCGCGGTGGAGAACCTGCGCTCCCGCTTCAACGCCGCCGCCGGGCTCGTCGGGCAGGGGTTCAAGGAGAACTGCGAGATCCCGATGCGGCCGTGAGAGGTTCGGTGCCGTGAGCGACGTTGAACGGATCTTCGAGGAGCACCGGGGGCTGCTGTTCGCGGTGGCCTACCGGATGCTGGGCACGGCCGCCGACGCCGAGGACGTGGTGCAGGACGCGTGGCTGCGGTGGGCGGCCTCCGACCGGTCCGGCGTCGCCGACCCCAAGGGCTACCTGGTGCGGATCACCACCAACCTGGCGGTGGACCGGCTGCGCACGGCCCAGGGCAGGCGGGAGAGCTACGTGGGGCCGTGGCTGCCCGAGCCGATGCCGACCGCGCCGGACGCCTCCGAGCACGCCGAGCTCGCCGAGTCGGTGTCGATGGCGATGCTGGTGGTGCTGGAGACGCTGAGCCCGCTGGAACGCGCGGTGTTCGTGCTCAAGGAGGTCTTCGGGTTCCCCTACGCGGAGATCGCCGAGGCGCTGGGCCGTTCGGAGCCGTCGGTGCGGCAGCTCGGCACGCGGGCGCGCAAGCACGTGGAGGCGCGGCGGCCCCGGTTCCCCGCCGACCCGGCCACCAAGGAGGCCGCCGTCGACCGGTTCCTGGCCGCCGCGCTCGGCGGGGACATCAACGCGCTGCTGGAGGTGCTGGCCCCGGACGTGGCGCTGTGGACCGACGGCGGCGGCCGGGTCCGCGCGGCGCTGCGCGTCATCCACGGGGCCGACAAGGTCGCCCGCCTCCTGCTGAAGGTGGCCGTCCAGCCCTTCGCCGGGGTGGACCCGGGCGAGTGGCGGCTCCGCATGGTCCGGCTGAACGGGGAGCCCGGCGTCGTCATCGACGGTCCCGACGGGCCGCTGATGGCGATGACCGGCGCGCTGGACGGCGACGGCCGGGTCGCGGAGATCCACATGGTGGGCAACCCCGACAAGCTGCGGTCCGTGGCGGAGGGCCGCGGCCTCCCCCTGTGATCCGCCCGCCGAGGGGGCGGGGCTCAGCGGTCGGCGCGGCGCCGCTTGGCCCCGTACATCCTCGGCGGCGGGCCCGCCGTGGTCGCCGGGGTGGGGACGGTCGGCGCGGCGGCGTAGGACGCGTCGTAGGAGCCGGGGGACTCGGTGACCGCGCCGGTGGGGGTGAGGCGCAGGACGTAGGACTCCCGGGCCCAGCGTTCGAGCTGGCCGTCGTGGCCCCCGGCGTTCAGGCGCTCCTTGGCCAGCAGCGGGGCGACCTCGTCCCACAGCGCGGTGCCCGGCTCCACCGGCTCCACGGCCGCCTCGAACGTCAGCAGCCGCCCGCCCTTGTCCTTGCTGCGCAGGATCACCGGGACCGTCGTGGCCTCGGGGAGGCCGGGCAGCGGCTGCTCGCCCTCGCCGCCGGTCAGCACGTAGACGGACCCGTCGTGCCAGACGTGCCAGGCGGCGCGGGGCTGCGGCAGCCCGGGCAACGCCAGCCACAGCAGCCCCGACTTCCTGGCCGCCTCCTCGATCAGCGCCCCGTTCAGGTCACCCATGCATGCAGGGTCTCACGGCCGGGGCCCTCAGTCGCGCTCGACGGTGTCCTCCAGCACGACCCGGCCGATGATCTCGTAGCGGTCCGGGGCGCGGAACTTCAGGTACAGCGCCAGGCCCGCGCCCAGTACCGCCGTGCCGAGCACGATGTACGGGATGAGCTGGAAGAACAGCCCGGTGGAGGCGGCCCCGGCGGCGGTCCTCTGGTTCTGGAACAGCAGCACGATGACGTAGACCATCGCGATGCCGCCCACCAGCGGCGCCAGCAGCGTGCGCCACCAGCTCGCGGTCTCCGGGTGCCGCCCGCGCACGTGGAAGTAGCCGATCACCGCGAACGAGCACATCGCCTGCACGATGAGGATCGCCATCGTGCCCAGCACCGCCAGCAGCGTGTAGAGGTGGATGTAGGGGTCCTGGCCCGCCGCCCAGAACGCCACCACGATCGCGGTCGCGACCGCCGTCTGCACGAAGCCCGCGACGTGGGGCGACCCGTGCCTGGGGTGGGTGGCGCCCAGCGTGCGGCGGGTGCCGGGGACGACGTCCTCGCGGCCGATCGCGTACAGGTAGCGGGCCGCGCAGTTGTGGAACGCCATCCCGCACGCGTACGAGCCGGTCACCATCAGCACCTTGAACAGGTCCACCGCCCAGGAGCCGAGCAGCCGCTCGGTCGGCCCGAAGAAGATCTGGCCCGGGTCCTTGCCGGCGGCGACCGCCACGACCTCGTCCAGGCCGTTCCCGGCGACGACCATCCAGGACACGAACACGTAGAACAGCCCGATGCCGACCACCGCGACCAGCGTGGCGCGCGGGATGATCCGCTTGGGCTCGCGGGACTCCTCGCCGTACATCGCGGTCGACTCGAACCCGACCCACGACCAGAAGCACATGAACAGGCCGAGCCCGACCGATCCGGCGGCCAGGCCGTTGACGGAGAACGCGTTGGCCGGGTTGACCGGGGCCAGCGGGACGCCGTCGGGGCCGCCGCCGTTCAGCAGCACCGCCGCCGCCATCAGGCCCAGCATCAGGATCTCGGTGATCAGGAACAGGCCGAGGACCTTGGCGGTGAGGTTGACGTCGAAGTAGGTGAGCACGGCGTTCAGCGCGAGCATCGCCAGCGCCAGCAGGATCCAGGGGATCTCGACGCCGATCAGGTCGTTGACGGTGCCGTGCGCGAAGTAGGCGAACACGCCGACGATCGACGCCTCGAAGACCACGTAGGCGAGGGTGGCCAGCAGGCCCGCGACCATCCCGGCGACCTGGCCGAGACCGTGCGAGATGTAGCCGTAGAACGCCCCAGCGGCGGTGATGTGCTTGGCCATCGCCACGTAGCCGATGGAGAACACCGTCAGCACGACGGTGGCGACCAGGTACCCGGCGGGCGCGCCGGTGCCGCTGCCGAAGCCGACGGCGATCGGCACGTTGCCGACCATCGCGGTGATGGGGGCGGCGGTGGCGACCGCCATGAAGATGACGCCGACGAGGCCGACGGCGTCCCTGCGGAGGCGTTGGACCTGGGGAGGCGTCTCGGTGGAGCCGGGTTCCTTCTCGATGGTGCTCACGGGCAGTCCACCTTCCGGGGAATGAGCCGGGCGACCCGGGGGAAAAGGCCGCGTATTTCGCGGGGGGCGGGAGCGAGAGGCGTTGCGCGATCGTGGCAGCGCGGCGGGCGGACACTCAAGAGCGATCCTTTGCCGTTTCTTTACACGGTGTAATTTGGTTTCCCCGCCAAAGCCATTCGCTTTTCGGATGCGAATACCAATGCGGCGGAAAACCCCCGCCGGGGGCGGGCCGTTCCGGGCCCGGGACGGTGGATAGCATCCGGCCCATGCGATCGCGACGTACCACCCTTGCCGTGCCCGGCAGCAACCCCCGCTTCATCGAGAAGGCCCAGGGCCTCCCGGCCGACGAGATCTTCCTGGACCTGGAGGACGCGGTCGCGCCCGCCGCCAAGGAGGAGGCGCGAGGGCTCGTGGTCGCCGCGCTCAACGAGGGCGACTGGACCGGCAAGGTCCGCGTGGTGCGCGTCAACGACCTGGACACCCACTGGGCCTACCGCGACGTCATCGAGGTCGTGGAGGGCGCGGGCGCGAACCTCGACTGCGTCATGCTCCCCAAGGTCCAGGACCCCTCCCACGTCCAGTGGCTGGACCGGCTGCTCACCCAGATCGAGCGCGCCATGGGCTACGAGGCCGGCCGCATCGGCATCGAGGCGCAGATCGAGGACGCGCACGGCATGACCGCCATCGACGCGATCGCCGCCTCCTCGCCCCGCCTGGAGACGCTGGTGTTCGGGCCCGGCGACTTCATGGCGTCGATCAACATGCGGACCCTGGTGGTGGGGGAGCAGCCGCCCGGCTACACCGAGGGCGACGCCTACCACTACATCCTCATGCGCATCCTGCTGGCCGCCCGCGCCCACGGCCTCCAGGCGATCGACGGGCCGTACTTCAACGTCCGGGACGAGGCGGCGTTCCGGCGGGTCGCGCAGCGGTCGGCGGCGCTCGGCTTCGACGGCAAGTG
The DNA here is from genome assembly GCF_014138665.1 of Actinomadura kijaniata. Taxonomy (NCBI): domain Bacteria; kingdom Bacillati; phylum Actinomycetota; class Actinomycetes; order Streptosporangiales; family Thermomonosporaceae; genus Actinomadura; species Actinomadura kijaniata. The sequence goes on from NZ_JACJIA010000001.1 coordinate 415,455, forward strand.
GGTGCTGCACCCGTCGCAGGTCGAGGCGGGCAACGAGGTGTTCTCCCCGTCGCAGGAGGACTACGACCACGCCGAGCTGATCCTGGACGCCTACGAGTACTACACGACCGTCGAGCGGCGGGGCGCGGCGATGCTCGGCGACGAGATGATCGACGAGGCGTCGCGGAAGATGGCGCTGGTGATCGCCGCCAAGGGCCGGGCCGCCGGGCTGGAGCGCACCCGGACGTTCGACCCGCCCGCCTCGTGACGGTGCGGCGGTGTCCGGGCACGACACGTACCATTCGTTGCAGGTGCTGGAGCGGGACGGTAGGGGGTCCGTGTGACGGAACAGTCGGATTCGAGTAGCTGGACTCCGCCCGACTCCTCGTCATCCTCCTCCCCTTCTTCCTCCTCCTCGGACCCGTCCTCGGCGAGCGGCCGCGAGCCGGGCTGGGCGGGGGGCTACGGCAACGACCCCGGCCCCTACCAGGGCTCCTACGGCCAGCCCGCCTACGACCAGCCGCCGTACGGGCAGGCCCAGTACGGCCAACCCCAGTACGGGCAGGCCCCGTACGGGCCACCCCAGTACGGCCAACCCCAGTACGGGCCGCCTCAGTACGGGCCGCCTCAGTACGCGCAGCCCCCGTACGGGCCGCAGCCGGGGATGCCGGGGCCGCATCCGTACCACGGACCCCCGGCCGCGCGGGGGCCCTGGGTCGTGCCGGTGCGGCCGGGCGTGCCGTTCCACCAGATGGCGCGGACCGACGCGCACCGCTGGTGGCGCCCGCTGGTCGGGACGGTCGCCGTGCTGGGGGCCGCGTTCCTGGCGACCGCCGTGCTGATGATCCTCGGGATCATCGGCTACGTCGTGGTGAACGGCGAGCCGCCCGAGATGAAGAGCGACACCTCCCTGTTCGGGAACATCAACGCCGACCTGGGCTTCAACCTGGCCGCGCTGGCGCTGCTCATCCCGATCGTGTTCCTGGGCGCCTGGGGCGTCCAGCGCCGCCGCCCCGGAACGCTGTCGTCGGTGGTGGGGCGCCTGCGGTGGCGGTGGCTGCTGGCGTGCTGCGGGCTGGCGCTGGTGTTCCTGTTCGTGTCGTTCGGGGCCTCGGCGCTGGCCGGGATCTTCGGCGACGTCCCCGACGAGCCGGAGGGCCGCTGGGTCGGCTGGGCGGACTTCCTGCTCCCGGCGCTGATCGTCGTGGCGCTGGTGCCGTTCCAGGCGTCGGCCGAGGAGTACGTCTTCCGGGGCTGGATCCCGCAGGCGGTGGGCGCGTGCACGTTGCAGGACCGGCCCGGCGGGGGCGGCGTGCTGGGCCGGGCGCTGCGCACCCCGTGGCCGGGCATCCTGCTCGGCGCGGTGCTGTTCACGTCCCTGCACGGCTACACCGGCTGGGGCCTGCTGGACATCTTCATGTTCGGCGCGATCGCCGGATGGCTCACGGTGCGGACCGGCGGCCTGGAGGCGGCCATCGCGCTGCACGTGTTCAACAACCTGATGGCGTTCCTGCTCCCGGCGGCGTTCGGCCGCCTGACCCTGGAACAGGGCGCGGTGCCCTGGCAGTACGTGGTCGCCGACGTCGTGCCGATGCTGCTGTACGCGGCGGGCGCGTGGTGGCTGTCGCGCCGCCTGAGGGTGGAGACCGTCACACCCGGAGCCCCCGCGCCGCGCCCGGAGGAGCCCGCCGTGGCCGGGCGGCCGGCCGACCCCGGCCCCGCCCCCGCCTGATCTCACAGGGGGTCGGCGAAGTCCCAGCCGCGCGCCAGCAGCGCGTCGCACGCCGCCTCCGCCGCCGCCACGCGTTCCTCGTGCGGGCCGCCGACCACGACGTGCGGCATCCCGCGCCGTTCCAGCTCCTCGCGGAACCGGCCGTGCATCCACAGCCGGACCGGCTCGCCGTCGCGCCACCCGTCCTGCTCGAACGCCACCCCCTCCGGGTCGGTCAGCAGCCACAGGTGGTGCGGGGCGCGGGCGTGGAGGCGCTCGACGTCGGGTGAGGGGCCGCCGGTGTACCGCTCGTGCCACACCGTCGTCGCGAACGCGTCGGTGTCGCACACCAGCAGCGGCGACCCGGCGCGGGCGGCGGCGTCCTCCAGCGCGAGCTGCCGTTCGGCGATCACCGTGAACTCCGCCGAATCCCACGCCAGGTCGTCCAGCCACAGACCGGGGTCCCCGGCGGCGCGGCGGGCGGCGGCGAGCTTCTCCTCGCAGTAGGTGCGGCCGTACTCGGGGACCCAGCGCGTCGCGGCCCACACACCACCGCGCGCGGCGTAGCGGGCGGCCAGCGCGCGGGCCAGCGTCGTGGTGCCGGTGGACTCGGCCCCGACCACCACGACCCGGCGGGCCAGATGGGCGCGGACCGGCGGGGACAGCCACCGCCAGCAGGCCACCGGGTCCACCGGAACGTGCGCCGCCCCGAACCGCCGCGCCAGCTCCGGCCCGTACGCCTCGGAGCTGAACACCGCGTCCACGGGCGGGCCCCCGGCCAGCGCCAGCCCCTGCCGGAACGCCGCCACGTGCGCGTCCCACACGCCGTCGGAGCCGTAGTCGATCTCCACGTCGTCCACCACGGGGACGACCTCCACGTGCGGCTGCGGATGCGCCTCCCGCAGCCACGCGACGCGCAGCGCCAGCGGAACGCTCTCCACCGTCGACGCCGCCACCACGACGGTGACCCGGCGGCACGCGGCGGCGGCCGTGTCGATCAGATGGTGGTGACCGGCGTGCGGCGGATAGAACTTGCCGACCACCAGCCCGTGCCTGTGAGCGCCGTGCCCGTGGGTCACGCGGCCACCGCGACCGGCCCGCGCGCCGCCAGGTCCCGCCGCCACGCCAGCAGGCCGAACACGCACAGCGTCAGGAAGACGACGTACAACCCGCTGGTCAGGTGCAGGTCCTTGTGGAAGTACAGCGGGATGTAGACCAGGTCCGCGATGATCCACAACCACCACGACTCCAGCAGCTTGCGCGACTGCCCGTAGACGGCCATCAGCGACAACGCCGTGGTCAGCGCGTCCCAGAACGGCACGGTCGAGTCGGTGTGGACGTTCAGCAGCCAGGTCAGCGCCGCCGTCAGCGCCACGCCCGCCCCGGCCAGCAGCGCCCACTCGTTCCGGGTGGTGCGCCGCACCGGCAGCTCGTCCCGGCCGCGCCCGCCGTACCTCCAGCAGTACCAGCCGTACGCCTGGAGCCCCACGTAGACCACCTGGAGGCCCGCGTCGGCGTAGAGCCCGCCGTCCAGGAACACCAGGCCGAGCAGGACGACGTTGGCCGCGCCGACCGGCCAGTTCCAGATGTTCTGCCGGACCACCAGCCACACGTTGACGACCCCGGTGACGAACCCGACCAGCTCGGCCCAGCTCGTGGGCGTCCCGCCGAGACGGAACGCGGGCCGCAGCAGCGGCTCCAGCAGATCGTGCAAACCCATGATCCTGACGATAACGGCGGATCGGGAGCGGTCAGGCGGGCAGCAGGCCCCAGGTGGTGAGGGCGGTGACCAGGCCGGGGGCGGTGGGGAGGGAGCGGATCTCGGCCGGGGTGAACCAGGCGGCGTCGGCGGCGTCGTCGCCCGCGGCCAGGACGCCGCCGACCGCGGTGGCCTCGTAGTCGTGGATCTCGTAGACGACGCCGTTCGCGCCGGGGCGGTCGACGGTCCCGACCAGCGGGCCCACGGAGACCTCCAGGCCGGTCTCCTCGCGCATCTCGCGGACCACGGCGGCGGCGTCGGTCTCGCCGGGATCGACCCGGCCGCCCGGGACCGACCACAGCCCCGCCGAGGGGGCGTGCCCCCGCTTGATCAGCAACAGCCGTCCGGCCTCGTCCCGGACGATCCCACCCACGCATCGCACCCGCATGCGCCTATTTTGGCCGGACTTTCCGGACCGTCGACCGTGATGACCTTGACGAGCCGAATTCCGGCACGCACGCTAGGTAACCATGAGGGCGGAGCCCACCTGCCCACGCTGCACGGGTCGGTTGCGGCCCCCGAACGCGTGGTCGAGCGACTGGATCTGTGCCGTGCACGGCGCCGTGCTGCCCCGGCAACCCGCCAAACGCCCCGGGCCCGAGGGGCTGGCCGCCCTGCTGCACGACGTCCGCGTCCCGGTGTGGACCCCCTGGCCGTTGCCCCACGGCTGGCTGGTCACCGGCTTCGGGTCGGTCGGCGACGAGCGCACCGGCACCCGCGCCAGCGCGGTCGCGCTGTCGGGCCCCAACCTGGTGAGCGGGCCCGCCGACATGCTGCTGATCGCCGAGGAGCCCGGCATCGGGCTGGGCGCCTTCCACGCCGGGCTGCCCGGCCCCGACCCGGGCGCGGGCTTCGACACCGGCCCGCCGCACGTCAAGATCGAGATCTGCGGCCCCTCGGCGACGCCCGGCCACACGGTGCCGCTGTGGGCGGTGCCCGGCGAGGACCGCGCCGTGTTCGTCGGCGAGGCCCTCGGCAACTGGCTGTGGGCGGTGCTGTGGCCCGCCGGGGCCGGGGTGCTGATGGCCGCCCGGATGAGCCTGCTGGACCTGCGCGAGCCCGGCATGGAGGTGGACCTGCCCTACGGGGCCCCCAGCCCCCGCCTGGAGCAGTGATCCCCCTGGAGCGGTGACCCCGTCGGGTAGGACTGGGGCATGCGCATCGACCTGCACTGCCACAGCACCGTCTCGGACGGCCTGCGCACGCCCGCCGAGGTCGTCCGGCTGGCCGCCGACGCCGGGGTGGACGTGCTGGCCCTCACCGACCACGACACCACGGCCGGCTGGGACGCCGCCCGCGCCGCGCTTCCGGAGGGGATGGAGCTCGTCCCCGGCATGGAGCTGTCGTGCCGGTACGACGGCCACAGTCTGCACATGCTCGCCTACTGGTTCGACCCCGCCGACGCGGACCTGACCGCCGAGCTGGCCCGCGTCCGCGGCGGCCGGGTGGGCCGCGCGCGGGCGATGGTGGACCGGCTCCGGGAGCTCGGCGTCGAGATCACCTACGAGCAGGTCGGCCGGTACGCGCGCGGCGAGGCGGTCGGCCGCCCGCACATCGCCCGCGCCATGGTCGAGGCCGGGGTGATCGCGGAGGAGAAGGACGCGTTCACCGCCGAGTGGATCGCCGCCGGCGGGCGCGCCCACGCCCGGCGGTACGCGCTGGACCCGTTCCGCGCGGTCGAGCTGGTCCGCGCCGCCGGCGGCGTGACCGTCCTCGCCCATCCCCGGGCCGCCCGCGGCGGTCACGTGTTCCCGGACGGGCTGATCGAGGCGCTGGGCGCCGCCGGGCTGACCGGCGTCGAAGTCGATCACTACCTGCACGACGCCGCCGCCCGCGCCCGCCTGCGCGCCCTCGCCGGACGGCTCGGCCTGGTCCCCACCGGCTCCAGCGACTTCCACGGCCGCGACGGCGAGATCCCGGCCCGCGACACCACCGCCCCGGAGGCGTTCGAACGCCTCAGAGCCGCCACTCGCGAATCACGGTAGGGTGCGGGGCGTGGACGCGCGCATCGAACAGGTGGTGACGTCCGGGAAGGTAACCCTGGACGACACCGAGTACGACGTCGAGAACAACACCTACCTCATCGGCGACGACTCCGAGGTCATCGTGATCGACCCCGGCTTCGACGCCGAGGCCGTGCTCGACAAGGTCGGCGACCGTGAGGTCATGGCGGTGATCCTCACCGACGGCAACGACCACCATCTGGGCTCCGCCCTGGAGGTCTCGGCCGCCGGGGAGGAGGACGAGGAGTACTGGGCCCCGATCGCGCTGCACCGGGCCGACCGGCTGCTGTGGCGCGACTACTTCGGCCGCCTCGCCCGCGACGAGGACGACGAGGAGCAGGCCAAGGCGCTGCGCTCGCTGGAGCCGGACATCTGGCTGGAGGACGGCGGCGTGTTCGAGGTCGCCGGGGCCCAGCTGGAGGTCCAGCACACCCCGGGCCACACCCCGGGCAGCGTGAGCGTGCTCAGCGACCAGCTCGGCGTGCTGTTCTCCGGCGACACCCTGCACCGCGGCCGCCCCGGCTCGATCGGCGGCGTCTTCGAGGACCTGCGCAAGCAGCTCAACTCGATCGGCGCGCTGATCACGCCGCTGCCCCGCGACATGCGGGTGCTGCCCGGCCAGGGCGAGGAGACCACGGCCGGCGACGAGAACGCCCGCTGGGAGTCCTGGGGCGCGCTGGCCTCCGAGAACGACGAGTCCTGACCCGCCGCCGCGCACACGCGGAACGGGCGCGACGAGCGGAGGCGAGGCCGTGAGCGCCGAGCAGCTCGGCTTCGAGGGGATGCCGCGGCGGCTGTACACGTGCACGCCGTCGCGGCTGAACGCGTGGCTGGACTGCCCCCGCCGGTACCGGATGACCTATCTGGACCGGCCGATGCCGCCCAAGGGCCCGCCGTGGGCGCACAACAGCGTCGGGGCCAGCGTGCACAACGCGCTCGCCGGGTGGTGGAAGCTGCCGGTCGAGCAGCGCACCCCCGAGACGGCCGGACGGCTGCTGGTACGGGGCTGGCTCACCGACGGGTTCCGTGACGAGGAGCAGTCCGGCCGGCAGCGGGACCGCGCCCGCGCCATGGTCGAACGCTACGTCGCGGGCCTGGACCCCGAGGACGAGCCGGTCGGGGTGGAGCGCACCGTCGCCACCCGCACCGACCGGATCGCGGTGTCGGGCCGCGTCGACCGCCTCGACGACCGCGGCGCCGAGCTGGTCGTCGTCGACTACAAGACCGGGCGGCACGTGCTGACCGCCGACGACGCGCGCGGCTCCCTGGCGCTGGCGCTGTACGCCGTCGCCTCGTCGCGGATGCTGCGCCGCCCCTGCCACCGCGTCGAGCTGCACCACCTGCCGTCCGGCGAGGTCGCCGTCTGGGAGCACACCGACGCGTCGCTGGCGCGTCACCTGGGACGGGCCGAGCAGATCGCCGCCGAGGCGCAGGACGCCGACGAGGCGTACCGGGCGCTGCGGCCGGCCGAGCGGCCCCGGCCGGGGGAGGCGCTGGACCACGCCCCGTTCGACGAGGTGTTCCCGCCGAACCCGTCGGCGCTGTGCGCGTGGTGCGACTTCTCCCGCCACTGCCCCGAGGGGCAGCGGGCCGCGTCCCGCAAGGAGCCGTGGGCGGCGCTGCCCGCCGACTGACGGTCCGGCCCGCCAGACCCGGCATTCGCCGGGGCCACGACGGCCGCTCCACGCCGCCACTGTCCCGGCCGCCACCGGCCGCCCAACAATGGTGCGGTCACGTTCCGTCACCGGACGCGACCGACCTGCTCCGGGAGGCGGCGATGTCGCACACTGTCCTGTTCGCGATCGACGAGCCGCGCGACGCCGGATCGGTGTTCGCCGAGCACCTGCGCGGCGTGCACGGCGGCCTGGAGGGGGCGGGGCTGCGGGTGCGGTGGGCGCGCGACGGCCGGGACGCCCTGGCCGTGGTGCGCTCGGACGCCACGCTGGCGGCCGCGCTGGCGCAGTGGGACGCGCCGGAGGCCGAGCGGGTCCTGCGGGGCGTGGCCGACCGCCACCACGACCTGCCGGTGTTCCTGGTGATGGCCGACGGGGCCGCCCACGACCTGCCGCTGTGGGTGTACGAGGTGATCTGCGGGTTCGTGTTCCCGCTGGAGGACACCCCGGCGTTCATCGCCGGGCGCATCGCCCGCACCGCGCTGGACCACGCCGACCGGAGGATGCCGCCGTTCTTCTCGGCGCTGCGCGACTTCGAGGACCACCACCAGTACTCCTGGCACACCCCCGCGCACGCGGGCGGGGTGGCCTACCTCAAGACGCCGGTCGGGCGCGCGTTCTTCGACTACTACGGGGAACGCCTGCTGCGCACCGACCTGTCGATCTCGGTGGGGGAGCTGGGGTCGCCGCTGGAGCACACCGGGCCCATCGGCGACGCCGAGCGCAACGCCGCCCGCGTCTTCGGGGCCGAGCGCACCTACTTCGTGACCAACGGCAACTCCACCGCCAACCGCGTCGTCGGCCACCACGCCATCGCCCGCGACGAGCCCGCCCTGGTGGACCGCAACTGCCACAAGTCGGTGCAGCACGCGCTGACCATCAGCGGCGCCCGGCCGGTCTACCTGGTGCCCGAGCGCAACGGCCTGGGCCTGGCCGGGCCCATCCCGCCCGCCGCCCTGCGCGCCGGGGCGGTGCGGGCCCGCCTGGACGGCCATCCGCTGCTGGCCGGGACCGACCCGCACCCCTCCTACGCCGTCGTCACCAACTCCACCTACGACGGCCTGTGCTACGACGCCGTGCGGGTCGCCGAGCTGCTGAGCGACAGCACGCCCCGCGTGCACTTCGACGAGGCGTGGTTCGCCTACGCCCGCTTCCACCCCCTCTACCGCCGCCGCTACGGCATGGCCGTGGACGAGGGCACCCTGCCCGGCCCGCGGCGGCCCACGGTGTTCGCCACCCAGTCCACCCACAAGCTGCTGGCGGCGCTGTCCCAGTCGGCGATGCTGCACGTGCGCTCCTCGCCGCGCGCGCCGGTCGACCACGACCGGTTCAACGAGACCTACCTGATGCACGCCTGCACGTCCCCGCTCTACCCGATGATCGCCTCGCTGGACGTGGCGGCGGCGATGGTGGACGGGCCGGCGGGGCGCCATCTGACCGGCGAGGCGATCACCGAGGCGGTGCGGTTCCGGCAGACCATGGCGCGGCTGGGCCGCCGGATCGCCGCCGGGGAGGGGGAGTCCGGCTGGTTCTTCGGCGTCTGGCAGCCCCCGTCCGTCACCGACCCCGACTCCGGGGAGCGCGTGCCGTTCGACGAGGCCGACCCGGGCCTGCTGGCGGCCGACCCGCGCTGCTGGACCCTGGAGCCCGGCGCGGCCTGGCACGGGTTCGACGGCCTGGAGGACGGCTACTGCCTGCTCGACCCGGTCAAGGTGACGATCACCTGCCCCGGGATCGACGCGGCCGGGAACCCCGGCGACCGGGGCGTCCCGGCCCGGATCGTGGCCGCCCACCTGGAGCGGCGCGGCATCGTGGTGGAGAAGACCGGCGACTACACGCTGCTGGTGCTGTTCTCCATGGGCATCACCCGGGGCAAGTGGGGCACCCTGGTCGACGCCCTGATCGACTTCCGGAACGCCTACGACGCCGACCGGCCGCTGGCCGAGGCGGTCCCCGGGTTCGGCCCGCCCGGGGAGACCCTGCGCCGGTACTGCCTGCGGGTCCACCGGCGGCTCCGCGACTCCGGCGTCGCCGGACTGCTGGACCGGGTGTTCACCGACCCGCCCGCGCCCGTGCTCACCCCCGCCGACTGCTACCAGCGGCTCATCCGCCACGGCACCGAACGCGTCCCGCTGGACCGGCTGGCCGGACGCGTCGCCGCCGCCACCGTCGTGATCACCCCGCCCGGGATCCCGATGCTCATGCCCGGCGAGGCGACCGGCCCCGACGACGGCCCGCTGCTGACCTACCTGCGCGCCCTGCAGGAGTTCGACCGCGCCTTCCCCGAGCTGCCCGCCGACATCCACGGCGCGCACCGCGACGCCGAGGGACGCTACTGGATCGAGTGCGTCACCGAGTGACGGCGGGCGCCGCGGTGATCCGCAGGAAGGAGGCCGCCCGGCGCTGAATTCCTCCCGAAGTGGGATGCAGGGGGCATGCGGCCGTTGACAGGATGTGGCGATGATCCTCGTGGAGGAACTCGTCAAGCACTTCGGCGCGGTGCGCGCCGTGGACGGACTGTCGTTCGCCGCGCGGCCCGGTCAGGTCACCGGCTTCCTGGGGCCGAACGGCGCGGGCAAGACCACCACCCTGCGGATGCTGCTGGGGCTGGTGGAGCCCACCTCCGGGCGGGCGCTGATCGACGGGCGGCGGTACGCCGACCTGGGCAATCCCGTCGAGCGGGTCGGGGCGGCGCTGGAGGCGACCGGGTTCCACCCGGGCCGGACCGCCCGCGACCACCTGCGCGTGACGTGCCTGGCCGCCGGGCTGCCGACCGGCCGCGCCGACGAGGCGCTGGAGCTGGCGGGGCTGGCCGACGCCGCCGACCGCCGGGTGGTGGGGTTCTCGCTGGGGATGCGGCAGCGGCTGGCCCTCGCCGCCGCCGTGCTCGGGCAGCCGCCGGTGCTGATCCTGGACGAGCCCGCCAACGGACTGGACCCGGCGGGCATCCACTGGCTGCGCGGCTTCCTGCGGCACCTGGCCGGGCTGGGCTGCACGGTGCTGGTCTCCAGCCACGTGCTGGCCGAGGTGGAGCAGACCGCCGACCACGTGGTGATCGTCGCGCGCGGGAAGGTGGTGCGGGACGCTCCGCTGGCCGAGCTGGTCGGGGAGGACGGCGGCGGCCTGCTGGTGGGGACCGAGGGCCCGGACGACGCCGCCGGGCTGGCCGCCGCGCTGGAGCGCGCCGGGGCCACCGTGCGCGTCGAGGGCGAGCGGTTGCGGGTGAGCGGGGTGGCCGCCGCCGAGGTGGGGCGGGCGGCGCTGGCGGCCGGGGCGGTGCTGACGGAGCTGTCGGCGGGCCGCTCCGGACTGGAGAAGATCTTCCTGGAGCTGACCATGGCGGAGTTCGGCGGGACGGAACCGGCGGCGGGGGACCCGGCCGTCAGCGCGGAGGCGGCGTCGTGACCAGGCTGATCAGGGCGGAGCTGCTGAAGATCCGCTCGACCCGGATGTGGCTCGGGATGCTGGCGCTGTCGCTCGGCTTCGCGCTGCTGGGCCTCGGCTTCTACATCGCGCTGGCGGGCGCCGAGATGAACGGCGAGTCCGCGCTGCCGCCGGTCACCGATCCGGCCACGGTGCGCGGCATGTACGCCAGCGCCAGCGCCGGGACGCTGTTCATGATGATCCTCGGCATCATCGGGATCACCGGCGAGTACCGCTTCCAGACGATCACGCAGGCGTTCCTGGTGACGCCCCGCCGGTACCGGCTGCTGGCGGCCAAGCTGCTGTCGTACTTCCTGTTCGGGCTGGCGTTCGGCGTGGCGACGGTGCTGTTCACGGTGGCGGTCGCCTGGCCCGCGCTGGCGATCAAGGGCGGGTCCACCTCGCTGCTGGACCACGACATCCCGATGATCCTCGGCGGCACGGTCCTGGCGATGGGCCTGTACGCGCTGGTCGGGCTGGGGCTGGGCGCGCTGGTCCGCAACCAGGTCGCGGCGATCATCATCGCGGTGGGCTGGGTGCAGCTGGTCGAGGCGATCGTGACGGTGGCGCTGCCGGAGGTCGGGCAGTGGCTCCCGGCGGGCGCGGTCCGCGCGATCACCCGCACCACCGGCGGGTTCGGCGGCATGGGCGAGCTGGACACGCTGCCCGCCTGGGGCGGGATGCTGCTGTTGCTGGCCTACGGCCTGGCGTTCGCGGCGATCGCGGCGTTCACGACGACCCGCCGCGACATCACCTGAGGCGGCACCATCTGAGGCGGCACCATCTGAGGTGGCGTCTCCCGGGGCGGCGGGCCGGCGCGGACGTCAGGCGGGGGTCAGGGACCTGCGCTGGGACGGCCAGGTGCGGGGGTCGCGCAGGCCGATCAGCCCCTGGGACAGGTCGTAGCCCTCGGCGGCCAGGCGGCGCCGGGAGCGCTCCAGCATGTCGCGGGTCGGCTTCATGAACGCGAAGTCGTGCAGGCGTTCGGGAACGGCCGTCATCGCCAGCCGGAACGACCGCAGCGCGGCCGTCACGGCGGGCTGCGGCACCTCCGGCAGCACCCCGTACATCTTGCGCGCCCAGTCCGGCAGCGAGTAGTAGCACAGCGCGCCGAACGGGAGGTAGCCGGGCTTGCCGGGCGTGAGGAACCGCAGGTTCTCCGGCATGGTCGGCCACAGCAGGAACCGCACCGTCGCGGCGGCCTCCTCGGTGACACGCAGGGAGGACCGCATGTCGTTGATGTAGGTCTCCATCTCCGCGACGCTGCCGGGGACGTCCTCGGCGTGCAGGCCGACGTAGGTGGCGGTGTGGCGCTGCTCGTCGAGGTACTGGTCGGCCATCCTGTCGGTGAGGGGGAGACCGGAACGGCGTGCGACCTCCAGGTAGGAGTGGACCTCGGCGCAGTGGACCCAGAGCAGCAGCTCGGGCTGGTCGAGGCGTTCCCTCCTGCCCGTGTCGTGGTTGAGGATGCGCAGGCCGCGGTGGATGCCGCGGACCCTGGCCGCGAGCTCGGCGATCTCCTCGGGGCCGCCGAACGTCGCCATGCCGACGAAGTCGGCCGTGCGCTGGAGCCGCCCGAGGGGGTCCTCCTGGAAGTTGGAGTTCTGCCAGACGCCCCACATGGCCATGGGGTGGAGGGCCTGGAGCATGAGGCCGCGCACTCCGCCGACCCACATGGAACGGTCGATGTGCACGCGCCAGGTGACGCTCTCGGGGGGCTGGACCGTGGCCGCCATTCGCATCTCTCCAGAATCGGGTGAGACAAATCGAAGTAAGTGTGTCATTACCTGGTGGGGTGGCGGTACCCGGCCCCCTCTGTGAACGTCGTCACCGCGGGCGCCGTTGTTCCGGAGGAGAGGTGACCCCGGAGCGGGGTGGCGTCCGTACAGAGGATGGACGCAGGGTGCGCGGCGACGTCCGAGAGGTGTCGGCGCCGGTGAGAGAGGAAGTGGCACAGCATGCGCGGACGGTCCGGTGAGCTGGCGGAGGTCGCCGAGTCGGGTCTGGTCACGCGGCGCGGAACGTTCCGGGCGGTCGCCTTCCGGGACGAGCCCGGCGGCCCCGAGCATCTGGCGCTGGTGCGCGGGGACGTGCGGTCCGGGGAGGACGTGCTGGTGCGGGTGCACTCGGAGTGCCTGACCGGGGACGTGTTCGGCGCGCTGCGCTGCGAGTGCGGGGACCAGCTCGGCGGGGCCCTGGACGAGATCGCGCGGGCGGCCCGGGGCGTGCTGGTGTACCTGCGCGGCCACGAGGGGCGCGGCATCGGGCTCGTCGCGAAGGTCCGCACCCATGTGCTCCAGGACGAGCGGGGGCTCGACACGATCGACTCCGCCACCGCCCTCGGGCTGCCGGTGGACGTGCGGGACTACGGCCCGGCGGCGCGGGTGCTGCACCACCTGGGCGTCGGTTCGGTGCGCCTGATGTCCAACAACCCCGACAAGGTGGCGGCGCTGGAGGAGCACGGGATCCGCGTCGCGGCGCGCGTCCCGCTGCTGGCCCCCGCGCACGACGGCAACGTCCGCTACCTGACCGCCAAGCGGGACCGGATGGGGCACGACCTGCCGCAACTGGGGGCGGTGTCGAGGGCATGACGACGCGGGAGGCGACGGTGCGGGATGTGATGGTGCGGGATGTGATGGCGCGGGATGTGATGGCGCGGAGTCCGGTGGTGTGGGGTCCGGCGGCGTGGGGCGGGTGGGAGCTGGGGGCCGCCGCCGGGGCGCAGGCGGCGCTGTTCGGGCTGCTGTGGGCGGCGGCCGGGCTGGGCGCGGCGGCGTGGGCGGCCGGCGCCGGGTACGGCGCGGCGCTGCTGGCGCTGCTCGGGAACGCGGTGCGCCGTTCCGGGCGCGGCGCGCTCGGCCCCGCCGACCGGGTCACGCTGGGCCGGGCCGTGCTGGTCGGCGGCGTGACCGCGCTGGTCGTCCAGGGATGGGTGGGCGACGGCGCGGGCGGCGCCGGTCCGGCGGCGCTCGTCGGGATCGCCGCGGTGGCGCTGCTGCTGGACGGGGTGGACGGGGCCGTGGCGCGGCGGACCGGGACCTCCTCGGCGATGGGCGCGCGGTTCGACATGGAGGTCGACGCGTTCCTGATCCTCGTGCTGAGCGTCCAGGTGTCGCTGTCGCTGGGCGCCTGGGTCCTGCTGATCGGCGGGATGCGGTACGCGTTCGTCGTGGCGGGATGGGCGCTGCCGTGGCTGCGCGGGGGCCTGCCGCCGAGCACGGCGCGCAAGGCCGTCGCCGCGATGCAGGGCGTCGTGCTGGCGGCCGCGAGCGCGCGGGCGCTGCCCGAGCCGGTCGCCCACGGTCTGGTGCTGGGGGCGCTGGGGATGCTGGTGTGGTCGTTCGGACGCGACACGGTGTGGCTGTGGAACCACGGCCGGGCCGGGGAGACGGAGGTGGGGCATGGAACGGGCCGCGCTGGCCTTCTGGCTGAGAGAGCCTGGGACGGGGGAGATCCGGTCTGCCCGGCTGCCGGAGGCCCGGGACGGTGACGTCGTCGTCCGCACCCGGTACTCGGGCGTGAGCCGGGGGACCGAGACGCTGGTGTTCCGCGGCGGGGTCCCCGAGAGCCAGCGCGCGGTGATGCGGGCCCCGTTCCAGGAGGGCGACTTCCCCGGGCCGGTCAAGTACGGGTACCTCAACGTCGGCGTCGTCGAGCACGGCCCGCCCGACCTGGTGGGACGCGCCGTCTTCTGCCTCTACCCGCACCAGACGCGGTACGTGGTGCCCGCCGGGGCCGTCACGGTCGTCCCCGACGCGGTGCCGCCGGAGCGCGCGGTGCTCGCCGGGACGGTGGAGACCGCCGTGAACGCCCTGTGGGACGCCGCGCCCCGCGTCGGGGACCGGATCGCCGTCGTGGGCGGCGGGATGGTCGGCTGCGCCGTGGCGCGGCTGCTGGCCCGGATCCCCGGGGCGCGCGTGCAGCTCGTCGACCCCGTCGCCGCCCGCGCCGAAGTCGCCGCCGCCCTCGGGGTGGGGTACGCGCCGCCCGAGGCGGCGGACGGCGACTGCGACCTGGTCTTCCACACCAGCGCCACCGAGGCCGGGCTCGCCCGCTGCCTGGAGCTGCTCGCCCCCGAGGGCGAGGTGATCGAGATGAGCTGGTACGGGGACCGGCGGGTCGGCGTCCCGCTGGGGGAGTCCTTCCACTCGCGGCGGCTGGCCGTGCGCGCCAGCCAGGTCGGGACGGTCGCCCCCGCGCGGCGCGGCCGGGCCGCGGAGCGGATGGCGCTGGCGCTGGCGCTGCTGGCCGACCCGGCGTTCGACGCCCTGGTCACCGGGGAGAGCCGGTTCGCCGAACTGCCGGAGGTGATGCCCCGGCTGGCCGCCGGGGAGCCCGGCGTGCTGTGCCATCGGATCGTCTACGACCGGGAGGATTGAGATGTTCAGTGTCACCGTCCGCGACCACGTGATGGTCGCGCACAGTTTCCGGGGCGAGGTGTTCGGGCCCGCACAGAAGCTGCACGGGGCGACGTTCCTGGTGGACGCCACGTTCCGGCGCGCCGAGCTCGACGCCGACAACATCGTGGTCGACATCGGGCTGGCCACCCAGCGGCTGCGCGAGGCGCTGGCGGACCTGAACTACCGCAACCTCGACGAGCACCCGGAGTTCGCCGGGACCAACACCTCCACCGAGTTCCTGGCCAAGGTCGTCGCCGACCGGCTCGCCGAACGCGTCCACGCGGGCGATCTCGGCGAGGGCGCGCGCGGCCTGGACGGGATCGCGGTGACCCTGCACGAGTCCCACGTCGCGTGGGCGAGCTACGAGCGGCCGCTGTGACGGCGTTCGTGGCGGACGCGCCCGCGGTGCGGGGCCCGGTCACGGGCGAGGTGTGCTTCGTGCTGCCGGGCGACGTGGACGACGCCGCGCTGCCCAGCGGTGGCAACGTCTACGACCGGCGGATGTGCGACGAGCTGCCCGCGCGGGGCTGGCGGGTCCGCGAGATCGCCGTCCCGGGCGGCTGGCCGCGGCCGGACCGGGAGGCGCGGGAGGCGCTGGAGCGGGCGCTGGCCGCGCTGCCGGACGGGACGGCGGTGGTGCTGGACGGGCTGGTCGCGTGCGGGGTGCCGCAGATCGTGGTCCCGGCGGCGCGGCGGCTGCGGACGATGGTGCTGGTGCACCTGCCGCTCGGCGACGAGGTCGGCGCTCCCCCCGAGCTGGAGGCCGCCGAACGCGACACCCTGCGCTGGGCCGACGCGGTCGTGACCACCGGCGAGTGGGCGGCGGGCCGCCTGATACGGCGGCACCGGCTCGAACCCGCGCGGATCCACGTGGTGCCGCCGGGGACCGACCCCGCGCCGCTGGCGCTCGGCACCGACGGGGCCACGCAACTGCTGTGCGTGGGGTCGGTGACGCCGCGCAAGGGGCATGACCTGCTGATCGAGGCGCTGGCCGGGCTCGCCGGGCTGGACTGGGAGTGCGTGGTCGTCGGACCGCTCGGGCGCGACCCCGGATACGCGGGGCGGGTGCGCGAGCTGATCACCCGGCGGGGGCTGGACCGGCGCGTCCGGCTGGCGGGCGCGCTGGTCGGGGAGGCGCTGGCGAACGCCTACGACACCGCCGACCTGCTGGTCTTCCCGTCGCGGGCGGAGACCTACGGGATGGCGGCGGCCGAGGCGCTGGCGCGGGGCGTCCCGGTGGCGGCGGCGGAGGTGGGCGGCGTGCCCGAGGCGCTGGGGCGGGCCCCCGGCGGGGACGTCCCGGGGCTGCTGGTGCCGCCCGACAACGTCAGCGCGCTGGAGGACGCGCTGCGGCGCTGGCTCACCGACCGCGGGCTGCGGCTGCGGCTGCGTTCGGCGGCGCGGCTGCGCCGCGACGGGCTGCGCGACTGGACGGAGGCGGCGTCGCGGATGGCGGCGGCGCTGGAGCGATTGTGCGGGGAGGCCCGGTGAGCGCGGTCGCGGACTTCGCGCCCGAGTGGCTGGCGCTGCGGGAACCCGCCGACGCCGAGGCGCGCGCCGACGCGCTGCTGCCCCCGCTGCTGGACCGGCTCGCCGGGGTGGACCGGCCGGTCGTGCGCGACCTCGGCTGCGGCACCGGGTCGATGGTGCGGTGGCTGGCCGGGCGGCTGCCGGGGCCGGTGCGGTGGGTGCTGCACGACCGCGACCCCCGCCTGCTGGCGCTGGCCGCCGCCGACCTGGCCGCCGACCTCGGCGAGGTGGAGACGCGCGTGGGCGACCTGGCCGGGCTGGGCGCCGCCGAGCTGGAGGGCACCGCGCTGGTGGTCGCGTCGGCGCTGCTGGACCTGTTCACGTTCGAGGAGATGGACGCCCTGGCCGCCGCGTGCGTGGAGGCCGGCTGCCCGGCGCTGTTCGCGCTGTCGGTGACCGGGCGCGTGGAGCTGGATCCGGCCGACCCGCTGGACGGGGAGTACGAGGCGGCGTTCAACGCGCACCAGCGCCGGGACGGCCTGCTGGGGCCGGACGCCGTCGCGGCGGCGGAGGAGGCGTTCGCCCGGCGGGGCGCGCGGGTGCTGCGCGCGGCCAGCCCGTGGCGGCTCGACGGGCGTCCGGCGCTGACGGCCGAGTGGCTGCGCGGCTGGGTCGGCGCGGCCGTCGAGCAGCGCCCGGACCTCGCCGACCTCGGCTACCTGCGGCGGCGGCTCGACGCGTGCGCGGCCGGGGGGCTGCGCGCGGTCGTCCACCACGCCGACCTGCTCGCGCTGCCGGGGGAGGGCCGGTGAGGCTCGGGGCCTGGGCGCGCCTGGCGGTGGGGGCGGCGCTGGTGGCGGTGCCGATATGGAAGCTGGGGACCGGCGCGTTCCTGGACGGGCTGCGGGCGGTCGGCGCCGCGGAGGTCGCGGCGGCGCTCGGCGTCGGGCTGCTGACCACGGTGGCGAGCGCCTGGCGGTGGCGGCTGGTGGCGCGCGGCCTCGGCCTGCGGCTGCCGCTGCGCACGGCCGTCGCCGACTACTACGCGGCGCTGCTGCTGAACGCGGTCCTCCCGGCGGGCGTGCTCGGCGACGTGCGGCGCGCCGTCGGGCACGGCCGCGCCTCGGGCGACCTGGGGCGGGGCGTGCGGGCGGTGGTGCTCGAACGCGTCGCGGGCCAGGCCGTGCTGGTGGCGGTCGGGCTGCTGGTCCTGCTCGCGAGCGGCCCGGTGCCGCTCCCCGGCGCGAGCGTGAACGCCGCCTTCTTCGGCGGGGGAGCGGTGCTGGCCGCCGCCGGCGCGTTCCTGTGGGTCACGACGCTGCCGCGCGTCCAGCGGGCCTGCGCCACGCTGTGGCGGGACGTGCGCGGCGGGCTGCTCGCCCGCGGCGTCTGGCCGGGCGTGACGGGGCTGTCGGCGGTGGCGCTGGCCGGGTACGTGGCGCTGTTCCTGGTCGCGGCGCGCGCCGCGGGGGTGACGGCCCCGGCCGGCCGGCTGGTGCCGCTGGCGGTGCTGGCGCTGCTGGTGATGGCGCTGCCGGTGAACGTCGGCGGCTGGGGGCCGCGCGAGGCGGCGTCGGCGGCGGCGTTCGGCACCGCCGGGCTGGGCGCCGCCCAGGGCCTCACCGTCGCGGTGGTCTACGGGGTGCTGGCGCTGGTGGCGAGCCTGCCCGGCCTCGCCGTGCTGGTCGCCCGGCGGCTACCCGAGGACCGCCAGGTACTCCCCGAACGACGTGACCAGGCTCGCCAGCAGGTCCCGGCCCTTGGCGGCCGAGCCCAGTGACGGCCGCCCCACCACGCCCGAGTCGGTGTAGGGGGCCAGCCCCAGGGTGAGCAGGTGGGGGCGCTCGTCGGCGAGGTGGTCGGCGCTCTCGTAGCCGGGCCGCACCAGCTCGGGCTGGACGTGCAGCAGCACCGACGTCTCCAGCTCCCCGGCGTGCATGTCGCCGTCGGCCGGGGTCTCGATGCCCGCCGCGCGCCGGGCCGCCTCCCAGTCCCCGAGCCCCGGGAACAGCGCCATCGCGCCGTGCGACTCCTGGACGACGTTGCCGAGGACGTAGTTGCCGCCGTGGCCGTTGACCAGGACGAGCCGCTCGACGCCGGAGCGCCGCAGCGACCCGGCGACGTCCCGCACGACCGCGTGCAGGGTGCGCGCGGAGACGCTCACCGTCCCCGGCCAGGCCGCGTGCTCGTGCGAGCAGGAGATCGTCAACGGCGGCAGCGGCAGCACCGGGTACGCGTCGGCGATCTCCCGCGCGACCGCGCACGCGACCACGGTGTCGGTGATCAGCGGCAGGAACGGCCCGTGCTGCTCGAAGCTCCCGACCGGGAGGAGCGCGACCCGCGCGTTCCGGTCCCGCACGTCGGCCGTGGTCATGGTCGGCAGCAGCTGCATGCCCCCCAGTATCCGGCGTCCCGGCGCCCGGCGTCAGCAGGGACGGCCGCAGCGCTCGGTCTGGTTCCAGAAGTCGATCAGGGCGCTGGCGGTGGTCTCCGGGGCGTCCACGGCCGGGGAGTGGGCCGCGCCCGGGATGACGACCTTCGCGCTGTCCAGGCGCTCGGCCATCGCGGCCTGCTCGCGCGGGTCCCACACGTCGTCGTCCTCGCCGTACAGCACCAGCGTGCGCAGGCCCGTGTCACGGGCGTGCTTGGCCAGGTCGTCCACCCGGTCGTGGGCCGTCATCAGCTCGCGGGCCATCGTCATCAGGCCCACCGGGCAGTTGCCCAGGGTGCGGCGGCGCAGGAAGTCCAGGACCTCCGGGGACACGCCGCGCGCGACCGCGTCGGGACCGATGCTCAGCTCCCAGATCTGCTCCATCCCCAGCAGGGGGATGGAGTCCTTGAGCGCCCGCGCCTTGTCCGCCGCCTGGCCGGTGACCGCGCCCGGACCCGAGCTCATCAGCGTGTACGACGCGGGCGGCACCCGGTCGGACAGCACCGCCTCCCGCGTCACCAGCCCGCCGAACGAGTGCCCCACCAGGTGCGCGGGCTCCGGTCCCAGCGCCTCCAGCAGCGCCGACACGTCCGCGCCCAGCGCGGGCAGGGCGTAGGCGCCCGGGTCCTCGCCCGCGCCCGGCGTCTCGTGCTGGCCGCGCATGTCCACGGCCACCACCCGGCGCCCGGACGCGGCGAGCGTCTGGAGGATCGCGATGAAGTCCTCCTTGCTGCCGGTGTAGCCCGGGACCAGCAGGGCGGGAAGGCGTTCGGCCACACCCGACCCGGGCAGCGCCTCGAGCGCGGCGAAGGCGCCGCGCGAGGTCTCGACGAACGTCCGGCGGACGCCGGCGGGCAGGGTCAGGAACGGGGGCGTGCTCACGGGGTGCCACCATACTAAATATGCATCTGCGAACACCGGCGTCGCCGCTTCGGCGGTCGCCCGCCGGGGCGCGGTGGTAGCGTCGCGGACGTGCTGACGGCGATCTCCGCCCACCGCCGGGACGAGGCGGGCCTGACGGGCCTGCACGAGGCCGTCGACTCCGGAGCCGAGTACGTCGAGATCGACGTGCGCCGCACCGGCGACGGCGAGCTGGTCGTCCACCACGATCCCGCCGTGGCGGGCCTGCCCCTGAAACGGATCTCCCGGGACCGTCTCCAGCGGGCCGCCTCCCGGCCCGTCCCGCGTGTCGCGGACGCGCTACGGATCATCTCCGGGCGCGCCAGGGCCCATCTGGACCTCAAGGAGCGCGGCTGCGAGCACGAGGCGGTCGCGATGGCCCTGGCCGCGTTCGCGCCGGAGGACCTGGTGGTCACCACCCGCGACCCCGCCTCGGTCGCCCTGGTGAAGACGGCGTTCCCGCACGTCACCACGGCGCTGTCGGTGGGCCGGGGGCTCTGGGAGCGCGGCGCGTTCGGGGACTTCGCGCCGATCCGCGCGATCCGGGAGTCCGGGGCCGACATGGTCGCCCTCAACCACCGTCTCGCGCGGGTCGGCGTGCTCGCCCAGTGCGCCCGCGCCGGGTTCCCCGCGATGGTCTGGACGGTCAACGCCGAGCCGCTGATGCGGCGTTTCCTGGGCGACCCCCGGGTGGCCGTGCTGATCACCGACCACCCGGAGACCGCGCTGCGGCTGCGCTCGCCGTGAGGCCCCGTGGCGGGGGCCGTGGCGGGGCCGCGGCGGAGGTCAGCCCGACACGCTGGGGCGGCCGTTCTCCACGTGCCCCATCAGGCGGCGGCGGAACGCCCGGTCCTCCGCGACGGTGATCTCGACGTCGTACCAGCCGTCGTCGGTGCGCCATGACAGGGTGCGGCGCGCGCCCGCCCGCAGCGTCTCCCTGCGGACCCGCCTGCCGTAGGCCAGGGACCGCAGGGTGAAGCGCAGGTCGGTGTCGCCGTCGTTCTCCAGCACCACGACCAGGTCGCGGCCGCCCGGCTTGGGCGCGGAGGCGACGGTGGCGCGGTCGTCCCGCGTCCCGGCGAACTCGCGGCGGAACCCGTTCGGGCCGGTCAGCACCAGCCGGTAGGCGTCCCCGGCCAGGGCGATGTCGTCGTGGGCGGTCCGGCCGACGTCGTAGTGCCGGGGCGCGGGCAGCTCGCCCGCGTACGGGTAGAGCTGGAAGTGGACGCTGGCCGCGCCGCTGTTGGCCAGCGACAGCCGCAGCTTGCCGCCGCGCAGCCGGACGTGGGCCTCGGGCTGGTACGGCAGCGGGCGCGCCGGGCGGGCGCCGGGCTCCGGCACCGGCATCCTCTGGTTCGCGGGCGGCTGCGGCTTCCACCGGCCCGAGAACGGCGGCACCTCGCCGGGCCGCTCCACCCGCGGCGGGCGCCCGCTCCGCCGGAAGTCGAACGCCGAGGTCAGATCGCCCGCCACGGTCCGCCGCCACGCGCTGATCTCCGGCGCGGGCACGCCCAGCCACGTCTCCATGAACCGCGTGATCGACGAGTGGTCGAACACCTGCGAGCACACGAACCCGCCGACCGTCCACGGCGACACCACCGTCATCGGCACCCGGAAGCCCAGCCCGATCGGGTCGCCCTGGTGGAACTCGCCGGTCACGCGCGCGGGCGGCTGCGGCGGCGGGACGTGGTCGAACAGCCCGTCGTACTCGTCGTAGGTGATGAACAGCGCCGTGGTCGACCACACCTCCGGGTCCGAGGCGAGGGCGTCCAGCACGTCGTAGGTGACGCGGGCGCTCTGGATCGGCGACGAGGCGCTCGGGTGCTCGGAGTCGGCCGCCGACGGCACCAGGTACGACACCGCCGGGAGCCGCCCGGCCTCGATGTCGGCGCGCAGGTCGGCCACCAGCCCGCCGGGCCGCACGCGCCGCAGGCCCCGCTCGTACAGGCCGCGCTCGGCGGGGGTCAGCGTGGCGACGCCCTCCTCCAGCCGCCTGAGCATCCGCTCCCGCCCGGCGTCGTCGGCCTTGCCGAGCGCGCCGTAGAAGGAGTCCATGCTCTTGAAGTCGCCCTGGAGCGCCTTACGGGCGATCTGCTTGAACGCGACGAAGAACTCCAGGTTGTTGTCCTGGTAGTTGTCCCACTCCTGGTAGACCTTCCAGGAGACCCCCGCCTTCTCCAGCCGCTGCGGGTAGGTCGTCCACGTGTAGCCCGCGTGGGTGTCCTCGGCGTAGGCGGCGTTGTCGATGGCGCGCTTGACGCCGCCGGGCTCGTAGCCGGTGTGACCGGAGACAAGGTAGTTGCGGTTGGGGCTGGTGGAGCTCAGCACCGAGCAGTGGTAGGCGTCGCAGATGGTGAAGGTGTCGGCCAGCTCGTACTGGAGCGGCAGGTCCCGGCGTTCCAGGTAGGCCATGGTCGCGGGGGTCTTGGCCGGGATCCAGCCGTTGTTCCAGCCCTTGCCGCGCGCGGCCTGCCCGTCGGACCAGCCGTGCGGCAGCGACCCCATCCACTGCAGGTCCTTCTTGGCCAGCTCGGCCGCCTCGCGCAGCGGGAACGGCAGCACCGGCCCGTTCGGGCCCGGCTGCTCGAACACCGACCGGCCGTCCGGCAGCGTGATCGCGTTGCGGTCGCCGAAGCCCCGCACGCCGCGCAGGGCGCCGTAGTAGTGGTCGAAGCTGCGGTTCTCCTGCATCAGCAGGACCACGTGCTCGATCGCCCTGAGCCCGCCGGGCCGGACCGGCAGCGCCAGGGCGGCGTGGACCGAGGGCGGCAGCAGCGAGGCGGCGGCGGTCCCGGCGGCGACGGCGGTGCCGCCGGCCAGCACGGAACGGCGGCTGAGGTGGGGGTTCATGCGGCGGATCATGGCCGTTCGGGGTGACCGGGACCGATCCTGCGTTCGTCCGGCGGGTGACGTCCGCGCGACCGCCGCGCTCCGCGCCGACGACGGCTGCGAGACCACACCGGTGTGTGATCTCGCAGCGTGCGGGCGTCAGCCGCCCCGGGCGGCCTTGGCCTGCTCGGAGGCCGGCCGGTCACCGCGCGAACGGCGGCGGGCCGGGCCGCGCCGGCGCTCGGTGGCGACGGTCTCCACGACGCTCTCCCCGCCGGGCGGCGGGGGCGGCGGCTGGAACAGCACCTCGGGCACGCCCGCCGGGCTGATCTTCGCCGGGATCCGCGCCGGACCCCCGCGCTTCGGCTTCTCCGCCGCGACGTCGGCGCCGGCGTCCACCGGGGCCTCCACCTCGGCGTCGACGACGGCCTTGACGGCGGTCTTCCGCGCGCGCTTGGGCTTGGCCTCGGTCTCCTCCGCCTCGGCGGCGGGCTCGGCCACGACCGCCTCGGCGGCGGGCTCGGCCTCGACGATCTCGGCGGCCTTGCGCGTGCGGGTGCGCCTGGGCTTGGCCTCGACCTCGGCCTCCTCCGCCTCGACGACGGCCTCCGCCTCGACGACCTCGGCCGCCTTGCGGGTGCGCGTGCGCTTCGGCTTGGCCTCCGCCTCGGCGGTCACCTCGACCTCGACGATCTCGGCGGTCTTGCGCGTGCGGGTCCGCTTGGGCTTGGCCTCGGCCTCGTCCACCTCGGCGGCGGGCTCGACCACGACCGCCTCGGCGGTCTTGCGGGTGCGGGTGCGCTTCGGCTTGACCTCGGCGGTGGCCTCCGCCTCGGCGGTCACCTCGGTCTCCGTGGTCACCGTGACCTCGGCCTCGACGATCTCGGCGGCCCTGCGGGTGCGGGTGCGCCTGGGCTTGGCCTCCGCCTCGGCCGGGGCCTCGGCGGCGACCGCCGCGACCTCGGCGGTCTCGGCCTGCGCGGTCGCCTCGACCGGCCTGCCGTTCCGGGTGCGGGCCCGGGTGCGGCTGCGGCGCTGGCGGGGACGCTCCTCCTCGCGCTCGCGCTCGCGCTCGCGCTCGTGGTCGCGGTCACGGGTGCGGGAGCGGGTCTTGCCCGTCTCGCCGATGTCCTCCAGCTCCTCGGCGTCCAGCCCGGCGCGCTCGCCGCGCTGCTCCTTGGGCAGGCGGCCGGTGATGCCCTCGGGGATGTCGAGTTCCGCGTAGAGGTGCGGGGAGGTGGAGTAGGTCTCCTCCGGCTGGGCGAGGTCCTGCCCGAGCTGACCGTTGATCAGCTTCCAGCGGGGCAGGTCCGACCAGTCCACGAACGTGACGGAGGTGCCCTCGCGGCCCGCGCGGCCGGTGCGGCCGATGCGGTGGACGTAGGTGTCGGCGCTGTCGGGGCACTCGTAGTTGACCACGTGGGTGACGTCGTCGACGTCGAGGCCGCGCGCGGCGACGTCGGTGGCGACCAGCACGTCGATCTTGCCGTTGCGGAACGCGCGCAGCGCCCGCTCCCGCTGGCCCTGGCCGAGGTCGCCGTGGACGGCGGCGGCGGCGAAGCCGCGCTGCTCCAGGTCGGCGGCGACGCGGTCGCAGGCCCGCTTGGTCTGGCAGAACACCATGGACAGGCCCCGGCCCCGCGCCTGCAGGACGCGCGACAGCATCTCCGGCTTGTCCATCTGGTGGGCCTGGTAGACGAACTGCTTGACCTGCGGGGTCGTCTCGGACTCGGCGTGCGACTCGGCGCGCACGTTGGTCGGACGGGTCAGGTAGCGCCGCGACAGCGCGACGATCTCGCCGGGCATGGTCGCGGAGAACAGCATCGTCTGGCGTCGCACCGGGATGCGGTCGACGATCCGCTCGATGTCGGGCAGGAAGCCCAGGTCGAGCATGCGGTCGGCCTCGTCCAGGACCAGCACGGCGACCTCCGACAGGTCGAGGTGCTTCTGCTTGACGAGGTCCAGCAGGCGGCCGGGGGTGCCGACGACGACGTCGACGCCCTCGCGCAGCGCCGAGATCTGCGGCTCGTAGGCGCGCCCGCCGTACACGCTCAGTACGCGGGTGCCCAGCTTGCCGCCCGCCACCAGCAGGTCGTCGGTGACCTGCATGGCGAGTTCGCGGGTGGGGGCGAGCACGAGGGCCTGCGGCTTCTTGCCGCCGTGCCGGATGCGCTGGAGCAGCGCGATGCCGAACGCCAGCGTCTTGCCGGTCCCGGTGCGGGCCTGGCCGATGATGTCGTGGCCGCCCAGCGCGATGGGCAGGGCGAGCTCCTGGATGGGGAAGGCATCGACGATGCCCTCGGCTTTCAGGGCATCTGCTATCTCGGGTACGACCCCGAGTTCAGCGAAGGTAGACAGGGCTTTCAGCCTCCAAAGTGCGGGGTCCTCGCTCCCTGCGCGGCGCTGCGCAGTTTCCCGGCTCACATGCCGGGGGCGCGCCTGGCGTGCCGCGTCGGTTGCGGCGTCGCCGGTCGCGTCCGTTGGCCGCGCGCTCGCGCGAGAGGGACCAGCCGTCGATCAAAATTTCTTCGGCGACCGCAGTCAGGGGTTGAAAGCAGCCGCATGGAGTGGCTGCGTGCGGTCACACTCCGCGACGCAGTGTACCGACCTTGGAATGCCTGCACCAATAGTCGATCTCCTGTACCAACGATGACCCCCTTCGGGTTATTCCCCGCCGTCTCCGCAGGCCCCACCCGACAAGGGAATCCGCGATCTCCGGGACGGCCGCGGCCACAGTCGGCCAAGTCGCGAACGGGGCGTACGGGGCGCTCCGGCCACCCGGGGTGATCAACGGCACTGCCGGACATCCGCCACAATTGCTCGAACATCGGCGGACTGGGAGGACGGGACGAATGCGGGCGAGGTTCCAGGGTGCGTGGGCCGTTGCGGCCGCGGCCGTGCTGGCGGCGGGGCTGACCGGATGCTCCTCGGACGACGGCGGCAAGCAGGGCGGGGAGACCGGCCCGGGGCCGCGCGTGGTCGAGGAGAGCACCGTCCGCGCCGACAAGCAGGTCGAGCTCAAGGAGGCCGAGACCGTCAAGATCGGCGGTCTGGCGGACCGGAACGCCGAGCAGCAGGTCAACCAGGCGCTGCGCGCCCCGCTGGAGTGGGCGGTGAACTGGACGTCCTCCACCCTGGACGAGGAGCGCAAGAAGCAGTGCGCCGGCCGCAACAACGTCCTCCAGACCAAGGTCCTGCTCGGGCTGCGCGGTGAGATCGTCGCCGCGTCCAACTCCATCTCGCTGATCCCCTGCTACGAGGGCGAGGGGGCGCTGCCGACCGTCCCGGTGATCGTGGACGTGAAGAACGCCAAGGCGCTCACCGCCGCCGACGTGCTGACCGGCAAGACCCTGGAGAAGGAGGGGCTGAAGAAGCTCTGGGAGGCCCTCAGCGGGCCCAAGCAGGACTGGAAGGACTGCGACCTGGAGGACCTGCGGCGCCAGGACTTCTTCCCCGGCAAGCGCGACGGGGACCCGGTCGAGTCGCCCGCCCCCGCCGGGATCATGTTCCGGGCCGAGGGGATGCAGCTGATCTGGTCCACGACCGGGACCGACTGCAACAACTTCACCTTCACCGCGCCCTACGACAAGGTGAAGGACATGATCAACCCGGAGCTGTACCCGCGTCTGCTGGCCAGCGCCGGCGGCAAGTGACCCGAACGGGGCGAAGCCCCCGTATGCAGGGTACGGGGGCTTCGGCTCCGGCCGCTCGGGGCGGCTGGGGGCGGCGGTCGTCACCGTCGGGACGGCGGTGCCGGGTCAGTACGTGCCGCGGCCGGTGCGGCGCCAGCCGCGCCCGCCGCTGCCGCCCCGGGCCTGGAACGCCGTCAGCGCCGCCACGCCCAGCGCGGCGATGATCACCGCGAAGACGAGGGCGACCAGGGTTCCCGCCCCGAGCGCGTCGGCCACGACTCCACCGAGGAGCGCGCCGGCGATCCCGACCAGGACCGTCAGCAGGATGCCGATCGGGTTACGGCCGGGGACGATCAGCCGCGCCACGGCGCCGATCACGGCGCCGACGAGGATGAACCAGAGAATCGTCGCGAGCATTTCGGCCACCAATCCGTTCTCTGGACCGCGTCGCCGGGGACGCCGCGGTCCGTTCGGTCGGTGATGGATGTGCCCGCTCGACGGAAACTAAACAAAGTCCCGGTCAACCGGCTCCCAACCGATGGTGTCGGCCGGGCTCAGGTGTACTGGGTGCCGAACCCGACGGTGCGGTCGGCCTCCTCGCTGATCTCCAGGTAGCCGACGTGCGCGGCCGGGATCACCACCCGCCCGCCGCGCTGGTCCTCCAGCGTGAACACGCCGCGGTCCACGGCCAGGGCGTCGGCCAGCGCCCGCTGGACCTCCTCGGCGCTCTGCCGCGTCTCGACCACGAGTTCCTTGGGCACGAACTGGACGCCGATGCGAACCTGCACCTGATCTCCCTGTGGGTTCCGTCCGTCCCGCCACGGCCGGCGGGCCGTCTGTGCCTCCATGGTGACATGGAGATCACCGCGCCCGGCCGGACGTCGGCGGAACGGCGGGGCCGCCTCAGCCGCTGCGCGGGAAGCCGGAGATCCCGCGCCAGGCCAGCCGGGCGATGATCTTCTCGGCGGTGTCCTTGGGGATCGCGCGGCCCTGGGCCAGCCAGTAGCGGGCGCTGACCTCGGCCATGCCGACCAGGCCCATGCCCAGCAGGTGGGCCTCCTCACCGGGGGCGTCGGTGTCCTCGGCGATCACCTGGGCGATCATCTCGGCGCACTGCTGGTTGGCCCGCTCCACGCGGGCGCGGACCGGGGCCACGTTGCGCAGGTCGGACTCGAACACCAGCCGGTACGCCTCGCCGTCACCGGCCACGAAGTCGTAGAACGCCTGCATGCTGGCCTGCACGCGCAGCTTGTTGTCGGTGGTGGAGGCCAGCGCGTCGCGGACCTTCTTCACCAGGGCTTCGGCGTGCTCGTCGAGCAGCGCCAGGTACAGCTCCAGCTTGCCGGGGAAGTGCTGGTAGAGCACCGGCTTGCTGACGCCCGCGCGTTCGGCGATCTCGTCCATCGCCGCGGCGTGATAGCCCTGGGCGACGAAAACCTCCTGGGCAGCGCCGAGCAGCTGTCGGCGGCGCGCCAGTCGCGGCAGTCGCGTGCCACGAGGGCGGGCGTCCGGGGTCGCGGTCACCACACTCTCCGATCACCGATCAAGGCGGCGGACGGGGGGTACCGCCGCGAGTTCAATCTCATCATCCTACGCGTCGGTAACCTCGTGGGTCACCAACAACGGGCGACGCCGCCCGGCGCGTCGCCGGCCCGGCGCCTCGAAACGGCCCGGACGACGGGCGTCCGGGCCTTTCGAAAAAACCTATGTCAACCGTGGTTCAGCGATAGTCGTCCTCGTCGAGCTCGACCTCGCGGCCCTGTTCGGCCGCGTCGGCCTCGTCGGCGTCGAACGGCACCGTCCGGGGCCACTCGGCCCTCTCCTCGTCCTCGTCGTCCACCAGGGCGGCGCGCTGTTCGACCAGGTCGGCCTCCGGGGCGTCGTCGGGCAGGTCCTCGGTGTACTCGCTCATGCGCGTCCTCCCCTCACAGGCGCTCGGCCAGGGACCGCAGCGGGGCCTCGATCGACTCACCGTAGGTGGGGAACGCGTGCACCACGTCGGTGAGCAGCCCGATCGGGGTCTCCGCCCGGATGGCCAGCGCGATCTCGCTCATCCACTCCTCAGCGTAGAGGCCGACCGCCGCCGCTCCGATCAAGAGCCCTCGGTTGCGATCGGCGTACAGCTCGACACGGCCGCGTTCGTCGACCTCCACCGCGGCGCGGGCCGTCGCGGAGAGGTCGTACCCGGCGGTGAGCAGATCGATGCCGCGTTCCTCGGCGAGAACGGGGGACACCCCGACCGAGTACACCGTCGGGGTGGTGTAGACGACGCGGGGAACGGCCCGGTAGTCGGCCTCGCGGCGCTTGCCCAGCACGTTGGAGACCACCACGCGCGCCTGGTAGCGGGCCGCGTGCGCGGTGCGGGCGACGCCGGTGACGTCACCGGCCGCCCACACCCCGCCGGTGCCCGCCCCCGGCGCGACCACCTGGCAGGTCTCGTCGACGGGCAGCGGGTGGCCGGGCGGGACGGTGACGCCGAGGTTCTCCAGGCCGAGCCCGTCGGTGCGGGGACGGCGCCCGGCGGCGACCAGGATGCGGTCGGCGTCCAGGGCGCCGCCGTCGCTCAGCCACAGCCGCAGGCCGACGGTGCCGCGCTCGACGCGCGCCAGCTCCGCGCCGAGCCGCAGGTCCACGCCCATCCGGCGGAGCGCGTCGGCCAGGATCTCCCCGGTGAACGGGGCCTCGGCGGTCAGCAGCCGCCCCGACGACTCGATCACGGTCACCTGGGAGCCGAACGAGGCGTAGATCTGCGCCATCTCGCACCCGACCGGCCCGCCGCCCAGGATGACCAGGCGGCGCGGCAGGTCCGGCACCGTCAGGGCCTCGTCGCTGGTCCAGGTCGGGACCGACGCCAGCCCGTCCACGGCGGGCCGCAGCGGCGCGCTGCCGGTGGCGACGACCAGGTCGGTGAAGCGGTGCTCGGTCCCGTCCACGTCGATCACGCCGGGCGCGGTGACGCGGCCCCAGCCGCGCAGCACCGTGACCCCGCCCTCGGCCATCCGCGCCACGACCGGGTCGTCGTCGAGGTGGCCGGTGACCTCGTCGCGGCGCGCCACCGCCAGCTCCCAGGTCTCGCCGCGCCGCGCCGACAGCAGCAGGCTCTTGGACGGTACGCAGGCGAAGTACGGGGACTCGCCGCCGACCAGGCGGTTCTCCACGAGCGCGACACCGCGCCCGGCCTGGGCCAGCTCGCCGGCGGCCAGCTCCCCGGCGGTCCCCCCGCCCAGCACCACGACGTCATAGTGGTGGTTCCGCGTCAACTGTTCATCCCCTCCGCGCTGTGTCCCCGCGTCCCAATGGTGACGGAAAACGGTGCCGGAGAGTGGCGGTTCGGACACATACGGCAGGCACCCTGTCAGAAAAGGGAGTCAGGGCACCGCGTCAGGGGAGGGGCTGGCGCTCCTTCAGCAGCGGTTCCAGCAGGTCTCCGTGCTCGGCGACGCGGTCCAGGACGTCGGGCGCGGCGAACACCAGGTCCGAGGGGCGGCGGGCGTCCTCCAGCTCCTCCCAGGTGATGGGGGTGGAGACGCTGGGGCGCTCGGCGGCCCGCAGCGAGTAGGGCGCGACGGTGGTCTTGGCCGGGTTGTTCTGGCTCCAGTCGACGAACACGCGGTCGCGGCGGACCTGGCGTTCCATCTTGGCGACGACCAGGTCCTTGTGGTCGGTGGCCAGCTTGTAGGCGGCCTGCTTGGCGTACTCCTCGGCCCGGTCGGTCTCGGCGATCGGGACGTACAGGTGCAGGCCCTTCTTGCCGCTGGTCTTGGGATGGGCGGTCAGCCCGTCGGCGGCCAGCAGGTCGCGCAGCAGCAGCGCCACCTCGCACGCCTCCATGATCGACGCGGGGGCGCCGGGGTCCAGGTCGAACACCATCAGGTCGGGCTTGCGGCGTCCCCCGCGCGGCCCGACCGTCCACTGCGGGACGTGCAGTTCCAGCGCGGCCATCTGCGCGCACCACACCAGCGTCGGCAGGTCGTCCACCATGACGAAGTCCAGCGTGTCGCGGCCCCGGGAGCTGCCGGGCGTGGCGAGCGTGACGGTCCGGACCCAGTCGGGGGTGCCGGACGGCGCGTTCTTCTCCACGAACGACGTGCCGTGGATCCCGTCGGGGAACCGGATGCGCGTGGCGGGCCGGTCCTTCAGGTGCGGCAGCATCACCGGGGCGATCCGGGTGTAGTAGTCGACCACCTCGCCCTTGGTGAACTCGGGGTACAGGTCCTTGTCGAGGCTGGACAGGCTCAGCTCCCGTCCCTCGACCTTGACGGCCACTCGCTTAGAGCTCACGGGTCACCTCGTGGGGGTCCTTGTCGTCGCGCAGGCCGCGCCACACCGGGAACCGCAGCCGCCCGTCGCGGGTGCGGACGCCGTAGGCGACCTCCCCGACCAGCAGCGGCTCGACCCACTGGGCGTCGCGGGCGTGCTCGGGCGGGACGACCTCGTCGAACGGGTCGGTCGTCCGCCGCAGCGGCCACAGCGCCTCGTGCAGGTCGTCCAGCATCCGGTCGGTGAAGCCGGTGCCGACGTGCCCGGTGAAGCACAGCCTGCCCTTGTCGTCGTACTCGCCGAGCAGCAGGGAGCCGACCGTTCCCTGGCGGCGGCCCCGGCCCGGCCGCCACCCGCAGATGATCACCTCGCGGGTGGAGACGTTCTTGACCTTGCGCCAGAAGTCGACGCGCCGGCCGGGGCGGTAGGGGGAGTCCAGCCGCTTGGCCAGCAGGCCCTCCAGCCGTTGCTCGCGGGTGAACTCCAGCAGTTCGGTGACCTGCGCGGTGTCGCCCCCGTGCAGCGACGGCGGCACCTCGACGGGACCGGTGGCGGCCAGGTCGAGGTCGGCCAGCAGCGCGCGGCGGTCGGCGTAGGGGAGGTCGTAGAGGAGATGGCCGTCCAGGAACAGCAGGTCGAACACCACGTACCGGACGGGCACCTCGCGGATGAGGCGGGGGTCGGGGCGGTCCACGTGCATGCGGCGTTGCAGCCGGGCGAAGCTGGGGCGGCCCTCCTCGAACGCCACCACCTCCCCGTCCAGGACCACGTCGTGGTGGGGGAGCAGGTCGGCCAGCCCCGACAGCTCGGGGTAGCGTCCGGACAGGTCGCCGCCGCGCCCGCCGCGCCCGCTGGCGCGCACCCCGTCGGCGGAGACGTAGCTGATGACGCGGACCCCGTCCCACTTCAGTTCGAGGCCCCACTCGGCGGTGTTCTCGGGCAGGTCGCCGGTGACGGCGAGCATCGGCTCGATCGGCCACGGCATCGTCATAACCGCGTCCTACCCCTCGCGCGCTCCAAGAAAAAGGATCAAACGCGTCAGGTGGAGCAAATCGAACGTTTGGGCGACGCTAGGGACGGCGTCCGCGGGGTAGGGACCGCTACATGCGCAGCATTTGGAACGGCGCGATCTCGTTCGGCCTGGTGACCATCCCGATCAAGGTGTACGCGGCGACCGAGCAGCGGGACGTCACGTTCCACCAGGTGCACCGCGCCGACGGCGGACGCATCCGGTACCGGCGGGTCTGCTCGGTGGACGGCGAGGAGGTGCCCTACGGCGAGGTCGCCAAGGGCTACGAGCTGCCGGGCGGCGAGATGGTCGTGCTCACCGACGAGGACTTCGCCGACCTGCCGCTGCCGACCGGCCACCGGATCGAGGTGCTCCAGTTCGTGGAGCCCGAGGAGGTGGACCCGATCTACTTCGCCCGCTCCTACTACCTGGAGCCCGACGAGAGCGGCGACAAGCCGTACGTGCTGCTGCGCGACGCGGTGGAGCGGTCGGGCCTGGTCGGCGTGGCGAAGGTGGCGCTGCGGCAGCGCGAGTCCCTGGCGACCCTGCGGGTGCGCGACGGGGTCTTCGTGCTGGAGACGATGCTGTGGCCGGACGAGGTCCGCACGCCGGAGTTCCCGTTCCTGGAGGAGGAGATCGAGTTCCGCAAGCAGGAGCTGGCGATGGCGGGCTCGCTGGTCGACTCGATGCGCGGGGCGTTCGACCCCGCCGAGCACCACGACGCCTACCGGGAGGCGCTCCAGGCGGTGATCGACGCGAAGGCGGACGGCCACGACGTGGTCCCGCCGCCCGACGACGGGACCCGGCCCGCCGAGGACCTGCTCGACGCGCTGCGGGCCAGCGTGGAGGCGGCCAAGAAGCGGCGCGGCGAGACCCCGGACAAGCCCGCCCAGAAGCGTCGCCGACGCTCGGCCTGAGGAACGCCGACGGATCGCTCGGCGTGCGCCGCGTCACGCGACGAATGTGACAAAATCCCATGACCCGCGCGGAGGCGCTCCGATATAAAGACACGGCTGTCTATCAACGGAGCCCCCTCATGCTCAAGCGTGCCGTCCTCGGAACCGCCGCCCTCCTGCTCGCCGCCTCCGGCCTCGCCGCCTGCGGTCGTGCCGCCGCCGACGCCAAGCAGGGCGAATGCCTCGACGGGGGCGGCATGATGGCCGACCTCAACAAGATCAAGATCGTGGACTGCGCCTCGCCGGACGCCAAGTACCAGGTCTCGGCGGTCCTTCCGCCGAACCAGAAGGACAAGTGCCCGAAGGACGGCATGTTCACCTTCTCCTGGCAGGTGAACGACTCCACCATGTGCGTCAAGAGCGTCAAGCGCTGATCCGGCCCCGCCCGGCGCGCGTCACGGCAGGACGGCGCGCAGCACCGCCTCGAACTCCTCGGGCGTGGGCGGCTCGTCGGTGAGCAGCGCCTGCATGAGCAGCCCGTCGACCGCGCCGGCCAGCAGCCGCAGCCGCACCGGGTCGTCGGTGTAGCGGCGGCCGAGCTCGGTCACGGCCGCCAGCCAGTCGCTCGTCGGGCCGCGCAGCTCCGGGCGGCGCGCGGCCAGCAGGTACAGCTCGTACTCGGCGAGCAGGTGGTCGGGGTCGGCGACGACCGCGCACATCAGCTCGGCCAGGTCCCGCAGCCCCGCCGCCGAGCCGTCCGCCCGCGCCGCCAGCGCCCGCATCCGGGCGGCGTCCTGCTCCATGCAGCGGGTGAGCGCGGCGGTGAGCAGGTCGTCGATGCTCCGGAAGTGGTAGGCGGCGGCGGTCGGCGGCTGGCCCGCCTCGCGGGCCACCGCCCGGTGGCTGACCCCGGCCACCCCGTCGCGCGCGACGACCCGGACGGTCGCCTCGATCAGTTCCCGTCTGCTGCGTTCGCCCCTGACGCGGCGGCCGTCCCCGGTCGGGTCGCTCACCCCTGGCTCCTCGGCGTGTTCCGGTCCGTTCCAGGGGACCCTATCGCTGGTCAGACGGGGCAGTCGGTGGCCCGCGGCGCGGTCTGCGGGCCGGCGGGACGGCGGGTCAGCGTCCGCCGGGCCGCCAGGGCGAGCAGCAGGGCGGCGGCCCCCGCCCCGACGGCCACGGCGAAGCCGCCCCCGGGGCCGTACCGGTCCACCACGGCGCCCGACCCGGCCGCGCCCAGCGCCACCCCCGCGCTCAGCCCGGTGACGGCCCAGGTCATGCCCTCGGTGAGCGCGGCGGGCGGAACGCTCCGTTCGATCAGGCCCATCACCGTGATCATCGTCGGGGCGAAGAAGAGACCGGCGCAGAACACCGCGGCGGCGAGCGTCGCCACATCGCCCGCCAGCAGCAGCGGAAGCGTGGTCAGCGCCGTTCCGGCGGTGCCGAGCACCAGCAGCCGGGACGGCGGCGTCGCGAGCCGCAGCGCGCCGAACCCCAGTCCGGCCAGCGCGGAGCCGAGGGCGTAGGCGGCCAGCACGGCGCCCGCGCCCGCCGCGGATCCCCGCCTCTCGGCGAAGGCGACGCTCACCACGTCCACGGTCCCGACGATGACGCCCCCGGCGACCAGGACCAGGGCGAGGACGCGCACCGCCCCGACGCGGATGGCCGACCCGCCCGGCCCCCGCCCGGCGGGGACGACCGGCGGCTCGGTGCGCCGCTGCGGCACGAACGCCGCCACGCCCAGCGCCAGCAGCGCCGCGGCGGCCAGCGGACCGGCCTCCGGGAACAGCGCCGTGCACAGCGCGACCGACAGGGCGGGGCCGACGACG
The DNA here is from genome assembly GCF_014138665.1 of Actinomadura kijaniata. Lineage (NCBI taxonomy): Bacteria > Bacillati > Actinomycetota > Actinomycetes > Streptosporangiales > Thermomonosporaceae > Actinomadura > Actinomadura kijaniata. The sequence goes on from NZ_JACJIA010000001.1 coordinate 449,659, forward strand.
AAGGTGAGCTCGTCCAGCACCGACTCCAGCGAGAAGGCGGTGTGCAGCCGGGGCGACCCCCGGTACAGGTGCGTCCAGCGCGCCCGGGCCATGGCGGCCATGTTGGGCAGCGTCCCGGCCAGCGCGGCGCAGGCGAACAGCGTCCAGGCGGGCGCCCCGTGGCGGGCGCACAGCAGCAGCGCGGCCGTCGCCGCCACGCTCACCGCGGCGGCGGGCGGCAGCACCCGGCGCTGCCCCGCCCGGTCCACCAGCCGCGAGACCAGCGGGCCGAACACGGCCGTGGCGAGCGTGAACGTCGCCGAGACCGCCCCGGCGAGCCCGTAGGCGCCGCGCGTCTGCGCCAGCATCGTGATGATCCCGATCCCGGTCATGGCGATCGGCAGCCGCGCCACCAGGCCCGCGGCGGTGAAGGCCACCGCGCCCGGCGCGCGGAACAGGTCTCGGTACGGGTTGGCCATGGGCGGGCCTCCAGTCGTCCGTTCCGGAAAGAATTTGAACGACCGTAACATATTGAGCGAGCGTTAGAATTTCTCCGGTGCCGGACCGGTCACCGCAGGCGGGCGGCGAGCCGGCGCAGTCCGGCCCGGACGCGCCGCTCGCCGAGGTCCGGGAGCAGGGCGGCGACGTGCTCGGCCGCCAGCGCGGCGAGGAGGGCGTGCGCGGCGTGCTCGGGGTCGGGCGGCCCGTCCAGCAGGAGCGTCACGTGCCGGTGCCAGAACCGGTAGGCGCCGATCCGGTACCGGGCCCCGGGGGACGCGGTCTCCGACATCCGGACCAGGTCCAGGTGTTCCAGCAGGTAGTCGAGGTAGGCGTCGACGAACGCGGCGAGCCGGTCGGCGGCCGGGGCGCCGGGGCCGAGGGGCGGCGGGCCGGACAGGATCGCCTCCTGGAGCACCCGTTCCCGCGCGTCGAGCAGCGCCGAGGCCAGCCCCGCCTTGTCGCCGAACCGGCGGAACAGGGTGCCCTTGCCCACCCCGGCGGCGGCCGCGACCTGGTCCATGGAGACCGCCGCCACGCCGTGCTCGGCGAAGAGCCGGGCGGCGGCCTCCAGGACGGCGGCCCGGTTGCGGGCGGCGTCGGCGCGCTCCCGGGGTGGCGGGGTGCGGAGCAGCTCCAGCGGTGTTGCAGAAGCGGACTGCGGTCCGTTACTGTTCTCGGGCATAAGCGGACTATAGTCCGAATTCTGTGGAGGGAGTGACATGACCACGCTCATCACCCGCGACGAGCTCAAGGCGGCGATCGACGAGGGGACCGTCACCGTCGTCGACGCGCTGGGCGGCGAGTACCACGCCAAGCAGCACCTGCCCGGGGCCGTCGCCCTGGCCCCGGGCGAGGTCGACGCGCGGGCGGCGGAGGCGCTGCCGGACCGCGACGCCACGATCGTCACCTACTGCTCCAACCCGGCCTGCCCCAACAGCGGCCAGGTCGCCGACCGCCTCACCGCCCTCGGCTACGGCAACGTCCGCAAGTACCGGGAGGGCATCGAGGACTGGGTGGCCGCGGGCCTGCCCACCGAGTCCGCCTAGCGCGGGCGCCGGGCGGGGAGTCGGCACCGGAGCGCCGCCTCCCCGCATGCCGCGGGGTGGGGAAAACCTCAGCCGGAACGACGGTCGGCCGCATGGTCCGGGTCCCCGGCCCGCCCTAGCGTTCCAGCATGATCAGAAAACAGCGGAAACGGAACGTCGCACTGGTGTCGGGCGCGCTGGTGGCCGCCACGGCCGTGGTGCCGTGGGCCGTCCTGGGCACCGGCGACCGGACGGCGGACGGCCGACGTGTGGCGGCGACCGCCCCGCAGGACACCGCGCAGGCCAGGGCGGAGATCAAGGCGGCGCTGGAGGGCATGGTCCGGGACCGGGCCGCGACCGCGGCGATGATCAGGGTCGGCGGCGGGCGGAGCGGCTGGACGGCGGGCGCGGGCGTCGCCGACCTGGCCTCCCGGCGCCCGGCCGACCCCGCCGGGCACTTCCGGATCGGCAGCGTGACCAAGACGTTCGTGGCGACCGTGCTCCTGCAACTGCGCGACGAGGGCAGGCTGGGACTGGACGACCCCGTCGAACGCCACCTGCCCGGCGTCGTCCCCGGCGGCGCGCACGTCACGGTCCGGCAGATCCTCGACCACACCAGCGGCCTCCGGGACTACATGAGCGAACCCGGGTACTCCACCAACCGCTGGCGCGGCGAGGAACGGTTCCGCTCCTACTCGCCGGAGCAGCTCCTGAAGGTGGCGTTCGCCAAACCGCCGCACTTCGAGCCGGGCACGAGCTGGCGCTACTCCAACACCAACTACGTGGTCGCGGGCCTGCTGGTGGAGAAGCTGACCGGCCGGCCCTACGGCAGGGAGATCGAGCGCAGGATCCTGCGCCCGCTGCGGATGACGCAGACGGTCGTCCCCGGGAACCGGCCCGGCCTGCCCCGGCCGCACGCGCGCGGCTACGAGCCGCTGCCGACGGGCGAGATCGTGGACGCGACCCGGATGAACCCCTCGCTGGACTGGGCGGCGGGCGAGATGATCTCCACGACGCGCGACCTCGACCGGTTCCTCGACGGGCTGCTCACGCGCCGGCTCACCAGCGGGGACTCGCTGGCCGCCATGCGGGCGGCGCGCCGGACCGACGCGGGCTTCGCCTACGGGCTGGGACTGCAGAAGTACACGCTGCCCTGCGGGCGGGCGATCTGGGGGCACAGCGGCGAGCTGATCGGCTACCTGACGTTCGCGTTCCGCTCCGACGACGGCCGGCGGATGACCCTGTCGGTCAACCCCCACACCCGGAACCCCGGCCAGAACGAGGTGTACGGGATCGCCACGAAGGTCTTCTGCCCCTGACGACGGGGCGGAATCGAGTGGATCCGCGGCTACGGGCTGCGCCTGGTGACCGAGGGCCCCACCGGCCCCGGCAGGTGACGGTCACGACGCGCGGTGCGCGACCGATCCGCTCCGGGACGGCCCGGGAGGGGGGTCCGCCGGGAGCCGGACGACGAAGCGGGCGCCGCCCGGCGCGCCGCCGGCGAGGGTGAGGGAGCCGCCGTAGGTCTGGGCGATCTCGCGGGCGATGGACAGGCCGAGTCCGGTGCCGCCGGGATCGCGGGAACGGGAGTCCGGGCCGCGGGCGTAGCGTTCGAAGATCTTGTCCCGCAGGTCCTCGGGCACCCCGGCGCCGTCGTCGGCGACCTCCAGGACGGCGGTGCCGTCATCGGTCCGGACGGTGACCTCCACCGCCGTCCCGGCGTGCCGCAGGGCGTTGTTGACCAGGTTGCCCAGCAGGCGCGCCAGCCGGATCCGGTTGACGCGCACCGTCGCCCCGGGCTCCAGGCGGCAGGTGATCGGGACGCGGCCGTGCCGGTCTGACAGCTCCTGCCGGACCAGATCGGCCAGGTCCAGGCGCTCGACCGGGGCGGGCGCGCCGGAGGCCAGCCGGGACAGCTCCAGCAGGTCGGCGACGATCTCGTTCAGCCGTTCGGCCTGGCGCAGCGCCGCCTCCACGCCGGACCGGGCCTCGCCGTCGGGAAGGTCCTGGAGCGCCAGGTCGAGTTCGGCGATGACCGCGGCGATCGGCTGGCGCAGATCGTGGGAGGCGTCGGAGATGAACCGGCGCTGCCGGTCGTTGGCCTCGTCCAGCCGCTCCAGCGTGGCGTTCACGGTCTCGGCCAGCCGCTGGATCTCGCCGCCGCCGCTGTAGAGCACCGGGACGCGGCGGCCCGGATGGTCGGTGCTGAACCGCGCCATGTCCGCGCGGATGGCCTCCACCGGCCTCAGCGCCGTCCCGATGAGCCACCACACCCAGCGGCCGATCAGCGCGAGCGCCAGCACGTACAGGACGGCCATCGAGGCGAACACCGGCCAGTGGGACCTCAGGCCGGGCACCCGGGCGGCGGCGTACACCATCACGTCGGGACCGTAGGACGACTCGATGAGGTGCACGCCCCGGACGGTCACGCACGAGCCGAGGTCCGGCGGGCACCGGGTGTAGTCGTTCAGGATCAGGTCGGCGGGGCGCGTGACCAGCGGCGGCCTGCCCCGGGCGTCCCGGCTCGCGGCGAGCACCCGGCCCGAGGCGTCCACGACCTGGACCCACCGCACCCGGGGCCGGCGCACCGGGATCGGGTCGGGCAGCCGCCCGGCGTCCGCCTCGGCGGCCACCCGGCTGGCGGTCTCGGCGGTCTCCCGGTAGACCTGCTGGCGCACCAGCTGGGTGATCAGGATGGAGACCAGGGTCAGCGCCACGCCCAGCACCACCGCGGCGACCAGCAGCGTGAGCACGGTGGCCCGGCCGCGCACCGAGATCCACAGCCGGGCGTGCCAGCGGCGCAGGCGGCCCATGGTCCCCCTTCCCCCTGCGTGCGTGCCTGCCCGCTCCCTCGCCTGGCGATTGTCAAGGGGCGATCCACCACCGGCAAAATCACCGCGGCACCGCTCCGCGCGTCGGTGCGCGGGGGCCGGGCGGGACGCGTCCCGCCCGGCCCCCGCGTTCCGGCCGGATCCGGATCAGATCCTGCCGACGCCCGCGCCCGCGGTGACGGTGGCCTTCACCGCGCCGCCCGCCTCGGCGGTGTAGGGGTAGGGGACCGCCTTCACCGCGCCGGGGTTGCGCGTGACGGGCGTCCCGGAGTTGACGAGGTGGTTGCCCACGGCCCTGATGTTGCCGGGGTCGGACGAGCCCTCCTGGATCGAGGTGGGCTCCTCCACGTTCTCGAAGTAGTTGTTCTCGACGAGGACGCCCGCGTTCTCGGTGGACGCCGCGCCGTAGCCGCTGTTGTTGACGTAGTAGTTGTTGAACACGTGCACCGGGTTGGCGAAGCGCACCCGGGGGTGGCGCTGGGTGGTGCCGTCCAGCCAGTTGTGCACGTAGGTCACGCGCAGCTTGCCGGTGTCCTGGGAGGCGTTGCCGTCGGAGTGCCCGAGCAGCATCGACTTGTCCTGGTGGTGCAGGCGGTTCCACGACACCGTGACGAAGTCCGAGCCGCGCTTGATGTCGATCAGCCCGTCCCTGGCGTTCGACAGGTCGTTGTGGTCGATCCAGATGTTGGTGGAGCCGTCCTGGACGTTGATGGCGTCGTCGCCGGCCCCGGTGAAGGTCAGGTTGCGGATGACGACGTTGCGGACGGAGTCGAGGTCCAGCCCGCCGCCGGTGACGCGGCCGGAGGTGCCGACGCCGATGATGGTCTTGTTGGAGGCCACGTCCTGCATGCCCGACAGCGTGATCGTGCCGTTGACCCGGATGACGTAGGGACTGGCGGAGGTCGCGTACCTGACGAAGTCGGCCGCGTTGCCGACGGTCACCGTGGCGCCGCCCGCGCCTCCGGTGGTGCCGCCGTTCATGCTCGCGTAGCCGACGGGGGCGGACTCGGCGTTCGCCTGGACCATGGGAGCACGGATCTGCGCGGAGGCGCTCGGCAGGGCGGAGCCGGCCGCCGCGAGGGCGGCGAGGGCGAGCGTTCCGGCGGACAGAGAGGTCTTGATCACGGCGTTCTCCTTGTTTCCGCGCGTGGATCATGGGTGGGAGCGGCATGCCGTCGTGCGAGGAGGCCCGGAACCTCTTTGGAAAGCGCTTACCGAAACGCTAGACGGGATTCCCGGCGCGGCAAAGGGTTGTTTCAAGCAGTTTTCACGCGGCCGGGCGGCTCACGGCGTTCGTGGTCCATGTCGTAGGGCCACACCTGCGGGCGTCCTCGCCGGGCGCAACGCGCAGCCGCCACCGGTCGTCGGGCCAAGGTGTCCCCCGCCCGGCCGCCGGACCTAGCGGGCGAGCGGTTCGAGGGCGGGGCGCTTCGCCGTCACCGTGTCGCCGGAGGAGCGGCCCCGCAGGCGGCGGCCGACCCACGGGGCCAGGTACCCGCGCGCCCACCGCAGGTCGCGCAGCAGCTGCGCGCTGCGGCTCAGCTCGGGGAGCGGGCGCAGCCGCGGCTCGCGCCAGTCCTCGACGTCCGGGACCTTCAACGCCTCCAGCATCGCCAGCGCCACCCGCCGGTGCCCGGCCGGGGACATGTGGAGCCGGTCCTCGCCCCACATCCGCCAGTCGCGGAGGATGTCCATCGACCACTGGTCCACCACGTACGCGCCGTGGCGCGCGGCGATCTCCCGCAGGTGCCCGTTGAAGGCCATCACGCGGGAACGGGTGCGGCGGATGACCGCCGAGTCCGCCGGGTCCACGCCGGTGAACAGCACCACGTCGGCCCCGGTGGCGCGCACCTTCGCCACCGCCTCCTCCATGCGGGCCGCCAGCGCCTCCACGGTGACGCCGGGGCGCAGCAGGTCGTTGCCGCCGCCGGAGATCGACATCAGGTCGGGCTCCAGGGCGAGCGCGGCCGGAAGCTGGTCGTCGACGATCTGGTCGAGGAGCCTGCCGCGGATCGCCAGGTTGGCGTAGCCGAAGCCGGGGGCGCGCTCGGCGAGGAGCTCGGCGGCGCGGTCGGCCCATCCCCGGGGCGTGCCGTCGGGGTGGGTGTCACCGATGCCCTCGGTGAAGGAGTCTCCGATTGCCACATACCGCGTCCAAGCCATGTGTTCATGGTATTCAGGCTGGTCAGCAGTTTGTGACTTGGGGGTCAGTTGGGGACCGCGGCGGCACGGGCCCTCCGCACCGCGCCGCCGCGGAGTCTTCAGTCGCGCCGGACGGCCAGCACGCGGGCCAGCGCGGTCGCCGTGCGGTGCACCTCGGCGCAGGGCGCGATCCGCTCGCCCCAGCCGTAGAAGAACGACCAGGAGCGGTCGGTGTGGTCGAGCACGGCGATGACGGTCTCGTTCAGCCCGGTCAGCTCGGGGTTGGCGACGGTCGCCGACGGCCAGCGGTCGCCGAACGCGGCGATCTCGACGGCCCAGCCGCGCGCACGCAGCTCGTCGGTGAGCGATTCCAGGTGCCCGAGCGCCACCTCGGCCTCAGTGATCACCTGCGCGGACATGGGGTCCTCCAACGAGGGTGGGGTGGGAAAGACGTCCGCCGGGCGCGGCATCGTCGGCCGGTTCGGCCGTACGGCGCGGGTCCGGGGTACCGCCCCAGTGTTTCGGCGCGTGCTCCAGATCACAACCGGTTTGGAGGAGTTCGCAGGTCGGAGGGGGTGGGAAACGGCGAGGGCCCCGCGGGACGCGTCCCGCGGGGCCCTCGCCGTCCGGCGGATCAGTAGGAGGGCTGGCTCGGGTCGATCTGGTTGACCCAGGCCAGCACGCCGCCGCCGACGTGGACGGCGTCGGCGAACCCGGCGCTCTTCACCACGGCCAGGGCCTCGGCGGACCGCACGCCGGACTTGCAGTGCAGCACGATCTTCTTGTCCTGGGGCAGCCTCTCCAGCGCCGAGCCGTTGAGGAACTCGCCCTTGGGGATCAGCGTCGCGCCCGGGATCGAGACGATCTCGTACTCGTTGATCTCGCGGACGTCCACCAGGAAGATGTCGTCGCCCCGGTCCTGCATCGCCTTCAGGTCGTGCACGGAGATCGTGGAGTCCCGGACCGCCTCGGCGGCCTCGTCGGAGACCGCGCCGCAGAACGCGTCGTAGTCCTCCAGCAGCTCGGTCTGGGTCGGGTTCTTGCCGCACAGCGGGCACTCGGGGTCCTTGCGGACCTTGACCGACCGGTAGCTCATCTCCAGGGCGTCGTAGATCATCAGCCGGCCGACCAGCGGCTCCCCGATGCCGGTGATCAGCTTGATGGCCTCGTTCACCTGGATCGAGCCGATCGAGGCGCACAGCACGCCGAGCACGCCGCCCTCGGCGCACGAGGGCACCATGCCGGGCGGCGGGGGCTCGGGGTACAGGCAGCGGTAGCACGGCCCGTGCTCGGCCCAGAACACGCTGGCCTGGCCGTCGAACCGGTAGATCGACCCCCACACGTACGGCTTGCCGAGCAGCACCGCCGCGTCGTTGACCATGTAGCGGGTCGCGAAGTTGTCGGTGCCGTCGACGATCAGGTCGTACTGGGCGAAGATCTCCATCACGTTGTCGCGGTCGAGCGCGGTGTTGTGCACGACCACGTCGATCAACGGGTTGATCTCGCGCACGGTCGCGGCCGCCGACTCCGCCTTCGGCAGGCCCAGCGTGGCCTGCCGGTGGATGATCTGGCGCTGGAGGTTGGACTCGTCCACGACGTCGAAGTCGATGATGCCGAGGGTGCCCACACCGGCGGCGGCCAGGTACATCAGCGCCGGGGATCCGAGACCGCCCGCGCCCACGCACAGGACCTTGGCGTTCTTGAGGCGCTTCTGCCCGGCCATCCCGACGTCGGGGATGATCAGGTGCCGCGAGTAACGATTGACCTCGTCACGGGTGAGCTCCGCTGCGGGCTCGACCAGAGGTGGCAACGACACGGTGGGTGCTCCTGTGCTGACGCATCGGCGGGTACGGGGGCGGACGCCATCGTCCTTTCACGGCACAACCTTGCCATGCGCCTCCGCATTCCCCCAACGCGACCGCCCGCCGAACGCCCACGTCAGGCGGTGTGCGCGCATGAATCGCCGGGAACCGGGCATCGGGTGGCCGACCGAGGGAGGCGAGGGAGATGGGACTGCTGGACCGCTTCACGCGGGCGCGGGCCGGCCGCGGGGCCGCCCGCGGGGAACGCCGCCGCGTGCCGACGTTCTCGGAGATGCGGGCCCGGATGCGCACCGAGCGCGCCGAGGCGAAGCTGATGGAGACCGAGGCCCGCATCCACCGCGAGGCCGCCCGCATCCGCCATGACGTGCGCGCATCTCGTTGACGGCGGCCTGCATAGATCGGGATATGGCGGGCACGCCCAGGACTGTACGAACCTCGTACGAAGGAGGAGAGCATGAGCTTCCTCGACAAGATGAAGAACAAGCTCCAGATGGCCAAGGGCCGCGGCAAGGAGCAGGCCGGCCGGGACTCGCGCGACCCCTACATGGAGGCCGAGGGCCGCAAGGACCGCATGTCCGGCGGCGCCAAGCAGGTCGGCGAGCAGCTCAAGGACGCGGCCAAGGAAGCCCGGAGGACGATGAAGAAGTAGACCACAGCGTGTCCTCATGGTGACCCCGCGAAAAGGGCCCCTCTCCGGAGGGGCCCTTTTCGGTGTTCCGGACCGAACGGCCGGTGTCGGCCACGGCCGCGCCGCGCGGAAGGTGAGCACGCTCAAAGAATCGCGCCGCCCCGATCCGAGGTGGGATGAGGAGATCGTCCTCTCGCGAAAGGTGCCGCAGGTGGCGAACGTTCTGGAACAAGGCGGCGGACTCCGGTCGGCGGTGCGCACGCTCAACACCCGCTACCACAGGGCGGGGCTGGCCTTCTATCTGTTCATCGTCGTCGCGCACTGGGCCGAGCACGTTGCGCAGGCCGTCCAGATCTGGGTCCTCGGCTGGTCGCTGCCCGAGGCGCGCGGCGTGCTGGGGGTGCCGTTCCCGTGGCTGGTCACCTCGGAGTGGATGCACTACGGCTACGCGCTGATCATGCTGGTCGGGCTGGTCCTGCTGCTGCCCGGCTTCACCGGGCGGGCCCGCACCTGGTGGAAGATCTCCCTCGGCGTCCAGGTCTGGCACCACCTCGAACACCTGCTGCTGCTCCTGCAGGCGCTCTTCGGCGCCAACCTGGCGGGACGCGCCGCGCCGACCAGCATCATCCAGCTCCTGGTGCCGCGCGTGGAGCTGCACCTGTTCTACAACGCGCTCGTGTTCGCCCCCATGGTGGTGGCGATGTACCTGCACCGCAGGCCCAGCGCGGCCGAACGCGCCGCGATGAGGTGCGCGTGCGCCACCGTCCCCGAGCGCAGGCCCGTCGCCGAAGCGGCGTGATGACGCTCGACGGGGCGACGGCCGCGCGCGCGAAGGGCGTCTCGGCCTTCGGGATGCTGATGGCGGCGTTCGGGCTGCTGCTGGTGTACCTGGTGCTGCCCAACGCCGGGACCGTGCTGCGCGCGGCGCGGGCCGGGGAGGGAACGCCCGGCGTCTTCACCGCCCGCGAGCGGACCTGCATCCGCCATCCCGGGCACGAGGCGTGCACGCTGCGCGGGACGTTCCGGTCCGACGACGGGGCGGTGGTCCGCCCCGTCGTCGCCCTCCACGGCAGCGGCGACGGCCTGCGCGTGGGCGAGACGGCCCGGGCGCGCGACATCGGCCGTTCGAGCACGGTGTACCTGCCCGCCGGATCCCGAGAATGGATCATGAACCTGGCCCTGCTGTCCGTCGGCGGCCTGCTGGTCCTCGGCGGCGGCCTCCACCGCGTCCCCCGCCTCCTCCTGACCCGCCGCCGCTGAGACGCCTCCTCGGCTGCCTCGATCATTCAGGCGGCGTCCCACACGCCGGTGGGGGCGATCTCGGCCATAGCCAGCGAGGAACACAGCCGTGTGGCTCTCGGACCCGCTGATCCACCGGACACGGCCGGGGAGAAAAACGATCGCTTCGCCGATGCCGCCGTGAAACGGTTGTCACATGCCTCAACCGATCCTGCGCACCGAGCGTCTGCTGCTGGTGCCGCTGGCCGATCGGCACCTCGACCTGGAGGTTCACCTCGACTCCGACCCCGAGGTGCTGCGCTACCTCGACGCGAGGACGCCGACCAGGGACGAGGCGGTCGCAACGCATCGGCGGCGGATGGCCATGGCGGGCAAGGTGGACGGGCTGGGCTTCTGGATGGCGCACCTCTCCGCTGGAGGAGAGGAAGGCGAGTTCGTCGGGCTCATGATGCTGCCGCCCGCGCATGGTCCCGACCAGCCCGACGATCCCACCGTCTGCGATCTGGGGTACCGCCTCGTCCGCCGGCACTGGCGACAGGGCCTGGCCAGTGAAGCGTCCCGCGCCCTGCTGCGGCACGCCTTCGACACGGTCGGGCAGAGCCGTGTGATCGCGCAGACCATGGCCGCCAACGCCGGATCCAGAGGAGTGATGCGGGCCATCGGCATGCGGTACGTGCGCACGTACTACCCGCCGTTCGACGATCCGCTCCCGGACGCCCACCTCGGCGAGGTCGAGTACGAGATGACCCGCGCCATGTGGGAGCAGATGCGCTGAGACGGCGGCCCCCGACCCGCCCTGAAGGTTGTCCGGCAGGTCTTGCCCATGACGAGCGGCATGCCTGGACCTCCCGCAGAAGAACGAAGACCCATCGGACACGTCCTAGGAAGCCCCTTCGGCGACGATGCGGGCGACGAGATCGGCGACGCGGCCCAGGGGCGTCACTCCGTGGGCGGAGACGTAGAACCCGTCGGCCACGATCACACGGCACCGGGTGACCTCCGCGAACTGCCGCCGCTGCTCGGCGACTTTCAGCTGAGCGTCGCAGCCGCCGTGCACCCGCACGGCCCGGACCAGCGCCACCAGGGCGAGCCCCTCGACGACCTCGGGATCGATCACCGCGCCGCCCCGTTCAGGACGGCCCGGACGGCCTTGCCGCCGTTCGCCGCCGGACCCCATCCCAGGGAGACGCCGAGCGCCGTCAGCATCGCCAGACCGCGCCCGGACGTGCTGGTGAGATCGAACTCCCGGACGACGGGGAACGTCGGCGAGTCGTCCCACACCTCGATCACGGGACCGTCCTCCCCGAGGTAGGCCCAGACGCGCACCTCGGCGCTGTCGGTGTGCCGGATGACGTTGGTGACCAGCTCGGTGACGGCGAGCTCGGGAACGGTCGCCGCCACCCCCCCACGCCGCACACAGCTTCCCGAGCCAGACCCGAGCGTCCCGCAGACGTTCAGGATCGGCCGGAATCTTGAGCACGGCGCGCTCGCACATCTCGATCACCTCGAAATCCTGTGACTTACCGCACAGACTCCCGAACAGCGCGTAGCGTGACCAGGTGGAGCACCACCGCGCACCACAGACGCTCTTCGCTGGTTCAGCCGGTTCAAGTCCGCTTCCGCCCCCCCCGGAGAAGCGCATGGCAACGAGGCAACCGACGCCGCAGACCAAGGCGTTCGGCCAAGAGGTGTCCAGACTGCGCGAGGAGGCCGGGATCACCCGGTCGGAGCTGGCCTCCCGCGTTCCCATCAGCACGTCGTACGTGTCGCAGATCGAACGAGGGGTGACCCGGTGCCGCCGCGACATGGCCGAACGGCTCGACGCTGCCCTAGGGACCACGCCAGCCCTGGCGGAGGCGTGGAACCAGACGTTGAAGCGGGCCGCCTACCCCAAGTTCTTCCAGGACTACCCGGAGGCCGAGGCAACCGCGTCACTGCTGCGCGCATGGGTGGAGAACTTTGTGCTCGGCCTGTTCCAGACCGAGGCGTACATCCGGGCGCAAGGTGTCAGCGAGGATGTGTTTGACGGACGCCTGCGTCGCCAGCGCACCGTGCTGGAGCGAGAGAACCCTCCAACGATTGCGGTGGTGCTGTCTGAGACAGTTCTACTCCGGTCAGTCGGTGGGCCGCAGGTGATGAAAGCTCAATGTGAACGCCTGATGGAGGTGTCCGGCCTGCCCAACGTCATCCTTCAGGTGGCTCCGATCGCGTACTACCGCGGTGTGTCCGGGTCGTTCGTTCTCGCAACGCAGCAGGACGGACGGGACTTGCTGTACCTGGAAACCACTCCGGGGGGTGTCATCTCTAACGATCCTGCTGAGATTCTTCATGTGCAGAAGGTGTTTCCCACTCTTTCGGCTCGGGCCCTCGACCCGGAATCGAGCCGTAGGCACATCGAGAAGGTGATCAGCGAGCGATGGACATGAGGAACGCCACGTGGCGGAAGTCGTCCCGGTCGAACGACACGGGCGGTGAATGTGTGGAAGTGGCCGACCTCGGCGCGGCCGTCGGTGTGCGGGACAGCAAGGCTCCGGCCGCTGGTCACCTGTGCGTGGACCGGGCGTCCTTGCGCGTGCTGGTGTCGCGCATCAAGGCGTAGTCCCATGGCGGGTAGGACCCGTTCGAACGCTGTGTCTCCGGAAGGTGGTCAGCGAGCGATGGACATGAGGAACGCCACTTGGCGGAAGTCGAGCCACAGCGACGATCTGGGCGGCAACTGCGTCGAACTGGCGAATCTCGGCGACGCTGTCGGTGTGCGGGACAGCAAGGCTCCGGACGCCGGTCATCTGTCTGTGGATCGGGCGTCTCTACTCGCCCTGGTGTCGCGCATCAAGGCGTAGTCGTACGGCGGGAAGGCGCGGTGGCCGGGATGCCTCCATGCTCCCGGCCATCCGCGTACGCCGTCCCCCCGGAGCGGCGCCTCCGTGAAGGAGCAGGCCGTCACGCTACCGGTCCTGGGGGTGGCGGCAGGGGCGGTCGGTGACACTTCCGGGTACGTCCGGCTGTGTGGTGGATCGTGATGACCTGGTCGATACCGGTGACGGTCAGCGCCGATCGCACCTGTCCGGTGGGGTTGAGCAGCACCAGGCGGCCGCCGCCCCGGGTCATCCGCCGCCACCACGCCACCAGCAGCCCCAGCCCGGCCAGGCTGGCGAAGGTCAGGTGCGCCAGTTCCAGCGCCACCGATGCGCCCAGTACCCCTGCCACCGCACTGGACAGTTCGGCGTCCAGCAGACCGGTGGTGGCGTGGTCCAGCTCCCCGGCCAGGCCCACCACCAGCCATCCCTGCCGACGCTCCACCCGTACCGCCAGTCCTGGCGACTGGTTCCCCGCCACCCTGTCACCGCCTCCCGCCGCCGCCTTGTGCCGCGCACCTTGCCCACTTAACGCCCGATGGAACTAGGTCTCGTGACGCATTGGTGACCGAGCGCATTCCTGCCGCCGGACGCGACTTCTCGCGGCCGACCAACGCGCGCAGGTGGCCGCCGTGGCGGATCTCAAGGAGGGGACCGCGCCCAGGGACCTGCGGGCGATGGGCACCGACCCGTCGGCGCTCGCCCACGCCGCCCGGCAGGAGATCCACGGCGGCTGACCGGCACACGCCCCGCAGAGTCACGGTCGGGGCCGCGACTCTGCGGTGCGTCCAACACGGCCGGGGCGACACCTCCAGCGGGTCGTGGGCATGCCGCACGAACCCGTGCCGCCGGGCGCCTGGATGCGGAACGGTTGTCCTCGCGCGTTCCGACAGCGACCCTGTGGGAGTGGATGGAGTCTGGCGGAAGCCGTCTCGGTCGAGTGGCACCGGCGGCGAAAGCGTGGGGCGCGCATCAAGGCGTGGTCGTAGGGCGTGCAGGTCGTCGTGGCCACAGTCATGAGGGAACCCGGGCGGGTTCTGGTCGCTGGAGACTGGCACGGCAACACCGGTTGGGCGTGCAGTGTCATCCGGCGACTGCCCGAGTTGCTGCCCCGGGAGTCCCCCCGGATCGTGCTGCACTGTGGTGACTTCGGGATCTGGCCCGGTGCGGAGGGCGCGCGCTACCTGCGTGAGGTCGACCGCGCGCTCGCCGAGCACGACGCCGTGCTGTGGTTCGTCGACGGCAACCATGAGGACCACCCCCGGCTTGGGCGCGTGCCCCGCGTGGAGGGGCGGGGCCGGGTCGCCGAACGGGTCTGGCACCTGCCGCGCGGCCACCGCTGGAGGTGGCACGGCCGTACCTGGCTGGCGTTGGGCGGTGCGGTGTCGGTGGACCGGGCCCTGCGCCGGGAGGGCCTCGACTGGTGGCCCGGCGAGCAGATCACCGAACGGCAGGCCCTTCGGGTCGCCGCCGACGGTCCCGCCGACGTCATGCTCACCCACGACTGCCCGGCCCTGGTGGACCACGAGTTCGGCACGCCGCCCTCGTTCTGGGCCCGTGAGGACCTGGAGGCCGGCGATGTTCACCGGCGACGCCTCCAACGGGTCGTGGACGCCGTGCGGCCGGGTCACCTGATCCACGGCCACCTCCACCGCGCCTACCTGCGGACCGTGGACATGCCGCACGGGCCCGTGCGGGTCGCCGGGCTGGACTGCGACGGCCTGCCGGTGGGGAACTGGGCGGTGCTGGACGTGCCGACGATGGCCTGGCTCAAGATCCCGCTCGGGCCGAAGGGGCCCCACGAGGAGTGAGCGGACGCCCCCCGGGAGGACGGCACCATGCGGCGAAAGGGCGCAAATCCGATTAACCTTGGCGGTTGTGGCGTTCCTGCCCCCCGAACCCCGTCCCCCGGTCCCGCTCGCCGGTCCTCCCTACGGACCGCCCGCCGGGCCGGTGTCCGGCCCGCCCGCGCGCGGAACCGTCCTCGGCCTGCACTCCCGCCAGTGGATGGTCGTGGCGCTCGTGCTGGGCTGCTGCTACCTGGCGTTCAGCGCGGTCGGGATCGGCGGCGCGTGGGTGACGCTGAACCGCGAGCCGACCAACGCCGAGCTGCAGCGCGCCGCCAACGCCGAGGCCGCGCGCCGCTGGCAGGCCTGGCCCGCGGGACGGATCTTCCCCGAGCGGCTGGCGTACGAGGTGGACGGCGGGCGCAGCGAGTTCGCGTCGCGGCTGGGGATCTCCGGGGACTCCCGGTGCGAGAGCGGCGTGGACGTCGAGCTGGGGGCGGTGCTGCGCAGGCACGGGTGCCGGGCGGTGCTGCGGGCCACCTACGCCGACGCGTTGCAGGGCGTGGTGGTGACGGTCGGGGTGGCGGCGTTCCCCGATCCGTGGAAGGCGGACGCGGCGTTCCGGGAGATCCCGGCGTCGACGCGGTCCAAGGGCGGGCAGGGGGTGCGGCCCGCGCTGCGGGCGCTCGCGTTCCCCGGGACCGCGGCGGCGCGGTTCACCGACCTGGCGCGGCAGGACCGGACGTCGGACCGCGGCGGCCCGTACGTGGTGCTGACGGTGTCGGGCCAGGCCGACGGCCGCCCGGCGGCGGCGGTGCCGGAGGACCGGCCGGACGAGCCCTTCCTGCCGGCGCCGCAGCTGGCGCGGGCGGTCGCGAAGCCGCTGTCGGTGACGGCGCTGCCGGACTGTTCGAAACGTGAGTGGCGGTGCTGATGCGGGGCGCCTCGTTGGTGGGGGCGGTGGCGTTGGGCGCCGCCGCCGTGCTGGTGCCGGTGGGGTCCGCGGGCGCCGACGAGGTGCGGGACCGGCAGCGGCCGATGCTGCGGACGCTGGAGCTGGAGAACGCCTGGAAGACCACCAGGGGCGAGGGCGTGACCGTCGCCGTGGTGGACTCGGGGGTGGACGCGCGCCAGGCGGACCTGAAGGGCGTGGTCACCACCGGGCCGAACATGCTGTCGGCGATCGACGGCTCCGCGACGCCCACCCGGCAGCACGGCACGGGGATGGCGTCGCTGATCGCCGGGCGGGGGCACGGGCCCGGCGGCCGGAACGGCGTGATCGGTGTCGCGCCGGGGTCGCGGGTGCTGTCCATCCGGGCGATCGCCGAGCCCGAGGACGCCTCCTACCGGCTGTACCGGTCGTCCGGCCGCGCCGAGAACGCCGTGGCGCGCGGCATCCGGTACGCCGTGGACCACGGCGCGGACGTCATCAACCTGTCGCTCGGCAAGTACCGGGCGAACCCCGAGGAGCGCGAGGCGATCGCCTACGCCATCGGCAAGGGCGTGGTGGTCGTGGCCGCGGCGGGCAACGACGGCGACAACGAGCGCCGCCGCGACGACAAGGGGTTCACGCCGTTCTCCTATCCGGCCGGGTACCCGGGGGTCGTGGCGGTCGCGGCGACGCGGCCGTCGCACGGGCACGCGCCGTTCTCCAACCGCAACTACTCGGTGCTGGTGGCCGCGCCCGGCGACCGGGTGGTGACGGCGGGGCCGGGCGGGCAGTACTTCCTCGGCTCGGGGACCAGCCAGGCCAGCGCGGTCGTGGCGGGTGTGGCGGCGCTGATCCGGGCCAGGCACCGCAGGCTGCCGCCACCGCTGGTCGCGCAGGCGCTGATCGCCGGGTCGAGGTACGGGCCGAGCGGGGGCTACGACCCGGAGGTCGGGTTCGGCGAGGTGAACGCGGTGCGGGCGCTGGCCGCCGCCGACTCGCTGACCGCGCCGGGCCGGAGGGCCGCCGGGAAGGCCACCGGGCAGCGGTTCGGGACCGCCGCGCCCGAGCCGGTCGAGGTGATCGACCATCCGTTCTGGGTGCGGCCGGTGATCGGGGTCGTCGTGGTCGGCGGGGTCGCCGGGACGGCCGGGGCGGTGCTGGTCACGGTGCTGCTGGCGCGGCGCAACCCGCGCTCCCCGGAACCGCCGCGCCGGGAGACGCCCGTCGGGCCGCACCCCTGGTGACCCGCGGGTCGGCTACGCTCCGCAGCGTGCCGCGCGACGATCATCCTGCTTCCTCCCGGACCCGCACGGTCGTCGCCGCCGTGACCGCCGCGGGGTGCCTGGCGGTGCTGGGTGTCGCGGGGTGGCGGCTGACCGGGGAACTGGTCCGCGACCCGACGCCGGGGGAACGCGCCGCCGCGTCCGCCGCCGAGATCGCCGCCCGGTACCGGTCGTGGCCCGCGGGGCGGATCTTCCCCGAGCGGCTGCCGTACACGCTGGTCGGGGGCGCGGCCGAGACCGCGGCGCGGGTGGGGATCGATCCGGGGACCGGCTGCCCGGCGGCGGTGGATCCGCAGCTGAGCGGGACGTTGACGGTGCGGGGGTGCCGGGCGGCGCTGCGCGCCACGTACCTGGACCAGATGCAGGGGCTGGCGGCGACGGTCGGGGTCATGGCGTTCCCCGACGCGAACGCCGCCCGGGACGCCGCGCGGTGGTTCCCCGCCGGACGGCGCGGGCCGGGGCTGCGGGCGCTCCCGTTCCCGGGGTCGGTGGTGGCGCGGTTCGGGGACGCGGCGCGGCAGGCCTCGGCGGTCCGGCACGGCGGGCCGTACGTGGTGGCGGCGACGGTGGGGTACACCGACGGGCGCCCGGCGATCGGGGCGCGGCAGCAGCAGCGGGACCCGGCGGCGCTGGGGCCGCAACTGGCGGAGGGGGTCCTGCGGCGGCTCACCGCGCCGAAGGCCGTGCGCTGCGGTACGGCGGAGTGGGCGTGTTGAGGCGCTGGGGGATCCTGGCGGCGCTGGCGGTCGTGGTGCCGTTCGCGCCGCCCGCGCGCGCCGACACCGTGCGGGACGCGACGATGCCGGTGCTGGAGTCGCTGAACGTCCCGCGGGCGTGGACGCTCAGCCGGGGACGCGGGGTCACCGTGGCGGTGCTGGACTCCGGCGTCGACCCGACGCAGGCCGACCTGGTGGGCTCGGTGACGGTGGGACCCGACTACACGCGCGGCGCGAACCCGCCCGGTGTCGCGCCGAAACGGCTGCACGGCACGAACATGGCGTCCATCATCGCCGGTCACGGGCACGGGCCGGGCAACGCCGACGGGATGATGGGGGTGGCCCCGGAGGCGCGGCTGCTGGCGCTGCGGGTGATCCTGGACCGGGACGAGCCGGGGTTCGCGTCGTTCGGCGGGGACTCGCGGTACGAGGGCACGATCGCCCAGGGGATCCGGTACGCGGTGGACCACGGCGCCGACGTGATCAACCTGTCGCTCGGGCGGACCTACCCCACGCGCGCCGAACGCGAGGCCGTCGCCCACGCGATCCGGCGGGGCGTGGTGGTCGTGGCGGCGGCGGGCAACGGCGGCGCCGCGGGGAGGGCGCGGCGCGGCGGGCACGCGGTGTTCACGTACCCGGCGTCGTTCCCCGGGGTGATCTCGGTGGCGGCCGTGG
This sequence comes from Actinomadura kijaniata, assembly GCF_014138665.1. Classification (NCBI taxonomy): domain Bacteria; kingdom Bacillati; phylum Actinomycetota; class Actinomycetes; order Streptosporangiales; family Thermomonosporaceae; genus Actinomadura; species Actinomadura kijaniata. Next base: position 468,074 of record NZ_JACJIA010000001.1, read on the forward strand.
ACGCGCGGGGCGGGCACGCGGGGTTCTCGAACCGGAACTCGGCGGTGGTGGTGTCGGCCCCCGGCGTGCGGATCGTCGGGGCCGGACCGGGGGACCGGTACTGGGTGGGGGACGGGACGAGCCCGGCGACGGCGTTCGTGTCGGGGGTGGCGGCGCTGATCCGCTCCCGGCATCCCGGGCTGCCGCCCGCGCTGGTCACCCAGGCCGTCACGGCGAGCGCGCAGCGGCGCCCGCCCGGCGGCTACGACCTGGGCGTGGGCTTCGGCCGGGTGGACGCGTACGCGGCGCTGCGGGAGGCCGCCCGCCTGGCCGGGGCGCGCGCCGAGGGCCTCGGCCTGCCGGGGGAACGTCGCTTCACCGGCGAGGAGCCCGAGCCGGTCCGGGTCGTGCGCCGCGACCGGGGCCTGATCACCGCCTACGCCGTCGCCTGCCTGATCGCCGGGACGGGCCTGGCGACCGCCCTGACGATCCTGGCCAGGGCACGCCGATCCGGCAGGTGACCCCGACCGGACCGGCGCGGGCGGGGTTCCGCCGTCCCCCGGCCGAGACCCGGGGTCCGGAGGACGGCGGAGGCCGGGAGGGTCAGGACGCCGTTCCGGCCGGGCGGGTCGGCGCCTCCACCGGATGCGGCGCCCCGGCGTCGGCGACCACGACCGGGCGGCGGCGCAGGTGGTGGAAGACCAGGTTCAGCACGAGGGCGGTGACGCTGCCCGCGCTGATGCCCGAGTGCAGCACCACCACCGCCCAGTCGGGGAAGCGGTCGTAGAACGTCGGCACGCACACCGGGATCAGGCCGATGCCGAGGGACGCCGCGACGATGACGGTGTTGGCGTTGTCGGCGAAGTCGACCTGCGTCAGGGTGCGGACGCCGCCCGCCGCGACCGTCCCGAACATCACGATCGCCGCGCCGCCCAGCACCGGGGCCGGGATCGCCGCGACCACCGCGCCCGCCACCGGGAACAGGCCCAGCACGACCAGGATGCCGCCCGAGCACGCCACCACCCAGCGGCTCTTGACGCCGGTCAGCCCGACCAGGCCGACGTTCTGCGCGAACGCCGTCTGCGGGAACGCGTTGCACACCCCGGCCAGCGCGGTCGAGGCGGCGTCGGCGCGCAGGCCGTCGGTGAGGCGGCGGGAGTCGACGGGACGTTCGGTGATCTCGGCGACGGCCAGGATGTCGCCGGTCGTCTCGGTCATCGCGACCAGCATCACCACGACCATCGCCACGATCGCCGCCAGCTCGAACGTCGGCGCCCCGAAGTGCAGTGGGGCGGCCGCCCCGGACCATCCGGCGTCGGCCACCCCCGAGAAGTCCGCCCGGCCCAGCGGGACCGCGACCAGCGTCCCGGCCACGATGCCGAGCAGCACGCTCGCGCGGCACAGGAAGCCGCTGGAGATCCGTTGCAGCGCCAGCACCGCGACGGTGACGCCGCCCGCCAGCGCGATGTCGACCGGGTCGCCGAAGCCGGGGGAGCCCGCGCCGCCCGCGGCCCACCGCACCGCGACCGGCATCAGCGACACCCCGATCAGCAGGATGATCGTCCCGGTGACGACCGGTGGGAAGAACCGCAGCAGCCGTCCGAACAGCGGCGCGACCGCCACCGCCGCCAGCCCCGCGACGATCACCGCGCCGTAGACGGCGGGCAGGCCGCCCCCGGCGGTGGCGATGGCGACCATCGGGGAGGCCGCCGCGAACGTCACCCCCTGCATCAGCGGCAGCCGCACCCCGAACCGCCACACGCCCACGCACTGGACCAGCGTGGCGATCCCGGAGACCAGCAGTCCGGCGTTGATGAGCAGCGCCATGTCGCGGGGCGGCAGGCGGACGGCCTGCCCGAGGATCAGCGGGACGGCGATCGCCCCGGCGTACATGGCGACGACGTGCTGCAGGCCGAAGGCGAGGAGCTGCCGCGTCGGCGGGACCTCGTCGACGGGATGGCGGGGTGGGCGGGGAACGGGTGTGCGGGCCGTGCGGGCCATGCGGCCACCTCCATGCCGTTGCCGGTTTGGAGTATGGAAACCCGCCGTCCGTGCGTTCGTCAGCGGAGGAAGCTCCGGAAACGAGCGCATGACCGGGGCGTAACTCCGTACTTCCGTACAAGAAGTTCGTTTCGTACCGTGGGGCCGTGGTCATCAACGATCTGCTCCAGGACCCCGAACTGGGGCTGCGCCCGCTCGCCTGGGCGGAACGGCTGGACCGGCGGCTCTCCGGCGTGTTCGTCACCGACCTGCCCGATCCCACGCCCTATCTGACCGGCGGCGAACTGGTGCTGACCGGTCTGATGTGGAGGCGCGGCCCCTACGACTCCGACCCGTTCGTGTCCGGGCTGGCCGGGCGCGGCGTGACCGCGCTGGCCGCCGGGGAGGCCGTCGTCCCGGTGCCGGACGACCTGGTGGAGGCGTGCGAGCGGCACGAGCTGCCGCTGGTCGCGGTGCCCCGCCACACCCCGCTGTCGGCGCTCATGCAGATCGTGCTGCGCCGGCTCGACCTGGAGCGGAACGGCGCCGCCCCGCCGCTCGGCACGCACCGGGGACTGCTGGGACGGCTGCCGGAGGACGTGCGGCGGACGTTCCGCCACCAGGTCCTCGGGCAGATCGCCGAGTACGACCGGCGCTCCCACAGCGACCTGCTGGGGACACTCCAGGTGTTCCTGGAGTGCTCGGGGTCGTGGACGGTGTGCGCGCGGCGGCTGCACATGCACGTCAACACGCTGCGGTACCGCATCAACCGGATCGAGGAGCTGACCGGACGGGACCTGTCGTCGCTGGAGGACCGGGTGGACCTGCTGCTGGCGCTGCGGTCCTGAGCGAGAATCGGCGGCGTGGAACCAGAGGAGATGGGACCCGAGGAGTACGTCGAGGCCGTCCTGGACGCGGTCGAGGGCATCCCGCCCGGCCGCGTCCTGTCCTACGGCGACGTGGCGGAGCTGGTCGGCGCGGGCGGGCCGCGCCAGGTGGGCCGGGTGATGTCGCTGCACGGCGGCGCCGTCCCGTGGTGGCGGGTGATCCGCGCCGACGGGAGCCCCCCGCCCGGCCACGAGATCCGGGCGCTGGAGGAGTACCGCGTGGAGGGGACCCCGCTGCGCCCGGACGGCCGCCGCGTGGACATGCGCCGCGCCCGCTGGGACGGCCGCTGACCCGCGACGCCGGAGACGCGTGTCACCCGGGTGTCACGCGGCGCGCACGGGCGCGGGACATCCCGTCCTCACCGCGAGGGCCCCGTGAGGACCGCCGGACTGCTGGACGGCGTGCGCCCGTCGGCTGAACCCGCACGTCAACACGTTGCGTTACCGGACGCGACGGGATGGACGCGTTCCTCGCCCTCCGCGCCTGATCCTTACTTCCCGTAGGATTCGCAGGTCACCGGCGTCTCTTATGCGACATGCGAGAGATGTGGTCCGAGCAGCCCCGATGATCTGCTGAAATCGTCTCTTGTGCCGCCAGCCTCGTATCGTCTCGTCCGTCGCGCCGGTGCCGCGCGCGTGGACGCGCCGCGGCTCGACGAGCAGCAGCAGCGCGTCGTCGACCACCGGGGCGGGCCGCTGCTGGTGCTGGCGGGACCCGGCACCGGGAAGACGACCACGGTCGTCGAGGCCGTCGTCGACCGCATCGAGAACCGGGGGATCGACCCCGAACGCGTGCTGGTCCTGACGTTCAGCCGCAAGGCCGCCGAGGAGCTGCGGCACCGGATCACCGGGCGGCTGCGGCGGACCACGCGGTCGCCGCTGGCGATGACGTTCCACAGCTACGCCTACGCGCTGCTGCGGCGGGACTCCGTCCTGAACGGGGACCTCCCGCCCCGGCTGCTGTCGGCCCCCGAACAGCTGCTGGAGGTGCGGCGGCTGCTGGACGGCGAGCGGATCGACGGGTCCCACGGCTGGCCCCACCGGCTGCACGAGGCGATGGGCACGCGCGGGTTCGCCGAGGAGGTGCGCGACTTCGCGATGCGCGCCGCCGAACGCGGCTACGAGCCCGACGACCTGGTGTCGCTCGGGCGGATCAGGGGGCGCGACGACTGGGCCGCGGTCGGCGGCTTCATGCAGCGCTACATCGACCGGTTCGCGCTGGACCCGATGCCCACCTACGACTACGGCGAGCTCATCCGGGTCGCGGCCCTGCTGCTGGCCGAGCAGGACGAGACGCGGACCCTGGAGCGCGACGCCTACGACGTCGTCTTCGTCGACGAGTACCAGGACACCGACCCCGCGCAGGAGGAGGTGCTGCGGCAGCTCGCGGGGGACGGGCGCGAGCTGGTCGTGGTGGGCGACCCCGACCAGTCGATCTACGGGTTCCGGGGCGCCGACGTGCGGGGCATCATGGAGTTCCCGGCCCGGTTCCGGACCCTGGACGGCGACCCCGCGCCGATCGTGGCGCTGCGGACCTGCCGCCGGATGGGACCGGAGATCCTCACCGCGTCGCGGCGGGTCGCGCGGCGGCTGCCCGCCGGGACCGCCGTGTCGGCCGAGCACCGGGCGCTGGAGCCGCTGCCCGAGGCCGAGGAGGGCGAGGTCCGCACGATCCTGGCCGACTCCGAGAGCCAGCAGGCCGCGCTGGTCGCCGACGAGCTGCGGCGGGCGCACCTGCTGGACGGGGTGCCCTGGTCGCGGATGGCGGTGCTGGTGCGCAGCTCGGTGCAGCAGGTGCCGCCGCTGCGGCGCGCCCTGGCGCAGGCCGGGGTGCCCCTGGTGGTCGCCGGCGACGAGGTCCCGCTGATGGGCGAGCCCGCCGTGCGGCCCGTCCTGCTGCTGCTGCGGGCCGCGCTGAAGAAGGACCACCTGGACGCCGAGATCGCCGACGAGCTGCTGACCGGCCCGCTCGGCGGCGCCGACGCCCTCGGGATGCGGCGGCTCAAGCGGGCGCTGCGCGACCTGGAGACCCTGTCGGGCGGGGACCGGCCGCTCAACGAGCTGCTGATCTCGGCCCTCCAGGACCCGCGGGAGCTCGCGCTCGTCCACGAGAAGGTCCGCGCCCCGGCCGAACGGATCGCGCGGCTCATCGAGGTCGCCCGGGAGCAGGCGTCGCTCGGCGGGACCGCCGAGGACGTGCTGTGGGCCGTGTGGCAGGAGAGCGGCCTCGGCGACACGCTGCTGGAGCAGAGCGTCCGGGGCGGGACGCGCGGGGCCTCCGCCGACCGGGACCTCGACGCCGTCGTCGCGCTGTTCGACCACGCGGCCCGGTTCGTCGACCGGCTGCCGCAGGCCGGGCCCGAGCTGTTCGTGGACGACATCGCGGCCCAGGAGATCGCCGCCACGACCCTGGCCGAGCACGCCCCCGAGGGCGAGGCCGTGAAGATCCTCACCGCGCACCGGTCCAAGGGCCTGGAGTGGGACGTGGTGATCGTCGCGGGCGTGCAGGAGGGCGTCTGGCCCGACCTGCGGCTGCGCGGCTCGCTGCTGGGCGTCGAGGAGCTGATCGAGCACCACGCCGGCAACGACCTGCCCGGCGACGAGGGCGAGGGCGCGGCCGGCTGGTCGATGGCCGCCAAGATGCTCGACGAGGAACGCCGCCTGTTCTACGTCGCCATCACCCGCGCCCGCAAGCGCCTGATCATCACCGCGGTCGGCGGCGACGACACCGAGGAACGCCCCTCCCGCTTCCTCAACGAGCTGCTGCCCGGCGCGCTGGAGCAGTCCCAGCTCGACGAGAAGACCCGGTGGCTGTCGCTGTCGTCGCTGGTGGCGGACCTGCGTTCGGTGGTGACCGACCCGGCGCGCCCCGAGCCGCTGCGGCGCGCCGCCGCCGGGCACCTGGCGCGGCTCGCGCGGGCGGGCGTGCGCGGGGCCCGCCCCGAGAACTGGTACGCCATCACCGCCCTGTCCGACACCGGCCCCGTCATCGGGGAGGACGATCAGATCACCATCTCGCCGTCGCAGGTCGAGACGTTCACCACCTGCGGGCTGCGCTGGCTGCTGACCTCGGCGGTCGGCGCGCAGGAGGGCGGGCCCAACGAGTTCTCCACCATGGGCAAGGTCGTCCACGCCGTCGCCGAGCTGGCCGGGGCCACCGACGACCTGAACGACGTGGACGTGGGGCGGCGGCTGGACGAGATCTGGTCGGAGCTGGACTTCCGGTCCTCCTGGTACTCCGACAAGCAGCGCGAGCAGGCGTCGCGGATGGTCGACAAGTTCCTGTCCTGGCACCGCGCCAACCCCAACGAGATCGTCGCGCTGGAGGAGCCGTTCCGGGTCGACCTCGGCCGCATCGTGATCAAGGGGCGGATCGACCGGGCCGAGCGCGACGCCGAGGGCCGCGCCGTCATCATCGACATCAAGACGTCGAACACGCCGGTCCCCAAGGACGACCTGGCGCGCAACCCGCAGCTCGGCGTCTACCAGCTCGCCGTCATGATGGGCGCGTTCGAGCGGCACGGCCTGGTCGAGCCCGGCGGCGCCAAGCTCATCCAGGTCGGCAAGGCCGCGTTCGCCGCCAAGGTGCGCGAGCAGGAGCAGCCGCCGCCGACCGGCGACCCCGACCCCGAGTGGCCGCGGAAGCTGGTCGAGATCGTCGCGGCGGGCATGGCGTCGGAGGTGTTCCAGGCCCGCGTCAACGACAAGTGTCGGTCCTGCCCCGTACGGTCCTGCTGTCCGGTCCAGGAGGAAGGGGGGCAGGTCGGTCCATGATCACACCAGCCGGGCTGGCGCGGCTGCTGGAGATCCCCGAACCGACCGACGAGCAGGCCCGGGTGATCGAGGCCCCGCTGGCGCCGATGGCGGTGATCGCGGGGGCCGGTTCGGGCAAGTCCGAGACCATGGCGGCGCGCGTGGTGTGGCTGGTCGCCAACGGGTTCGTGCGGCCCGAACGCGTCCTCGGCCTCACCTTCACCCGCAAGGCCGCCGCCGAGCTCGGGGCGCGGGTCCGCAAGCGCCTGGACACGCTGCGCGAGAAGCTGCCGCCCGACGAGGTGGAGCGGCTCGGCGGCGAGCAGATCTTCGACGGCGAGCCGACCGTGTCCACCTACCACTCCTACGCCGCCCGGCTGTTCGGCGACCACGCGCTGCGCGAGGCGCTGGAGCCGACCATGCGGCTGATCTCCCCGGCGGTCGCCTGGCAGATCTGCTCGCGGACCGTGGACGCCTACGACGGGCCCATGGACCATGTGGACTGGTCGCCCGACACCGTCACCAAGGCCGTGATGGAGCTGGCCGGGGACCTGGCCGAGCACCTGCGCCAGCCCACCGACCTGTACAAGGTCGGCGGGTGGCTGGAGGAGCGCTTCGCCGCCCTGCCCAAACCCCTCAAGGCGCAGCGCGACGTGCTGGCCAAGCAGGCGGTCCGCGAGCAGCTCCTGCCGCTGATCGAGGCGTTCCGGCAGGCCAAGGCCGACCGCGAGGTCGTCGACCACGGCGACCAGATGGCCCACGCGGCGCGGATCGCGTTCAAGCACCCCGAGGTCGGGATGATCGAACGGTCCCGCTACTCGGTGGTGCTGCTGGACGAGTACCAGGACACCAGCCAGGCGCAGCTGGTGCTGCTGCGGTCGCTGTTCGGCGGCGGGCACCCGGTCACCGCGGTCGGCGACCCCTGCCAGTCCATCTACGGGTGGCGCGGCGCGAGCGCGGGCGGGCTGCTGCGGTTCGCCCACGACTTCCCGTTGCAGACCCCGGTCCTGAACCGCCCGCCGAGCCCCGCCCCCGTCCGGCAGCTCTCGCGCAGCTTCCGCAACGGCGAGCACGTGCTGCGCGCCGCCGCCCGCGTCCAGGAGGAGCTGCGCCAGGAGACCCCGCAGGTGCCGGTGCTGACGCCGGGCGCGGGCCGCGAGGGGCGCGGCCGGGTGGAGTGCGCGCTGTTCGAGCACGTCGAGCAGGAGGCCGAAATGATCGCCGCGCGGGTCGCGCGGCTCATGGCGGGCGACCCGGAGATCGCGCCGGACGGCGGGCCGCAGGGCGAGCCGCTGAAGTACTCCGACATCGCCGTGCTGGCCCGCAAGCGGTCGCAGTTCCCGCTGATCCGGCGGGCGCTGGAGGCCCGCGGCATCCCCGTCGAGGTCGTCGGGCTGGGCGGGCTGCTGACCGTGCCGGAGGTGCAGGACGTCGTCGCGACGCTGCGGGTCATGCACGACCCGACCGCCGGGGCGTCGCTGGCGCGGCTGCTGACCGGGCCCCGCTGGCGCCTCGGCCCCCGCGACCTGGTCGCGCTCGGCCGCCGGGCGCGCCGCCTGGCCGAGGAGACCTCCCGCGACGTCACCCGCCCCGGCGACGCCGCCGACCCCGAGGGCGAGGACGCCCCGGCGCAGGGCAAGGACCCGCTCCGCGAGCTGGTCTCCGAACTGAACCGCGAGACCGGCAGCCTCGTGGACGCCCTGGACGACCTCGGCGACCCGGGCGCGTACTCGCCCGAGGGCTACGGCCGGCTGCGGCGGCTGCGCGACGAGCTGCGGTCCCTGCGCACCCAGGTCGGGCTGTCGCTGCCCGACCTGGTCAACGAGGTCGAGCGCGCCCTCGGCCTCGACATCGAGGTCGCCGCCCGCTCCGGCCTCGACCCCGTCACCGCGCGGGCCGACCTGGACGCGTTCATCGACGCCGCCGCGCAGTTCGCCGGGGACGCCGAGGACGCGACGCTGGGGGCGTTCCTGGCGTACCTGAAGGCCGCCGAGACCGAGGAGTTCGGGCTGGCGGCGGGCCGGGTCGGGGAGACCGACAGCGTCAAGCTGCTCACCGTGCACGCCTCCAAGGGCCTGGAGTGGCCGGTGGTGATCGTGCCGGGGCTGTCCTACCGGCCCAGGAAGGACGGGGGCCCCGCCACCGGGTCGATCTTCCCCTCGCCGCCGCAGAACACCACCCGCTGGACCGACAACGCCCGCGTGCTGCCCTGGCCGCTGCGCGGCGACCGCCGCGACCTGCCCGAGCTGCGCGGCCTGGACACCGACGACCTGGTGGCGTTCAACGAGGCCGCCGCCGCCCGCGACCTGATGGAGGAGCGCCGCCTGGCGTACGTGGCGGTCACCCGGTCGGCGAGCCTGCTGATCTGCACCGGCTACTGGTGGGGGCAGTCGGGGCGCCCCCTCGGGCCCTCGCCCTTCCTGGAGGAGGTCCGCGAGGTGTGCCTGGCCGGGGCCGGGTCGGTGGCGGTGTGGACCGAGCCGCCCGCCGAGGACGCCGCCAACCCGCTGCTGGCCGAGGACGAGGAGGCCGCCTGGCCGGTCCAGCCCGGCGACCGGGGGCGCTCCGACGCGACCGCGCGGGCCCGCTACGAGGCGACCGTCGAGGCCGCCCGCATGGTCGAGGACGCCATGCAGGGACGCAACGTCCGCTGGGTCGGCACCGACGGCCTCACCGCCGCCGACAAGGGCCGCATGCAGGCGTGGGCGCGCGACGTGGAACTGCTGCTCGCCGAGCGCGACCGGGGCCGCGGCGGCGACGGCCTGCTGGTCGAGCTGCCCCCCAACCTCACCGTCTCCTCGCTGGTCACCCTGGCCCGCGACCCGCAGGCGCTGGCCCGCCAGATCCGGCGGCCGATGCCGCGCCCGCCCGCGCCGTTCGCGCGCCGGGGCACCGCGTTCCACACCTGGCTGGAGAGCCGCTGGGGCCAGCAGCGCCTGGTGGACGAGGAGGAGCTGCCCGGCGCCGCCGACGAGGACGCCGCCGACGAGGTCCACCTGGCCATGCTCCAGGAGCGGTTCGAGGCGTCCGAGTGGGGGTCGCGCGAGCCGGTCGACATCGAGGTGCCGTTCGAGACGATGATCGGCGACCGGCTGGTGCGGGGCCGCATGGACGCGGTGTTCCAGCACGAGGACGGCCGCTACGAGGTCGTGGACTGGAAGACCGGCGCGCCGCCCGGCGAGGAGGAGATGCGGCACGTGGCGGTGCAGCTGGCCGCCTACCGGCTGGCGTGGGCGGACCTGAGGGGCGTGCCGCTGGACCGGGTGGGGGCGGCGTTCCACTACGTGCGCGCCAACCACACCGTCCGGCCCGTGGACCTGCTCGACGCCGCGGGCCTGGCGAGACTGCTGGAGAAGATCCCCGCCATCTGACGCGGGAGTGACGGTCGTCACTCCCCACTGTTCACCTCCCCCGGATTCGGGGATGATCCCGGCAACACCCTGGAGGAGGCGGCGTGACGGTGATGCGTGAAGTCGACGGCCAGCAGGCGGCGCGGGAGCTCCCCACCGGGGTGGCCGACCTGGGCCGGCTGGTCCGGTTCATGGACGCGGAGCTGGACCTGGAGGACGTCGTCCTGGAGGTCGGCGCCGGGACCGGACCGGTCGCGCGGGCCGTCGCGCGCCGCGTCCGCCACGCCACCGCCCTCGACCCGGCGCCCGCGGCCCTCGCCGAGGGCAAGCGGGCGGCCGACCGGGACGGCATCACCAACGTGACGTTCATGCGCGGGGACGCCGCCGCGCTGCCCTGGCTGGACCGGACGTTCACGCTGGTCGTCGTCTGGAACGCGCTGCACCGTGCCGCCGACCCGGCGGCGGTGGTGCGGGAGGCGGCGCGGGTGTGCCGCCCCGGCGCGGCGCTGGTCGTCGCCGACCCGGTACGGCCCGCCGGGCCCGACGGCGACCCCGACCGGATCGAACGGCTGCGCGACCCCGCGCACGGCGCCCTCCTCACCGAGGAGCGCCTCACCGCGCTGGTCACCGGGGCCGGGGCCGAGGTGAAGCGCGCCGACCCGTTCGACGAGCGGGTGCCGCTGGCGTCCTGGTCGGCGCGGACCGGCGCCGACGCCACCGCGCGCGTCCGCGAGGAGGTGCTCGCGGAACTCGCGGGCGGACCCGCCACGGGGCTGCGCCCCCATATGATCGACGGCGAACCGCACGTCACCCGCACGAACCTCTGGCTGCTGGCGATTGCCGGGTGAAACGGATGCGTTTTTCGTCCAAACGTTCGACGGCCTTCGTTCGTGTGTTCTATGTTGTCGAACATGGGTTCTAGCACCGTGGATCGTGAGCCGGCCGCCCTGGCCATGCGCATCGGGATCGTGGCGGCCGAGGCGGCGCTGGCGACCTTCGCCCGCAACCTCGACCTCGACGACCTGGAGAGCGGCCTGGACTTCGAGGGCGCGATCGGGCCGGCCGAGTGGCCGCTGTTCTCCCTGGTGATCGACACCCTGGCCGAGGCCGCGCCCGGCGACACCCGCTCCCTGGACGAGCGCCGCGCCGACGCCCTCAACGACCTGGCCCGCATCTGCATGGCCGCCCGCAACGAGGACCGCCCCGTCCGCGTCGCCTGACGCCCCACCTCCACGCAGCGAGCCAGGCGAGGAACGCGCCCAGGCTCGTCCCCCGGAAACCCCGGCTCGCCGGGCGGCGCGTCAGCTCCGGAGCGCCTTCCGCCGGACCTTGCCGGTGCTGGTGCGGGGCAGCTCGTCGACGAAGTGGACGTCGCGGGGCACCTTGTACCGGGCCAGGTTGCGCTTCACATACGCCCTGACGTCGTCCTCGGTCAGCCGGTGGCCCTCCTTGAGGACCACGTGGGCCGCCAGGCGCTGGCCGAACCGCTCGTCCTCCACGCCCGTGACCGTGACCTCCGCGATCGCCTCGTGCTCGCCGAGCAGGTCCTCGACCTCGCCGGGGAACACGTTCTCCCCGCCCGACACGATCATGTCGTCGGCGCGGCCGTCGACGAACAGCCGGCCCTGCTCGTCGAAGTGCCCGAGGTCGCCGGTGCCGGTCAGGCCGTCGCGGACCTTCTTGGACCCGCCGCCGGTGTAGCCCGCGAACTTCAGCCCGCCGCCGGTGTAGATCTCCCCGGTCTCGCCGGGCGGCAGCTCGTCGCCGTCCTCGTCCAGGATCCTGATGGTGAGGCGGAACGACGGCCTGCCGACCGTTCCGGGGGCCGCGCGCAGGTCCTCGGGCGTGGAGATCGTCGCCCAGCCCGTCTCGGTCGCGCCGTAGACGTTGTGGAGGACGTCGCCGAACTCGTCCATGAACCTCTCCGACAGGTGCGGGTGCAGCGCCGACCCGCCGCAGACCACCACGCGCAGCGCCGAGGGGCGCGGCCCGTCCGGCACGTCCAGCATCCGCTGGAGCATCACCGGAACGGCGATCAGCGTCTCGGCCCGGTGCTCCTCGATCGCCTTCAGGGCCCCGGCCGGGTCGAAGCGGCGCGCCAGCACCAGCGGCATGCCGAGGCCGATCCCGACCGCGAGGTAGGCGAACCCCAGCACGTGGAACAGCGGCGGCGCGATGACGACCGGCGCCCCGGACCGCACCGGCACCCGCATCAGGTGGCTGACCGCCGCCGGGAGCAGCGCGCCGAGCCCGATGTCGTGCTGCGCGCCCTTGGGCGTCCCGGTCGTGCCGGACGTCATGATGATGGTCCGCCCCGCGCGCGCCGGCCTCCGCGGCTCCGGCGTGACGCCCTCGACCAGCTCGTCGGCGGACGGGTGCTTGCCCTCGTCCCGGTCCCGCCACATGTGGACGCGCTGCCCGCCGAACGACGCGTCGTCCACCACCTCGTCGAACTCCTGGTCGTGCAGGAGCAGCCCGACGTTCTCGCGCCCGGCGACCTCGCCGAGCTGCGCGCCGGAGAAGTCGGTGTTCAGCAGGACGACGTCGTGGCCGAGGCGGGAGGCGGCGAGCACGGCCTCCACGAACCCCCGGTGGTTGCGGCACAGCACCCCGACGCGCCCGCCGTCGCCGACGCGTCCGGCCAGCACCGTGGCCAGGGCGGCGGCGCGCCGCTCCAGCTCGGCGTAGGTGAGGTGCCCCTTCTCGTCGTACAGCGCGATCCGGTCGGGGAACCGCAGCGCCGCCATCGCCCCGACCGTCGCCGGGACCGGCCCGAACCGCAGGTACTGGAGCGGCAGCCGCGCCAGCCGGTCCGGCCGCACCGGGCGCAGCACCCCGACGTCGAGAACCGCGCGGGTCGCCCGCGCCCCTTGACTCGCCAACGTTCGGACCCGGTCGAGCAGCACTGGACCTTCTCCTTGCCGTGGGGGAGGGCCGCGGGTGACGGCCACGGGGGAGTCAGGGCCATACCCGGCTTTCAGTTAGATATGTAGTCGAATACCTCTCCCGGCGACACCCCGAGACGGGTATGTGACCCGAACCACACCGTTCGCCGCCTCCGGGCGACGCGGGCGGTCACCGGGCCGACGGGGCGCGGAGGTAGTTGGGGCCCATCGGGCCGTAGTGCTTGTTGATGTCGGCGCAGCCGAGGCGGGACCGGTCGACCAGGGTCCCGGCGGTCACCATCGCCTTGGCGGGCAGCGCGGGCGCGTCCAGGGTGCGGGCGCGCAGCAGGCGGTCGCCGGGGCCCAGCAGCGCGTCGAGCCGTTCGGCGATCATCCCCAGGCCGGTGCGCAGCGGCAGCAGGCCCTGCTCGGCCAGCGCGAACGCCGGGGCCGCCGCGCACAGGTGCAGCGTGATCGTGACGAACACGCGGGCCAGCGCCTCGGGGTCGTCGGTGGTCATGCGCGGATCGTGGAAGCGGCCCGGCTCGCTGTCGCGGCCGAACACGCCCATGAACCGCAGGTTGTCCACCATCATCCCGTCGTTGTCCTTCAGCAGCAGCCGCAGCCGCCCGTCGCCGAGGACCAGGGACAGGTTCTGCTGGTGGGCCTCCAGCGCGATGCCGTAGCGGAACAGCTTGACGTTCCACGTCAGCAGCGCGTCCAGGTAGGCCCCGAACAGCCACGGCACGTTCCACTGCGCGATGACCGGTCCGCCCTCGGGCGACTCGGCGGTCAGCGCCGCCACCGGGATGATGTGCGCGCGGGCCGTCTCCGGCGGGAACCGCCGCACCAGGTAGCCCAGGTACGGCGACCCGGCGTGCCCCCAGGTCTGCTCGTCGGCCAGCAGGATCGGCAGGTTCGGCTCGCGGAGCAGGACGCGGCGCAGGATGCGTTCGGCGCGGGCCCCGTCCGGCAGGCTCTCCGGAACGATCGTGCGGCGGTTCCGTACCCCCAGGGTGCTGGTCGGCAGCGGCACCTTCAGATGCGTCAGCGGGTCGGTGGTGACCGTCCGCATCGACAGGGTGGGCATGACCTGGAGATACGGCCGCGACCCGAGCCGCGCGTCCCGGTCGTCGCGCAGGAACGGCACCGTCAGCGGATGGACCGGCAGCAGGTCGTGCGTGGTGTTGAGGCTCGCCGACATGCCGACGTCGGCGGGCTCGGGCCACCAGTTGGGGCGCTCGCCCGCCCGCGTCACCCGCGATTTCGGCACCGCCGCCCAGCGCAGCGTCACCGCCGGGTCGAACTCCGGCGCGTACTTGCGCAGGTCCGACGGGGACAGCCCGAACCGCGTCCGGCCCGTCGGGTACACCGGGTGGTCCTGGAACGCCGCCAGCGTCTCGTAGAACGTGCCCGGCCCCCGCCGCAGCCCGTCCGGCACGTCCGCCAGGCGCCCCAGCAGGTCGGGCAGGGCCTCCTGGTGCATCCGCAGGGTGACCAGGGACTCGCGGCACTCGCGTTCGAACGCCGACAGGTCGTCGCGCGGATGCCCGACCCGCCGCGCGATCAGCAGGACCTCCTCCAGCCGCAGCCCCTGGTCGGGGTCCACGGCCAGCTCCGACAGGAACCCCGGGTGCATCCCGCCGACCGGCGCCTCGTCCGGCCCGCGCAGCCGGATGCGGACGCAGCCCGGCGGCGTCAGGACGCGGTGGACGTGGTCGACGTACTTGCTCAGGCCCCCGTAGTCCTCGCGCAGCAGGGAGTCCAGGATGCGCGCGGCCAGCCGGGACTCGGCTCGGCGCGCGTTCACGCGACGCCTCCCACGTACCTCCAGGACGCCTCCGGGCACCGTCTTCCCTCGTCACTCCGGTCGCTTCGCCCGCGTCGTTCCTCAGCCCGGACGGCCCCGCGCCCCTCCGGCCCGCTCGCGGCGCCTCCCGCGTGCCCGCGGGGGGCCTCCGGGCACCGGCCTTCCCGTTCCCCGGGCCCGTTCATGCGATCTTCCAGGTGTGCGCGGCGCGGAACGCGGCGACGGCGGCCTCCACCGCCGCGCGGGACGGGCCGGTCGCGCGGACCGTGCCGAGCCGGTCCCGGTCGGCGCGGCCGGTGCCGACCCGGTCGCCGACCACGCGCCGCGGCCGGTAGGAGATCCGCACGCCGCTGGTCTCCTGCTCGGTGCGGTCCGGCGCGGCGACCAGCACGCCGCTGCGCTCGGTCAGCACCGCGTCGGCGACCGCGTGCCGGTCGGTGCGCGGCGGCGGGGCCGGCAGCCGCTCGCCCAGATGGACCCGCACGACCTGCTCGAACAGCGGGACGCCGAGCAGGTCGGCCAGCAGGAGCCCGTCGCGGTCGCCGATCAGCCGGTGGGCGATCCGGACGATCCGGGCGCGGCCCTCGTGGACGACGAACTCGGTGTGGCACGCGCCCAGCCCGACGCCCAGCGCCTCCAGCTGCGCCAGCACCTGGTCGGCGCCCTCCGGCGGCGGCGTCCAGTCCAGGCGTTCGACGACGAAGCGCGGCGGGGCGACCCGGGCGTGGAACGCGCCGAGCACCCGCAGCTCGCGGCCGTCGCCCAGAGTCTCCAGCGTGTAGGTCTCGCCGGGCAGGTGTTCCTCGACGACCAGCGCGCCGCCGCGCCGCGAGTTCAGTTCCTCGCGGCGCGCCGCCAGCTCCCCGGCGTCGCGGACCCGGAACGCGTCCCCGCCACCCTCGCGGGGCCGCAGGACCAGCGGGTAGGGCGCGTCCGGCGGGACCCGCCAGGCGTCGGCGCAGAAGACCGGGTCCAGGCCCGCCAGATGGCGGCGCAGCAGCGCCCGGTTCCGGGTGCGGGTCGCCGCGCGCCAGTCCTTGGCGGGCAGGCCGAGATAGGCGGCGGCCAGCGCCACCGGGGCCTGGAGCCGGTCGCTGTCGGTGAGGACCGCCGCGGGCCGGGACCCGGCCGCGGCGATGATCTCGCGGTAGTCGGTGACGTCGCAGGCGACCACGCGGCCGTCCCACACCTTGGCGTGCTCGGCGGGCCGGTCGGTGAGCAGCACCGTCTCCAGGCCCCGCTCCCGGCCGAGCACGGCGGCGGCGGGAAGGAGTCCGTGGGTGACCGAGTCGGTGGTTCTGCCGGCGACGATGTAGAGCGAGGCGGCCACGGCCACCCTTTCCAGTCGGCTTGGTGAAGGTAGGGCTTGCCTGACTCGCGAAGTCACCCTAGTGATCCGGGTGCGCTCCGCGCGCTAGAACGATGGCACCGCGTGCCCCCCGCTGACGGCGGTTTTGTCGAGTCGTGGTGTGCGCATCGCAAGGCCGCCCCGGAATTGGCCGGTTCGCCGCGCGTGGACGAGGATGACCCCATGGATCTGGAGGAACGCTGGGTGGAGCTGGCCGGAGCGCCGACCCGGCACATCGGGACCGAGCTGGACGCCCGGTACGGGGAGCCGCACCGTCGCTACCACACGCGCGACCATCTGGCCGCCGTCCTGGACCTGGTGGACGAGCTGGCCGGATGGGCCGACGACGCCGACGCGGTCCGGCTGGCGGCCTGGTTCCACGACGCGGTCTACGATCCCGAACGCGCCGACAACGAGGAGCGCAGCGCCCGCCTGGCGGGCCGGATGCTCGCCGACACCGACCTGTCGGAGGGCACGGTCGCCGAGGTGGTGCGGCTGGTGGAGCTGACCGCCACGCACGCCCCGGACGCCGGCGACCGCAACGGGCAGGTGCTGTGCGACGCGGACCTGGCGATCCTGGGCTCCGACCCGGAGCGGTACGCCGCCTACGCCGCCGCCGTGCGGGAGGAGTACGCGTTCGTCCCCGACGAGTTCTTCCGGGCGGGCCGCGCCGAGGTCCTGAACGGCCTGCTCGCGCTGCCCGCGCTGTTCCACACGCCGACGGCGCGGGAGCGCTTCGAGGAGCGCGCCCGCCACAACCTCGGGACCGAGCTGATGCTCCTCAACGCCTGACCGCGCCGCGCCGCCCGGCCGCCTTGCGGCGGCGCAGCCCCGCCTTCGTCAGCCTGAGCAGCAGCTCCTGGCAGCCCACCTCGTGCGCGCCGAGCGCGACGGCCTTCGCGTAGAGCTCCGCGGGGACGTCGTAGTGGTCGCGGTCGAACGCGCGCGGCGGCAGCCCCACGCGTTCGGCGAACGCGTGCAGCTCCGCGAACGACTCGTCGCTCACCATGTGCGACCACACGCGGCCCCGTGCGGGCCACAGTGGCGGGTCTATCAGGATCAACGCCCCTCCCGGGCTGTCGCGGTCCATCCCCTAAGGTGCCAGATGAACGCCATGCAAAGGAGCATGTCAATGGACGTATCCGCCTACATCCAGGCGAACCGGGAGCAGTTCTTCGCCGACCTCAAGGAGTGGCTGGCGATCCCGTCGATCTCCGGTAACCCCGCGCACCACGCGGACGTCGGGCGCTCGGCCGAGTGGCTGGCCGCCCACCTGCGGGGGCTCGGCTGGCCGACCGTCGAGGTCTGGCCGACCGGGACGCCGGACGGTCCCGGGCTGCCCGCCGTGTTCGCCGAGTGGCCCGCCGAGGACCCGGACGCGCCGTCGGTCGTCGTCTACGGGCACCACGACGTGCAGCCGGTCGAGCCGCTGGAGGAGTGGGACACCGACCCGTTCACCCCCACCGAGAGGGGCGACAGCCTCTACGCGCGCGGCGCCTCCGACGACAAGGGGCAGGTGTTCTTCCACACCCTCGGGGTGCGGGCGGGCATGGCGGCGGCGGGATCGGGAGCCCCGCCGGTGACGATCAAGCTGCTGGTGGAGGGCGAGGAGGAGTCCGGCTCGGTCCACTTCGCCGACCTGCTGCGGGAGCGCCGCGACCGGCTCGCCTGCGACGCGATCGTGATCAGCGACACCACCATGTGGTCGGCCGACGTCCCGTCGATGTGCACCGGCATGCGCGGCCTGACCGAGGCCGAGGTGTCGCTGTACGGGCCGTCCACCGACCTGCACTCGGGGTCGTTCGGCGGCGCGGTGCCGAACCCGCTGCACGCCATGGCCGAGCTGCTGGCGCGCCTGCACGACGAGCGGGGCCGCGTCACGCTGCCGGGCTTCTACGACGACGTGGTGCCGCTGACCGACGAGGAGCGGGAGCTGTTCGCCCGGCTGCCGTTCGACGAGGCGGCCTGGCTGCGGACCGCCGGGGACAGCCGCGCCGCCTACGGCGAGGCCGGGTACTCCACCCTGGAGCGGGTCTGGGCGCGGCCGACCGCCGAGGTCAACGGCATGTGGGGCGGGCACACCGGCCCCGGCGGCAAGACGATCGTGCCGCGCGAGGCGCACGCGAAGCTGTCGTTCCGGCTGGTGGCGGGGCAGGAGCCGGTGAAGGTGCAGGAGGCGTTCCGGCAGTGGGTCGCCGCCCACACCCCCGAGGGGATCCGGGCCGAGGTCCGCGTCCCCGGCGGCGGCGTGCGGCCGTGCTTCTCGCCGATCGACTCGGCCGGGGTGAAGGCCGCGCGGCGCGCGATGGAGCGGGCGTTCGGCAAGGAGATCCTGTTCACCCGCGAGGGCGGCAGCGGTCCCGAGGCGGACCTGGCCGACATCCTGGAGGCCCCGCTGATCTTCGTGGCGGTCGGCCTCGACGAGGACCGCATCCACGCCCCGAACGAGAAGGTGGAGATGCCGCTGCTGCTCAAGGCCGCGGAGGCCGCCGCCCACCTGTGGGACGAGCTCGCCACCGCCCTTCGCTGACGAGCGCCCCACCGAGGAGAGCACCGAGGAGAACCGTGTCCGAAACCCCTCTCGAATGGCTGGCCCTGGCGCGCGGCACCCACGACCGGGTCGCCGACCGCCGCCGCGACGACGCCTGGGTGGCGCGCCGCTGGGCGGACCAGCGTTCCCGGGTGCTGGTCGTCGAGGGGGGACGGGTGCCGGTGGCGTTCGACCCGACGCCGCGCCTGGCGTTCGTCCCTCCCGCGCGGGCGCCCGAGGGCGAGCGTTACCTGCTGGGCGTGGACGAACGCGGCGTCGCCCACTTCGCGGTGGCCGCGCCGCCGCCGGCCGTCGAGGGCGCCGAGCCCGCCGACCTGCGCCGGGTCGGCGCGCTGCTCGACGACCTCGACTCGGGGCTGATGGCGCACGCGGTCGCGTTGCGGAACTGGCACGACACCCACCGCTTCTGCCCCCGGTGCGGCGCGCCGACGGAGATCGCGTCGGCCGGGCACGTGCGGGTGTGCACGCGCGACGACAGCCAGCACTTCCCGCGCGTCGACCCCGCCGTGATCATGCTGGTGCGGGACGACGACGACCGCGTCCTGCTGGCGCGGGGCCCGCAGTGGCCCGAGGACCGGCGGTCGATCCTGGCCGGGTTCGTCGAGCCGGGGGAGTCGCTGGAGCAGGCCGTGGAGCGCGAGGTGTTCGAGGAGGTCGGCGTCCGCGTCCACGACATCCGGTACGTGGGCAGCCAGCCGTGGCCGCTGCCGCAGAGCCTGATGGTCGGGTACTTCGCGCGGGCCGCGTCCGGGCAGGAGCTGCGGCCCGACCCCGAGGAGATCCGCGACGCCGCCTGGTACTCGCGCGACGAGCTGCGGGAGGCGGTGGAGCGCGGGGACCTGGTGTCGCCCGGCCCGCTGTCGATCGCCGCCCAGATGATCACGCGCTGGTACGGCGGCCCGCTGCCGCGGCAGGCGGAGTTCCGGTGAGAACGCGACGAGGGCCCGCGCGCGGCGGGCCCTCGTCGCGGTCGCGGGGTCAGACGCCGAGCAGGCGCTTGACCTCCTTGGCGCTGGGGTTGGTCAGCACGACCTGCCCGGCGTCCGGGGTCTCGACGATCACGGTCGGCACGGTCTGGTTGCCGCCGTTGACGCTCATCACGTAGGTCGCGGCGGCGGGGTCGCGCTCGATGTCGACCTCGTTCATCTGGATGCCGTCGCGCGCCAGCTGGCTCTTGAGCCGGCGGCAGAAACCGCACCAGGTGGTGGTGTACATCGTCAGCCGGCCGGTGTGGCCGGGCGCCTGGCCGGTGGTCGGCGTCGCCATCGGTGCGTCGTCTCCCTCATACGGATACGGGGTAAGCAGCGAACAGGAGAACACTCGGGGCTCCGTCCGCATTCCGAGGTTATCCACAACCTGGAGTGGATGGCCGATTCGGTCGGCCGGGACTGCCAGGATGGGGGGATGGACGCTGAGGGGGTGCTGGCGGGGCTCGATCCGGAACAGCGGGCCGTCGCCGAGGCGGTGCGGGGCCCGGTCTGCGTGCTGGCCGGGGCCGGGACGGGCAAGACGCGCGCGATCACGCACCGGATCGCCTACGCGACGCTGACCGGGATCGTCGCGCCGCAGCAGGTGCTGGCCGTGACGTTCACCACCCGCGCCGCCGGGGAGCTGCGCGGGCGGCTGCGGCAGCTCGGCGCGCCCGGGGTGCAGGCGCGGACGTTCCACGCCGCCGCGCTGCGCCAGCTCTCCTACTTCTGGCCGAAGGTGGTCGGCGGCGACCCCCCGAAGATCATCGAGTCGAAGCTGCCGGTGGTGGCGGACGCGGCCCGCTCGGTCGGGCTGTCGCTCGGCCGCACCGAGCTGCGCGACGTCGCGAGCGAGATCGAGTGGGCGAAGGTCACCCAGCGCCGCCCCGAGGACTACGCCGCCGCGGTGAAGACCACCGGCCGCAAGCCGCCCGCCGACGTGACCGACATCGCCCACGTCTACGCGGTCTACGAGCAGCTCCGCCGCGAACGCAACCTGCTCGACTTCGAGGGGATGCTGGAGCTGACGGTCGCGGTCCTGCTGGAGCACCCCGAGGTGGCGCGGCAGGTCCACGACCAGTACCGGTACTTCGTGGTCGACGAGTTCCAGGACGTCAACCCGCTCCAGCGGCTGCTGCTGGACACCTGGCTGGGCGGCCGCAAGGAGCTGTGCGTCGTCGGCGACCCCAACCAGACCATCTACTCGTTCACCGGGGCGACCCCGTCCTACCTGCTGGACTTCCCGCAGGCGTTCCCGGACGCCAAGGTGATCAAGCTGGTGCGGGACTACCGCTCGACGCCGCAGGTGGTGCGCCTGGCCAACACCGTCATCGGGCTGGGGCGGGGCCCGGGGACAGGCGGCGAGACGGCCCGCCGCCACCGGCTCGAACTCACCGCCCAGCGCGAGGACGGCCCCGAGCCGGTCTACAACGAGTACGACGACGAGGTGGCCGAGGCCGACGACGTGGCCCGCCGCTGCCGCAAGCTGATCGACGAGGGCGTCCCGGCCCGCGAGATCGCGGTCCTGTTCCGCATCAACGCCCAGTCCGAGACCTACGAGCAGGCCCTGTCCGCCGCCGGGGTCCCCTACGTCCTGCGCGGCGCCGAGCGCTTCTTCGAGCGCCCCGAGGTCCGCGAGGCGGTGATCCGCCTCCGCGCCGCGACCCGGGGCACCGACGCCGAGACCGAGGGCATGGGCCTGATCCAGAAGGTCCGCCACGTCCTGCTGGGCGCGGGCTTCACCAACGACCCGCCCGAGGGCGCGGGCGCCGCCCGCGCCCGCTGGGAGTCGCTGGCCGCCCTGGCCCAGCTCGCCGAGGACATGGCCGCGGACAACCCGGCCGCCGACCTCCCCGACTTCGTCACCGAGCTGGAGGAACGCGCCGCCGCCCAGCACGCCCCGCCCCTGGAGGGCGTGACCCTGGCCTCCCTGCACGCCGCCAAGGGCCTGGAGTGGGACGCGGTGTTCCTCGTCGGCCTGGTCGAGGGCACCCTTCCGATCATCTACGCCGAGACGCCCGACCAGGCCGAGGAGGAGCGCCGCCTGTTCTACGTGGGCATCACCCGCGCCCGCGAGCACCTGGGCCTGTCCTGGGCGCTCGCGCGCTCCCCGGGCGGGCCGCGCTTCCGCCGCCCCTCCCGCTTCCTGGAGGGCGTGACGACCAAGGTCACCACCCACACCCCGGCCCGCGCCGACCGCACCAAGCGTCGCACCGCCAAGAGCGGCCCCCAGCCCTGCCGGGTCTGCGGCCGCCCCCTCACCGCCCCGGTGGAACGCAAGCTGGGCCGCTGCGAGGACTGCCCCGCCGCGTTCAACGAGGACCTCCTGCTCCGCCTGAAGGAGTGGCGCACCGAGACGGCCGCCGACCAGAAGATCCCGGCCTACGTGGTCTTCACCGACGCGACCCTCCAGGCCATCGCCGAACGCGACCCCGCCACCCTGGAGGAGCTGGCCCAGATCCCCGGCGTCGGCAAGGTCAAGCTCGACAAGTACGGCGAGGCGGTGCTGTCCCTCTGCGGCGGGGGGTGAGACACCGGCCACACCCCGCGATTTGGGAGACTGATCGGCGTGAAGGAGTCACTGAAAGCACTGCTGGACATCCTCGACCTGGAACAGATCGAGAACGACATCTTCCGGGGCCGCAGCCCCGAGGACCGCCAACAGCGGGTCTTCGGCGGCCAGGTCGCGGGCCAGGCCCTCGTCGCCGCGGGCCGCACCGTCCCGGTGGACCGCTCCGTCCACTCGCTCCACGCCTACTTCATCCGCCCCGGCGACCCGTCGGTCCCGATCGTCTACACGGTCGACCGCGTCCGCGACGGCCGCTCCTTCACCACCCGCCGCGTCCTGGCGATCCAGCACGGCAAGGCCATCTTCAGCCTGTCGGCGTCGTTCCAGATCACCGAGGACGGCCCGGCCCACCACGCCCCGATGCCCGAGGCCCCGGCCCCGGAGACCCTGCCCCCGGCCCTGGACCGCCTGACCCCGCTGTTCGGCGAGCGCTTCGCCACCGAGTTCGTCAACCGCCGCCCCTTCGACGTCCGCCACGCGACCCCCCTGACCTGGGAGGCGGCCAAGGACCCGAAGCTGACGACCCCCGAGTCCAAGGTCTGGCTGAAGGTCGACGGCGAACTCCCCGACGACCCCCTGCTGCACGTCTGCCTGATGACGTACGCCTCGGACATGACCCTGCTGGACACCGTCCTCCTGAACCACGGCCTGGCCTGGGGCGACAACCGGACGATGGGCGCCAGCCTGGACCACGCGATGTGGTTCCACAAGCCGTTCCGGGCAGACGAGTGGCTCCTGTACTACCAGGACACCCCCTTCGCCGGAGGAGCCCGAGGCCTGGCCAGAGGCCAGGTCTTCACCCAGGACGGCGACCTGGTCGTCTCGGTCATGCAGGAGGGCCTGATCCGAGTCACCGACTCCTGACCGCCCCGAACGCGGCCCCAGGACCACCTGGGGCCGCGTTCGCGTTCAGGGCGTTGATCACAAGAGTGGTCGCCATGGCGGGCTCGGCGCTGCCCGACCGCCGTCTCGGTGGCTCCCACTCCAGGGCACCGGTGGTCGCCGCGGACCAGCGCCTCCGGGCCAGGCACGAGCCGACCCGCGGCAACGGCCTGGCCCACGCGCAGCCCGCAGGAGGACCCTCCCCGCTCGTGTTCGTCCGTGACATGCGGTCCCGGCCTCCGGCGGGGCGGCTGACCTGCGCTCCTTCCACTTTCCAACCGGATTCCAACCGCCCTCCGCGACCCTTGTGACCACTCGGTCGGGGCGGCGGGCGCGGCGACCGCGAGGGGGCCGGTCGCCCGGCCAAGCTCACCACGCCTCGTCGACCAGGGGACGGGCCCTACGCGGTCGGCGTCGGTCCGAAGCGCTGGGACGCGACCGGACGCGGACATCGGCCGGAACACATCGGAAAGGGACACCATGCGCATCAAGAGGTCGGTTCAGCGGTCACTTCTCGTCGGCGCGCTCGCGGGCGGCGCGATGGCGGTGCCTGCTGCCGCCGAGGCGTACACCTGCAAGTGGACGTATGTGAAGACCATCGGCAAGGGCACGGGCGCCGCCGCCAACATCTACGCCAAGGACTGCAAGAACGGCCACTACGTGAAGGGGAAGATCTACGACACCAAGGCGGACGGGCGCAACGCCGTGGTCACCATCGGCTACAACGCCTGGGGGACGTGGAACGGCAAGGGCGACACCGCCGACTACTCCTACAAGGTCAGCACCTCCAAGAAGTCGATCAAGATCCACGTCAAGGCGTGCAAGTACGAAGCCGGTTGGGGGCCGCTCTGCAGCACCAAGGAGAACCGGATCGTTTACTTCAACTAGCGAGAGCCGCGCGGAGGTGATGGAGGAGCGGGACCCCGCTCCTCCATCACGCTTCTCGCCCCCGGGCGCGGCAGGACACGAGCGCCGCCGGTGAGGCGCCGTTCCCCGAGCCGCCTCTTCCTTCGGACCGCTGCCGGTCGGCGGGGAACCGGTGTGAGTCAGAGCGAGGCCGTGAACAGGAAGTTCATGGGCAAGCCCCCCGGGGGAGGGGCGGCCAGGGCCACCGGGCGCGCCGCGTCCCTCGGGCAGGCCCGCGTTCAGCCGGATGCGCTGGGACGGGATGCGCCGGAACGACCGGCGTTCGGCAACCGGCACGCCGTGCCGACGATCGCCATACGAGAACCCACATGAACCCCCAGGAAGCGGCGGCGGACCCTTCACGCGCCGTTCCGCACCTGAATCCAGGCATGCCGAAACAGGCGGCGGAGAATGTTCGGGCAAGGGGAATGAGTGAAGTGGCGCCCGGCCGTTCCGGAGGTCGTCGCCGGGCCTCCTCCGGAACAAGGGCCTTCTAAGTCGCTCGCCTTCGGGCATCGCCTTCGGGCACTCAAGCGATCGTTGAGGGACATTTTCCGACCCTTTCCCCGTCATGGTCGGCATGGCCGTTCCCGCGGTGTCTCCCTGCGGCACGGTGCGCCCCGTTTCCCCGTACGTGTCCGGACGACCGTTGTGGCCACCGGTTTCACGCGAGTCGCAGACCATGCCAGTGAAAGCTGGCAAGGAAATGCATTTTATATCGCTTTTGTGGCCGGATTCGAGCGCATCGTGAACGGGAACGGATTCGGCAACACCATCGGAGCGGGGATTCTCCGCAGTTCGTGAAAGCCATTACCCATTCCCCGCTGACGCGTTGCAGCCCTCACCTCGGTGACCCCTTTTCTCCGGTGGACCTCGAACGCCGATGGCCGGTTTCCCCGCCGGCCGTTCCGGAAGGCCCGCCTTGCCCCGTCGCGCCGCCCCCGCCGTATGGCCGGGGGTCCTCGTCCCGCTCCTGCTGCTCCTCGTCCTGTTCCCGGCCGGTGCGCCCGCGCGCGCCGACGAGGCCAGGGTCGTCGCGGAGAAGACGGTCGCGCCCCGCACCGTCGACCTGACGATCCGGTCGCCCGCCATGGACGGCCGGAAGAACGTCCGCCTCCTGCTCCCCGAGGGCTGGTCGCGCACCGCCGACCGCACCTGGCCGACGTTCTGGCTGCTGCACGGCGGCGTCGACGACTACACCGCCTGGACGCGCGACACCGACGTCGCGCGGCTCACCGCGGGCTCCGGCGTCATCGTCGTCATGCCCGAGGGCGGCCGCTGCGGCAACTACTCCGACTGGTGGAACCACGGCGACGGCGGCCCGCCCCGCTGGGAGACGTTCCACCTGACCGAACTCCGGCGGATCCTCGAACGCTCCTACCGCGCCGGAACGGCCCGCGTGGTCGCGGGCAACTCCATGGGCGGGCTGGGCGCCATGCTGTACTCCGCCCGGCACCCCGGCACGTTCCGCGCCGCGGCGGCGTTCAGCGGCTACCTGCACACCCGGTACGGCCACACGCCCGGCGACGACTCGATCGGCTGGGGGCCGTCCCTCTCCTGCCCGGGCACCGACTGGCGGCGCGTCTGGGGCGACCCCGACGACCAGGCCGCGATCTGGCACGCCCACAACCCCTACGACCTGGCCGGGCGGCTGGCGGGCACGCGGCTGTTCGTGGCCAGCGGCAACGGCAGGCCCGGCTCCCTCGGAGGGCTGCCGTTCACCGACCCGGTGGAGGCCGCCGCGAACGACCACGCCCGCGCGTTCGTCGGCCGCCTGCGCGATCTCGGCATCCCGGTGACCACCGACCTCCACGACGGGCAGCACAGCTGGCCGTACTGGCAGCGCGACCTGCACGCGGCCTATCCGATGCTGATGGACGCCCTCGGCCGGTGATCCGTCCGGGATTTCGGACACCCCTGAGCGGCCGACCGGAAACCGGGAGCCCCGCGGTGTCATGCGGGTCGTTGTCAGCCCGCTGCCAAAACCGGGCCGGGCGAAGGGGACGCCGTCCCGGAGGGTGCGAGCACCCCTGAGCAACGCAACCGGGTCAACCCCTCACCCATGGACACCATCGGCCATCCGCGCCCCTCCACAACCGGTCGTCACCGCCCCTACCGTCGCAGGACACGGCTCCCAGGAAGGGCGACGTCGATGAACGATTCCCCGTCCCGTGTCTCCCCCGCCCCCTCCGACCCCGCCGCCGGTTCCGGCCCCGCGCCGGACCCGGTCCCGCTGGACCGGCGCGCCCTGCTGGGCGCGGCCGGGCTGCTGGCCGCCGTCCCGCTGCTCCCGGCCCCGCCCGCCGCGGCCGCCCCCGACCCCGCCGCCGACGCGCGCGCCGTGCGGCGGGCCCTGGACGCGGTGACCGCCGACACCATGGGCGGGCTGGCGGTGTTCGTGGCGCCCGGCCCCGACCCCTACTCGCGCGCCCAGGGCACCCCGCGCCGCGAACCCGGCGCGATCGAGGCGAAGGTCCCGGCGTTCCTGGTGGACGCGCTGGACCGGTTCCTGCCCTTTCCCGACCAGATCGCCGTCCCGCTGGTCCGGGCCCTGGCGCAGGGCGCCGGACCGCTGCGGCTGCCGGGCGCGGCGGGCGGCGACGCCCCCGGCGCGGCGGTGGGACGCGTGGACGCCGGGCTGCGCCGCCTGCTCGACAACGACGCCACCATCCCGCTGTCGGGCGTGGTGGCGTTGCTGCTGAACGTCCAGGCGGTGCGGGTGCACCCGGCGTCGGTGGCCGGGCCGTTCACCGCGCCGTTCGCGCGGCTGCCCTACGCCCGCAAGGCGCGGGTGTTCCACCTGCTGGAGGGGCCCGACCCGGCGCTGGTGGGCACGCTGGACCGGCGGCTGCCCGAGCCGCTGCGCGGGTCGGTGTCGGGACTGCTGCGGTTCCTGGCCGGGACGCTGCTGGAGGTGACCGCGCTGGGTGCCTACAGCGAGTGGGCGGTCTTCGACCCCGCCACCCGGCGGCTCACCGGCCGCCCGGTCGGCTGGCAGGTGTCGGGCTACACCCCCTCGATCGACGGATGGGACGAGTACCGGGGCTACTACCAGGGACGACGGAAGGTGACCGGCTGATGCGCGACGTCATCGTGGTGGGCGCGGGCGGCGGCGGCCCGGTGGTGGCCAAGGAGCTGGCGGCGCGCGGCCTGGACGTGCTGCTGCTGGAGGGCGGCCCCCACCACACCGACCCGCGGGCGTCCTGGACGCACTACGAGAACGACGCCAACAACCCGCTGACCGGCTTCCTGCGGTTCGGCCCGGCCGACCGGCGCAAGCCCGCCTGGCTGCGCGAGGAGCCGCAGAACTCCTTCATCCTCCAGGTGGCGGGCGTCGGCGGCACCACCCAGCACTACTACGGCAACTCCCCGCGCGCCTACCGGGGCGCGTTCGCCGGGTACGAGGGGCCCGACCGCGACGCCTACGACACCGCGCACGCCTTCCCGTTCCCCTACGCCGAGCTGGTGCCCTACTACGAGTGGGTGGAGGCGACGCTGCCGGTGCAGACCGCCGCGATGGGCACCAAGGAGACGGTGTTCTTCCGCGGCGCCGAGAAACTGGGCATCCCCGTGCAGACCACCAAGGACACCCTGCGCGCCTCCTACCGGCCGCAGGAGAACGCCATCCTGCAGCCCGGCGGCACCGCCGGGCGCACCACCGACCCCGCGCGCCTGGTGTACCCGCGGGCGACCGGCTGCACCTACTGCGGGTTCTGCCTCCAGGGCTGCATGGAACCGGTCCGCGCGCCGCGCAACCAGTTCGCCAAGCGCTCCACCGACAACAGCTACGTGCCCATGGCGCTGACCGCCTCGGCGTGGGCGCGCGGCGGACGCGACGTGACGCTGGTACCCGACGCGTTCGTGGTCAGGGTGCACACCCGGCGGCGCGGCGGCCGCACCGAGGCCGCCGGCGTCACCTGGCGGGTCGGCGCGACCGGCGAACGCCACCGCGAGGAGGCCCGCGTGGTGGTGCTGGCGGGCGGCGCCACCGAGACGCCCCGGCTGTGGCTCAACAGCGACCTGCCCGATCCCAACGGCTGGGTGGGGCGCGGCTACACCGACCACTTCCTGGACGGGGTGACCGGGCTGTTCGACGAGGAGACCGGCTCCTCCAAGGGCCCCAGCTCGGCGGCGCGCTGCGACTTCCCCGGCC
The DNA here is from genome assembly GCF_014138665.1 of Actinomadura kijaniata. Taxonomy (NCBI): domain Bacteria; kingdom Bacillati; phylum Actinomycetota; class Actinomycetes; order Streptosporangiales; family Thermomonosporaceae; genus Actinomadura; species Actinomadura kijaniata. The sequence continues at coordinate 496,095 of NZ_JACJIA010000001.1, forward strand.
GCGGCGCGCTGGAGCAGCTGGGGCTGGGACCGGCGAACCAGGCGTTCGCCATGGCGCTGTCGGGCAGCGGCATCCGCGGCCAGTACGGCAACGGGCGCGGCATGACCGGCCCGTGGGACGGCCGCGCCGGGCGGGTGCTGGGGCCGGAGCTGAAGGAGGCGCTGCTGCACGGCGTCAACCGGCTGGTGAACATCCTGGTGCTGACCGACGACGACGTCGAGCGCGACAACCGGGTGCTGCTGTCGGCGTTCCCGGCCGACGAGCACGGCGCGGCCCCCAAGGTCGCCCTGGACGGACACGCGCGCAGCCGCCGCACCAGCGCCAACCGCGAGTTCCTGGCCCGCAGGGCCGCCGAGCTGCTGCGCGAGGCCGGGGCGCGCCGCGTCTACCGCTTCGACTGGGCGCCGCTGCTGCTGCACGTCCACTCCTCCATGCGCATGGGCCTGTCGGAGCGCGACTCGGTGCTGACCTCCGACGCCGAGAGCCGCTGGGTGCGGCGCCTGTACGTCGCCGACAACTCGGCGCTGGCCAACGCCCTGGGCGGCCCCAACCCGACCCTCACCACCCAGGCCCTGGCCACCCGCACCGCCGAGAGGATCTTCACGCGGCACTTCGGCGGCCGTCCCTGGGTGCGCGCCGAGGCGCCGGTGCCCTCCACCGACCCGCGGATCTCGGCCGCGCTGTGACCTCACGCCGGCAGCCCCCCGCGGCCGGACCCGGGAACGCGCCCGGCCGCGGGGCTCCCGGTCAGCGCGACACGGACGCGAGGTGCGGGCGCGCCGTGTCCCCGACGGCGGCCAGCAGCTCCGCGCGGGTGGGGCCCGGCTCGGAGTAGCGGGGCAGGCCCGCGGCCAGGCCCATGATCTTCTCGACGAGGCCGGGCGCGGCCAGGGCCTCCTGCGCGGACGTCAGCATCGAGCCGACGTCGGCGGCGGCGCGCAGGACGTCGGGGTCCCGCAGCTTGGCCACGTCCACGGCCTTGGTGACCAGCCAGTTCTCGTCGCCGTCCGGGCGCGGTTCCCCGGCGATGTCGGCGCGGATCTCGGCCAGGCGGTTGCGGTCCCAGTCGACGACCTGCCGGTAGACCGGCGTCAGGGCGGTCTCGGTGACCTCGTCGAAGCGCCGCACCAGCTCCTCGGGCTCCCCGGCGCCGCGCAGCACGTCGCGCAGCGCCATCGCGTGCAGCAGGCCCATCGAGACGCCCTGGCCGAGCGCGGGGTTGGTGCACGCCCACGCGTCGCCGACCGCGACCAGCCCGGTCGCCACCGGGCGCCCGTCCACGACGAACCGGCGGTACCGGTCCTGGAGGCTGGCCATCGCCCGCACCCCGCCCAGCGGCTCGCCGCGCGTCCACGGCTCCAGGTGCGGGAACAGCCGCACGGCCCGGTCCCACACGGCGGGGTCGTGCAGGGCGCGCAGCCGCCGGTCGCCGTCGGAGACCACGAACGTCACCGAGACGGTGCCCGCGTCACCGGGCAGCTTGATCGTCGAGAGGCCGTCGTAGTGGTCCAGCAGCCATCCGTGGAACGGCGGGACCCGCCCGTCGGGCGTCCGGAAGTGGCGGCAGTAGTAGACGAACCCGGCCTCCTCCCTCTCCTCGGCGGGCGGGCGCGCGCCGAGGTCGCGCAGCATCGCCGGGACCGCCGAGCCGCGTCCCGAGACGTCCACGACCAGGTCGGCGCCGAACACCCGGCCGTCGGCGGCGCGCACCCCGGTGACGTGCGGGACGTCCCCGCCGGTGGCCGTCAGGCCCACGACCCGCACCCCGTGGTGGACGGTCACCCCGGCGGTGCGCGCGGCGACGCGGGCGACGGCGGCCTCGATCACCGGGCGGCGCGCGGCCAGGGTGAGGAACCGCTCGTCGCCGGGCCGGTGGGCGTTGACGCCGCCGGGCCAGGCGCCGATCCCGAGCAGGTTCACCTCCCGCGCGCCGAGCGCCCGCAGCTCGGCGACGACCCCGGGCAGCTCCCGCTGCGCCTCCTGCCGCCAGCGCGGCAGCAGCAGGTGCGGCAGCCGGAACTGGTTGACGCCCGGCCGGACCCAGTCCCGCCATGCGGCCGCGCCGTCCGCCGGGACGGACGCGGCGTCGCGTTCCAGGACGGTCACCCGGTGCCCGTCCCCGGCCAGCAGCATCGCCGCCGACAGTCCCGTGACGCCGGCCCCCAGAATGACGATCGAGGACATCGTGATCTCCCCCCGTGTGGGTGGTGTTTCCGTTGGACGCCCTCACCGTCGCGGGGACGGATGACCGGTTCCCAGACCGTTCGCCGCCCGCTTTCTGTCCACCGCCGTCCGCCGCGCCCCTGACCGCGCCGGGCGCGGTCACGTCCCGTGGATCTCCCGGTGCCACAGGTCCTCGCCGACGCGCTCGACGCCCGACGCCAGGTGGCGCCGGTAGGTCGTGAACGGCAGCCCGAGGCGCTCGGCGGCGGCCTCCTGGGTCGGGGCGCCCGCCAGGTAGGTCGCCTTCAGCGCCCGGTGGAACTTCACCGCGCGCGGGTCGCGCCCCACCCGTTCGACGGCCTCCTCCAGGATCCGCCGCAGCGCCTTCGCCGGGTCCCCGCCGGAGGCCCCGGCGACCAGGCGGGTGCCCGCCAGCGGGTTGGCGGCCAGCTCGGCGGGGCGCGACAGGTGCCGCAGGCCCCGGCGGACGGCGTCGGCGAACTCCTCGCGCGTCAGCACCGTCAGGCCCGCCGCGGGCGGGCCGGGCGCGTCCACCGGGTCGCCCAGCAGCAGCCGGTCCAGGCGCTCCAGCCACGCGTCGGCCGGGACCGCCCGCCAGTCGTGGGCGAACAGCGCGTACTCGGCGCCGCCCACCCGGGCGTGCCCGCCCACGTCGTGGAAGTCGAAGGCGGCCAGGTAGTCGCGCATCGGGGTGTCGTGGCGCATCGCCATGAACGACCACGCCATGCGGTCGGCGCGCAGGCAGTACCCGATCGCCCGCCACTGGACCAGGTCCGACACCGGCGACAGGGCGCTCTCCTCGGCCCGCACCCACGTCCGCCCGACGGCCAGGTGCTCGCCGGGCCGCAACGGGCCGAGCGCGCGGGCGTTCTCCCACGCCGTCGCGGTGACCGGGTCGGCCGCCGCCTCCTCCGCCGAGGGCCGCGACAGCCGCAGCCAGGAGCAGAACCCCACCAGCTCGCCGGTCCGCGTCCGCCGGTAGAGCCGGAACGCCTCGGGCTGGCGGGCCGTCCAGAACGCCACGGCCGCCGCCGACGCGGCGTTCTCCACCTCGGCGGCCATCCGCACCAGCGCCGGGACGTCGGCGGGCCGGAACAGGTCCTCGTACACCTCGCCGTCGCCGCGCCAGCTGATCTGCTCGGCGGTGCCGCCGACGCTCCGGTGCAGGTGGAACAGCGACCCGACCGCCTCCAGCACGTCGGGGTCGGCGGCGGTGCGGATGCGTTCGGCCAGGTACGCGCCGATCCCGCGGTGCATGTCGGCGTAGCCGCGCGGGTCGCGCCAGCGCAGGTCGGCCTCCAGCACCTCCCGCACCACGTCGTGCGGGAACAGGCCCCGCCGGCTGGACTCCACGAACGGCAGGCGCCGCAGCCAGGTGAACAGCGCGGCGGCGTCGTCGGGCAGCACGTGCCGCAGCAGGTCCTCGGTCGTCACGTAGGTGTGCGCGCACACCTCCAGCGCGTGCCGGTGCGCGGGGCTGGGGACCTCGCCGACGAGCTGGTCCAGCAGCGTGGCGATGACGTCCTGGGCGGGCGTCCACCGCGCGCTGGCCTCGCTGTCCTTGCCCGCCACCGCCGCGCCCAGCGACAGCGCCAGCGGATGGCCCCCGGCGAACGCCAGCAGCGGCCCGCGCAGCCCCTCGGCGACGCCGCGCGCGTCCAGGAACGCCTCGGCGTCCCGCGCGTCCAGGTCGCGCAGCGGCAGCGGCCGCAGCGTCTGCGCCCATCCCGGATCGACGGTCCACATGACGTCCGGCGGGGTCCGCCCGGCCACCACGACCAGCGCGCCGTCGGGCAGCCGCGGCAGGAACCGCTCCCGGAGCCACCCCTCCAGGCCCTGCACGCGTTCGAAGGCGTCCACCAGCAGCACCCCGTCGCCGCCCCCGGTGAGCAGCGGCGCGGTGGCGGCCTCGAACGCGGCGGGCGTCGGGTCCAGGGTGCGGCCGTCCAGCGGGGTGACCGGCCGCCCCGCGGCGGCGGCCTCCTGCGCGAAGCGTTGCAGCAGCGTCGACTTGCCGACCCCGCCCGGCCCGTGCACCCACAGCACGCCGCCGCTCCGCAGCGCCGTGCCGAAGGCGGCCAGCTCCTCGCCCCGCCCGACGAAGGCCCGTTCCCGCGCCGCCTGGAGCCGGTGCCCCAGCGTCGCGAAGCCCCGGTCGTCCCCCGCTGCCATCCCCAGCTCCCCTCCCGGCCGCCGTTCCGCCCCGATCGTCCCCGGCGCCCCGAAGCGTGCCCCGCCCCGCGAGCGCGGGTCAAACGGCGGGACCGGGGCCGTGACACGCGACCGTGTCCCGTGGAGTTCCTGACGCGCGCGCGGCGCGGACCTACGCTGGGGGCAGGCGTCGTAGCGAAGGAGCGCAGCGGTGACGGCTGAGGCCATCGACCAGTACACCGACGATCCGAACGACCCCGAACGCATCCTCGCCCGGCTGCCCGAGCGCGAACGCGCCCGTTTCCTGGAGGAGTACCGCGCCACCGCCGAGGCCGCCGCGAACGAGGTGTGGCGCTACCGCCAGCTCCGCCGGTTCCTGCACGAGTGGAGCCTGCGGGCGGTCGCCTACAGCGCCCCCGACTTCTACGACCGGCGCGAGGCCGCCCGCCGCGGCGAGGGCGACTACATCACCCTGGACGAACTGGTCGCCCGGCGGGAACCGTGAACGAGTACCACGTCATCCTCGGCGAGCAGGCGCAGCAGGAGGCGCTGGGCCTGCCGCCGGCGGCGTTCAAGGAGCTCACCGACCGGCTGACCACCCTGTCCCACGCCCCGTGGTCCAACACCCGCCCCGACGAGAGCGGGCACGACCCGGCGATGCGGTGGGCCCTGTTCGGCGACTGGGGCATGATCCACTGCTACGTCGACGACCGGATGCGCGTCGTGCGCGTCCACCGCGTCACCTGGGCGGGCTGAACGCGTCCGTCACCCGGGGCGGGCGAGGACCCGGTGCCAGTGGTCGGCCGCCTGGAGCATGTCCTGGTGCAGGAAGTGGAAGAACCGGCCCATCGTGTCGAGGCGGGCCCCGGCGCGGGTGTCCGGGTCCAGGAGGGCCGTCCCCTGCCGGGCGAGGTCCGCCCACATCGCCGTCGACCGGATGCTGGCCTGGCACGTCTGGTACCAGATGTGGTCGTCGACGAGGTAGCGGTCGCGGCGGTCGTGGCGTTCGCGGCGGATCAGGCCGAGCCGCTCCAGCCAGTTGACGGCCTTGGAGACGGAGGCGGGGCTGACCCGCAGGCGGGCCGCCAGTTCCGCGGCGGTCAGGCCGTCGTCGCCGGTGAGCAGGCAGACCAGGACGCGGGCGGGCATGGGGGGCAGGCCCGTCCGGACCGCCATCTCCACGAAGCGTTCCTCGAAGTCGTGGAGCTCCGCCGGGGGCGGGGTGCGGCCCGGCCGCGACGGCCGCTTCGGGCGGCGGCGGGCCCGCCAGGCCGTCGCCCGCTGGGCGTGGTGGGCCCGGTAGTGGCGGGGGCCGCCGTTGCGGGCGACCTCGCGGCTGATCGTGGAGCGGGGGCGGCCCAGGCGGCGGGCGATCTCGGCGTAGGGGAGCCCCGCCGTCAGGCCCTCGGCGATGCGCCGGCGTTCCTCGTAGGTCAGTCGGGAGCCCGGCGTCGGCTCCGCCGGTGCGTTCAGCTTCAAGGTCGTTGCACCACTCTCACGGCTGTCGCCTGCGGATACGTTTTTCCGGCGTTGCCGGTACGCGAAATCCATTCTTAACGTCGCCCTCGTCGTGGACGAGACGAGGAGGGGACGCCATGGTCGCGTCGTTGCCGACCGAGAGGCGGGCCGGAAGGCCGTTCGACCCGCCCGTGGGGCTGGCCGAGCTGCGGGAGCGGCGGCCGCTGAGCCGGCTGGGCTATCCCGACGGGCATGAGGGCTGGCTGGTGACCGGCCACGCGCTGGTGCGCGAGGTGCTGGCCGACCGGCGGTTCAGCGCCCGGGCGGAGCTCCAGCACCTGCCGGTGCCCGGCATGCCGGAGCCGCGGCCCGCCGAGCCCGGCATGTTCGGGAGCATGGACCCGCCGGAGCACACACGGTACCGGCGGCTGCTCGCGGGGCGGTTCACCGTCCGGCGGATGCGGCTGCTCACCGAACGGATCGAGGAGGCCACCGCCGAACGCCTCGCCGCCATGGAACGCCAGGGGCCGCCGGTGGACCTGGTCGGGGCGCTGGCGCAGCCCGTCCCCGCGCGGTTGATCTGCGAGCTGCTCGGGGTGCCCTACGGCGACCGGGACCGGTTCCAGCGGCACACGCTGGACCTGTTCCGGCTGGGCGCGTCGCCGGAGGAGGCGGCCGCCGCCTACACGACGGTCCACGAGTACGTGCGGGGGCCGGTGGCGGCCAAGCGCGCCGCGCCCACCGACGATCTGCTGAGCGACCTGCTCGGGAGCGACCTGACCGACGAGGAGCTCGTCAACATCGGCTTCCTGCTGCTGGGCGCCGGGCTCGACACCACGGCCAACATGCTGGCGCTCGGGGCGTTCGCGCTGCTGGAGCACCCCGGGCAGGCGGCCGCGCTGCGGGACGGGGACGGGGACCTCGCCGACGGCGCCGTCGAGGAGCTGCTGCGCTACCTGAGCATCATCCCGTTCACGGTGCGCACGGCGCTGGAGGACGTCGAGCTGCACGGCGAGAGGATCCGCGCCGGGGAGACGGTCACCGTCTCGATCCCCGCGGCCAACCGCGACCCCGCGCGTTTCGCCGACCCCGACCTGCTCGACCTGACCCGTGCGCCCGGCGGGCACGTGGCGTTCGGGCACGGCGTCCACCAGTGCCTCGGGCAGCAGCTCGCCCGGGTGGAGCTGGGGGTGGCGCTGCCCGCGCTGTTCCGCCGGTTCCCCACGCTGCGCCTGGCGGCGCCCGCCGGGCGGGTCCCGCTGCGGACCGACATGATCATCTACGGGGTGCACCGGCTGCCGGTCGCCTGGGGGGACTGATGAAGGTCGGCGTGGACACCGGGGCCTGCGTCGGCTCGGGGCAGTGCGCGTTCCTCGCGCCCGAGGTGTTCGACCAGCGCGAGGAGGACGGCGTCGTCGAGCTGCTGCGGGAGGAGCCGCCGGAGGACCGGCGTCAGGCGGTCCTCCGGGCCGCGCGGTCGTGCCCCACCCACGCGATCCGCGTGACGGGGCCCTAGCCGGCGGGCTCGTCGCGCCAGCCGCGTGTGAAGATCTTCGCCGCCTTGGCCCCGACGGCCTCGTCCAGGTCGATGTCCAGGACGGCGGCGGTCACGTAGGCGGTGATGACGACGTCGGCCAGCTCGTCGCGGACCTCGTCGAACGAGCCGGTGCGGCGGGCGTTGCCCGACCAGCGGCGGTAGGCGCCGACGAACTCGCCGACCTCCTCGGCCAGCGCCATCACCTGGCGGTCGCGCTCGTTGTCGGGGGGAAAGTGGGCGCGGAGGCGTTCGGCGATCACGGCGCCGAGGGCGGACGGTTCGGTGGGGAGCGGGTCGGACGGCATGGTCGCCCATTCTGCCGACCGGCGGCGAGAACCCGATCGGCGGGATCGGGAGAGGAGCGGGTGACCCGTCCCCCCACAGAGAGGCGAACGATGTCCCCAGCAGAGGGAACGGCATGAACGCGGCGGCGGTGCGGGTGGAGGAGGCCGACGCCGCCGACGCCCGCCTGATCGAGGCCTCGGTGACCGACCCGGAGCGGTTCTCCGGGGTCTTCGAACGGCACCACGCCGAGATCCACCGGTATGTGGCCCGGCGGGTCGGCGTGCAGGCGGCCGACGACGTGGTGGCCGAGACGTTCCTGGCCGCGTTCCGGCGGCGGCGGAGCTACGACCCGGGGTGGCCGGACGCGCGGCCCTGGCTGTACGGGATCGCCACGACGCTCGTCGCGCGGCACCGGCGGACCGAGGTGCGCTACCTGCGGGCGGTGGCGCGGACCGGGGTGGACCCGCTGCCCGAGCCCCTGGCCGAACGGGTCGTCAGCCGGGTCGCCGCCCAGGGCGAGGAACGCGCGCTCGCCCGCGGGCTGGCCGGGCTCAACCGGGGAGACCGGGACGTGCTGCTGCTCATCGCCTGGGCCGACCTCACCTACGAGGAGACCTCGCGGGCCCTGGGCATCCCGGTCGGCACCGTGCGGTCCCGGCTCAGCCGGGCCCGCCGCAGGCTCCGTGCGACGTTGGAGGAGGACGGACGTGGATGAGATGAGGACGCTGGCCGGGTTCCGCGACGGGGTGCCCGCGATGGAGCCCGACGCCGTCCGGGACGCGCGGCGGCGGCTGCACGAGGAGTTCCGCGCGCCGGAACGCCGGGCGCGCGCCGTCTGGGCGCGGCGCGGCGCGGCCGTGGCGGGGCTGACGGCGGCGCTGGTCGCCGGGGTCGTCGCCGTGCCGGACGGCCGCGAGGACGGGACCGGGCGGATCGTCGCGCCGCCCGGCATGCCCGTCGCCGACGCCGAGGTCGCGCGGACCGCGCAACGGGCGCGGACGGTCGCCGAGGCCACGCCGAACGTGGTGATCGCCCCCAAGACCTGGACGTACGTCCGGGAGGTGGTCGCCGAGAGCGACGGCAGGCCGATCGGGAGGCGGCCCCGGATGACCAAGGCCGAGAACTGGTACACGGCCGACGGCACGCGGCGGGCGGACGTGGGGAAGGACGGAAGGGTCCGCGAGCACCGGCCCCGCGCCGACGTTCCCCTTCCCGACCCGCTCGGCCCGTGGGCGTTGCCCAAGCCCGCGTTCCTGATCGGCGCGCCGGGCGACCCGGCGGGGATGCGCGACCGGGTCTACGCCGAGGTGGACCGGATGGTCGCCATGGCCGGGCGGGGCGAGGCGCGGTCGGTCACCGGGATCGATCTGCGGGGGAGGCGGGACCGGGTCGCGTTCGAACTGATCGCCCAGGTGCTGCGGCAGTACCACGTGGCGCCGCGCCAGCAGGCCGCGCTGTACGGGGTGCTGGCCTACCTGGAGGGCGTGCGGGTCGTCCCCGAGTCGGTGGACGCGCTGGGCCGGCGGGGGCGCGCCTTCGGCGTGGTGGACGGGCAGGGCATCCGGCAGGAGATCATTTTCGACCCGGCCTCGTACCGGTATCTGGGCGGACGGCACATCTTCGTCCGGGACCAGGGGGCGATGAGGGCGGGAGCGGTCATCGGCTGGAACGCCAAGGTGGACTCCGGCGTCGTGCCCCGGCCGGGCGTGCGCCCCTGATCCGGCCGTAGTACCCCTCTCGGGTACGACGCGGCGACGGCGGCGGGGGTTCGGCCGGAGTTGCGTGAAATCTTCCACAAAATCGCAGGTCAAAAAATCGCTTGCCGATCTTGCATGGTCCGCCGTACGCTCGATGCGAGCATTCAGACGGCGGCGCTGTCGGGATCATGAACCCGATGCAGCCTGCCCCAAGAGCCAGAGAGGTGGTGTCCGGTCCGGTGATCAACATGATGACGAAATCGTGGTCGTCGCTGACCGCCGCCTGCCCTGGCACCGCCTTGGGGCAGGGCTTCGCCGTGGCCTCCGCCGGGATCGCGTTCCCCGGCGGCATGCCCGCGCATCTCGGCGGCGGTGTGCCCGCGCGCCTTGGCGGCGGCATGCGGCGGATCGACCGGGTCCGGAACGAGGGCGTTGACGTCCTCGGACTGCGCCTGCGCGGTCTGCGCGACGAACAGCGATTCCAGGACCAGCAGGGGACGAGTGTCTTCGCCTACCAGAGCGAAGGTACCGCCGTCCCGGCCACGGCCGACGAGTACGTCCCGTCCATCAAGGGCGGCGTGTCGGGTCCGTACCCCTGGAGGCAACCGGTCTAGAAGAGCACCGGCAAGCCCCAGGGCCGCGGATCCAGCACACGGATCCGCGGCCCTTCTTATTTGTCCGGACGACCCACGACACACCCGTTGAGACCCAACGAGAGGAACAAGGGTGACTGAGATGCAGGGGGCTCTCGCGATGAGCGAGGAGGACCTCACCCTTCCCTGCCGGACCGACCCGGAGCTCTTCTTCGCCGAGGCGCCCGCCGACGTCGAACTCGCCAAGGCCCTGTGCCTGGAGTGCCCGGTGCGCACGCAGTGCCTCGCCGGCGCGCTGGAGCGCAAGGAGCCCTGGGGCGTCTGGGGCGGGGAGCTGTTCGTCCGCGGCGTGATCGTCGCGCGCAAGCGGCCCCGCGGCCGTCCGCGCAAGCACCCGCTGCCGGACGAAGTGACCGTCTGAGGTCCCGACCGACGATGCCCGCCGTTTCGACCCTCGACCGTGCCGACCAGGTGAGCACGGTCCCCACCGTGGGGCCGTGCCCCTGGTCCGCCAGGGAGACCACGATGACGTTGCTCAGCCAGGACCTGTCCCGGGAGCGAATACCCGACGCGGTACTGGCCGCGAGGGTACGGGCGATGCGGCGGGCCCGCCGTGACGCCCGCACCCGCGCGGCCCGCGTCTCCCGGGTGCTGCTCGCCCCGGTCGCGGTCCCCGAGCCGCGCTACGACGAGCGCCACTGATCCACCCCGCCGGCCCGCGGCGCGCTGCCCACGCCGCGGGCCGGCACCCCGCGGGCCGACATCCCGCGGGCCGACATTCCGCAGACCCGCCGCCCAACGGTCGCAGGCGCGCGTTCGTTCTTTCTTGGATGGTTTGACGGACGCCGCGCCTCCCCGCGGGCGGTCCCGGGCGCGTCCACCGGACTCCCCTCCGGCCGGACGCGCCGACGGAACGGGGCCCGCGCACCCCCGAGGTGCGCGGGCCCCGTCGCGTCGTCGCGGAGATCAGCTCCCGACCAGCTCCGCGTCGGACTCGTCGGCGAAGCCGGGCACCCACCGCAGGGACTCGGCCCGCGCCGGGATCTCGCACTCCAGCTGGCACAGCACGCCGGTGCCCGCCGACAGCACCCGGTGCACGATCACGTACTCCGGCGGCAGGTTGAGCTGCCGGACCACGTTGGTGGGGCGCAGGTCGGTGACCCGGGCGGCCATGTCGCGCAGCCACTCGCGGGAGAACCGGAAGGTGTCCTCGACGAACGGCTCGGTGATCGGCGCCAGGAACGCCTGGAGCTCCTCGGCCTCGACCCGCACGCCCTCGCGGATGAAGTCCTCGTCGCGCAGCGCCTTCTCGATCGTGTCGATGCCCTCCAGCGTGCCGATGCGCAGCAGGCGGCCCATGCGGTACTGGAAGTCCGGCGTGATGCGGTCGACCGCGCCGAAGTCGAGCACGCCGAGACGGCCGTCCTCCAGCAGGCGGAAGTTGCCCGGGTGCGGGTCGCCGTGCAGCAGGCCCGACCGCTTCGGCCCCGACAGCAGGAACCGGCAGTACAGCAGGGCGGCACGGTTGCGGGTCTCCGCGTCCCCCTCGGTGATGATCTTCGACAGCGGGATGCCGTCGATCCACTCGGTGACCAGCACGTTCCCCGCCTGGGCGACGACCTCGGGGATGTAGAAGTCGGGGTCGTCGGCCGGGTACGCCTCGCGGACGCGCCGCTGGGACTCGGCCTCGATGGTGTAGTCGAGCTCCTCGACCACGCGCTCCTTCAGCTCGGCCAGCATCGACTTGACGTCGAGGCCGGGCATCAGGACGCCGAACAGCTTGCCGATCCGGGCGAGCTGGTTGAAGTCGCTGATCAGCGCCTTGCCCGCGCCCGGGTACTGGACCTTGACGGCGACCTGGCGGCCGTCCTTCCACACGGCCCGGTGGACCTGCCCGATCGACGCGGCGGCGGCCGGCCGGTCGTCGAACTCCGCGAAGTCGTCCCGCCAGTCCTCGCCCAGCCCCTCGGCCAGCACCTTGTGCACGGCGGTGGCGGGCAGCGGAGGGGCCGCCTCCTGGAGCCTGGTCAGGGTGGCGCGGTAGGGCCCGGCGATCTCCGGCGGCAGCGCCGCCTCGAAGATCGAGAGCATCTGGCCGAGCTTCATCGCGCCGCCCTTGAGCTCGCCGAGCACCTTGAACAGCTGCTCGGCGGTGCGCTGCTGGATCTCCAGCGCGACCATCTCGGCGGGCTTGCCCAACGTTCGTTTCCCGACGCCCAGTGCGGTTCGCCCGGCGAAACCGAGCGGGAGGGACGCCAGCTTTGCGGACCGCGTCACCGCGCGGCGGGGGAGATCGCTCACGTCGACCATTGTCGGGGATGGGGATCGTTCCCGCCACAACGATCCCGGCCCGGCGGTGCGCCCAACCTGGCCAAACAACCCACCACCTGCGCCAAGAGGGTAAGTGTGCGCTTTCTCACCCTCGGTGCCGGCGGCCGTGGGGGCGCACGGTACGGTGCCGCCCATGTCCGAAGCGCGAAGTGACGTCCTGCTGGTGGACCGCCGTCCCGACGGCGTGGCCGTCCTGACCCTCAACGACCCCGACCGCCGCAACGCGATGTCGGACGCCATGACCGAGGCGTGGACGGCGGCGCTCGCCGGCCTGCGCGCCGACGCCGGACTGCGCTGCGTGGTGGTGACCGGCGCGGGCAGCGCGTTCACCTCCGGCGGCGACCTGTCGTGGCTGGCGGAGAAGAACGCCGTGGCCGTGCCCGCGCTGCGCGACCGGATGCTGGCGTTCTACCGCGCCTGGCTGGCGATCCGCGACCTGGAGGTGCCGACGATCGCGGCCGTGAACGGCCATGCCGTCGGCGCCGGTCTCGCCCTCGCGCTGGCCTGCGACCTGCGGTACGCGGCCGACGACGCCAAGCTGCTGGTGCCGTTCACCGCCCTCGGCCTGCACCCGGGCATGGCGACCACCTGGCTGCTGCCCGAGGTCGCCGGACTGCCGCTGGCCCGCGAACTGCTGTTCACCGGCCGCGCCGTCACCGGGACCGAGGCCGAACGCCACGGCCTGGTCAACCGGGCCGTACCGCGCGACCGGGTCCTCGCCGAGGCTCTGTCGGTCGCCGGGACGATCGCCACACGGGCCCCGATCGCGACCCGCCTCACCAAGGTCGCGCTCGCGAACGGCGGCCACCCCGACATGGAGACGGCCCTGCGCTGGGAGTCCCTCGCCCAGCCGGTGACCATGGCCTCCAGGGACATGCTGGTGGGGATCCGGGCACAGCAGGAGAAGCGCCCCCCGGAATTCACCGGCGAGTGACCCCTGGACAGGCGCCCTGCTCCGGACGCGCGTGTGGGTGATCACCCGGGGCCGGTGAGCCCCGGGCCCGGTTCGTGCGGGCGGGCGGGTGACCGTTCGCGGCCGCGGGGGATGCCCCGGTCCGGACGTGCGCTTGCGCATGTGAGCGTGGCCGCGCTCGGACGCCCGTAGGGGCGCTTGCCAGCGGTCGGGTGAAGGCCCCTGATCAGGCGGGTGTCATCGGGTGCGGCTGTGGTGGTAGGGAAGGCCGCCCTCGATCGGGATCGGGCCGGGGGGCTCGGGGGCGGCCTGGGCGCGGTTCCTCCGCCTGGCCCAGCGGGCGGCCGCCGCCGACAGCACCACCGGTGCGGCCACCTCGATGATCCGCATCACCGCCGTGGCGGGCAGTCCCGTCCGCCGGGCGATCCGGCCCGCCGGACCGCGCAGCGCGCGGGACGCCATCCGGCCCGCCGCCGCCCCGGCCAGGCCGCCGCCCAGCGTGGCCGCCCGTGGACGCCGCCCGGCCTCGTTGTCCGACCTCTTCTTGCGGTTCAGCACTGTTCCCTCCGTGGCTCTGCTGTCACTATGAGTACCCATGTGACTACGGAGAGAAGCGCCAGGCTCGTTCATGCCGGGACGGACCGGGGCGACCACATACGGTGAACTTTGTGGGAATCCTTGAGATTTTGCCGAAAACATCGGCGTTGACCTGGGCGGATGGCAATCGCCCTCTGTGGAGTCCGCAAATTTTTAGGTACGGTTTCAGTCGTGCCCCCCAACGTAGAGGTCCGCCGCAGCACCCGACGTCGGCGGACGGTGTCCGCCTACCGGGACGGGGACAAGGTCGTGGTCATGCTCCCGTCACGCCTCAGTAAGGCCGAGGAGGAGCAGTGGATCGCGACCCTCCTCGAACGCCTGGAGGAGCGGGAGCGCCGCCGCCGCCCCAGCGACGCCGACCTGGAGCTGCGGGCCCATGAGCTGTCCCGCCGCTACCTGGGCGGGAACGCCGTCCCCGCCAGCGTCCGGTGGGTGGACAACCAGCGCACCCGGTGGGGATCCTGCACCCCCGACGACGCCACCATCCGGCTGTCGACGCGGCTGCGCGGGATGCCCGGCTGGGTCGTGGACTACGTGCTGGTCCACGAGCTGGCCCACCTGCTGGTCCCCGGGCACGGCCCCGACTTCTGGGACCTGGTCGGCAACTACCCCAAGGCCGAACGCGCCCGCGGCTACCTGGAAGGCGTCGCCGCCGCCGCGAACCTGCCGCTGGAGGACGCCGCCGACGACCTGCGCCACGAGGCCGCCGGGTGACCCTGCCCGATCCGGCCGGGCCCGCCCGGCGTTTCGCGGCCGTGGTGGCGTCCGCCCCCGAGCAGGCCCCGCCCGGGATCGACGCGGGGGAGTTCGCGCTGGCCCTGCTGGAGGACACCTACGAGGTCGTCGCGGGACTGGAGGCGGTGCACCCGGCGCTGGTGCTGGGCCCGGCGGCCCCGCCGGACGCCGAGACGATCACCTGGCCGGGCACGCCGGTGGTCCACGCGTCCACGCCGGCCGGCGCGTTCGCCGCCCTGCACGCCCTCGGCGCGACCGCGGCGGCGCTGGTGGCCCCCGACGCGCCCGACCTGCCCCCGCTGATGATCGGCAAGCTGTTCCGGGCCCTGGGGAGCGCCCCGGCGGCGGCCTGCCAGGCGACGAACGCGGGACGTTCCGGCCGCACCGGCCCCGACGCGGGCACCGGCCTGGTCGCGCTGGCCGCCCGCCTGCCCCTCGACGGCTGGCTCGCGACGGCCCTCGACCGGGTCACCCTGGACACCCCCGACGCCCTGGCCCGCCTGCGCGCGGCGGCCCCGCGCCCCGGCCTGGTCCCGCAGGGCCCCGGCTGGCACCGGCTGCGCGCCCCGGAGGACGTGCGCCTGCTGGACCCCGGCCTGGAGGGCTGGGAGACGACCCGCGCCCTGCTGGCGGGGCGCCCCCTGCGCTGAGACCCGGGTCAGCGGGAGGTCGCGGCGGCCACCAGGTTCCGGACCGCCTCGTCGGTCGGCTCCGGGAGCGCGTCGGCCGGGAACCAGCGCAGGTCGTCCGACTCGTCGCTGATCCGGTGGACGGCGCCCGGCGGGGCCACCGCCACGTACTGGACGTCCAGGTGCCAGGACCCCCCGGGGTGGCAGTGCACCCGGTGGCGGTCGAGCCTGGCCGGTTCCGGCCGCAACGTCAGGTCCGCGACGCCCGACTCCTCGGTGGCCTCGCGCAGCGCGGCGGCGGCCAGCGACGCGTCGCCCGGCTCGCAGTGCCCGCCCAGCTGCAACCACGCCTTGATCTTGCGGTGCAGGGTGAGCAGGACCCGCGTGCCGGTGGCGTCCAGCACCAGGGCGCTGGCCGTGATGTGACCGGGGGCGCACGCGCGGTAGACGCCGTCCGGATGCGCGGCCAGATGCGCCAGGAACTCGCGGCGGAGCGCGTCCTGGGCGGCGTCGGGCGCGTCCCAGGCCGTCAGGACCCGCACGGCGTCGGCGTGCAGGGTCCCGGCGGCGGTGAGGCCGGCGGTCACGTGCGGCCGACGCGCGGGTAGCGGGAGCTGGCCCGCTGGCGGCGGCGGCGCTCCTGGTCCTGCGGGCGCTGCCAGCACAGGTCGGACCGCTGGGTCCGGCGGCGTGCCGCGACGAGCGCCGACGCGCGGTCCAGCAGACAGTTGTTCACATGCGGGCGAACGCGACGAAACCTCACGAGCGTTTCTCCGGCCCCTCGTCTCCCTCGCCGTCCTGCGGCTTGTCGTTCGGCCTGTCGTTCGGCTCGTCCTCGCGCGCCTTGTCGGTGAACGCCGAGATGTCCAGGTCGGACAGCCCCTCGATCTCCTCGCGGCCGTGCACGAACCCGTCCGGGTCGTCCAGGTCCTCGGCGGTCGGCAGCAGGTCCGGGTGCTCCCAGACCGCGTCGCGGCCCTCCGTGCCGCGCACCGACGACAGCGTCCGCCACAGCGTGGCGGCCTCGCGCAGCCGGCGCGGGCGCAGCTCCAGGCCGACCAGCGTCGCGAACGTCCGCTCGGCGGGCCCGCCGGTGGCGCGGCGCCGCCGCACCGCCTCGGCCAGCTTCACCGAGTTCGGCAGCCGGTCCGCGGCGACCTCGTTGACGACGGTGTCCACCCAGCCCTCGACCAGCGCGAGGGCGGTCTCCAGCCGGGCCAGCGCCGCCCTCTGCTGCGGCGTCTCCTCCGGCTGCAACGACAGCTCGCCGCCCAGCGCCTCCTGGATGGCCTCGGGGTTGGACAGGTCCAGGCCCGCGACGGCCTGCTCGATGCCCGACAGGTCCACGGTGATCCCGCGCGCGTAGTCCTCGACCGCGCCGAGGATGTGCGAGCGCAGCCACGGCACGTGCGCGAACAGCCGCTGGTGGGCGGCCTCCCGCAGCGCCAGGTACAGCCGGACCTCGTCCTCGGACACCTCCAGGCCCTTGCCGAACGCCTCCACGCCCGACGGCAGCAGCGCGCCCACCCCGTCCGGCGCCAGCGGCAGCCCCACGTCGGTGGAGCAGGTGACCTCCTGGGCCAGCGCGCCGATCGCCTGCCCGGCCTGGCCGGCGACCATCGCCCCGGCCATCTGCCGGACCATGCCGATCAGCGGCCCGGCCATCGCCTGCATCTCGGCGGGGATCTCCCCGCCGCCCAGCGCGCCGCCCATCGAGTCGACCATGCGGGCGGCGATCGGGTCGCAGACCTTGGTCCAGACCGGCAGCGTCTGCTCGATCCACTCCGACCGCGACCACGCCTGCGGCTTGGTGATCCCGGCCGGCAGCGTCGTGCCCTCGTCCAGCCACAGGTCGGCCAGCCGCAGCGCCTCGGCGACCTGCCGGCGCTCCACGTCCACGATCGAGGGGTCGCCGGAGGAGGACACGGTGTGGCGGGCGATGTTCTTGGCCATGTCCCAGTTCACCGGGCCGTCGCCGGGCCCGCCGGGGGCCTGCGCCTGGCCGATCATGTCGGCGAACCGGTGCAGCATGTCGGCGAACTGCCGCATGTCGCCGCCCATGGCGGAGAACGGGTCGCCACCCTGGAACGGGTCCCGGGACTTGTCGTCGTCATCCCCGGGACGGTTGAAGCCGAACGGAGTGTCACTCATCGGTTTGCCCCCGGGATGCATGATGGGCTCATATCCGCAACGTTAGCCGGTCCCGGCGAGGTCGCGTACACAAGGAAGGGGGCACCTCCGTGGCAACGGGCAAGGTTCGCCCTCGGCGTAGCAAGGGTCCGGTCGTCGCCGTCACGGGGGCGGCCGCCGGAGCGGGGCGGCTGCTGGCCGCCCGGCTCGCCGAGCGCGAGGACATCCGCAAGGTCGTGGCCATCGACGGTCACCGCGGCGACGTGCCGGGGGTCACCTGGCGTGTCGTGGACATCCGCGACCCGCTGCTGTCGAACCGGCTGTCGGACGTGGACGTGATCGTCCACCTCGACCTGGAGCGGTCGCCGGAGCTGGACCCCAGGGAGCGCCGCACCCACAACGTGCGGGGCGCGCAGACCGTCGTGACGGCCGCGGCGGCGGCCCGGGTGCGGCGTGTGGTCCTGGTCACCAGCGCGATGGTCTACGGCGCCGCGCCCGACAACGAGGTCCCGCTGCCCGAGGACGCGCCGCTGCGCGCCGAGGCCAACGAGTCGATCGCCGGGGACTACCTGGAGATCGAGGAGCTGGCCGCCAGCGCCGCCACCGTCCACCCGGGTCTCGACGTCACGGTGGTGCGCCCGGCCGCGCTGGTCGGCCCCGGCATCGACACCGTGGTCACCCGGCACTTCGAGGCCCCGCGGCTGCTGTCGGTGAAGGGCTCCACGCCCGGCTGGCAGTTCTGCCACGTCGAGGACCTGGCGTCGGCGCTGGAGCTGGTCGTCGCCGAGGAGCTGACCGGGCCGATCGGCGTGGGCTGCGACGGCTGGCTGGGGACCGAGGAGGTCACCGAGATCAGCGGCAAGCGGGGCTTCGAGCTCCCGGCGGCGCTGACGTTCGGGATGGCGCAGCGCCTGCACCGGCTCGGCATGACGCCCGCCCCGGCCACCGACCTGCACTACGTCGCCTACCCGTGGGTCGTGGACTGCGCGCGGCTGCGGGAGGCGGGCTGGAAACCGCTGTACGACAACGCCACGGCGCTGCGGGTGCTGCTGGAGGAGAGCTCCGGGCGGCACGCGGTCGTCGGGCGGCGCGTCGGCGGCAAGGAGGCCACGATGGCGACCGCGGCGGGCGCGACCGTCGCCGCGATCGGCGCGGCGGCGGCGATCCGGCGGGCCCGGCGGCGCCGCCGCTGAACGGCCGCCGCGGGACGGGAACGGCCGCGCACCCCGCCGGGGTGCGCGGCCGTCCGCGTCCGGGTGGTCAGCTGGCCGAGGCCGTGGGCGAGGGGGTCGCGTTCGGCGAGGCCGTCGGCGACGGCGAGGGGGACCGCGCCGGCTGCTGGGCGGCGGCCTGCTGGGCGTCGCTCAGCGCCTTGCGCGCCTCCTCGATCCGCTTCCACGCCTGGTCCATCCCGGCGAAGTCGCCCTTGCCCTTGGCGTCGCGGAAGTCGGCGAGCGCCTTGTCCAGCGCGGCGATGGCGTCGCGGACCTGCGGGGTGAGCGCCCCGCCCTGCTGACCCTGCCCCTGGTCCCGGCCCCGGTCGCCGCCGGGGGCGGGGGCGGGCACCGACGCCGCGCCGCCGAACAGCTGCTTCATCGCCTCGTCCAGCGTCTGCCCGGAGGCGATCCGGTCGCCGAACCGCACCAGCACCCGGCCCAGGATCGGGAACGGCTGCTGCTCGGCCCCGCCCCCGGCCTTGGCGTACATCGGCTCGACGTACAGCAGGCCCCCGGCGAACGGGATCGTCAGCAGGTTGCCCGCCACCGTCTGGGTGTTGCCGAGGCGCAGCTTGTTCAGCTCCTCCTTGACCCGCGAGTCGGTCTCGAACGAGTTCTGCACCTGCCCGGGGCCCTGCGGCTGGGCGTTGCGCGGCGTCTGGAGGACCTGGATCTTGCCGTAGTCCGGGCCCGGCGTGGAGTTCACCGCCATGAACGCCGCCAGGTTCGGGTTGCCGCGCGGGTTGAACACCGTGGTCAGCGCGAACGACCGTTCGCTCCACCCCGGCATCTGGAGGCTCTGGTAGTACGGCGGCTGCCGCTTGCCCTTGACGCTGGGGTCCTCGGGCACCTCCCAGAAGCCCTCGCCGTTGTAGAACGCCGTCGGGTCGGTGACGTGGTACTGCGCCAGGATGTTGCGCTGCACCTTGAACAGGTCCTGCGGGTAGCGGAAGTGCTCCTTCAGCCCCGGCACCTTGTCGATCTCGCCCTTGGGCAGCACGGTGCCCTTGAAGACCTTCATCCAGGTCTTGGCGACCGGGTCCTGCTCGTCCCACTGGTACAGCTTCACGCTGCCGTCGTAGGCGTCCACGGTCGCCTTGACGGAGTTGCGCATGTAGTTGATGCGGTCGTTGGTCTGCCGCGCCACCGCCGACCGGGTGTCGGTGATGGTGTCGCGGGTGGCGTCGCCCAGGCTCCGCTGCTCGGAGTAGGGGTAGCTGGACGAGGTGGTGTAGCCGTCGAGGACCCACAGGATGCGGCCGTTCACCACCGCCGGGTACGGGTCGCCGTCCAGCGTCAGCCACGGGGCGGCGCGCTGCACCATCTCGCGCGGCGTCCGGTTGTACAGGATCTTCGCGCCGGGCTTGATCGCGCCGGACAGCAGCAGGTTCTTCTCCTGGAACTTGGTCGCGAACAGCAGCTTGTTCAGGAAGGAGTCGACCGCCACGCCGCCGGTGCCCTGGTAGGTGGTGTTCTTCTGCCCGGCCGGGCTGTTGTCGGGGTAGTCCAGCTCCTGCTGCCCCTGCCCGCCGACCACCGAGTACATCGGGGACCGCTCGCCGAAGTAGATCTGCGGCCGGTCCACCCGGATCGTGCCGGCCGGATCGACCGGCATGTCCTTGGTGACCCAGTCGGGGGTGCCGCCGTTGCCGAACTTGTCGCCGTAGGCCGACACGAACCCGTAGCCGTGGGTGTAGACCATGCGGTCCTTCACCCAGGAACGCTGCCCCGACGGCGCGCCCGACAGCTCGCGCAGCGCCACGACCGTGTCGACCGTCCGGTCGCCGATCTTGTAGCGGTCGACGTCCAGCGGGTCGGGGAACCGGTAGAACGGCCGGACCTGCTGGAGCTGCTGGAACGTCTCGCCGACCACGGCCGGGTCCAGCAGCCGGACGCCCTGCGCCAGCTTCCCGCTCTCCTGGCGCAGCTTCCCGGCGTCGCTCTCGACCTTCGCGCCGTAGTCCACGGCGATCTCGGCCTTGTCGACGCCGTAGGCGCGCCGGGTGAACTCGATGTTCCGCTGGATGTACTGCCGTTCCTTGGCCAGCTCGTCCGGCTTCACCTGGAACTGCTGGATCAGCAGCGGGTACACGCCGCCGACCAGGATCGCCGACAGCACCAGCAGCGTGAAGCCGACGCCGGGCAGCATCATGCCGCGCCGCACGATGTTGCCGACGAACATCACCGCGCAGATCACCGCGATGACCGCGAGGATCGTCTTGGCGGGCAGCAGGGCGTTGACGTCGGTGTAGGAGGCGCCGGTGGTCACGCCGCGTTCGGAGTGGACCAGGCCGTAGCGGTCGAACCAGTAGGCGAACGCCTTCAGCGCCACGAACAGCCCCACCAGCACCGACAGGTGCGCCCGCGCGGGCGGCGACATCTTGTCGCCGGGCCCCTGGAGCCGCAGCCCGCC
The DNA here is from genome assembly GCF_014138665.1 of Actinomadura kijaniata. Lineage (NCBI taxonomy): Bacteria > Bacillati > Actinomycetota > Actinomycetes > Streptosporangiales > Thermomonosporaceae > Actinomadura > Actinomadura kijaniata. The sequence goes on from NZ_JACJIA010000001.1 coordinate 516,965, forward strand.
GTACAGGTAGTGGACGATCACCGCCGCGACGATCGACAGGATCACCGTCGCGAACACCACGCCCAGCACCAGCCGCAGGAACGGGTAGGTGAAGACGTAGAACGACACGTCCTTGCCGAACTGGGGGTCCTTCACGCCGAACGGCGTGCGGTTGAGGAACGCCAGCCACACCGGCCACTGGCCCGCCACCGACGAGCCGGTCAGCAGCGCCAGCAGGCCCAGGCCGCCGACCGCGATGAGCTTGCGGCGCGGGTCGATGATGGCCCGGTAGCGCTCCAGTCCCTGCTGTTCCAGCGACATCGGCCGGTGGGAGGGTCGCAGCCGGTAGGCGACGACGACGTTGGCGCCGACGACCAGGGCCATCAGCGCGCCGCCGCCGACGAACAACACGACACGGGCCCACAGCCCGGTGGTGTAGACAGAGGAGAAACCGACGGATCGGTACCAGAGCAGGTCGGTCCAGATCGCCGTGAACACCATGAAGGCGATCAGCAGCACCGCCACGGTGACGAGGACCGGCAGCACCAGCCTGCTCCGGCCGGTCCCGAGCCGGCGCCCGAATCCGGGAGTCCGGAAGGTCAAGAGGCCCCTCCGTTCAGGGTCGCGCCGCACCGGATCCGCGCCGGTGCCGTGTAAGCAACTTACCGAGCCGGGCGGGTTTTTCCGCATGTCCCCGCCCCGAATATGGGAAAGATGGCCCCGTGAGTCTTCTCGAAGAAGTCGTGCTGGATCTGGAACGTCATGCCGCCCAGGAGGGCTGGGACGCGCCGCCGAGGCTGTATGCCCTGGTCAGCAGCTCCGAGCTGCGTGCGGCGGAGCCGGAGCTGGCCGAGCAGCTGGGCCTGCCCGACGACGGTGACTCCCTGGCCGCCCTGGAGCAGGAGGATCTGGACGGGAACCGGACCGTCGAGGACTTCCTCGCCACGATCGCCTGGCCGGACGCCGTCGCCGGGTGCGCGCTGGTCGTGGAGCGGGTCGTGCTGCCGCCGGAGGTCGAGGAGGAGATCCCCGAGGACGAGGGCGAGGCCGCCAGGTGGGCGGCCGAGCACCCGAAGCGCGAGGACGTGCGGATGATCGTGGGGGTGCTGCGCGACGGGTCGCGGTACTCGGCGCTGCGGCTGCGCCGCCACGACGCCGAGGACGAGGTGCTGGCCGGCCCCGAGCTCGTCCCGGCCCTCGCCGAGGCCCTGGCCGCCACCCTGGAGCCCGACGAGCCCGGGCAGACGGGCTGAAAGGCCGCCGGGGGCGCACCGTGCCGCGTCCGGCCGGGTAGCCTGCGGGCTGTGAGCGACGTCATCAGGCTGATCGGGATCCGCGACACCCCCCTGTCGGTGGACGAGGTCTTCAACGCCGTCGGCGACCCGGCCGCCGGCGGCACCACCGTCTTCGTGGGCACCGTCCGCGACCACGACCACGCCCAGGCCGTGAGGGCCCTGTCCTACAGCGCCCACCCCACCGTGGAGCGCGAGCTGCGGCGCGTGATGGAGAAGGTCGCCGCCGACTTCCCGGTGCGGGCCCTGGCCGCCGTGCACCGGGTCGGCGACCTGGAGATCGGCGACCTGGCGGTGGTGGTCGCGGCGTCCTGCCCGCACCGGGGCGAGGCGTTCGAGGCGTGCCGCCGCCTGATCGACGACCTGAAGGCGCAGGTGCCCATCTGGAAGCACCAGACCTTCGCCGACGGCGGCGAGGAGTGGGTCGGAGCCTGCTGAGGGTTCCGGTCCGCATAGAGTTCCTGGCATGTCACGTCGCGCCGCCACCCTCACCGTCGCCAGCGTGCTCGTTCTGGTACTGGGCATGGTGGGTGCGCTGTTGCCCGTCCCCTACGTCGCGCTGATGCCCGGCCCCACGAGCGACACCCTGGGCACCGACGACAAGGGCGTCCCGCTCGTGAGGATCGACGGGCAGCGGACGTACCCGACCGACGGGCACCTGAACTTCACCACCGTCACCTACCGGGGCGGACCGGGCGGGCGGATCGACCTGCTCACGGCGTTGCGCGGGTGGGTCGAGGGCGACGTGGCGATCGTCCCGGAGGAGACGGTCTTCCCCAAGGGCGAGAGCCAGCAGAAGGTCGACGAGGAGAACACCCGCCAGATGCGGGACTCCCAGGAGAGCGCCGAGGCCGCCGCCCTCAACGAACTCAAGATCCCCATCCGGAACCAGGTCCAGGTGGACTCGGTCCAGAAGGGCAAGCCCGCCGAGGGCAGGCTGAAGCCCGGCGACGAGATCGTCTCGGTGGACGGCGCCCCCGCCACGTCGGTCTCCGACGTCACCGGCCGGGTGACCCGCCGCAAGCCGGGCGACCCGGTGACCATCGGCTACCGGCGCGACGGCAAGGACGGGAAGGTGACGCTGACCACCGTCCCGGCGCCCACCGACGCCAAGCGGCCGGTCGTCGGCATCGTGCTCGCCGACCGCTTCAAGTTCCCCTTCAAGATCGACATCAGCGTCGGCGACGTCGGCGGCCCCAGCGCGGGCCTGATGTTCGCGCTGGCGATCTACGACAAGCTCACCCCGGAGAACCTGACCGGCGGCAAGTTCATCGCGGGCACCGGCACCATCACCCCCAAGGGCGAGGTCGGCCCGATCGGCGGCATCCAGCAGAAGATGATCGCGGCCCGCCGCGCCGGGGCCGCGGTCTTCCTGACCCCCGCCGGCAACTGCAAGGACGCCCTGGCCGCCCGCCCCGACGGCCTCCGCCTGGTCCGCGCCGACACCCTGAAGAGCGCGATCGAGTCCATCAACGTCCTCAACGGCGCCAAGGGCACGATCCCGAGCTGCGAGAACCGCTGACCAAACCGATTCGACACCTCCCACCGGATGCCATACAGTTAAGACATCGCCGCGAGGGAGACCCCGCAGGGCGACGGCGCGGGGTGGAGCAGTTCGGTAGCTCGCTGGGCTCATAACCCAGAGGTCGCAGGTTCAAATCCTGCCCCCGCTACCAAGACGAAAAGGGCCCGGAGAAATCCGGGCCCTTTCGCTTTTTCAGGAATTCCGCTCAACCCGTAGATAAGGGAGCAGTCTCCGCAGCGCGACAGCCGCGTGCCAGGACGCGAGCCGATGGTGGTCGTCGTTCTTGTCGGCCCCCGCCAGGTCGGAGATCCCGCGGACGACCGCCCAGCCGTGCGACCGCCCGGTCCCGGCCGAGCGTTCGTGGCAGATCTGGCCGAGCCCGCCGGCCTCCATGTCGATCGCGAGGATCTTGTCGTTGAACCCGGCCAGATAGGCGAGGGTCTCGGCGGCCGAGTCGGCGATCACCGCCTCCCCGGACCCGATCGGGCCGTGCAGCATCCGCATGGTCCGGGTGGTGCCCGCCGGGTCCGCGACCGGGAACTCCGCGGGGTGGTGGTCGCTGAAGAACGCGTTGACCGCGTGCCCGACCCCCGCGGGCGACTCGCGTTCCTCCCCGCGGTGCCGGACCCCGTCGGGTGTGTACTTGCGCAGGTCGTAGTAGACGACGCGGGTGGCGACCACGACGTCGCCCTCGTGGACGTCGCGGTGGATGCCGCCGCCGATGCCGGTCAGGACCACCACCTCCGGGTCGTGGTGGCGCCGCAGGTTCTCGTAGGCCGCGATGGCGGAACGCTGCCCCTGGGCGAGGGCGCGGATCGCGGCGACCGACGTCGGGCCGTCCGGCCCGGACACCTGCCCGGTGTAGAAGCGCAGGCCGTCGGCCGGTTCCTCGTTCAGGCCGAGAGCCAGCCGTACCGCCTGCGTCTCGACGTCGAGGATCGTGATGACACCGACCTGGACGCGTTCGCGGCTCCGGCCCCCGTCGGTGCTCCGCTCGGCGTGGGGCGCGGTGATGTTGACGACGGGACGGTGGCCGACGGCGGAGGAGTTGACGTTGGTCGTGCCGCCGTGCGTGACGATTCCGCTGACGTGCGGTTCGCGGGTCATGCGTGGGCTCCCTGGACGGTGGCGTCATGGCCGCCGTGCGGAACGGCGGTTCCGAGGTTGACCTGGGCGCTGTCGCCGACCGCCGAGTTGGTGATGTCGACGCGGCCGCCCATGTTGAGCACGTTGGCGCTGATGATGGTCTCGGCGCGCCTCTCGAACGCGGAGGTGTCGACGCCGCGCGACCGGAGGAAGTCCTTGACCGCCGTCAGCAGCCGCAACTCGATGATCTTCATCTGGTCGAGGATCACCGGCTTGTCGAAGTCGGCCGACCGCCAGTCGGCGGCGACCTCCTCCCGCACGCACACCTCGGGGCTGCGTCCCCAGCCGCCGCCTCCCCGGCGGACGCGCAGGCTCCGGGCGAGCACCCACGGCGCGACGACCAGCCGCCACGAGTCCAGCACTTCGAGGGGGAGCCGCCGCAACGCCGCCAGGCCCGCCAGCGCGGGGGCGCGGTGGGGGACGGGCCGTCCGTGGAGCCGGTAGCGGGACGGCGTCCGGGTGAGCGCGCAGGCGGCGAAGTCCAGGCTGAGCGACCGCCCCTTCACCGTGACCCGGAGGAAGACCGTGGTCACGAGTTCTCCCGAGGAGGTCGTGCGGATCTCCAGGAAGTACTGGGCGGGACCGTACGGCTCGTTGATGATCCGGCGCAGGGTCTCGGGGGCGCAGCGTTCCGTCAGGGCCTTGCGGACGTCCGGCGCGTCGCCCTCGGCGAAGTAGATCCGGTTGGCGACCTGGTACCCCGGCATGCGGGTCAGGTCGGAGGGCCTGCCGATCGCCTTCATCCTGGACCGCAGGTGCTCCACCAGTTCGTGGGCCTGGAACGGGGGCGTGACGAACTCGCGGCCCCCGTCGACGGGGAGCACCGGGTGGCCGGCGCCGTTCGCCAGGGCCGTGCCGCGCCGGTCCCGCAGCAACTGGACGGTCAGCGGGGGTAGCCAGCGGTGCACGAGCTCGCCGCTTCCGACGAAGAAGTTCGGATCGTCGTCCGGTTCGAGCCGGAGCAGGGGGACGCCGTCGTCCTTCTTCGGCTCGGGCCTGCGGTAGACGGCCACGGGATGGCGTTGCTGCCGGTCGATCACCTCCTGGCGGCGGCTGAGCCGTGGCGGCCCCAGCGGACCAGGGTGCCGGGTGCTGTTCAACGCCCGCTGCCAGGCCGCCGTGAGCATCGCCGTGACCACCGCGATCAGCGTGAGGAGGACCGCGGACCAGGCGAGCACCCACAGGAGGGGGACGCCCGCGCTCCACGCCGACACCGCGGGGGTGACCATCATCACCCCGCAGCAGGCGGTCCCGAGCTTGAGCCGGCGGGTCCGTTCCTTCAGCCGGTTGGCGTCGTCGAGCTCACCCCGCGTCTTGTACCGGTGGAACCACTCGGCACGGGCGGTCCGCAGGCGGATCCTGAGGACCTCCGGGGTGAGCCGGAGGAGAGGCCGGGCCAGCCCCCACAGGCCGAGCGCGCACACGACGGTCAGCGCGGTCGGCAGGCTGGACCAGGCGGCGATGAGCAGCAGCGCCACGGTGCACCCGTGCCGGGTCGTCTCCAGCACCCAGCAGCGCCAGGCGTGGTCGACGACGGGAACGAGGTCGAAGCCGTAGGAGGGGGCGACCCGGTGGACGGTGTCGTGGCGGATCCGCCGGAGGACGAGGTCACGGAACTCGCGGTCCAGGTAGACGCCCGCGCACAGGTGGCGGGTCGTCTCGTCGCCGCGCTCGCTGCGCTCGGCGGGGGGTTTGGTGAGGGAGACCGGTGGTGCGTGCGACATGCGACCCCCACAGGGTCCGATTTCAGGTCGATGTGACCTTAAAAAGGGATCGGGTTAAAGTCAATACGACCTTTAAGGGGTGCGGGTGTCCGAGAACTCTGGTGGGCGGCGGCCGGCGGATCCGGCCGCCGTCACGGTGGACCTGGTGATCTTCACGATCCGGGGGGACGAGCTACGCGTGCTGCTGGTCGAGCGGGGCAACGCGCCGTACCGGGGGCGGCTCGCGCTGCCGGGCGGATACGTGCGGCCGGGGGAGGGCCTCGACGAGGCCGCCCGGCGGGAACTGGCCGAGGAGACCGGGCTGGACGGGCGGCTGCACCTGGAGCAGTTGCGCGCCTACGGTGATCCCGATCGGGACCCGCGCGGGCGGGTGGTCACGGTGGCCTATCTCGCGTTCGGGCCCGACCTGCCCGTGCCGGTGGCGGGGAGCGACGCCCGCGCGGCGCGGTGGGAGGCGGTGGAACCGCTGGTGTCGGGGACGACGCCGCTGGCGTTCGACCACGCCGACATCCTGCGTGACGCGCTGGAACGGGCACGGGCGCGCCTGGAGTACACGACCGTGGCGGCGGCGTTCTGCGCGGAGCCGTTCACCGTCGCCGACCTGCGGAAGGTGTACGAGGTCGTCTGGGGCGCCCCGCTGGACCCCAGTAACTTCCGCCGGAAGGTGACCCGCGCCGAGGGGTTCCTCGAACCGACGGGCGGACGGCGGGTGCCCGAGGCCGGACGGCCCGCCGCGCTGTACCGGCGGGGACCGGCGAAGGCGCTGTCACCACCGCTGTTGCGTTCCGGGGACCAGGTCAGCCGCTGAGCCCGACCGCGGGGAGGGAGATCCAGCCTCGGGTGAACGGGGAGGAGATCCGTTGCGCCGTTGCCAGGTCCACGGTGATCTTCGGGTGGGCTCCCAGCAGCTCCTCCAGGGCGATGCGGGCCTGGAGTTTGGCCAGGTGGGAGCCGATGCAGAAGTGCGGGCCCGTGCCGAAGCCCAGATGGCGGGGGATCTGCCGGGTGATGTCGAGGGTGTCGGCGGACGGGCCGAACTCGCGATCGTCGCGGTTGGCCGCGCCGTAGAGCATCATCACCTTCGCGCCCTCGGGGATCCGCACGCCGTGCAGCTCCACCGGACGGGTCGTGGTGCGGGCCAGCGCCTGGACCGAGCCCTCCAGGCGCAGGAACTCCAGGAGGGCGCCGGGGATCAGGGCCGGGTCGGCGGCCAGGGCCGCCTGCTGGCCGGGGTGGGCGTGCAGCAGGGCCAGCGCGTGGGAGACCAGGTTGCCCGTGGTGTCGTTGCCGCCGGCGACCATCACGAAGCAGAAACCGAGGACGTCCCAGTCGGTGAGGCGGTCGCCGTCCAGCTCGGCGGTGGTGAGGGCGCTGATCAGGTCGTCGGACGGGCGCGTGCGGCGGGCCCTGATCACCTCGGAGAAGTAGGCGAACATCTCCGCCACCGCCCCCGCCGCGCCGCCCGAGGCCAGCGCGGCGGTGTCGAAGCCGTCGTCCTGGAACGTCGTCAGCGCCGCCACCCACGGGTCGAAGCGGGCGCGGTCCGCCTCCGGGACGCCGAGCAGGTGCGCCAGGGTGAACGTGGGGAGCGGCGAGGCGAGGTCGCGGTGCAGGTCCACCGGCTCCCCGGCCGCCGCCCGGCGTTCCATCCCGGCGACGCGCGCGCGGACGTGGTCGCGGACCAGATCCTCCAGGGCGGCCACCCGGCGCGGGGTGAAGGCGGAGCTGACCAGGCGGCGCAGCGCGGTGTGCCGGGGCGGGTCCAGCATCACGATCGTGGGGGCCAGGCCCAGCGCGCCGATCTCGTCGGGGTGGAAGGTCAGGCCCTGGGCCGAGGAGAACGTCCCGGTGTCCCGCACCGCGTTCCAGACGTCCTCGAACCGCGACAGCGCCCAGAACGGCGGGTCGTCGTGGCGGTGCACCGGGTCCTCGTCGCGCAGCAGCCGGTAGGCGGGGTAGGGATCAGCCTGGAACGCGGGGTCGAACGGGTCGTACACGCGGCCTCCGTCCTCGGTTTGCCTAAGGTTCCCCGTACCCATAGAGTTAAGACATCGCCGCGAGGGAAACCCCGCAGGGCGACGGCGCGGGGTGGAGCAGTTCGGTAGCTCGCTGGGCTCATAACCCAGAGGTCGCAGGTTCAAATCCTGCCCCCGCTACCAAGACGAAAAGGGCCCGGAGAAATCCGGGCCCTTTTCGCTTTCCCGGTGGAAAGACCCCGGGGCGGGCGGTTCGGGGGACGTGGATACCCTGGGCGAATGCGGAAGAGTGCGGCGGCGGCCCTGGACGTGTGCGGGGTGCTCGTGTTCGTGGCGATCGGACGGGCCTCGCACCAGGAGGCCGCGAGCCTGGCGGGGTTCGCCACCACGGCCTGGCCGTTTCTGGTCGCGCTCGCGGTCGGCTGGCTGGTGACGCGGGCCTGGCGGGGCCGGGCCGAGGCGCTCGTGCCGGTCGGCGCCGGCGTGTGGGCGTCCACGGTCGCGCTCGGGATGGCGCTGCGGGTGGTGTCCGGGCAGGGGACGGCGACCGCGTTCATCGTCGTGACGTGCCTGTTCCTGGCGCTGACGCTGCTCGGCTGGCGCGCGGTGGCCCTGCTGGTCGCCCGCCGCCGGACGCCCGCCGCGCGCTAGGCGCGGAGGGCCTTCATCATCAGGGGCCAGGAGCGGTGCAGCTCGTACTGCCAGTAGGCCCAGCTGTGCGTCCCCTTCGCGTACAGGTGCGTGGTGACGGGGATGCGCAGCTTCCTGAGGCGGTTCAGGAACGGCACGGTCGTGTAGTGGCAGAACTCCTCGGCCGGGTCGACGGCCTGCGCGTCCGGCCGGTCGAGCGGGCCCTTGAGCCCCTTCCTCGCGACCGACACGTACAGCCGGGTGCCGCGTAGCCGGGAGGCCTGGGTGACGGGGTCGTGCGCGGCCCACACGTTCCGCTGGAAGATCGGGTGCCCCCACATCGCGTTCTTGTCCACGAACGGCCCCAGCCCCGACAGCCCGGTCATCAGCACCTCCGGAACGCCCGGCGACAGCGTCGAGCAGAACCCGCTGTAGGAGGCCGCGAACCGGAACATCCCGGGGTGGCGCGCGGCGTAGATCAGCGCGCCGTATCCGCCGGAGGACTGCCCGATGACCGCGCGGCGCCCGCCCGCCCGGTACCGGGCCTCCAGCAGCCCGCGCAGCTCGGTGAGGTGGAACGTCTCCCACGCGGGGGAGCCGCCCCGCCCGTAGTTCCACCAGTCGGTGTAGCCGCCCGCGTAGCCGCCCTCCGGCATCACGACGATGACCTGGTGGCGGGCGGCGAGCCGTTCGATGTCGGTGCGGCGGTACCAGGCGTCGTAGCGGTCGTTGCCGCCGTGCAGCGCCCACACCGCCGGCCAGGTCCGCCGCGCCTTCCGCGACCACCCCCTGGGCAGCAGCAGCCGGACCTTGACGTTGCGGCGCATGGCCCTGGACGCGACGGTGAGGTCGAGGGTGCGGGCGTTGATCCTCTTCTCGGCGACGACCCGCGCGCCCGCGGCGTCCGCGGTGCCGGTGAGCAGGCCGCCGCCGAGGGCGGCGCCGGTGGACAGGATCGCGGTCCGGCAGAACGTGCGGCGGGTCTCCATGCGGGCCTCGTTCCGGGAGCGGGTGGGGTGGCGTGAAGGTAACAACGGAGTGAACCGGTCGGTAACCCATGGAGGTGCGAAATTCCAGCGCCCCGGTTGTCACGTACGTCACAAGGGCCCATCCGGAAAGCGCTGGTTGACGGAAACGTCGCCGCGCTGGTGAAGTTACTCCTCAGTCACGTGCGTGACGGTGAGCACCTCGAAGGGGACTCGGATGGCATCTGCGCTGCGGGACTGGCTGGACAAGCCGAACTCCGGACGCGGCGTCCACTTGGCGACCGACGACGGCGGCTGGGAGTACCGCGACTACGCGAGCCTCGCGTCCGCCGCGCGCCGCACCGGCGCTGCGCTGATCGAGGCCGGCGTGCGCCCCGGGGACGTGGTGTGCGTGGTGCTGCCCACCGACTTCACCTGCGTCGAGACCTACTTCGCCGTGTGGGCGGCGGGCGGCACCGTCTGCCTGATCACCCCGCCGCTGTTCCAGGACGGCGACGACTACGTCGCGCACGTCGCGGCGATCCTGCGGCAGGCCCGGCCCCGGCTCACCATCGCCTCCGCCGACCTCGCCGACCTGGCCGGACGCGCGATGGCCGAGGCCGGGATCGACGGCGGACCGTGGCGGCCGCGCCAGGCCGACCGCGAGTGCGAGATCCAGGAGGCCGGGGAGCTGGCGCTGCTCCAGTTCACCTCCGGCTCCTCCGGCGCGCCGCGCGGCGTCATGGTCACCTGGGCGAACCTGGAGGCCAACACCGAGCTCATCGCGCGCTGCGCGGGCTACGACGACGAGGACGAGGTCGCCTCCTGGCTGCCGCTGTACCACGACATGGGGCTGATCGGCACGTTCCTCACCCCGATCACGCGGCAGGGCAGGCTGCGGCTGATGCGGCCCGACCACTTCATCCGCGACCCCGCGCGCTGGATCCGCTGCTTCGCCGAGGCCCGCCACACGGCCGCGCCGCCGTTCGCCTACGCCTACGTCGCGCGCCGCGTGAAGCCCGAGCAGCTGGAGGGCCTGGACCTGTCGGGGTGGAAGACCGCGCTGGTCGGGGCCGAGCCGATCGACCCGCACTCGCTGGAGGTCTTCGCGGAGCTGCTGGAGCCGCTGGGGTTCCGGCGGTCGGCGTTCAAGCCCGCCTACGGGATGGCCGAGACGACGCTGCTGGTCACGGTGGACCACCTGCCGCGCGACCCGCTGGCCGTGCGGCCCGACAACGAGGCGCTGGCGTTCGGCGAGCCGGTGGTGATCCTGGAGCAGCACACCCTGGGCGCGGAGTCGCGGGGCGCGAAGGCGGGCTGGGTCGTCGGGTGCGGGACGCCCGAGGACGACGCCCCCGTCACCATCGTCGACGACGAGGGCCGCGAGCTCCCGCCGGGACGGCTCGGCGAGATCGTGGTCGGCGGGGAGTCGGCGTGCCCCGGCTACTACGCCGGGGCCGAGGGGAAGTCCACGCGCTTCAAGGGCGGCCGGGTCCACACCGGCGACGCCGGGTTCCTCTTCGCCGGGCAGCTGTTCGTGCTCGGGCGGATGGGCGACAGCATCAAGGTCCGGGGGCGTTCGGTGTACGTCGAGGACCTGGAGTCGAAGATCGCCGAGGTGACGCGGCTCGGCAAGGGCCGGATCACGGTGACCGCCGTTCCCGGGGCCGGGACGAAGGGGCTGGTGCTGTTCGCCGAGACGCGGGACGACGGGTGGGCGGACGACGTGCGCGAGACGCTGCGGCGGCGCCTCGGCGAGGACGTCGAGCTGACCATCGTCGTCGGGTCGGGGCTGATCCAGCGGACGTCCAGCGGCAAGCCGCGGCGGCGCTACATGTGGGAGCAGTTCCAGGCGGGCCGCATGCCGGACGCGCGGGTCGTGTCAGGCCCCTGAGCTCGGTAAGTCAGCAGTGGCGTCAGCCACACGGGGGCGGGTTTGTCAGTGATCGCATTGATAAAAGCCCCGATACTGGACACGATGTCGTTGACTCTGTGAGAGGTCGACGATGCCCCCTGTTGCCAGAACACTTCTCCGGTTCGGCTCCCGGCTGGGAGCCACCGCCCAGAACGCGCTGGAGGTCGCCCGCTTCGGCGGTCTGGACACCGCCGACGAGGACGCCTCGCCGTGCGAGGTGGTGACCGAGCAGCGGATCTACCGGCTGCGGCACTACTTCCCCGGCGCGGCCGGGGACGGCGACAAGCGCCCGGTCATGCTGCTGGTCCCGCCGCTGATGATCAGCTCGGAGGTGTACGACATCTCCTCGCGGGTCAGCGCGGTCGCCGAGCTGCACCGGCGCGGCGTCGATCCGTGGGTGGTGGACTTCGGCGCGCCCGAACGCGAGCCGGGCGGGCTGGAGCGGACCGTCACCGACCACGTCCTGGCGGTCAGCGACGCCATCGACCGCGTCCGCGAGGCCACCGGGCGGGACGTGCACCTGGCGGGCTACTCGCAGGGCGGCATGTTCGTCTACCAGGCCGCCGCCTACCGGCGCAGCAGGGGCATCGAGTCGCTGGTGACGTTCGGCAGCCCGGCCGACACCAGCGTGGGGCTGCCGTTCGGGCTGCCGAGCTGGCTGGCGGCCGAGGGCGCCGAGCGCATCCCCGACGCGCTGCTGCGCAGCCTGGACATCCCCGGCTGGGTGACGCGGACCGGGTTCCAGCTCCTCAGCCCGGTCAAGTCGGTCCGCAGCCGGATCGACTTCCTGATGCAGCTGCACGACCGGGAACGCCTGGCCCCGCGCGAGCGCCAGCGCCGCTTCCTGGAACGCGAGGGCTGGGTCGCCTGGCCGGGGCCCGCGCTGGCGGAGTTCATCCGGCAGTTCATCCAGCACAACCGGATGCTGACCGGCGGGTTCGTCATCGGGGACCGGCTGGTGACGCTGGCCGACATCACCTGCCCGGTGCTGACGTTCGTCGGGGAGGTCGACGAGATCGCGCCGCCGCCGATGGTGCGCGGCATCCGCCGGGCCGCGCCGCGCGCCCAGATCCACGAGGTGTCGCTGCGGGCCGGGCACTTCGGGCTGGTCGTCGGGTCGGTGGCGATGGCGCAGACCTGGCCGGTCGTCGCCGACTGGGCCCGGTGGCGGGCCGGGGCGGCGGACCTGCCCGAGCCGGTCACGACGGTCACCGGCGACGAGGAGGCCGCGGCCCCGGCGCTGCCCGGCGGGGCCGCCGGGTACGGGCTGCAACTGGTCGCGGGCATCGGCGGCAACGCGGTGCGGTCGGCGGCGACCACGGCGGTGCGGGCGGTGCGCGGCTCCCGGCAGCTGTTCGGCGAGGCCGCGCAGAACCTGCCCCGGCTGGCCCGCCTGGAACGCATCCAGTCCGACACCCGCATCTCCCTCGGCCTGCTGCTGGACGAGCAGGCCCGCCGCGTCCCGCAGGACGTGTTCTTCCTCTACCACGGCCGCGCCCACACCCACGACGCCGCCAGGCGCCGCGTCGACGCGGTGGTCCGCGGGCTGATCCACATCGGGGTGCGGCAGGGCGACGCGGTCGGCGTCCTGATGAGCACGCGCCCGTCGGCGCTGGCGCTGGTGGCGGCGCTCAGCCGGATCGGCGCGGTCGCGGTGCTGCTGCGCCCCGACGGCGACCCCGAACGCGAGGCCGCCCTGTCCGGCGTCACCCGCGTGATCGCCGACCCCGAGCACGCCGAACGCGCCGCGCGCCTGCCGCGGGTGCGCGGATACGTGCTGGGCGGGGGCGGCGGCCCGGACCGCGACCTCGCCCTGCCGCTCGCGAAGCTGGGGCTGGAGGACATGGAGCGCATCGACCCCGAGGCCGTCGCCCTCCCCGGCTGGTACCGGCCGAACCCGGGGCGCGCCGGGGACGTGGCGTACGTGCTGTTCACCGGGGACGGCGAGCACCTGAAGGCCAGCCGGGTCACCAACCGGCGGTGGGCGCTGTCGGCGTTCGGCACCGCCTCGTCGGCGTCGCTGTCCCCGGCCGACACCGTCTTCTCCATCACCCCGCTCCAGCACCCGTCGGCGATCCTGATGAGCCTCGGCGGGGCCGTGGTGAGCGGCGCGCGGCTGGCGCTGGCCAGCGCCTACGACCCCGAGACGTTCTGGGACGAGGCCCGCCGGTACGGCGCGACCGTCGCCTCCTACACCTGGTCGCTGCTCAACGACCTGGTCAACGCGCCCCCGCACCCCGGCGAGCGGCACCACCCGGTGCGGCTGTTCATCGGGTCGGGCATGCCGCGCGGCCTGTGGCGGCGGGTCGAGGAACGGTTCGCGCCCGCGCGGGTGCTGGAGTTCTACGCCTCCACGACCGGCGAGGCGATCCTCGTGAACCTGTCGGGCAAGAAGCCCGGCTCGCTGGGCCGCCCGCTGCCGGGCAGCGCCGAGGTGCGCCTGGCCCGCTACGACCTGGAGAACGGGCGGCTGGCCCAGGGACCCGACGGGTTCGCCGTCGAGTGCGATCCCGAGGAGATCGGGATGCTGCTGTCGCGGGTGCGCCCGGCCGCGATCGCCGCCGCGCCGCGCCCGGTGCGCGGGGTGTTCGCGCCCGGGGACGCCTGGACGATCACCGGTGACCTGTTCCGGCGCGACGCCGACGGCGACTTCTGGCTGGTCGGCCGGGAGGCGGAGCTGATCCGCGCCGCCGAGGGGATCGTCCCGCCGGGCCCGATCCGCGACGCGCTGGGCGACCTGCCCTACATCGACGCGGTCGCGGTCTACGGCGTCGATGTCAACGGCACCGAGCTGGCCGCCGCCGCCGTGAGCCTGTGCGGCGACGAGCGGCTGAAGCCCCTCGACCTGTCGGAGGCGCTGCTGCGGGTGGAGCCGGAGCTGCGCCCGGCGGTGGTGCGGGTGGTGGACCGGATCCCCCTGACCGTCGGCCACCGCCTGGACACGCGGCCGCTGCGCGCCGAGGGCATCCCCGGGGCGGACGGCCGCACGTACTTCCGCGACCGGACCGGGGCGTACCGTCCGTTGACGGAGACGGCCCGCCGCCGCCTGCTGAAGACGGCCCCGCCGAGAACGGCGTCCCGCTGACGGCCTGGACGGTGTTCCCGGCCCTGGCCCACGGCGCCCGTCCGGGGTGTTCGCGCAGCTGTGAAACGGGCTCCTAGTACCCGGGGCCGAACGCGCGCAGGAACGTCTCCACGGCGGCGTCCGCGAGGGCGTCCAGGATCGCCCGGTGCTGGGGCCGGTCGGGCTGGCGACGTTCGCGAGCCTGTTCGCGCTGCCGCTGGCGGGACGCCTGTCGGACCGGATGGGATCGCGGGCGCTCACGCAGATCGGGTCGCGGACCGGCGAGGCGGGGGCGGCGCTGGTGGCGCTCGCGCTGGGGCTGGGCTGCGTCGGCGCGCCGACGATGGGGGCGCTGTACCGGACGCCGCCCCCGGCGGGGGTCCCGCAGGGCGGCTCGGTGCTGTACATGCTCGACCAGCTCGGCGCGTCGGTGGGGACCGCCATGGTCGCGTGGTTCGCCTGCGGCGCGGTCGCGGCGGTCCTGGCGGTGAGTTTCCTGTTGCCCGGCCGTCCGCGGGAGGCGCCGGGCTCGTTGGTCCCTCAGGAAGCCGAAGTGGAGGCGGGAACGCGATGACGACGTGGACGGCGGCCTACCGGTCGGCCATGGTGAGCCCCTTCGAGTCGATGACGCTGGTGCACGGGCCGCGCGGGTTCGCCGACCAGACGGTGCGGCAGGTCGTGCGGGTGCGGGGCGAGGGCGAACGGCTCCGCGTGCGGTTCAGCAACCTCTACGGCGCGCGCCCCCTGGTCGTCGGGCGGGTGGTCGCCGGCGGCGCGGCGGTGACGTTCGGGGGCGGGGCCCGCGTGACGGTGGGCGTGGGGGAGGAGGCGGTGAGCGATCCGTTCGCCTTCCCGCTGAAGGGCGAGGCGGACCTGACGGTGAGCGCCTACCTCCCGGAGGAGACCGGGCCCGCGACCTACCACCCGTTCGCGTTGCGGACCACGTGGATCGCGCCCGGGGACGGGGACGCCCCGGGCGGGGAGGAGAGCGAGTCGGGGTTCTTCCTCAGCGGCGTCGACGTGGCGGCGGAGGCGGGGCGGCCGGTGGTGGCCGCGTTCGGGGACTCGCTGACCGACGGGGTCGGCACGACGCCGGGAGCGGACCGGCGGTACCCGGACGTGCTGGCCCGGCTGGTGCCCGCGGCGTCGGTGGTCAACCTGGGCATCGCCGGGAACCGCCTGGTCAGCGACGAGTTCGGGGAACGCGGTGTGGCCCGTTTCGCGCGGGAGGTCCCGGCGGTCCCCGGCGTCACGCACGCGGTCGTGCAGGTGGGTCTCAACGACATCGGCATGCCCGTGGTGTTCGACGTGCCGCCGGTGACGTTCGACGAGCTCACCGCCGGTTACCGCGCCATCGCCGGGACCGCCGCGCGGCACGGGATCACGGCCGTCGTGGCGACCGTGACGCCGTTCGGCGGCGCGCAGCCGCCGGGGGTGGACCTCGCCGCGGAGGAGGCGCTGCGGCGGCGGCTCAACGCCTGGCTGCGCGCGAACGAGGCGGGCTTCGCGGCGGTCGCCGACCTGGACGCGGCGCTGCGCGACCCCGCCGACCCGTCGGCGCTGCGGCCGGACCACGACAGCGGCGACCACCTGCACCCCGACGACGCCGGGGCCGAGGCAATGGCGGAGACGGTGGCGCGGGCGCTCGGCATCTAGCGGCGGATGTGGACGTGGGTCCCGTTCGGGACGAGCCGGGCCAGCCGGTCGGCCGTGTGGAGCGGGACCCGTACGCAGCCGTGGGAGGCCGGGCGGCGGGGAACGTTCATCGACCCGTGCATCGCGAAGCCGCCGTGGAAGTACAGCGGCCGGTACATGTAGCCCAGCCGGGCGCGGTGCCAGCCCTTCACGCGGCGGAAGACGCGGAAGTCGCCGGTCGGGGTGCGCGCGACGCCGCAGGCGCCCCTCTCGCAGTAGTGGCGGCCGGTGCCCGAGGAGACGTGGCTGATCAGGACCGGGCGGCCCCGCCGGTAGACGGTGAGCAACTGGCGGCGCAGGCTGATCTCGACCCGGCGGCGCGGGCCGCGTTCGAGGCGGCGGGGCTGGCGGGGACGCTCCAGCGCGCGCCGGACCGGGGCGTCCACGATCCCGTCGGGCCTCATCCGGTGGACCTTCTGGAACGCCCACACCGCCGCCTCGGTCTCCTTCCCGTAGCGGCCGTTGCGGTCACCGGGGTCGTAGCGCAGGGCGTGCAGGCGTTTCTGGAGTTTCAGGACGGCGGCCCCGGAGTCGCCCGGGCGGACGGTCGCGGGCGCGGGGCCGGGAGCGAACGGTCCCAGGGTCAGCACGCCCGTGAGGACGATGGCGACGATCATGAGCGGAGGCTAGGGCCGGGCGGCGGCGGCACCCGGGGGACGACACGGACATCCGGTCGCCCTTTACCCAAATGACCGGGCAGTCATTATCTGGCCGCCGCCTCTGGACTTCCGGGTGTCGGGTGCGTTACAACAAAGCTACAGATTTCGCCCTTTTGTTCCACCCCCCCTGGCGGTGCGCGTCGCGCGTTCCGGACGTTCGGAGGGCCCATGGCCAGCATCCTCGCCCGTCCCCCCGAGGGCAGCGGTCTCAAGCCGGTGATCGGCGAGCCCGGACCCCCCTACATCGGCAACACGCTGCGGACGATGCGGCGGCCGTTCCAGGTGGCGCGGGAACGCTACGCCCAGTTCGGCCCGGTGACGTGGAGCTGGCTGCTCGGGCAGCGGACCGTCACCGTGCAGGGGCCCGAGGCGGCCGAGCAGGTGCTGGTCAACCGGGACAAGGCGTTCGCCAACGGGCCCGCCTGGAGCTACTTCATCGGCCCGTTCTTCCACCGCGGCATCATGCTGCTGGACTTCGACGAGCACCTGCACCACCGGCGGATCATGCAGCAGGCGTTCACCCGGCCGCGGCTGCACGCCTACATGGACATGATGGCCCCGAGCATCGGCGAGAGCCTGGACGCCTGGCGGCCCGGCCCCGGCTTCAAGGTCTACGACCACGTCAAGCAGCTGACGCTGGACCTGGCGACCGACGTGTTCATGGGGGTGTCGCTGGACCGGGCGGAGGCCGACCGGATCAACGGCGCGTTCATCGACGCGGTGCGGGCCGGGACCGCGTACGTGCGGTTCCCGGTCCCGGGGCTGCGGTGGCACCGGGGCGTGCGGGCCCGGAAGGTGCTGGAGGGGTTCTTCCGCGCGCACCTGCCCGCCAAGCGGCGCGACGGGGGCGACGACCTGTTCGCGGCGCTGTGCCAGGCCGAGACCGACGACGGGCACCGCTTCACCGACGACGACGTCGTCAACCACATGATCTTCGCGTTGATGGCGGCGCACGACACCACCACCATCACGCTCACCACCATGGCCTACCACCTGGCCCGGCACCCCGAGTGGCAGGAGCGGCTGCGCGAGGAGTCCCGCGCGCTCGGCAGGCCGGTCCTGGAGTTCGCCGACCTGGACGCCATGACCGGCATCGACATGGTGATGAAGGAGGCGACGCGGCTGGTCGCGCCGGTGCCCGCGCTGCCGCGCCGGACCGTCAAGGACACCGCGATCCTCGGCCACCACGTCCCGGCCGGGGTCACCGTCGTCGTGCCGACGCTGACCAACCACCACATGCCCGAGTGGTGGCCCGACCCCGAACGCTTCGACCCCGAACGGTTCTCGCCCGAACGCCGCGAGGACAAGGTCCACCGGTACGCCTGGGAGCCGTTCGGCGGCGGCGCGCACAAGTGCATCGGGCTGCACTTCGCCGGTATGCAGGTCAAGAGCATCCTGCACCAGTGGCTGCTGCGGTACCGGTGGAGCGTGCCCGCCGGTTACGAGTGGCCGCTGGACACCACCTCCCTGCCCTCACCGAAGGACGGCCTGCCCGTCCGCCTCGAACGACTGGAGACCACCGGATGAGCAAGGTCATCGCGATCACCGGCGCCGCCCGCGGCATCGGCCTGGCCACCGCCCGCGCCCTGCGGGACCGGGGCGCGACCGTCGTCATCGGCGACATCGACGAGACGGCGGCCAAGGAGGCGGGAGCGGCGCTGGGCGTGACCGCGCTGACGGTGGACGTCACCGACCGCGCGTCGTTCACGGCGTTCCTGGACCGGGCCGAGGAGGCGCACGGACCGCTGTACGCGCTGGTCAACAACGCGGGCATCATGCCGATCGGCCCGGTGACCGGCGAGTCCGACGCCGACGCGCGCCGCTGCATCGACATCAACGTCCACGGCGTCATGCTCGGCACCAAGCTCGCCATCGAGCGCATGCGCCCGCGCGGCCGGGGCCACGTCATCAACATCGCCTCGGTCGCGGGGCTGCTGCCGACACCGGGCCTCGCCCTCTACAACGCCAGCAAGGCCGCGGTGGTGGCGTTCACCGAGTCCACGCGGCTGGAGATGCTGGGCACGGGCGTCCACGTCAGCCAGGTGCTGCCGTCGTTCACCAACACCGAGCTGATCGCGGGCACCCGCAGCCCGAAGGGGCAGAAGAACATCGAGCCGGAGGACGTGGCCGCCGCCGTGGTCGCGCTGATCGGCCGTCCGCGCGCCGAGGCGGTCGTCCCGGAGCGGTACGGCCGCCAGGTGCGTCTGGGCGCGCTGTTCCCGGAGAGGGTCCGCGAGTTCGTGATGCGGCGCTACGAACTCGACAGGGTCTTCCTGGAGTACGACGCCCAGACGCGCAAGGTCTACGACGACCGCATCCGCGGCTAGCGGGCGGCGAGGAACGCGGCGTTCTCGGGGTTGTCGGCGGGGTCGTTCGAACGGATCCCCGTGCCGACGCCGAGCAGCGTCGCGGTGCCGGGGACGTGCGCGATGCCCTCCACCTGGACGCGCGTCCCGGGCAGGGAGGGCAGCCCCGCGTTCTTCCAGCGGCCCGCCCGCAGGTTGACGAGCGTGTCGGCCTGCTGTCCCGGGCCGCCGGTCAGCCACAGGCCGCCGCGCCCGTCCGGCACCGGGCGGGAGAGCGCGAAGCGGTAGGCGGGCGTGGCGACCCGGCTCCAGCGGCTGCCGTTCCAGCGCCACACGAGCGGCGTGTACTCGTCGTCGCCGTCGGGGTCGGGACGGCTCACGCTGCCGCCGACCGCCCACGCCTCCTTGGCCGACACCTGCCGGACGCCGTTGACCACCGACGTGCCGAGCCCGGTGCGGGGGATCCCGGCGGACTTCCACGCCCGTCCGTCCCAGCGCCACACCTGCGCCCGGGAACGGTCGTCCACCCCGGCGGCCCAGCCGTGCTTGGCGGAGGTGAGGTGCAGGGCGCTGAGGTGGCGGGCGCCGGGGACGGAGACGGCGCGCCAGGTGCGGCCGTTCCAGCGCAGCAGGCCGCCGGCGGTGGCCACCCACACGTCCTTCGGCGACACCGCGTCCACGGCGTCGACGCCGCCGCCGCCGACGGAGCCGGCGGCCCGCCAGGAGCGGCCGTTCCAGTGGTAGGCGGTGACGTTCCGCGCGGCCGAGCCGTCCTCCCCGAACGCCCACACGTCCCGGTCGGAGGTGGCGTCGACGCGGTGCAGGCCGACGCCTCCGGTGGCGGGGACCTTGGCGGGGGCCCACTTGGCGCCGTTCCAGCGGTACACCAGCGGGGCCATGCCTCCGGTCTTGGGGTCCGACGCCTCACCGACCGCCCAGGCGCTCTTCTTCCCGACGGCGGCGAGGTCGTTCATGGAGTCGTACACCGGCAGGCGGCCGACCGAGGTGACCTTCCATTTCTGCACCGGCGCCGGCGCGGCCGCGGCGACCCCCGCCGTGAGCGGGACGGGTAGCAGGGCCGCCACGACGACGACCGTTCCTCGTGTTCTGACGCGCATGTGTCCTCCCCGTGTTGATCTTTTCTCTAAGACGTCGCGGGGGGGACACCGGTTGTCAACGCGGACGACTCTCGCGCACGAAAGCGCGGCGCGCCTGCGGAAGGTAGCGGACCGCCTCCGGCAGCAGCGGCCACGCCCGGCCCAGCCCGCGGACGGCCGCCGCGAACCGCCGGTAGCGGCGCTCGTCGGCCTCGCTCCACGGCAGCTCCAGCAGCTCGCGCTGGCGCGGCGGCATCCCGCCGACGGTGAGCAGGCGCGCGACGGCGTTCAGCGGCGGGGAGACCCTCCTCCAGACCGCCTTCGGGACCCGCGGCGGCGCGGGCAGTCCCTTGGTCACGTAGCCGACGCCGTACCGGGCCGTCCGGTGCGGGACGACGACCTCCTCCAGCATCCGCTTCCAGTACGCCTGGAACGCCTCCCAGTCCTCCGGCATCGCCCGGTCGCTGACCCCGTACATCCGGAACCAGGTCCTGGACTCCTCGTAGATCCGCCGCTTCTCCGCCTCCGACAGCGGGCGCACGAACGTCTCGATCCCGTACAGCATGTGGTCCAGGAACGTCGCGTGCGCCCAGTAGTAGGTCTCCGGGTCCAGCGCGTGGTAGCGGGAGCCGTCGGGCAGCGTGCCCTTGATGCCGTGGTGGTAGTCGCGGACCTTCCGGCCGGTGGCCGCCGCGTCCGCGCCGCCGTAGACGGTGTCGAGGATCGGCCCGGCCGAACGGCGCAGCCGCGCGAACGTCTCCTTGAAGAACACCGAGTGGTCCAGCACGCCCTGGCCGAGCGCCGGGAGCATGTTCTGCAGCACGGCGGCGCGCGGGCCGACCAGCAGCATCCGGGTGTCGCCGAAGTATCGCCAGGTCAGGGAGGTCGGGCCGAGGGGGGCCGGATCGGCCTTGCTCGTCATGTGCACCGCCGGGGACGCGAGGGAAGAACAAAGTAACGGATATTGTAGCTTTGCGCCTCCAGGACGTTCCAGGGCGGCGGACACCCCGGTTAGGGTGCGGATATGACCACGGACGCGACCCCGCTGGCCGGACTGCTGGCCAGCGCCCCCGACCTCGACGACCTGGACGCCCGCATCCTGGACGCGGCGCTGGCCGAGTTCGAGACCTACGGGCTGCGCCGGGTCAGCGTCGAGGACGTCGCCCGGCGGGCGGGCGTCGCGCGCACCACCATCTACCGCCGCTTCACCAACAAGGAGCAGCTCCTCCAGGCGGTCATCCTGCGCGAGGTGCGGCGCTTCCTGACCGCGATCGCCGAGGCCACCGAGGACCTGCCCACCCCCGAGGACGCCGTCGTGGAGGGGTTCGTCGCCGGGCTGCGGGGGGCGCGCACGCACCCGCTGATGACGCGGGTGCTCCAGAGCGAGCCGGAGGCGTTCCTGCCGCAGCTCACCATGAACGGCGGCGCGGTGATGCTGGCCGCCCGCGACATCCTCGCCGACCAGCTGCGCCGCTTCGGGAACGCCGACGACGCCGACACCGTGGCGGAGGTGCTGCTGCGGCTGGCGGTGTCGTTCCTGCTGCTGCCGGGCGGCGGCCTGCCGCTGGAGGACGAGGCGTCCATCCGCGCGTTCGCCCGCGACCACCTGACCCGGATGCTGATCCCGAAAAAATGAATGGAGCGGCGGGGCCGGAGCCCCCTACCGTCGAAGGCAGCGGAGTGGGGGAGCTCGGAACCCCGCCGGCCTCATAAGCCGGAGATCGCAGGTTCGAATCCTGCCTCCGCCATCGTCCGGAACGCCCGGACCGCCCGACCGGCGGTCCGGGCGTTCGCGCGTGCGGGAGGGGGCGGACGCCGGCGGTGGCGGGCCCTGGATGGGGGCCGGGCGGTCCCGTACCCTCAGGTTGTCGAATCTTGTTCTAGAACCGGAGGGGCGCATATGGAGGCGGCGGTCGTTCAGACGGCGTACGGGAAGGTCCGGGGGAAGACCGACCGCGGGGTCGCCGCCTACCTGGGGATCCCCTACGCCGCGCCGCCGTTCGGGGCCGACCGCTTCCGGCCGCCGCGGCCGCCCGAGCCCTGGGACGGCGTGCGCGACGCGACCGAGTACGGGCCGACCGCGCCGAAGCCGCCCTACCCCCGGCCGATGGACCGGCTCATCCCCGATCCCGACCGGCCCGGCGAGGACTGCCTCAACCTGAACGTGTGGACGCCCGGCCCCGGCGCGTCCGGCCTGCCCGTCATGGTGTGGATCCACGGCGGGGCCTTCCGCAACGGCTCCGGATCCGTCCCGGTCTACAACGGCGCGAACTTCGCCCGCGACGGCGTCGTGTGCGTGACCATCAACTACCGGCTCGGCGTCGAGGGCTTCGCGCACCTGCCCGGCGCGCCCGACAACCGGGGCCTGCGCGACCAGATCGCCGCGCTGGAGTGGGTGCGCGACAACATCGCGGCGTTCGGCGGCGACCCCGGCAACGTCACGATCTTCGGCGAGTCGGCGGGCGGGATGAGCGTGACCACGCTGCTGTCGCTCGGCCTGGCCGAGGAGGGGTTGTTCCGCCGGGTCATCGCGCAGAGCGGCGCGGGCGCGGTCCACCAGACCCCCGAGGACGCGATGCTGGTCACCCGGGAGGTCGCGGCCCGGCTCGGCGTCGCGCCGACCGCCGAGGCGTTCGCCGCCCTCGACCCCGCGACGATCATCCCGGTGCAGGCCGCCGTCGCCGCCGAGGTCGCCGCGCTGCCCGACCCCGGACGGTGGGGCGTGACGACCGCCGCGTGCTCGATGGCGATGGTGCCGGTGCTGGACGACCTGTTCACCCGGCCCGCGCAGCGGGCGATCGCGGACGGGGCGGGGGCGGGCGCCGACCTGCTGATCGGGTACACGGCCGAGGAGTTCCGACTGTTCCTGATGCCGACCGGGCTCGCCGGGCTGCTCACCTTCGACCTGGTCGGGCCGATCGCGGCCGGGATGGGCGTCCCCGCCGGGGTGCTGGAGACCTACCGGGAACGCCATGCCGACCTCACCGCCGGGGAACTGCTGGCCCTGCTGGTCACCGACCACATGTTCCGCGTCCCCGCCCACCGCGCCGCCGCCGCGCACGCCGGGAACACCTGGATGTACGAGTTCGCCTGGCGTTCCCCCAACCACGACCTCGGCGCCTGCCACGCCCTGGAGCTCGGCTTCACCTTCGACAACCTCGGCTCCCCGGACACCGCCGAGCTGGCCGGGCCGAACCCGCCGCGGGAACTCGCCGGCGCCATGCACGGCGCGTGGGTGGCGTTCGCCCGCGACGGCGACCCCGGCTGGGAGCGCTACGACACGGCGACCCGGACCGTTCAGGTGTTCGACGGCGAGAAGAACCCCCTGGTCGACGATCCGCGCGGCGAGGACCGCGCGCTGTGGGAGGTCCCGGTCTAGCGGTCCGCCAGCTGGTCCACCACGTACTCGGCGATGGCCAGGGACGAGGTGGCCGCCGGGGACGGCGCGTTGCGGACCGTCACGACCGGGCCCAGCCGGCCGATCCGGAAGTCGTCGACCAGCGTGCCGTCCGGGTCGACCGCCTGGGCCCGCACCCCCGCCGGCGCGGGCACCAGGTCGGCCGTGCGCAGCTCCGGGACGAACGACCGCGCCTCGGCCGCGAACGCCGCCTTCACCGCCGACCCGTACATCTCCCTCACCCCGGTCCGCCAGTGCCGGCGCGCCAGGGCGCGGAAGCCGGGCTGCCGCAGGATGTCCCACACGTCGCGCGGCCGCACGTCACGCCGCCGGTAGCCCTCGCGCGCCAGCGCCGGCACCGCGTTCGGGCCCACGTCCACGCCGCCGTCCACCCGCCGCGTGAAGTGCACGCCGAGGAAGGGGTAGCGCGGGTCGGGCACCGGATAGATCAGCCCCCGCACCAGATGGGAACGTTCCGCCCGCAGCCGCCAGTACTCGCCCCGGAACGGCACGATCGCGGGCGCGGGCGCGTCCCCGGCCAGCCGCGCCACCCGGTCCGACTGCAACCCCGCGCACACCACCAGCCGGTCGAACACCAGTTCCTCGCGCGGCGAGGCGGCCACCACGCGCTCCCCGGCCCGCCGCAGCGCCGTCACCTCGAAGCCCAGCCGCACCTCGCCCCCGGCCGCCCGCACGTCCTCGGCGTAGGAGGCGGCGACCGCCGGGAAGTCCACGATCGCCGTGGTGGGGGAGTGCAGCGCCGCCACGCCCTCGGCGTGCGGCTCGATCTCCGCCAGCTCCGCGCCGCGCAGCCGCCGCAGGCCGGGGACGCCGTTGGCGGTGGCGCGGCGTTCGATCTCCAGCAGCGGTTCGAGCTCGGCGAGGCTCCGCGCGACCACGACCTTGCCGCACTCCACGTAGGGCAGGCCCCGGTCCTGGCAGTACTCCTTCAGCAGCCCGATCCCGCGGCGGCACAGCCGCGCCTTCAGCGAACCGGGCGTGTAGTACAGGCCCGCGTGGGCGACGCCGCTGTTGTGACCGGTCTGGTGCGCGGCGATCCGGTCCTCCTTGTCGAGGACGGTGATCCGCGCGTCCGGCCGCCGTTCGGCCAGCCGCCGCGCCACCGCGAGCCCGACGATCCCCGCTCCGACGACCCCGATCCGCTCCTGCGCCACGGCCGAACCCTAGCGGCCCCCGCCGGGGCCGGGCCGCCCCGGGGTCAGTGGCCGCTGCCGAGGCGCTTGCGTCCCTGGGCGCGCACCCGCCTGCGCTGCGACGGGTCCAGTGCCAGGTAGGCGGCGACCGGCAGGCCCACGACCCCGAGGATGATCAGCGCGGTGATCCACCACGGGAAGATCCACAGTGTCAGCAGCCCGACGGCGACACCACCGATGACGATCTTGGTCTGGGTCGACATCTCCACCTCCGAGAACGGAGCCGCCCAACCGGACAACGAGCCGACGTCGTCCGCCGTTCCACGATATGTCGCGAGTTGGCGATCGGCCAGAGGCGGGGCTCAGACCCGCAGGGACAGCGGTCCCCCGCCGAGGGCCCGCAGGGCCTCGGCGTGCAGGCGGCCGTTGGTGCACAGCACGCTGCCGCCGTCGGGGCTCGGCACCCCCGACAGGTCGGTGAACATGCCGCCCGCCTCCTCCACGACGACCTGGCAGGCGGCCAGTTCCCACAGCGACGCCGACGGCTCGGCGGAGATGTCCACCGCGCCCTCGGCGACCAGCATGTGCGACCAGAAGTCCCCGAACGACCGCGTCCGCCACACCGACCGCGTCAGGTTCACGAAGTGGTCCAGGCGGTCGTGGCGCTCCCATCCGGCGGGGTCGGAGGAGGACAGGGACGCGTCCGCCAGCTTGGCGACCTGGGAGACCCGGATGCGCTGGGCGCGGTTGATGTTGCGGCCGGTCCACGCGCCGCCGTCACGGGCCGCCCACCAGCGGCGGTTCAGCGCGGGGGCCGACACGACGCCGACGACGACCTCGTCGTGCTCCAGCAGCGCCACCATCGTCGCCCACACCGGGACGCCGCGCACGAAGTTCTCCGGGCAGTCGATCGGGTCGACGATCCAGACGCGCTGCCCGTACCCGGTGCGGCCGTACTCCTCGCCGAGCACCCCGTCGCGGGGCCGGGCCCGGCTCAGGGTGCCGCGCACCTGCTCCTCCACGCTGCGGTCGGTCTCGGCGGCCGGCGACAGGTCGGGGCGGCCCAGCGCCGGCGCGTCGAGCGCGCGGAAGGCCCGGGTCGTGATGTCGTCCGCTCCGTCGGCGAGGATGTGCGCCAGACGCAGATCATCGGAATAGCCCGCCACGGCCGCCACGGTACCGTGATCACGCCTTTCGCCGACAGCGTTACCGGGAGCGGACGCTTTCCGTGACCGCGCCCGGTGCGTTGCGCCGGTCCCGGCGGCGCGGCGGTGACACCATGGGGGGCATGGCGCACGACCTTCCCGGGTGGGTGGCCGAGCTGACCGACCCCCGCCGGGCGCAGACGCTCGACGAGCTCGCCGACCGGCTCGTCCCGCTGGCCGAGCACTCCATCGACGTGTCCCGCCGGTTGCAGTCGCTGCTCAGCGACCTCAACGACCCGTTCCGGCGGGAGGCCCTGTACGGGCGGGTGGAGCGGCTCAAGGCACGGGCCCGCGAGGCCCTCGACGAGATCACCGCGGAGATCACCGCGTCCGGCAACGAACGCATCGAACGCATCTGGTCGGCCTGGAGCGAGTCCGGCGAGACCCGGGTCACCGGCGCCGAGCTGCGCCGCCGCCTGGAGGCCGAGGTGGTGCCGGAGCTCGGCCGCCGCCAGCGCGAGGTCGCCGACCGGGTCGCCGCGCGCACGTCGGCGGCGCTGGAGTGGGCCACCGCGACGCTGCTGACCCGCGTGGAGGAGCTGGCCAAGGCCGTCACCGACCTGATCCACGACGTGCTGCCGCTGGCCCGCGAGGGGCTGGAGCTGGCGAGCCGGATCTCGGCGCTGTCGCTGCGGGCGCGGCAGTCGGGGCGCGGGCCGATCCCGGAGGACCTCCAGCGGGAGGGCGCCGAGGTCGCGCGGACGTTCGACGAGGCCGTGGCCCGCCTGGAGCTGGAGTGGGCGACGCTGGGAGCGCGCTCGGCGAGCGTGCGGGCGGCGCTGCGGGGCGCGGAGGAGTCGGCGTTCAGCCACGTCACCCACGAGATGACCCGCTGCGTGGAGGAGCTGGCCCCCGAGCACGTCAAGGCCCTGAAGGACGCCGAGGCCCACGCCCGGGCCCTCCTGGAGGACCTGACCAGCAACTAGAGGGCCTGGGGGAAGCGCAGCAGGCGGTTCGGGTCGTAGGTGGCGCGGATCCTGGCCAGGCGGTCGAGGTTCGCGCCGTAGTAGGCGCGCCGCCAGTCGGCCAGCTCCGGGTCGATGTAGTTGACGTAGGCGCCCGCGCCGGGCAGGCGGCGGCCGACCGCGTCGTGGGTGCCGCGCAGCCAGTCCCGGTCGCCGGTGTCGGCGAGGTACTGGACGCAGAACAGCGCCTCGCGGTGGGGGAACGCGGTGTCGCCCGGCCGCGTCCGCCGCATCGCGCCGCCGAACGCGTCCATCAGCACCGAACGGCCCGGCCGGCCCCCTCCGGAGAAGCGGTCCACCAGCGCGTCGATCGCGTCGGGCGGCAGCGGCCGGTGGGCGACGTGGGACTTGGCGGTGTACTCGGTGCGCGGGTAGTTCCCCTCGGGCCGCTGCCCGGGCAGGTCGCCGCGGGTGTGGCACTGGCCGACCGACCGGCCCGAGCATCCCGCGGTCAGCTTCATCGCGGCCAGGTAGGACAGACGCCGCGTGGTGACGTCGGGCGATCCGCCGACCTTCCCGGTGAAGCGGTCGAGTTCGGCGTCGGGGTCGTCCAGCGCGAACCCGGTGATCGACAGGGACGCCGGGTCGGCCTCGATCTGCAGGCTCGACCAGATCCCCTCGGGCGCGGCCGGGGCCCACTCCTGCCAGCCGCGCACCGCGTCGGCGGCCCGCGACCACGGCCACCGCACCGTGAACTCGGTGAGGTCCTCGGCCCCGTGCGTGCGGAACGCGAACGAGGTCGCGACGCCGAAGTTCCCGCCGCCCCCGCCCCGGCACGCCCAGAACAGGTCGGGTTCGCGCCGCGCGTCGCACTCGCGGACGCGCCCGTCGGGCGTGACGATCCGCACCGACTCCAGGACGTCGCAGGTCAGCCCGTAGGCGCGGGTCAACGGGCCGATGCCGCCGCCGAGCGTCAGGCCGCCGATCCCGACGGTCGGGCACGTTCCGGCGGGGACCAGCGCCTTCGCGGCGGCGAGCCGGTCGTACAGGTCGATGAGGCGGGTGCCGGTGCCGACGACGGCCCGGCCGCGCTCGACCTCGACCCGGTCCAGCGGGGAGACGTCCACGACCAGGCCGGTGCCGGTGGACCAACCGGCGTAGTTGTGGCCGCCGGACCGCACCGCGACCGGCAGGCCCTGACGGGCGGCGAACGTCAGGCACTCGGCGACGTCCTGCTCGTTCCCGCAGTAGGCGATCCCGGCGGGCCGGATCCGGTCGAACCGGGGGATGTGGAGCCGCCGCGCCGCGTCGTAGCCGGCCTCGCCGGGCCGGATCAGCCTCCCCTCCAGTCCTTCGGCGAGGGCGTTCCAGTCGGCGGGGCCGGTCCGGGAGGGGGACGCCGCCGGGGGGGCCGTCCGGGCGGGCGGGGCGGTCGTGGGGGGACGGTCGGAGCAGGCGGCGGCCAGCGTCCCGGCCGCCGCGACGAGGAACCCGCGTCGGTTCATCCCGTCATCCTCACCGGGATCGCCGGAAAGATTCGGGGGATCGCCGGATCACGGCTGCCGGAACGACCGCAGGAACTCCTCGAACAGCGGTCTCGTCGACGACCAGGAGTCCCGCTTGGCGGCGAGGATGGCCATCCACGTCGCGCCCTGGTAGGTGAAGATCCGGACCTGGGCGCGCCCCGGCTTGCCGCTCTTGGTGAAGGTGAACTCCAGTTCGGCGGCCCTCCCCTCCTGGTAGGAGAGGGTGCGGAACTGCTGCTCGTCGTAGTCCGGCCACTCCGTCGAGTCCCTCTTGAAGCTCTCCGACAGGTTCCGCAGCTGGACGGAGTTGTCGGTGGAGCCGGGCAGGACGCGTTGCACGACGATGCCGCGCGTGCTCTCCTTCGACGGATCCGTGAAGGTCACGTCGTTGTCCTGGCCGGACTCCGCGGTCCAGCCCTTGGGGATGCGGGCGACGAAGCTCGACCCCCGGTACGTCTGGTAGCCGCCGGGGGTGTCACCGGTCGACGCGGAGGACGGTCCCGTCCCCTGGCCGCTCGATGGTGTGCCCCTCGGGCCCGGGTCGTCGGCCGTGAACGCCAGCACCGTCACGACCGCGATGACCACCGCGAGCGCGAGCACCCCGGCGGGCACCAGCAACGGCCACCGGTTCGGGCGGGAGGGCGCCGGCACGCCTTCGGTGGGCGGCGGCGGGAGGGGCGGCAGCGTCGCGTCGCGGCCGCTCGGCAGGCCGGTGCCCATCGGCGACGACCACGCGGGGGCCGAGGGGGTCGCGGCGATCGGGCGGAGGAGGCGTTCGGCCTCGTCGGGGTGGAGGCGCCGGGCCGGGTCCTTGCGGAGCAGGCCCTCCAGGACCGGGCGCAGCGGGCCCGCGTTGCGCACCGGGTCGGGGTCGTCGGACAGCAGCGCCGCCATCACGCCCCACACGTCGCCGCGCTGGAACGGCGAACGCCCCTCCACCGCCGCGTACAGCGTCGCGCCCAGCGACCACAGGTCCGAGGCGGGCGTGGCCTTCTGGTGCCGGGCCTGCTCGGGGGCCAGGTAGGCGGGGGAGCCGACGATCGCACCGGTCGCCGTCAGCGTCTCGTCGCCGGTCGCCGTCGCGATCCCGAAGTCGGTGAGCACCGCGCCCTGCGGCGGCAGCAGCACGTTGCCGGGCTTGACGTCGCGGTGCACGATCCCGGCGGCGTGCGCGGCGCGCAGCGCGGCCAGCAGGTCCAGGCCGATCGCGGCGACCCGGGCGGGCGGCAGCGGCCCCTCGCGTTGGATCACCTTGTCCAGCGCGGGCGCGCGGACCAGCCGCATCACGATCCAGGGGCGGCCGTCCTCCTCCACCACGTCGTGCACGGTGACGATGCCGGGGTGGTCCAGCCGCGCCGCCGCCCGCGCCTCCCGGAACGTGCGGGCGTACACGCGCTCCACCTGCTCGGGGGAGAGTCCGGTGGGGAGGACGACCTCCTTGACGGCGACCTCCCGGGCCAGCGTGCGGTCGCGGGCGCGCCACACCGCGCCCATGCCCCCGCGCCCCAGCGCCTCGACCAGTTCGTACCGGTCTGCTATCACCTGCGGCATGAAAGGGACGATATCGACATGATCGCCCCTTGGGGGCGGTTATCCGGGGCGGTCAGTCCGCTTCGCCCTCGCGGCTGCGCAGCAGGCGGCGCAGCGAGTCCAGACGGCCCTGGCTGGCGTGGCCGTCGGCGACCCAGGAGTCCAGGCCGCACTCGGACTGCAGGTGGTCGCAGTGCGGCGGGCAGCGTTCGGCGGCGCCCTCGGCCAGGTCCTCGAACGCGTTGATGACGTTCTCCGGCCTGACGTGCGCCAGCCCGAAGCTCCGCACGCCCGGGGTGTCGATGATCCAGCCCTCGCCGTCCGGCAGTTCCAGCGCCAGCGCCGAGGAGGAGGTGTGGCGGCCCCGGCCGGTGACGGCGTTGACATGGCTGACGGCGCGTTCGGCGTCCGGGACCAGCGCGTTGACCAGGGTGGACTTGCCGACGCCGGAGTGCCCGACCAGCACGGTGATCTGGCCGCGCAGCAGGTCGCGCAGCCCGGCCAGGTCGCCGCCGCGCTGGGTGACGAAGGCGGGCACGCCGAGCGACGCGTACTCGGCGAGCAGCGCGTCGGGGTCGGCCAGGTCGGCCTTGGTGAGCACCAGCAGCGGGTGCATGCCCGCGTCGTAGGCGGCCACCAGTTGCCGGTCGATCAGGCGGGGGCGCGGCTCGGGGTCGGCGAGGGCGGTGACGATGGCGAGCTGGTCGGCGTTGGCGACGATGATCCGCTCGAACGGGTCGGTGTCGTCGGCGGTGCGCCGCAGCGTCGAGCCGCGGGGCTCGACCCGGACGATCCGGGCGAGGGTGTCGGGCCGTCCGGACACGTCGCCGACCAGCGCGACGCGGTCGCCGACGACCACGCCCTTGCGGCCCAGCTCGCGGGCGCGCATCGCGGTGACGGTGCGGTCCTCGACCAGGCAGCGGTACCGCCCCCGGTCGACCGCCACCACGAACCCCTCGACGGCGTCCTCGTGCGCGGGGCGGATCCGGGTGCGGGGCCGCGAGCCCCGCCGCGACGGCCGGACCCGGACGTCGTCCTCGTCGTAGTCGCGTGCTCGCCGGGCCACTTACCCGGTCCCTCGAACAGGCAGCATGATGATCAAGCACCCTCCAGCATGGCGGTCCACAGCTCGGTGAAGTTCGGGAGTGTCTTGCCCACGGTGGCGACGTTCTCCACCTCGACGCCGGGAACGGCCAGCCCCAGCAGCGCGGCGGCCATCACCATCCGGTGGTCGTCGTAGGTGCGGAACACCCCGCCGCGCAGCGGGCGGGGGCGGATCTCCAGGCCGTCGGGCAGTTCGCGGACGTCGCCGCCGAGACCGTTGATCTCGGTGACGAGCGCGGCGAGCCGGTCGGTCTCGTGGCCGCGCAGGTGCGCGATGCCGGTGAGGCGGGACGGCCCGTCGGCGAGCGCCGCCAGCGCCGCCAGCACCGGGGTCAGCTCGCCCACCTCGTGCAGGTCGGCGTCCAGGCCGGAGAACGCGCCGGTGCCCCGCACGGTCAGCCCGTCCGGGCCGAGCGCCACCTCCGCGCCCATCGCCGCCAGCAGGCCGCGCAGCGCGTCGCCGGGCTGGGTGGTGCTCGCCGGCCAGTCCGGGACGGTCACCCGCCCGCCGGTCACCAGCGCCGCGCCGAGGAACTGCGCCGCGTTCGACAGGTCGGGCTCGATCACCCACTCGCGGCCGCGCAGCGGGCCGGGGGCGACGCGCCAGACGTTCCGCTCGGTCTCGACGATCGCGCCCGCCTCGCGCAGCATCGCCACCGTCATCGCTAGGTGCGGGGCGGAGGGCACCGGCGGGCCCTCGTGCCGGACCTCCACGCCCTTGGCGAACCGGGGCGCGGCCAGCAGCAGGCCGGAGACCAGCTGCGAGGAGCCGGAGGCGTCGATGGTGACGGTGCCGCCCTCGACGCCGCCGGCGCCGTGGACGGTGAACGGCAGCGCGTCCCGGCCCCCGTCGTCGATCTCCACGCCGAGCGCGCGCAGCGCCCGGATGATCGGGCCCATGGGCCGTTCGCGGGCGCGCGGGTCGCCGTCCACGTGGACCTCGCCGGAGGCCAGCGCCGCGACCGGCGGCAGGAACCGCATGACGGTCCCGGCCAGGCCGACGTCCACGCGGGCGGGGCCGGCCAGCTCGCCGGGCAGCACCTGCCAGTCACCGGCGTCCTCGCCGACCCCGACGCCGAGCGAGCGCAGCGCCCCGGCCATCAGCTCGCTGTCGCGGCTGCGCAGCGGGCGGGTCACGGTGCCGGGCGCGTCGGCGAGGGCCGCCAGGATCAGCGCCCGGTTCGTCATGGACTTGGAGCCGGGCAGCGGCACGGTCGCGTCGACCGGCGCGGACGCGACCGGGGCAGGCCAGTGTTCCTGCGGCGTGGCTGAGGGCATGCCCCAAGGCTATCGGCCGGTCGCCCGCCACCGCCCGCCCCTCACCGGGTGAGGGAGCGGCCGCCCGCCCACACCGCCAGGGTCGCCACGGCGCCGAGGGCCGCGCCGGTCCACAGCGCCCCGGCGGTGCCCGCGCCGTCCACGACCAGGCCACCGGCCAGCGCGCCGACCGCGATCGCCAGGTTGAACAGGGCGGTGTTCAGCGCGGTCGCCGCCTCGGCCGCCTCCGGGGCCGCCCGGAAGATCCAGGTCTGCACGCCGACCGGCACCGCGCCGAACGCCAGCCCCCACACCAGCAGCAGCGCGACCCCGCCCACCGGGGTCTGCCCCGCGACGGTGAACAGCGCCAGCGCGGCCGTCAGCAGCACGCCCGTGCCCAGGAGCACGCGGCGCGGGTCGCGGGCCGCCGCCGAGCCCGCCAGGAACGTCCCCGCGATCCCGGCGGCGCCGAAGCCGAGCTGCGCCGGGCCGATCAGCCGCTCGTCCAGCCCGGACATCTGCTGGAGGATCGGGCTGACGAACGTGAACGCCGCCCAGTGCCCGCCCACCAGCAGGAACGTCGCCGTCACCGCCATCCGCACGGCCGGGACGCGCAGCTGCGCGGCGAGGGTGCGCGGCCGGATCGGATCGGTCGCGGGCAGCTGGGGCAGCAGCGCGTACAGGGCGGCGGCGACGAACGCGCCGAGCCCGGCGACCACGAGGAACGCGATCCGCCAGTCGGTGAGCCCGCCGACGAGGGTGGCGGCGGGCGCGCCGAGGACGTTGGCGGCGGTGGCCCCGCCGAACGCCAGCGCCGTCGCCCGGGGGATGTGCTGCTCGGGCACCAGCCGCACGGCGACGCTCGCGGCCAGCGCCCAGAACCCGCCGATCGCGATCCCCACGAAGAACCGGGCGGTCAGCAGCACGGCGAAGTTCGGCGCGAGGCCGGAGGCGAGCGTCGCCACCAGCATGACCGCGAGCAGGACGAGCAGCACGAGCCGGCGGTCCGTCCGGCGGATCAGCACCGGCAGCACGACCGCCGAGACGGAGGCGAGCAGGCCCGGCAGGGTCACGGTGAGCCCGGCCAGTCCCGGCGAGACGCCGAGCCCGCCGCCGATGGAGGTGAGCAGCCCGACGGGCAGGGACTCGACGGTGACCATGGCGAACGTGGCGGCGGCGATGGCGATGACCGCGAGCCGGCTCCGCAACGGGACGGCCGGGCGCGGCGTCTCCATGGCCGGGACGGCGGTGTCGGCGTGCATGGGGATCACCTCTAAATCTCAACGTTAAAATGTTCAACGTTGAGCAGAGTAGGCTTCGGATACCTTTACGTCAAACAGTTCAACGTCGAGGAGTCGCGATGACGGGCCAGGCCGAGGACCATCTGGACCGCGTGCTGGCGCAGTGGGCGTCCGCGCGCCCCGATCTCGACGCCGCGCCGATGGGCGTGGTCGGCCGCGTCTCCCGGGCCTCCCACGTGCTCGGCCGGGAGATGCGCGCGGTCTTCGCCCGGCACGGCCTCCAGCCGTGGGAGTTCGACATCCTCGCCACGCTGCTGCGCGCCGGCCCCCCCCACCGGCTGACGGCGGGCGCGCTGAGCGAGGCGTCGCTGGTCACCTCCGGTGCGATCACCAACCGGATCGACCGGCTGACCGACCGCGGCCTGGTCACCCGCGAGACCGCCCCCGGCAACCGCCGCAGCGTCCTGATCACCCTCACCGGCGAGGGCCGCCGTGTGATCGACGCGGCCGTCGCCGACCATGTCGCGGGCCAGGACCGCCTGCTGTCCGCGCTCGCCCCCGCCGAGCGCGAGGAACTGGCGTCCCTGCTCCGCAAGCTCCTGCTGTCCAACGGCGACACGCTCTGACGGGACCGCCGGGAACCGACGAGAGGGGACGCCCGTGACCTCCGGACACCGGTGGTGGATCGACCCGCGCGAGTACGCCCGGCACGAGGAGCGCCGGGGCCGCCGCTTCGCGTTCGAGAGCCTGACGCCGTCCCGCACCGCGCTGGTCGTGATCGACATGGTGCCGTTCTTCGTCACGGCCAACCCCCACGGCCGCGCCATCGTCCCGAACATCGCCCGCCTGGCGGCCGCCCTGCGCCCGGCGGGCGGCACCGTCGCCTGGGTACTGCCCGCCCCCGGCGAGCGCCTGCCCGCCCGCGAGGAGTTCTTCGGCCCGCGCGTCTACGAGATCCACCGCGCCTGCGGCGGCGAGGGCCCGCCGGCCGACCGCCTCTGGCCGGGCCTCACCCCGCACCCGGCCGACATCCTGGCCGAGAAGACCGCCCCCAGCGCGTTCTTCCCCGGCCGCGGCCCGCTGCCGGGCCTGCTCGACGCGCGCGGGATCGACACCGTCCTGATCACCGGCACCATCACCAACGTGTGCTGCGAGTCCTCCGCCCGCGACGCCGCCACCCTCGGCTACCGCACCGTCATGGTCGCCGACGCCAACGCCGCCCGCACCGACGCCGAGCACAACGCGACCCTCCACACCTTCTACCGCTCCTTCGGCGACGTCCGCCCGACCGACGACCTGCTGGCCCTGCTCCACCCCGCCGGCCGGTGACCGCCGCCGACCGGCCCTACGGCGCGGACCCGGCGCGGCGGACGAGCGCGGCGACGCGGTCGGCGATCGTGGGCCACAGCTCGCGGGGCAGGTCGTGGCCCATCCCCTCGACGACGAGCAGCTCGGCGCCCGGGATCGCGGCGGCGGTGG
Organism: Actinomadura kijaniata; assembly: GCF_014138665.1. Classification (NCBI taxonomy): domain Bacteria; kingdom Bacillati; phylum Actinomycetota; class Actinomycetes; order Streptosporangiales; family Thermomonosporaceae; genus Actinomadura; species Actinomadura kijaniata. The sequence goes on from NZ_JACJIA010000001.1 coordinate 551,736, forward strand.
CCCGCCCCCGTCGACGCCGATCAACGCGTCGTCCGCGCCGTGGACGACCAGGGCGGGAACGGTCAGCGACCGCAGCCGCCCGGTGCGGTCGCCCGCGGTGGAGACCGCGGCGAACCGCCGCGCCGGCCAGGTGCGCGCCGCCGAGCCCGAGCGCGTCGAGCAGCCCCACGGTGTCGGCCGCCATGTCCGCCAGCGTGTAGGGCGCCGGCGGCGGGCCCCCGGACATCGCCGCCCGGAGGCCGGGGGCCGGGACGTCGCGCAGGTGCGTCGACCGCCCGACGTCGCGGTCGTCGAACCGGACGACGTGCAGGCCGCGTTCGACGAGGGCGGCGCAGAACCCGTCGGGCCACGCGACCATCTGCACGCCCGACCCCACGATCAGCAGAACGGGCGGACCGGCCGGGCCGCCGAGCCGTTCGTAGGCGATCTCGATGCCCGCCGGTCCGACGTTCCGGGCGATCCCCTCCGCCCAGGGAACGGACGGATGCATGCCCGCTCTCCGTCCCGGGAACGGCGGCGGAGGGGCGTTCTAGGACGGGGCCCACAGGCCGGTGGCGGTGCCGTCGGCGAGGTGCCGTTCGTAGGTGACGACCTTGGTGTGGATGACGTCCAGGCAGGCCGTCAGCTCGGCGATCCTGGCGCGGACGTCGCGTTCGTGGCCGCGCAGCAGGGCCAGCCGCTCGGGCTCGTTGCCGGGGCCGGAACGCACCAGGTCGGCGAACCGCCGGATCGTGGCCAGCGGCATCCCCGAGTCGCGCAGCCGGTTGCACAGCAGGAGCCACTCGACGTCGGAACGGTCGTAGGCGCGGCGGCCCCCGGCGGTGCGGGGGATCGGGCGGAGCATGAGGCCCTCGCGCTCGAAGAAGCGCAGGGCGTGGACGCTCAGCCCGGTCGCCTCGGCGACCCGGCCGATGGGGAGAGGGGCGGACACGGTGTCCCTTCCGGTTTGACCTTGAGTGAACTCTAACTTCTAGCGTTCGGGGCATGTGGAGCGAACAGCGGAGGATCGGCAGCGGTTTCGGGGCGCACAGCACCGCGCGGGAGGTGCTCGCCGGGATCGACCTGACGGGACGGACGGCACTGGTCACCGGCGGGTACTCGGGCCTGGGACTGGAGATCACGCGGGCGCTGAGCGGGGCCGGGGCGCGCGTCCTGGTGCCCGCCCGGCGGACCGGGGCGGCGCGGGAGGCGCTGCGGGGCGTCGACCGGGTCGAGGTGGACGAGCTGGAGCTGGCGGACCTGGGGAGCGTGCGGCGGTTCGGCGAGCGGGTGGCCGGGTCCGGGCGGGCCGTCGACCTGGTCATCGCCAACGCCGGGATCATGGCCTGCCCCGAGACCCGCGTGGGGCCGGGCTGGGAGGCGCACCTCGCGGTCAACCACCTCGGGCACTTCGCCCTGGTCAACCGGCTGCGCCCGGCGCTCGCGCCCGGGGCGCGGGTGGTCGCGGTGGCCTCGTCGGGGCACTTCCTGTCCGGGATGCGGTGGGACGACGTCCACTTCCGGAACGGCTACGACCGGTGGCCGGCCTACGCCCAGTCCAAGACCGCCAACGCGCTGTTCGCCGTCCACCTGGACGCGCTCGGCGAGCGGTCCGGGGTGCGGGCGTTCGCGGTGCACCCGGGCAGCATCCTCACGCCGTTGCAGCGGCACGTCCCGCGCGAGGACCAGATCGCCCAGGGGTGGATGAACGAGGACGGCGAGCCCGCGCCCGGCTTCAAGACGCCCGCCCAGGGGGCGGCCACGGCGGTGTGGGCCGCGACGTCGCCGCTGCTGGCGGGGCGGGGCGGGCTGTACTGCCAGGACTGCGACGTCGCCGAGCCCGCGACCTCCGACGACATGCTCGTCGGAGGGGTCAGGCCCTGGGCCGTGGACGCCGGGGACGCGGCGCGGCTGTGGGCGCTGTCGAGCGGGATGACCGGGGTGGACGCGTTCTCCTGAGGCGCGTGGGAACGCCCGGCGCGGAGCCGCTCCGCGCCGGGCGCCGTCCGGGGTCAGACGGGGATGGTCAGCAGCGTTCCGCCGCCCTCGATCCGCACCTCGAAGCGGGACAGCTCCTGCCGGGAGATCGCGGTTCCGCCATGGGTGACCAGCGGGTTCGGGCTGCCGGGCACGCCGTAGCCCTGGTCGGGCACCCGCCAGCCGGTGACGACCGCCCGCTCGCCGGTGCGGGAGACCGCCTCCAGCCGGCAACGCAGGGGCCCGCGTACGCCCCGCAGCTCCAGGCCCACGTGGGTGCCCCAGCCCTTGCTCTCCAGACCCACCACGCCGCTCACGCCGCGCTCGGTGTTCTGCCCGGAGCGCCGCTCGCCCCAGACGACCAGCGCCTGCGCCGGGCCGTGCGAGTGCCCGCCGCCCGCGACCGGCGGGGCGTCGTCGGTGGCCGAGGCGCCGATGACGGTCCCGGTGGCCAGCAGCGCCGCAGCGGCGACCGCGCCGATCGCGTAGGTGCCGCGGCGGGCCCGGCGGTCCCGCTCCCGGCTGCGGCGCATCAGGTCGATGACCTGGGCGGACGGCTCGGACGGCTCGGGCGCGTCCCCGCCGTCCTGCTCGGCGTCCGGGACCGGGCCCATGTCGGTGAGCAGCGACGCCAGCCCCGACATCTCCGCCAGCTCGGCGCGGCACCGTTCGCACCCGCGCAGATGCGCCTCGAAGGCCCGCCGGTCCTCGTCCTCCAGAAGGCCCAGCGCGTACGCGCCGACATCCGTGTGATCAACCGGCGGGGTCATGCCGTCACCCCTCTCTCCTCCAGCGCGACGCGCAACGCGCGCATGGCGTAGTAAACACGCGACTTGACCGTTCCCACCGGGATCCCGAGGGACTCGGCGGCCTCGTTCACCGTGCGGTCGCGCAGCACCGTCTCGGTCAACGCCTGCCGGTGCGCGGGTGACAGCGCGTCCAGCGCCTCCACCACGACCACCTTGCGCAGCAGGGCGTCCATCGCGTCCGCCACGGGGAGGTTCTCCAGGGGGCCTTCGCCCACCTCGGGCGGCCGGACGTCCCGGGCCCGGCAGTGGTCGATCACGATGCGGCGGGCGACGGTGGCCAGCCAGGGCATCAGCGAGGCCGTCCCGCGGTCCAGGCGGTCGGCGTTGCGCCAGGCGCGGATCATCGTCTCCTGCACGACGTCCTCGGCCCACTGCCGGTCGCCCCGCGTCAGGCGCAGCGCGAACGCGGTCAGGGGCCGCTGGTACTCGGCGTACAGGGCCGCGATGGCGCGTTGGTCCGCGGTGTCGTCGCGGTCGGGCGCGGGCCGGGGGCGGCGGAGCGGACTCCGCCGCCCGGTGGCCGCGCGGCCGGACGTTCCGGGCATTGCCATGGCCGGGCGTCTCCGTCGGGTCGAGGGTCCCTGGGGAACGGGCGGTCAGAGGGCAGTACGGACCCGGAACGGCGGGCGGTTCAACGCCTTTGAGCCGTTCTTAAGGTTGCCTTCGGGAAGCGGCGCCTCACCGCCGGACGAGCTTGGCCACCGGGTTGCCGCCGCGTCCGCGCCGCCCCTTCCGCACGGCCTTGGCGGCCTTGGCCGCCTTCGCGGCGGCCTGGCCGCCCTGCCGGGCCGACCGCGTCTGCCGGGCCGCCTCGCGGCGCGCGTTGCGCAGCTCGGCCGCCGTCTCCTTGCGCAGCGCCTTGCCCTCGGCCGCCGCCTGGACGCGGGCGTCGTGCAGCTGCCGCCGCAGCTCGGCGGCGCGCGGCGACTTGCGCGGCTCGGCGGCCACCATCATCAGCGCGCCGAACAGCCCGGCGTTCTTCAGCAGGTGGGAACGCTCGCTGGCGCGGCGCTCGGGGTCGTCCTCGGTCCAGTAGCGGTGCTCGGTCGCGAGGGTCGGGACGACCTGCACCGCCATCAGCAACGCCGTCAGCCGCCGGAACTTCCCGGTCAGCAGCAGCGCCCCGGTGCCGAGGCTGAGCGCCCCCTGCACCCGGACCAGCGTCTCGGGATCCTTGGTGGGCAGCCAGTCCATCCGGTCGGCGATCGGCTTGACGGTGGGCGCGACCTGCTCGGCGCGCGTGCGAGGGTCACGCAGCGTCTCCAGGCCGGTGATGATGTACGGGGCCGCCACGAACGGGCGGGCCATGGTCGTGATGGGTCGCATGCCGACTCCATGCCCATCGCGCCGCCGGTCAAGCACGCCGCCCGCCCCGCGCGGCGTCCGGAAATGGTCGAGTGTCGGTGGGGCGGGGCAGTATGGAGGGCATGTGCGGTCGATACGCCACAGCCCGGTCCCGCCAGGAGCTGCTGGAGCAGTTCGCGGTCCAGCTCGACGAGACCGGCGACGAGCTGCGCGCCGATTACAACGTCGCGCCCACCAAACAGGTCCCGGCCGTCCTGACGCGGCCGCCCAGGGAGGCCGACGAGGAGGCCGCCGAGCCGCTGCGGCAGCTTCGGGAGCTGCGCTGGGGCCTGGTGCCGTCGTGGGCCAAGGACCCCGCCATCGGCAACCGGATGATCAACGCGCGGGTGGAGACGGTGCACGAGAAGCCGTCGTACAGGCGGGCGTTCGCCAAGCGCCGCTGCCTGCTGCCCGCCGACGGCTACTACGAGTGGTACGTCCTCGAAGAGGAGAAGGACAAGAAGCGCCCCGCCAAGCAGCCGTTCTTCATCCACCCCAAGGACGGCGGCCTGATGGCGATGGCCGGGCTCTACGAGCTGTGGAGGTCCCCGGAGGACGAGTGGCTGTGGACCTGCACCGTCATCACCACCAACGCCCCCGACGACCTGGGCCGCATCCACGACCGCATGCCGATGGTCGTCGAGCCCGACCGGTGGGACGCCTGGCTGGACCCGGCGCTGACCGACGTCGAGGAGGTGCGGGGCCTGCTGGTGCCGGCGATGGCCGGGACGATGGAGGCCTACCCGGTGTCGAAGGCGGTCAACAACGTCAGAAACAACGGCGCGGAACTGATGAAACCCCTTCCAGATGGGGATAGTTCAGGCAACCACTCCGACACCTTGTTCTGACCGCTGCCCCCGAAACCCGGTCAGGGCGAGGACCCCCCGCACCCGGGGCCGACCGGGAGGAGTCCCGAGTGGACACCGCCATCGCCCGTTCCCGCCTGGAGACGATGCTCGCCGAGGCCGACCGTTCGATCAGGGTCCTTCGGGGCGAGCACCCCGAGCGCGAGCTGTCCGCCTCCGACGCGGGGGCGGACCTGTACGACAGCGACCGGGTCCAGGCCGCGCTCGACTCCCTGGGCCGCCACCGCGCGGGGGTGCTGGCGGCGCTGGAGCGGATCGAGGAGGGCACCTACGGCCAGTGCCAGGGCTGCGGTGAACAGGTCCCCGAGGGCCGGCTGGAGGCCCGCCCCGACGCGGCCCGCTGCGTCACCTGCCAGTCCAAGCACGACCGGGCCATGCGCTGACGCCGTCCCGCCCGGCCGGTGACATGGGCCGGCCCGTCTGCGATCATGCCGCCTATGTTGAACGACGCGCTGGTGGCGGCGGTCTCCTTCCTGGCGGGCTGCGGCGTCACCGCGCTCTGGCTCGGCCGGCGTCGCGGGTCCCCCGCCACCGGCGCCCCCGGGGAGCTCCCCGCCCCACTCCAGGAATCGATCACGGCGTTCGGGGAGGAGCTGCGCGGGCTGACCGTCACCCCGGAGGAGACCGAGGCGAACCCCCGCGTACTGGAGGACTACCGCCTCGCCCTGTCCGCCTACGACCGCGCCGCCGCCGCGGGGAGCGAACGGGCCGCGCTGGCGGCGCTGCGGGACGGCCGCGCGGCGCTGATCAGGCTGGCCGCCCGGCGGGCCGGCCGCCCGGTGCCGATCGACGCGCTCCCGCCGCTGGACGCCGGCCGCGACGCCCCGGAGCCCCCCGCCGTGCCGGAGAACGCGACCGGAGAGCGTTTCCTGATCGTCGGCGGCGGCGAGGGCGCCGTCGAGGAGCTCATCGACCGCCCCGAGCCCGACCGCCCGGCCATCGTCGAGGTGACCTCCACGAACGGGGGCAGGCTGGCCGTCACCCCCGTCGTCCGCACCGAGGACGAGACCGAGACCGGGGTCGACCTGCTGCGGAGCTACCGGGAGTCCAGCCAGGACCGCGTCCTGCTGTGGCCGGGACCGACCCATCTGCGGGTCGAGAGCTCCTCTGAGGAACAGCGCTGGTCGGTGCGCATCAGACCGATGTCCGCCGCGCCGTCGCTCGGCGCGGAGTGGCGCGGGAGGGGCGGCAGGGAGGTGCTGTTCTACGACGGCGGCCCCGCGCTGCTCACCGCGCAGGCCAGATCGAGAGGTTTCTGGAGAATCTGGTTCATGTGCGGGTGCCTTCAGGACCGGGACTGCCGTTGCCGTGGGCCCCGCTGGCCCGCCGGGACGCCGGGGGAGTCCGGACGCGTCTGGAGCTCGGAGGACGGGCAGCGCAAGTTGAGGCTGCCACGGCCCGGTTACCTGGTCCTGGATGGGGACGAGGACGACCACGAGTGGTACCTGTCGGTCGAACCCGTCCCCGAGGCCCCGCCCCCACCGCGCAAAGCGAGCCGGCCCAGGCGCCGACCGTCCTCGAACCCGTCGTGAAGACCGGGACATGCCCGGGTTTCGCACGGCCCAACGGAAACCTTGACGCTCCCGTGGCCGGGACCTGGTGCAGAGGAAGCCTCAGCCGCACGCGAGCGCGCCATCCGACCCGTGGGTCCGGAGCCGGAGGCCAGGGCTTGGAGATCAGGTGCGGCGGCGGGCGCTGGCCAGGAGGTGCACTCCCAGGGACTCATCGCCCGGCGGGGCCGTCAGTTCCGTCCGGACCAGGCGTTCCATCGCCTCGGGGGAGCGCTTGAGCACGTGCTCCACCGTCGACGGCGACAGCGCCGTGCGCGGGCGGATCCACTCCACCTCCAGGCCCGCCTCCGTCAGCAGCTCGCGGAGCTGGTCGGACCAGAAGCAGCGGGTGATCGCGCCGTCCGGCCAGGGCACCAGGACCACCTCGGCGGCCGGGACGTCCGACAGGTGCGCCCAGCAGTTCTGCTCGGCCAGCAGCGCCATGCCCAGGGTCAGGGAGTCCACCGACAGCAGGACCCGGCCGCCCGGGCGCAGGACCCGGGCGATCTCCGCGATCGTCTCCTCGGTCGCCAGGTGGCGGGACAGCGCCCGGTGCTCGGCCACCACCGCGTCCACGCACGCGTCCCCCAGGTAGGGCAGCGTCCCCGAGTCGGCGATCACCCGGCGGGTCACGCCGGGCGGCAGGTGGGCGTGGCCGTTCGACACCGCGCCGCCCTGGCGCGGGCGGGGCAGGCGGCCGTCACGGTGGGTGGTGCGGTGCGCGCCGTTCGGCGGGCGCCCGCCCTCGGGATGATGGTCCCGCGGGCCGGTCAGCAGCGGGTCCATGACCTCCAGCACCTGGTGGCCCGCCGCGGCGGCCTGGGCGGCGGTGCGGCCGTCGCCGTTGGACAGGTCGACGATCAGCGCCGGGCGCCTGGGCAGCCAGCGGGCCAACTGGGCGGCCGCCACCGACCAGTAGAACGACCAGTACAGCGGCAGCGTCTGCTCGTCGCCGGACGCGCCGCGAAGGCTGGCGATGGTGGGCTCGGGCGGTCGCGCCGGCACCGGTAGCAACGGTTTGCTCCTGTTCTTGGCGTGTATGGGTCTTCTTTCCCCGGTCCGGGCTCGACATCACCCTCCGTATACCTGCGGATGGGTGACCTTCTCCTCGCCGTTCCATTGTCGCGGGGAGCGGCGCCCGTCACTTCCCGCAACACAGAACGATCGGCGGAATCGAATCGTCCCCGCCGGTGTTGCACCCGATCACAACAGCCGTGTCATGGAGGTGCAGCCGAATGACCACCGCCCTCGCCGAACGCGCACGGGGCGCCGCGCCCGCCCCCGGAGGCGTGTTCTCCCCGCGCGGGCCGATATCGTCTGTGATGTACGACGCTCACGGGAGCGTCACCACAGCTGAGGGGGTGGGTCAGGTACCGGGGACCACGGAGACCGTGGAGCAGCGCCAGGAACGCTTCCAGCGCGATGTGCTCCCGTTCTTGGACCAGTTGTACTCGGCCGCGCTGCGCATGACGCGCAACCCGGCGGACGCCGAGGATCTCGTGCAGGAGACCTTCGCCAAGGCGTTCGGGTCCTTCCACCAGTTCAAGGAGGGCACGAACCTCAAGGCGTGGCTGTACCGGATCCTGACCAACACGTTCATCAACTCCTACCGCAAGAAGCAGCGGCAGCCGCAGCAGGCGGCGACCGAGGAGATCGAGGACTGGCAGCTCGCGCGCGCCGAGTCGCACACCTCCAGCGGCCTGAAGTCCGCCGAGGCCGAGGCGCTGGAGCACCTGCCCGACTCCGACGTCAAGCGCGCGCTCGCCGACCTGCCCGAGGAGTTCCGGATCGCGGTGTACCTCGCCGACGTCGAGGGCTTCGCCTACAAGGAGATCGCCGAGATCATGGGCACGCCCATCGGCACGGTGATGTCCCGGCTGCACCGGGGCCGTCGCCAGCTTCGCGGCATGCTGGAGGACTACGCTCGGGAACGCGGCCTGACCGGGGCCAGGGAGGGCTCGGCATGAAACGCGCGACCTCCGGCCCGGCGAGCGAGAAGGGTGAGTGAGCCATGAGCTGTGGCGAACCCCACGAGACCCCGTGCAGCGAGGTGCTGGCCCGGGTCTACACCTACCTGGACGGTGAGCTCGACCAGGGCGGGTGCAGCGAGGTCAAGGAACACCTCGACGAGTGCGGCCCCTGCCTGCGCGAGTACGGCCTCGAGGAGGCCGTCAAGAAGCTGGTGGGCAAGTCGTGCGGCTGCGAGCCCGCGCCGGACGAGCTGCGCGCCAAGGTCATGGGCCGCATCGAGCAGATCTGCGGCGAGCTGAAGACCGACGAGCACGCCTGAGACGCGGCGGCCGGGTCCCGGGTTCGGTCCGGGGCCGGCCGCGACGCCGCGGCACGGGAGCGGTCCCGCCCCCGTTATCGTGCAGGGATGCGCGTTCTCGTCACCGGCGCCGCCGGTTTCATCGGATCCCATCTGGTCGACCGACTGCTGGCCGACGGCCATGAGGTCGCCGGGGTCGACGACCTGTCGACCGGGTCCAACGTGCGCGACGACATCGACCTGTGGCGCCTGGACGTGGCCGACCCCGCGCTGGCCGCGCGGGTGGAGGCGTTCGGGCCCGAGGTGGTCTGTCATCTGGCCGCGCAGGTCAGCGTGCGGGTGAGCGTCGGCGACCCGCTCGCCGACGCCCGCACCAACGTCGTCGGCACCGCCAACGTCCTGGAGAGCGCGCGGCGCGCCGGGGCCCGCAAGGTCGTCTTCGCGTCGAGCTGCGCGGTCTACGGGGTGCCCGACGCGCTGCCGGTGCCGTCCGGCGCCGCGCTGCGGCCCGCCTCGCCCTACGCCGCCTCCAAGGTGTCCGGCGAGGTCTACCTCCAGACCTACCGGGCGCTGCACGGGCTGGACTACACGGCGCTGACGCTGGCCAACGTGTACGGACCCCGGCAGACGCCGGAGGGCGAGGCCGGGGTGGTGTCGATCTTCACCGACGCGCTGCTGGCGGGGAGGCCGACCCGGGTGTTCGGCGACGGCGGGCAGACCCGCGACTACGTGTACGTGCTGGACGTGGTGGACGCGTTCGCCCGCGCCGCCGGGGAGGGCGGGGGAGGGCGGCGGCTCAACGTCGGCACCGGCCTCCAGACCACCGACCGCGCGCTGCACTCCCTGGTCGCGGAGGCGGCCGGGGCGCCCGACGAGCCCGCGTTCGCCCCGCCCCGGCTCGGCGACCTGCCCGCCATGGCGATCGATCCGGCCGCCACCCGCGACGCGCTCGGCTGGGAGCCCCGCACCGCGCTGCGCGACGGGCTCGCCGCGACGGTCGCCTGGGCGCGGGAACGCTGATGCATGTGCATTTCGGTCGTGCAAAAGGCCCGTGCGGATACGTTCGGTGGGTCATCGCGGAGAATTGATCACTCGCGGTGACGATTAGTTCACGCTTTGCTCACGATTCCCGGCATGCCTGTGTGACCTGGGCCTCTCGCGTTAGGCTTGGGCCGGAAATCAGCGATGGGAACAGGCGCGCGCCCGCCGAACCGGCGCGGCGTGCGCCCATCCGGGGAGCCCGGACCAGGTCGGCCCGGAACCCGCGGGCCGCCGCCCGGGGAGCCGGCGACGGGGGGAGGCAAGAGGTCATGCTGAACGACCGTGTGAAGACGGGCGGGGGACAACCGAACGCCGCTCGCAAGGGCGTGTCCTGGGTTTAGGCGCCGCACGGCGCGACCGGAAAGTCGACTCCCGAGGGGGCGGCAATGCGTGGACTACCTCTGGCTGCCTGGGCGTACGTCTGCGGGGTGGTCGCCTTGGCGACCGGCCTCATCGTCACGTCCTCCTACCAGGGGCTGGACTGGCACGCGCTGGTCGTGCTGGCCGTACTGTTCCTGATCTGCGACTCCGCGCCGGCCCAGCTCAACGTGGAGCGGGCGCGGGTGTCGATGGGCTTCGCCGCCAGCCTCGCCTCGGTGGTGCTGCTCGGCCCGCAGGGCGCGGCGCTGCTCGGCGTCGTCGCGGTGATCACCGGGCAGCGGTTCTTCGCCCCGGTCAAACGGCTGTTCAACGGCGCCCAGTTCGCCCTCAGCGGCTACGCCTCGGGCATGGTGTTCGTCGCGCTGGGGGGCGCGGCGTCCGGCACCGGCCGGCATCCGCACTGGGTGGAGCACGTGATCGGGCCGTTCCTGGGCGCGCTGGTCACGTTCGTGCTGGTCAACCTGACCCTCACGGCCGTCATCCTGCTGCTGGCCAAGCAGGCCGCCCCGCGCGAGCTGCTGCGCGAGAGCGGGCAGCTCGCGGTCGGCTGCCTCGGCTACGGCATGTTCGGGCTGCTGATCGCCGGACTGTGGGACCGGCTGGGGCCGTTCGCCGCCGTGCTGGTGCTGCTGCCGCTGTTCATCGCGCGCTGGGCGATGGAGCAGACGCACGCCCAGCAGCAGGCCCACCAGGCGACCCTGGCCACGCTGTGCCAGGCCGTGGAGACCAAGGACTACTACACGCGCGGCCACTCCGAACGCGTGTCGCGCGGCTCCGTCATGATCGCCCAGGAGATCGGGATGCGGCCCGACCGGGTCGAGGCGATCCGCTACGCCGGGATGCTGCACGACGTCGGCAAGCTCGGCGTCCCCACCAAGGTGCTGCAGAAGGACGGGCCCCTCACCGAGGAGGAGTTCGCCGCCATCCAGCTCCACCCGATGCGCGGGCTGGAGATCGTCCGGGAGATCGGCTTCCTGGACGAGGCGCTCGCCGGGATCATGCACCACCACGAGAAGATGAACGGCCGCGGCTACCCGATGGGGCTGGCCGGGGACGAGATCCCCGAGTTCGCGCGGGTGATCTCGGTGGCCGACGCGTTCGACTCGATGACCTCCACCCGCTCCTACCGGCCCGCCCGCAGCATCGAGGAGGCGGTGGCCGAGCTGAGGCGCGGGATCGGCGACCACTTCGACCCGGTGATGGTCGAGGCGTTCCTGCGGGCCCTGCAGCGCGAGGGCTGGGAGCCGCCGCGCCCGCCGGTCCTGCCCGACGACGACGTGGTGGAGACCACCCGCCAGGACCACGACGACCCCAGCGCCCCCATCCGGGTCGCCGGGGACGGCGTGCGCAGCTGAGAAGGGGACCGCTCCCGGATGAACGCCCCCACAGGCAACGCCGCCGCCCGGCTCGGCGCCCCCCTGCACTCCCGCCGCCGGCCCGCCTGGCAGCGCCTGGACTCCGGCCAGCTCATGCTGATCGCCGTCGCGGGCCTCGGCGTGCTCGGCGCGGTCACCCAGGTCGCCGCGGTCGGCCTGGCGCAGGCGCGGGTCGCGGTCGCGTTCGGCGTGCTGATCGCGCTCGGCGAGCTGTTCCGCATGGTCATGCCCGGCAACCGGGAGGTCGCCCCCGTCGCCACGGCGGGCGCAGTCGGCTACGCGCTGCTGGTCGGCGTCGGGCCGGGCGGCGGCGGGCAGGTCGTCGGGCCGCTGGGCGTGGTGCCCGCCGAGCACTCCTGGCTCCAGGTCGTCGCGGTCACCGCCGCCGGGATGCTGGTCGGGTCGCTGCCGCACGTCGCCGTCGGCCGCAGCCCCCGGCTGGACGCCACCGCCCGGCGGCTGATCACCGTGGGGATCGTCGCGGTGTCCTTCCGGCCGCTGGTCTCGCTCGACCTGGGCTGGCCGGTGCTGCTGGCCGCGATGGGCGTGGTGGTCGTCGCCTCCTGCTGCGCCGACGTCGTGATCGCCGCGATGATCCGGGCGGAGGCGGTGCGGGCCCGGTTCGGGATCGCGCTGCGCGACGAGATCCACGCCAAGGCGCCGCTGTGCGCGGCGACCAGCGCGACCGCCATGCTGATCGCGGTCGCCACGACGTTCCTCGGCACGGCCGCGCTGCTGGTGTTCACCGCGCCGATCCTGGTGACGCAGTTCGCGTTCCGCCGGTACGCGGGCATCCGCGCCACCTACCTGCAGACGGTGCGGGCGCTGTCGCGGGTGACCGAGGTCGGCGGCTACGTCGAGACCGGGCACTCGCGCCGGGTGTCGCGGCTGGCCGTGGCGATGGGCCGCGAGCTGGGCATGGCCGAGGGCCCGCTGCTGGAGCTGGAGTACGCGGCGCTGATGCACGACATCGGGCAGCTGTCGCTGGGCGACCCCATCCCCGGCGGCGCGACCGTGCTGGCCTCGCCCGCCGAGCAGCGCCGCATCGCCGAGCTGGGCGCCGAGGTGATCAGGCAGACCGGGGTGCTGGACCGCGTCGCCCACATCGTGCGGCTGTCGTCCCACCCCTACCGCAGCGCCGCGCCCGGCGACGGGTCGGGGGTGCGGCCGGTGCCGCCACCGCTGGCCAGCCGGATCATCAAGGTCGCCAACGCCTACGACGACCTGGTCGGCGACTCGGCCGACCGGGACCGGGGCGCGGCGGTGCTGGAGCGGCTGCGCCTGGACTCGGCCTCCGAGTACGACCCGACCGTGGTCGAGGCGCTGAACCGCGTGGTCGACCGGCGGCCCCGGTACTGAGGCACAGTTGCCGATCGCATGGTGTGGACACCGGCAAACTGGACACGGACAGACCGTGAGCCGGTGATCGGCGACCGGGCGGCCGGATCGGGACGGCGCCGGGTCGATGGACGGAGAGGAGAACTCCCAGGTGTTCGAGTCGGTCCTGGTGGCCAATCGGGGCGAGATCGCGTCCCGGATCATCCGCAGCGTCCGGGCGATGGGCCTGAAGGCCATCGCCGTGTACTCGGAGGCCGACGCGCGACTGCCGTTCGTCGCCGAGGCGGACGAGGCGATCCTGATCGGTCCCGCCGAGCCCGGCCGCAGCTATCTCGACATCCCCGCGATCATGGAGGCGGCCGACCGCACCAACGCGCAGGCGATCCACCCCGGCTACGGCTTCCTGGCCGAGAACGCCGAGTTCGCGCGCCGGGTGCTGCACGCCGGGATCGGCTGGATCGGGCCGGACCCCCTGGCGATCGCCCGCATGGGCGACAAGATCAACGCCCGGAACCTGATGAAGGAGGCGGGCCTGCCGGTCACCCCCGGGGTGTGGGAGCCGGTGCCCGACGAGGACACCGCCGTCGAGGAGGCCGCGCGCGTCGGCTACCCGGTGATGGTGAAGGCCGCCACCGGGGGCGGCGGGATCGGGCTGGCCCCCGCCCGCGACGAGGCGGGCGTGCGCGCCGCCTACCGCACCGCGCGCGGCCGCGCCGAACGGTTCTTCGCCACCCCCGACGTCCTGCTGGAACGGTTCGTCGAGAACGCCCGGCACGTCGAGGTGCAGATCTTCGGGCTCGCCGACGGCACGGTCGTGGCGCTCGGCGACCGCGAGTGCTCGGTGCAGCGCCGCCACCAGAAGGTCGTGGAGGAGACCCCCTCGCCCGGGCTGGCCGAGCTGCGCGCCCGGATGCTGGGCGCGGCGGTGGTGGCGGGCGAGACGATCGGCTACCGGGGCGCGGGGACGGTGGAGTTCCTGGTCGACCCGGCCACCGGGGAGTTCTTCTTCCTGGAGATGAACACCCGGCTCCAGGTCGGGCACCCGGTCACCGAGATGACCACCGGGATCGACCTGGTGGAGCAGCAGATCCGGGTCGCGGCGGGGGAGCGGGCGTCGTTCCCGGAGGTCCGGCCGCGCGGGCACGCGGTGGAGTTCCGGGTGTACGCCGAGGACCCGCGCCGGTTCGTGCCGTCGCCGGGGCGGATCAGGGTGTGGGAGGAGCCGGTCGGCGAGGGCATCCGCATCGACGCCGGATACGCCGAGGGCACCACCGTCACCCCGTTCTACGATCCGCTGCTGGCGAAGCTGTGCGTGTTCGGCGCCGACCGGGAGGCGGCGCTGGGGCGGGCGGCGCAGGCGCTGGAGGCGTTCCGGATCGAGGGACCGACGACGAACCTGCCGTTCCTGCTGGAGCTTCTGAGCCGCCCCGAGTTCGCGGACGGCTCCTACGACACCGGCCTGGTGGCGCGGATGCGCCCCTGAGCCCCGCTGTCCTGTTCGACGCGTACCGCGTCGAACAGGCGTTGGCCGGCCCGGTCGTCCCCGGTGACGGTGAGCCGGCCGTCGTCGATGGCTCCGGCGAGCACCGTCGAGTCCGTGCCGACGACGCGGTTCAAGGTGTCGGGGTCGGTGTCGATGACCGTGTCGGGCCGGCCCTGCGGCTCCCCGCGGCCCATCTCGGCGAGCCGACCGTCGACCACCCGGATGGTGAAGCGGTGGCGGCCGAGGCGCACCTCGTAGGTGGCGGTCCAGGGCCGGTCCGGCCGCGGGCGGAAGAGACCGCGCATCTTGATCATCGCGGAGTCCGCCCCCACGTGGTCGCCGGAGGGCTCCGGTGCGCCCTGCCCCCAATGTCCCAGCGTGACGACGACGGCATCCAGCCGGGCGCCCCATTCGGTCAGCTCGTAGACCTGTGAGGCGGCCGGCGGAGGCAGGGTGCGGCGCCGCACGACACCGTTGCCCTCCAGCTCCCGCAGCCGCTGCGCCAGGATCTTGGGGCCTGCGCCCGGCAGCCCGTCCTGCAGGTCGGTGAACCGTTTCGGCCCCAGCAGGAGCTCGCGCACGATCAGCAGGGCCCACCGCTCGCCCACGTGGTCGAGCGCGGTCGCGATCGCGCACCCATCACCGTACCGACGGTTCGTCGCCATGGTCCCCATCGTACTCACCGCCGCTTGCCCTTGACGCGTTGATACTTCCTATAAGAAAGTAGCGAGTATCAAGTTGAAAGGAGATGGGGGACATGGAACGAACAGCCGTCAACCCCTGGCCGTGGTCGGTGCGGCTCGGCTTCGACCAGGCGCAGCTCATCGAGGGCCGACGCCGGGAACTCGTCTGCAGCGCCCAGGACGCCGTCGACGCCGACGGCGAGGCGCGGCATCCGGGCGACATGGCCGCCCAGCTCCGCATGGCGGTCGACAACCTCGAAGCGGTCCTCGCCGACGCCGGCATGACGCTGGCCGACGTGGTCCGGCTCAACGTCTACACGACCGACGTCGACACGCTGCTCCAGCACTTCGCCGTTCTGACCGGGCGCTTCGAGGGCGCCGGCGAGCGCTTCGCCAGCACCCTGCTCGGCGTCGACCGTCTGGTGAGCCCGCAACTCCTCGTCGCGCTCGAAGCGACCGCGATGGACTGAGCCGAACCGGCCGCGCCGCACGCGGCACCCCGCCACGAACGCGGAAACCGCGACCCACAGGAAAGAGAAGCCGATGGTCCAGCTCACCGAGAAGGCGCGCGCGCTGTTCGACGGCGCGAACTTCGCCGTACTCTCCACGCTCGATCCGGACGGCAGGCCGCACTCGACCGTGGTCTGGGTGAAACACGACGGGGACGACCTGCTGTTCGCACTGCCCAGAAGCCGTCGCAAGGTCGCCAACCTGGAGCGGGACCCGCGGGCGACCGTGGCGATCTTCGACCCCGCCCGCCCCTACGAGAGCGTCCAGGTGCAGGGCACCGCCTCCCTCACGGACGACCCGGACGGCACGCTGATCGACGAGCTGTCGCACAAGTACACGGGCGGGCCGTATCCCGGGTTCGCCGGACCGGACCCGCAGTGGGTCGTCGCGCGGATCACGCCCGGCAAGGTGACCGCCACCTGGCCGAGCCCCTGATCCCCGGCCCGTGGCGACGAGGTGACGCCTCCCCGGCCGGTCCGCGCACTGGTGGTGCCGTTGATGTGGCCGTGCGGTTGGGTGACGGGGCCTGGTGTGGCCGTCCTCGGGAGTAGGTAGGGTTCCGGCCGTGACGAACGCTGTGGAGACGTACTGCGACCGTTGCGGGGAGCCCGCCGGGGAGGGCGACCACGCGGCGTGCCGCGCGGCCCGCGCGATGGAGCCGCCCCGGTACTGCCCCCGGTGCCGCCGCCGGATGGTCGTCCAGGTGACGCCGCTGGGGTGGACGGCGCGCTGTTCGCGGCACGGAGAACTCGCCTCGGCCTAGCCGGTCCTAGCCGGTCCCGGCCGGTCCCGGCCGGGCGGGAGGGCCGCCGCGCGACCCGCTCGTAGTCGTTAGGGTCTTGACGACGGGTGGGGTGGGGCGGTTGGTTGGAGGTGTCGCCGGGCGCTGTTGGAGGCGTGATGCCGATCCCCCGTTCCATCCTGTCCAAGACCGGCATGACCGACCTGGAGCTGGCGGTCGTCGCCGGGACCTGGCCGGACGACATCACCGGCCAGTTCGTGGTCAGCACCTCCGACCAGCGCACCCATCCCGTCCACGCGTTCTTCGGCGACGGGATCATGGCGCGGCTGGCGCTGCGGCCCGGGCCGGGCGGGACGTTCGCCTGGCGCGTCCACCTGATCGACACCCCGTCGGTGCGGCTGCGGCGCAGGCGGCCCGACCTGTTCACCGCCGGGCCCGTGGGGACCGGCTCGCCGTGGGGGTTCGTGAACGCCGCCAACACCGCGCCGCTGCCGTGGGGCGACCGGCTGTTCGCGACCTGGGACGCCGGGCGGCCCGTGGAGGTCGATCCGGTGACGCTGGCGTTCGTCGCCGAGGTCGGGCACCGCGACGACTGGAGGCCCGCGCTGGACCAGGCCGTGCTGCCGCTGGTCTCCTCGTCGGCGCACCCGGTGATCGACCCCGAACGCGACTGCATGTGGAACGTCAGCCGCGACGTCGTGTCCGGCGCCGTGTCGGTGGTCCGCTACGACGGCACCGGAAAGCACGTGCGCCGCTGGGTCGTGGAGAACGCCACGCTGCCGCAGGCCACCCACACCATCACCCAGACCCGGGACTGGCTGGTGCTGGCCGACACCGCCTACAAGGTCGATCCGCAGGAGATCCTCGGCGGGGACCGGACCGTCGCCAACAACCCCGACGGCCCCGTGCTGCTGGTCCGCAAGGACGACCTGGTGCCGGGGCGCACCACGGTGACCTGCGAGGAGTTCCGGATCGCGCCGGAGGTCAACCACTTCTACGCGCGGTACGACGACGCCGACGGCATCGAGGTCGTCATGGAGCACACGCCGGGCGTGGACATCGGGATGTACCTGCGCGAGGACGACGTGGACGCGTTCGGGAGGCCGATCGACCCGGCGCTGCGCGGGATGTACTGCCACGGGATGACGCCCGCGCTGACGACCCTGCTCCGCTTCGACCCCGGAACCGGGAAGGTCACCGAACGGGCCCGCGCCCGCGATCCGCGGCGCTGGTGGCAGGCGGAGCTGTCGGCGATCGACTGGAGCCTCCCCGGCCAGCTCGGCCCGACCCGGCACCACCTGGTCTTCCTCGGCTTCCACCCCGAGGCGATCAACGAGCGGGCGCTGCGGAACTACGGCGACCGGATCGACCGGTCGCTGTTCCCGGCGGAGGAGACCCCGGCGGTGCTGGCGTCGTTCGACCGGGACGGGCTGAAGCCGCTGGCGGAGTGGACGTTCGCGCTGGACGACTACCCGACCTCACCGGCGTTCGTGCCGCGTTCGCCGGGCGCGGGCGGCGACCCCTACGCCGGGGCCGACCCCGGCGGGCACGACGGGTACCTGGTGCTCGCGGTCCACAACGACGACCGCTTCCGGGTGGAGGTGTTCGACGCCGCCGACGTGGGGCGCGGCCCGGTCGCGGTGCTGGCGCCGCCGCACGGCACGACGGTGCCGTTCCTGATCCACTCGGCGTGGATGCCGCGGGCGGTGCCCGCCCCGGAGGGCCTGGACCGGCTGCGCTTCGCCGACGACCTGGACGAACGCCTCGACCGGCTCGATCCCGAGCTGGTCGCCCTCACCCGCGAGGTCGCCGCCGAACTGGACGCCGGCGCGCCCTGACGCGCCTCCGCCCGGCGCGGCGGGCCGCCTTGCGGAGGGCCTCGTCGCCGGGGACCAGCTCGCGGGCGAGGCTGGGGCGTCCGGGGCGGTTCCGGCAGAAGCCGCAGGCGTCGTCCCAGCAGGTGCCGTTGGTCCAGCGGTCGCAGGAGGCGCACAGGTAGGAGTCGAAGTCCACCGCGTACTCCTGGCGGAGGCGGCAGCGCGGGCAGATCCCGCCCGGGCGGAAGTCGGCGCGCAGGGCGCCCGGCCGCCTACGCGGCATCGCCCCTTCGGGTGGTGATCATCATGGGCATCAGGGCCGGGCGAGGTCCCGGCAGGTGGTCTCGTCGGGCAGGAGCGGGCGGAAGCGGACCGAGTAGGTCCCGCCCCGGCTGCGCCATCGGTCGGCGGGCTTGGCGGTCCGGGCCAGGGAAGCGGCCTTCCCGGCGTCGGCGCCAGTGTAGACCCGGCACGCCGCGCCGCCCAGACGCTCGCCCCCGCCGAGCGCGGGCAGCGGCCAGGGCCTGGCGTCGGGGGCGGGGTCCTCGCCGGTCAGCACCGCCACGCGCCGCGGAACGTAGGGGCGCGGCGGGGCCGCCTGGTCGCCGTCGGGCCAGGCGCGCGGATCCAGGCGTTTCCGGAAGCGCACGGCCGGGTCGCCGGGGGCCGCCTCGGGCTGCGCGATGCGGACGCGCGCCCCGCCCATGACGAATTCGAGGGTCAGTGCGTCGGGGATCCGGTGGTCTCCGGCGGTGCGGCTCCGGTCCAGCCCGGCGGCGCGGGCCTCGTCCAGGAGACGCCGGAGGGCCTCGGGCCGGAGACGGTACTCCCGGAGGGCGCCGCGTTCGGCGGTGACGGCGCGGCCGTCGCCGTAGAGGGAGAAGTCGGGGAGGCCGCCCGGCTCGCCCAGCCCGGCGATGCCGCCGAGCGTCCGCCAGCGCAGGACGAGCGCGGTGGGCGCGGCGGTGGGCGCGGGGGAGGCGGTCGGCGCCCGGTCCGGAAGCGGGGTCGTCTCCGGACCACCGTCCCCTGCCGGGCCGCAGGCGGTGAGCGCCGCTCCCGCGACGGCCGCCGCGATCCCCCGACTGGTCGCGTTCCTGAGTCGTGCGGATGGACCGGCCATGCGACTGGGACGCGGCGGGCGCCGTTCCGGTTCCCGGCCGTACAAAAAGGGGAGGGGCAAGACTGTGGGTTCCGGTGGACGTGCTCCGCGCGGGGTCACGCTAGGGTGCCGCTCGTGAGTGTGCTCGTGGTCACCGGGACCTGTACCGGCGTCGGAAAGACGGTCGTCACCGCCGCGCTCGCCGCGCTGGCGGCGGCCCGCGGCTCGTCGGTCGCCGTCGTGAAGCCGGGCCAGACCGGCATCGCCGACGGCGAGCCCGGCGATCTGGACGCGGTGCGCCGCCTGGCCGCGATCGACGACCTGCACGAGTACGCGCGCTACCCGGACCCGCTGTCCCCGGCCGCCGCCGCCCGGCACGCCGGAACGCCCCCCGTCCGCCTCGCCGAGATCGTCGGCCGGATCCGCGAGCTCGCGGCGTCCCGCCGCCTGGTGCTGGTGGAGGGCGCGGGCGGGCTGCTGGTCCGCTACGACGAGGAGGGCACCACGATCGCCGACCTGGCGCGCTGGCTGGGCGCGGCCGTCGTCGTGGTCGCCCGTCCCGACCTCGGCACCCTCAACCACACCGCGCTCACCCTGGAGGCGATGGCGCACCGCGGCGTGCAGCTCGCGGGCCTGGTGCTGGGCGAGTGGCCGGACGACCCCGACCTGGCCATGCGCAGCAACATCCAGGACCTGGAGACCATCGCCGCCCGCCCGCTGGCCGGAGCACTGCCCGCCGGGGCCGGGGCCCTGGACCCCGCCGAGTTCCTGGTGGCCGCCCATCGCGGGCTGGCCCCGGCGTTCGGCGGCTCGTTCGACGCCGCGGCCTTCCGCGACGCCTTCGGCCTGAACAAGGAGAGACCGTGACGGACATTCTCGATGTGGCCCGCCGGCAGGTGCTGGAGGAGGGCAGGGGCCTGACCGCCGCGCAGGCCCTGGAGTGCCTCACCCTGCCCGACGACCGGGTCGGTGACCTGCTGGCCCTCGCGCACGAGGTGCGGATGCGCTGGTGCGGCCCGGAGGTCGAGGTCGAGGGCATCGTGTCGCTGAAGACCGGCGGCTGCCCCGAGGACTGCCACTTCTGCTCGCAGTCGGGCCAGTTCGAGTCGCCGGTGCGCTCGGTGTGGCTGAACATCCCGCAGCTCGTCGAGGCCGCCAGGGAGACCGCGAAGACCGGCGCGACCGAGTTCTGCATCGTGGCCGCCGTGCGGGGGCCCGACGAGCGGCTGATGGCGCAGGTCCGCGAGGGGATCAAGGCCATCAACGAGGCCGTCGAGATCAACATCGCCTGCTCGCTCGGCATGCTCACCCAGGGGCAGGTCGACGAGCTGGCGGCGATGGGCGTCCACCGCTACAACCACAACCTGGAGACCGCCCGCTCCCACTTCCCCAACGTCGTCACCACCCACTCGTGGGAGGAGCGCTGGGACACGCTGCGGATGGTCAAGGAGGCCGGGATGGAGGTGTGCTGCGGCGGCATCATCGGCATGGGCGAGACCGTCGAGCAGCGCGCCGAGTTCGCGGCCCAGCTCGCCGAACTGGAGCCGGACGAGGTGCCGCTGAACTTCCTGGCGCCCCGCCCGGGAACGCCGTTCGCGGACCTGCCGCTGGTGGAGGGCCCGGAGGCGCTGAAGACGATCGCGACGTTCCGCCTGGCGCTGCCGCGCACGATCCTGCGCTACGCGGGCGGCCGCGAGCTGACCCTGGGCGACCTCGGCACCCGCGACGGGATGCTGGGCGGCATCAACGCCATCATCGTCGGCAACTACCTGACGACGCTGGGCCGCCCGGCCGAGAAGGACCTGGAGCTGCTGACCGAGCTCCAGATGCCGATCAAGGCCCTGTCCAAGACCCTCTGACACCCCGCGCCCCGGGGCGGCGGCGCTCCCGGGGCGCGTCGGCGGGAACGAGGACGCCGCCCAGCAGCGACCCGAGCGCGAGGCCGGCGGCCCCGGCCCCCGCCCCGGACGGCGCAGCAGCGCGCCGCCGATCTCCGGCGGCGTCACGGACACGACGCTGTCGTCGATCGCGCTGATGACCTGCGCGATCGCGAGCAGGACCGGCATCGCCCCGGTTCCTCGTCGACGCCCCCTGGGCCCGCACCCTGCGCGGCTGACCTCAGCGACCTTGCCGGGGCAGGGCCTCTCTGACCGCTTCCATCTCAGCCTTGACGTGGCCACCGCAACGCGACCAACGCGCGCTGTCGATCTCGATGCTGAACGGTTCGGGCAGCACGACGACCTCACCGAACGCCCGGCTCCGCGCCGAGCCATAAGTCCCGGCGCCGGAATCGGGGGCGGAGTACGGCGTCGTACGGGGCTCGTCCGCATGCCGGTCGATCAGAAGATGGTGCGGGATCCCGGCCCTCGCGCAGGCGGTCCACTTGGAGATCCGCCCGTCCGTCGGCGGCCGCGTCGCGTCCGGTCCGCTCCAGGGCGTCACCTCGGCGACGATCTCCACCTGGCCGGGGAGCAGGTAGTGGGCGCCTTCGCGCGCGGCCGCCTCAAGCACCTCTCGGTCGAGCACCACGAGGTTACGCCGGGTCCGCGAGCTCGGCCAGGGTGAACGCCCGGTTGATCTCACCGACCATGGGACCGTGCCGCATGTCCCACGGGGCCACGGAGACGGTGATCTCGCCGCCGACGACCTCCGCGTGGTTCTTCTCCGGGAGTTCGAGGAAGTCGTCAAGCTCTCCACGTGCCCACAGGGCGTAGGGCGCGGCGGGCAGAGCGGTTCGTGTCCATTCCGGGAGAAGCATGAGTGGCGGTGGCCGTCACTCCCAGGGCTCCCAGAGCTCGGTGTCGATCTCGAAGTCGAGCGGCTCCGGGAGGCGGATGGTCTCGCCGAACGCCCACGAGTCCTCGTGGAGGTAGGCGGCGGTCGCCTCGTCCGGGATGGAGTACAGGAAGACGCGGGCGACTTTCGGATCGCGGTCGACGAGCAGGTAGTAGGGGATGCCCGAGGCGGCGTAGGAGTTCCACTTGTTGTCGTTCCGGCGCGCCCGGGGGCGTCGGTCGGTGTCCGCGTCCCCGGGCGAGGTGATCTCCACGACCATCTCGACCTCGTCGGAGACGTACTTCTTGGCCTTGGTCTTGTGCACGGCCAGAGCAGCCTGCTGGTCGAGAACGGCCAGGTCGGGAACGAACCCCTTCTCCGTCCCCATGAGTACGATCCTGCTCCCGGCGTCGCACCCCCACGGGAAACCAGGCTTGTCTCGCTGTGCGTCCCTCACCGCATAGATGAGGCTGATGACGAAACTGTTGTGTTCGGGTACTGGAGCGGGGGACACGATGATCTCGCCTTCGACGACTTCGACCTTGGAGCCTTCGGGCACGGGGAAGAAGTCATCGAGCCTGTCGTTCACCCACAGGTTGAACAGGGTGTCCGGGAGGGCTTCCGGGTCCCTGTAGTGAAGTGTGACGGTCACGTTCGGCGACTCCTCTCTCACGATCTGCTCCAGTCATCGTAGGGACGCTCGCCCTTGAGCGTACCCGGAACGGCAGGAGTGGTCGCCGAGAGTGACGAGGAGTCAGTGGCGGTCGCGGCGCAGGCGGGTGATGAACTTGTAGCGGTCGCCCCGGTACAGGGACTGCGCCCATTCCACCGGCTGGCCCGTCGAGTCGAACGCGTGCCGCGACAGCAGGAGCATCGGCAGCCCCACGTCCACCCCGAGCAACTGCGCGTCGTGCGGGGTGGCCAGGACGGTCTCGATCGTCTCCTCGGCCTCCGCCAGGTGGACGTCGTACGCCGTGCCCAGCGTCTCGTACAGCGAACGGTGCCTCGGCAGCTCCCGGCGCAGGCCGGGGAAGCGGCGGGCCGGGAGGTGGGAGGTGTCGATCGACATCGGTTCGCCGTCGGCCAGGCGGAGGCGGTGGATGCGCAGGACCCGGCCGCCGGGGCGGATGCCGAGCAGCGCCGCCAGGCGCTCGTCGGCGCTCACGTAGCCGATCTCCAGGATGCGGGTCTCCGGGTGCAGGCCGTGGTGGCGCATGTCCTCGGTGTAGGAGACGAGCTGGAGTTCCTGGGAGACCTTCGGCTTGGCGACGAACGTCCCCTTGCCCTGGATGCGCTGGAGCCGCCCCTCGACGACCAGCTCGGCGAGGGCCTGGCGGACCGTGGTGCGGGAGGTCTCGTACTTCTCGGCCAGGGTGCGCTCCGGGGGGAGCGGGCTGCCCGGCGGGAGGGACTGGATCAGCTCGACCAGCAGTTCCTTGAGCTTGTAGTACTTGGGAATCCTCGCCGGCGTCGACGCCGGGTGACGCCTGTTGATGTCACCCAACGGCGCGCGTTCGTAGCCGACCCCGTGGCGGGGCCTGCCACTGACCTCCGTCACGGCCTCTCCTCACGTTCATCACCGGTTGTCCCCGATGTTACGTCCGAAGACTACGGGCGGTAGAGGCCGCCACCCGCCTCAGGGCCCCCCGGAGTGTTGCGATATCGGTCTCGTTCAGGCCGGCGTGGGCCGTCAGGCGCAGGCAGGCGCGGCCCTTGGGGACCGAGGGGGGACGGAAACAGCCGACCCGGACACCGTGGTCACGGCAGGTTTCGCGGGCCTGGAGGGCGAGATGGGGTTCACCGAGGAACACGGGGACGACGGCGGCGGCCGGGACGGCGGTCTCCAGGCCGAGACCGGCCGCGAGGTTTGACAGGGCGGCGGCGTTGGAACGGGCCCGCGCCGGCAGGTCCGGATCGGCCTCGACGACGTCCAGGGCCGCCAGGGCCGCGCCGACCGCCGCCGGGTTGAGGCCGGTGTCGAAGATGAACGAGCGTCCCGTGTCCACCAGCGTGTCGATCACCTCGGGCGCGCCCAGGACCGCCCCGCCCTGCGCGGCCAGGGACTTGGACAGCGTCAGGGTCAGGACCACGTCCGGTTCGCCGGTGAGACCGGCGGCGTGGGCCGCGCCCCGGCCCCCGGGGCCGACGACGCCCAGCGAGTGCGCCTCGTCGACCACCAGCAGGGCGCCGTGGGCGCGGGCGGCCCGGTGCAGGTCGCCCAGCGGGGCCAGGTCGCCGTCCACCGAGAACACCGCGTCGGTGACCACCAGCGCGTGCTCCTCCTCGCGTTCGGCGAGCGCCTGCTCCACGGCGGCGGCGTCCCGGTGCGGGACGATCACCACGCGGGACCGCGACAGGCGGCAGGCGTCCACGATGGAGGCATGGTTGACCTGGTCGGACACCACCAGCACGCCGGGGCCGGCCAGCCCCGCCACCGCGCCCAGGTTCGCCAGGTAGCCCGAGGAGAACGTCAGCCCCGCCGCCGCCCCGGTGAACGCCGCCAGCCGCCGGTCCAGCTCGGCGTGCAGCTCGGTGGTGCCGGTGACCAGGCGGGATCCCGTCGAACCGGTGCCCCAGTGCCGTGCCGCGCGGACCGCGCCCTCGATCAGGCGGGGGTCGCGCGACAGACCCAGGTAGTCGTTGGAGGCCAGGTCGAGCAGCCCGTCGTGGTCGGCGGTGCGGGGGTGCAGGCGGCGGCGCAGGCCCGCCTCCTCCCGGCGGAGCGCGGCGGCGCGGAAACGGGCCAGGACGTCGGTCATGCGCGCATCCTGCCAGGTGGGAGCGGTGTCGGGGATGGGGCAGGGCGACAAATGAGCGATGATGTGTTTTGTGCCTACGTTGAGCGACCTGGTGCGCGACCACACCGATCTGACCGCCGAGGACGTGGAGTGGCTGCACGCCCTGGTGTCGGACTGGCAGCTGCTGGCCGACCTGTCCTTCGCCGACCTGCTGCTGTGGGTCCCGCTGAAGGCGGACGCCGCGCCGCCCGAGGAGCCGGGGCGGCGGCCCCGGGGCGGCGACCCGCGCCCGGCCGCGCCCGACGCGGTGCCCGGCTGGGTCGCCATCGCCCAGATGCGCCCCACGACCGGCCCCACCGCCTACCCGGAGGACCTGGTCGGCAAGGTCGTGCGGACCGGGCGGCGCGGGCTGATCGACGTGGCCTGGCGGGAACGCCGCATCGTGCGCGAGGGCGACCCCGAGTGGGGGAGCGGGATACCGGTCCGCGAGGAGTCCATCCCGGTCCGGCGGGGCGCCAAGCTGGTCGGCGTCATCCAGCGCTCCACCAACCTCAGCTCCGCCCGCACGCCCAGCCGCCTGGAGCTGACCTACCTGCAGAGCGCCAGCGACCTCGCCCAGATGATCGCCGAGGGGCGGTTCCCGGTGCCGGGGGAGGAGCCCAACCTGGTGCGCTCCCCGCGCGTCGGCGACGGGCTGATCCGCCTGGAGCGCGCCGGCCGCATCACCTACGCCAGCCCCAACGCGCAGTCGGCGTTCCGGCGCCTGGGGTTCTCCGGCGACCTGGTCGGCGAGTCCCTGGGAACGGTCACCGGTGCGCTGTGCGACACCGGCGAGCCCGTGGAGGAGGCGGTCAGCGCCGTGCTCAGCGGGCGCGCGCCCCGCGAGGTCGAGGTCGAGGCCAACGGGTCGATCATGCAGTTGCGGACCATCCCGCTGGTGGTCGGCGGCACCCGGATCGGCGCGATCGTGCTGTGCCGCGACGTCACCGAGCTGCGCTGGCGCGACCGGGAGCTGATGACCAAGGACGCCACCATCCGGGAGATCCACCACCGGGTGAAGAACAACCTGCAGACCGTGGCGGCGCTGCTGCGGCTCCAGGCGCGGCGGCTGCGCATCCCCGAGGGGCGGGCGGCGCTGGACGAGGCGGTGCGGCGCGTCGGGTCCATCGCGATCGTGCACGAGACCCTGTCGCTCACCCCGGACGAGCTGATCGACTTCGACGACATCGCCGACCGGGTGATCATGATGGCGGGGGAGGTGTCCACGCCCGAGACGCGCGTGGTGCCCAAGCGCACCGGGACGTTCGGCGTGCTGTCCGCCGAGATCGCCACCCCGCTGGCGATGGCGCTGACCGAGCTGCTGCAGAACGCCCTGGAGCACGGCCTGGCCAACCACCGGGGCGGCACCCTGGAGGTCTCGGCCCGCCGCTACGGCGAGCCCGGCCCCGCGGTGAAGACGGCCGTGGACACGGCGCAGACCCCCGTGTGGGGGGAGTGGCCCGACTCCGGCGACGCCCAGGCCGCGCCGCGCGAACCGGCGGGCGAGGGGCGGCGGCTGGTCGTCACCGTCTCCGACGACGGCGTGGGCCTGCCCGACGACTTCGACGTGGAGAACAGCAACAGCCTCGGCCTGCAGATCGTCCGCACGCTGATCGTCGGGGAGCTGGGCGGCCGGCTGGACTTCCGGGCCCGGCCCGGCGGCGGCACGGAGGTGGAGGTGGACGTCCCCCTCGACCACGGGCAGCGCCCCGGACCGCCGCGCTGACGAATGGCGCCGCGGTGAGGGGGCGGAACGCGACGAACCCCCGTGGTGTCACGGGGGTTCGTTCGTCTGAGACGCCCTGGGCTCTCCGGCCGGGAGGTTCGGAGGCGGCGCCGCCGTCGAAGTGTCGCGGTCCTCGTGGAGTTGTGGTGTCGCGGTGTCGTGGTCTCGCGGTGTCGTCGTGCGGCCGCCGTCAGGCCGACACGTCGGCGTTGGCGCGGGCGCGGGCCCGGGCGGCGCGGCGCTTGAGGGCGCGGCGCTCGTCCTCGCCCATGGCGCCCCAGACGCCGGAGTCCTGGCCGGACTCCAGGGCCCAGCGCAGGCAGGCGTCGGTCACGTCGCAACGCCGGCACACCTGCTTGGCCTCTTCGATCTGCAGGAGCGCGGGCCCGGTGTTACCGATCGGGAAGAACAGCTCGGGGTCCACGTCACGGCAGGCTGCGCGGTGGCGCCAGTCCATGCGGTCCACTCCTTCGTCAGCGATGGTGGAAGTCACTTCACTTGTGAACAGATTCACACGTCGCGAACACCCCAAGATCCAAAAGGTTTGGTCAGGGGTGACGGTGTGGCGGCGCTGCGATCAGGAGGCTGACGGCACTGGGCCACCTGTCGGCTGGCGCACTTTGAGCGTGTCAGGGCCGCCTGGGCAGACGCAAGACCTTTGAGAAATGTTTCTCAAAGGTTGGGTGTCGTATGTGTCACATCAGTGGGTCGCCGCTGTTGCTTTCCTGTTAACAGGGTCCGGCGGCGGCCTCAAATGACGATCCGCACCGCCCTGGGCACCGCCCGGAACACGAAGCCCTCCTGCTCTCCCAGGTAGTCGCCGTCCAGCTGGAACGCCACCGGGCGGTCGGCGTGCAGTGTGACCTGCGCCGCATCGTGGACGTTCACCACCTGCCGCCCCTCCACCGGCCGGGTCCGCGTCGACATCATCCGCAGCAGCGCCGCCAGCGTCGGCGCCACGTCCAGCGAACGCATCCCGAACACATCCAGCCCGCGCGAGAAGTTCGCCTTCGGACTGGGATTCACCGGCAACGGCCCGAGGAAAGTCCAGGGCGCGGCATTGGACACAAAGGCGAGAAAGAGGCCTTCTTTGCTGGGCCGTCCCGGCACTTCCAACGTAAGCGCCGGATGGCGCCGGTCGGTGCCGGTGAAGAAATGCCGCAGCGCCGTGCGCACATACAGCGACGGGTCGGCCTTCGCGCCGCCCAGCCGCCGCAGCTCCACCTCGCGCACCACCTCGGCGTCCAGGCCCACGCCCGCGTTGAACGTGAAGTACCGCTCGGTCCCGTCGGCGAGCTCGGCCACCGCCAGCCCCACCGAACGGTGCCGCCCGGCCCGCAGCGCCTCCAGCACCGGGCGGGTCGCGGCGATCGGGTCGTTGGGCAGGCCCAGGGCGCGCGCGAACACGTTGGCGCTCCCGCACGGCAGCACCGCCAGCGCGGGCAGCTCCGGGTCCGCGCCCTGCGAGAGCAGGCCGTTCACCGCCTCGTTGACGGTGCCGTCGCCGCCCAGCGCGATCACCATGTCGAAGCCCTCGTCGGCGGCGCGGCGGGCCAGCTCGGTGGCGTGGCCGCGGTGCCCGGTCTCGGCGACGTCCACGTCGAGGTCGCCGGTGAAGGCCCGCAGCAGCAGTTCGCGGGCACGCCGGGAGGTGGAGGTCGCCATGGGGTTGGCGATCAGCATCGCGCGCACGGCGCAAGGGTATCCACCTCGTCCGGGGCATGAGCCCACCATGGGCCCACCGCGATCGCCCCAACACCCGGTCAGCGCCCGGCCGGCGCCCGATCGCGTCGGGTCGCGGCGGGCCCGCGCGGTGCGGGCAGTAGGGTTTCGGGTTGTGTCCAAGCGTCCCAGCACCGTTTACGCCGCCGCCGCGTTCGAGGGCCTGGAGGGCCTGGCCGCCCTCGGCTTCGGGCTGTTCGTCGGCCTGGAGACCGTCCTCGGCAAGGCCGTCGATCCGGCGACCGCCGTCGCGTTGACCGTGTTCGCGCTGGTGGGCGGGGCCGTCATGGTGGGTGTCGCCCGCGGCCTGCTGCTGGCGCGGCACTGGTCCCGCGCGCCGGTCGTCGTCACCCAGCTGTTCGCGCTGCCGGTGACGTGGAGCCTGTGGCAGAGCGGCCAGCCGGCGTACGCGATCCCGCTGGGCGTGGCCGCGATCGGCGCGCTGGTGACGGTCCTGGCGGGCCCGACGACCCGCTGGCTGGCCGAGGCCGAGCAGGACGAGGACGACGCCGAGCTCTCGGAGTGACCCCGCGACGCCGTGGAGCGCCGGCCCCTTCCGGGGTCCGGCGCTCCACGGCGTTCGTCGTCCGTCGCGTCACTCGTCGGCGGTCAGGCCGTCGCGGAGCTGGGCCAGCGTCCGCGCCAGCAGGCGGGACACGTGCATCTGGGAGATGCCCAGCTCCGCCGCGATCTGCGACTGCGTCATGTTGCCGAAGAAGCGCAGCAGCAGGATCTTCTTCTCGCGGGCCGGGAGCTTCTCCAGCAGCGGCTTGAGGGACTCGCGGTACTCCACGCCCTCCAGCGACTCGTCGATCATGCCGAGCGAGTCGGCGACCGCCGGGGCGTCCTCGTCGCCGGAGTCGGGGGCGTCCAGCGAGACGGTGGAGTAGGCGTTGGCGGACTCCAGGCCCTCCAGCACCTCCTCCTCGCTCATCTGGAGGTGCGCCGCCAGCTCGCTGACGGTGGGCGCGCGGCCCTCGCGCTGCGCGAGGTCGCTGATCGCCTTGGTCAGCGACAGCTTCAGCTCCTGGAGCCGCCGGGGGACCCGGACCGCCCAGCCCTTGTCGCGGAAGTGCCGTTTGATCTCACCGACGATCGTGGGCGTGGCGTAGGTGGAGAACTCCACGCCCCGGCCCAGGTCGAACCGGTCGATCGACTTGATCAGGCCGATGGTGGCGACCTGGATCAGGTCGTCCAGCCACTCGCCGCGGTTGCGGAACCGGCGCGCCAGGTACTCCACCAGCGGCAGGTGCAGCTCCACGAGCTGGTCGCGGATGCGCTGGCGCTCGGGGTCGCCCTCGGGCAGCTCGGCGAGCCGCTCGAACAGCGCGCGCGCCCGCGCGCGGTCCGGCACGGCGCTGCTGTTGCCGGTCACGGCCTCGGGGCGCTCGTTGCCCTCGCCCGCCAGGGATGTCGTCTTTTCCGTCACGGGGCCCCCGCAGAACCGCGGCGCTTCTGGAGCGTCACGGTGACCCGGTCGTCGGCGCCCGCGCGGGCGTCCACCTCACCGGCCAGCGACGACAGAACGGTCCAGGCGAACGTCTCGCGGCTGGGTTCCTGACCGTCGACGGTCAGCACGGACACCGCGATCCGGACGGTGTCGTCGGTCAGCTCGAACTCGCAGGTCAGGTCGGTCCCAGGGACCGCCTGCGCGAGCAGCATCGCGCACGCCTCGTCCACGGCGATGCGCAGATCCTCGATCTCGTCCAGCGTGAAGTCCAGGCGCGCCGCCAGACCCGCCGTCGCGGTCCGCAGCACGGACAGGTACGCGGAGGCGGCCGGCAGCTTCACCGTCACCACGTCGCGCTCGGACAACTTCGTACTGGCCGCCAGTGCAGCGGTTTCCTCGGTCACGTCACTCCTCGTGGGATGGTCCCGCTGTTTCGAAACTACCGCTAACGGGGCCCGGTGCGAGCGTTCGGCGCGCGTGGCTTTCCCACCGATGTCGCGCCGACTTCGGAGTTCGCCCCGCAAACCCGTACACGAAGCGAAATAAGTCACGCCGTGTGACGTGTTCAGCGTCCCGTGGCCGGTGTGACGGCGCTCTCGGCGAGTTCCCCGATGGTGTCGCCGGTGAGCCGGTACACGTCCCACTCGTCCTGCGGGCGGGCGCCGAGCGACTCGTAGAACCTGATCGACGGGGTGTTCCACTTCAGCACGGCCCACTCGACGCGGCCGTAGCCGCGCTCGTCGGCGATGCGGGCGAGCTCGGCCAGCAGCAGCCTGCCGTAGCCCCGGCCCCGCATCTCCGGGTCGACGTACAGGTCCTCCAGGTAGATGCCGTGGCGGCCGAGCCAGGTGGAGAACGTCAGGAACCAGACCGCGAAGCCCACGACCCGGCCCTCGTGCTCGGCGATCAGCGCGAAGACCTTGGGCTCGGGGCCGAACAGGGCGGCGTTCAGCTGCTCCTCGGTGGCCCGCACCTCGTGCAGGGCGCGCTCGTACTCGGCCAGGTCACGGATCAGCCGGAGGATCTCCGGAACGTCCTCGGGGGTCGCATTGCGGATCATTGCCGCAGGTTATCGCGTACCGGGAACGCGACGGGCCCGCCCGCCGGAGTGCGGCGGACGGGCCCGGTCCGCGCGTGCGCGGGTTCGCCCGGAGGTCGGGCGGAGGTCAGGCGGCGACCTTCTTGGTCTCCCAGAAGATGTCGCTGATCTCCTGGATCTTGGCGAGGAGCTCCTCGGCGACCTTCACGTCCACGCTGCCCTTGGTGCCCGCGGCACCGGCCAGCTTGGTGGCCTCGTTGAACAGCTCGTGGAGCTGCGGGTACTTCTCGAAGTGCGGCGGCTTGAAGTAGTCGGTCCACAGCACCCACAGGTGCTCCTTGACCAGGTTGGAGCGCTGCTCCTTGATCTGCAGCGCGCGGGCGCGGAAGACCGGGTCCTCGTTGGCGTGGTACTTCTCGACGATCGCCTTGACGGACTCGGCCTCGATGCGGGCCTGCGCGGGGTCGTAGACGCCGCACGGCAGGTCGCAGTGCGCGCTCACCTTGGTCGTGGGGCGCAGAAGGTTGACGAGCACCTTCGTTTCCCTTCCCTCGTAACGGATCATGCTCAGGTCTCTGACATTACTCTTGTGCGCGCGGCGGCGGCGCGTCAGGGCGCTCGGTCTTTGGGCGTAGGACCCACAGGCCACGGCCCGTGCGCCGGGTTCGCCGGACTCGCCGGTCCTTCACCGCTCGGCGGACGTTCGATCGGGGAGCGCGGGATGAAGTCGAGGGGAGCCGCCGGGCTGCTGGCGGCCGGGGGCGCGCTGGCGGCCGGAGGCGTGCTGCTGGCGCGGCGGCGGCTGCGGGCGGTCGCGGTGACGGGGGAGTCGATGCTGCCGGCGCTGCGGCCGGGGGACTGGCTGCTGGTGCGGAACGGGGCGCGCGTGTCGGCCGGGGACGTGGTGGTCGCGCGGCATCCCCTGCGGCCGGGGACGCTGGTGGTGAAGCGCGCGGCGTTCCGGTCCGGGGACGGCTGGTGGCTGGAGAGCGACAACCAGGGGGCCGCCGGGCGCCAGGACAGCTGGGACTTCGACGCGGTGCCGGACCGGCTGGTGCTGGGGCGCGTGGTGGCCCGCTACTGGCCGTCGCCCCGGGTGTTCCCCGCCGGGGACTGAACCTCGGCGGTGACCTGGTCGCTGGTGCGGCGGGCGGCGGCGACGCCGGGGCGGCCCGTCCAGTGGACGGCGCAGTGGCGGCGGGTCCGGGTGGAGGTGGCGTCGAAGAACACCCGTTCGCAGCCGTCGGCGCGGCACACCCCGAGGCGCTGGAGACCGTGGTCGCTGATCTTCACGGCCAGGCCCATCGCGGCGCGGGCGGCGAACCGGTCGGGGATC
The DNA here is from genome assembly GCF_014138665.1 of Actinomadura kijaniata. Taxonomy (NCBI): domain Bacteria; kingdom Bacillati; phylum Actinomycetota; class Actinomycetes; order Streptosporangiales; family Thermomonosporaceae; genus Actinomadura; species Actinomadura kijaniata. Next base: position 583,828 of record NZ_JACJIA010000001.1, read on the forward strand.
GAGCCGCCCTCGTTGAGGTGCAGGTGCCACTCGCCGTCGTGGTCGGAGATCTGCGGATGGACGGGGTGCTGGATGAGCAGCGAGTTGAGGCGGTCCATGGCCTCCTGCTCGCGTCCGGCCGCGGCGGCGACGAAGACGGCGTGCAGCTCGGCGCGGAGGCTGCGCATGACGTCCAGGTCGCGGTGGCCGATGCGGCCGCCCATGTGCGGCTTGTCCCGCAGCAGGGTCTGTAGTCCGGTCAGGTCCTGTAGCGCGTCGCCGGCGGAATCCCGCGTGTTCACGAGTTCGATCGCCAGGTCCGCGTAAGAGGCGAGGTCCACGTGCGCTCCTGACGGAGTGACCTGATGTGCGAATCGTTGAGGTGGTGATTCCCCTATGTCGAGTATTACACCTTGGGTGACGAAGGAAGCAGGCACGAGAGTCGCAGAATATGAAATATTGTGCGGCCGCGGCCGATGGTGGCCGTCAAATTGATCGTCGGACGGCCGATCGGAAACAAACTCCATGGCCGCCTCGGGGCGGCGCGGGATGACCGGAACGGTGACGGCCCGTGATCCCCCCGGGGGATCACGGGCCGTCGCGCGTCGGATGCCGGGGTCAGGCGCGGGCGACGCCCTCCCGGCGGGCCTGCGCGGCGACCGCCTCGGTCACCGCCGGGGCGACCCGCTCGTCGAACGGGTTCGGGATCACGTAGTCGGCCGACAGGTCGTCACCGACGATCGCGGCCAGCGCGTCGGCGGCCGCCAGCTTCATGCCCTCGGTGATGGTGTGCGCCCGCACGTCCAGCGCGCCGCGGAAGATGCCGGGGAACGCCAGCACGTTGTTGATCTGGTTGGGGAAGTCGCTGCGGCCGGTCGCCACGACCCTCGCGTGCCGCCGCGCCACCTCCGGGTGGACCTCCGGGGTCGGGTTGGACAGCGCGAACACGATGGCGTCCTCGCTCATCGTCGCCACGCACGACTCCCGGACGGTGCTGCCGGACAGGCCGATGAACACGTCCGCGCCGCCCAGCGCCTCCTCGGTGGAGCCCTCCAGGCGCGACCGGTTGGTGATCGTCGCGATCTCCCGCTTGATGGGGTTGAGCCCGTCCCGGCCCTCGTAGATCAGCCCCTTGCTGTCGGACAGCGCGATGTCGCCGATGCCCGCGTTGATGAGGATCTTCGACACGGCGATGCCGGACGCGCCCGCGCCCGCCACGACCGCGCGCAGCTCCGACAGGTCCTTGCCGACCAGGCGGGCGGCGTTCTTGAGCGCCGCCAGCGTCACGATCGCCGTGCCGTGCTGGTCGTCGTGGAACACCGGGATGTCCAGCGCGGCGCGCAGCCGGTCCTCGATCTCGAAGCAGCGCGGCGCGGAGATGTCCTCCAGGTTGATGCCGCCGAAGCTCGGGGCCATCCGGATGACGGTGTCGACGATCTCGTCCACGTCGGTGCAGTTCAGCGCGATCGGCACCGAGTCGACGCCCGCGAACTCCTTGAACAGCAGCGACTTGCCCTCCATGACCGGCATGGAGGCGGCCGGGCCGATGTCGCCCAGCCCGAGCACGGCGGTACCGTCGGTGACGACCGCGACGACCTTGGAGGTCCAGGTGTAGTCGTGGGCGAGCTCGGGGTTGTCGGCGATGGCGGTGCAGACCCGGGCCACGCCGGGCGTGTAGGCCAGCGAGAGGTCCTCGGCGTTGCGCACCGGGATGCTGGAACGCATCTCCAGCTTGCCGCCGCGGTGCAGCGAGAACGCCGGATCGTCGTCGAGGGACGGTTCGGTGGGAATGGGCTCAGCAGCCACAGCGACCCCTGTCAGTGAAATGGATTCGGGCGATGCCCGCCGCAAGGTGGTGCGGTCTGGTGGCCGTGCACCCGGGAGGCATCTCGCGACGTACGGGGGTCACCCGTTGTCCGATTGTGCCACACGGCCGCAGGACTTCCAGGAAACGGCAGGTGAGGATCGTCACGCGACCCGCCGCGCCGGGGCGCCGGCGGCGCCGACGCGTGACGCGGGCGGGTGGCGTCGGCGATGATCGGTAGATCATCGGTGGGCACGCGGACCGGTCCGCACTGTTGTGTGATTGTTTCGCATCCTTAATCGGATACATCCTCGTCATGCGACAGGATGTGCCCTCAACCTTCGGATCTGCCCGGATCTGACGTGAAGAAAATGGAGGGGGACCTGATGAGCACCGGTTCTCTGGGTCGTCGTGCCGTGACGGCCGCAATTGCCCTTGCGGGTGTGCTCGCGCTGGGAGCGTGCGCCGGCGGCGACGACAAGAACTCGTCGGCACAGCAGCCCAAGGTCCCCGGGGTGAAGCTGGTGACCCCCGGCAAGCTGAAGACCTGCACCAGCCTGCCCTACCCGCCGTTCCAGTTCCCCCAGGGCGGCAAGACCGTCGGCTTCGACGTGGACATGATCGACCTGGTCGCCAAGAAGCTCGGCGTCACCCAGGAGATCGTCGACGTGAAGTTCGACATCATCAAGAGCGGCGCGGCGCTCAACTCGGGCCGCTGCGACGTGGCCGCCGCCGGTATGACGATCACCGACGAGCGCAAGGCCAACCTGGACTTCTCGGTGCCCTACTTCCCCGAGACCCTCGGTCTGATGATCAAGAAGGGGGCGGGGGTCAAGTCGCTGGACGAGGTGAAGGCCAAGAACCTGCGCCTGGGCGTCCAGACCGGCACCACCAGCCTGGACGAGGCCAAGAAGAAGGGCATCCCGGCCAAGGAGTTCGACGACGCGGGCAAGCAGCTGCTGGCCATGCAGTCCGGGCAGATCGACGTCATCCTCCAGGACCTGCCGGTCGTCAACGACTGGATGAAGAAGCCCGACGTCTCCAGCAAGTACGAGCTGAGCAACCAGTTCCCGTCGGGCATGCAGTACGGCTTCGCGGTGAAGAAGGGCGGCAACCCCGAGCTGCTCAAGGTCATCGACGAGACCATCAAGACCGCGGTGTCCGACGGCACCTGGAAGAAGAGCTACGTCCAGTGGATCGGCTCGGAGCCGCAGACCACGCCGAAGTTCTGACGGGGGCCTGATCTCGATCATGGTTACCACCAGCAAGGAACCGTCCGGACCTGCCGGCGCCACCGCCGGCCGGTCCGGGCTGTCCCCCCGGCAACGGCGCCGGATCAGCATGATCACGCAGTACGTCCTGTTCGTGGTCGTGCTGGTCGTGCTGGCCTTCACCATCGACTGGCCGAAGATCCAGGAGACGTTCTTCGACTTCAAGGCGACCCGGGAGATGTACCCGGACCTGTTCACGGTCGCCCTGAAGAACACCGTCATCTACACCGTCAGCGCCTACGTGGTGGGCTTCGTGCTCGGCCTGGTCGTGGCGCTGATGCGGCTGTCGTCGGTGGCGCTGTACCGCTGGGTCGCGCTGCTGTTCGTGGAGATCTTCCGCGGACTGCCCGCGCTGCTCACCCTGCTGATCATCGGGTTCGGCCTGCCGGTCGCCCTCGGCGGGCCGGTGCCCGGCGGGACGGTCGGCGCCGTCGCGGTCGGCCTGGGCCTGGTCGCGGCGGCCTACATGGCCGAGACGTTCCGGGCGGGCATCCAGGCGGTGCCGCGCGGCCAGATGGAGGCGGCCCGCTCGCTGGGCATGTCCTACCCCCGCGCGATGTTCTCGATCGTCATCCCGCAGGGGCTGCGGATCATCATCCCGCCGCTGACCAACGAACTGGTGCTGCTGTTCAAGGACTCGTCCCTGGTGTCGGCGCTCGGCATCGCGGCGGCCGGCGTCGAGCTGACCAAGATGGGCTCGGACTTCGCCATCAACACGGCGGACGCGACGCCGTTCGTGGTGGCGGGCGCGTCCTATCTGATCATCACGGTGCCGCTGGGCATCGTGGTGCGGCGGCTCGAAGCGCGACAGGCGAAGGCACGGTGACCCGATGACCCACATGGTGGAGATCCGCGACCTGCACAAGTCGTTCGGATCCCTGGAGGTGCTGAAGGGGATCGACTTCACGGTCGACCGCGGCCAGGTCATCTGCGTCATCGGGCCGTCCGGCTCGGGCAAGTCGACGCTGCTGCGCTGCGTGAACCTGCTGGAGACCCCGACCAAGGGGAAGGTGTTCGTCGAGGGCCTGGAGCTGACCCACCCCGACGTGGACATCGACGCCGCGCGCCGCCGCGTCGGCATGGTGTTCCAGCAGTTCAACCTGTTCCCGCACCTGACGGTGCTGGACAACATCACCATCGCGCAGCGCCGCGTGCTGAAGCGCGGCAAGGCCGAGGCCGTCCGGGTCGCCGAGGAGAACCTGGCGAAGGTCGGCCTGGAGGGCAAGGGCAGGAGCTACCCGGCGCAGCTGTCGGGCGGCCAGCAGCAGCGCGTCGCCATCGCCCGCGCCCTGGCGATGGACCCCGACCTGATGCTGTTCGACGAGCCCACCTCGGCGCTCGACCCCGAGCTGGTCGGGGACGTGCTGGCGGTCATGCGGCAGCTCGCCGACGAGGGCATGACCATGATCGTGGTCACGCACGAGATGGCGTTCGCCCGCGACGTGGCCGACCGCGTGGTGTTCATGGACGGCGGCGTGATCGTCGAGGAGGGCTCGCCGGACCGCGTGATCGGCGCGCCGGAGCACCCGCGCACGCAGACGTTCCTGCGCCGCGTGCTGGACCCGACCCACGCGGAGCCGGACGGGCTGGGCGCCGGGCACCCGCGCCGGGGCCTCACCGACGAGGAGTCCCCGGAGGTGGTCAAGGGCCCGAGCCGCCACGGCGGCGAGGGCGCCGGCGCCGGAGGCGTCGGAGCGCTCTAGCCCACGCGTCGGCGGCCCCCGCCTCCCCTCCGGGAGGCGGGGGCCGTTCGCGTTTCCGGTAACCGGGTGCTGATCCGGTGGGGGGCGGCCGACTAGGGTCGGGGCATGTTCGCTGTCACGGCTACGAGTTTCGACGCAGACAATCCGCTCAACGGGCTGACGGCGGGGGAGCGGCCCGATCCGCGGGCCCCCGACGGGTGGGCGACCGTCACGGTGCGGGCCGCCGCGCTCAACCACCACGACCTGTGGTCGCTGCGGGGCGTGGGGCTGCGCGAGGAGCAGCTCCCGATGATCCTCGGGTGCGACGCGGCCGGGGTGGACGAGGACGGCAACGAGGTCATCGTGCACGCCGTCATCGGCGACCCGGACCGGGGCGACGGGGACGAGACGCTGGACCCCAAGCGGACGCTGCTGTCGGAGAGGCACGACGGGACGTTCGCCGAGAAGGTCGTGGTGCCGCGCCGCAACCTCGTGCCCAAGCCCGAGGGGCTGTCGTTCGAGGAGGCGGCCTGCCTGCCGACGGCGTGGCTGACCGCCTACCGGATGCTGTTCGAGAAGGCGGAGCTGCGGCCGGGCGGGTCGGTGCTGGTGCAGGGCGCGGGCGGGGGCGTGTCGAGCGCCGCCATCGCGCTGGGGGCGGCGGCCGGGTTCCGGGTGTTCGCGACCAGCCGGAGCGAGGCCAAGCGCAAGCGGGCCCTGGAGCTGGGGGCCGACGCGGTGTTCGAGCCGGGGGCGCGGCTGCCCGAACGCGTCGACGCCGTCATCGAGACCGTGGGCGAGGCGACCTGGTCGCACTCGCTGAAGTCGCTGCGGCCCGGCGGGCGGATCGTGGTGTCGGGGGCGACCAGCGGGCAGGTGCCGCCGGCCGAGCTGAACCGCGTGTTCTTCCTCCAGCTGTCGGTCGTCGGCTCGACGATGGGCACCCGGGCGCAGCTCGAACGGCTGGCGAGGTTCCTGGTCAAGACGGGTGTGCGCCCGCACATCGACCGGGTGCTGCCGCTGTCGCGGGCGGGCGAGGGCTTCGCGGCGATGCACGGGGGCGACCTCTTCGGGAAGATCGTCTTCACTCCCTGAGCGCTCCTCCCGGACGGTCATAGCCATCGGTTATCGCGACGTGTCTTGGACGGGGCGGGACGTGCGGCGGCAGAGTCGGACGCGTTCCCCCCGACCATGACGCGAGGAGTTCCCCGATGAGCAAGGTATGGCTGGTCACCGGTGCCACCAGCGGTTTCGGACGTGCGATCGCCGAGGCCGCCGTGGCCGCCGGGGACGTGGTGGTCGCCGCCGCGCGCCGTCCGGCCGCCCTGGACGACCTGGTGGCCGCGCACCCCGGCCGGGTGGAGGCGGTGGAGCTGGACGTCACCGACGCCGCCGCGGTCGACGCGGCCGTGGCGGGCGTCGTGGACCGGCACGGGCGCGTCGACGTGCTGGTCAACAACGCGGGCCGCAGCCACGTCGGCGCGCTGGAGGAGACCACCGACGCGGAGCTGCGGGCGCTGTTCGAGGTGCACGTGTTCGGCCCGGCCGCGCTGACCCGCGCCGTCCTGCCGCACATGCGCCGCCAAGGGGGCGGCGCGATCGTGCAGATGAGCAGCATGGGCGGGCAGATGTCGTTCGCGGGCTTCGGGGCCTACAGCGCCACCAAGTTCGCGCTGGAGGGCCTGTCGGAGGCGCTGGCCGACGAGGTGCGGCCGTTCGGGATCAAGGTGCTGGTGGTGGAGCCGGGGGCGTTCCGGACCTCGCTGTTCGCCAACGTCGGCCTCAGCGCGCCGAGCGACGCCTACGCCGACACGGTCGGCCCGACCCGGCGGATGGTCGAGACGGGCGACGGCGCGCAGCCCGGCGACCCCGCCAAGGCCGCCGCCGCCATCCTGGCGGCCCTGGAGGCGGAGGAGACCCCGCTGCGGCTGCCGCTCGGCGACGACGCGGTGGACGCGGTCCTCGGGCACCTCGACGCGGTCCGCGCCGAGGTCACCGCCTGGGAGAAGGTCGCCCGCGACACCCGGTTCAGCGACTGAGCGCGCGCAGCGTCCCGGCGAACCCCTCCCGGGTCCGTTCCCGGAAGCCGACGAAGAACCGGTTGGCCAGGGGAACGGCCCAGCGGCCCCGTGGGGCGACGTTGAGCACGCGGTGGGTGATCCGCGTGCCGTCGCCCTCCGGGGCGAGGCGGTACTCGCCCCGGTACCACCATCCGCCCTGGACGGCGACCAGGTCGTCCCGCTCCTCGACCTTCAGGTAACCGTCGGAGAACATCGCGACCAGCGCCCGCCGGACCTCGGCGGGCGCGCGGTCCACGTGGCCCGTCTCCTCCGCCAGCGGCGTCGCGCTCATCGCCGCCCTCCCGGAACGGTGCCGGGCGCGGCCCGGAAGCCGACCGCCTCCAGCAACGGCCTGCGCTTGGTGTTGTGGAACGCGGCGATGCGCCACCGCCCGTCGCCCTCCCGGACCAGCGTGGTGGTCTGCACCTTGTCGAGCTTGCGCGGGGCCCTGCCCTTGTAGGTGTCGCCGCGCCCCGTGACCACCGCGACGTCGGGGGTGAGGAAGCGGACGTCCACGATCTCCCCGGCGAGCCGGGTCCCCTTGAGGAACCTCCCGAAGAGCGCGCGGTGGCTCTCCACGATGTCGCGGCGCCCCCGGTACTGGGTGCCGACGTACGTCGTGTAGGTGGCGTCCTCGGTGAACAGCTCCCCGTAGGCGTCGGCGTCGCCGCGTTCCCAGGCGTCGTCGAGGGCGTCCAGAACGGCGGTGACCTCGGTGGGGTCGTGCGTGACCGGCATGGCATGCTCCTGTTCGTTAGACTGGAACAGCTTCTGCATTGAAACAGTATCTGCACACATGCAGATATTCAAGGAGTGTCATGACGCAGCGGCCTTCGGGCGAACGGCACGAGATCTTCCGCGACTACCTCGACGCGGTGGGGCTGCACGCCCTGGCCGGGGCGGAGGCGGCCGGGCTCCAGGCGTCCGAGTGGTACGCGATGAGCCAGATCTCCCTGGCCGGGAGCCTGACCCCGGGCGAGCTGTCCGCGCGCACCGGCCTGACCACGGGCGCGACCACCCGGCTGATCGACCGGCTGGAGCGGGCGGGCCGCGTGCGGCGCGTCGCCGATCCGGGCGACCGCCGCCGGGTCGTCGTCGAACCGGCGCCGGACGCGCCCGACGTCGACATCGACGCCATCGTGGGACCGGCGCGCCGCCGCGTCGGCGAGGTGCTGGAGCGGTACACGCCCGAGCAGCGGGAGGTGCTGTTCGACTACTTCCGCCGCGCCGCCCCGGCGTTCCGCGAGGCCACCGAGGAGATCCGCGCCGCGCTCAGGGACCGGAAGCGGCGCTAGGGGCGGCGAGCGGATCGGCCGGCGGCGGCTGCTCGCCGGTCGGGGAGACCGGGAACCACAGCACGAACGTGCTGCCGACGTCCTCCTCCGAGTGCAGCCGCACCTGGCCGCCGTGCGACTCGGCGATGTGCCGGACGATCGCCAGGCCGAGGCCGGTGCGGCGTTCGCCGGGGCGGTGCCGGTCGCCGCGCCAGAACCGGTCGAACACGCGCTTCCGGTCGTCCGCGCGGATGCCGGGGCCGGTGTCCTTGACCGCCAGCCACAGCCAGCCGTCGCGGCGGCCCGCGCCGACGGTGACGGCGGAGGCGGGCGGGGCCAGGCGGACCGCGTTGGACAGCAGGTTGCCGACGGCGCGGCGCAGCGCGTCATGGTCGCCGATCACCGTCAGGCCGGGGGTGGCGCGCAGCACCAGGGTCTGGTCGCGTTCGGCGGCCAGGGGCTCGTGCTCCTCCACGGCCTCCCGCGCGACGGCCGCCAGGTCCACGTCGGCGTCGTCGAGGGCGGGCGCGGACCGGCGGGCGGTGGCCAGCAGGTCCTCCACCAGCCGGGTCATGCGGGTGGTGGCGCGGTCGACGACCTGCACGGCGCGGTCGTGGTCGGCGGGGTCGGTGCCGGGCGCGGTCAGCACGGCGTCCAGGTTCGCCCGGATGATCGCCAGGGGGCTGCGCAGCTCGTGCGAGGCGTCGTCGATGAGGCGGCGCTGCGCCTCGAACGCCGCGTCCAGCCGGTCCAGCATCGAGTCGACCGTGTCGGCCAGCGACCGCAGCTCGTCCTTGGGCCCGGCCAGCCGGATGCGCCGCGACAGGTCGGTCGCCTGGATCTCCTCGGCGGCGGCGGTGATCGCGGCGACGGGCCGCAGCGCGCGGCCCGACAGCACCCAGCCGATGCCGAGGCTCGCCACGAACAGCCCGCCCAGCACCCCCAGCGAGTAGTCCCGCAGCGTCCGCTGCGTCTCGTAGTGGATGGCGGAGGCGACCTCGCTCTCCTTCACCACCTCCACCACCTGCCCGGTGGACAGCTTGCTGCCGTCGGCGGTGACGCGGACCTTCTCGGCGTTGAACGTCTTGCTGATCGGGCGCGCGTCGGTGTTGGCGGCGATCACCCAGTAGACGCCGCCGAGCACCAGCGCCGTCAGCACGAACAGCAGCGTCGAGTACATGACGGTCAGCCGGAAGCGGATCGTCTGGGTGAACGCCGGCGGCCTCACGCGGGCACCTCCCGCAGCCGGTACCCGCGCCGCACCAGCGTCTCGATCAGCGGCGGGTCGTCGTCGCCGAGCTTGCGGCGCAGCGTGCCGACCGTGACCCGCACGGTGTTGGTGAACGGGTCGGCGTTCTCGTCCCACACGTGCTCCAGCAGCTCCTCGCTGGAGACGACCTCGCCGGGGCGGCTCATCAGGTAGCGCAGCACCGCGAACTCCTTGGGCGTCAGGCGCAGCGTCCGGTCGCCCCGGAACGCCTCCTGCCGGGAGGTGTCCAGCCGCAGCGCCCCCACCGTCAGCACGGCCGTCCCGCCGCCGCTGTCGCGGCGCAGCAGCGCCCGCACGCGGGCCAGCAGCTCGGGGAACGCGAACGGCTTCACCAGGTAGTCGTCGGCGCCCTGGTCCAGGCCCTGCACCCGGTCGGCGAGCCGGTCGCGGGCGGTGAGCATCAGGACGCGCAGGTCCGCCCCGGTCTCCCCGGCCACCTCCCCGGCGCGGATCGACCGGCAGAACTCCATGCCGTCGCCGTCGGGCAGGTTCAGGTCCAGGATCATCAGGTCGTAGGCGGCGGCGTACAGCTTCTCGGTGCCGGTCGCCACGTCCAGCGCGACGTCCACCGCGTAACCGGCCCGCACCAGGCCGAACCGCAACGCCTCGACCAGGTCTTCCTCGTCCTCGACGAGCAGTACCCGCATGGCCGTTCACCCTATGAGCCGGCGGGCCGTGTCGACAGCCCGGTCGGCCGGGATCGCGAAGCCGATCCCGATCGAACCCGATCCGCCCCGGCTGAGCATCGCGGTGTTGACGCCGACGACCTCGCCGCGCGCGTTCACCAGCGGGCCGCCGGAGTTGCCGGGGTTGATGGAGGCGTCGGTCTGCAGGACCGGGCCGTTCAGGGAGCCGCCGCCGGGCAGCTCGCGGTCCAGGGCGCTGACGATGCCGCCGGTGACGGTCCCGGCCAGCCCCAGCGGCGACCCGATCGCCAGCACCGGGTCGCCGACCCGCACGTCCGCCGACCGGCCCATCACCAGCGGCGGCGGGCTGTCGCGCGGCTCCACGGCCAGCACGGCGATGTCCTGCCCCTCGTCGGCGCCGACGACGCGGGCGGCGAGCCGCCGCCGGTCCGGCAACACGACGGCGACCTCGCCGCCCCGCCCGGCCACGCCGTCCACGACATGGGCGTTGGTGACGATGTGGCCGCCCCGGTCCACCACGAACCCCGACCCCGAGGCGCGCGCCCGGCCGCTGGCCACCTCCACCGACACCACGCTCACCTGCACGCGGGCGGCCATGTCGGACAGGTCGCCGGGGCCGTTCACCGGTCCGGCGGAGGACTGGCGGATCGGCGCGGGGGCCCGCCCGCCGGTCACCCAGCCGCCCGCCGCGCCCGCGGCGCCCCCGGCCAGCGCGGCGGCCAGCACCGCCGCGACCACCACCCGCGACCGGCCGCGGCCCGGCGCCGGGGGCGGCGGGGGGACCGGGACGAACGGCGGGGGCGGCGGGACCGGCGGCGGGACGTGGGCCACGAAGTCGGGGCCGCGCGGCTCGCCCAGCCCGAGCGGTCGATCGTTCATGTGCGACTCCTCAGGGAAGACGGGAGAACCACAGCAGCGACCCGGCGGCGGCCGCGCAGCCGAGCACCAGCGCCGCCCCCACGAACCACACCCACACCTCGCGCCGCTCGGTGCGGTGGCCGATGCTGCTGCCGATGTCGGCGTAGACGCGGCCCAGCTCCGCGCCGGACGCGGCCTCGTAGAACCGGCCGCCGGTCTGCTCCGCGAGCCGCCGCAGCGCGGGCCCGTCCACCGGCACCGGCAGCGCGCTCCCCTCGCTCCAGATGACGCCGCCGGGGGTGCCGTAGGCGATCGTGGACACCGGGACGCGGCGCGCGGCGGCCTCCTGCGCGGCGACCCCGGGCAGCCGCCCGGCGGTGTTCTCGCCGTCCGACAGCAGCACGATCCGCGCGGGCGGGGCCTGCCGCCCCCACTGCGCCCCGAACCGGGAGAGCGCGTCCAGCGACGTGAACACGGCCTCGCCGATCGCGGTGCGCGGGGCCAGCCGCAGCCCGTCGATCGCGGTGCGCACCGCGGCCCGGTCGGTGGTGGGCGGCACCGCGACGGTGGCGCTCCCGGCGAACGTCACCAGCCCGACGTTGAACCGCTCCGGCAGCTCGCCGAGGAACGCGCGGGCGGCGCGCTGCGCGGCGGCGAGCCGGCTGGGCGCGACGTCGGTGGCCTCCATCGAGCTGGACACGTCCACCGCCATCATGATCGTCGCCTGCTCCCGGGGCACCCGCACGTCGGCGGCGGGCCGCGCGAACCCGAGCACGCACACCAGGATCATCAGCAGGAACGCGGCGGCGGGCAGGTGCCGCCGCCACCCCGGCCGGACCGGGACGACCTTCTCCAGCAGCGCGAGGTTGGTGAACCGGGCGGCGTACCGGGCCTGCCGCGCCCGCATGACGACGTACACGCCGAGCAGCAGCGCGGGCACCACGAGCAACAGCAGCCGCAGAGGCTCCAGGAACGTCACGAGAACACCTCCCCGACCACCGATCGCCGCCCGACCACCCGAGCACCGGGCACCGGCGCGGACGGGACCGGCCGCCTGGGGCGATGGGTTTTCTGGCACGTCATGTGGGTGCCTCCTGCGGTGTCGGTGGCGGTCCGACTGCGTGGATGCCGGGCGTTGGCGCGGACGAGACCGGCCGCCTGGGGCGATGGGTTTTCCGGCATGTCATGCGGGCACCTCCCTTGGTCTCGCGATCGCATGGCCGCGTGACAGCGAGCGGCGGCGCGGGCAGCGCCGGAGAGGCTTCGGGGGCGTCATGCGGGCGTTCCCGTCGCGGCCAGGCGGCGGTGGGCCGCCACGTGGTGGACGATGTCGCGGAGCCAGTCGCCGTCGGTGCGCAGCGTCAGGCGGGACGCGCCCGCCGCGCGGATCCCCTCGGCGATGGCGGCGCGCTGCGCGGCCGCCTCCTCCGCGTAGCGGGCGCGCAGGCGGGGACTCGCGGTGGGGATCTCCGCGCGGCGGCCCGTCTCCGGGTCGGTGACCGTCAGCAGGCCCACGTCCGGCAACGTCAGCTCGCGCGGATCCACCACCTCCACCGCCAGCACCTGATGGCGCCGGGCCAGCAGCGCCAGGGGGCGCCGCCAGGTCTCCGGCGGGTCCAGGAAGTCCGACACCACCACGGCCAGGCCCCGGCGGCGGGCGGTGCGGCGGAGGCGTTCCAGGCCGTCGGCCAGCGCGGGCTGCCCGCCGGGCGCCGAACGCGGCAGGCCCAGCAGCGTCCGCAGCAGCGTCAGCAGGGGTCCCCGTCCGGTGCGGGCCGGAACGAGCCGGGGGCCGGAGCCGTGGAGGATCTGCGCCCCCAGCCGGTTCCCGGCCCGTTCGGTCAGGAACCCGACCGCCGCCACCGCCGCCACGGCCAGGTCCCGCTTCTCCACGCGGCCGGTCCCGAAGTCCATGCTGGCGGTGGCGTCCACCAGCGTCCACGTCTCCAGCTCGCGGTCGGCGTCGGTCTCGCGGACGTGCGGCTGGAGGGAACGGGCCGTGAGGTTCCAGTCCATCGCCCGCACGTCGTCGCCGGGCACGTACGCCCGGCCTTCGGCCCGCTCGGTGCCCGGACCCGGCAGCAGGCCGAGGTGGTCGCCCTGCAACAGGCCGTCCAGGCGGCGCAGCACGACCAGTTCCAGGCGGCGCAGCACCGCTTCGGGGGCCAGCTCGGGGCCGATCACGCCGCCTCCTCGCGGGGGGCGACCCGGGGCAGCGGGACCGCGGCGACGATCCGCTCGACGATCGCGCGGGCGTCGATCCCGTCGGCCAGCGCGTCCAGCGACAGCACCAGCCGGTGCGCCAGCACGTCCCCGGCCAGGTCGCGCACGTCGGCGGGCAGCACGTACTCGCGGCCGCGCAGCAGCGCCAGCGCGCGGGCCGCCGCGACCAGCCCCAGCGTGCCGCGCGGGCTCGCGCCGAACGCCAGCAGCCGCGCCGTGTCCGGCACGCCGTACGCCTCCGGGTCGCGGGTGACCGCCACCAGGCGCACCGCGTACCGCGCGACCGCGTCGTGGACGAACACCCGGCCCGCCGCCTCCCGCAGCCCGGCCAGCTCGGCGGTGGTCAGGATCCGTTCGGGGACCGGCGGGGCGCCGCCCATCCGGTAGAGGATCGCCAGCTCGTCGGACTCGTCGGGGTAGCCCACGTCCACCTTGAGCAGGAACCGGTCGCGCTGCGCCTCGGGCAGCCGGTACACGCCCTCGGACTCGATCGGGTTCTGCGTGGCCAGCACCAGGAACGGCGCGGGCACCGGGAACGTCCGCCCGCCGATGCTGACCTGCCGCTCGGCCATGACCTCCAGCAGCGCCGACTGCACCTTGGCGGGCGCGCGGTTGATCTCGTCGGCGAGCACGACGTTGGCCATCACCGGGCCGGGCTCGATGTCGAACTCCTCGGTGGAGGGCCGGTAGATCCGGGTCCCGACGATGTCGGCGGGCACCAGGTCGGGGGTGAACTGGATGCGGTGGAACGTCCCGCCGACGGCCGTGGCGAGCGTCTGCGCGGCCAGGGTCTTGGCGACGCCGGGCGCCCCCTCCAGCAGGCAGTGCCCGCCCGCCAGGGCCGCGACCAGCAGCCGTTCGACCATGCGGTCCTGGCCGACGATGACGCGCTTCACCTCGAACAGGACGCGTTCGGCCCGGCCCCCCGGGCCCTGCCGGGCCCGGGGGGTGTCCGCGGTGGTCATCGGGTGTCCGCCGCGGGGGCCGCGCCGCCCTTGTCCGGGCAGTCCGGCTTGGCCGTGGCCGGGTCGGCCGCGGCCGGGCCGTCGGCGTACTCGACGATCCGCAGCTCGGTCCGGTCCCCGCCGGGATCACCGGCCGCGAGCGCGGTCCCGGTGGCGGCGAGCCCGGCCGCCGCCAGCCCGGCCCCGACGATTGCGATCTTGATACGCGGGTTCAGTGCCATCTCTGCTGCCTCCTGACGAAACGGAGTGACAGCAGAAAGTCCAACAAGCCACCGCGAAAACGAACTTAAGGATCAACCCCCACGAAGGCGGCGACCGCCGCGAGCGGAACCCCGCCGACCACCGCCACCGACCGTTTCCCCAGGTCAGCGCCGCCCTGGGGAAACCCTTCAACTCCCCGACGAAAACGCGCCGATCGAAACCCCTCACTCGGCTGAGGGCGCTGACCGAAGCCCTTCGCTTCGCCGGCGTCTTGGCCGTGCCGTTCTGGGGGACGGCTTCCGGGCCTCGGGCGGGAATGCGTCGGCCGGAGGTCCGGGCTTCGGTCAGTGGGGTGGTAGCGGTACGTGGTCGGTGTCGTAGCCGAAGTAGCGGGGGCCCGCCAGGTCCAGGCCGCCGGGGGTGAGCCAGCGCGGGTCGCAGGGGACGCCGAGCACCGTGACGCGCAGGCCGTAGCGCAGGCCCTCGGTGGTGACCGGGTCGCCGGTGTCGGTGTCCAGGACGCAGATCAGGTCCGGCGTCGTCGCGATCACCGTGCCGTCGCGGCGGGCCAGCAGGTGCTCGTTCTGGAAGCTCAGCTCCAGGGTGCGGCCGGTGTCGCCGGCGGTTCCCGCCAGCCTGGCCTCGCCGCGCGCGAAGCCGCCGGAGGTGCGGCGCTCCACGTCCACGACCTTGCCGGTCAGCAGGCGCACGCCGCCCAGCATGCCGGCGGCGGCCGCCACCGGGTCGGCGTGGACGGCACGGGCCTCGCGGACGGCGCGGCCCAGCTCCTCGGCCAGCGTCAGCGTCGCCGGGACCAGGCCGTCCCTCAGCTGGTCGCCGCGCATGACGGTGTCGGCGCAGGAGACCGAGCAGCCCATCTCCACGCAGGCGGACCGGGCCAGGCGCTCGGCCCACAGGTTCGACACCGTGTCCAGCACCAGCGTGTTGCCCTTGTCGTCGGCGACCGCCATCGGCGCGACCGTCACGCCGATCAGGCCGGGCAGCACCATCTGCGCCTCGGGGAACGCCCGCCCCATCGCGTCCCCGTCCACCACCGGCAGGCCCGTCTGGGCGGCGGCGATGAACGGGACCATCGAGTTCAGCCCGCCGACCTCGATCGGGACCAGATGGGTGGCGCGGCGGCCCAGGGCGCGTTCCAGCGCGCGCAGCGCCGTGACCTCCTCGGTCCCGGCCGGGATCTTCTCCAGCGACACGGTCGGCGCGCCCATCCCGGAGATCGCGACCACCATCGCGTCGGCGGGGACCTCGTCGATGTCCACGACGGTCACCGGGCCGTGCGCGCGGATCGCCTGCTGGGCCAGCAGCTTGCCGACGTAGGGGTCCCCGCCGCCGCCGGTGCCGAGGATGCCCGCGCCGCGCGCCAGGTCGTCGAGCTGTTCGGGCTTGATCTCACGCACGGGCGTCCTCCAGGGCGGGCAGGCGGGTCAGGTCCAGGTCGCCGACGGCCTTGACGCGCACCCGCGTCGCGCCGCCGGGCAGGTAGGCGAGGGGGACCTCCTCGACGTCGACGACCGCGACGGTGCCGGGGCGGGCCCCGGCGCGTTCGGCGGCGGCCACGGCCTCGGCGCGGGCCTCCTCCAGCACGGCGGCCCGGCGGCCCTCGGGCACCTGGAACACCCGGTCCACCTCCCCGCCGACCTGCGCGATGGCCGCGCCGATGGCGTTGGCGACCGCGTGGTGGGCGGGGCGGCGCACGTCGGTGAAGCCGGGCAGGCCGGTGATCAGCACGCTGCCGCCGCCGACCGCGACCACCGGGATCGGGTCGGCGGAGGTGCGCATCCGGTCCACGGTCTCGGCGAGGCGGGCGGCGATGTGGTCCAGCGCGGCGGCGACCCGGGCGCGGTCCAGGTGGGCGACGCGCGCCGGGTCGCCGATCTCGGCGCGCCCGGCGGCGACGGCCAGGTCGGTGGCGGTGAGGGTGTCGCCGCCGAAGACCAGGGCGCGTTCGGTGAGGCGGTAGCCGACGCTGCGCGGCCCGACCTCCGGGGCGTCCAGGTCCACCAGGGAGCCGCCGCCGATGCCCAGCGACAGCACGTCGGGGATGCGGAAGTTGGTGCGGACCCCGGCCAGCTCGGCCTCCCCGGACGCCTCGCGCGGGAACCCTCCGGTCAGGACGCCCACGTCGGCGGTGGTGCCGCCGACGTCCACCACGGCGCAGTCGGCGAGGCCCGACAGGTAGGCCGCGCCGCGCATGGAGTTGGTGGGGCCGGAGGCGAACGTGGCGACGGGGTGGGTGCGGGCGTGCTCGACGTCCATCAGCGTCCCGTCGTTCTGCGACAGGAACAGCGGCGCGATGATGCCCGCCCCGGCCAGCGCCCCGGTGAACGCCGCCACGATGTCGACGGCCAGCTCGCGCAGGGCGGCGTTGACGACGGTGGCGTTCTCGCGGGGCAGCAGCCCGACCCGGCCGGTCTCGTGCGACAGCGACAGGTGGACGTCCGGGCCCAGCTCGGACGCCAGGATCTCGGCGGCGCGCAGCTCGGCGTCGGCGCTGACCGGTGAGAACACCGCCGACACCGCCACCGAGCGCGCGCCGCGCGCGGCGATGTCGGCGGCGGCCCGGCGCAGCTCGCCCTCGTCGAGCGGGGACAGCGCGGAGCCGTCGTACTCGTGGCCGCCGTGGCACAGGTACACCGCCGGGCCGGAGGGGCCGGGGCTGACGGCGGCGCGGAGGCGGGCAGGCCAGTCCACCATGGGCGGCAGCGCGGCCCCGGCCGGGAGGCCGAGCCGCACCGCCGCGGTGGGGGCCAGGCGGTCGGCCTCCACCAGCGCGTTCACGAAGTGGGTCGTGCCGATCATGACGGCGGTGACGGCCGTGGGGGCGATGCCCGAGTCGGTCAGGACGGCCCGGATCGCGGCCTCCACGCCGCCGGTGACCTCGGGGGTGGTGGGCGACTTGACCGAGGCGAGCACGGTGTCGCCGTCCAGCAGGACCGCGTCGGTGTTGGTGCCGCCGACGTCGATGCCGATGCGCAACGGTTCTCCTTCTCAGGCGGGGCGGACGGGGGCCTGCCGCAGCGCCTCCAGGGCGGCGGCGGGCTGCTCGGGCTGTTCGACGGGCAGCTCGCGGGTGCCGCGCACCAGGCCCAGGCGGGCGGCGACGACATAGCCGACCCCGGCGATGACCAGCGAGTTCAGGGCGGGGATGCCCCACCAGTGGTAGTGCTCCGACAGCCAGCCGAGCACCGCGGCGGCGGCCCACAGCACCAGGGTGGCCGGGACCCAGCCGGGCTCGGTCTCCGGGAGCCGCCCGGTGGCGCGGGAGGCGTCCAGCACCGGCCGCCAGCGGCGGGCGACGAAGTACTCGGCGACCATGATCCCGGCGATCGGCGGGGTGAGCACGCCGAGCACGGTCAGGAAGTCGGCGAAGCGCTCCAGGATCCCGGCGGCGGCCAGCACGCTGCCCAGCACGCCGATCCCGACGGTGACGGCGACCCGGTTCAGCCGGACCTTCAGCAGCGACTCCACGGCGTTGATCAGGCCGAGGGCGGCCGAGTACAGGTTCCAGTTGTTGATCTTCACGGTGGCGGAGACCAGGATGACCACGCCGACCACGCCGGACGAGGCGGTGATGATCGCGACGACGTCGGAGGTCTTCACCGCGTACGCCAGCAGCACCCCGGCCAGGCCCAGCACGTACTCGCCGAGCGAGATGCCGACGAGGGTCTGCTTGACGACGTCGCCGGTGGTGCGGTTGAACCGGGTCATGTCGGGCGTGGTGACCGCGCCGACGATGTAGGAGCCCGCGACGATCGTCGCGCCGGTCGCCACCGACATCGCCTCGCCGAACGGCGGCGACGCCACCAGGTCGCCCAGGCTGTGCTTGGAGATCTGCACGCTCATCGCCCACCCGGCCAGGCCGAGGAACGCCGGGACGGTCACGAACGCCGTCCATCCCATCGCCCGGAACCCCTTGAGCACCAGCACCGTCACGCCGAGCCCGGTGACCAGCGCCCACGCCCACAGCGGCGGGCCGCCGACGAGCGAGTGCAGGCCCTGGGCGAACACCGCCGTCTGCACCCCGAACCAGCCGAACAGGCTGACCGCGATGACCAGGCCGATCAGCGTGGACCCGTACCGGCCGAACCCGGTCCAGCGGGCCAGCACCGAGGTGGACAGCCCCTCGCGCATCCCGGCGATGCCCACGAAGATGCACACCACCTCCAGGATCACCGAGCCGAGCGTGAACGCCCAGAACGCGCCCCAGAACGACAGCCCCGCGCCCAGCGTCGCGCCGAGCAGGAACTGGGTGAGGTCCGAGAGCTGCCCGAAGCGCTGCACGGCGACGTTGAACCAGGAGTAGCGGGCGGACTGGGGGACCCGTTCGAGGGGGAAGTCCTCGTCGAGCGGCTGGGACATGGGACGGCCTTTCGGTCCAGGGGGTCGGGGCCAGGGGTCGGGGCCAGGGGCCAGGGCCAAGGGGTCAGGGGAGGCGGGCGGGCCCGGCGGCGCGCGCGTGCAGCCGCAGGGTGACGCCCGGCAGGTAGGGCAGGGGGGAGCGGGTCACCTCCGACACCTCGACGGCGCGCGGGTCGGCCCCGGCCCGCACCGCGCTGGCGCGGGCCTCCTCGCGGACCTCGGCCAGCGCCGCCTCCAGGTCGGTGCAGGCGCCGACGCGCACGAGGCGTTCGGCCTGCCCGCCGACCGGGCTGACGGCCGCGCCGATCGCGCCCGCGACCGCGCCGTGCTCAGGTCGCAGCACCCGCGGGGCGACGGGGGCCGCGCCCGGCGGCCCGGCGGGCACCGCGCCCGCGCCGCCGCCGACCACGACCAGCGGGAGCCGCCCGGCGGCGGGCTGCATGCGGTCCACCGCCTCGGCCAGCTCCTCGCGCGCCGCGGGGCCGGTGCGGGGCACGCGGATCAGGTCCGGCATCCAGAACGCCACCGGCACCCCGCCGATCGTCGCGCCGAACGCCTGCCGCGGATAGCCCCCGGCGACCGCGCCGACCCGGATGCGGTGCTCGCCGACGTCGGCGACGACCGCGTCGGGACGGCCGGTCAGGGTCGCCGCGCCGCGCAGCGTGCTGGCCAGGCTGGAACCGAGGCCGAGACCGGGGTGGCGGCGCAGGTGGTCCAGGCCCATCACGGTGCCGTCGCCCCGGGTGACCAGCGCCGGGACGCCCGCCCCGAACGCCTCGTCGAACGCGGCGCGCAGCCCGTCGGCCAGGCTCCCGGCCAGCCGGTGCAGGGCGGCGTTGAGCACGGCGGTGTTCTCGCGTTCCAGCAGGCCGAGCGGGCCCAGCTCGCCCGACAGGGTCAGGTGGACCTCGCCCAGCTCGGCGCGGACGATCTCGGCGGCGCGGCGCTCCTGGCGGCCGTCCACCGGCGCGAACACCCCGGTGATCGCCACCGCGTCGGCGCGTCCGGCCAGCCCGGCGGCGAACCGGGCGACCGCGTCCTCGTCCAGCGGCGTCCACTCCTCGGCGGAGAACCCGCCGCCGCCGTCCACGACGGCGGTCCCGGCGCACACGGCCGCGCGCAGCTCCTCCGGCCAGCCCGCCAGCGGGGGCACCGCCCGCGCGGCGTCGCCGCCGACGCGCAGCACCCCGACGCGGGCGAGGCCGCGGCGTTCCACGACGGCCCGCGCGGGCCCGCGCAGCCCGGCCGCCACCCGGGTCACCTCCGCCCGGGGCAGCGCCCGCAGCGCCGCCCGCACCCCCGCCACCGGGTCGCCGGGCACCGAGGGCACCTTGGCGGTCGCCCGGGGCAGGCCCGCCTCGTCCAGCAGCACCGCGTCGGTGTTGGTGGGCCCGGCCTCGACTCCGGCGATCATGGCGCCGCCAGCCCGAACGCCCGCGGCCCGGCCAGCTCCAGGCCCCGCGCGGTCCGCCAGACCGGGGCGCAGGGCGCCGTCAGCACGCTGACCCGCATCCCGTACCGCAGCTCGTCCACCTGGACGGCGGCGGCCGTCCGGGTGTCCAGCACCGCGACCACGTCGGGCACCAGCGCCCGCTCCCGGCCGTCCTCGAACGCGGCCAGGTACTCGGTCTGCGCCACGATCCGCAGCAGCCGCCCGGCGTCGCCGCCCAGCCCCTCCACGACGGCCTCGGTGGAGCCGTCGGTGGCGCGTTCGACCTCGGCGACCTTGCCGGTGACCAGGCGCGTCAGCCCCGCGCCGGGCGCGGCCGGGACGCCCCCGCCAAGGGCCTCCCCGATCGCCAGCGCCCGCGACACCGAGCCGGTGACGGCGGCCGCGCGCACCTGCCCGGCCCGCAGCGGGTACTCGCTGGCGGCGGCGACGCCGCCGAACGAGTCGAGCACGCCGCGCGTGATCCGTTCCATCCAGGGCCCGTCCACCCGGTCCAGCACGACGGTCCGGCCCCGGTGGTCGACGAGCACGCTGGGCGTGGGCGGCAGCCCGGCGACCTCCAGCGCCGACTGGTCCATCCGGGGGAACGCCCGGCCCATGGCGTCGGCGTCCAGCAGCGGCAGCCCCAGCAGCGCGGCCCAGGCGACGGCGACGCAGCCGTTGGACCCGCCGATCTCGCTGGACATCAGCGCCCCGACGGGGACGCCGTGCAGGCGCTCCACGGTGGCCCGCAGCGTCCGCGCCTCGACGGGCCCGCCGATCCGCTCGGCCGAGACCGCCGGAGAGCCGATCATCCCGCACGACATGACCAGCGCGTCGCCGGGGAGCTCCTCGGGGTCCACCACGTCGACCGGCCCGTGTTCGGCGAGGGACTGCCGCGCGGCGGCGAGGGTGACGCCGACGTCCCCGCCGCCGCCGGACCCCAGCACCGAGCAGCCCCGCGCGAACGCGGGGAGCAGGGCCTCGGTCAAGGTGAGCATGCCGCCAGCGTAGGCACATCGGAGCGCCCCGCCAGTGGGCCGCGAGCACAGGTATCGGCAGGCCGGTGTGCTCCCGGCACACCGGCACCCGGCCCCGGGGCGGGATGCGAAGATCGTTTCCATGGAATTCTTCTGCTACCACCGGGATCGTCCCGGTTCCCTGCCGCTGCGCGAGGAGCTGGGGGAGGCGCACTGGTCCTACATGGACCGGTACGAGGCGGAGCTGATCGCGCGCGGCCCGACCTTCGCCGCCGACGGCGAGACGCCCAGCGGCAGCGTGCACATCATCGACCTGCCGGACCCCGCCGCCGCCCGCGCGTTCGCCTTCGACGAGCCCAACCACCAGGCCGGCGTGTACCGGGACGTGCTGCTGCGCCGGTGGCGCAACCTGCTGGGACGCACGATGTGGGACTTCCCCGGCGGCCGGACCGACGGCGACCGGTTCCTGGTGCTCGGCCTCGGCGCGGGGGAGGCCGCCGACCTCGACGTGCCGCCCGGCCGGGACGAGCTGATCGCGTACGGGCCGCTGCTGTCCGACGACGGCGCCGCCTGGCTGGGGACGGCGGTGCTGCTGCGGGCGCCGGACCCGGACACCGCCCGCGCCGTCCTGACCGCGGACCGGTACGCCGACATCGAGGTCCACCCCTGGGAGTTCGGCGGCCGGCGGTGAGCCGCGGCGGGGGGCGGGCCGCGTCCGGGATCAGGTGAGGCGGTACTCCCAGCCCTCCCGCCACCCGAAGTCGGCGTCCACCAGCTCCTCCAGCGGCCGGCCGTCGATGAGGTGGCCGAACGCCCACCGCGTGGCGACGTGCCCGATGACCAGGACCCGCGCGTCCGACCAGCGCGGGGGCGGGTCCGCCAGGAACCGTCCCGCGCGGTGCACCGCCTGCCGCCAGCTCTCGCCGCCCGGGTAGGGCCGGTCGAGGTACCGGGCGCGGCCGGCGTGCACCTCGGCGGCGGGGGCGCCGTTGAGCTCCCCGTGGTCGCACTCCCGGAGCCGCCAGCCGTGCAGCACCGGGACGCCGGTGTCCCCGAAGGCCAGGGACGCGGTCTCGGCCGCGCGCGCCAGGTCCGAGGAGAACACGGCGGCGATGCCGTCGTCCCGCCGCCGCTCGCCCAGTTCGGCGGCCGGCCGCCGCCCCCGTTCGGAGAGCCGTCCGGGCAGCCAGCCGGTGGCGATCCCCCGGTCGTTGTCCAGGCTCCACGCGTGCGTCTCGAACACGATCTCCATGCCCGCTCCCCTCGGCGCGGGCGCGTTCCCGCGCAGGTCGGCGTGCTTTCCGTCGATGATCTGCGGGGTAGCCTCGGGGCGTGGAGATCCTGCCGGCCGACCTGCCGGACGCCCCGGTGTCGCCCGCCCGCCTCACCCTGCTGGCCGCTCCGCCGCGGGGACGCCCCGCCACCGGCGTGCGCCTGGTGGAGGATCCGGCGACGCTGAGCGCCGCGCCGCCGGGCTCGGTGGCCGTCCTCACCGCCGCCGCCTCCGCGAACGCCACGGGCCACCGCCTGGACGTGGCCCTGCGCGACGCGTCCGCCGCGGGGGCCGCCGCCCTGGTCCTGACCGGCGCCGAGCCCCCGGCCCCGGTCCCGGCCACGGCGCGGTCGATCGCCGAACGCGGCGACGTCGCCCTCCTGCACGCCGGGACGGCGGACCTGGCCGCGCTGGTCGTGGCCCTCCACCGGCTGATCGAGGGGGACGCCGCCGAGGCGCTGGCCCGGCTGGGCGCCGCCGTCGACGGGATGCTGGCCGCGGGGGCCGAGCTCGGGCGGGCGCTGGGGGCGGCCGGTTCCGCGCTGGGGGTCCCGCTGCGCGCCGGGACGCCCGGGGCGGACGAGGTCGGGGCCGTCGCGCGCGGGAGCGGCGGGGACGTCGCCGTCGCCGGGCCCCGGGTCGGCGGGTGCCTCGGGCGGGCCGTGGAGCTGGCGGCGCGGCTGGTCGCCGCGTTCGCCGCCCGGGGCGAGGAGCCCGAGGACGTGCCCGTGCGGTCGCGCAGCCTGCTGCTGTCGGAGCTGCTGGTGGCCCCCGAGGGGCAGGCGCTGCGGCTGGTCGGCCCGGCCCGCGCCGTCGGGCTGCCGGTGGACGGGTGGCACGTCGCCCTGCGGATCGAGCCCGCCGCGCTCCAGGGGACCGAACGCTACGAGCTGCTGGACGCCGTGGACCGCGCCGCGCTGCGGGAGCTGCGCAGCGCCGGCGGGGCCCAGTGGAACTCGGCGCGCGCCGAGGACGCGCTGTCGCTGATCCGCAGCCGGCCGGGCGATCCGGGGCGGGGCGGGCTGCGGGACGTCGTCGCCGGCGCCGAACGCCTCCTGGCCTCGCTGCGCGAGCGCTTCCCGGGCGCCGACCTGCGGTGCGGCGTGGGCGGCGCGCACCAGGGGCCGCTGGGGCTGCGGGCCTCGGTGCGGGAGGCGCGGACCGCGCTGGCGCGGGGCGGCGGGGACGGGCGGCCGGTCGTCGTCCACGACCTGGCGGGGCTCGACCGGATGCTGGGGGAGTGGTACGCCTCCGACACCGCCCGCGCCGCCGCCGGCGAGCTGCTCGCGCCGATCGTCGGGCTGGGACCGGACCGCGCCCGTCCCCTGCTGCGGACCCTCCAGGTCTACCTGGACCACCAGGGGTCCCCCGCCCGCGCCGCCGAACGGCTCCATCTGCACCGCAACGCCGTCACCGACCGGGTGCGGCGGGCGCAGGCGCTGCTCGGCGTCGATCTCGCCGACCCCGAACAGCGCCTGGCCGTGCAGCTCGCCTGCCGCGCCCTGCGGCTGTGACCGGGACGGCCGGGGCGGCCGTGCTCAGTCGAGGATCTCGCGGCGCAGCCGGTCGCGGGTCTCGGCCAGGAGGGTCTGGACGGCGGTCAGGTCCTCCTGCGACAGGTCGCTCTTCTTGGCCGCGCGCCGCACGTCCTCCACGAACGAGCTGAGCAGCCGCTCCAGCTCCAGGCGGGCGACGTCCTGCCGGGTGCCGGTCGCGGTCGCCCACGCGTCCTCCCAGTTGCGCCGCCACTCCTCCTTCCAGCGCTGGCTCTGCTCCCGCCAGTGCTCCTTCTGGCGCCCCCACTCGCCCTTCTGCCGGTCGGTGGCCGCGCCCCACACGTCCCCGCCGGTCCCGCCCGTCCCGCCGGTCCCCCCGGGCCCGCCCTGCTCGCGCACGGTCCGGGCGGCCTGGGTCAGCTCCTCGCGCAGCGTCCGCACGGTCTGCCGCACGTCCTGCTGGAGCTCGCGGGCGAACTCCTGCGCGGACGCGGAGATCTCCTCCTCCAGCTCGGCCAGCTCGTCCAGGCGGCGTTCCAGCTCGGCGCGGCCCTTGTCGGTGAGGGAGTAGACCTTCCTGCCCTCGACCACCTCGTGGGTGACCAGGCCCTCGGCCTCCAGCCGGGCCAGGCGCGGGTAGATCGTGCCGGGGGAGGGCGAGTAGACGCCGAGGAAGCGGTCCTGGAGGAGGCGGATCACCTCGTAGCCGTGCCGCGGGCTCTCCTCCAGCAGCTTGAGCAGGTACAGCCGCAGGCGGCCGTGGCCGAAGACGGGCACGTCACTTCTCCATTCCCGGGGTGGTGATCCCGGCGGGGCCGTCGGGATCGTCGGCGGGGCGGCCCAGCAGCGTGACGCCGCCCGCGACGGAGGAGACCGCCACCCGGCCCGAGCCGTCGCCGACCGTGCCGGTGACGGTGCTGCCGACCGGGCGGTCCTGGCGTTCCAGGCCGGGGAACGAGGTCTCGATCCGCCCGGCGGCCGCGTTCAGGTGCACGGTGGCCCCGGTGCCGTCGGGGACGCGCAGCGTGATCTCGCCCGCGACGGTGTTGACCTCGACGCTGCCGCCCTGCGCCAGGGCGACGTCGGCGGCGATCCGGCCGCTGCCGCTGCGGGCCGACAGCCGCTCGACCACGCCCCCGGCCAGCGCCAGGTCGCCGGAGACCGAGGTGAACGACACCGTCCCGTCCACGCCCTGCGCCTCGACCGCGCCCGCGACGGTGTTGACGTCCACGGCGCCGGTGACGCCGTCCAGGGTCACGTCGCCCGCCCCGGTCTTGATCGAGGTGCGGGCGGCCAGGCCGGTGACGACGGCGTCGGCCGACACCAGGTTGAGGGTGACGGGGCAGTCGCGCGGGACGGTCACGGTGACCACGGCCCGCACCCGCTGCGTGCGCAGCCAGTTCAGCACCCCCTCCCACAGCTTCTCGTGGGTGACGGTGAGCATTCCGGCCTCGTGCGCGACCGTCAGCGGCGGCCCCTCCACCTCGCTGATCTCGATCGAGGGTTTGTCGCCCCCGGCCAGCACGTTGACGCTGCCGGTGATCAGCGTGACCTTCAGCGCGACCACCCCGTCGAAGGCGAGGGTGGTCGGTTCGTCGATCGTCCAACGCGACATCGCGTCTTGCCTTTCGTCCGAGCACGGGGTGTCACGGGTCAGGCGGCGGGGACACCTGTCCACAACACGATATGTCGCGTTGATCGGAAGTCAAGATGTATCGCGTCGGCCGGTCGGCGCGTCACTCGTCCTCGTCCTCGTCGTCCAGCCGGGCCAGCCACGTCGCCAGCCGCTCGACCGGCGTCTCGAACTCGGGGTTCAGGTCCACGAACTCGCGCAGCCGCTCGGCCAGCCACGCCAGCGTGACCTCCTCCCCGCCGCGCCGGTCGGCCAGTTCCTCGATGCCCCGATCGGTGAAGTACATCCTGCCCTCTTTCTTCGTGAACGGCCGAAGGCCCCGGCACACGCGGGCGGTGTGCCAGGGCCTTCGGAACGGACCGGTGTCCTGCTCGCCGTGCTACTCGGCGTCGCCGAACAGGCGGCCGAGCAGGGACTCCTGCTCCGCGGCGTGCAGCTTGGCCGAGCCCACGGCCGGGGCCGACGCGGCGGGACGCGAGACCCGCTTCAGCTTCAGGCCCTCGATGTGGTGCGGCAGCTTCAGCGCCATGAACGGCCACGCGCCCTGGTTGGCGGGCTCGTCCTGCACCCAGATCACCTCGTCGGCGCCGGGGTACCGGTCGAGCTCGGCCTTGATCTCGTCGACCGGCACCGGGTAGAGCCGCTCGACCCGCACCACGGCGGTGTCGGTGCGGTCCAGCTTGTCCCGCTGCGCCGCCACGTCGTAGTAGATCTTGCCGGTGGTGAGCAGCACCCGCCGGACGCCCGCCGGGTCGACGGCGGGGTTCGACTCGGGGATGACCGGCAGGAAGCGGCCCTCGGTGATCTGCTCGACGCTCGCGGCGGCGGCCTTGTGGCGCAGCAGCGACTTCGGCGTGAACACGATCAGCGGCTTGTTGCGCTGCGACATCACCTGCCAGCGCAGCAGGTGGAAGTAGTTCGCCGTCGTGGTCGGGTACACCACGGTCAGGTTGTCCTCGGCGCAGAGCTGGAGGAACCGCTCGATGCGGGCCGACGAGTGGTCGGGTCCCTGGCCCTCGTAGCCGTGCGGCAGCAGCAGGACGACGCCGGAGCGCTGGCCCCACTTCTGCTCGCCGGAGGAGATGTACTCGTCGATCACCGACTGGGCGCCGTTGACGAAGTCGCCGAACTGCGCCTCCCACATCACCAGCGCGTCCGGGCGGGTCATGGAGTAGCCGTACTCGAAGCCCAGCGCCGCGTACTCGCTGAGCAGCGAGTCGTGGACGTAGAACTTCGACACGCCCTGCCCGAACTGCTTGAGCGGGGTGTGCTCCTCGCCGGTCTTGCGGTCCACCAGCACCGCGTGGCGCTGGCCGAACGTGCCGCGCCGCGAGTCCTGGCCGACCAGCCGGACCGGGTGGCCGTCGATCAGCAGCGAGCCGAACGCCAGCAGCTCACCGGTCGCCCAGTCCATCGTGCCGTCCTCGACCGACTGCACGCGGCGCTGGAGGATCGGCTGGAGGCGCGGGTGGACGCTGAAGCCGTCGGGCAGCGTGACCTGCGACTCGATGATCCGCTTGACGGTCTCGGTGGAGATCGCGGTGCCGACCGAGGAGTGGTCGATCGGGATCGACTCCTCGACGTCGGGCTTGACGACCGAGCCGGGCTCCAGCGGCTTCTTGGCGGCCTCGCGGGTCTCGGTGAACGCGCGCTCCAGCTGCTCCTGGTAGTCGCGCAGCGCCGCCTCGGCTTCCTCGACCGTGATGTCGCCGCGGCCGATCAGGGCCTCGGTGTAGAGCTTGCGGACCGACCGCTTGGCGTCGATCAGGTCGTACATCAGCGGCTGAGTGAACGAGGGGTTGTCCGACTCGTTGTGGCCGCGCCGCCGGTAGCAGACCATGTCGATGACGACGTCCTTCTTGAACGTCTGGCGGTACTCGAACGCGAGCTGCGCCACCCGGGCGCACGCCTCGGGGTCGTCGCCGTTGACGTGGAAGATCGGCGCCTGGATCATCCGGGCCACGTCGGTGGAGTACACGGTGGAGCGCGAGTACTCCGGAGCCGTGGTGAAGCCGACCTGGTTGTTGATGATCACGTGCACGGTGCCGCCGGTGCGGTAGCCGCGCAGCTGCGACAGGTTCAGGGTCTCGGCGACCACGCCCTGCCCGGCGAACGCCGCGTCGCCGTGGATGAGGATCGGCAGGACGGTGAAGCCCGCCTCGCCGACGTCCAGGACGTCCTGCTTGGCGCGGGCGACGCCCTCCAGCACCGGGTCGACCGTCTCCAGGTGGGACGGGTTGGCGACCAGCTCGGTGCGGATCTTGGAGCCGTCGGGGGCGACGAAGTCGCCACTGGCGCCCAGGTGGTACTTCACGTCGCCGGAGCCCTGGGCGCTGCGCGGGTCGAGGTTGCCCTCGAACTCGCCGAAGATCTGCCCGTAGGACTTGCCGACGATGTTGGCCAGGACGTTCAGCCGGCCGCGGTGGGCCATGCCGATGACGACCTCGTCCAGGTGCGCCTGCGCGGCCGAGGAGATCACCGCGTCCAGCAGCGGGATGACCGACTCGCCGCCCTCCAGCGAGAACCGCTTCTGGCCGACGAACTTGGTCTGCAGGAACGTCTCGAACGCCTCGGCGCTGTTGAGCCGCCGCAGGATGTGCAGCTGCTCCTCGCGGGAGGGCTTGTCGTGCGGGACCTCGACGCGCTCCTGGATCCAGGCGCGCTCCTCGGGGTCCTGGATGTGCATGTACTCGATGCCGACGGTGCGGCAGTAGGCCATGCGCAGCACGCCCAGGATGTCGCGCAGCTTCATGGTCGGCTCGCCGCCGAACCCGCCGGTCGCGAACTCCCGCTCCAGGTCCCACAGGGTGAGGCCGTGCTTGAGGATGTCCAGGTCCGGGTGGCGACGCTGCTTGTACTCCAGCGGGTCGGTGTCGGCCATCAGGTGGCCGCGGACCCGGTAGGCGTGGATCAGCTCGTGGACGCGGGCGACCTTGGCGACGTCGTCCTCGTGGGTGGCGGAGATGTCCTTGACCCAGCGCACCGGCTCGTACGGGATGCGCAGCGCCTCGAAGATCTCGTCGTAGAAGCCGTCCTCGCCCAGCAGCAGCTGGTGGATGCGGCGCAGGAAGTCGCCGGACTGGGCGCCCTGGATGATGCGGTGGTCGTAGGTGGAGGTCAGCGTCATGACCTTGCTGATCCCCATGCGGGACAGCGTGTCCTCCGACGCCCCGGCGAACTCGGCCGGGTACTCCATCGCGCCGACGCCGATGATCGTGCCCTGGCCCGGCATCAGGCGCGGCACCGAGTGGACCGTGCCGATGGTGCCCGGGTTGGTCAGGGAGATCGTGGTGCCCTGGTAGTCCTCCAGGGTCAGCTTGTTGTTGCGCGCCTTGCGGACGAGCTCCTCGTAGGAGGCCCAGAACTGGCGGAAGTCGAGGGTGTCGGCCGCCTTGATGTTCGGCACCACCAGCTGCCGCTGGCCGTCGCCCTTCTGCAGGTCGATGGCCAGCCCGAAGTTGACGTGCTCCGGCTTGACCAGCGTCGGCTTGCCGTCGACCTCGGTGTAGGCGTTGTTCATCTCCGGCATGGCCGCCAGCGCCCTGACGATGGCGAAGCCGATCAGGTGGGTGAACGAGACCTTGCCGCCGCGCCCGCGCTTCAGGTGGTTGTTGATCACAATCCGGTTGTCGATCAACAGCTTGGCCGGGACCGCGCGGACGCTGGTGGCCGTCGGCACCGACAGGCTCAGGTCCATGTTGGCGGCCGTCCGGGCGGCCACGCCGCGCAGCTTGACCTCCTCGGCGCCGGCGGGGACCGCCGGGGCGGGGGACTTCTTGGCCGCGGGGGCCGCCTTGGCGGCGGGCTCGGCCTTGGCCGGGGCCGGCGCGGTCGCGCGGCCGTCGGCCTTCGGCGCGGCCGTCGGCGGAGCGGCCGCCGTGCCGTTGGCCGTCTTGCCCGGCTCCTGGTCGGTGGCGGACGGCCGGGAGTCCGGCTGGTAGTCCGCGAAGAAGTTCCACCAGGCTTCGTCAACCGAGTTCGGGTCTTCGAGGTACTTCTGGTACAGCTCGTCAACCAGCCACTCGTTGGCACCGAAGTCGGTCAGCTTGGGGTCGGCACTAGATTGCGACGACTCTGTCGACACGGCGGAGATCGCCCTCTTCCGCTGCTCGCAGGTGAGTTCTGAGACGAGTCAAGGCTACTCGCCTTTTGGGGCGGGAACTGCAAGCACGGCGGCCCCCGCCGACGTGACGGAGGTTTCCGGAGGTTTCCCCCGCCGCCACGACCCGTTCCGGCCAAGATCTCACATATGTCGCCTCCCGGCGGTGGAACCGCCGGGACACGCGTTGCCACAGGGGTTTCCGCCGCCCCCTCCGGCGCCGGGCTCCGCCGGCGGGTGCGTCAGCGGGCGCGTCGGTGGACGCGTCAGTGGGTGTGCGGCGGCACCGTGGGGCCCTCGCTGGCCTGGACCAGGACGAAGTTGCTGGAGCCCTGGGTCGGCTGGAAGGCGAGCTGCACCGCCTCGCCGCTGCCCCGGCCGATCAGCGCGGCGGCCTTGATCGTGCGGTTGACCCCGATCTGCAGGGTGCTGCTCCAGGCGACGGCCGACTGCGCGTCGGCGAACGTCGGGGCCCGCCCGGCGTCCAGCATCACCGGCGTGCCGTGGGTGTGCAGCGCGACCCAGCCGGTGCCCGCGATCGTGGTGTTGAACAGGCCGCCCGCCATCATGCCCGCGCCCTCCACCTTGCGGATGTCGGTCTGCAGGTGGGAGTCGTAGGCCAGGATGTTGGCCCCGTTGACGGTGATCGCCTCGTTCTCCAGGTAGAACAGGTGGATGTCCTCGGCGTTGTGCGCCAGGAACAGCAGGCCCTGCCCGCGCGCCCGCATCAGCGGCGCGCCCTCGCCGGTCAGCACCTTCTTCATGAACTTGCCGATGCCGCCGGCGCCCTGGTACTCGAAGTCCATCTGGCCCTGGAACGCCACCATCGCCCCCTGCCGGGCGACGACCTCGCCGTTCAGGTGGACCCGGAGCATCCGGGGGTTCTGGAGGGCGAAGTGGCCGGGGAGCTGCTGCCCGGCGTCCAGGTTGCCGAAGAACGCGCTGCGCATGACGGGGAAAACCTCTCGCTGAGGGTCGGGGCTTGCCTTGCGGAACGCCAGGATATTGATCGCCGCGTGTGGTGATCGTCAGGATCGGTGATCGCCGGAGCCGCCGACCCGGTTCCGGCCGTGCGGGGCGGTCCAGTCCAGCAGCGGCCCCCGGGGCACCACGCCCGAGGGATTGATGTCGCGCTGCGTGACGTAGTAGTGGCGCTTGATCTGGTCGAAGTCGGTGGTCTCCCCGAACGCCGGGATCGCGTACAGGTCCCGGGCGTAGCCCCACAGGTTCGGGTGGTCGGCGAGCCGCCGCAGGTTGCACTTGAAGTGGCCGTGGTAGACGGCGTCGAAGCGGGCCAGCGTCGGGTAGAGCCGCACGTCGGCCTCGGTCAGCCGGTCGCCGAACAGGTAGCGGCGGGAGGCGAGGCGTTCCTCCAGCCGGCCGAGCGTGGCGAACAGCGCCTCCACCGCCTCCTCGTAGGCGTCCTGGGAGGTGGCGAACCCGGCCTTGTAGACCCCGTTGTTGACGGTCGTGTAGACGAGCCCGTTCAGCTCGTCGATCTCCTCGCGCAGCTCCGCCGGGTACAGGTCGGGCGCGCCGGGGGAGCGGAACGCGGCGAACGCGTCGCCCATCATGATCGTGATCGCCGGGAAGTCGTTGGTGACCAGGCGCCCGGTGACGGTGTCCCAGACGCACGGCACGGTGTAGCGGCCCTCGTAGCCGGGGTCGGACGCGAGGTACAGCTCCGACAGGAACGTCGCGCCGGTCACCGGGTCGGGCTCGGGGAACCGCCAGCCGCGCTCGTCGCGGATCGGGTCCACCACCGCCACCGGGATCGCCTCCTCCAGCCCCAGCAGCCGCCGCACGATCAGCGTGCGGTGCGCCCAGGGGCAGGCGAGCGAGACGAACAGCCGGTAGCGGCCGGGCTCGGCGGGGTACCCGCCCTCGCCGTCGGCGGTGATCGTGCCGGTGAACCGGTTGGCCTGCCGTACGAACCGGCCGCCGTCGAGCTCCCGCGCGGTCATGTCAGCCTCCTCGGGCCCGGTCCACCGTCGCCGCCACGATGACCTCCGGCCGCCGGCGGGAACGCGGGCCGCTCCATGGTCAGTGGACCGGCCGCCCGGTGACCGGCGGCAGGTCCAGGAAGGTGCGGATGCCCGGCTCGGCCCGGCACACCGTCGGGATCGCGTTGACGGCGTGCGCGGCGGCGGCCGCCACCCCGTTGGACACCCACTCGGGGCCGGTCGTCAGCGTCATCGGCGGCCGGCCGTCCACCCGCACCGCGTAGCCGGGCTCGCCCCACTCGGGCGTCCGCGCCGCGTCCGCCTTGTGGATCACCTCGGTGGTCAGCACCGGGCGGCCGTCCGCCATGGCGTTGAACGTCCAGCGCGTCGCCGCCACCGTGCCCGCCGGGATCACCCCGGAGGCGATCTTCAGCTCGGTCCCGGCCAGCCGGTGGTCCACGGTGGCGTCGATCTCGTCGAGCTCCAGGCCGAGCCCGGCCGCCACCAGGTGCAGGCTCTCGCCGAACAGCGACCGCATCACGGCGCGGGCGGGCCGCAGGATCCGCAGGTAGTCGCACTCGGACCGGCCGAACCCGACGGTGTGGTGCACGAGCCGCCACGACGGGTGGGTGGAGAAGTCCGAGCACTCCCGCGTGTAGATGTGGGTGATGTCGCGGGACAGCCGGGACAGCACCAGCGGCAGGACGTCGGACATGAAGCCGGGGTTGACGCCGGTGCCGTGGATCGAGGACGCGCCGCGCTCGCAGGCCCGCTCCAGCTCGCCGGCCAGGCGCGGGCCGCGCGCGTGCGGGTAGACGAAGCCGTTGGTGGCGACGACGTTGGACCCGGCGGAGAGCAGCGCGCAGACGTTGTCGAGCTGGGAGGCCGGGTCGTCGTAGTCGGCGGGCGCGTAGACCACGCAGTCGGGGGCCAGGTCCAGCACCTCCTCCAGCCGGCCGGTGGCGGCGATCCCGACCGGCCCGACCCCGGCCAGCGTCCCGACGTCGGTCCCGGCCTTGACCGGATCGTGCACCCACGCGCCGACCAGTTCCAGGTCGGGGCGGTTGAGCACGGCCCGGATCGCGGTGCGGCCGAGCGCGCCGGTCGCCCACTGCACCACCCGGAGCGGGCGGGGCGCGGGACCGGTGGGAGAAGAGGAGGCACCGTGCATGGGCGGCTCCATGCTCGCTGGGGTGGGTATCGGGACGGTGGAGACACGGAGACTACGCGCTTCCCGCACGGGAACCCGGAGATTTGCCGCGATTTTCCAGGAACCCTCCAGGTTTCTGACGCTCGGCCGGGGGTGCCGCCGAGCGGGATTCGGTTTTCGTGGTACCACTGGGTAACCCCCGGGTGATTACCCGGGGGCGTAGTTGGCCGGGCACCACCGGCGTGCGGCGCGCGTCGGGTGCGGACGTGAGGAGACAGGGATGTCGGAACTGCGCTACGACGGTCGGGTCGCGGTCGTCACCGGGGCCGGGCACGGCCTCGGCCGCCAGCACGCGCTGGAGCTGGCCGCCCGCGGCGCCAAGGTCGTCGTCAACGACCTGGGCGGCGACCGCACCGGCGCGGGCGCCTCGGCGGGCCCCGCCCAGGAGGTCGTCGAGGAGATCAGGAAGAACGGCGGCGAGGCCGTCGCCAACCCCGACAACGTCGCCACCCCCGAGGGCGCGCAGGCGATCGTCCAGACGGCGCTGGACGCGTTCGGCAAGATCGACATCGTCGTCAACAACGCGGGCATCCTGCGCGACAAGTCGTTCAAGAACATGACCGTGGAGGAGTTCGACGCGGTCATCGCCGTGCACCTGCGCGGCTCGTTCCTGGTCAGCAGCGCCGCCTGGCCGCACCTGCGGGAGAACTCCTACGGCCGGATCGTCAACACCTCGTCCCCGGCCGGCCTGTTCGGCAACTTCGGCCAGGCCAACTACGCCACCGCCAAGATGGGCCTGGTCGGCTTCACCAAGACCCTGGCCCACGAGGGCGCCAAGTACAACATCAAGGCCAACGCCATCGCCCCGGTCGCCTGGACCCGCATGACCGAGGACCTGCTGCCGGCCGACTTCGCCGACAAGCTGGGCGTGGAGCAGGTCACCCCGCTGGTGGCGTGGCTGGCGCACGAGGACGTCCCGGACTCCGGCGAGGTCTACACCGTCGGCGGCGGCCGCATCGCCAGGATCTTCGTGGCGGAGGGCCCCGGCTACGGCCAGAAGGAGACCCTCACCGTCGAGGCGGTGCGCGACAACTGGGCGGCGGTCAGCGCCAACGAGCCGCTGACCGTCTTCCGCAACGTGGGCGAGCAGATGGGCCCGCTGATCCAGCAGCTCACCTCCTGACCCGTCCCCCATGGGAGACCTCAAGCTCGACCGGCGGGACGGGGTGCTCACCATCACCCTGTCCCGCCCGGAGCGCCTGAACGCCGTCACCGGGGCGCTGACCGAGGAGATGCTCGACGTCCTCAACGAGCTGATGCGCGACGCCGACACCCGCGTCGTCATCCTCACCGGCGAGGGCCGCAGCTTCTGCTCGGGCATGGACCTGCAGGGCGGCGACCCCGGGGGCGGCGGCGAGGGCCGCGTCCAACGTATCTACCGGGGCATCGCGCGCGGCGGCGAGGTGACCGCGCGGCTGCGGGAGATCCCGCAGCCGGTCATCGCGGCGCTGCACGGCCCGGTGGCCGGGATGGGCGTGTCCTGGGCGCTGGCGTGCGACCTGCGCGTGGCCGACCCGACGACGCGGTTCGTGGTGCCGTTCACGGACCTGGGGCTGTCGGCGGGGGACTGCGGCCTGTCGTGGCTGCTGCCCCGGCTGGTCGGCCCCGCCAGGGCGGCCGAGATCCTCTACCGGGCGCGGCGGCTCACCCTCGACGAGGCCGACGCGCTGGGCCTGGTCACCGAGCGGGCCGGGGAGGGCGGGGACCTGGCGGGCGCGCACGCGCTCGCCGACGAGCTGCTCGCCCGCTCCCCCTACGGGCTGCGCCGCACCAAGGAGCTGCTCAACCTGTCCCTGGACGCGCCCGGGCTGCGCCAGCAGCTCATGGCCGAGACGGGGATCCAGACGCTGGCGTTCTTCACCGAGGACCTGGCGGAGGGCATGACGGCGGCGCTGGAGAAGCGCCGCCCGGAGTTCCGGAACCGCTGACCGGTCCCGCCGAACAGCGCGACGACCCGCCACGTGCCAGGACGTGGCGGGTCGTCGTCGCGTCCCGGTCGCGCGGCGGGGCTCAGCCGTTGCCGGACAGGGCCGCCGCCAGCGCCTCGACGTAGCGCAGCGCCGCCAGCCGCGCCAGCGCCGGGTGCGCGCCCAGCGGGGCGGCGTGCCGCCCGCCCGCGACGGACGCGGCGGCCGCGACCCGGCCCGCATCGGCCTCCGGCCCGATCAGGTGCGGGGCGACGGCCACCGAGTGCGCGCCCGCCAGGCGAAGCTGCTCGGCGGCGGCCTTGACGCCCGCCTCGTCGTCGAGCGAGGCGGTGAACACCGGCGTGGCCAGCCGCGAGGCCAGCAGCACGCTGGTGATCTCGGCCTGCCGGACCGCCTCGGCGCCGCCCGGGGTCGCCACGATGATGCCGCCCGCCTCGGTGACCATGGTCATCATGCGGATGCGGTCGGCGCGCGCCAGCCCCGCGTCGGCCAGCCGGTCGTGCAGCGCCTCGGCGATGAACGGGTGCGGGCCGAGCGGCTCGGCCGCCAGCATCGGGGCCGGGGCCTGCGCCACCGCGTGCGCCACCGCGTGCCGGACCGCCGGGTCGGGCCCGGTGATCAGCGGGACGACCACGGCCGCGGGCTCGTCGGGCCGCTGCTGGCGCAGGCCGCCCAGCAGCGGGCCGAGCGCCTGCTCGCCGCCCTCCAGGAAGCCGACCAGCGCGGGCTGCCCGGTGTGCTCGATCTCCACCAGTCGGGCCAGTTCGGCGGCGACCGCCGCACCGGGACGCGCGGCCGAGCCGGGCACCGCCAGGACCAGGGCGGGGGAACCGGGGGGGAGCAGGAACGACTCGTCGCCGCGGTGCCGCCCGCCGCGGAGGGCGCGGCGGCGTCGCGACGGAAGTGCCTCGGATGCCTGGCTTTCGGGACTCACGGCGGGAATGGTAACGCCGATCGGTGGCCGTCCGACCGGCGCGGTGCTGGATCAGCAGCGAATTGTGACCGTACGGGCGGGGTGGAAAGTCACGAGTTATGTACCGATTTAAGGAGGGCTTGCGATCATTCTACGTGGTCCCCTTAAGATCTCGGCCAACTCCGCCGACCAGGGGGGCTATAGCCGCGAGGTGTCATGAGTCAGCCCAGCACACGATCGATTCGTTCCAGGATCGTGACCTTGCTCGTGGTCCCGTTGCTGTCGCTGGCGGGGCTGTGGACCTTCGCCGCGGCGCTCACCCTGGGCGACGCGATGGGCCAGCGCCGGTCCGAGGGCTCCATCGAACGGCTCGCCGACATCATCCAGGACACGGTGTTCGCGCTCGGCGCCGAGCGCCGGGTCTCGGCCGCCGCCGTGGGCGCCGAGCCCGCCTCCCGCGAGAAGGTCCAGCAGGCCCGCGCCGCCACCGACGCGAAGGTCGCGGTGTTCCGCCAGCGCTCCCGGGAGGAGCTCGACGCGGCGTCGGACGACGGCTCGACCCGCGTCCGGCTGCTGAACGACGCGCTGCGGCGGCTCGACGGCCTCAAGGACGTGCGCGACGCCGTCGACGGGCAGACCATGGACCACGTCGCCGTCGTCGCCGCCTACGGCGGCGTCGTGGACACCATCTACGAGTTCTCCGACCACACGCTGCTCACCGACGACGCCCGGCTGAACCAGTGGGGCGCGGCCATCGTGAACGGCGGCCGCGCCATGGACCTCGTGATGCGCGAGAGCGCGCTGGTCGCCGGGGCGGTCAACGGGCGGCTCACCGCCGCCCAGCACCGGGCGTTCGTGGAGCTGGTGGGGCGGCAGCGGCAGCTCTGGGAGCACCAGCGGGCCCAGATGGACGCCGGGCACCACGGCCGCGTGCTGCGCCCCTCCCTGACCTCCACGGCGTTCACCTCCTTCCAGGCGATGGAGAACGAGATCGCCGACACCGGCACCCGGCGCGGCACGGTCGACCCCGCCCGGTGGTCGGCGCTCGTCGATCCGATGCTCGTCACGATCAACGACGCCCACGGCAAGAGCCTGGCGCAGTTGCGCGACGAGCAGCACGCCCGCGGCGACCGGATCCTGCTGATGCTCGGCCTGGCGGGCGGCCTCGGCCTGGTCGCGGTGGGCGCCTCGCTCGTGCTGTCGGTGCGGCTGGGCCGCGACCTGATCCGCGAGCTGACCGGGCTGCGCCGGTCCGCGCAGGACATGGCCGAGAACCGGCTGCCCGGCGTCGTCGCCCGGCTGGTGCGCGGCGACCGGATCGACGCCGACGCCGAGGCCCCGCCGCCGGCCAGCGGGCGCACCACCGAGATCGCGCAGGTCGCGGCGGCGTTCGGGGCCGTGCAGCGGACCGCCGTGGAGGCGGCCGTCGGCCAGGCCGAGCTGCGCGAGGGCGTGCGCGCCCTGTTCCTCAACATCGCCCGCCGCAACCAGTCGCTGCTGCACCGCCAGCTCAAGATGCTGGACACGCTGGAGAGCCGCGCCGAGGCCGACGACCTGGCCGACCTGTTCAAGCTGGACCACCTCACCACCCGCATGCGGCGGCACGCCGAGAGCCTGATCATCCTGTCCGGCGCGACCCCCGGCCGGGGCTGGCGCCGTCCGGTCGCGCTCGCCGACGTGCTGCGCGGCGCGGTCGCCGAGGTGGAGGACTACACCCGGATCTCGGTGCTGACCGAGTCCGACGACGCGCTGGTCGGCGCGGCCGTCGCCGACGTGATCCACCTGCTGGCCGAGCTGCTGGAGAACGCCACCGCGTTCTCGCCGCCCGGCACCGAGATCCGGATGATGGCCGAGCGGGTCGGCAACGGCTTCGTCATCGAGATCGAGGACCGCGGCCTCGGCATCGCGCCCGACGAGCTGGCCGAGATCAACCGGCGGCTGGCCGCCCCGCCGGACTTCGACCTGGTGGACACCGACCAGCTCGGCCTGTTCGTGGTGGCGCGGCTGGCGGCCCGGCACCACATCCAGGTGTCGCTGCGGCGCTCCCCGTACGGCGGCGTCTCGGCGGTCGCCCTGCTGCCGCACGACCTGGTGGTGTCCGCCGAGGACTTCGACCCCGACGCCCCCGAACCCGCGCCGGAGCAGGAGCCGGCCACCGGGTCCGCCACCGGGTCCACCACCGAGTTCGTCATGGAGCCGGGCGTGGAGGCGGGCGCGGAGCCGGGCGTGGAGGCGGGCCCGGAGCCGGAGCCCGCGTCCGGCCCGGACGTCCCCGCCCCGGTGGTGCCGCTGCCCGGCGCCGCCGCCGAGCCGGTCTTCGCGCCGCCGCCCGAGCCCGAGCGCGGCTTCGAGCCCTGGCCCGAGCCCGAGCCCGCCCCCGAGCCCGCCCTCGAACCCACGATCGTGTGGGACCTGCCGCCCTCCGCGCCGTCCACCGAACCTCCCACCGGGCCCCCCGCCGGACCGGCCGCGCTCCCGCACGCCGTGAACCCGTGGTTCGACGACGGCGCCCGCTGGGCGGACCCGGCGCGGAACGACGCGCCGCCCGCACCGGAGCCACGACCGCTTCCCACGTCCCCCGCCACGACCGCTCCCACCGAGACCGCTCCCGCCGACAGCGACCCCGCCGACACCCACGCGGGCCTGCCCCGGCGGAGGCGCCAACAGAACCTGGCCCCGCAACTGCGCGACGACGGACGGGTCACACCGCCGCCTGTGGAGGAGAACGCGCACGGCGTCGTCGTGCGCTCGCCCGAGCAGGCGCGCTCCCTGATGTCGTCGATCCAGAGCGGATGGCGTCGCGGCCGCGACGCCGACCGGGACGAGCCCGAATCCGGGCGAGAGCACCACGAGCATGAGGGGATCCGATGATGCACGGCACCGCGACAGGCGAGCTGGACTGGCTGCTCAACGATCTGGCCGACCGCGTTCCCGCCGTCCGTCAGGCGGTGATCCTGTCCCGCGACGGGCTGGCGGTGGCGGCCTCCCGCGAGCTGGCCCGCGAGGACGCCGAGCACCTGTCGGCGCTGGCGGCGGGCGTGCAGAGCCTGGCGCGCGGCGCCGGCCGCCACTTCGACGGCGGCAACGTGCGACAGACGATCATCGAGATGGACAACGCGCTGCTGTTCGTCACCGCCGCCGGGGACGGCACCTGCCTGGCGGTGCTGGCCACCGCCGACGCCGACGCGGGCCTGATCGCCTACGAGATGGCCGTGCTGGTCAAGCGGGTCGGCCGGCACCTGCAGGCCGCGCCGCGCACCAGCGGGAGCTGACCGCGGTGGCGGCGGACGGATGGTTCGGCGACGGGGACCGCGAGGACCGGCGCGCCGGACGCGACACCGGCCACGAGTGGCTGGACCAGGAGGCCGGGCCGGTCGTGCGCCCCTACGCGATGACGCGCGGGCGCACCCGGCCGGAGGGTGGAACGTTCGACCTGATCGCGGTGGTCGCGGCGACCGGGAAGCCGCCCGCGCGGCGGTGGCGCTACGGGCCCGAGCACCGGCGGATCCTGGCGCGCTGCGCGCGCCCGGTCCCGGTCGCCGACCTGGCCGCCGACCTGGGCCTGCCGATCGGCGTGGTCCGGGTGATGCTGGGCGACCTGCGCGACGACGGCCTGGTCCGGGTGGTCGCGACGATCGAACGCAGCGACGGCCGCCCCAACGTGGGGGTGCTGAGGGAGGTGCTGGATGGGCTCCGCGCGCTCTGACGGGACGTTCCCCGAGGGAACGCCCGACGACGGGCCGCCGCTGGTCACCACCAAGATCCTGGTGGCGGGCGGGTTCGGCGTCGGCAAGACGACGATGGTCGGCTCGATCAGCGAGATCCGGCCGCTGCACACCGAGGAGCCGCTCACCGAGCGCGGCGTGGACGTCGACGACACCTCGGGCGTGGAACGCAAGACGACCACCACCGTGGCGATGGACTTCGGCCGCATCACGCTGACCGAGCGGCTGGTGCTGTACCTGTTCGGCACGCCGGGCCAGGAGCGGTTCTGGTTCATGTGGGACGAGCTGGCGCAGGGCGCGCTGGGCGCGGTCGTGCTGGCCGACACCCGGCGGCTGACCGACTGCTTCCCGTCGGTCGACTACTTCGAGCGGCGCGGCACGCCGTTCGTCGTGGCGGTCAACTGCTTCGAGGGGGCCGAGACGCACCGCGCCGAGGACATCGCCATCGCGCTCGACCTCGACCCGGACGTGCCGGTGGTGCTGTGCGACGTGCGGCGCCGCGAGTCCTGCAAGCAGGTGCTGATCAGGCTGGTCGAGCACGTGCTGAGCCTGCCCGACGCCGCCGACGACGGACACCGCGCGACGGCGGTGTGACCGGGAGCGACCCCGATCCCTGACCCCGGAGATCCCATCACGTAGTAGGCTCCGGCAGACCTCCACACACCCCCGCAAAGGGAGGTTTTCCACCACATGTTGGCCCGGCGCCTGTCGTCCGTGCGGGCGAGGATCACGACGCTGATCCTCGTCCCGCTGCTGTCGCTGGTCGCGCTGTGGGCGTTCGTGACGTCCGTGACCTACGGCGACGCCGTGCAACTGATGAACGGCAAGCGGTTCCAGGACAGGTCGCTGCTGCCGACCCAGAAGCTCATCAGCGAGCTGCAGAAGGAACGCCGGCTCTCGCTGTGGCAGCTCGGGGCCCCGGCGAACGCCGACCGCAGCGGCCTGGACGCGCAGCGGCGCGCGACCGACGCGGCGCGCGCCGTCGTCGAGCGCAACGCCCGGGACGGCGACCTGCGGGAGGCGGTCGTCCCCGCCGTGCGCGCCCGGATCGACGCGCTGGTGGCGCGGATGCAGGTGCTGGGATCGATCCGCCGCACCGTCGACGCCCACACCGCCGTCGAGCACCCGAACGACTTCCACACCGTCGACCGGCAGCGGGTGCTGGCCGAGGTCTCCGGCATGATCGACGCCGGGTTCGCGATCTACAACGCGGCCGTCCCGTCGGACGGCCGGATCGCCACCGACGCGCGCGTCCTCACCGCCGTGGGCCGCGCCCGCGAGTTCCTGGCGCGCGAGGACGCGCTGCTCACCGGCGCGCTGTCGGCCGGCCGCCTCACCGCCGCCGAACGCGCCGAGTTCGCCCAGTTCGTCGGCGCGCAGCGGAACCTGTACGCCGACACCGCGCCGAACCTGCCGCCCGCCGACGCCGCCCGCTACCGGGACATGGCCGCCAGCCCGCCGTTCCAGCAGTTGCGGAGGCTGGAGGAGCAGGTCATGCGCGACACCGGCCGGGAGACGCGCACCACCCGCACCAACGACGAGCAGAACGCGGCCCCGCCCACCGGCCAGCAGCCCGACCGGCAGCAGCAGCCCACCGGCCGGCAGCCCGACGACCGGCACCCCGACGACCACCAGCAGCCCGACCCCACCAAGACCTCCAGCGCCGTCCGGACGAACCTGCCGGTGGACCCGGCCGCCTGGCGCGGCGCCGTGGACCAGGTGACGGAGCGGCTCTACGCGTTCGAGAACTCGGTGCTGGCGGGCGTGACCGAACGCGCCACCGGCATCGCGATCAACACGCTCGCCCCGCTGGGCCTGGCCGGGCTCCTCGGCCTGGTCGCGGTCGTGCTGTCGTCCTACATCGCGGTCCGGATCTCCCGGCGGCTGCTGCGCGAGTGCCGCGCCCTGGCCGGGGCCGTCGGCGACTTCGCCCGCAAGCGGCTGCCGCTGCTGGCCGACCAGGTCCGCGCCGGGGACTCGGTGGACCCCGCCGACGAGCCCCCCGCGGCCGACTACCGGATCGCCGAGATCCGCGAGATCTCCGAGTCGTTCGTGGCCACGCGCGACGCCGTGCTCGTCGCGGCCGCCCGCGAGATCGCCGTGCGGCGCGGCCTCAGCGAGGTGTTCGTCAACCTCGCCCGCCGCAACCAGGTGCTGCTGCACCGCCAGCTCAGCCTGCTCGACACCATGGAGCACCGCACCGAGGACCCGGCCGAGCTGTCCGACCTGTTCCGGCTGGACCACCTGGCCACCCGCATGCGGCGGCACGCCGAGGGCCTGGTCATCCTGGCGGGCAAGCACGCCGGCCGCGGCTGGCGGCGGCCCGTCCCGCTGGTGGACGTGGTGCGCGGCGCGGTCGCCGAGGTGGAGGACTACCCGCGGGTGCGGGTGCAGCAGCTACCGAGGGTGGCGCTGGTGGGCGCCGCCGTCGCCGACGTCATCCACCTGCTGGCCGAGCTGGTCGAGAACGCCACCTCCTACTCCCCGCCGCAGGCGCCGGTGCTGGTCAGCGGGCACGCGGTCGGCAACGGCTTCGCCATCGAGATCGAGGACCGCGGCCTCGGCATGACGCCCGAGGCGCTCCAGTCCGCCAACGACAAGCTGGCCGACCCGCCGGAGTTCGACCCCTCCGACAGCGCCCGCCTCGGCCTGTTCGTGGTGGCGCGGCTGGCCCGGCGGCACGACATCCGGGTCACGCTGCGGCAGTCCGCCTACGGCGGCACCACCGCCATCGCGCTGCTGCCCGCCAACCTGGTCACGGACGTGCCGGAGCCGGAGCCGGCGGCGCGCCGCGCGACCGGCCCGGTGACGCTGCCGGCCGGCGCGCCCGCCGGCGGCGCCGGGACCGGCACGACGACCGCGCAGCAGAGCGTGGTGCGGCTGGTGTCCGAGCCCATGCCCGAGCCCATGCCCGAGCCCGAGCCGCCCACCGGCCCCGCGCCGTCGCCGCCCGCGCCGGAGCTGACCGCCGACGGGCTGCCCAGGCGGCGGCGCCAGCAGCACATGGCCCCGCAGCTCCGCGACCGCACGCAGGAGCGGCGGCAGGCGGCGTTCGACCGGCCCCCGCCGCCCGAACCGGCCGCACCCCCCGCGCCGCCCGCGCCCCCCGCGCAGGCCGCACGGCCCGCCGCGGAGCCCGCGGCGCCGCTGGCGGCGCCCGTTCCCGAACCCGGTCCCGAACGCTCGCCCGAGGCGATGCGGTCCATGCTGTCGGCCATGCAGAGCGGCTGGCAGCGCGGCCGCGACGAGGCGCGGGCCGCCGGGCGTCCGCACGAGCAGGCTTCCGAGCAAGCTTCCGAGCAAGCAGCCCCCGAGGAGGACGACACCCGATGACCCTTCCCCAGCATGCCGGCGACCCGGCGAACGGCGAGCTGAACTGGCTGCTGGACAGCCTCGTCCAGCGCGTCGCCCAGGTGCAGAACGCGGTGGTGCTGTCCGGCGACGGTCTGCTGATGGCCGCCTCCCAGGGACTCACCCGCGAGGAGTCCGAGCACCTGTCGGCCGTGGCCGCCAGCTTCCAGAGCCTGGCGCGCGGCGCGGGCGAGTCGTTCCGGGGCGGCGCGGTACGGCAGACCATCGTGGAGATGGAGCACGCGTTCCTGTTCGTCACCGCCGCCGGGCGCGGCGCGTGCCTGGCGGTGCTCGCCGACGCCGACGCCGACCTCGGCATCATCGCCTACGAGATGGCGATGCTCGTGACGCGCGTGGGACAGCACCTGTCGGTCGACCCGCGGACGGCCGCGTCGGCGGGTGCGGGCAACCCGGGCGGCGTCTGACATGTCGCGGACCGGTGGTGAGCCGGGTCCGCCGGGCGCGGCCTGGCTGGACGACGAGGCCGGGCCGGTGGTGCGCCCCTACGCGCTCACCGGCGGCCGCACGCGCCACGAGGGCGAGTTCGACCTCGTCGCCCTGATCCTCACCCGTGATCCGGCGGGTGAGGACGGGGCGGCGGCCACTCGGCCATGGGTTCCGGACCCGGAACATGAGATGATCTTGGAGCTTTGCCGCACCCCGTTGTCGGTTGTCGAGATAGCGTCGGAACTGGAACTCCCCCTCGGAGTCGTCCGGGTCCTGCTCGGCGACCTGCTCGACCGCTCGCGGATCGAGGTCCGGCGCCCCGCGCCGGTCGCCCTGTTCCCCGGCGAGCGCGTACTCAAGGATGTGATCGATGGAATCC
Source organism: Actinomadura kijaniata (assembly GCF_014138665.1). NCBI lineage: Bacteria > Bacillati > Actinomycetota > Actinomycetes > Streptosporangiales > Thermomonosporaceae > Actinomadura > Actinomadura kijaniata. Next base: position 627,248 of record NZ_JACJIA010000001.1, read on the forward strand.
GTGCGCTCTGACGCGACCGCCCCGCAGGGCGACTCGGCGCTGACCGTCAAGATCCTGGTGGCGGGCGGGTTCGGCGTCGGGAAGACGACCCTGGTGAGCGCGGTCAGCGAGATCCGGCCGCTGCGCACCGAGGAGGCGTTGACCGAGAAGAGCATCGGGATCGACGACACCTCCGCCGTGTCGCAGAAGACCACCACGACGGTGGCGATGGACTTCGGCCGGATCACCCTGCCCAACGGCCTGGTGCTGTTCGTGTTCGGCACCCCGGGCCAGGACCGCTTCTGGTTCATGTGGGACGAGCTGGCCAAGGGCGCGCTCGGCGCGGTCGTGCTGGTCGACACCCGCCGGCTGGCCGACTGCTTCCCCTCGGTGGACTACTTCGAACGCCGCAACGTGCCGTTCATCATCGGCGTCAACAACTTCGAGGGCTCCGGCCGGCACACGCCGGAGCAGGTGCGCGACGCGCTGGACCTGTCGGCGGACATCCCGGTCATCAACTGCGACGTCCGGGACCGCGAGTCGGCCAAGAAGGTGCTCATCACGCTGGTGGAGCACATCATGCGCACGATGAGCCGCCGCGACCCGAACGCCCTCACGCACTGACCCGGCCGCGCCGCGTCCCGCCGCACACGGCACCGTGCGGCGGGACGGCGCGCCGCCGGGCTACCGGGGCGGCGCGACCGACGCGCCCGGAGCGAGCGGGGTGAGCCGGTCGCGGAGTCCGGCGTGCCCGAACGCCTCGTCCAGCGCGTCCTGCACGCGTAGCGGCTGCCGGAGAGCACCGACCCGCCCGTCGACGCCGCCGCCCGCCGGGTCGGCTCCGCCACCGGCGTCGCACCCCGGCCGTGGCGCGACACGTTCCGCGCCCGCCCCGCGGCGGGCGCGGAACCACCGGCGTCCGGTTAGGCGGTGTTCCCAAGGGACGGCGCACGACGTCCGGACGGATCACGTGCCTCGCGCGGTGGCCGGGGCCCCCGGTGCGGCGACCCCTAGGCGGGGAGGTCGTCGACGGTGGGGGCGATGACGCCGAACAGGTCGCCGATCGTGGTCAGGGCGGCCGTCTGGAGGGCGGCGGCGGTCACCACGGAGCCGTCGGGCGCGGTCAGCGGCCGGGTGGCGGTGGCCTCGGCCACGACGGTGGGGCGGTAGCCGAGGGCGAACGCGCCCTGGGCGGTGAAGGCGACGCACATGTGGGTCATGAAGCCGGCCAGCACCAGGTCCTCGCCCACGCCGAGGTCGCGCAGGGTCCTGTCCAGGTCGGTGCCGTGGAAGGCGTCGGGGGTCCGCTTGACCACGACGGGCTCGCCGTCGGCGGGGGCGACCTCGGCGCTGATGGCCCCGATCTCGGCGCGGACGTCGTAGGGGGTGCCCTCGCCGCCGTCGTTGACGACGTGCACGACCGGGGCGCCCGCGGCGCGGGCGGCGGACAGCAGGCGGGCCCCGGCCGCGAGGGCCGGTTCGGCGCCGTCGAGCGCCATGACGCCGGTGCGGTAGGTGTTCTGGAAATCGATCATGACGAGGGCGGCGTCGGCGAGGCGGGGCGGCCGGTCGTCGAGGCCGACCACGTCGCGCAGGCTCGGGGAAACGGTCATAACAGATACTCCCTGTCGGAAATAGAGGTTGGCGGGCGGGCGCGGTCGCGTCCCGCCCGGGGAACGGAAGGCTCAGGCGGTGGTGCGGAAGCGGCGGCGGTAGGCCGCCGGGGTGGTGCCGATCTGCTTGCGCAGCGCGCGGTGGAGCGTCTCCACCGAGCCGAGCCCGCAGGCGGCGGCGACCCGGTCCAGCGGCTGGTCGGTGCCCTCCAGCAGGCGGCGGGCCGCCTCCACCCGGGCGGCCTCGACGTAGGCGGCCGGCGTGGTGCCGGCCTCCTGGCGGAAGACCCGGGCGAAGTGGCGTTCGCTCAGGCACATCCGCTCGGCGAGGGCGGCCGCGGACAGGTCGCCGTCCAGGTTCTCGGCGATGAAGACCCGCAGCTCGTCGATGTCCCGGCGGGAGGCGGGGGGCCTGCTCAGCGGGACCGAGAACTGGCTCTGCCCGCCCTGGCGCTTGAGGTACATGACCAGCTGCCGGGCCACCGCCAGGGCGACCTCCTCGCCCAGGTCCTCGGCGACCAGCGCCAGCGCCAGGTCCATGCAGGCGCTGATGCCCGCCCCGGTCCACACGTCGCCGCTCCGCACGAAGATCGGGTCGGGGTCGACCGTCACCTCGGGGTGGTCGGCCGCGAGCTGCGCGGCGGTCGACCAGTGGGTGGTGGCCGTCCTGCCGTCCAGCAGGCCGGCCGCCGCCAGCAGGTGCGCGCCCACGCACACCGACGCCACCCGCCGGGCCGAGGGCGCGGCCGTCCGCAGCCAGGCCACCACGTCCCGGTCGATCCGGGCGACCGGCCCGCCGGGGCGCATGTCCACCGCGCCGGGGACCAGCAGGGTGTCGACCACGCCGTCGACCTCGGCGAACGAGAGGTCGGCGACCAGCCGCACCCCCGCCGACGTGGTGACGGTGCCGGGCTCCCGGCCCGCGAGCTGCACCCGGTAGCCCGCCCGGCCGCCGGTCTCCCGGTTGGCCAGGGCGAACACCTCGGCCGGGCCGGTGACGTCGAGGAGGTCGACGTCGGTGAAGACCGCGATGACGACGCGGCGGGTGGTGGGCATGCGTCCATGGTCACCGTGATCGCGGGTGACCGCAATGACGGCGTTCTGTCACATCCGGACATGGACGCCACGGCCGCCCGCCTGACTTTGTCCTGTCAAAGGAGAAAGTTCGGGATTTTCAGGTGAAAGAGTCTTCTCCTTGCGGCGAAAGGGAGTTACCTTCGTCACACTGCTCCCGACCCCGAAGGGACGGCGTGATGCGGATGACGGCGCGGCCCCAGAACGCGCACCAGGCGCGGCTGCTGCGGCTGTTGCGGGACGAGGGTCCCCGCTCGCGGGCCGAGCTCGGGGACGTCGTCCGGCTGTCGCGGTCGAAGCTGGCCGTGGAGCTGGACCGGCTGGTCGCGCTCGGGCTGGTGGAGACCGCCGGGCTGGCGGCCTCGCGCGGCGGGCGGCGGTCGGAGATCGTGCGGCTGGCGCCGGGGCTGCGGTTCGTGGCGTTCGACATCGGGGCCACCTCCGTGGACGTCGCGGTCACCGACGGGGAGCTGAACGTCCTCGGCCACCTGAGCGAGGAGTGCGACGTGCGGCAGGGCGCGACCGTGGTGCTGGAACGCGCCCTGGACCTGCTCGGCAAGCTGCGCGAGCAGGACCTCATCCCCGGCGCGGTGCACGGCACCGGGATCGGGGTGCCGGGCCCGGTGTCGTTCCGCGAGGGCATCCCGGTCGCGCCGCCGATCATGCCGGGCTGGGACCGGTTCCCGGTGCGGGCGGCGATCGGGCAGGAGCTCGGCTGCCCGGTGCTGGTCGACAACGACGTGAACCTCATGGCCCTCGGCGAGCTGCACGCGGGCCTGGCCAGGGCCGTCGACGACTTCCTGCTGGTGAAGATCGGCACCGGCATCGGGTGCGGGATCGTCGTGGACGGCGCGATCTACCGGGGCGTGTCGGGAAGCGCCGGGGACATCGGGCACATCCGCGTCGACGACGACGGCCCGGTCTGCGCCTGCGGGAACACCGGCTGCCTGGAGGCCTACTTCGGCGGCGCGGCGCTGGCCCGCGACGCCACCGAGGCCGCCCGGTCGGGACGGTCCGAACGCCTGGCGGGCCTGCTCGGGGACCGCCCGGCGCTCACCGCCGAGGACGTCGCCACCGCCGCCGCGGGCGGCGACCCGGTGGCGGTCGGGCTGGTGCGCGAGGGCGGGCGGCACGTGGGGCAGGTGCTCGCCGGCCTGGTCAGCTTCTTCAACCCCGGACTGGTCATCATCGCGGGCGGCGTCGCCGGGCTCGGCCACGCGCTGCTCGCCGAGATCCGCAGTGTCGTCTACCGCCGGTCGCTGCCGCTGGCGACCGGCAACCTCCCGATCGTGCTGTCCGAACTGGCCGGGTCCGCCGGAGTGATCGGCGGGGTCCGGCTCATCAGCGACCACGTGTTCGCCGTCTAACCCGCGGAGGCCCCGATGGGCGAGCAGCAGACGCTGCTGACGATGCGCGGCATCGTCAAGGAGTTCCCCGGCGTGCGCGCCCTCGACGGCGTCGACCTCGACGTGCGGGCGGGCGAGGTGCACTGCCTGCTCGGCCAGAACGGCGCGGGCAAGTCCACCCTCATCAAGATCCTGGCCGGGGCGTACCGGCCCGACGCCGGGGAGATCGAGCTGGACGGCCGGCCGTTCCGCCCGGCCCACCCCACCGCCGCGATGCGCGCCGGGATCGCCACCATCTACCAGGAGCTCGACCTGGTGGACGGGCTGTCGGTCGCCGACAACGTCTTCCTCGGCCACGAGCGCGCCCGCCTCGGCTTCACCCGGCGGCGCGAGGCCGAGCGCCGCGCGCACGGGCTGCTGGACCGCCTCGGCCACGGCGAGATCCCGCCGGGCCGGGAGGTCGGGCGGCTCCCGGCGGCGGGCAAGCAGGTCGTCAGCATGGCGCGGGCGCTGTCGCACGACGCCCGGCTGATCGTGATGGACGAGCCGTCGGCGGCGCTGGCCCACGACGAGGTCGGCAACCTGTTCCGGATCATCCGGGAGCTGACCGCCGCCGGGGTCGCCGTCGTCTACATCTCGCACCGGCTGGCGGAGATCCGCGAGATCGGCGACCGGATCACGGTCCTGAAGGACGGGCGGACGGTGGCGCGCGGCCTGGCCGCCGACGACACCCCCACCGACCGGATCGTGGCGCTGATGACCGGCCGCGAGACCAGCTCCGCGTTCCCCGACCGGCCCCCCGCCGCCACCCTGGACGACCGTCCCGAGGTGCTGCGGGTGGAGGGGCTGACGCTGCCGGGGGTGTTCGCGGACGTGTCGTTCACCGTGCGCGCGGGCGAGATCGTCGGCCTGGCGGGGCTGGTGGGCTCCGGCCGCTCGGAGATCCTGGAGACCGTCTACGGCGCCCGCCGCCCCGGCGCCGGGCGGGTCCTGGTCGACGGGCGGCCGGTCCGCCCCGGCTCCACCGGCGCGGCCGTGCGGCGCGGCATGGGCCTGGCGCCCGAGGAGCGCAAGAGCCAGGCGCTGCTGCTGGACCAGAGCGTCACCGCCAACGTCGGCGTCGCCTCGCTGCCCCGCTTCTCGAAGCTCGGCTGGCTGGACCGGCGGCGCGAACGCGGCGAGGTCGACACCCTGGTCCGGGCCCTCGACATCCGCCCCGGCGATCCCGACCGCGCGGTCGGGACGCTGTCGGGCGGCAACCAGCAGAAGGTCGTGCTGGCCCGCTGGCTGGTCGGCGACCGGCGGCTGCTGGTGCTGGACGAGCCGACGCGCGGCGTGGACGTCGGGGCGCGCGCCGAGCTGTACGCGCTGATCCGGGGGCTGGCCGACCGGGGGATCGGGGTGCTGCTGGTGTCCAGCGAGGTGCCCGAGGTGCTGGGCCTGGCCGACCGGGTGCTGGTGGTCCGCGAGGGCCGCGTCGTCCACCAGGGCGACGCCCGGGGGCTGGACGAGGCCGCCGTACTTGAAATGATCATGGAAGGGAGCGCCCTGTGATCACCGATTCCCGCCCCGCCGCGCCCGCCCCGCCGCGGCTGCGGCGCGAGGTGCGGCACGCCGGGCTGGTCGCCGCGCTGGTGCTGCTGGCGCTGGTCGGCCTGGTGACCCGGCCCGACAACTTCGCCACCTCCGCCAACCTGGTCGGCGTGCTCGCGCTGGCCTCCACCATCGGCGTCATCACCGTCGGCATGACCTTCGTGATCATCGGGGGCGGCATCGACCTGTCGGTGGGCGCGCTGATGGCGCTGGCCTCGGTGTGGGCGACGACGCTGGCGACCCAGTCCTACGGCCCGGCGGTGATGGTGCTGTGCGCGGTCCTCGTCGGCACCGGCGCGGGGCTCGTCAACGGCCTGCTCATCTCCTACGGGCGCCTGGTGCCGTTCATCGCCACCCTGGCCATGCTGGTGGCCGCGCGCGGCCTCGCCCAGCGCATGTCCGACCGCAGGACCCAGCTCGTCCGGCCCGAGAACGACGCCATCGAGGCGCTGTCCACCGGCCGGATCCTCGGGCTGCCGCCGGTGGTGTTCGTCTTCGCGGCCGTCGCCGCCGCCGGATGGGTGCTGCTGAACCGCACCACGTTCGGGCGGCGCACGTTCGCCGTCGGCGGCAACCCCGAGGCGGCGCGGCTGGCCGGCATCGACGTGCGCCGCCACACCCTGCTGTTGTACGCGCTGTCCGGGCTGTGCTGCGGCATCGCCGCGATCATCATCATGGCCCGCACCACCACCGGCTCCAGCACCCACGGCGACCTGTACGAGCTGGACGCGATCGCGGCCGTCATCATCGGCGGCACGCTGCTGACCGGCGGGCGCGGCTCGCTGGTCGGCTCGATCCTCGGCGTGCTCGTGTTCACGCTCATCACCAACCTGTTCATCCTCAACGGCCTGCAGACCAGCGACCAGCTGATCGCCAAGGGCGCGATCATCGTGGCCGCCGTCCTGCTCCAGCGCCGCGGCCTGCGCACCCCCACCTGACCCACCCCCGCAGGAGGACCACCATGCCCATCCCATCGAGAAGAGGCGTGCTGTTCGGCGGCGCGGCCGTCGCCGCCGGAGCCCTCGCCACCGCCTGCACCGGCAACGACCCCGCCGACGACGCCCCGGCCGCCCAGTCCGCGGCCGGAGGCGGCGACAACGAGAAGCCGGGCCGCGCCGTCACCATCGGGTTCTCGGCGCCCGCCGCCGACCACGGCTGGATCGCCGCCATCACCAAGAACGCCCAGGCCCAGGCCAAGCGCTACTCCGACGTCACGTTCCGGGCCGTCGAGCCCACCAACGACATCAACCAGCAGATCTCGGCCGTCGAGTCGCTGATCTCGGCGAAGGTCAACGCGCTGGTGCTGCTGCCCAACGACGGCCAGCAGCTCAACCAGGTCGCCCGCAAGGCCATGGACGCGGGCATCCCCGTGGTCAACCTCGACCGCATCTTCCCCGACAAGCTCTCCTACCGGACCTGGATCGGCGGCGACAACTACGGCATGGGCGTCGCCGCCGGGCACTACGTCGGCCGCCGCCTGAAGGAGAAGGGCGTCGCCAAGCCCGTCATCGTCGAGATCCAGGGCATCGCGACGCTGCCGCTCACCCAGGAGCGCAGCAAGGGCTTCGCCGACGCGCTGAAGACCCACGGGTTCTCGGTGACGGCCAAGCAGGACGCCAAGTTCACCGTCGAGACCGGCAACCAGGTCGCCGCCAACCTGCTCCAGGCCCACAAGAAGATCGACGCCCTGTGGAACCACGACGACGACCAGGGCGTGGGCGTGCTCGCCGCGATCAAGCAGGCGGGCCGCAAGGAGTTCTTCATGGTCGGCGGCGCCGGGTCCGCCAACGCCATGCGCGAGATCAAGGCGGGCGGCCTGCTGGAGGCCACCGTCACCTACAGCCCCTCCATGGCCGCCTCCGCCGTCAAGGTCGCCCGGCTGGTGGCGCAGGGACGCGGCATGACCGACCTGGTGGAGCTCCAGGCCCCGCAGTCGATCACGCTGGCGTCCGAGACGGTCACCCGGCAGAACGTGGACAGCTACCTGCCGATCGGTTTCGAGTCGTGAGCGGTGCCATCGGGGTCGGAATGGTCGGCCACGCCTTCATGGGGCGTGCGCACTCGCAGGCGTGGCGCAGCGTCGGGGCGTTCTTCGCGCCGCCGCTGACGCCCGTGATGGCCGCCGTGGCGGGCCGTTCCGCCGAACGCGCCGCGGCGGCGGCCCGCACGCTCGGCTGGGCGTCGGCCGAGTCGGACTGGAAGCGCCTGCTGGAACGCGACGACGTCCAGCTCATCGACGTCTGCACCCCCGGCGACACCCACGCCGAGATCGCCGTGGCGGCGCTGGAGGCGGGCAAGCACGTGCTGTGCGAGAAGCCCCTCGCCAACTCCGTCGCCGAGGCCGCCGCGATGGCGGCGGCGGCCGACCGCGCGCGCGAGCACGGGGTGCGGGCGATGGTCGGGTTCAACTACCGGCGCGTGCCCGCCGCGGCGCTGGCCCGGCGGCTGGTCGCCGAGGGCCGGATCGGCGAGATCCGGCACGTGCGCGCCCAGTACCTCCAGGACTGGCTGGCCGACCCGGACGCGCCGTTCACCTGGCGCAGCGACCGCGAGCGCGCCGGGTCGGGCGCGCTCGGCGACCTCGGCGCGCACATCGTGGACCTCGCGCAGCACGTCACCGGGCAGCGGCTCGTCGGCGTCTCGGCGGTGACGGGCACCTTCGTGCCCGAGCGTCCGCTGCCGGAGGGCGGGACGGCGCGGGTGACCGTGGACGACGCGGCGCTGTTCCTGGCCCGCACCGACGGGGGAGCGCTGGCGTCGTTCGAGGCGACCCGCTTCGCGACCGGCCGCAAGAACGCGCTGCGGCTGGAGGTCAACGGGTCGAAGGGGAGCCTGGCGTTCGACCTGGAGTCGCTGAACGAGCTCTCCTTCCACGACGCGGCCGAGGACCCGGCCACCGCCGGGTTCCGCCGCGTCCTGGTGACCGAGCCGGACCACCCCTACGCGGGGGCGTGGTGGCCGCCCGGCCATCTGCTCGGCTACGAGCACACCTTCACCCACCAGGCCGCCGACCTGCTCACCGCCATCGCCGGGGGCACCGACCCCGCGCCGTCGTTCGCCGACGGCCTCCAGGTGCAGCGGGTGCTGGCGGCCGTCGAGACCAGCGCGGACAGCGGCGCGTGGACGACCGTCGAGGGATCTGGAGGAGACGGCCGATGACCCGACCGATCACCCTGTTCACCGGGCAGTGGGCGGACCTGCCGTTCGAGGAGGTCTGCCGGCTGGCCTCCGGCTGGGGCTACGACGGGCTGGAGATCGCCTGCTGGGGCGACCACTTCGACGTGCGGGCGGCGGTGGAGGACGACTCCTACGTCCCGCGCAAGCTGGAGACCCTGGCCAAGCACGACCTGAAGGTCTGGACGATCTCCAACCACCTGGTCGGGCAGGCCGTCTGCGACGACCCGATCGACGAGCGCCACCAGGCGATCCTGCCCGCCCGCGTCTGGGGCGACGGGGAGCCCGAGGGCGTCCGCCGGCGCGCGGCCGAGGAGATGAAGGCCACCGCCCGCGCCGCCGCCCGGCTCGGCGTGGACACCGTCGTCGGGTTCACCGGCTCGGCGATCTGGCATCTGGTGGCGATGTTCCCGCCGGTCCCGGCCGCGATGGTCGAGCGCGGCTACACCGACTTCGCCGACCGCTGGAACCCGATCCTCGACGTGTTCGACGAGGTCGGCGTCCGCTTCGCGCACGAGGTGCACCCCAGCGAGATCGCCTACGACCACTGGACGACGGTCCGAGCGCTGGAGGCGGTCGGGCACCGGCCCGCGTTCGGCCTGAACTGGGACCCCTCCCACATGATGTGGCAGGACGTGGACCCGGTGAACTTCCTGTACGACTTCCGCGACCGGATCTACCACGTGGACTGCAAGGACACCCGGCTGCGCGCCCGCGACGGCCGCCGGGGACGGCTGTCGTCCCACCTGCCGTGGGGCGACCTGCGGCGGTCCTGGGACTTCGTGTCCACCGGGCGCGGCGACGTGCCCTGGGAGGACTGCTTCCGCGCGCTGAACGCCATCGGCTACGACGGCCCGATCTCCGTCGAGTGGGAGGACGCGGGCATGGACCGCCTCCAGGGCGCGCCCCAGGCCCTGGAGTACGTGCGCGGCCTCAACGCGATCACCCCGCCGGAGGGCGCGTTCGACGCCGCGTTCGGCGGCGACTGAGAAACCTCCGCCTCCCCCTGTAACGCCTCCCTTCGTCCGGACATCTGCTGTGATGACCGGACGAAGGGAGACGGCGTGGACCAGGCGTCGGGGGATCGCGCGCGCTTCGAGGCCCTGTACGCGGCCCACCACGAGGCGGTCGCGCGGTACGCGCTGCGTCGCACCGCGTCGTCCGACGACGCCGTGGACGTCCTCGGCGAGACCTTCCTGATCGCCTGGCGGCGGCTGGACGACGTGCCGGACGGCGACGGGGCGAGACTGTGGCTGTACGGCGTCGCGCGGCGCGTGCTGGCCAACCACCGGCGCGGCGCGGCCCGCCGCGAGCTGCTGCTGACGCGGCTGCGCGCCGAGTTCGCCGAGGCCGCGCCCGAACGGCACGGCGCCGCCGCCGAGATCCGCGCCGCGTTCGCCCGGCTGTCGGGCGAGGACCGGGAGCTGCTGTCGCTGACCGGCTGGGAGGGCCTGACCCCCGAGCAGGCCGCGACGGTGCTGGGCCGCCGCGCCGCGACCGTCCGGGTCCGGCTGCACCGCGCCCGCAAACGGTTCGCCCGCGCGCTCGCCGACGAGGGCGTGGACGTGGAACGGTACGGCGCCCGCGCCGTCGCCCTGGCGGAGGGAGCGCTCCGATGAGCCTGGAAGAGATCGTCAGGTGCGCCGAGCCCGCGCACGCGGTGCCGCCGGCGGGGGACGGGTCGCGCGAGCTGCTCGACGAGATCACCGCGCGGCCCCGCCCGGCCGCCCGCCCGCGCCGGGACCGGTGGCGGCTCGCCGTCCCGCTGACCGTCGCGCTCGCCGCCGCCGCCGTGCTGGCGGGCTGGCTGCTGCCGCTCGGCCCCGCCCTCGGCCCGCGCCCGGCCGCCGCGCTCGACATCCGCCGGGAGGGCGGCTTCTACATCGTGACGGTGAAGGACGCCTTCGCCGCGCCCGAACGCTACGCCGCGCAACTGCGCGCCCGGGGCCTGGACATCGGCCTGAGCGTCCAGCCGGTCTCCCCGAGCATGGAAGGGATGATCTTCACTCCGTACGACCCCCGGCTGAACGGCGTGCCCGAACAGGAGCGGTCCCGCCGCCCCGACGCGATCGTCCCCATCGCGCGGCCGGGGGCCTGCGCCACCGCCGACCGCTGCGTGATCGGCGTGCGGATCCCGGTGGACTACCGCGCCTACAAGGGGCCGGACTACACGGGGCCCGCCATGATCTCGCTGGGCCGCCGGGCCCGGCCGGGCGAGCGGCACCGGGGCTTCGCGCGGCTGAGCACGCCGGGCGAGCCGCTGGCGTGCCGGGCGTTCATCGGCCGCACGGTGGACCAGGTCACCGCGATGCTGCGGAGGCGCGGCGTGACCGTCGGGGTGTTCGCCGTGCCGCAGAAGGGCTCGCACCCGAGCGTGCCGGGAACCTGGCGCGTCCACGACGGCTGGCTGACCGAGCCCGGAAAGGCCCTGCTGGTGGCGGACCCGGCCCCGCCGCCCCGCGTCCCACCGCTGGTCGACTGCCCCTGATCCGCTGATCCGTTCCCGCACGGCCCTCCTCCGCCGTGCGGTGTCCTCACCATGCCCAGAAGGAGTTCCCGTGAGACGGCTGTCGTTCCTGCTCGCCGTGCCGCTGCTCGCGGCGGCCTGCGGCGGAGGTTCCGAGCCCGCCGCCGCACCGCCCACGCCGTCCGACGCGGCCCAGCTGAAATACTCCCGCTGCCTGCGCGAGCACGGCGTGGACATGCCCGACGACCCGAAGAAGATCCCGGCGGGCGGGATGACGATCCCGGAGAGGGCGCGCAAGGCGTGCGCGGGCGTCGAGCCGCAGGGCAAGACGATCGACATGAACGACCCCGCGACCAAGGACCGGTTCGCGCGGTTCGCCAAGTGCATGCGCGCCAACGGCTACGACATGCCCGACAACGCGCCGCCGGACGTCCACCTGCGCAATCCGAGGAAGTGGGAGCAGTCGTACGCCAAGTGCGACCACATCCTGCGGGAGGGGCGGAAGTGAACCGCCTCCTGGTCGCCGGGGTCGCCGTGGCGGCGCTCGCGGCGGCCGGGGCCGCGGCCGTCGCCGCCACCGGCGACGGACCCGAGCGCGGTCCCGTCCGGCCGTCCGCCGCGACGGCCCCGGTCACGCGCGGCGATCTGGTGGACACCAAGACGGTGGACGGGACGCTGACGTTCGCCGGGGAGCGGAAGGTCGCCGCCGGGACGTCCGGCGTCGTCACCGCCGTGCCCCGGCCGGGCCGGGTGCTGCGCCAGGGCGACGTCCTGTACCGGGTGGACCGGCGGCCGGTGGTGCTCCTGCACGGGACGCTGCCGCTGTACCGCACGCTCGCCGAGGGGGCCGACGGACCCGACGTGACCCAGCTCGAACGCGCTTTGCGCGCCCTCGGCCACGGCTCCGCGCTGACCGTGGACCGGCGCTTCACCCCGGCGACGGCCCGCGCCGTGCGGGACTGGCAGGACGACGCGGGACTGCCGGAGACCGGGACGGTGGACGCCGCGCAGGCGGTGTTCCTGCCGTCCCCGGTCCGGGTCACCGCCGTCGGCGCGGCGGTGGGCGACCGGGTCGCGACGGGCCGCCCGATGCTCACGCTGACCGGCGTCCGGCCCGTCGTCCACGTGGACCTGAAGGTGTCGGACCGGGCCCTGGCCCGCGCGAACGCCAGGGTGACCGTCGAACTGCCGGGCGGCGGGACGCGGCCCGGCCGGGTCGTCCGGGTGGGCGGCACCGCCGAGAAGGCGCGCGGCGAGGGGCAGCAGGAGCCGACGGTGGACGTCGAGATCGAGCTGGCCGGGGGAAGGGACACCGGCGGGCTCGACCAGGCGCCCGTCACCGTCAGCCTGGAACGGGAACGCCGCCGTGACGTGCTCACCGTCCCGGTCGAGGCGCTGCTCGCCCTGCGGGGCGGCGGCTACGGCGTGGAGGTCGTCGCGGCGGACGGCTCCCGCCGCCGGATCCCCGTGCGGACCGGGGCCTACGGCGGCGACCGCGTGGAGGTCTCCGGCACCGGCCTGGCCGAGGGCACGCGGGTGGGGGTGCCCGCCCAGTGATCGAACTCGTCGGCGTCACCAAGCACCACCCCGGCGGCGTGCGCGCCCTGCGCGGCGTGGACCTGACCGTCGCGCCCGGCGAGCTGGTCGGCGTCGTCGGCCCGTCCGGCTCGGGCAAGTCCACGCTGCTGCACCTGGTCGGCACGCTGGACCGGCCCTCGTCCGGCACGGTCCGCGTGGCCGGGCACGACGTGGGACGGCTGCCGGACCAGCGGCTGGCGCGGCTGCGCGCGACCGGCATCGGGTTCGTGTTCCAGCAGTTCCACCTGGACCCGCGCGCCTCGGCCCTCGACAACGTCGCCGACGGCCTGCTGTACGCCGGGCGTCCCCGCCGCGAGCGCCGCGCCCGCGCCGCCGCCGCCCTGGAACGCGTCGGCCTCGGCCACCGCCTGGACCACCGCCCCGGGCGGCTGTCGGGCGGCGAGCGCCAGCGCGTCGCGGTCGCCCGCGCCGTCGTCGGCGACCCGCCGCTGCTGCTGGCCGACGAGCCCACCGGCAACCTCGACTCGGCCTCCGGCGAGGAGGTGCTGTCCCTGCTCGGCGACCTGAACGCGGCCGGCACCACCGTCGTCGTCATCACCCACGACCGCGCGGTCGCCGCCCGCTGCCCCCGCCGCGTCCACGTCCGCGACGGCGACATAGCCAAGGACGAGAGGGGAACACGTTGATCCCGCACCCGGCCGATCGGCCCCACCGCCGCACGACCGACCCACACCGCGCCCACGTCCGCGACGTCGTGGCCGTCACCGGCGGGAGAGGACGGTGACGCGCCTGCGTTCGGCTGACATGGCCCGGCTGGGGGCGGCCGGGTTGCGGGCCCGGCCCGCGCGTGCCGCGTTGTCGGCGCTCGGTGTCGCGATCGGGATCGCCACCATGGTCGCGATGCTGGGCATCGCCGCGTCCGGGCAGGCCGACCTGCTGCGCCGCCTGGACGCCCTGGGCACCGGGCTGCTGCGCGCGCAGCCGGGGGAGAGCATCGGCGGTGACAAGGCGCGGCTGCCCGAACGCGCCGTCGCCCTGGCCGCGCGCGTGGACGGGGTCGCGTCGGCGAGCGCGACCGGCGAGCTGGACGCCACGGTCCGCCGCACCGACCGCATCCCCCGCGTCGAGACCGGCGGCCTCACCGTGCAGGCCGCCGACCTGGGGCTGCTGCGCACCCTGCGGGGCGGGGTGCGTACCGGGGCCTGGCTGAACGACGCCACCGCCCGCCACCCGGCCGTCGTCCTGGGCGCGGTGGCCGCCGACCGTCTCGGGATCACCGATCCCGGCGTCCGCGTCCACGTGGGGGACCGCTGGTTCACCGTGGTCGGCGTCCTCGCGCCGCTGCCGCTGGCCCCCGAGATCGACCGCGCGGCGCTCGTCGGCGTTCCGGCCGCGCGCGCCCACCTGGGGTACGACGGCCGCCCGACCACCGTCTACGGGCAGGCCGCCGACACGGCGGTCCCGGCCGTGCGGGCCCTGCTGCCCCGCGCGCTGAACCCCGAGCGCCCGAGCGACGTCGCGGTGTCGCGCCCCTCCGACGCGCTGGCCGCCCGCGCCGCCGCCGCGGGCACCCTGGACGGCCTGCTGCTGGGGCTCGGCGCGGTCGCGCTGCTGGTCGGCGGTGTCGGCATCGCCAACACCATGGTGGTGTCGGTGCTGGAGCGCCGCCGCGAGATCGGACTGCGCCGCGCCCTCGGCGCGACCCGGGGGCTGGTCCGCGCCCAGTTCCTCACCGAGTCGCTGCTGCTGTCGGCCCTCGGCGGCGTCGCGGGCCTGCTGCTGGGCGCCCTGGCCACCGCCGGGTACGCGCTGGCGCGCGGCTGGCCGTTCGCGCTGCCGCTCCCGGCGCTGGCCGGGGCGCTGGGCGCGACGCTGCTGGTGGGCGCGCTCGCGGGCCTGTACCCGGCGGTGCGGGCGGCGCGGCTGGCCCCGACCGAGGCGCTCGCCGCGTCCTGACCGGCCCCTAGAGCGCCCGGAAGTCGGCGAAGTCGAACCCGGGGGAGACCACGCAGCTCACCAGGACCTCCTGGTTCCCGGCGGGCCGGGCGGACTGCCAGACGCCCGCCGGGACGAGGGCCTGGGGGACCTGGCCGTGCTCCACGTCCGGTCCCACCGTGACCGTCGTCGTCCCGCCGGGCCGCTCGCCGTCGCCGCCGAGGACCAGCGACAGCGGCCCGCCCCGGTGCCACAGCCACACCTCGTCCGAGCGCACCACGTGCCAGATCGACTCCTCGCCGGGCGGCAGCAGGAAGTAGATGCCGGTGGCGCTGCTGCGCTCGCCGGGATAGCCGTCGGGGGTGAACGCCCGGCCCGTCCGCCACGTCTCGCGGAACCAGCCGCCCTCGGGGTGGGGGAGCATGTCCAGGGCCCGCGCCGTCGCGGGCTGCTCCAGCACGGCCACGTGCCCGCCGTGCGGGGCGCGCCGCAGGTAACGGACCTCCGCCCCCGTCCGGTCCACCACCCCGCGCGGTCCCGCGCCCGGCCCGGGGTCCACCGCGAGGACCTGCCCCTCGGGGAACTCGGCGTCGGCCAGCGCCAGCACGTCGGCGTCGTCCCCGCCGGCCCACACCGCCCCGGCCTCCCCGAGGACGAACCTCGGACCTTCCTGGGCCCGCCAGGCGTCAAGCGTCGTCAGCAACAGCACGGGAGTGAGATTACCGGCGCGTTGATCGATTGTTGATCGGATGCTGATCGGCGTACGGCAGAGTTCCTGTCGCCCGGTCCGGCGTGCCCACGGGTGGGCTCACGGGCGCGGTGACGGAGGTGTCGCGGGGATGCCTCCACGGGGATCCGCGCCGACCGCGGACCGGGCGGCCTGGAACGGGCGGGTGGCGCACCGGGGGATCGCGCGCCCGCCACCGGGCATACGGCGGCGTGACGGCCGACCCTTCCCCCTCACCGGAAAACGGGTCGGCCGTCGCGTCGTAGACGGCCTTCCGGTCCGGACCTCTCGCCCGGAGGCGAGGCCGGGCTACACGGTCAGGACGATCTTTCCCCGGCTCCGGCCGGACTCGCCCCTCTCGTGGGCCTTCGCGGCCTCCGCCAGGGGCAGGACCGTGTCGATCTCGGCGCGCAGGCGTCCCTCCTCCGCCAGCTCCGCGATCCGGGTGAGGGCGTGGTGGTCGGGTTCGACGAGGAGCGTCTCGGCGCGCGCGCCACCGGGATCGAAGTCGGCGAGCCTGTTGAGCACCAGCGACACCAGCACGCCGCCCTCGCGCAGCGTCCGCAGGGAGCGCGGGCCGTAGTCGCCGCCGATCGCCTCCACCACGACGTCCACGTCCCGCACCGTCTCGGCGAAGTCGGTCGTCGTGTAGTCGATCGGCTCGTCCACGCCGATCGAGCGCAGGAACTCGTGCTTGGCGGCGCGCGCGGTGCCCAGCACGTACGCGCCGCGCGCCTTGGCGATCTGGACCGCCAGATGGCCGACGCCGCCGGCGGCGGCGTGGACCAGGACGCGCCGGCCCGGCTGGACGTCCGCGGTGTCGACCAGCGTCTGCCACGCCGTCAGCGCCGCCAGCGGCAGCGCGGCGGCCCGCACGTGGTCGAGGTTCGCGGGCTTGGGCGCGAAGCACCGCGACGGGGCGGTCACGTACTCGGCGTACGCGCCGTGCCCGCGGGGGTAGGGCAGCATCCCGAACACCTCGTCGCCCGGCTTGTGGAGGGTCACGCCGAGGCCGACCGCCTCCACCACGCCGGACACGTCCCAGCCCAGCACGAACGGCGGTTCGCCCAGCAGCCCGCCGGTCGCGCGGTGCTTCCAGTCGGTCGGGTTCACCCCGGCCGCGTGGACGCGGACCAGGACCTCGGCCGGTCCCGGTTCCGGCCGGGGCAGTTCGATCTCCTTCAGGACCTCGGGTCCGCCGAGGACGTCCTGGCTGATGGCTCGCATCGTCGTCATGGCCCCCAGCGTGCCGCCGCGCGACCCGGGCGACGAGTGGCCTGATCGCCAAGGTCCGCAAGGATCCGGCCAGTCACTCCATCTCCGACAGCCGCGACGGGTCGAAGGCGATCGGGAACGGCGCGGGCGCCTCGACCGGCTCGCCCGACTTCGCGCGGCGGACCGCCCGGTAGGCCGCGCCGTCCAGCTCCAGCATGGTCACCAGCGGGCGCGGCTCCAGGTCGACGATCCAGTAGTGCGGGATGCCGAGGGCGGCGTACTCGGCGACCTTGTGGACGCGGTCGGTGCGCTCGTTGTCGGTGCGCGGCGTCACCACCTCGGCGACCAGTATCAGGTCCGGGCCGTAGTAGGTGTGGGTGCGGCGCTCCAGCGCCATCCGCGCCATGTCGCGCGGCACCACGAACACGTCGGGCCGCCGGATCCCGGCCGGGGTCGTGACGTGCTGCGGCGCGCCCGCCACATGGACGTCGGCGTCGGCGTGCCGGGCCGCCTCCTTGAGGATCCTGCGCAGCTGCTCGGCGGCGTTGTCGTGCCACAGGTCGCCGGGCAGCTCGGTCAGCCAGCCGTCGGCCAGCTCGTACCGGTCGCCCTCGTCGGGCAGCGCGTCCAGGTCGTACAGCGTGTACGGACCGTGCTCGTGGCCTGCGACGGCATGCATCGGCGGCCTCCTCCCCCAGAAGATCACCGTTGCCGCGAGAGTAATGGATCATCCCGGGCGCGGCCCGCAGGCGCTCCGGGGAGGCCCCCGGACGCCACGCCGGGCCGGATCCCGCGCGACCCGCGCTTGACCTTCCAGTAACGGAAGGGTCGAAGCTGGAGGGGCGACCGAAGGAGAGGATGCCGATGAGCGTCGACCAGCGCCCCGCCCCGCGCGCCTCCGACCTCGACCGGGACGCGCTGCTGGTGCGGCTGCACCGGGCCTACGCCGAGGGCCGCCTCGACGAGCCCGAGCTGGACGAGCGCATCGGGCGGGCGCTGTCCGCCCGCACCCACGACGACCTGGACCGCATCGCCGCCGACCTGCCCGCGCGCCGCGCCGTCTGGACGCCGGAGCCCGGCGTGTCCGGGCGCCTCCAGGTCGCCTGCCGGAGCGAGGTCCGCCGCACCGGGCGGTGGCGCTGCCCGGAGACCCTCGCCGTCGTGGCCCACCAGGGCGGCTGCCTGCTGGACCTGCGCGACGCCGACCTGCCCGCCCGCGCCACGGTGTGGGTGCTGGCCCACCGGTCCACGGTGCGGATCGTCGTCCCGCCGGGGACGCGGGTCGAGGCGGGCGGGGCCGGGGTGTCCACGTCCGTGACCGCGGCCCCGGCGTGGGACGGCGTGACGGTGCGGGTCAGGGGCCTGGTCCACCGGGGCGCGGTCGAGGTCACGGACCGCCCGGCCTGAGGCGGCGGCGGGCCACGCGGGCACAATGGGGGCCATGACCGACCTTCTCGCGCGCTTTCCCCGGGCCGTGCTCGGGCACTGGCCCACCCCGCTGGAACGGGCCGAGCGGCTCTCGGCGGCGCTCGGCGGACCCGAGATCTGGATCAAGCGGGACGACTGCACGGGGCTGGCCATCGGCGGCAACAAGACCCGCAAGCTGGAGTTCCTGCTCGGGCGGGCGCTCGCCGAGGGGCACGGGACGGTCGTCACGTTCGGGGCGGTGCAGTCCAACCACGCCCGGCAGACCGCCGCCGCCTGCGCCCGCCTCGGCCTGCGCTGCGAGCTGCTGCTGTCGCGGTCGGTCCCCCGCGACGACGCCCTCTACGAGACCTCCGGCAACGTCCTGCTCGACCACCTGCTCGGCGCGAACGTCCGGATCGTCGACGGCATCGACGAGACCGTGAAGGCGCTGGAGGAGATCGGCCCCGCCTACGTCATCCCGCCGGGCGGCTCCAACGGGACCGGCGCCCTCGGCTACGTGGGCGCCGCCCTGGAGCTGGCCGGTCAGCTCGCGGCCCCGGGCGGCCCCGGCCGCGTGGAGCGGGTCGTCGCGGCCACCAGCACCGCCGGGACCTCCGCCGGGCTCGTGGTCGGGCTGGCCCACGCCGGGCTGCCGGCGCGGGTCGAGGCGATCTGCGTGTACGAGCCCGCCGACGTCACCTCCGCGACGCTGGAGGCGCTGGTGGAGGAGACCGCCGACCTGGTCGGCGTGGCCCGGCCGGCCGGGGACCACCGGGTGCGCGACGACTGGTTCGGGGCCGGGTACGGCCTGCCGACCGCCGCGATGACCGAGGCCGTCCGGCTGTTCGCGCGCACCGAGGGCCTGCTGCTGGACCCGGTCTACTCGGGCAAGGCCGCCGCCGGGCTGGTGGGCATGGTCCGTGCCGGGGAGATCGGCGCGGACGAGACCGTCGTGTTCTGGCACACCGGCGGCTCGCCCGGCCTGTTCGTCTATCCGGAGGTGTTCACCGAGCCGTCCTGACGGACGGCGGGGCGGGTCGGGTCACCCGTTGCACCCGCAGGAGCAGCCCTTCGGGCAAGAGCAACCGCCGCCGTGTCCGCAACTGCATCCACCTTTGGTCATGAGCGGAACGTACCTCCGCGATGGCGCTCGGTCTATCACCGGACCGCGAGGTGCCCCTGTCGCCGCCGTCAGATGCGGACCGGCGGCCGGGGGCGTCACCGCACCCGCCGCGCCCCGGCGGACGGGGTGACGGTGCGGCAGTGCGGCTCGGCCCAGCCGCGTTCGGCGAACGCCAGCGCGACCGCGGCGGCCACCTCGGCGACCGCGTCCGCC
The DNA here is from genome assembly GCF_014138665.1 of Actinomadura kijaniata. NCBI lineage: Bacteria > Bacillati > Actinomycetota > Actinomycetes > Streptosporangiales > Thermomonosporaceae > Actinomadura > Actinomadura kijaniata. The sequence goes on from NZ_JACJIA010000001.1 coordinate 646,653, forward strand.
GGGACCAGCGCGATGACCGAGCCGCCGAAGCCGCCGCCGGTCATCCGCGCGCCCAGCGCGCCCGCCGCCAGCGCCGCCGCCACGGCCGCGTCCAGCTCGGGGCAGCTCACCTCGAAGTCGTCGCGCAGCGAGACGTGCGAGGCGGTCAGCAGCGGGCCGATCCCGGCGGCGCGGCCCGCCTCCAGCAGCGCGACGACCCGCTCGACGCGGGCGTTCTCGCCGACCACGTGCCGGGCCCGGCGCAGCAGCACCGGGTCGGTGAGGGCCGACAGGTCGCCGGCGTCCCGCAGCGCCCGCACCCCGAGCCGCCGCGCGGCCTCCTCGCAGGAGGCGCGGCGCGCGGCGTACTCGCCGTCCACGAGGCTGTGCTTGACGCGGGTGTCGACCAGCAGCAGCTCCAGGCCGTCGGCCGCGAACGGCACCTGCCGCACCCCCAGGTCGCGGGTGTCCAGCAGCAGCAGGTGCCCGGCGGTGCTCAGCAGCGACGCGCTCTGGTCGAGGATGCCGCACGGCATGCCGACGAAGACGTTCTCGGCGCGCTGGGCGAGCCGGGCCAGCTCCGCGCCCGGCAGCGCGATCCCGGCCAGCCCGGTCAGCGCCAGCGCGGTCGCGCACTCCAGCGCCGCCGACGACGACAGCCCCGCGCCGTCCGGCAGGTCGGAGCCGACCACCAGCCGCGCCGCGCCGATTTTGTGCCCGGCGTCCCGCAGCGCCCACAGCACCCCCGCCGGGTAGGCGGCCCAGCCCGGCACCGAGCCCGGTTCCGCGTCCGGCGGAACGCCGACCCGCTCCCCGGGCGCGCGCAGCGAGGAGACCTCCAGCGCCCCGTCCGGCGCCCCCTCCCAGGGCGCGGCGGCCACCGTCACCGTCTGCTCCAGCGCGAACGGCAGCACGAACCCGTCGTTGTAGTCGGTGTGCTCGCCGATCAGGTTGACCCGCCCCGGAGCCGCCCACACCCCTTCGGGCTCCGTCCCGTACGCCTCCCGGAACGCCACGACCGCCTCGTTCACATGACCTCCCTGGGACGCCCGGCGGCACGCGCAGGCAGACCGTCGTCGATGAAAGCACCCCTGCCGTTCTCACCGGAGACCGGCCCCCCCGAGTCTGTCGGAGGGCCGCCGCGGTGTGCATCCCCGCACGACCAGGGGAGAGAACACCGTCCTCCGCCATCACGGCCGGTGGCTCGGCGGGGGGCCGGTCCCTCTGACCAGGCCCGTCGTGTGCGGTTCGGACCGATCGGCCGGGTAGGTGTAGCGAATCCGGCGGTTGGCACGATAATGAGACATCGCGCGATGGCCGGCGGCACTGGGCAGCGCTCGCCGGCCATCGCGGTTCTCACTTCTTCTTGGCCGCCTTCTCGCGCGGCTTCTCCGGCGACAGGTCGATCCGCACGATCGTGGGGTCGTGGTCGCCCGCGCGGTCGGCGAACTCGGCGTTGCGGTGCACGATCTCGTACTCGTGGCGGCGCCCGCCCAGCGACGGGCTGAGCAGGATGTGCTCCGACATCTGGGAGTTGCCGTCGACGACGGTGGTGTAGCGGTCCTTCGCGGGCGTCCGGGACGGGAGTCCGCGCAGCCCGGTGCCCTCGGTGAGGGTCCGGAGCGGGGCGGCGAACTCGCGCTCGTTGAGGTCCCCGGCGACGATGACGTCGGCGTCGCGGTCCACGGCGCGCAGCGACCGCACGAACCCCGCCACCACGCGGGCCTGCGCGTCGCGCCGCCACTCGCTGGGCCGCAGCGGCGGCTGGCGGCGGCCGAACAGCGGCTGGTCGTCACTGCTGGCGAACCAGTGGTTGGCGATGACGACGATGCGGCGGCCCCGCCAGGTCACCTCGCCCGCGACGGGCTTGCGGGCGGCGCTCCAGGCGGGGTCGGCGGGCGCGATCCGGCCGGGGCTCGACGACAGGGCGACCTTCCCGGGGCCGCCGCCGTCCGCCGGGTGGGGGACGGCGCGGACGGGCGCCGGCGCGGGGTCCGTTCCGGCGGACACGCCCGCGGCGGGGTCGGCGGGCGCGCCGGTGCCGGAGCGGTCCACGAAGCCCAGGCCCCGGTCGGTGCGGAACAGGAACCCGGCCCGGACGTTGCCGCCGCGCACGCCGCCGTCGGCGTTGTCGCGCGGGGAGACCGACCGCCAGTCGTAGGCGGGGCCGCCCGCCGCGCTGATCGCGGTGACGAGCTCGGCGACGGTCTGGTCGGCGGCGACGGTGCCGTCGTCGGCGGCGCCGCTGTTGTCCTGGAGGCCGGTCACGGCGATCAGGTCGGGGTTGCGCAGGCCGTCCACGACGTCCGCGGCCAGCGCCCGGAACCGGGCGGTGGGGGCGTCGGGGCTCAGCCCGTTCATGTCGACGGTCGCCACCGCCAGCTCCCCGTCGCGCTGCGGGCGGGTCGTCTCGCGCGGCAGGCCGCCGTCGCGGCGGCGCGGGGTGGCGGTGAGCAGCAGCTTGAAGGCGCCGTAGCCGTAGTCGAGCACGCCGTCGTTGGCGCCGGGCAGCCGGTCACCGACGTTCATGGCGGGCAGCGGGGCCAGCGCGTCGTCGAGGACGACGCGCTCGGGGTTGGGGTCGTCGGCGCGCAGCAGCAGGCCGCCGCGCCCGGTGCGCTCGCCCGCGCCCCGGCCGTCGGCGGGCAGCACCGGGACCTCGCCGGCCCGGGAGGGGCCCACCGCGACGGCGTCCTCGACGCGGACGCGCATCCCCTCCAGGGACTCGTAGAAGTCGATGGCGTCGCGCCCGGGGACGAACCGGCCCCTGGTCTCGACGTCGATCTGGCCGGGGCCGGCGTGGTCGGCGTCCACGACGGCGGACGGGGCGCGGCGCCCGGCGGGGCCGAGCACGACCGGCGGCGGGACGGCGACGCCGCGCGCCTCGACCAGCGTGGCCGTGGCGTCGATCTCGGTGCGGCCGAGGTGCGGCGAGGCGGGGCCGCCGGACCGGAACTCGCTGACCCGGCCGTCCACCCGGACCGCGTCGCCGACCGCGGCGGTCGGGCGGGTGCGGGTGAAGACGAAGACGCCCTCGGAGGTGGCGTCGTCGCGGTCGGGGCGCGGGTCCTGCATCCAGAAGCCGTTGCCGGTGACGGCGGTGACGACGCCGGGGACGCGCGCGACCGTCCGCCCGTTCACCGGGGACAGGTGGCCCCGGCCCTGGACGTCGCGGATCAGGCGCGCCGGGGCGGTGGCGTCCGCCGCCGCCGCGGGGACGACGGCCAGCGGCGCGCAGAGCGCGAACGCCGCGGCGATCGCGCGGGCCGTCAGCGGGAGCCGTCCCGCCTCGCCGGTGTGTGCCACCCACCCTCCATGCTGGATTCGCTGGCTTCACCTGGGTCTCGACAGCAGAAGGATGACACGCGCGGCGATCATTTGGTGCGCCCCGTCCGGAGAATCTCAGTTCGACCGCACGGAAAACGGGTTCCGGTCATGCCCCGGAACCCGTTCCGACGTGCGCTTTTCCCGTCAGTCGAACAGCACGACCTGCCGGATCACGTCGCCCTGGTGCAGGGCGCGCACGGCGTCGTTGAGGTCCTCGAACCGGATCCGGCGGCTGATCAGGCCGTCGATGTCCAGCCGTCCGGCCCGCCACAGGTCCACGAACATCGGCACGTCCCGCTTGAGGTCGCAGCCGCCGTACAGCGAGGACTTGACGTTCTTGCCCTCGAACAGCAGCGAGAACGCGCTCATCTCCCAGTTGTCGTCGGCCGCGCCCGCGCCCACCACGATCACGTCGCCGCCGCGCCGGGTGATGCCCCAGGCGGTGGTGATCGCCGCGGACTTCCCGACGACCTCGAAGACGTAGTCGAAGCCCTGGCCGAGGGTGAGCAGCCCCTTGGCCTCCTCCAGGTCGTCCAGCGTCGCGGTGTGGGTGGCGCCGAACTGCTTGGCGAGGGGGTGCTTGGCCTCGTTCGGGTCGACGGCCAGGATCGTGGCCGCGCCGGCGATGCGGGCCCCCTGGATCACCGACAGGCCGACGCCGCCCGCGCCGACCACCGCGACCTTCGAGCCCGGCCGCACCTTGGCGGTGTTGACGGCCGCGCCGACGCCGGTCGGGATGCCGCAGCCGAGCAGCGCCGCGTACTCGAACGGCACGTCCTCGGCGACCTTGATGACGCCCTGGTACGGCAGCGTGACCTCCTCGGCCCACGTGCCGACCCCGGCCATCCCGAACGCCGGGGTGTCGCCACCGATCCGGAACCTCGGGTCGCTGAACGCCGCCCCGATGAACCCCATGCACAGGTACGGCTCACCGCGCAGGCACTCGGGGCAGGTCCCGCAGTCGGGCGTCCAGTTGATCACCACATGGTCGCCGACCTGGACGCCCGGCACGCGGTCGCCGACCTCCGCCACCACGCCGGCGCCCTCGTGGCCGATCACCGCCGGGGGCACCGAGGGCAGGACCCCGGACATGGTCGACAGGTCCGAATGGCAGACCCCGGTCGCCTTGATCTTCACCTTGACCTGGTCGGGACCCGGATCGACGGCGGTGACGTCGTCGCGCAGGTCGAGTTCGGTGTCGCCGACCGCATGCAGGACCGCGGCACGTGCCATGGCTGCCTCCACATCGAGGGACGGGCGCCGGCGCGGCGCCCTGGGGGGTGGGTGTGACCTGACGGGGGCGAGGCGGGCGCTACTCCTCCAGCGCCAGCGCGGCCTTGGGGCAGGAGCGCACCGCGTGCCGGACCTTGTCCGCCTGGCCGGCGGGCACCTCCGGCAGGAGGATCTCCAGCTCGTCGTCGTCGGTGAGGTCGAAGACCTCGGGGGCGATGCCGACGCACACGGCGTTGGCCTCGCAGACCAGGGGGTCGACGCTTACCTTCATCGCCTTCTCCGTTCACTTCCCGATGGGCGTGCGGTGCGGACCAACCTACCGAACCAGGTTCGGTTCGACCCGTGCGGCGGGTCCGGCGCGTGCGCCCACCCCGAAAGTAGAACACGTTCCAGTATTGGGCGGCAAGAGTCGAATCCCGTTCGAAGATCCGGATAAAGTGCCCGGCGGAGGCGAGAGATGACTGACACCCTGACGGACGGCGCGGCGAAGCTCCCGATGCCCGCCGACATGCTGCGCGCCGCCCGCGCCGCCAAGGGCTTCATGCCCGAGGACGAGGGCCTGGCGCTGTACGACGCGGCCCTGGAGTACGCCGCCCGCGACCTCGGCCCGCTGCTGGAGGTGGGCACCTACTGCGGCAAGTCGGCCATCTACCTCGGCACCGCCGCCCGCCACACCGGCGCGACCGTGGTGACCGTGGACCACCACCACGGCTCGGAGGAGAACCAGGCGGGCTGGGAGCACCACGACCCGTCCCTGGTGGACCCGCTGACGGGCCGCATGGACACCCTGCCGGTGTTCCGGAAGAACATCGCCGCGGCGGGCCTGGAGGACCACGTGGTGGCGATCGTGGGCGCGTCCCGCACCGTGGCGCGCTTCTGGAACACGTCCCTGTCCCTGCTGTTCATCGACGGCGGCCACGCGGCGGAACACGCCCGCGCCGACTACGAGGGCTGGGCGCACCGGGTGGCCGTGGGCGGCGCCCTGGTCGTCCACGACGTCTTCCCCGACCCCGCCGACGGCGGCCAGGCCCCCTACGAGCAGATCTACCTGCGCGCGGTGGACAGCGGCGCCTTCGAGGAGCGCCGCGTGGTCGGCTCCCTCCGCGTCCTGGAACGCGTCAACGACGGCGACCCCCTGCGCTGACGCGGCGGGCGGGCCCCGCCCGGGCGGGCGGGGCCGTCGCCGTTCAGAGCCTCGTGCGGACCGGGTTGGCCACGCTCACCAGGGCGCAGCCGCACGCCGTCGGGTCGGCCGCCTTCGACGGACCCAGCGGGTGGTCGGCGATCTCCTTGAAGATCTTCGCGCCCGGGGAGGCGCCCTCCAGCACGTCCGCGGCCAGGATCACCGCCGCCGCCGTGTACGTGGAACGGTCGCCGGGGAAGTGCCTGCCGTGCTCGAACTGCCAGCCCGTCCAGTACGAGCCGTCCTCGTGGCGCAGGTGCTGGATCGTGCGGAACAGCTCCAGGGCGCGGTCGCGGCGGCCCGCCGCGTCCAGGGCCATGACGAGCTCGCAGCTCTCGGCGGCGGTGACCCAGGGCTGGTCCGAGACGCAGCGGCAGCCCAGGCCGTCCACCACGAAGGTGTCCCACTGCGCGGCGAACCGCCGCTCGGCCGCCCCGCCGCGGACCGGGCCCGCGAGGATCGGGTAGTACCAGTCCATCGACCAGCGGCTCTTGTCGGCGAACGCCTCCGGGTGCTCGGCCACCACGTGGCCGAGCTGGTCGGCCGCCAGCTCCCAGTCCGGCTGGGGGTGGCCCAGCCGGTCGGCGAGGGCCACCGCGCAGCGCAGCGACTGGTAGATCGAGGAGCAGCCGGTCAGCAGGGCGTGGTCGGCGGCCTCGCCGTTCTCGTGCCGGATCCACAGGACCTCGCCGCGCCGGGTCTGGAGGCCGAGGGTGAACTCGACGGCCTTGTGGACCACCGGCCACATGCGGCGCGCGAAGTCCTCGTCGCCGGTCATGAGCAGCTCGTGCCAGACGCCGACGGCGACGTAGGCGGCGTGGTTGGACTCGCCGCCCGGCTCGGTGACCTCGCCGAGCACCCACTTGGCGGGCCAGGACCCGTCGGGGCGCTGGACGCCCGCCAGCCACTCGTAGGCGCGGCGGGCGTGGTCGCCGAGGCCCGCGACGGTGAGCGCCATCGCGGCCTCGACGTGGTTCCAGGCGTCGACGTGGCCGGGGACGTCGTCGATGGGGGAGAACCAGGGGATCGCCCCGGACCCCTCCTGCTGGCGGACGATGCTCTGCGCGGTGGCGACGATGTCGGCGGAGGTCAGGATGCCTTCGACGGCGGGGGGCGCGACCTCAGACCGCATCCACTTTCTCCTTGGTGGAGGGAGCGTCGCGCCGCGCGGGCTTGGTGAAGTACACGACCACGCTCTTGCCGAGGACCGGGTTCAGCGCCTTCTCCGCCAGGCGGGTGGCCAGGGGCCGCTTCATGATGTCCCACACCAGGACCTGGTGGTAGGCCTTGGCGAGCGGGTTGCCGTCGTTGTTCACGCCGACCGCGCACTTGATCCACCAGTAGGGCGTGTGCAGGCCGTGCGCGTGGTGGTGCCCGTCCACGCGGAACCCGGTGGCCTTGAGCTTGGCCTCCAGCTCGGCGCGGGTGTAGATCCGCACATGGCCGCCGGGCGCGGTGTGGTAGTCCTCCGACAGCGCCCAGCAGACCCGTTCGGGCAGCCAGGCCGGGACGGTCACCGCGAGCTGCCCGCCCGGCTTCAGCACGCGCAGAAGCTCGCGCATCGCGCGCATGTCGTCGGGGATGTGCTCCAGCACCTCCGAGGCGACGATCTTGTCGAAGTGGTCGTCGGGGAACGGCAGGTCGAGCGCGTCGCCCCGCACCGTCTCGGCGCGCGCCTGCTCGGGGACCTCGCCCTCCAGGCGCATCGCGCCGAACATCTTCTCGACCCCGGCCAGTTCCTCGGCGTCCAGGTCGAAGGCCACGACGTGCGCACCCCGGCGGTACAGCTCGAAGGCATGCCGTCCGGCGCCGCATCCCATGTCGAGAACGCGCTCTCCGGGGGTGACGCGGAACCGCTGGAAATCCACGGTCAGCAGGGTCGTGCTCCTTCCGTACGGGAGCCTCGGGGGAGGAGGCCCCGGTTGTTCGGCGTGGTGCCTACCGGCCCGCGGCCATCCGCAGGTACCGGCGCTGGGTGATGGCGTTGCGGTAGTGGCCGACGGTGGCCTGCGCCACGGCCCGCCACGCGTACCGCTCCTGCACCCGGGCCAGGCCCGCCGCGCCGACCTTGCCGCGCTCCTCGGGGGAGTCGTGCAGGCGGCGCAGCACACCGGCCAGTTCCTCGACGTCGCCGGGCTCGACCAGGATCGCGGCGTCGCCGACGACCTCCGGCAGCGCCCCGGCGCGGCTGGCGACCAGCGGGGTGCCCGACGCCATGTGCTCGACGGCGGGCAGCGAGAACCCCTCGTACCGGGACGGCACGACGGCGACCTCGGCGGAGGCCAGCAGCTCGCCCAGCTCCTCGTCGGAGATCCCGCTGACGAACCGCACGCGGTCCCCCAGCGCGAGCTCCCGCACGAGGCGTTCGGTGGGGCCGTCGGCCTTGGGGCGGCTGACGACGACCACGTGCACGTCGCGTTCGGTGGCGACCTTGGCGACGGCGCGCAGCAGCACGTCCACGCCCTTGATCGGCGCGTCGGCGCTGGCCATCGCGACGATCCGGCCGGGGACGCGCTCGCCGCGCGGATGGAAGATCCGGGTGTCCACGCCCAGCGGAAGGATGTGGATGTCGTGCGGGTCGACCTTGAAGTCCTTGACGATGTCGACCTTGGAGGAGCCCGACACCGTCAGCACCGGGCCGATGCGCCGCGCGACCTGCGACTGCATCGTCACGAACCCGTACCAGCGGCGCTTGCCGAGCTTGGCCTTGAGGTCGGGCGCGGCCTCGATCTCGATGCGGCGGTCCACGCTGATCGGGTGGTGGATGCTGGTGACCAGCGGCAGGCCCAGCCGCGTGATGCCGAGGTTGCCCAGGCCGAGCACCTGGTTGTCGTGCACGACGTCGAAGTCGCGGCGGCGGCGCCTCAGCTCGCGCAGCGCCCGCAGGCTGAACGTCAGGGGCTCGGGGAAGCCGCCGGTCCGCATGTGCGCGAACTCCAGCACGTCGACCCAGTCCCGGAACTCCTCGCGCCCCGGCGTGCGGAACGGGTCCTCGTCCCGGTACAGGTCCAGGCTCGGGACCTTGGTCAGCACGATCTCGTCGCGGTCCAGCTCCGGGTACGGCTGCCCGGAGAACACCTCCACCGAGTGCCCGAGGTCGACCAGTTCGCGGCTCAGGTGCCGCAGGTAGACACCCTGCCCGCCGCAGTGCGGCTTGCTCCGGTACGAGAGCAGGGCCACGCGCAGGGGCCCGTCGCCCGGCTCCAACGCGTCCGGCTCCACCGCCTCAGCCACGCCTGCCCCAGCCCACGCGCCACTCCTGTCCGTCATGGTGGGGCGGGCGTGCACGGCGCCGCCTCACCTTGATGCCCTTGTTGTTGAGAGAGACCTTAGCTTGCGCACGTTACCCGACAGTTCAATATTGGGCATGACGTCCAAAAGTGTTTCGAAGAGCACATCGGTCCCGGCCCGGGCAGCGGGTCTGCGCTGGGCGAACGGCCCTCCCGGCACCCCCGCCGCCCGGGTCCCGTCACCGCCGGGGTGGCGTGAAGCGGACGGGCAGTTCCTTGAGGCCGTTGACGAAGTTGGAGCGCAGCCGCCGCGCCGGCCCGGCGGGCGCGATGTCGGGCATCCGGTCCAGGATCGTGTCGAAGATGATCTTCAGGTTGAGGCGGGCGAGGTGGGTGCCCAGGCAGTAGTGCGGCCCGCCGCCGCCGAACCCCAGGTGGGGGTTGGGGTCGCGCCCGACGTCGAACGCGAACGGGTCCTCGAACACCCGCTCGTCCCGGTTGGCCGACGCGTAGAACAGCACCACCTTGTCCCCGGCCCTGACCGGCTTGCCGCCGAGCTCGGTGTCGGCCGTGGCGGTGCGCCGGAACTGGTTGATCGGGCTGACCCAGCGCACGATCTCCTCGACGGCCGTCGGCAGCAGCGAGCGGTCGGCGCGCAGCCGTTCCCACTGGTCGGGCCGTTCGAAGAACGTCCGCATCCCCCCGGCCGTGGCGGTGCGGGTGGTCTCGTTCCCGGCGATCGACAGCATCAGCACGAAGAGCTGGAACTCCTCCTCGCTGAGCCGCGTGCCGTCGGCGTCCGGCGACAGCAGCTTGGTGACGATGTCGTCGCGCGGGGTGTCGCGCCGGTCCTTGGCCAGGACGGAGGCCCACTCCATGAACTCGGCCGCCACCGCCGTGGACTCGCTGCGGTCGCCGATGTAGTCGGGGTCGTTGAACGCCACCAGCTTGTTCGACCAGTAGAAGATCTTCTCCCGGTCCTCCAGCGGCGCGCCCAGCAGCTCGCAGATCGTGTAGAGCGGCAGCGGGGCGGCGAACCGCTCCACGAAGTCGCACTCGCCGAGCGGCGCGGCCTCGTCGATCAGCCCGGCGCAGATCTCCCGGACGTGCTGCTCCAGCCGTCCGATCATCCGGGGCGTGAAGCCCTTGTTCACCATGGACCGCAGCCGGGTGTGGTCCGGCGGGTCCTGGAACAGCATCATCACCCCGTACAGGGCCAGGTCGTCCGGGCTGAACTCCTCGAACATCGCGGTGCGGGTGTGGGAGGAGAACAGCTCGGGGTGCCGGGAGACGTGCACGACGTCCTCGTGCCGCGTCACCGCCCAGAAGCCGGGGACGCCGTCGTTGGGATCGGGGTGCCAGTGGACGGGGTCGTGCTCGCGCAGCCAGGCGAACCGCTCGTGCGGGACGCCGCCCTCCTCGTAGACGCCGGGGTCGATCACGTCGGTGACTTCGAGCTCGGTGGGCAAGGGGAGTCCTTCCGCCGGGGTGGGGCGTGCCGGGGACGGGCCGGGCGGCGCCCGGTCCGGGTGACCGCTGGCGGGTCAGTCGAACGCGAGGGAGGCGGCGGCGCTGAAGCCCGCGCTCCCGGTGGCGACATGGGGGCCGAGCGCGCCGGCCAGGGCGTCCGCGGTCCACACGCCGTCGGTGCGGACCAGGTGGGCGACGGTCGGCGGGGCCATCACCGCGACCCGGCCGCCGTAGACCACGAAGACCTGTCCGGTGACCTGGTCGGCGGCGGGCGAGACGAGGTAGGCGACCAGCGGCGCGACGTGCTCGGCGCCCAGCGGGTCGGGCCCGCCCTCGGGCGCGGGGCCGAACACGTCCGCCGTCATGGCGGTGCGGGCGCGCGGGCAGATGGCGTTGGCGCGCACCCCGTAACGGCCGCACGCCTGCGCCGTGGACAGGGTCAGGGCCGCGACGCCGCCCTTGGCGGCGGCGTAGTTGGGCTGGCCGGGCGCGCCCAGCAGGAACGCCTCGGAGGCGGTGTTGACGATCCGGCCGTAGACGGGGCCGCCGGTCTCCTTGGACCGGGAGCGCCAGTGCGCGGCGGCGGCGCGGGAGACGACGAAGTGGCCGCGCAGATGGACGCGGACGACCGCGTCCCACTCGTCGTCGGCCATGTTGAACAGCATGCGGTCGCGGGTGAACCCGGCGTTGTTGACCACCGCGTCCAGCGCGCCGAACTCGGCCAGCGCCGTCTTGACCAGGGCGTCGGCGGTGGCGGCGTCGGCGACGTCGCCGGGCACCACGGCCGCCCGGCCGCCGCCGGCGCGGACGCGCTCGGCGGTCTCGTGGACGTCGTCGCCGGGGAGGTCGTTGAGGACCAGGTGCGCCCCGGCGCCCGCGAGCGCGAGGGCCTCGGCCCGGCCGAGGCCGCGCCCGGCGCCGGTGACGACCGCCACCCGCCCGGACAGGCCCACGTCCTGCCGTGTCTTGTGCGTCACTGCCGTCCCTTCGGTGGTGAACCGCTGGAGAAAGGGGCGGTACCGCGTCGCGCCACACGGGACCCGATGTGATCGAGCGCTTGCTCGGTATTTGGATCTAGAACGAGTTCTAGCATGAGACTCCAGTCTCATCAAGAGTCTAGTCAGGAGGGTGACGTGTCTGACACCCCGCCGCCAGGAGGCGGGACGATCAGCGCAGGACGAACCGCAGCGGGTCGCCCTCACCCTCCCGGCGGGCGATCCCCCGGCGTTCCAGGACCCGCAGGTGCGCCGCCGCCTCGCCCGCCGCCATGCGCCGGGACTGGGAGGACATGTCCGCCCACGGCTCTCGCCACCCCAGCCCCGCCGCGACCTGCCACAGCGTCACGGGCTCGCGCGACAGCAGCCCGGTCAGCTCGGCCAGGCGCTCCTCGTGGTGCCGGGCGATCTCCCCGGCGCGTCCGGCGAGGTCGTGGAAGCGGTGCTGGTGGGCGGGCAGCACCTCGCCGACGGGGATCGCGGCGACCCGGTCCAGCGACCGCAGGAAGTCCCCCAGCGGATCGACGTCCGGCAGGTCGTAGGGGCACAGCCCGATGTGCGGCGTGATCTTCGGCAGGACGTGGTCGCCGGTGAACATGCGGTCGCCGTCCTCCAGGTGCAGGCAGAGGTGGCCGGGGGAGTGCCCCGGCGTCCACACCGCCCGCAGCCGCCGCCCCGGCAGGTCCACCAGCTCCCGGTCCTCCAGCTCGCGGTCGGGCTGCGCGGGCGGGTCGATCCGCTCGCGCCGCCGCTCGGCGGTCCCGAGGATCTCGCCGTCGTCGGCCCCCGCGCGGCGCAGCGACGCCAGCTCCCAGGTCCGCTCGTCGTCGGCCGCGACCGCCTCCCGGAACAGCCGGACGACCGCCGCGTCGTCCCGGTGCATGGCGATCCAGGCCCCCGACGCCTCCCGCACGCGCCCGGCGAGCCCCGCGTGGTCGGGGTGGTAGTGCGTGACGACGACCCCGTGGACGTCGGCGACGTCCATCCCGAACGCCGCCAGCCCGTCCCTCAGCGCGCCCCAGGAGTCGAGGTGCTCCCAGCCCGCGTCGACGAGCACGGGCCCGCGCGGCGACTCCAGCGCGTAGACGAGGGTGTGGGCGAGCGGGTTGCCGGGGATCGGCACCGGCACGCTCCACACCCCACCGCCCAGGTCCTCCGGCCTCACCGGATCCGTTCCAGGACCGTCGCGGTGGACAGGGCCCCGCCGCAGCACATCGTGACCAGCGCGGTGGCGGCGTCGCGGCGCTCCAGCTCGTGCAGGGCCGTGGTGACCAGGCGGGCGCCGGTCGCGCCGACCGGGTGGCCGAGGGCGATCGCGCCGCCGTTGACGTTGACCCGGTCCAGGTCGGGCCGGTGGACGCTCGCCCACGACAGCACCACCGACGCGAACGCCTCGTTGATCTCGGTGATGTCGATGTCGCGCATCGTCATCCCGGCGCGGGCCAGGACCCGTTCGGTCGACTGGACCGGGCCGTCCAGGTGGTAGTACGGCTCGGAGCCGACCAGCGCCTGCGCCCGGATGCGGGCGCGCGGGCGCAGCCCGAGTTCCCGGGCCCTGTCCTCGGACATGACGAGCACGGCCGCCGCGCCGTCGGAGATCTGCGAGGACGTCCCGGCGGTGTGCAGCGCGCCCTCGCCGAGGACGGGCCTCAGCCCGGCGAGCCCCTCGACGGTGGTCTCGCGCAGCCCCTGGTCGCGGGTGACGCGCAGGGTCTCGCCGGTCGGGGCGCCCTCCCTGTCGACCTGCGGGGCGTCGATCGGGGCGATCTCCCGGTCGAAGCGGCCGTCGGCCCACGCCTTGGCGGCCCGCCGCTGGGAGCGCGCCCCGAACGCGTCCAGGTCCTCCCGGGTCAGCCCGCGCCGCTTCGCGATGCGCTCGGCCGCCTCGAACTGGTTGGGCATGTCGATCGACCAGTCGTCGGGGCGCGGGCTGGCGGGCAGGACGTTGCTGCCGAGCGGGGCGCGGCTCATCACCTCCACGCCGCAGCCGATCGCCACGTCCACGACCCCGGCGGCGACCTGCGCGGCCGCCAGGTGGACGGCCTGCTGCGCCGACCCGCACTGCGCGTCGATCGTGGTCACGCCCGTCTGCCAGGGGAGGCCGGCGTACAGCCACGCGTAGCGGCCCACGTGCCCGCCCTGCTCGCCCGCCTGCGTCACGCACCCGGCGAAAACCTGTTCCACCCGGGCGGGGTCGAGGGCGGCGCGGTCGAGCACGGCCGTCAGCGCGCGGGCCAGCACGGCCTGCGCCTTCAGGCCCGCCAGCCAGCCGTTGCGCTTGCCGAGCGGCGTGCGTACCGCCTCGACGATCACCGGGGTGCCCATCCGGCCTCCTTACGGGAACACGACTAGAACGGAGTTCGCCTCCTGCCCGCCGACTGTAACGTGTTCTAGTTTTGTGCGGAAGGGTCACGCGTACCGGACCCGGAACTCCTCCATCCCGTTCGGCTCCCGGCTCGGGTAGCGTGCGCAGCAGGCGTTCCCCGCCGAGGAAGGGTTGGCGATGACCACCGATCACGACGAGCCGGGGCCGGTGTTCGACGAGGACTTCGTCCGGGGCGCGACGATCAGGGAGCCGTCCGCGAGCGAACGCGTCCGCACCCCCGGCCGCGTCGAGCGCTGGCGGATGCGGCGCGAGTGGCGGCGGCGCAAGCGGGCGTCGGCCCGGGAGCGGCGCGCCGCCGAACGGCCCGGCGGCGCGAGCCGCGCGGACGTCCTCAAGCTGGTCCTGGTCGTGCTGGCGCTGCTGGCGATCTCCACCGGGCTGTGGTGGGTCAACCGGCCCGAGCCCGCGCCGGTCGTGCCGGTCGTCCCGCAGGTCCCGAAGAACGAGCAGCAGCAGCCGCCGCCGGGCCAACTGCCGGGCCGGCCGCCCGGCCAGCCGTCGGACGAGGCCCCGGAGCCGGTGCCCACGCGGGCGGCGGGTCAGGCCGGCCTGACGTTCAGGGTCGCGTAGTTCGGGACCAGGACGCGGCGGGCGGCGCGGCGTGACACCACCTCGTAGGGGCGGCCCGCCGCGTGCAGCGTCTCCAGCATCCGGGCGACCTGGGTGCGCGCGACCGCCGCGCCCAGGCACAGGTGCCGCCCGCCGCCGAACCACAGCTGGCGGTTCTCGGGCACGTAGTCGCGGGTGACGTCGAACGCCCCCACGTCGTTGTTGGCCCGGTAGGTGAGCAGCAGGACGCGCTCGCCCGCCCGCAGCCGCCGCCCCGCCACGGTCGCGTCGCGCGCGACGTGCCGCCCGATCACCGGCGCGGGCGTCGCGACCCGCAGCCCCTCCCGGACGGCGTTGGCCAGCAGCCGCCGGTGGGGCTCACCGGCCGGGTCCCGCCGCCGGGCCGCCAGCAGCAGGTCCTGCTGGCCGGTGTCGTGCAGGAGCGCGACGGTGCGGGCGGTGCCGGACGCGCCGGTCTCGGTGCCCGCGATGACCAGCAGCGTCGCCAGCCCGCGCGTCAGCGGCAGGCCGAGGTCCATCTCCCGGCAGCGGCCCAGCAGCGTTCCGGGGCCGCCGGTGCGGTAGCCGTCCTCGACCCCCACGGTGATCTCCTCGACGATCGCGCGGGCGCGGGCCACCACCTCCGGGGCCAGCTCGGTGGAGCCCATGGTGCCCATCGCCAGGGCGGCGAGGCGCTCCCCGGCGGCGAAGATCCGGCGGTACCCGTCGTCGGGCCCGCCGGCCGGGAGGCCGAGCAGGTCGGCGACCATCCGCCCGGCCAGCACGCGGGTGGCGTCGGCCACGTCCACGGTCCCCCCGGCCGCCAGCCGACCGGCGATGATCTCGTGGAAGGGGCCCTGGGAACGCTCCACCAGCGCGCGGGCGGCGTCCTCGGTGAACAGGTCCCGGGCGCGGGTGCGGACCTCGGCGTGCCGCGCCCCGTCGAAGAACCGCCCCATCTCCTCCCCGAACAGCTGTGTCCACAGGTGGCCGACGCCGCCCTCGCCGTTCATGCCGAACGCGGCGTGGTCGTTGAGCACGCGGCGGGCCAGCACCGGATCGGTCACCACCCAGCCGAGGCGCGGCACGCGGGTGATCGGGCCGAGCCCCCGGGCGGCCTCCAGCAGCGCGAACAGGCCGGGGTTGCCGTGCCACAGCAGCCGTCGCTCCGCGCGCTCGGCGGCGCCGCGCGGCGCCCGGGTCACGGTGGGGGTCACGTCGCTCTCGGTCACGGGACACAGTCTCCCGATCGCCCCCCACGTGCGGAAACGGGGGGAGGGCTCAATTCGGATGAGTAGTGGTACTCACGTACATTTCCGTAAGGTCTCTCTGTCCGCGCCGCCGAGACCCGGCGAGTCTGGTTCCGGGCGCCCTCCCTGACGCCCCTACCACGCACCGAACTGGACATCCGGGGGAGTCACCAGCCATGCGAGCACGCATCGCCGCCGTCGCGGCCCATCTGCCCGAACGCACGCTGACCAGTGCCGAGGTCGAGGCGCGCGTCGACGCGGCGAGCCCGGCGTTCCGGCCCCACCCGACCATCGTGGAGCGGATGACCGGCATCCGGTCCCGGCACGTGATGGACGACGACCAGCAGGCGTCGGACCTGGCGGTGGCCGCCGCCCGGACCGCGCTGGCCGACCGGGGGCTGGCCGCCGACCGGCTCGACCTGCTGGTGTTCGGGTCGGCCTCGCAGGACCTGGTCGAGCCGGCCACCGCGCACATCGTCGCCGCCAAGCTCGGCGCGACCTGCCCGGTCTTCGACGTCAAGAACGCCTGCAACAGCTTCCTCAACGGCCTCCAGACCGCCGACGCGCTGATCCGCACCGGCCAGGCCGAACGGGTCCTGGTGTGCACCGGCGAGGCCCCGTCGCGGGCGATCCGCTGGTCGGTGCGCGACCGGGCGCAGTTCGTGGACGCGTTCGCGGGCTACACCCTGTCGGACGCGGGCGCGGCGGTGGTCGTGGAGGCCGCCTCCGACGGCGGGATCTTCTACCGGGACTTCGCGGCGGTGTCGGCGGCCTGGCGGGTGGGGACGCTGCCGGGCGGCGGGTCGATGCACCCGCGCGACCCCGAGTACACCTACTTCAGCGGGGACGGGCGCCGGCTCAAGGACGCGTTCGTCGGCCACGGCCCGGAGATCTTCGTGAACGCGCTGACGAAGACCGGCCTGACCTGGGACGACTTCGCGGTGATCGCCGTCCACCAGGTGACGCTGCCGTATCTGGAGATCCTGCGGTCGATCCTCGGGATCCCGGCGGAGAAGCTGGTGGTGACGCTGCCCGAGCACGGCAACATGGCGTCGGCGTCGCTGCCGGTGCAGCTGGCCACGGCGATCCGGGAGGGCCGCTGCCGCCCCGGCGACAGGGTCGCGATGGTGGGGCTGGCGGGCGGCGTCAGCCTCGGCGTCACCTTCGTCGAGCTGTGAGGGGAGGGGCGCTCATGGAGCTGTGGGTCGTCATCCCCGCCTACGACGAGGAGAGGTCGATCGGCGCGACGCTGCGGCGGCTGGGCGAGCAGACCGACACCGACTTCATCCTGGTCGTGGTGGACAACGCCAGCACCGACCGGACCGCCGAGGTCGTGCGGGCGTTCGCCGAGGAGCATCCGAAGCTGGACGTGCGGATCGTCCACGAGGCCGAGAAGGGCACCGGGGCCGCCGCCGACACCGGCGTCCGGCACGCCATCGCGGGCGGCGCCACGCACGTCGCGCGCACCGACGCCGACTGCCTGCCGCACCCGGAGTGGGTGGCGGCGGTGAAGCGGGCGTTCGACGACGGGCTGCTGATGGTGAGCGGGCCGCTGCTGCCCCGCACCGACGAGTTCCCGCTGAAGTGGTGGGAGCGGCGGCTGCTGCCGGCGGTCGTGCGGACGGCGGCGCTGTTCGGGCGGTTCCGGCCCGGCAACCAGGACCCGCTGTACCTGGGGCCGTACGTGATGATGCCGGGCTGCAACGTCGCCATCACCGCCGACCTGTACGAACGCGCCGGAGGCTTCCCGCGCACCCGCATCGAGGACGTGCACGAGGACCGCGCGCTGGTGAACCGGGTCCGCCGCCTCACCGCCGGCTACGGGCTGCGCGACGATGTGGTCGTGTACGGCTCGGTGCGGCGGCTGCGGGCGTTCGGGCTGGTCAGGACGTTGGGCTGGTACGCCGACCACCGGTACCGGCCGGAAGTGGTGGACATCCGGTGATCGATTGGGAACGACGGCTGTACCTGGCCGCGCATCCGCTGGCCTACCCGCTGCTGCGGGGGCTGGCGCGGCGCGGGCCGGTCGTGCGGGTGCCGGGGGTCGGCGTGGTGGTCAACGACGCCGCGACGGCCCGCCAGGTGCTGATGGACCGGGAGACGTTCCGCAAGGACGGGCCGGGCTCGCCCGGCGACCTGTGGACGCCGGTGCTGGGGCCGTCGGTGCTGCTCAACATGGAGGGCGAGGAGCACCGGGCGATGCGGGCGCGGCTGGCCGAGCTGTTCACGCCCGCCTACACCGAGGCCCTGTGCGCGGAGGTGCTGGCCGGTCCGCTGGCCCGGCTCGCCGACCGGCTGGAACGCGGCGCGGTCGTGGACCTGGTGGACACCATGCGCACCATGGCCGGAACGGTGATCGGGCGGGTCATCGGGCTGGAGGCGGAGGAGCGGGACTACCGGGCGCTGTTCGAGGGCGGCGAGCGGATCACCGCGATGGTGTCGCTGCGCACCCGGCGGCTGTCGGACGCGCAGATCGCCGTGGCCCGCGAGGTCCTGGACCCGCTCGGCGACATCGCCGCCAAGGCGTACGCGGCCGGGGACGACCGCACGGTCATGGGCCGGATGCGCTCGCTCGGGCTGTCGGAGGAGGAGGCGCGCGGCGCGGCCGGGGCGTTCTTCCTCACCGGGACCGAGACGGTCGCGACGCTGGTGCCCCGGATGATCGCGCTGCTGTGCGACACCGGGACGCTGGACCGGGTCGCCGCCGACCCGGACGGGCTGCTGGACCGGGCGATCGACGAGGCGATGCGGGTGGTGACGCCGACGCCGGTGATGCTGCGCGGCGTGCGCGCGCGGGCGGAGATCGGCGGGGTCGCGGTGCGGCCCGGTGACCGGGTGCTGATCGCCACGCACAACTGCTGCGCCGCCCACGGGCCGTTCGACCTGGACCGGCCGCACCCGCCGGAGCTGCGGCGGCTGTGGTTCGGGGCCGGGCCCCGGTTCTGCATCGGGTACCCGCTGGCGATGGCCGAGACGCGGGCGGTCGCGCGGACCGTGCTGGCCGCCGCCCCCGTCAGGATCACGCGCCGGACGGCGGCGCGCGGGGTGCTGCTGCCGACCTACAAGCGGATGGTGATCCGGAAGGAGGCGAGGGCGTGACGCTGGTCGCGAGGCTGCTGGAGCAGGCGGCGCGCACCCCCGCGGAGGTCGCGCTCGTCGCGGGGGACGGCGCGGAGCTCACCTACGGCGACCTGCGCCGCCGCGTGCTGGCCGTGCGGCACGGGCTGCTCGCCGCCGGGATGGAACCCGGCGACGGCGTGCTGTTCTCCGTGCGGCCGTCGCCGGAGTCGCTGGTGCTGGCGCTGGGCGTCGTCGCGGCGGGCGGGGTCGTGGTGTTCGCCGACCCCGGGGCCGGACCGGAGATGTTCACGGCGCGGCTGGGGCTGGCGCGCCCGCGCTGGTCGGCGGCCGAGTCGGTGCTGTACGCGGGCAGCCGCCTGCGCCCGGTGCGGGCGTACGCGCGGCGCCGGGGGCTGCTGCTGCCCAACCTCGCCGACCTGCGGATCCCCGGTGACGAACGGCCGATGCGCCACGTCTTCACCGGGCGGCGCCTGCCGGGGGTGCCGCGCGGGGCGCTGTCCTTCGCGTCGCTGGCCGCCGGGGACGCGCCGGAGGAGCCGTTCACCGGCGACCCGGACGCGCCCGCCGCCGTGATCTTCACGTCCGGCACCACGGCGAACCCGCGCGCGGTCGTGCACACGCAGGGCTCGCTGGCGGCGGCGCTCGACCTGTTCCGGGAGCGGCTGCCGCTCGGCCCGGGCGACGTCGTGCACACCGACCAGCTCATGCTGGGGCTGCCGACCCTGATCTCGGGGGCGCGGTGGTCGATGCCGCCGCTGTTCTGCCCCCCGGCCGACTTCGCGAGGCTGCTGGCCGAACGCGGCGCGACGCACACGTTCTGCGTGCCGGTCCACCTCGCCGAGGTCCTGGACGCCGCGCCCCGGCTGCCCGGCCACCTGCGGTACGTGCTGCTGGGCGCGGCCCCGGCCCCGGCGGGCGTCCTGCGGCGGGCCGTCGCGGCGGCCCCCTCGGCGAAGGTGCTGTCGGTGTACGCGATGACGGAGATCCTGCCGGTCGCCCTGGCGTCGGCCGAGGACAAGCTCGCCCACACCGCGTCGGGGGCCGGCGGCGACCTGCTGGGCGAGCCGCTGGTGGACGCGGTCGTCGCGGGCGACGGCGAGCTGCTGCTGTCCGGCCCGAACCTGTGCCGCGGCTACCTGGGCGAACCGCCGCTGGACCGGCTCCCGACCGGCGACCTGGCGCGGATCGACGACGGCCGCCTGGTCCTCACCGGCCGCAAGAAGGACATGCTCATCCGGGGCAAGTTCAATCTGTACCCCGGCCTGTACGAGCCCGCCGTCGCCGCGCTGCCCGGCGTCGTCGAGGCCGCCTACGTGGGGCTGCCCGACCCCGAGACCGGCGACGAGGAGGTCGTGCTGGCCGTCGTCGGCGCGACCGCCGGGCTGGACCGCCGCCTGCGCGACGTCATCGACCACGACGCGCTGCCGGACCGCATCGTGGCCGTGCCCGGGCTGCCGCGTTCGGGACGCGGGCGCAAGCTCGACCGGGAACGGCTGGGGGAACTCGTGCGGCGGGGGGAGCGATGAGGATCGCGGTGACGGGGGCCTCCGGCTTCGTCGGCGGGGCGGTGTGCCGGGCGCTGGTGGGGCGGGGGATCGAGACGCTGGCGTTCGGGCGGCGCGCCACGGTCGCGCCGGGGCACCTGGCGGGCGCGCCCTACCGCTCCTGGGACCTCACCCGCGGGCCGCTCGCCGACCCGCCGCCGGTGGACGCGGTGATCCACTGCGCGGGCTCGGTCACCGACTGGGGACCGGCGGCCGGCCTGTTCGCGACCAACGTGACCGGGACGCGCAACGCGCTGGCGTCGTTCCCCGGCGCGCGGTTCGTGCACGTCAGCACCGCCAGCGTGTACGACCCGTTCCGGCCGACGGTGCGGGCGGCCGAGGACGAGGCCCCGGTCGCGCGGTACCTGAACGCCTACGGCGCGTCCAAGGCCGCCGCCGAACGCGCGGTCCTCGCCGCCCGCCGCGACACGGTCGTCCTGCGCCCGCACGCGGTGTACGGGCCGGGCGACACGACGCTGCTGCCGCGCGTGCTGGCGGCGGTGCGCGGCCCGCTGCTGGTCGCCGTCGGCACCGGCCGCCAGCCGATCAGCCTCACCTCGGTCAGCAACCTGGTCGCGGCATGCCTGCTCGCCGCCACCGGCCCGGTCGCCTCCGGCGTCTTCAACGTCACCGACGCCGAACCGGTCGTGCTGGACGACGCGTTCCGCGCGATCCTGGCCGAACGCGGCGTCCGGGCCCGGCCGGTCTACCTGCCCCACCGCGCCGCGCGCCCGCTGGCGGCGGCGGTGGAGGGGGCGTTCCTGCTGGCCGGGAGCGCCTCGCCGCCGCGCCTGACGCGGTACGCCATCAGCCATCTGGCGGTGGAACGCACCCTGGACATCACGGCCGCCCGGGAGGTCCTCGGCTACGACCCGGCGGAGACGTCGTTCGCGGGCGCCGCCGACTGGTGACCCCGCCGTGGAACCGTTGCGGCGCCACCGGTAGTCATAGGGGCATGGCACTGACCCTGGCTGAAGAGTTCCTGCTGCTGGCGCTGCGCGACGACACCGGCAAGCCCATGGTGGACGGCACGAGGCTCAAGGCGGCGCTGGCCGGAGCGGCGATCGTCGAGCTCGCCCTCGACGGCGCGCTCCGCCTGACCGGGCCGGACGAGCCGGGCCGCAAGCCGGGCCGCCTGGCGGCGACCGGCGGGCCCGTCGCCCACGAACGCTTCGCCGGGCTCGTCGAGCTGGTCGACGGCCGCAAGCCCAAGGACGCGGTGTCCCGGGCCGCCGGGTTCAACAGCTGGCGCGGCGACCGGGGCCGCGACCTGCGCGACGCGCTGCTGGCGGACCTCGCCGAGGCGGGCGCGCTGCGCGAGGAGCAGGGGAAGGTCCTCGGGCTGTTCCCCAGCAAGGCGTGGAAGCCCGCCGACCCGGGCGTCGAGGCCGAGGTCCTGGAACGCGTCCGCGCCGCCGTCGTGACCGGGGCCGACCCGGACCCGCGCACGGCCGCGCTGGTCGCGCTCGTGCACACGGTGGGTCTGCTGCCGAAGCTGTTCCCCGAGAACGACCGCAAGGAGCTCAAGCGGCGCGGCAAGGAGATCAGCGAACGGGACTGGGGCGGCCAGGCGGTCCAGAAGGCGATCCAGGAGATCCAGGGCGCGGTGCTGGTCGCGGTGACGGTCGCGGCGAGCGCCGCGGCCTCGGGGGGCTGACGCCCCATGGCGCGATCCGTGGGCCGTATGGCGCCTCCGCCCCTTGCGGCCCCGGACCGCTCCACGTGAGGGTGACCGGATGACCGTGATCGAGCTGCGCCAGTACACGTTGCGGCCGGGCCGCCGCGACGAGCTCATCGACCTGTTCGAGAGGGAGCTCGTCGAGTCCCAGGAGGAGTGCGGGATGCGGATCGTGGGGACGTTCCGCGACCTGGACGACCCGGACCGGTTCGTGTGGGTGCGGTCGTTCGCGGACCTGGAGACGCGGCTGAAGGCGTTGACGGCGTTCTACGGGGGCCCGGTGTGGGCGGCGCACCGCGAGCGGGCGAACGCGACCATGCTCGACGTGTCCGACGCGCGCCTGCTGAGCCCGGTGCGGGACTTCACGCTGCCCGGGTCGCGTCCGGGCCACGGGGCCGAGCCGCCGGGCACGACGCTGACGGCGGTGGTGGAGCCGCCGTCGGCCCCGGAGCGCCCGGGGGCGCTGGCGGTCCTGGAGACGCTGGACGCGGAGAACGACTTCCCCCGGCTGCCGGTCCGCACGGACCGGGTGCGGGTGACGTTCACGCGCGAGGACGTGCCGGGGGCGCTGCGCCTGTCGCCGACCGGACGTTCCCTGCTGCGCTGATCGCGCCCCGGATCCGGTAGCGTGTTCCCGGCGCCTCCTCCGACGGGGCGCATTCTGCGTTCATGAGCGAGAACACCCTTTCCGCCGCCGCTGCCGGGACCTGGACGCTGGGCGACCTGACGGTCAACCGCATGGGGTTCGGGGCGATGCGGCTCACCGCGACCGACCGGGACCGCGCCGTCGCCCTGCTGCGGCGCGCGGTCGACCTCGGCGTCGGCCACATCGACACCGCCGCGTTCTACTTCTCGCCGCTGCGCTCGGCGAACGAACTGATCAACCGGGCCCTCGCCCCCTACCCCGACGGCCTCGTCATCGCCACCAAGGTCTGGCCCGCCCGCGACCCGTCGGGGGACTGGTGGTGGGCCGAGCCCGCCCAGTTGCGCGGCCAGGTGGAGGAGAACCTGCGCCAGCTCGGCCGCGACCACCTCGACCTGGTCAACCTGCGGCTCCCCCGCAGCCGCCGGAACGGGTCGCTGGCCGAGCACTTCGGCGCGCTGGCCGAACTGCGCGACGCCGGGCTGGTCCGCCACCTCGGCGTCTCCCACGTGACCGCCGCCCAGCTCGCCGAGGCGCAGGCGATCGCGCCGGTCGTGTGCGTGCAGAACCCCTACGGGATCGGCGCGCCGCCGGAGGAGCAGGCGTTGCTGCGCTCCTGCGGGGAGCAGGGGGTGGCGTACGTGCCGTTCTACGCGATCGCGGGGTCCGGGAGGGACGCCGGATCCGTGGACCTGGGCCACGCGGCGCTGGAGGAGATCGCCCGCGCCCACGACGCGACCCCCGCGCAGGTCCGGCTGGCGTGGACCCTGCGGCAGGGACCGCACGTCCTGGCCATCCCGGGCACCGGCGACCCCTCCCACCTGGAGGAGAACATCGCGGCCGGAACACTGGAGCTCTCCGCCGAGGAGATGGCACGGCTCGCCGTCCCCTAGCGAACCTCGGCAGGAACACCGGAACGCGCCAGGACCCGCGCCAGCAGCGCGATCTCCGGCGGCGTTCCGGTGTAGCCACCCGCCCTGACCTGCTCGGACACGGCCCCGGCCGAAGCGAGGCCAAGGCGCAGCGCAGGACGTCGCCGACCAGGCTC
This sequence comes from Actinomadura kijaniata, assembly GCF_014138665.1. NCBI lineage: Bacteria > Bacillati > Actinomycetota > Actinomycetes > Streptosporangiales > Thermomonosporaceae > Actinomadura > Actinomadura kijaniata. The sequence goes on from NZ_JACJIA010000001.1 coordinate 670,249, forward strand.
TGCCCGCCGTGGCAGCGCCCCCGGCCGCCGCAGGAACGGCACGTCTCGACGTAGTCGACGCCGACACCGTCCATCAGCCCTCCCGCGTTCCGCCGCCGAGCAGGGCGGGCCGGAGGGCGAACCAGGCGCGCAGCTCGGGGGAGTCCGCGGACGGCAGGACGGTCCGGAGGTCGTGGATCTGGTCGCGGAGGCGGCGGGACAGGCGGATCTCGTCCGGGGTGAGCGAGCGCGCGGCGGCCAGGCGGGCGGCCTCGGCGAGGGGTGGAACAGCGGCGAGCCAGCGTTCGACCGCCTCGCTCGGATCGGCGCCGTCCCTGACCAGATTCCGGACGAGGGTGACGGCGGCCTCGTCCGGCGGATCGACGCCCCGTTCGGCGGCCTGCCGGTCCAACGCCTTGGCCAGCCGCCACCGGGCGGGGCCACCGGCGGCGCCGCGCAGGCAGTGCCACCAGTCGGCGCGTTCGGGTCCGGCGGGCTCCCGCTCGTCCAGCCAGGCCGAGAGTTCCGGCTCGGAAAGCGGGACCAGGTGCCCGGCGTAGGACTCGAAAGTCTGCTTCCGCCCTCGGAACCGCGGCCAGGCCGGAGAAGGCTGTGGCCCGAGCACCTTCACCACGTCCCCGGAGGATTCGGCGATGAGGCCCATGCGGGAGGTCGGTTCCCAGTACTCGGCGCAGCCGTCGTTGAGGGAGGGGCGTTCCTCCAGCGGGAAGCCGCGTTCCCGCAGGGCCCCCAGAAGCTCTCCGGCATCGAGCCGCGAGCGGAACGGCCCGTAGCGCTCGACGAGCCGCGGCTCGACCCCGCCGTCCTCCACGAGCCACGCCAGACGATGGGCCTGCGCCCCGAAGTAGGTCACCGACCAGGGAGAACCGCGATCGTCCCGATGCCAGCCGAACTCGACCAGCCCGAAATCAAGGAGCATGCCGCCGGGCGGGTGCCAGGGATCCTCCACCCGCCCGAGGACCGCCTCGACCTCGTCCGGGGAACTGGTGTGGTCGAGCCCCAGCACCGTCCCGGTGGCCAGCAGATCGGCGAAGAAGTCGAGATCGCTCACCGGGGCATTGTCGGGGCCCGGCGGCGGGCGGCGCATCCCGTTAAGGACGGGCACCACCGGTTCCGCCCGCCCGCGACGCCGGGTTCCGCGTGATCAGGACGCGCAGCCCGGACGGCAGCGCCGCCGACGCCCGCCGGGCCCGGGTCAGCGCAGGCGGGTGATCGGGGCGAGCATCAGGGCGGTCAGCGCGGCCAGGACGCCGAAGGCGGGCCGGAAGCCTCCCGTCGCGTCGCGCAGGACGCCGACCAGGACCGGCGCCAGCGCGGCGGCGGCGTACCCGACGAAGAACGCCATCGCGCTGATCCGGCCCGCCTCCCGCGGGTCCCGGCCGGCCACCACCGGCAGGGTCAGCACGAGGGTGAACAGGCCGCCGTGGCCGACGCCCAGCGCGAGCATCCACGGCCAGGGGACGGTGGGGACGGCGGCCAGTCCGGCGAAGCCCACGGCGGTCAGCGCGGTCGTGAGGGCGAGACCGGCACGCGGGTCGGCGCGTTCGCCCAGCAGCGCGGGCACGGCCAGCATGGCGGCGACCTGGATCGCGATCATCGCGGTCAGCAGCGCCCCGGCGGTGGTGGCGTCGCGTCCGCCGTCGTCCTGGAGCAGCGGCGCCACCCAGGCCAGCTCGCAGTAGTACAGCGCCGAGTTGCCCGCCGCCAGCGCGGTAATCCGCCAGGCGGCCGCGCTGCGCCAGGGCAGCCCGGCGGTCGCGGGCCCGGCGGGGGCGGCGACGTCGTCCAGCGCGAGCGGGCGGCGCGCGGCCGACCAGACCACCATGCCCGCGGCCGCGAGCACCGCCCAGGAGGCCAGCGCCCCCGGCCAGGACCCGAGCGCGTCGGCGAGCGGGGCGCTGACCCCCGCCGCGACCGCGCCGCCCAATCCGAGGCCCGCGGTGTAGAGCCCGGTGACCACGCCCGCGCGGTCGGCGAAGCGCGCCTTGACCACGGCGGGCAGCAGCGTCTGCGCGATGGCGATCCCGGCGCCGACCACGGCGGCGCAGCTCAGCTGGATCCAGGCCGCGCCGCCGACCGCGCGGGCCGCGGTGGCCACCGTGATGATCGCCAGACCGAGCAGCACCCCGCGGTGCAGCCCGAGCCGCCGCGCGGCGACGGCGGCCAGCGGGGCGCAGACCCCCATCGCCAGCGTCGGGACCGTGGTGAGCAGCGACACCGCCGTCGCGGACAGCTCCAGGTCCCGCTGGACCCGCTCCACCAGCGGCGACACCGCGGCGATCGCGGGCCGCAGGTTGGCCGCCGCGACGAACAGCGCGACCGCGGCCGCCCCGAACGCCGTCTTCGGCACCTCCCGCACATCGTGCGCCATGACCCCTCCCAATGATCTCGGACAGAAAGTATCCGAGATATATCACAACGCGGACACTCGCTATCCGAGTTCGGTAGGCTGGGGCCATGAAGCTGTCGAACGGGGTGGAGTGGGCGCTGCACGGCTGCGTCACCCTCAGCCAGAGCGACTCCCCGGTGCCCGCGGCGCGGCTCGCCGAACTGCACGGCACGCCGCCCGCCTACATGGCCAAGCAGTTGCAGGCGCTCTCCCGCGCGGGCATCGTGCGTTCCACGCCGGGCCAGGTCGGCGGCTACACCCTCACCCGGCCCGCGTCCGCGATCACCGCGCTGGAGGTGGTGCGGGCCATCGACGGCACCGAGCCCGCCTACCGGTGCACGGAGATCCGGCAGCAGGGACCGCTGGGCGTTCCCGCCGAGGAGTGCACCCGCCCCTGCGCGATCGCCCGGGCCATGGCGGCCGCCCAGGACGCCTGGGCGCGGGCACTGGCCCAGATCTCGATCGCCGACCTGGCGACCGCCATCGACGCCGACAGCGGCGGCTCGGCCATGGCCGGCGTCCGCCGCTGGCTGACCGCCGGCACGCCTCACAACGGCTGAAAGCGCTGGGCCTCGGCGTGGATCAGGCCTGGCCAGGTGTAGAGGCGTTCCCATTCGGCGGCCAGGGGGTCGTCGTCGGGGGAGGGGGCCTCCATGACCGCCCGGTGGGCTTCGCGGGAGGTCCAGGCGGCGTAGTTGATGATCTCCGTGCCGTCCTCGCTCAGGTGGAAGTGGGCCGCCAGCAGGCCGGGCATGGGGTCGTCGGTCTCCAGGGACAGGAGGGCGTCCACCCAGGCGCGCTGGCGGTCGGGGTCGGGGGAGTCGAAGACCGCGCGGGCCAGGACGGCGCAGCCGGTCGGATCCGTGGCGCCGGGGGTCTGTGAGCTCCGGTAGAGGGTGAACGGTCGCGCCTCCGGGCGGGCCCTGGCGAACGCGGCGGCGGACTCCCCGTCCGGCCACTGCGAGTAGTGGAGGACGGTGCCGTCCCGTTCGCCGACGAGGTGGGTGTAGGTCAGGGCGTCCGGGGGAGCGGGGGCGGGGGCGGTGGAGCGCTCGATCAGGATGTGCTTCGCCCGGGTCGGGTCGGGATAGGTCATGCGGGCACTGTTCAAGATCACCTGAGGTGGCCGCAACGGAATTTCAGTCCGAGTTGCACCACAGCAGTACGCCCGGGCCGTCCGGGGTGACGATCGGGATCCACGCCTCGTCCAGGTCCGCGAGGCGGGACCCGTCCAGGCGCAGGTGGGCGCGGGTGCTGTCGGCGTTCGCGGCTGGGGTGGACGGCCAGAAGACCGTGGCCTCCACGGCGGATTCGATACGGGTCAGCAGGTCCCCGGCGGGTGCTCCGGGGAGGCCGGTGCCTTTCAGGTCGCGTTCGAAGATCTCGCGTAGCTCGCGCAGGGCGTCGCGGCCCGTCGCCGGATCCCAGGCTCCCAACGGAACGTAGTAGCCCTCCGCCCGGCCTTGGAGGCAGGCCGTTCCGCCGTACTGCTGGACGTAGACGACGCCGGTCGGGGCCTCGATCACCGCCCCGAACCAGCCGTCCTCTTCGATCGTTCCGTCCGCGTCCAGGAAGACGTAGCGCCTCATGCCCGAGGAGGCTGCCACATGAAGAGGGAGTCCGCCTGCTTCAGCAGCGCGCCGGGGCCCAGGAGGTTCGCGGCGCGGATGGCCGTGTCGCGCAGCGCGGCCAGCGGCGGTGCCGACAGGCCGCTCAGCCTGGCCAGGTTGTGGGAACGGCGCACGATCCCGGTGGTGCGCGGCAGGCGGGCCGCGGTGTAGGCGGGCAGGCCGCCGCCGTCGGTCACCTCGTGGGCCAGGACGACCGCGTCCTCGATCGCCTGGCACGCCCCCTGCCCCAGGTTCGGCGTCATCGGGTGCGCCGCGTCGCCCAGCAGCGCGACGCGGCCGCGGTGGTAGGAAGGGAGCGGTTCGGCCATGTCGTGGATGTCGTTGCGCAGGACGCGGGCCGGGTCGGCGTTCGCGACGAGGGCCGGGATCGGGTCGTGCCAGTCGCCGAACAGGCGGTCCAGCTCGGCCTTCTCGTCGGGGACCGTCGTGCCGGGGACGGCCGGGGCCGTCGCGTAGCAGTAGATCTCCCCGTCCGCGATCGGCATCACGCCGAAGACGCGGCCCCTGCCCCAGGTCTCGGTGGGGCGCGGGTCGGGGACCGCGGGGGTCAGGAAGCGCCAGGCGGTCAGGCCCACCGAACGCGGGGCCGGATGGCCGGGGAACAGGGCGGCGCGGATACGGGAGTTGATTCCGTCGGCGGCGACGACCAGGTCGGCGCGTTCGGCGCCGCCGGCCGTCACCACCTCGCCGGTCTCCGGGTCCACCGACTCCACCTCGGCGCCCAGGCGCAGGGAGTCCGGTGGGACGCGGTCGAGCAGGACGTCGACCAGCGCGCTGCGCAGCGACACCACCGTCGGGTCCCCGTACCGCGCCGCCGCCGTCTCCGCCGTCGTGCGGTTCAGCCAGCCGCCCTTCCACGAACGCAGCCCGCCCTCGCCCTGGAACGCCGCCAGTTTCCGCATGGCGTCGCCCGCGTCGATCGTGTCGAGGGCGCGCAGGGCGTTCGGGCCGAGCGCCAGGCCGGAGCCGACCGGTTCGAGGGAGGCGGCGCGTTCGTACAGGGTGACCGTCCAGCCCTTGCGGTGCAGGGCCGCCGTCACGGTGAGCCCGCCCACCCCGCCGCCGACCACGATCGCGTGAGGCATCGTTCCGTCCTTTCGGAGACTACACCTGTAGTTCTACTTCACTACAGGTGTAGTCTGCAAGGGTGACTTCCCCATCGCGCTCCGAACTGGTCGCCGAGACCGCCATCACGCTGATCGTCGAACGGGGGCTGCGCGGCCTCACCCACCGCGCGGTCGACGAGGCCGCCGGGCTGCCCGCCGGGTCCACCTCCAACCTCGCCCGCACCCGCGCCGCCCTGCTGGAACTGGTCATGACCCGCCTCACCGAGCTGGAGCAGCGCCGGTTCGCCGCCGCGGACCTGCCGGCCGGCGGGGACCGGGAGACGGTCGTCGAGACGGTGGCGGGGCTGCTGCGCCTCCAGCTCACCGAGGGCCGGCGGCGCACGCTCGCCCGGTACGAGCTGGCGCTGGAGGCCAACCGGCGGCCCGAGCTGCGCGCCGTCTACGACGCGAGCGGGGCGGCGTTCCGGCGGGCGGCCGTGGTGCTGGTCGCCGGGGCCGGGTCACCCGACCCGGTGCGGCACGGGCGGATGCTGGTCGCCTTCGCCGAGGGGGTGATGTTCGACGCGCTGGCGGGGGCCGGGGACGACCCGACGCCGGAGGAACTGCGGCCGGCGGTCGCCGAGTTCCTGCGCGGGATGCTCGGCTAGCTCGTCCACAGCCGGAGCTTGTCGGGGTTGCGCACCGCCCAGATGCGCGTGATCCGGTCGGACGGGTCGGCGGTGTCGGCGGGCCACTCGGACTGGTCGGGCAGGGGCTCGGGGATCCACTCGCCCACGTAGGTCTCCCGGCGGGCCCGGGCCGAGGTGAGCTGGTTGAGGCACAGGCGGCTGGTGACCGTGCTCAGCCAGGCGCCGGGCGCCGCGATGGCGTCGCGCTGCGGCGCGGGCATGGCGTACCAGCGGGCGTAGGCCTCCTGGACGACGTCCTCGGCGTCGGCCAGGGAGCCCAGGAGCCGGTAGGCGAGGTTGATCAGATGACGCTGCTCGCTCATGATCGCCGGCCTGGTCATCGTGTCGTTCGCTCCTCGGTCGGGTCCGTCCTCACCAGTTCGACAGGACAGCGCGGCGAACTGTGAGTTCGGCGCGCCGCCTCACAGTTCGCGGGGGCCGGTTGTCGGATCAGCAGGAGGTCGAGATGCAGACCCAGACCTGGAACCGGATCCGCACCATCGCATTCTGGGCGACCACGCTCGTGATCGTCGCCGAACTGGTCGCCGGAACGATATGGAACCTCAAGCCGATCGAGTGGGTGGAGATCCAGCTGCGCCACCTGGGATACCCGGACTACTTCGCCGGCATCCTGGGCTTCTGGCACGCCGCGGCGGCGGCGGCGATCATCGCCCCCGGGCTCCCACTGATCAAGGAGTGGGCGTACGCGGGGGTCGTTCTCATGTGGTCGGGTGCCGTGCTGTCGCATCTGTCGGTCGGCGACGGTCCCGTGAACTGGGGGCCGCCGCTGATGTTCACGACGCTCGCCGTCGCGTCGTGGGCGTTGCGGCCGGCCGACCGCCGGCTTCGCCGCGACCGCCCCGCCGGCACCGGACCGGAGCGGCCGGGCCCGTCGGCGGCGGCTCGTCCGCGCGCCTGGGCCGTTCCGGCCGAGATCCTCGCCGCTCTCTTCGCGGTGATGGCCCTGACGCTGCCCACGGTCGAGGACTTCATGCGCGAGCAGGCGGTCGCGTACGGCTGGATCGACAAGTGACCGAACCCCTCCCGACACGCCTTCCACGGGCATGCCCCCGGACCCAACGGCCGCCCCGCCCCGGGCTGTGTTTCAAAGCCCTGGCCTACGGCGCTCGCCCCGGGGGCTCGCACCTCACCAGGTCTCGGCGAGCGCGGCATCGCTTCGCGATCTGACCTGCGGGCCCTCGCCTCCGGCTTCGCGCCCGCAGGTCAGGTCACGCGCTCGCGTGCGTGGCCGAGACCCGCTTTGAGACAGGACCTAGGCGCGCGGGGCGGACGTCGCGTCCGGGCCCCAGCTGGCCAGCAGCCGCAGGTTCTCGGCGGTGGGCGAGCCCGGTTCGGCGTGGTAGAGGATCAACGCCTGGTCGGGGTCGGCGGGCAGCCGCAGCGTCTCCAGCGACAGCCTCAGCTCGCCGACCAGCGGGTGGCGCAGGTGCTTGAGGCCGTGGGCGTTCTCCTTGACGTCGTGCCGGGCCCACAGTCGGCGGAAGTCGGCGCTCTTCACCGACAGCTCGCCCACCAGCCGCACCAGCCGGGGGTCGTCGGGATGGCGGCCCGCGTCCAGCCGCAGTGCCGCCACGATCTCGGCCGCCTGCGCCTCCCAGTCCACGAACAGCGCCCGGTAGTCGGGGTTCAGGAAGATCAGCCGGGCGCAGTTGCGCTCCTCGGGAGGCATCCGGTCCCAGTCGCCGAACACCGCCGAGACCAGGGGGTTCCAGGCCAGGATGTCCGAACGCCGCCCCGCCACGTAGGCGGGCACCGTCCCGTCCAGCGACGCCAGCAGCCCGCGCAGCGCGGGCCGCACCTGCTGGCGGGGCGGCGGCGCGGGACGGGGGCGGTGCTGGCGGCGGGCCAGGTGCTCCAGGTGCGCGCGCTCGGCGCCGGTCAGCCGCAGGGCGCGGGCGATGGCGTCGAGGACCTCGTCCGACACGTTCGGGCTGCGGCCCTGCTCCAGCCGCGTCAGGTACGCCACCGACACCCCGGCGAGCTGCGCCAGCTCCTCCCGGCGCAGCCCCGGCACCCGCCGGTACCGCCCCGAGTCGGGCAGCCCGACGTCCGCCGGCCGCAGCCGCGCCCGGCGGCTGCGCAGGAACTCGCCCAGCTCGGCGCGCGGATCGATCGCCCGGCCGACGGCCTCCGCCGTCTCCACCACCCGTTGGTCACCCATGACGCCATTGTCGGCGATCGGACCCGGCACCGGTGCGGATCATCCTGACCCTGCTGGTACTAGGAACGCCGTTCGACCGCGGAACGGAGGTCTGGCAGCCCCTCCGGCGGCGCGGAAGCCTCGACCACGGCCCCGGAGGGGGGCCGCTCGCGACGGAGGTTCCCCCGATGAGTACTGCTGTCGACGCCGTTCCGGAACGGCGGGAGCGCGTGCGCTGGCCCGCCCGGCTGTGGATCGCGCTGCTGGTGTCCAGCGGCGTGATCATGCTGGACGGGCTGGAGAACTCGATGATCGCCGTGTCGCTCCCGGAGATCCAGCGCGATCTCGGGATCGGCGCGGCCACCGCGCAGTGGCTGATGGGCGCCTACATCCTGGCGTTCGGCGGCTTCCTGCTGCTGGGCGGGCGGTTCGCCGACCTGTTCGGGCGGCGGCGGGTGCTGGTGACCGCGATGAGCGTGTTCGCGGCGCTGTCGCTGCTGGGCGTGGTCGTCGACGACCCGGGGCTGCTGATCGCCTCGCGGTTCGTCAAGGGCATGGCGGCGGCGTTCACCGCCCCGGCCGCCATGGCGCTGCTGACCACGACCTTCCCCGAGGGCCCGCAGCGCAACCGGGCGTTCGGGATCTTCAACGTGTTCGAGGCGTCCGGCTACTCGGGCGGGCTGCTGGTCGGCGGGCTGCTGGCGGCGCTGGACTGGCGGGCCACGTTCGTGATGCCGATCCCGGTCGCCGTGCTGGTGGTGGTCGGCGCGCTGCTGGTGCTGCCGCCGGACCCGCCGCGCGCCGGACGCGTGCGGCTCGACGTCGGCGGCGCGGTCACCCTCGTCGCCGGGATGCTGCTGCTGGTCTTCACGGTGAGCTCGGCGGCCGACGCCGGATGGGCCTCGGCGCGGACGGTCGGCGGGTTCGCGGCGACGGCGGCGCTGCTCGCGGCGTTCACGGTGATCGAACGCACCGTGCGGCACCCGCTGATCCGGCTGGGCGTCCTGCGCGACCGCGGCCTGGTCACCGCCAACCTCAGCGCCGCGCTGCTGTACGGGGGCGCGATGGGCTTCCAGTTCCTGCTGGCGCTGTACCTGCAGAACCTCCACGGGTGGACGCCGCTGCAGATGGCGCTGGTGCTGCTGCCCGCCGGGCTGATGGTGGTCGTGGTCGGGCCGGTGATGGGGACGCTGATGGACCGGTTCGGCGTCACGCGGGTGCTGCTGGCGGGGCTGGTGGCGTTCGTCCCGAGCTACCTGCTGATGCTGCGGATGGGGCCCGAGCCGGACCTGTGGACGGTGCTGGTGCCCGCGTCGCTGCTGTGGGGGGTGGGCTTCGCGCTCAGCATCTCGGCGCTGATGGTCGCCGGGACCAGCGGGATCGCGGACGGGGAGCAGGGGCTGGCGTCCGGGCTGCTGACCAGCTCGTTGCAGGTCGGCGGGGCGTTCGGGCTGGCGGTGGTGACGGCGGTGATCGTGCCCGGGACGCGGCTGGAGGAGCTGCGCGCCGGGGTCGTGGCGATCCTGGTGTTCGCGGTGCTGACGCTGGCGGTCCAGCTCATCCGGCTGCGGCGGTGAGCCGCTCCAGGACGCCCGCCGGCCCCTCGCCGCGCATCGCGCCGTCACCGGTGGCCGGCCCGTGCGTGACCTCGTACCACGGGCCGAGCCGGTGCCGCACCAGGCCGCGTTCGCGCGGCCCGGGGCTCACCCCGTAGGTCTCGGCCCGCGCCTCGGCCCGCAGCCGGGGCTCGACGTCGGGACGGCGCGCGGTGCGCTCGACCCGGCCGTCCACGAGCACGGCCGCGCTGTTCCAGCCCCCGGGGAAGCCGGTCACACGACGATCTTCTCAGCGGCGGCCGGGGCGGGCGCGCGGTACCGGCCGCGGGTCGCGGTGAGCAGCGCCAGCGCCGCCGCGGCCCCGGCGCAGGCGACCGCCGTGGCGAACGCCGCGCGGTGGCCCGCCGTCCCGGCCAGCCGGCCCGCCAGCATCGCCCCGCCGGAGGTCCCCAGGATGATCGCGCTGCCCAGCACCGTCATCGCCTCGCCCAGCCGGGCCGCCGGCGCGGTGCGCTCCACCAGCGCGAACATGGCGATGATGGTCGGGGCGACGGTCAGGCCCAGGGCCGCGACCGTCACCGCCAGGGACGTCAGGCCCGCCACCGCGAGCAGCGCCAGCGCCAGCGCGAACTGCACGGCCGTGGCCAGGCGGAGCTGCGCGCGGATGTCCAGGCGGGGCGGCAGCGCGGTCATCAGCAGCCCGACCAGCGCCGACGGGACGCCCATCAGCCCGTAGACCAGCCCCGCCGCCTCCGGCGCGCCCAGCTTCTCGGTCAGCTCGGTCACGCCCGTCTGGATCGCGCCGAAGACCAGCCCCTGCAACGCCATCCCCGCGAACAGCAGCGCCAGCGCGACCGAGACCAGGCGCGGCCTCGGCCCCGGCGCGGCGGCGCGGACCGGGCGCGGGGCCGTGGGGTGCAGGGCGAACGCCGTCCCGAACACCACGACCAGCGCCGCCGCCACCAGCAGCGCCGCCGCCGGGTCGAGCACCGCCAGCAGCCCCACCAGCGCCGGGCCCGTCACGAAGCTCGTCTCGTCCACCGTGCCGTCGAACGACAGCGCCGCCCCCGTCAGCTTCGGGTCGCCCTGGGCCAGCGGCACCAGGCGGCTGCGCGTCAACGGCCCGATCTGCGGCACCGACAGTCCCGCCGCCAGCGCCAGCGCCGCCTGCGCGAGCGGCGGCCAGCCGCCCTGGACCGCCAGGACCAGCGCGGTGAGGGCCGTCCCGTTGACGGCCGACGCCGCCAGCACGACGCGCCGCTGCCCCCGCCGGTCGGCCAGCCGGCCGATCACCGGGCCGCCGCCCGCCTGGCCCAGCGCCAGCGCGCCCGACACCAGCCCGGCCGTGGCGATGCCGCTGTGCGCGTTCACCAGCAGCAGCGACCCGATCGGGCCCATCGCCGCGGGCAGCCGGGCCAGGAACGACACCAGCGGCAGGAACGGCCCCGTCAACGCGACGACCCTGCGGAACTGCACGTCATCAGCCTCCCGGCTGGGGGAAAACGGATCGGGAACGCGGCGGCGGCCCCACCCCCGGATGGAAGGGGGGGGGGGCCGCCGCCGGGCCGGTGAAGGGGACGACACCGGCCGGGTTCCGCGCGTCCCGTCGTGGCTGTCGTGGTACGTACGGCGCGCGGAGTGGAGCGGGGCGGCCGGGCCGGGGACAGGGCCGGGACCGCCCCGGGTCCTCGCTAGCCGCGCAGCTCCTTCACCGCGGTCTCGACCTGGTGGCCGTAGGCCGGGTCGGCGGCGTGGAAGTGGCCGATCGCGCGTTCCACGATCGCGTCGTCGGAGACCTTCGCCAGGCCGCCCGCGATGTTGGCGACCAGCCGGGCCTGCGCGGCCGGGTCCATCAGCCGGTACAGGTTGCCCGCCTGGACGAAGTCGTCGTCCTCGCGGTGCGCCACCGGCTCGTGGGTGCCGACCAGGCCGGCGACCTCGTAGCCCGTGGCGAGGGGCCGGCCGGTCTCGGCGGGGCCGCCGAAGCTGTTGGGCTCGTAGTTCTTGGCGCGGCCCCGGTTGCCGTCGAACCGCATCGCGCCGTCCCGGCCGTAGTTGTCCGCGGCGGCGTGCGGGGCGTTCACCGGGAGCTGGGTGTGGTTGACGCCCAGCCGGTAGCGGTGCGCGTCGCCGTACGCGAACAGGCGGCCCTGGAGCATCTTGTCCGGCGAGGGGCCGATGCCGGGGACGAAGTTGTTCGGCGAGAACGCCGCCTGCTCGACCTCGGCGAAGATGTTCTCCGGGTTGCGGTTCAGGACGAGCCGGCCGACCCGCACGCGCGGGTGGTCGGCGTGCGGCCACACCTTCGTCAGGTCGAACGGGTTGAACCGGTAGGCGGCCGCGTCCTCCACCGGCATGAGCTGCACGTACATCGTCCACGACGGGAACATGCCGCGCTCGATGGCCCGGTGCAGGTCCTGCTGGTGGGAGTTGGCGTCCCGGCCGGCCAGCTCCTGCGCCTCCTCGCTGGTGAGGCAGCGGATGCCCTGGTCGGTCTTGAAGTGGTACTTCACCCAGTGCGCGCGGCCCTCGGCGTTCACCCACAGGTAGGTGTGCGACCCGAACCCGTCCATGTGCCGGTAGGACGCGGGGATGCCCCGGTCGCCCATCAGCCACGTGACCTGGTGCGTCGCCTCCGGCGAGTGCGACCAGAAGTCCCAGACGTTGTCCGGCTCCTGGACCCCGGTGAACGGGTCCCGCTTCTGGGAGTGGATGAAGTCGGGGAACTTCAGCGGGTCCTTGATGAAGAAGACCGGGGTGTTGTTCCCGACGAGGTCGTAGTTGCCCTCCTCGGTGTAGAACTTCACCGCGAAGCCGCGCGGGTCGCGCACGGCGTCGGCCCCGCCCAGGCTGTCGGCGACGGTCGAGAACCGCAGGAAGACCTCGGTCCGCTTGCCCACCTCCGACAGGAACGCCGCGTGGGTGTAGGAGGTGACGTCGTCGGTCACCTCCAGGTACCCGTAGGCCCCGGCGCCGCGCGCGTGCACCACGCGTTCGGGGATGCGCTCGCGGTTGAACCGGGCCAGCTTCTCGATCAGCTGCTGGTCCTGGATGAGAAGCGGCCCCCCGGGCCCGGCGGACGCGCTGTTCTGGTTGTCGGCGACGGGTGCACCGGACTCGGTCGTCAAGATCGGTCGGCTGGTCAAGAGTTCACCTTTTCTCTGCGACGCGCCCGGCGGGGCGGGTGGTGGTGACGCTGTCGGCGGGATCGGCCGAATTCCACGTTCCGCGGAAAGCGGTGAATGAAATGATTAACGTGGGAACGTGTCCCGTTATCGGCTCCAGCCGACCCCCATCCAGGAGGCCGCATTGCTGGAGCATTGCCGACACGCCAGATTCGTGTGGAATCTGGCCGTTGAGCAGTGGGCCGGATGGCGGCGGGGCAGGAAACGCCCGCCTGACTTCGGAGAGCAGTGACGTCAGCTGACCGCGGCACGCGCGGCCGAACCGTGGCTGGCGACGGGATCGGTCATCGTCCAGCAGCAGGCGCTCAAGGATTTCGCCCTGGCGATGGCGAACTTCTTCGCGGGAACGCACCGGCGTCCGACATGGCGTAGAGCCGGGAAAGACGAGGGTTTCCGCATCGTGGCCATGAAGCCGGGAAACGTTCGGAGGATTTCCCGGAACGTCGGCCAGGTGAGGATCCCCAAAGTGGGCTGGGTCCGCTTCCGATGGTCGCGTGCGGTTCCCAGGGCGAAGTCCTACCGCGTGACGCGCGACAGGGCCGGGCGCCGGCACGTGGCGTTCGCCGTGGCTCCACCCCCGCTCGCGGGACCGGGAACGGGATCGGTCGTCGGCGTGGACCGCGGCGTCGTGGTGTCGGCCGCGCTCTCGACCGGCGAGCTGCTGCGCGTCCCGGGCCTCCGCGAGACCGAGGCCCGTCGGCTGCGACTGCTGCGGCGCCGGTTGGCGAGGGCGAGACCCGGGTCGCGACGGCGAGCCGGGACCAAGGCCGCCCTCGCGAGGCTCCACGCGCGTGCCGCCGACCGCCGTAAGGACTGGGTGGAGAAGACCTCGACCGCCCTGGCCACGCGCTTCGATGTGATCGCGGTGGAGGATCTCAAGATCGCGAACATGACCCGTTCGGCCAGGGGGACCAGAAGCGCGCCCGGTAGAGGGGTCACGGCGAAAGCCGCGCTCAACCGGGGCATCCTGGCCTCCGGCTGGGGACAACTCGTCCGCAGGCTCGACCAGAAGGCCCCCGGCAGGGTGGTGAAGGTCAAAGCCGCGTACACCAGCCAGCGTTGTTCGGCGTGCGGGAACCTGGACCGGAAGGCGCGCGAGAGCCAAGCCGTCTTCCGTTGCGGGCCCTGCGGGTTCGTCGGCAACGCCGATGTCAACGCGGCGCTCAACGTGGGAAACGCGGCAAGGCATGCCGTGGCTGCGCGGGAAGGGCTCTGGGATGCCGGGCCGACGCACCGCGAACCTCATCTCGCGCACCTCCGTTCCTTCGCGTGAGCTGAAATCCCCGTTCGCCGAACGGGGAGGATGCCGACTCCAAGGTGAGGCGACGGTACGTCCCGTGCTCAGGGGGTGGTCAAGGTGAGCGGGGCAACTCTGGAGGAAGCTCCGCAAGCGGGTCGTGACGCCGTTCGGAAGACGGCACGATCCTCCAAATCCGCGCCCCCTCGCCTCGGGGAGTACTGGCCGGAATGGGGTGCTTTCTGCCAGAATCCGGGGATCTTGATGGGGGACGGGGGTATGGGAAACGCGCTGCGGCCGGTGGTCGATCCGGCGCTGCCACAGGAGGAACGCGCGCTCCTGCTGAGGTCCGGGACGGGCCTGACGCCCGCGAGCGCACCGGCGCCGACCGGGTCGTCCCGGGGCGACCGGGTGCGCGGCGACATGCCGGGGGCCGTGACGGTGGCGACGCTGTGCGGGTTCCTGCCCGCCGTGGCCGGGTTCTACCTGCGGGGACTCCCGGGGCTGACGGTCGGGGCGGTCGCCCAGGCCGCGCTCGCGGTGGTCCTGTGGAGCGACGGGTTCAAGCAGTTCGTGCTGGCGGGAACGGTCCTCCAGATCGCCGCCTGGGTGGTGCTGATGATGCTCCACGGCGGGAAGGACGAGCGCGCCGAGCTGGGCCGCCTCCACCACGGCCGGTACTACCTGGAGGCCGACTTCGACCAGGGGGACCTGCGCCCGTGGTTCGGCGCGGTGCCGGGCGGGCTGATGTGGCGGGCGCAGAGCGCCGTCACCACCGTCCTGGAGTCGGACGTGGAGGCCGCCGGGCTGCTCGACGACACCGCCAACGCGGTCGCCTTGCCCCAGCGGGAGTGGGAGATCGCGCGGTCGCTGGCCGAGCTGACCCGGAACGCGCGGGAGCTGGACGCCGCCGCGCCGCCCGGTCGGCGGGGCCGGAGGGAGAGCGAACCCCAGCGGAAGGCGTCGCGGGAGGCGACGGCGGAGGTGCTCGAGCGGGTGCGGGCGCTGGAGGAGTACGCCGCCCGGGTCCGCGCCGCCGACAAGGCGTACCGCGAGTGGCGCACGGTGCGGGAGCTGGAGGAGCTCAACGCGGAGACGCGGGAGTCACTGGCCCGCGCCGTACGGGACGAGCTGGCGGCCGCCGAGATCGACGACGCCGCCGACCGGCCCGGGCTGGCGCCGCTGCGCGACAGCCTCCAGAAGGCGCGGGAAGCCGGGCGGACGCTCGCCGAACCCGCCGTTGAGCAGGTGTGAGGAACCAGGCTGTGAGCACCCATAACGACACCGGGTCGTCCGGTATGCAGCGACTGCTGGACAGGTTCCCGCCCGCGCTGCAGGCGGTGGGCGGCCTCCTGCTGGTCCTTCAGGTCCTGTTCGGCTTCGTGCTGGTCGTGCCGATCGTGTTCGGCTTCCTGTTCGGCCTGCTGGACGGCGGGGGCGGTTCGAAACCGCGCCCCCGGAGCGTGGTCGAGTCGCCGCGGAGGGAGGGGCCCGTCATGATGACCCTGGTGGTCACCGGCGACCGCCGCACCGCCGAGGTCGACTTCAACACCTCCGACGGCAGCGTGGAGCAGTCGGACAAGAACGTCAGGCTCCCGCTGCGCCGGACGGTCCGGGTCCCGGAGGGCGGCCATCTGCTGGTGAGCGCCCAGAAGTCCCGGTACGCCGGCGCCGGAAAGATCACCTGCACCGTGCTGATCGGCGACCGGGTGGTGGAGCAGTCCTCGAACTTCGGCGACAGCGCTTCCGTCAACTGCCTCGCCAGGTTCGACAGCAAGCCGATCGCCGGGGCGACCGTCCCTCCCCAGGGCAACGGGATCCTGCCGGGCGAGGTCCGCCTGACCAAGAAGGTGCCGGTCCGGCGGTACAAGGGGAAGGGCTCCCCGGTCGTGGGACGGGTGAGCGACGGCGACCCCCGCCTGTCGTACCTGGCGCTGGGCGGCGAGTGGGGCCGCAGCCGCGAGGTCGATCCGCAGATCAGCGGCTACCACCGCCGTCAGGGGTTCGAGAGCGAGGTCGGGTGGGAGGCGGTCATCGCCTCGGGGTTCGTCAAGGAGGAGCTCGTGCTGGAGGCCAGGGGGCGGAACCGGCTGCGCACCCTGGCCTGGGCCGTGCAGGACTACCGCCAGAGCATCGCCTTCGACGAGGCCCGTGGCCGGGACGTCGCCTCCCAGCCGATCACGGTCGGCGGCCGCAGGGGCTGGGTGAT
The DNA here is from genome assembly GCF_014138665.1 of Actinomadura kijaniata. Lineage (NCBI taxonomy): Bacteria > Bacillati > Actinomycetota > Actinomycetes > Streptosporangiales > Thermomonosporaceae > Actinomadura > Actinomadura kijaniata. The sequence continues at coordinate 686,352 of NZ_JACJIA010000001.1, forward strand.
CGTCCGGGAGGTCCGGTTCAAGCCGAAGAAGAACATGCGCGCCACGATGGACCTGTCGGTGGTCGCCGTGGTCGACACCGGCCGCCCCCGGCCCTCGTTCCTGTGGATCGACATCCCCGACACGCACAAGCATCTGTGGCCGGACGTCAACACCGTGCTGGACTCCCTGAGCGTGGACTGATCAGGCCGTGCGGCGGCGGGCGGCGAGGACCGCGACGCCCCCGGCGGCCGCGACGGACGCCAGCACCGCGCCGAAGACCGTGGCCCCGGTGGCGAGGCCGGTGGCGTCGCTGAGGTAACCGGCGGTGACGGGGAGGATCCCGGCGGGCAGGTAGCCGCCGACGTTGAAGGCCGCGTTGGCCTCGGCGAGGCGTTCGGTCGGGACATGGGCGTTGAGCAGGGACAGGCCGCCGAGCTGGCCCATGCCCTGGCCCGCGCCCGCCAGCAGCGCGGCGGCGACCAGGGCCGGGACGGACGCGGCGTGCACGGCGGCCACCAGGGCGGCCATGCTCGCGACGGTGCCCGCCGCGCCCCAGGCCAGGATGGTGGGGCGGGCCAGCCGCTGCACCGCGAACTGGACGGCCGTGGCGGTGAGGAACATCGCGAACGCCAGCGCGCCCGCGACGGTCCGGCTGGTGGTCCCCAGCAGGCCCGACAGCAGCGACGGGCCCAGCGACAGCACGAACGAGGTCGCGGTGATGCCCGGCGCGAAGACGGCCAGGCCCAGCGCGAGCCGCGTCCGGCTGTCGCGGGGGACGCGGGGCACGCGCACCCAGGCCCCCGCGCGCGGCGCGGCCGGGCGGGGCAGGGGCATGCGCAGGACGGCGAGGACGGCGGTGGCCAGCAGCACGGCCTCGACGGCGAAGACGGTCACGGTCGGGCCCGGCAGGGTCTCCGACAGCACGCCCGCCAGCAGCGGCCCGAGCCCCGCGCCGAAGACCATTGCCGACGAGGCCAGCAGCGCGGCGAGCCGGGCGCGGTGCGCCCCGGCCACGTCGCTGACCGCCGCCATCCCGGCCGACACGACCGCGCCGACGGCCACGCCGGTGAACAGCCGGGCCACGACCAGCGCGGGCACCGAGGGGGCGGTCGCGAACACGGCGCAGGCGGCCAGGGCCAGGCCGAGCGCGGGCAGCAGCACCCGGCGGCGGCCGAGCCGGTCGGCGGCCACGCCGGACACCAGCAGCGAGCCGAGCAGCCCGGCGATGTAGCAGGCGAAGATCACCGTGAGCGTGCCCCGGGAGAAGCCGAGCTGGCGCTGCCACAGCACGTACAGCGGGGTGGCGGCGTTGGACAGCACGAACACGGCGGTGACCGGCCAGGCGGCGAACCAGATCCACCGGGTCGGCGCGGCGGCGCGGGGCGGGGCCTGGGGGAGGGCGAGGGAGCGGGGCATGACCGTCCTTCCTGTACGAGTTTTATCGAACCTGTACGAGTGCAGACGAACATAGCATCAAGTACGATCGAAGTCGTACAAGGGGATCGAGCGCCGAGGAGCCGCCGTGCCGACGACCGTGCCCGCCTTCCGGGACCTGCCCGCGCCCGCCGGGCTGCCCGAACCGCTGCCCGAACCGGCGGCGGAGGACCTGCGGCTGGAGAAGGTGCTCGGCGCGCTGAGCGACCCGCTGCGCCTGCGCATCGTCCGCACGCTGCTGCTGGAGCGCGAGGAGTTCGACCACCCCTGCGGCTGGTTCGGCCTCGACCGCCCCAAGTCCTCGCTCACGCACCACTTCCGGGCGCTGCGCGAGGCCGGGATCATCCGGCAGCGCCAGTACGGCCTGGAACGCCGCAGCCACGTGCGCACCGAGGACCTGGAGTCCCGTTTCCCCGGCCTGCTGAACCTGGTCGCCGCCTGGGACCCGGACGCGCCCTGAGAACGCCGGACGTCCGCCCGGTCGGGCGGGGGTGGCTGAAGGGACGTCGGCATGGCGATGACCGACCGCGGCGAAGCGACGGGTCTCGTTCGGGCCGTCTTCGGTCCTCCACCCGGCCCCCCGACGGGCCCACCATCACAGCGCGAACGCAGACCGCCTACGCGGCCGACACCTGACCGGGGGAGGCCACACCCGAGATCCAGGTCGTCGGGTCGAACGTTACGCTGGCGCCGTGATGAGCAAGAGGACGGGCGGAGGACGGCTCGTCGCCTTCCTGGCCGCTTCCGCGGTACTCACTTCGGGGTGCGTCGGCTCGGTCGACGCCGGCGAGCTGCCCGGCCTGTACCGCAGCAAGGAGACCGGCGGCGAGGTCAGGCTCGGGTCCGATGGGACGTTCTCCGCCACCGGTGTGGCGACGGGCATCGTCCCCGGCCGCGCCGACTTCCGCGGCCGATGGGAGTTCGTCGACAGCCCCTCGTCCAGGGACTTCGTCCACCTGGCGATCGAGGACGGGGGGCTCGGCAGGATCGGAGGCGTTCAGCTCTACCCGAGCGGCCGGGCTTCGGTGGAGTTCCATGCTGATCCGGACGGGCCGCCGTCCCTGGTGCTCACCAAGGTGACCACGCCGTAGATCTCGCGTGCCGAGCCCGAAGGGCCCGCTCGTCGGATCCCCGATCCCTTCTGCAACCGCCGGCCCTCCTCGCGCGTGTATCGCGTGAAGAGAAGGGGGACCAGGTGGCGGACGAAGCGGCCTTCGCCGAGTTCTACCGGGTGATGTATCCGGGACTCGTGGCGGAGATGTACGCCTACACCGGCAGCATGGCCGAGGCGCAGGAGATCGTCCAGGAGGCGTTCACCCGCGCGTGGCCGCGCTGGCGGCGCGTCGGGGGCTACGACCATCCGCGGGCCTGGGTGGCGCGGGTCGCCTACCGGCTCGCGGTGAGCCGCTGGCGTAGGGCGCGCAGCCTGGTGGCGAGCCTGAGCAGGCACGGCCCGCCGCCCACCGCCGCGCCCGCCGCGCCGCCGGGCGAGGCTTCGGTGGCGCTGGTGGCGGGACTGTCCCGGCTGCCCGAGGCCCAACGCCGCGCGCTGGTCATGCACCACATGGGGGGCTGGCCGATCGCCGAGATCGCCGACGTCGAGGGCGTCGCCGAAGGAACGATCAAGGCGCGCCTGTCCCGCGGCCGGCAGCGCCTGGCCGCCCTGCTGGACGCCGCCGCGGACGACAAGGAGGAGACCTGGCATGCGTGACCTCGACACCGCCTTCGGCGAGCTCCGCCGCGCCGTCACCGACGAACTGGTCGCCCCGGACGCGGCCGCGATCCTCGGCCGGGCGCGTCGCCGCACCCGCACCCGGATCGCCGCGTCGGCCGCCACGCTGGCCGTCGTGCTCGGCGGCACCGCGTTCGCCGTCAACGGCGGCGACGACCGGGCCGGGCCGCCGCCGGTGCTCACCACTCCGTCGGCCCGGCCGCAGCCGCCCCGGCTGCCGGTGCTGGCCGACCTGATCCACGGGCGCCAGGTGCGGCCCATCGACAACACCGGCTCCCCGAACCGCTGGGTCCGGTCGGTGGCGAACGACTCGGACTTCCCCTCCTGCAAACACACCGTCGAGCTGGACGGGATCTTCGACGACAGCCGGCCGGAAATCCGTTCGGCCCTCGTGCTCTCCTATGACGGGAACAGGGAACAGGGCAACGAGCCGACCAGCACGTCGCGGTCCGAGACCGTGATCGTGTTCGCGGACACCGACCAGGCCAGGGCCGCCATGCGGACGCTGCGCAGCGCCGCCACCGACTGCGGGGGCGACGGGCTGGACGAGTTCACCCGGCTGGACTTCGGCAACGAGGCGTTCCGCGGGGCCATGCGGGTTCGCGAGCCCGGCGGTCCGAACACCCAGCGGCAGCAAGGGGTGATGGTGCGCCAGGGAGCGGCCCTCGCGGTGTTCGCCTCGATGCGCAACAACGGCCGGGAACTCGTCTCCCTGGAGCGGTTGGAGCAGGAGGCCCGGACCATGGCGGAACGTCTGGCCGGGCTCGGCTACGGGGACTGACCCCTCGAACGATCTCAGCCACCCCGGACGAGGGCGGCCGACCCGTGCTCGGACCCGAGGCGCAGGGCGATCCGGATCAGGGCGGCCAGCGGCAGGGAGCGGCTGTGGGGCGGCCAGGCGATGACCGTCGTCACGGGCGCCGCGTCCAGCACCGGCACGGCGGCCAGCCCCGGGTCCAGGTGGGACCGGCACGAGTCCGGCAGGATCGCCGAGGCCCGGCCGAGCGCGATGAGCTGCAGCAACTGCGCGTGGTCCCGGACCTCGGGGCCGGGGCCGGGCGGGTACGTGCCGCCGGGGCCCGGCCAGCGCGGCAGCGGCAGGCCGGGCAACGCGGCGACGTCGGCCGTCCGCAGGTGCGGCCGGTCCGTGAGGGGGTGCGCCGCCGGCAGCACCGCGGCCTGCCCTTCCGTGTACAGCTCCTCGGCTTCGAGTCCGGTCGTGGAGTCGAACGGCCGGTGCAGCAGCGCCACGTCGGCCCGCCCGTCGCGCAGCAGCCGTTCCTGCTCGCCGGGCTGGCACAGCAGCACGTCGACGGTCGCCGCGCCGGGTTCGGCGGCGTAGGCGTCGAGCAGCTTCGACAGCAGTTCGCCGGTGGCTCCGGCCTTGGTGACCAGGACCAGTCCCGGGCGGCCCGGCACGGCGCGGCGGGTGCGGCGCTCGGCGGCGGCGACCGCGTCGAGGGCCGCCCGTCCCTCGCGCAGCAGCACCGTTCCGGCCTCGGTCAGCGCGATGGTGCGGTTGGTGCGGTCGAACAGCGTCACCCCGAGCCGCCGTTCGAGCCGCTGGATCGCCCGCGACAGCGGCGGCTGGGCCATCCCGAGCCGCTGCGCCGCGCGTCCGAAGTGCAGCTCCTCGGCGACGGCGACGAAGTAGCGCAGCTCCCGGGTCTCCATGGGCTCACGATACCCGGCGGGTATCACGGCCCACCCAGACGGTGTTGGAGGTCGCGCCGGGCGGGCGGACAGGATCGTGGGCATGAGCGAACAGAGGATCGCGCTGGTCACCGGCGCGAACAAGGGAATCGGATACGAGATCGCCGCCGGGCTGGGCGCGCTCGGCTGGAGCGTCGGCGTCGGCGCCCGGGACGAGCGGCGCCGGGAGACCGCGGTGGCGAAGCTGCGCGCGGCCGGTGCGGACGCGTTCGGCGTGCCGCTCGACGTGACCGACGACGCGAGCGCGGCCGCCGCGGCCAGGCTGATCGAGGAGCGCGCGGGCCGGCTCGACGCGCTCGTCAACAACGCCGCCATCACCGGCGGCGTCCCCCAGGAGCCCACCCGGGTCGACCCCGGCACCGTGCGGGCCGTCGTGGAGACCAACGTGATCGGCGTCATCCGCGTCACCAACGCCCTGCTGCCGCTGCTGCGCCGCTCGGCGTCGCCGCGGATCGTCAACATGTCCAGCGCCGTCGGCTCGCTCACCCGGCAGACCGCCCCCGGGGTCGAGACCGGCCCGATCTCCGCCGCCTACACGACGTCGAAGACGTTCCTCAACGCCGTCACCGTCCAGTACGCCAAGGAGCTGCACGGCACCGGGATCCTGGTCAACGCCGCCTGCCCCGGCTTCTGCGCGACCGACCTCAACGGCTTCCGCGGCGTCCGCACCCCCGAGCAGGGCGCGGCGATCGGGATCCGGCTCGCCACCCTGCCCGACGACGGCCCGACCGGAGGCTTCTTCGAGGACGCCGGACCGGTGCCCTGGTGACGGGCGGCCCCGGATCGCGCTGCGCACCCACCTCGACGGCAGAACCCGGGGCTGTCCGCTAGGGCCGACGCGGGAGCCGCCGCCCGGTCAGGGAGTGGTCTCCTCCAGCACGCCGTCGGGGCCCGGCAGCCATTGACCGTCATCGCCGTCGGCCTGGCCGGGGCGCGTCCACACGAATCTCGACTCTCCGGGCGTGTAGAACCAGTGGTCGGCGCTCGGGTTCCCCGCCACCGCGAAGGGCGCGCCCCCGTCGTCGATCGTGATCTGCCTGCTCTCGCCGTTGAGCGTCGCGGTGATCGCCAGCTTGAACGTGCAGCTCCGATGCTCGAACGACAGCGCCACGATGTCGAAGGTCTCCGATCCCTCCCGGGGGAGGGAGTAGCTGAAGGGCCGGGCGGACTTCGCGTCGATCTCGTCGTCGCCCTCGCGGGACAGCCAGCGCTCCGGGATCCGGGGGAAGACGAGCGGCGCGGGGCCCGCCGCGTCCAGGTCCACCAGGACGGCGCGTGGCGTCAGCGGGTCGGTCCCGCCGCCGCTCTGGACGCGGGTCCCCCGCAGCGGCGGGCCGCACCTCAGCCCGGTCACCCGCATGCTGCGCAGATGGACCGCGCCCCCGGTGACGTTCTGCAGCGTGACGCTGAAGAAGAGGCGGTTCACCGCGACGCCCCCGCGTTCCCTGACGAAGTCGTAGAGCAGGTGCGCCGCGCGGTCACCACCCGGCTTCGGCGTGCCCCTGACGATCCGGGGGTGCGGAATGATCCAGTCCTGCTGCTTGACGTAGATGCTCTTCAGGTCCGGCGAGCTCATGTTCAGGGGGTTGGTGTCCGAGACGACCCTGACCACCGGTTCGGTGACCGGCGGCCTTCGGACGTCGGCCCTCAGCTGGGCGCGCACGTAGAAGGCCCCGGTGATGACGAGGGTGACCACCGCCGTGACGGCCAGCCCCATGGCGAGCTTGGAGGCGGGGAAGACGCTGAGGTTCCCGCTCGCCTGGTAGAGGTCTCCCCGCACGCGCGTCCGGGAGATGCGCTGTTCCGTCCTCGGCGCGTGCTCCGATCCGGGGCCGGCGGAGGGAACCTCGTCCATTCAGCTTCCGTCGCGCTGGGTCTGGGACAGGTCGCCCCGCACGGTGGAGTCCGCCACCGACTGGTCGCCCGTCCCGGCCATCGACTGCCTGAGGTCGCGGCCGACCCGGGTGCCCTCGACCCGCTGGACGCCGCCCGCCGGGGGAGGGGAGGAACCGGCGAGGGTCAGCCACGCCTGAAGACCGCCGCCCACCACGACCAGCACCGCGAGGGTGATCCACCAGGCCAGCGCCCACTGCTGGGTGAGCATCCCGGTGGCCACGTTCACCGCCGCCGCGACCGCCACCGTTCCCGCCGCCGCGACCCCGCGCCTGGCCTTCGGACCCATCTGGCCCCCTCAACCCCGCCGGTACGGGCCGCCGTGCCCGTTCGGCCACGAGTGTCGCACCGCGCCCCCACCGCCGTGCGGTGACCGCCGTGAACGGCCACATCAGGCCGGTGGCCGGGCGGGGGCGAGGCCCGACCAGATCAGGTAGGCGCCGTCGCCGACCAGGACGCCGGTCGCGTTCGCGGCGCCGGTCGGCAGGAGGAAGACGTTCGCCTCCCCGTAGGGGGTCAGCACCAGCACCGGGTCGCCCTCCTGGGCCGCCAGCGCGGCCAGCGCGGCGTCGCGGCGGCGGTCCACGGTGGAGTTCAGCGCCGCCGCCATCGCCCCGACGACGTCGGCCTCCGCTCGCGGTCGCCGCGTGAACAGCACCGCGACGCCCGGTGCCGGACCGGCGGCGTCGGCCTCGCTCGCCGGGGCGGCGACGATCTCGCCGGGGGCGAGGTGCTCCGGGACCACCGCCACCGCCGTGACGATCCGGTGGCACGGCGTGTCCTGCCCGCCGTCCTCGTAGACGGCGAACACCCGCGCCGGACCGTCGGGCAGCGGGAAGGCGGGGTGATCGTCCTCGCCGAGAGTCCCTAACGTGACCCGGCCCCCGCGCACGTGCAGCGTGCCGATCTGCCGGAAGTCCCCTTCCGGAGGATCGTCCGAACGGGTCCCGTGCCGCGCGAGGGCCTGCTTGAGGGCGGTGTTCCAGTCCATGGCGGGGCATGATGCCAGCCGCCTGTGACAGTGCCGGGCCGTTCGGGGCGGGCGGGGGTCTCCGGTCCGCCCGGACGGTCACTTCCGGGCGGCGAACACCAGGTTGTCGTCGATGTACTGGGAGGTGGTGGAGGCGCGGATCAGCTGCGGCACGGTGATGGTGTGCGAGGTGCCCCGGGCCGGGGCCGAGCCCTTCATGGTCCACAGCGCCGCCTGGACGGTCGCGGGCCCGCAGTGCTTGACGGAGTTCTCCTGCTTCTTGGCGTCCAGGTTCATGCCGCGCACGACCATGCCGGGGCGGCGGCCGCCGGGAATCCAGATGGCGGCGTTGCCGTTCTGGACGATGCGGTTGGCGTTCAGCCACGCGGTGGAGCAGCCCGGGGCGTTGATGTTGTTGGACCGTCCGGGCACCCGCAGGTGGGGGCTGGCCTTCACGCCCCGCCTGGCGGTGGTCGCCACCTTCACCACGACCCGCACCTTGGCGAAGCCGGCGTTGTGCTGGACGCAGGTGGTGTAGGTGACCCTGTTGTGGGTCCGCCCGGCCGTGCAGGTCTGGTAGGCGGCACCGCTCTGGCTGGTCCAGCTCGCGGCCTGGGCGGCCGGAACGCCCGTCAGCGCGGTCGCGCCCACGGTCGCGGCGAGCAGTACGAGAGCACGCATGGCTCTCTTCGGGGGGAAGATCGACAGTGCGGGTCACTGTAGTGATCGGAACGTTCCACATCCCGGTTGCCGATCTTTTTCTCCGCTGGTCGGCCGAGGAGATCATCAGAGAACGGGTAAGTGACGGGACGTATGAGACATTCGCGCCTGTATCCCGAGCCGCCGCATCTGGAGCTGGCCGTTTTCCATGAGGTGACGCCGGAGGAACGCCTGCTGGCGGAGGTCTGCGCTCGGCTCGGGGCCGCGGGCGCCGTGCCGACGGGGTATCTCGAAGTGATCCCGGAGGATCTTCCGTTCGAGCGGCCGACCGACGTCGGCGCCGAGGCGGAGGAGATCCGCGTTCCGGCCGAGCGGGTCGGGGGCCATCTCGCCGGGGAGGTCCCCGGGCGGCGGGTCCTGCGGGCGGGTTTCGAGCTGCGCCCGCTGGGCCTGGTGGCGGCCGGCCACAACCGGGGGGCCGCCGGGCGGCATCCCGTCGCCCTGCTGACCAGCGCGGAGAAGATCGAGAGCGGGTGGCCGGGCCGCCGGCGCGGGAGCGCCGAGCGCGTCGCCGCGGCCGTCAGGAGCCTGATGAGGGACGTCTGCGAGGCCGTCGGCCCGCTCTACGCCTCCCTGGGCGTGGAGACGACCCTCCCGGGTCCCGAACGCCTGGCCGGGACGGGCGACAGGCTGGGCGACGTCTTCGTGGCCGGCCGGCTGTTCGCCCGCGTTCCCGGGCTCGCGGGGCGGCTCGACGGGTGCTTCGCCGCCGGACACTCGGAAAAGTGGTCCGGTGGAACCTACTACTCGTCCTGGGGCCCGTTCAACGACGCCGGGACGACGGCGCGGGATCCCGGGCTGGCGGCGCGTTCCGGGCGGCTGCTGGGCGACGCCGTCGCCCGGTTCGCGCGGGAACGCTGACCGGGCGTCACCCGAGGCGCAGGGCCAGGAAGAAGTCCACCCGGTCCTCCAGGCGGGACAGGTTGCGGCCGGTCAGTTCCTCGATGCGCTGGATGCGGTAGCGGACCGAGTTCACGTGCAGGTGCAGCTGCTCGGCGCAGCGGGTCCAGGAGCCGCTGTTCTGGAGGAACGTCTCCAGCGTCCTGATCAGGTCCGCCTTGTGGACCTCGTCGTAGGTGCGCAGCGGGTCCAGCAGGCGCACCCGGAACATGTGGCGGACGTCGTCGGGGACGCTGGCCAGCAGCAGGACGTGCGTCGCCAGCTCGTCGTGGCCCACCACGCAGACCGGGTCGGTCCGGCCCTCGGCCAGGCGGCGGGCGTAGCGGGCCTCCTCGACCGCGCCGCGCAGCTCGCCCGCCTCCACGATGTCGCTGACGCCCACCGCCAGGCCGCTGTCGGAAAGGCCCGGGCTCAGGGACTGGAGGGTCTGGTGGACGCCGCCCGCCAGGTCGTGGTCGCGGTCCACCGGCAGCAGGGCGATCGCCTCGTCGTCCAGCAGCCCGATCACCGGGCGGACCGGCAGGATCTCGCGCAGCAGCGTGCGCAGCTCGCCGGGGCGCAGGGTGCCGCCCCGGGCCGCCGCGGCGACCGCCACGAACGTCGCCCGCACGTCCAGCCCCGTCAGCTCCAGGCGCGGCAGGATCTCGTCGGTCCCCGCGGCCTGGACGATCAGACGGATCAGCTCCTGCGCCAGCCGGCCCTCGACGCTCAGCCGGTCGTCCAGCCGGGCCCGCTCCAGCGCCACGATCGCCGCCAGCTCGGCCGTCAGCGCGCGGCGTTCGGCGGACCACTCCTCCCAGTCGCCCTCACAGGCGATCATCCAGTCGGCCACCCGGGAGGTGGTGTCGGGCGCCACCGGGAACAGCGAGACGTCGGGGCCCGCCAGGCGGTGCGGCAGCCGGGGCGTGGTCAGGAAGACCCGGGCCAGGGACGCCGGGTCCACGCCGGCGGGCAGGTCGTGGGAGCCCGCCACCACCCGGCCCGTCGAGGTGATCACCCAGCAGCGCATGCCCAGGTCGCGGCCGACCAGCTCCAGGACCGGATCCAGGCCAGCGCCCTCGGCCAGCCCCTCGACGAGCTGGCGGTGCCGGTCCAGCACCGCCGCCAGGTCGGCGGCGCGGGCCGTGGACAGGTGGCGGACCACCGTCTCGGTGACCGTCGCGAACGCCACCTCCTCCGGCACCCGCAGCAGCGGCATCCGGTGCCGCCGGCACGCCTCCACCAGGTCGTCGGGGATGTTGCCGGCGTGCAGGTCCCACGCCGCCAGCCCCGACACCCCGGCCTTGGCGAGCGCCCGCACGAACACCTCCGAGTCCGAGGGGTCCCGGCGCCAGACGAGCCCGGTCAGCACCAGCTCCCCGCCGGACAGATAGCGGCTCGGATCCAGCAGGTCGGTGGTGACCACCCAGCGGATCACCCGGTCGAGCCCGTCGTGGCCGGTGACGGCCTCCAGCCGCAGCTCCGGCATGGTCAGCAGCGCACTCAGCCTCATGACCGGGGAGGTTAACACCAGGGGTACTTGGAGCAACGCACGAAATCGGGCGCGCCGAGCAGTCCACAGTTCGGACTTCCTGTCTCTCGACCGGTCCGGGGGACGGTGTGTGTACTGCAAGCACCCACTCACCGAGAGACCAGGAGGCGAAGGTGGCGGTGACCCTCGAACGGCTCAACGCGTTCCCCGCGTCCGAGGCGGAGGCCGAGCTGCTCACCTGCTGCGCCTCCGGCGTCTGGGCGGCCGCGGTCGCCGCGGACCGGCCCTACGACGACCTGGCCGGTCTGCGGGCCGCCGCGGCGCGGCACCTGGCGGCGCTGGACTGGGCCGAGATCGACAAGGCCCTGGCGGCCCACCCCCGGATCGGTGACCGCGTGGGGGGCGGCGACCGCGAGGCGCGGTGGTCGCGCGGCGAGCAGTCCGGCATGGACGCCGCCGCCGACGCCACCCGCCAGGCCCTGTACGAGGGCAACGTCGCCTACGAGGAGCGCTTCGGCCACGTGTTCCTGATCTGCGCGACCGGCCTGTCCGCCGACCGGATGCTCGCCTCCCTGCGCGAACGCCTCACCCACGACCCCGACACCGAACGCGCCGTCGTCCGCACCGAGCTCGCCAAGATCGTCGAGATCCGGCTGAGCAAGCTTCTCAGCGAGGAGAACGCCTGATGTCCCTGTCCACCCATGTGCTGGACGCCGCGCGCGGCCGGCCCGCCGAGGGCCTGCCGGTCCGGCTGGAACGCCGCGCCGGCACGGCCTGGACCCCGCTGGCCGAGGCCAGGACCGACGCCGACGGGCGGATCAGGGAGTGGGGCGGGGCCGAGGTCGGCGCGGGGACCTACCGGCTGACCTTCGGCACCGGGGGGCTGTCGGACTTCTACCCCGAGGTCGCCGTCGCGTTCACCATCACCGACCCGGCGCAGCACTACCACGTGCCGCTGCTGCTCAGCCCGTTCGCCTACTCGACCTACCGAGGGAGCTAAGACCAGATGGCCATCGTTCTCGGCCCCAACCGCTACGGGAAGGCGGAGACGCGCGTCGTGCGCGTCACCAAGGACGGCGGGGTGCACCGCATCAAGGACTGCAACGTCAGCGTCTCGCTGTCCGGCGACATGGACGAGGTCCATCTGACCGGCGACAACGCGGCGGTGCTGCCGACCGACACCCAGAAGAACACGGTGTTCGCGTTCGCGAAGAAGTACGGCGTCGGCGAGATCGAGGAGTTCGCGCTGCTGCTGGCGCGGCACTTCGTGGACTCCCAGCCGACCATCCACCACGCCCGGGTGGAGGTCGAGGAGTACTCCTGGGAGCGCATCCCGGTCGAGGACGCCCCCCACCTGGGGCTGCGCGACAAGCAGCACTCGTTCGTGCGGGGCGGCACCGAGGTGCGGACGGCGCTGGTCCACAGCGACGGCAGCGACGGCGACGAGTCGGTGGTGTCGGGCCTGAAGAACCTCGTGGTGCTCAATTCCACGGGCAGTGAGTTCTACGGCTACATCGAGGACGAGTACACCACCCTCGCCCCCACCCACGACCGCATCCTCGCCACCGAGGTCACCGCCCAGTGGCGGCACCGGGGCACCGACTCCAGCTGGGGCCGCTCCTACCGGGACGCGCGCCGGTGCCTGCTGGAGGCGTTCGCCGAGACCCACTCGCTGTCGCTCCAGCAGACCCTCTACCAGATGGGACGGCGCGTGCTGAACGAGCGCCGCGAGATCGTCGAGGTCCGCATGGCCATGCCGAACAAGCATCACTTCGTGGTGGACCTGTCGCCGTTCGGAATGGACAACGACAACGAGGTCTTCTTCGCGGCCGACCGCCCGTACGGCCTCATCGAGGGCGCCGTCCTCAACGACGACGCCCCGCAAGTTCCGAACGCCTGGATCTGAGGGATTCTGTAGACATGGACTTCCTGCGCCCGCTGACCTGGGAGGACGCTCTGGCCGCCAAGGCGGAGCATCCCGACGCCGTGCCCATCCAGGGCGGCACCGACGTCATGGTCGAGATGAACTTCGACGTCCACCGCCCGCCGGCGCTGCTGGACCTGAACCCCGTCCGGGAGCTGACCGGGTGGGACAGCGTCGACGGCCGCCTCCGGATCGGCGCGGGCGTGCCCTACGTCCGGCTGATCGAGGAACTGGGGGACCGGCTGCCGGGCCTGGCCCAGGCGTCCCGCACCGTGGGCTCCCCGCAGATCCGCAACCGGGGCACCGTCGGCGGCAACCTCGGCGCGGCCTCGCCCGCCGGGGACAGCCACCCGCCGCTGGTCGCCGGGGACGCGGTGATCGAGGTCGAGTCCGCCGCGCGCGGCACCCGCATGATCCCGGCGACCGGGTTCTACACCGGCGTCAAGCGCAACGCCCTGGAGCCGGACGAGCTGATCCGCGCCTTCTGGACCGATCCAGCGCCCGGCCCGCAGTACTTCTCCAAGATCGGGACCCGGAACGCCATGGTCATCGCGGTGTGCTCGTTCGCCATCGCGCTGAACCCCGAGACCCGGCGGGTCGGGACGGGCGTCGGCTCGGCCGCGCCCACCCCGCGCCGCGCCACGGCCGCCGAGGACTTCCTCAGCGCCGAGCTGGACTGGGAGAACCGGGGCCCGCTGTCGGTCGCGGCGGCGCAGCGGTTCGCCGAACTGGTCAAGGAGGCCGCCTCGCCGATCGACGACGTGCGCGGCACCGCCGACTACCGCAAGCACGCCCTGTCGGTGATGGCCCGCCGCACCCTCACCTGGGCATGGAACGACTACCGCGGCGCGGTTCCGGGAACCGGAGAAGGAAAGGAGGCCTCCTGACATGCGCGTGAACTTCACCGTCAACGGCTCGAAGGAGACCGTGGACGACGTCTGGGAGGGCGAGAGCCTCCTGTACATGCTGCGCGAGCGGATGGGCCTCCCGGGCTCCAAGAACGCCTGCGAGCAGGGCGAGTGCGGCTCCTGCACGGTGTACCTGGACGGCGTTCCGGCGTGTTCCTGCCTGGTCGCCGCCGGGCAGGTCGAGGGCCGCGAGGTCCGCACCGTGGAGGGCCTGGCCACCGGTTCCACCGGCTCCGACCAGGAACTCGACCCGGTCCAGGAGGCGTTCGTGGAGGCCGGGGCCGTCCAGTGCGGCTTCTGCACTCCCGGCCTGATCGTCCAGTCGCACGACCTGATCAACCGGGTGCCGGACCCCTCCGACGCCGAGATCCGCGAGGCGCTCGCCGGCAACCTGTGCCGCTGCACCGGCTACGAGAAGATCCTGGACGCGGTGCGGCTGGCGGCCGGCCGGAAGGCGGCGGCGGCCAAGTGATCACCCGGATCATCGAGAACGCCCACGTGGTGACGGTCACCGGCGAGGAGTACCCCGGCGGCCACATCGTCATCGAGGGCGACAGGATCACGTCGGTCGGGAGCGGTCCCGCGCCGCGGACCGAGGGTGCCGAGCGCATCGACGGCACCGGCTGCCTGGCCACCCCCGGCCTGGTCAACACCCACCACCACCTGTACCAGTGGGCCAGCCAGGGGCTCGCCAAGGACAACACCCTGTTCGAGTGGCTGGTCACCCTGTACCGGCCCTGGTCGAAGATGGACGCCGAGGTCGTCGCGGGGGCGGCGAGCGCCGGGCTGGGCTGGCTCGCCAAGTCCGGCTGCACCACCGCCTCCGACCTGCACTACGTGTTCCCCAAGGGGCGCGGCGACCTGTTCGACGCCGAGATCCAGGCGGCGGCGGAGCTGGGCGTCCGGTTCCACCCCTGCCGGGGCTCGATGGACCGCGGCCAGTCCCAGGGCGGGCTGCCGCCGGACGAGGTCGTGGAGGACCTGGACACGATCCTGGCCGAGACCGAGGCCGCGATCGACCGGTACCACGACGACTCGTTCTCCTCGATGCTGCGGATCGCGGTCGCGCCGTGCTCGCCGTTCTCGGTCAGCCGGGACCTGCTGGTCCGGAGCGCCGAGCTGGCCCGCGCCAAGGGCGTGCGCCTGCACACCCACCTGTGCGAGACGCTCGACGAGGAAGAGCACTGCCTGGAGCAGTTCGGGATGTCCCCGGTCGACTACATGGAGACCCTGGGCTGGCTCGGCTCCGACGTCTGGTACGCCCACGCCGTGCACCTCCAGGACGCCGACATCAAGAAGATGGCCGACACCGGCACCGGCGCGGCGCACTGCCCCAGCTCCAACGCCCGGCTGGGCGCGGGCATCGCCCGCGTCGCGGACATGATGGCCGCCGGGGTCCCGGTCGGCCTGGGCGTGGACGGGGCGGCGTCGGCGGAGATGGTCTCGCTGGCCGGTGAGGTCAAGCAGGCCATGTACATGCAGCGCGCCCGCTACGGCCCCACCGCCCTCACCGCCCGCCAGGCCCTGGAACTGGGCACCCTGGGCGGCGCGAAGGTGCTGGGCCGCCAGGACGAGATCGGCTCCCTGGAGCCCGGCAAGCTCGCCGACATCGCCCTGTGGCGGGTCGACGGGTTCTACGCGGCGGTCGACGACCCGGTGGTCGCGTTCGCCTACGGCCAGACCCCGCCGCTGGCCCGGCTGCTGGTCGGCGGCAGGACCGTGGTGAACGACGACGAACTGGTCACCGTTCCGCAGGACGAGGTCGGCCGGCGCGGCGCCGAGGCCCACCGCCGCCTCATGAAGCTCGCCGAGGAGGTTCTGTAATGGCCACCCCCGTGAAGGCGCCGGGGCACGTCGCGGCCCCCGGCAAGGGCGGCGTGGGCGACAGCCCGCTGCGTCCCGACGGAACGCTGAAGGTCGCCGGCGAGTTCGCCTACGCCTCCGACCTGTGGATGGACGGGATGCTGTGGGGCGCGACCCTGCGCTCCCCGCACGCCCGCGCGAGGATCCTCTCGATCGACATCAGCGCGGCCCTCGCCCACCCCGGCGTGCACGCCGTCCTCACCCACGAGGACGTGCCGGGCAAGAAGCACTACGGCCTGGACCTCACCGAGGACCAGCCGGTGCTGGCCATCGGCGAGGTCCGCCACCAGGGCGAGCCGATCGCGCTGGTCGCCGCCGACCACCCCGAGACCGCCCGCCGCGCGATGGAGAAGATCGCCATCGAGTGGGAGGTGCTGGAGCCGGTCACCGACCCGCGGAAGGTGATCGCCGACCCGGAGAGGTACCGGGTCCAGCGGCTCGGCGGCATCACCCGCCACCAGCCCGTCCGCGTCGGCGACGTGGACGCGGCGCGGGAGCGGGCCGAGGTCGTCGTCTCCGGCGAGTACGAGGTCGGGATCCAGGACCAGGCGTTCCTGGGGCCCGAGGCCGGGCTGGCGGCGCCGTCGGAGGACGGCGGGCTGGACATGTACGTGTCCACCCAGTGGATGCACTGGGACCTCAAGCAGATCGCCCCGTGCCTCGGCCTGCCCGAGGACAGGATCCACATGACGATGGCCGGGGTCGGCGGCGCGTTCGGCGGCCGCGAGGACCTGTCGATGCAGATCCACGCGGGCATGCTCGCGCTGCACACCGGCAAGCCGGTCAAGATGTCCTACAACCGGTACGAGTCGTTCTTCGGGCACGTGCACCGGCACCCGGCGCAGATGCGCTACGAGTACGGCGCGACCCGGGACGGCCGGATCGTCTACGCCGACGTGGAGATCATCCTCGACGGCGGGGCGTACACCTCCTCCACGCTGAACGTGACCGGCAACGCCGCGTCGCTGGGCGTGGGCCCCTACGTGATCCCCAACATCAGGATCGACGCGTACGGCGTCTACACCAACAACCCGCCCTGCGGCGCGATGCGCGGGTTCGGCGCGGTGCAGGCGTGCTTCGCCTACGAGTCGATGATGGACAAGCTCGCCGAGGCGTGCGGGATCACCCCCGTCCAGGTCCGGCAGCGCAACGCCATCAGCCAGGGCGACAAGCTCGCCACCGGCCAGGTCGTGGACGCCCCCGCCCCGCTGGCCGAGATGCTGGCGCGGGCCGAGGCCATGCCGCTGCCGCCGCCCGCCGACCAGAGCGACATCCGCAACCTGCCCGGCGGCGCGTCCCAGACCACCCACGGCGAGGGCGTCGTCCGGGGCGTCGGCTACGGCGTCGGCCTCAAGAACATCTGCTTCTCCGAGGGCTTCGACGACTACTCCACCGCCCGGGTCCGGCTGGAGGTGATCGGCGGGGAGCCCACCGCGCTGGTGCACACCGCCGCCGCCGAGGTCGGCCAGGGGCTGGTCACCCTCAAGGCGCAGATCGCCCGCACCGAGCTGGGCGTCCAGAAGGTGACGATCGCGCCCGCCGACAACCAGGTCGGCTCCGCCGGCTCCTCCAGCGCCTCCCGCCAGTCGTACATGACCGGCGGCGCGGTGAAGGCCGCCTGCGAGGCGGTCCGCGCGGAGCTGTTCCGGCTGGCGGGCCGGCGGCTCGGCCGCGAGTTCGACGACCTGAACCTGGTCGGCGGCAAGGTCGTGTCCCGGTCGGAGGGGGTGCTCGCCTCCATCGAGGAGATCCTCGGCGACAAGGTCATCGAGGAGACCCGCGAGTTCCACCACCACCCCACGCAGAGGATGCACCCGGTCACCGGGCAGGGCGACAGCCACACCCAGCTCGGACTGTGCGTGCACCGCGCCGTGGTGGACGTGGACGTGGAGCTCGGCCTGGTGAAGGTGGTCGAGCTGGCCGCCGTGCAGGACGTCGGCAAGATCATGAACCTGCTGTCGCTGGAGGGCCAGATCCACGGCGGCACCGCCCAGGGCCTCGGCCTGGCCGTGATGGAGGAGATCGTCGTCACCAACGGCCTGGTGCGGAACCCGTCGTTCACCGACTACCTGATCCCGACCATCCTCGACATGCCCCCCATGCGTCTCGACATCCTCGAGAACCCCGACCCCAAGGCCCCATACGGGCTGCGGGGAGCGGGAGAGCCACCCACGCTCTCCTCGACCCCGGCGGTCGTCGCGGCCATCCGCGACGCCACCGGAAAAGCACTCACCCGAGTGCCGGTTCGCCCGGAGCACATCGTTTCCTGACCCGAGGCGACGCACCGTGACCGGTGGGGCGGTGACCGAGGAGCACCGCCCCGGCCGGTCCGGACTCCGGTCCCAGCAGTTGATCAACAGGGGCAGTCCGCCGTGTGCTTGGGGGACGGCGGGGCGGACCCCACAACCGCACTGATCGAAACGGCCGGACGGCCCACGCGCGGGCCGCCCGCGGGTCGATCACGCCCTAAGGAGGGCACGAACCGTGACCGAGACCCAAGCCCCACCCCCGAAGTCACCCCGCCCCGGCCCCGGACCGGGCTCCAGGTCCGCGCTGGACCGCTTCTTCGACCTGTCCGGAAGGGGAACGACCGTCGCCCGCGAGGTGCGCGGCGGCGTCACCACCTTCTTCGCGATGGCCTACCTGGTCATCCTCATCCCGTTGATCATCGGTGACGCCAAGGACGTCACCGGCGCGACCCTGAACCCCGCGCAGCTCACCACCATGGTCGCCCTGTCGGCGGGCCTCACCACGATCCTGATGGGCCTGGTCGGCAACGCGCCGCTGGCGATGGCCGCCGGGCTCGGCGTCACCCCGATCGTGGTGTTCCAGGCCGCGCCGCACATGACCTGGCCGCAGGCGATGGGCCTGGTCGTGCTGGAAGGCGTGATCATCGTCCTGTTCGCGCTCACCGGCATCCGGCAACTGATCATGGACGCCATCCCGCTGGCCCTCAAACAGGCCATCGGGGTCGGGATCGGCGCGTTCATCGCGCTGATCGGCCTGGTGGACGCCGGCTTCGTCGGCCACCACGAGAGCTCCGCGACCCCGGTCACCCTCGGGATGTTCGGCAAGCTGACGGGCTGGCCGGTGCTGGTGTTCTGCTTCGGCCTGATCCTGATGCTGGTGCTGTTCGTGCGGCGGGTGCCCGGCGCGATGCTGATCGGCATCGTCGCCGCCACCGTCTTCGCCGTCGTGGTGAACTCGCTGGTGAAGGTGGACCCGAAGGCGTGGGGCCCGGTCGAGCCGAAGCTGCCCGGCTCGGTCGTCGCGACGCCCGACTTCGGGCTGCTGTTCGACTTCGACCTGATCGGCGGCTTCGAGCGGGCCGGGATCGTCACCGCGTCGGTGGTGCTGTTCACGCTGGTGCTGTCGGGCTTCTTCGACGCCATGGGCACGATCCTGGGCGTCTGCGAGGAGGCCCGGATGCTGGACGAGAACGGCAGGCTGCCCGGCCTGTCGAAGATCCTCACCGTGGACGGCTTCGGCGCCATCATCGGCGGCGGCGTCAACGGCTCGGCCAACACCGCCGTCGTGGAGTCGGCGGCCGGGGTCGCCGAGGGCGCGCGCACCGGCCTGGCGAGCGTGGTCACCGGCGGCATGCTCACCGCGCTGATCTTCCTGACGCCGCTGGCCGGGGTCGTGCCGCTGGGGGCCGCCGCGCCCGCGCTGGTGCTGGTCGGCGCGTTGATGATGACCCATGTCCGCAAGATCGACTGGGACGACCTGGAGATCGCCGTCCCGGCGTTCCTGACGGTCGTGCTGATGCCGTTCACCTACTCGATCACGGTCGGCGTCGCGGCCGGCGTGCTCTCCTACACGGTCATCAAGCTGGCCCGCGGCAAGGTCCGCGAGATCCACTGGCTGCTCTACCCGCTGTCGCTGATCTTCGTCGTCTACTTCGCGCTGCATCCCATCGAGTCCGCCCTCGGAATCAAGTAGGAGGCCCACGTTGCGTGAGATCGCCGACCGGCTCCGCGCCTGGAACGACTCCGGCGCCCGGTACGCCGTCGCCACCGTCGTGTCCGTCGGGGGCTCCGCCCCCCGGCGGCCCGGCGCGGCCATGGCGGTCGCCGCCGACGGCGAGGCCGTCGGCAGCGTGTCCGGCGGCTGCGTCGAGGGCGCGGTGTACGAGCTGTGCCAGGAGGTGATCCGGACCGGGGAACCGGTGCGGCAGAGCTTCGGCTACAGCGACGACGACGCGTTCGCGGTCGGCCTGACCTGCGGCGGGACCATCGAGGTCCTGGTGCAGGCCGGGCCGGTGCCGGACGCGGCGCTGGAGGCGGTCTCACGCGACGCGCAGGTGGCGTTCGTCCACGTCCTGCCGCCTGGCCCTGTCACCGGCACCGGGCTGCTGGTCGTGTGGCCGGACCGCCACCACGGAACGACCGGCCTGGCCGACGCCGACGCGGTCGTCGCCGGCGAGGCCCGGGCCATGCTGGACACCGGGAAGACGGGGACGATCTCCGTCCGCTGCCGGGATGACTTGGACGTCTTCGTCCACTCGTACGCGCCCGCGCCCCGCCTGCTGGTGTTCGGGGCGATCGACTACGCCGCGGCCGTCGCGCGCATCGGGAGGTTCCTGGGCTACCGGGTGACGGTGTGCGACGCGCGGCCGGTGTTCGCGACCCCGGCCCGGTTCCCCGAGGCCGACGAGGTGGTCGTGGACTGGCCGCACCGCTACCTGGCCGCCGAGCACGAGCGCGGGTCCGTGGACGGCCGCACGGTCGTCTGCGTGCTGACCCACGACGCCAAGTTCGACGTCCCCCTGCTGGAGGTCGCGCTGCGGCTGCCCGTCGCCTACGTCGGCGCGATGGGCTCGCGGCGCACGCACCACGACAGACTCTCCCGGCTTCGTCGCGCCGGGATGTCCGATGCGGAGCTGGCGCGCCTGCGCTCTCCCATCGGGCTGGACCTCGGGGCACGCACGCCCGAGGAGACGGCCGTGGCCATCGCGGCGGAGTTCGTCGCCGCGCGTCGCGGAGGTACCGCGCTGCCCCTGGGGCAGATCGACGGGCCCATCCACCATGACAGCCAGACCGCCTCGGCCGAGGTGGCCTGACCTTGGAGGAAAGGACAGTCCGATGCCGCTCATCTTTCTGAACGGCGGGGCGATGCGCGGGGGACCGCTGCATCACCTGCTCGACGGCTCGCCCCTGGTCGCCGAGACCACGACCGCGCCCCGGTACCGCTTCTACTCCGTCGGGGACCAGTGCCCGGCCCTGTCGCCGGTCGCCCACGGCGGCTCGCCGGTCCACGGCGAGGTCTTCGACGTGCCGATGGACGTGCTGCGCGACAGGCTGCTGCCCGCCGAGCCCCCGGAGCTGGAGCTCGGCGTGATCGAGCTGGCCGACGGGTCCTCGTCGCTGGCGATGCTGCTGCGGCGCCCCCACACCTCGTACACCAGGCTGATCGACATCACCGAACACGGGAGTTGGGACGCCTACCGACAATCCAGGAAGGAGGCAGCGTGACGCGCCGTTACGCCGTCAACTGCTCGATCCTGTTCACCGAGCTCCCGCTGCCGGACCGCCCGGCGGCGGCCCGGGACGCCGGTTTCTCCGCCGTGGAGTTCTGGTGGCCCTGGCCGGACCGGGCGGTGCCCTCCGACGCCGAGGTCGACGCGTTCTGCCAGGCCGTCGAGGACGCGGGCGTCCAGCTCATCGGCCTCAACCTCTACGCGGGCGACATGCCCGCCGGGGAGCGCGGGGTGCTGTCGGACCCGGCCCGCGCCACCGAGTTCCGCGACAGCGTCGCGGTCACCGTCGCGATCGCCGAGCGGACCGGCGTGCGGGCGTTCAACGCCCTGTACGGGCAGCGCCTCGACGGGGTCGCCGACAGCGAGCAGGACCGCGTCGCCACCCAGAACATCGCCTACGCGGCCCGCCAGGTCGGCGCGTTCGGCGGGACGATCCTCATCGAGCCGCTGGCCCGCGGCCTGAACGGGGCCTACCCGCTGGAGACCGCCGCCGACGCGCTCGCCGTCGTGGAGCGGGTCCGCGCCGAGGGCGCCGCCAACGTGAAGTTCCTCTACGACAGCTTCCACCTGGCCGGCAACGGCGAGGACCTGGAGAAGGTCGCGCGCGAGCACGCCGCCGACATCGGCCACGTGCAGATCGCCGACGTTCCCGGCCGGGGCCGTCCCGGGACCGGCGGGATCGACTTCGGCGCGCTGTTCGGGGTGCTCGACGCCATCGGCTACGACGGCTGGACCTCGCTGGAGTACAAGCCGCAGGGCCCGACCGCCGGCGAATTCGACTGGATCAAGGAGCACTCATGAGCAGGATCGCCTTCATCGGACTCGGGATCATGGGCGCGCCCATGGCGGGCCACCTGGTCCGCGCCGGGCACGAGGTCACCGGCTACGACGTCGTCCCCAAGGGCCTGGACGCGCTGGTCGCGGCGGGCGGGACGGCGGCGGACAGCACCGCCGAGGCGGTGTCCGGCGCGGAGATCGTCGTCACGATGCTGCCGCAGGACGAGCACGTGGAGTCGGTGTACTTCGGCGACGGCGGCGTGCTCGCCAACGCCAAGCCCGGCACCCTCTGCATCGACTTCTCCACCGTCAGGCCGGAGACCTCGATCAGGGTCGCCGAGGCCGGCCGGGAACGCGGCCTGCGCGTGCTGGACGCCCCGGTGTCCGGCGGCGAGAAGGGCGCGGTCGACGCCGTGCTGTCGATCATGGTCGGCGGCGCCGAGGAGGACTTCGAGGCCGCCCGGCCGGTCTTCGAGGCGGTCGGCAAGACGTTCGAGCGGGTCGGCGGCTCCGGCGCGGGCCAGTACGTCAAGGCCGCCAACCAGCTCATCGTCGGCGGCACCTACGCGCTGGCCGCCGAGGCGATCGTGCTGATGGAGGCCGCCGGGGTGGACGCCAAGGCCGGCCTCGACGTGATCGCCGGCGGCCTGGCCGCCTCCCGGATCCTCGACATCAAGCGCGACACCATGCTGCGGCGGGAGTTCCAGCCGGGCTTCCGCATCGACCTGCACCACAAGGACATGGGCATCGCCACCGCGGCGGCCCGCTCCGCCGACGTCTCGCTGCCGATGACCGCCCAGGTCGCGCAGCTCATCGCCGCCGCCCGCGCCAAGGGCTACGGCTCGCTGGACCACTCCGCGCTGCTGAAGGTCGTCGAGGACCTGTCCGGCCGCTCCTCCTGACGCGGCCTCCCCAAGCCTCTCCCACAACAGAACGGACGGCCGGTCCCCGACCGAGCGCCAACTCCAGACAGGAGACCGGCCGTCCGCCCCAGAAGGGATATTTCATCATGGCGAAGATCCCCGTCATGCAGGCGGTGGTCGAAGTCCTCAAGTCCGAGGGCGTCGACATCGCGTACGGGTGCCCGGGCGCCGCGATCCTGCCGCTGTACAAGGCGATGGAGCAGGACGGCGGCATCGACCACCTGATCGTCCGGCACGAGGAGGGCGCCACCCACATGGCCGACGGCTGGTCGCGCACGACCGGCAAGGTCGGCGTGGCGATCGGCACCTCCGGCCCGGCCGGCACCAACATGATCACCGGGCTCTACACCGCGCACGCCGACTCGATCCCGATCCTGGTGATCACCGGTCAGGCGGCCTCCAGCAAGCTGCACCAGGAGGCGTTCCAGGCGGTCGACATCGTCGAGATCGCCAAGCCGGTCACCAAGTGGGCCGTGCAGGTCAAGGAGGCCGCCCAGGCCCCGTGGATCTTCCGCGAGGCGTTCCGGATCGCCAAGTCCGGGCGGCCCGGCCCGGTCCTGATCGACCTGCCGATCGACGTGCAGAAGCAGGAGATCGAGTGGGACGCCTCGATCGACGCGCCGCTGCCGATCGCCCGGATCGAGCCGCACCGGCCGCGCGTGGAACGCGCGCTGGACATGCTGCTGGCCGCCGAGCGCCCGCTGATCCTGGCGGGCGGCGGCGTCATCCTCGCCGACGCCCACGAGGAGCTGGTCGAGCTGGCCGAGCTGCTCCAGGTGCCGGTGCAGGCGACGCTGATGGGCAAGGGCTGCATCGACGAGAACCACCCGCTGTACGCGGGCATGACCGGCATCCAGACGTCGCAGCGGTACGGCAACGCGTCGTTCCTGGAGTCGGACCTGGTCCTGGCGCTGGGCGCGCGGTTCGGCGACCGGCACACCGGGCAGCTCGACGTGTACCGGGGCGACCGGAAGTTCATCCACGTGGACATCGAGCCGACCCAGATCGGCAAGGTGTTCGGCCCGGACCTCGGCATCGTGTCCGACACGAAGCTGTTCCTCCGGGCGGTCCTCGGGCTGGCCCGGGAGCGCGGCCTGACCGGCGAGCCCGGCGCGTGGGTGGAGCGGGTCCAGGAGCTCAAGTCGACCCTGACCCGGCGCGAGGACTTCGACGACGTCCCGATCAAGGCGCCGCGGATCTACAAGGAGATCAACGAGTTCTACGGCCCCGACACCTACTTCGTCACGGCCATCGGGCTCTACCAGATCTGGGGCGGCCAGCACCAGAAGGCCCCCAAGCCGCGCCACTACCAGGTGTGCGGCCAGGCCGGGCCGCTCGGCTGGGAGATCCCGGCCGCGATCGGCGTCAAGACGGCCCTGGCCAAGACCGAGCCGGACGCCGAGGTCGTCGGGATCGTCGGCGACTACGGCTTCCAGTTCCTGGTGGAGGAGCTGGCGGTCGGGGCGCAGTACAACGTGCCGTTCGTGCTCATCATGATCAACAACGAGTATCTCGGGCTGATCCGGATGGCCGAGGACCACGGCGGCTACTCCATGAAGTACGAGGTCGACATCCACTACGACGAGTACGGCTCCGACAACGTCAAGATCATGGAGGCGTACGGCTGCTCGGGCACCCGCGTGGTGGAGCCCGAGGAGATCCGCCCGGCGCTGGAGTGGGCGCGCAAGGAGGCCGACCGCACCTCCCGCCCGGTCCTGGTCGAGATCATGATCGAGCGCGAGGCCGACACGGCCAACGGCGTCCGCATCGACCAGGTGAGGGAGTACGAGCCGGTTCCGTGACGGCGAGAGGCGGCGGGCCGTGGTGAGGAGCAGGTGCGGGACGGCCCGCCGCCACCCCGCTGAAGTGCGCAGACGGGGATAGTTGGGGATGAACGTCGTAGAAGGGTGGCCGTCATGAGAGAGCCGCGATCGGGGCACGTCGTGATCGCGCCCGACAAGTTCAAGGGCTCGCTGACCGCGAACCAGGTCGCCGAGCACGTCGCGGCCGGGCTGCGCCGCGCCCGCCCCGACGCCCGTCTGGTGCTGCTGCCGGTCGCCGACGGCGGCGACGGGACGGTCGACGCCGCCGTCGCCGCCGGGTTCGCCCGGCTGCGGACCACCGTCACCGGCCCGACCGGCGAGGAGGTCGTCGCCTCCTACGCGGTGCGCGGGCGCACCGCCGTCGTCGAGCTGGCCGAGGCGTCCGGCCTGCGGCTGCTCCCGGGCGGCGAGCCGCGGCCCCTCACCGCCACCAGCCGCGGCACCGGCGAGCTCATCGACGCGGCACTGCGCGGGGGCGTGAACCGCATCGTGCTCGGGCTCGGCGGCAGCGCCTGCACCGACGGCGGCGCGGGCATGGCCGCCGCGCTCGGCGTCCGCCTCCTGGACGACCGGGGCGAGGAGCTCCCGCCGGGCGGGGCGGCGCTGCGCTCGCTGGCGCGGATCGAGACCGGGCGGCTCGCCGAACGCCTGGAGGGCGTGCGGGTCGTCGTCGCCGGCGACGTCGACAACCCGCTGCTCGGCCCGGAGGGGGCCGCCGCGGTCTTCGCGCCGCAGAAGGGCGCCTCCCCGGCGCAGGTGCGGACCCTGGAGAACGGCCTGGCCCGGCTGGAGTCGGTCGCGCGCCGCGACCTGGGGGCGCTGCACGCCAAGCAGCCCGGCGCGGGCGCGGCCGGGGGAGTGGGGTTCGGCGCGATGACGTTCCTGGGCGCCACCGTCCGGCCCGGCATCGGCTACCTGCTGGACCTGCTGGGCTTCGCCGAGCAGGCGGCCGGGGCGCGGCTCGTGGTCACCGGCGAGGGCTCCCTGGACCGGCAGTCGCTGCGCGGCAAGGCCCCGGTCGGCGTCGCCCGCGCCGCCGCCCGCGAGGGCGTGCCCGCGATCGCCGTCGCCGGGCGCCGCGCCCTCACCGGCGAGCAGCTCCGCAAGGCCCGCCTGCAGAGCGCCTACGCCCTCACCGACCTCGAACCCGATCCGGAGCGGTGCATGGCCGAAGCGGGCCCGCTGCTCGAACGACTGGCGGAACAGATCGGCCGCGAGTGGCTGGTCGAGTCCCCAACCATGGGAGGAGTGGCGTGACAGAGACCTATGACCTGGTCATCCGGTCCCGGCGGGCGGTGCTGCCCTACGGGGAGAAGCCCGCGGCGGTCGCCGTGCGGAACGGCCGGATCGCCGCGATCGAGGAGGCGGACGCGCCGCTGGCGGCCGCCGCCGAGGTCGACCTCGGGGACATCGCGCTGCTGCCGGGCCTGGTGGACACCCACGTCCACATCAACGAGCCGGGCCGGACCGAGTGGGAGGGCTTCGCCACCGCGACCCGCGCGGCCGCCGCCGGGGGCGTGACGACGGTGGTGGACATGCCGCTGAACTCGCTGCCCCCGACGGTGGACGTCGAGTCCCTCGCCGTGAAGCAGGCGGCGGCGCGCGGCGCCGTGCACGTGGACGTCGGGTTCTGGGGCGGGGCGATCCCCGGCAACGTCGCCGACCTGCGGCCGCTGCACGAGGCCGGGGTGTTCGGGTTCAAGTGCTTCATCTCCGACTCGGGCGTGCCGGAGTTCCCGCCGCTGTCGCCCGAGCGGCAGTACGAGGCGTTCCGGGAGATCGCGTCGTTCGACGGGCTGATCATCGTGCACGCCGAGGACCCGGCGGCGCTGAGCGAGCCCGCCGCCGGGGACTACGCCTCGTTCCTGGCGTCGCGGCCGCCGTCGGCCGAGAGGCGCGCCGTGGAGCAGGTCATCCGCGTCGCCGAGCAGACCGGCGTGCGGGCGCACATCGTGCACCTGGCGGCGGCCGACGCCCTCGAACCGCTCGCCAAGGCCCGGTCGCGGGGCGTGCGGGTGACCGCCGAGACGTGCCCGCACTACCTGACGCTGACGGCCGAGGACGTCCCCGGCCCCGACGCGACCGCGTTCAAGTGCTGCCCGCCGATCCGCGACGCCGGCAACCGCGAGGAGCTGTGGAACGGGCTGGCCGACGGCGTGATCTCGTGCGTGGTCACCGACCACTCCCCGTGCACCCCCGACCTCAAGCGGGGCGACTTCGCGACCGCCTGGGGCGGCGTGTCCTCCCTCCAGCTCGGCCTGTCGGCGGTCTGGACCGCCGCCCGCGCCCGGGGCCACGGCCTGTCGTCGGTGGTCCGCTGGATGGCCGAGGGACCGGCCGCGCTGGTCGGGCTGAACGGCGACGGCGCGCGCCGCAAGGGCCGCATCGCGCTCGGGTACGACGCCGACCTGGTGGCGTTCGCCGCCGACGCGTCCCACGTCGTGGACGCCGCCGCGCTCCACCACCGCAACCCGGTCACCCCCTACGCGGGCCGCTCGCTGCGCGGCGTGGTCCAGGCGACCTGGCTGCGCGGCGAGATCGTCGACGACACCCCCCGTGGCGCGCTGCTCAACCGCTGACCCGCCGCCCCCAGCCCGACCCGAACAGGAGCATTTCGTGAGCGAGTTCCTCTCCCTTCCGGACCTGGCCGTCCGCACCCTCGGCGGCTCCGTGATCGCCGCCAGCGACGAGTCGTTCGAGGAGAAGGAGAACCTGATCAACCCGTGGGCCCCGGCGTTCCACCCGGAGACCTTCGGCCCGAAGGGACAGGAGTACGACGGCTGGGAGACCGCGCGCCGCCGCCCGGACGCCGGCGGCGAGCTGGGCCACGACTGGGCGATCGTGCGGCTGGGGCTGCCGGGGGTGGTCCGCGGCGTGGTGATCGACACGGCGTGGTTCAAGGGGAACTTCCCGCCGCACGCCTCGGTCGAGGCGTGCGCCGTCGAGGGTCACCCCTCGCCCGCCGAGCTGGCCGCCGCCGAGTGGGTGGAGATCGTTCCGAGGAGCCCGCTGGAGGGGGACCGGGCGCACCACTTCGAGGTGGCGGTCCGGCGGCGGTTCACGCACGTCCGGCTGAACATGTTCCCCGACGGCGGCATCGCCCGGCTGCGCGTCCACGGCGATGTCGTCCCGGACCCGCGCCTGCTCACCGGCCTCACCGTGGACCTGGCGGCGCTGGAGAACGGGGCGCGCGTCACCGCGTGCTCGAACATGTTCTACTCCTCGCCGGACAACATGCTCGCCCCCGGCGCCGCCCGCAACCAGGCCGAGGGCTGGGAGACCGCGCGCCGCCGCGACGCGGGCCACGACTGGGCGGTGGTCAGGCTGGCCGCGCCGGGCGTGATCAGGCTCGCCGAGTTCGACACCGTCAACCTGAAGTTCAACGCGCCCGCCGCCGTGGCGCTGTGGGGGGTCGACGAGCGCACGGCGGACCCCGACGACAAGGACGCGTGGGTGGAGCTGATGCCGCGCACCCGCGTCCAGCCGGACGGCCGCCACCGCTTCCGGCTGGAGGGGCTGCCGGAGGTCACCTCCGTGCGCGTGGACATCCACCCCGACGGCGGCCTGGCCCGCCTCCGCCTGCTCGGCGACCTCACCCCGGCCGGTGAGGAGGCCCTGTTCGCCCGCTGGGCCGAGCTCACCGCCTGACGGGGGGCCGCCGCCCGGAGCCGCCGTTCCCCTCGCCCGGGGGCGGCGGCTCCCTCCTCCCGTCGCGCAGCGCCCGCCACAGGGCCCGCGACAGCGCCCACATGTAGTTCACGGTTCCGTCCCCCCGACAGTGCTGATCATCTCCTGTATGAAGAGGACGCGCGGGAGGGGCATTCCGTTGCGAGGCCCGCTTTCTTCTCAGATCTCCCCGAGGTCCGCCGGGCGCGCCACCTCGCCGGTGACCGCGCTGCGCCGGGCGGCGTCCAGGACGGCGGCGGTCGCGACCGCGTCGCGCGGGTCGACCGGGACCGGACCGGCGCCGCGGACCGCCGCCGCGAACGCCGGATAGAAGGCGTCCCACGCGCCCCGCTCCGACGGAACGGTCTCGCCCTCGTCGCCGCGCGTCAGCCGTCCCCACCGCTCGGGCGGCTCGACGCCCCAGGCGTCGCCCTCCGACGCCGGGGACGCGCCGCCGACCAGCAGCGCCTCCTGCCCGTCCACGCCGTCGACCACATAGGCCCCGGCGGTGCCGCCGACGCGGAACCGCGGCCCCGGCGCGCCCTGCCGCCAGCTTCCCCACAGGCGCGACCGGACGCCGCCGCGATGGGTGAGCGCCACGAACACGTCGTCGTCCAGGCCGCCGTCCGGGCCGTCGCGGTGGTGCGCCTCGGCGTACACCCGCTCGACCGGCCCGCACAGCACCAGGGCCTGGTCGACCAGGTGGCTGCCGAAGTCCAGCAGCGTGCCGCCCCCGGCGGCGGGCGGGCCGGGCTCGGGCGCGAACCGCTCGAACCGCGACTCCAGCAGCGTCAGCGCGCCCAGCGCGCCGGAGCCGACCAGGCGCCGCGCCGTCAGGAAGTCGGAGTCCCAGCGCCGGTTCTGGTAGACGGTCAGCGGCACCCCGAGGCGTTCGGCCAGCTCGACGGTCTCGCGCGCGCCGTCCGCGTCGAGGGTGAACGGCTTGTCGCACACCACCGCCAGACCGAGCCGCAGCGCCCGCCGGGTCAGCGGCAGGTGCGTGTCCGCGGGCGTGGAGATCGCGACGGCCTCGGCCCCGGCGGCGGCCAGGTCCTCCAGCGAGTCGAACGCCGGCAGGTCCCACCGGCCGGCGACCTGGCGGCGGCGTTCGGGGGAGGTGGTCACCACGCCCACGAACGCGCACCCGGGCGCCGAGGCGAGCAGCGGCGCGTGGAAGTGGCGGCCGCCGAAGCCGTAGCCGACCAGGCCGATGCGCACCGGCGCGGTCACCGGGCCTGCCCGCGCGCGAAGCGGCCGGGCCGGAACGCCGACAGCAGCGGCCCGCGCCCGCCGGTGACGATCTCCTCGGCCAGCAGCTCACCGGCGATCAGCCCGAGCGTGGCGCCGCTGTGGGTGAACGCCACGAACAGCCCGCGCACCCCGTCGAGCTCGCCGAGGACCGGCTCGCCGTCGCCGGGGATCGGCTTGGGGCCGACGCCGTAGGAGTCCAGCACGAGATCGGGGTGGCCCGCCAGCACCGCCGACGCCTCGCGCAGCAGCCCCTCGACCGTGTCGGCCTTCACCTCGTAGCCGCCCCCGTCGTGGACGACCACCTCCCCGGCGGCGGCGTCGGAGTCCATGACCAGCGCGCCGTCCGGCGCGGGGCGCAGCGCCACGCGCGGGGTGTTGAGCACGGCCCGCAGCGCGGTCCCGGCGGGCCGGGCGCGCACGAGCAGCGCCAGCGGGGTCGCGTCGGCGATCCGGGCGCCGAACCGCGCGGCCATGTGCGGGACGGCGGCGCCCGTGGCCAGCAGGACCGCGTCGGCCCCGATCCGCTCGCCCGCGCCGGTGCGCACGGCGACGGCGCGGCCGTTCTCCACGACCGGCTCGGCGGGCCCGGCGCCCTCGACGATCCGGCCGCCGGCGGCGGCCAGGTCGTCGGCGAGCCACCGCACCAGCGGCGCGAGCTCCACCCAGCCCTCACCCGGGTTGAAGATCGCGCCCTCGTCGGGGATCGCGCCGGGGTCCACGCCGGGCGTCCAGGCGGCGACCTCCTCGCGGCTCAGCCAGTGCGCGTCGTAGCCGTTGCGCCGCATGTGGGCCAGCGCCTCGCGGTGCCCGGCGGCCTCGCCGGGCGCCGCCCAGGTGAGGCCGCCGTCGAAACGCAGGTAGGCGGACGAGCCGGGCACCCGGGCGGCGAACGTGCGATAGCGGTCGACGCCCAGCAGCCGCAGGTGGTGGTACTCCCGCGAGCGCGCGCCGCCGAAGGAGTTCAGCCACGCCAGCGAACGGCCCGTCGCCTGGTCGGCGAGGGAGCCCTCGGTGACCAGCACGACGTCGGCGCCGCGCCGGGCCAGCTCCCGGGCGGTGGACACGCCGATGACGCCGCCGCCCACCACGGCGACGCGGGGACGGGAAGGGGAAACGGACATGAGGAAACACCTCTCGTAAGAAGGTCGAGGAAGAAGGCGCTCGGGCGCGTCAGAGTTCGGCGGTGCTGGAGCGGACGACGAGCCGCGTCGGCAGGACGATCCGCTCGCGGGGCGCGTCGTCGCCCTTGATCCGGCGGAACAGCCGCTCGGCGGCGGCGCGGCCCATGTCGATCGGCGACTGGGCCACCACCGTGACCGGCGGGTCGACCAGCGAGGTCCAGTCCAGGTCGTCGAAGCCGACCAGCGACAGGTCCCCCGGCACGGCCCGTCCGCACCGGCGGGCCGCGGTGTACAGGCCCTGGGTGGTGACGTTCTCGGCGGCGAACACCGCGGTCGGCGGGTCGGGCAGCGACAGCAGCGCCACCGCCTCCCGCTCGGCCGTCGTGACGTCCAGGAACGGGCCGAAGCGCACCAGCTCCCGGTCCGCGGTCACCGCGCGCTCGTCCAGCGCGGCCAGGAACCCGCGGATACGGTCGACCGAGGGACGCGCCGCGCCCCGCACGCCGAGCCCCGCGCCGCCCGGCGCGGCCACCAGCTCCGGCCCCTCGGCGGGGTCGATCGACGCCAGCAGCCCGATCCGGCGGTGCCCGCGGTCCAGCAGGTGCGCGGTCGCGCCGCGCGCCGCGGCCACGTTGTCTATCACGACGCTGTCGGCGTCCACGAGCGGGCTGGTGCGGTCGAGCAGCACGACCGGGACGCCGCGTTCCTGCGCGCGCCGCAGGTGCCCCACGTCGGTGACCGAGGTGGGCGACACCACGATCCCGTCGATCTGCTTGTCCAGCAGCACCTGGACGGCGTTGCGCTCGACGTCGAGCCGGTCGTCGACGTTGAACAGGATCGCCTCGTACCCCTCCGCCCGCGCCACGTCGCACACGCCGCGCATCGCGGCGGCGAAGTAGGGGTTGGCGATGTCGGCGCCGATGAAGCCGATGCTGCGCGTCCCGCCCGAGCGCATGCTGCGCGCGATGGCGTTCGGCGAGTAGCCCAGCCGGTCGGCGGCCTCGCGGATGCGGGCGCGCAGGTCCTCGCGGACGCGGCCGTACCCGCCGAGCGCGCGCCCGGCCGTGGCCACCGACACCCCGGCCTCGCGGGCGACGTCGGCCACGGTGGGACGGCTCCCCCGGGGACCGGTGCCGGCGCCCATCACAGCACCTGCGACAGGAACTTCGCCAGCCGCGGCGACGCGGGGGCCTCGAAGATCTGCTCGGGCGGGCCCGCCTCGACGACCACCCCGGCGTCCATGAACACCACCGTGTCGGCGACCCGCCGCGCGAAGCCCATCTCGTGCGTCACAACGATCATTGTCATGCCTCCGCGGGCCAGTTCGGCCATCAACTCCAGCACGCCCTTGACGAGCTCGGGGTCGAGGGCGCTGGTGACCTCGTCGAGCAGCATCACCTCCGGCTCCATCGCCAGCGCCCGCGCGATCGCGACGCGCTGCTGCTGGCCGCCCGAAAGCTGCGCGGGCCGGTGCCCGGCGCGGTCGGCCAGTCCGACGTCGCCAAGGCGGCGCAGCGCGACCTCGGCGGCCCGCTCCCGGGGCATCCTCTTGACGTGGGTGAGCGCGAGCGCGACGTTCTGCAGCGCGGTCTTGTTGGGGAACAGGTTGAAGTGCTGGAACACCATGCCGACGCGCTGCCGCAGCACGTTGACGTCGAGGTCGGCGGTGTCGCGCCCGTCCAGCAGCACCGTGCCGGAGGTGCGGGTCTCCATGCCGTTCAGGCAGCGCAGCAGCGTCGACTTGCCCGACCCGGACGGGCCGATCACGCACACCACCTCGCCGGCGGCCGCGTCCAGGCCGGCGCCGCGCAGCACC
This sequence comes from Actinomadura kijaniata, assembly GCF_014138665.1. NCBI lineage: Bacteria > Bacillati > Actinomycetota > Actinomycetes > Streptosporangiales > Thermomonosporaceae > Actinomadura > Actinomadura kijaniata. The sequence goes on from NZ_JACJIA010000001.1 coordinate 718,716, forward strand.
TCCACCGGCCCGAACCGCATGCGGATGTCGCGGGCCCGCAGCGACGCGCCCCGGTAGCGCTGCCCGTCCGCCTTCGCGGTCGTCATGCGGGCGCTCCTTCCGTGGCCGTGGCGACCGGCCGGTCGTCGGCGGCCGGGGCGGGGCGGGAGCCCTCGCGCATCCGCCGGTCGATGTGGTTCACCAGATGGGTCAGCGGGACGGTGAGGATCAGGTAGCACAGGCCCGTGGCCAGCAGCGGCGACAGGTTGCCCGACGCCACCGCCTCGTCCTGGCCGATGCGGAACAGCTCGCGCTGGCTGGTCACCAGGCCGAGGAAGTACACCAGGCTGGAGTCCTTGATGATGGCGATGAACTGGTTGACCAGCGCGGGCAGCACCCGCCGGACGCCCTGCGGCACCACGACCAGGCGCAGCGACTGGGCGTGGGTGAGGCCCAGCGCGCGGCACGCCTCGCCCTGCCCCCTGTCGACGCTCTGGATGCCGGACCGGAAGATCTCGCCGATGTAGGCGCCCGACATCAGGCTGAGCGCCAGGACGGCCACCGGGTACGGCGAGGCCAGCCAGCCCACCTGCGCCGAGAACACGCCCTCGCCGACCATCAGGATCGTCAGCGCGGCGGGCAGCCCCCGGAACAGGTCGATGTAGACGCGGGCGGGCAGCCGCGCCCACCGGCGCCGCGACAGCCCCATGATCGCCAGCACCATGCCGATCACGCTGCCCAGCAGCGCCGAGGCCACCGCCAGCATCAGGGTGTTGGCCAGCCCGTAGGTGAGCAGGTCCGGCAGCACCTGCCGGATCAGCTCCCAGTCGAAGAAGTTGTGAAGCAGGTCGTTCACGGCTACGCCTTGGCGGTGTAGGGCGGGAGCTGGTCCGCGCCGGGCACCGGGCTCTCGGGGAAGTACTTCTTGTACAGCCGCAGCCAGGTGCCGTCGGCGACGACCTGCTTGAGCGCCCCGTTGAGCTTGCCGACCAGCACCGAGTTGCCCTTGCGCACGCCCCAGCCCGCCGGGTGGTCGGTGGAGGGGACGGTGAACGGCTGCGACAGGCGCAGGCCGGGGTACTTTTTGGCGATCGCCAGGTTGGGCTCGAAGTCGTTGAAGAACCCGTCGACCCGCCGGTTCTTGAGCGCCAGGTCGGCCGAGTTGCTGTCGGGGAACCGCACGATCTCGGCGCCGGGGACGAACTTCCCGGCGTTGGCGTCCTGGATCGAGCCCTGGAGCACCGCGATGCGCTTGCCGCGCACGGAGGCGGCGTCGGAGGTGATCCCGCTGCCCGGGGCGGCCAGCACGCCGAGGTAGCCGGCGAGGTAGCCGTCGGAGAAGTCCACCACCTTCCGGCGCTGCGGGGTGATCCCGACGGCGGCGCTGACCACGTCGAACTGCCGGTTGTTGACCGCCGGGAGCAGCGCCGAGAAGTCCAGGGCCACATAGGAGGTGCGCAGCCCGATCCTCTGGGCGGCCGCGTCCATCAGCTCGATCTCGAACCCGGTGAGCTTGCCGTTCTCGGCGTAGGCGTAGGGGCGGACGTTGTTGGTCGTGCCCACCTTGAGCACGCCCGCCTTGGCCACGCCCTCGGCCTGGCCGCCGCCCGCGCCCGCCTCGGCGCCCGAGCCGCACCCTGCCGCCGACGCCGCCGCCAGAGCGATCGCCAGGAGCGCCGTACGCCTCGTGGGGACCTTTCGCATCTCTTTCTCCAATGTGTGCGCAAGCGCTGGACGGCAGGCGTCCACGGCGCACCGGTCAGTGCGGATGGGGGGATCGAAGCCGCTGGTCGGACCGTGTGAGAACGTTCTCTCGCTGCGAGTGAGAGAACGTTCTCACGGGCGATTGGCGCCGTCAAGACCAAAGAAAGGGCGCCCGCGGAGCGGCCCCGGACCGACCAAGGGGCCGGAGATCCGGCGTCGGCCTGGTAGGAACATCGGTATGCCCGACAGCACGGACCGGCCCGTCGACCCCGACGTGGACCTGCGCGTTCCGGAGCAGCGCGCGGAACTGCGCCGCCATCCCCGGACGACCGTGGCGGCGGTGTCGGCGGGCGGCGCGCTGGGGGCGCTGGCCCGGTACGGCGTCGGCGCGGCGTTCCCGCACGCCCCCGGCGCGTTCGCCTGGGCCACGCTGGGGATCAACACCGTCGGCTGCCTGCTGATCGGCGTGCTGATGGTGCTGGTCACGGAGGTGCGCCGCCCGCACCACCTGGTCCGGCCGTTCCTGGGGACGGGCGTGCTGGGAGGGTTCACGACGTTCTCGACCTACACGGTCGACGCCCACCAGGCGGTCCGGCACGGGGCCCCGCACCTCGCCCTGGCCTACCTGGCGGCGACGCTGGCCTGCGCGCTGGCGGCGGTGCTGGCGGGCGTCCGCGCGACCCGGTGGGCGGCGCGCCGGTGAGCGTCCCCGCGGCCCTGCTGGTGGCGGCGGGCGCGGCGGTCGGCGCGCCGCTCCGCTACCTGGCCGACCGGGCGGTCCAGGCCCGCCACGCCACGCCGTTCCCCTGGGGCACCCTCGCCGTGAACGTCACCGGCTCGGCGATCCTCGGCTTCCTGACGGCCCTCCCGGCGGGCCCCGGCGCGATGGCGCTGCTCGGGACGGGCTTCTGCGGCGCGCTGACGACGTACTCGACGTTCGGCTACGAGACGCTGCGCCTGTTCGAGGAGCGGGCCCGCGCCCAGGCGGTGGCGAACGCGGCGGTCTCGGTGACGGCGGGCCTAGGCGCGGCCTGGCTCGGCATGGTGTCCGCCGGGGCGCTCTAGGCGGGACCCGGCAGGAACGGGGCGAACGGGTCCTCCACGTTCTCCGGCGACTCGTCCGGGGCCAGCAGGCAGCCGTCCAGGAGGGCGTGGACCCGGTCGCGGTCCAGGTCGGGGGCCGTGAACGTCAGGTGCTGGACGCGGTCGCCGTGGTCGGCGGTCCAGTCCAGGGCGGCGGCCGCCCGGCGGATCGGCGGGACCATCTCCCAGGCCGCCTCCGGGAGGGACGCCAGCCACGGGCCCACGTCCTCCACCGTGACCACCCCGGCCGTCGCGTCCCAGGCCAGCATCCGGTCGGGGCGGTTGGCCAGCCAGAAGCGGCCCCGGCTGCGGACCGACTCGGAGGCCAGGGCGTCCATCGCGTCGAAGAAGCGCGCCGGGTGCAGGGGCGCGGTGCGCCGCCACACGACGGTGGTCACCTCGCCGGTCGCCGCCTCCTGGGGGAGGCGGGCGGTGGCGGGGTCCACGCGGGCGGCCAGCTCGCGCGGGTGCAGGGCGGGGCCGGTGACCGGCGGCGGCGGGTCGTCCGGGAGGTGCTGCGGGGTCGTCGGGGCCAGGTGGGACAGCAGCTCGCGGCACAGGTCGAGGTCGTCGTCGGGGCCGGGGTCGGGGACGGCCAGGGCGGTGGCGTACTCGATCTGGCGGGTCAGGACCTCGGCCACGCAGCGCTCGTCGCCGGCCGTGCCGATCCGGCCCGACCCGGTCAGGGTCTCGCCCCGGCACACGTCCACCGGGGTCAGCCGCGTGTCCACGGCGGTGACCACCGCGGTCAGGCGCAGCGTCCCGGCGTGCTCCAGGAACTCCGCGACCGCGCGGGGCTCCACCGAGTCCCACAGGTCCGCGACCAGCAACCGGGAGGTGTCGGCGAGGCGGACCAGCTCCGGCAGCAGGTCCTCGCGGACGGTGCAGGTCACGCAGGGGTGTTCGAGGCGGATCACGGTGCGGTCGCGCAGGCCCCAGGCGTCCCGCACGGTGCGGACCACGCGGCCGTCCGCGATGGCCCGCAGGTCGTGGTGGACCGCCACCGCGCCGGGGTGGGCGGCCAGCAGCCGGTCGACGACGGCGGTCCGGGCGGACGCGTGCAGCCCGGCCACCAGCGCCACGGGAACGGACATGGACCCTCCCTTGTTGGAAATGAAAACCGTTTTCACTATAGTGTCGTCCCGGCCGAAAGGAGAAACCCATGGCTCGCAACGAGCTGCGTCCGGTGATCAAGCTGCGGTCCACCGCGGGCACCGGGCACACCTACGTGACCCGCAAGAACCGCCGCAACGACCCCGACCGCCTGACCCTGCGCAAGTACGACCCCGTGGCGCGCAGGCACGTCCTGTACCGGGAGGAGCGCTGATGGCGCGGCGCTGCCAGCTCACCGGGGCCGGGCCCGCGTTCGGCAAGCGGGTCTCGCACTCGCACCGGCGCACCTCCCGCAGGTTCGACCCCAACCTCCAGACCAAGCGGTACTGGCTGCCCTCCGAGGGCCGGTACGTGCGGCTGCGGCTGTCGGTCCGGGCGATCCGGACCGTGGACAGGATCGGGATCGAGGCCGCCGTGGCGCGGATCCGGGCGCGGGGGGAGAAGGTCTGATGGCCAAGAAGAGCAAGATCGCGGCCAACGAGCGCCGCCGCGCCGTCGTGGACCGCTACGCCGCGCGCCGGGCCGAGCTCAAACGCATCATCCGCTCCCCGCGCACCGACCCCGCGATCCGGGCCGCCGCCGTCCGGGAGCTGGCCGGGCAGCCCCGCGACGCCAGCCCCACCCGCGTCCGCAACCGCGACGCCGTGGACGGGCGCCCCCGCGGCCACCTGCGGAAGTTCGGGCTGTCGCGGGTCCGGTTCCGCGAGCTGGCCCACCGGGGCGAGCTGCCCGGCGTCACCAAGTCGAGCTGGTAGGAGAGACCATGGCCGTGCCCAAACGCAAGAAGTCCCGCAGCAACACCCGGCATCGCCGGGCTCAGTGGAAGGCCGCCGCGCCCGACCTGGTGACCATCGTGGTGAACGGCGTGGAGGTCCGCGTCCCGCGGAAGTACGCGCGGGCCTACCGGCGAGGGCTGATCGGAACCTGAGAACCGACCGGCCCTCCGGTGGCGTCCCACAGGGGGAACAGGGAAGATCGTCCCGTCCCCCTCTCCCCCCGGAGGACCGATGCCCGAGCCGCTGTCACCTGACGATCCCACCCGCGTCGGCGGGTACGAGCTGACCGGACGGCTCGGCGACGGCGGGCAGGGCTCGGTCTACCTGGGCCGGGACGCCGCCGGGCGGACCGTGGCCGTCAAGCTGCTGCACGCCCGGCTCGGCCGGGACCCGGCGGCGCGGGCCCGGTTCGTACGGGAGCTGGAGGTCGCCGAACGGGTCTCCGGGTTCTGCACCGCGCGGGTCCTGGACGCCGACATCGACGGCGACCGGCCCTACATCGTCAGCGAGTTCGTGGACGGCCCCTCGCTGGCCGACCTGGTGCGGCGGGACGGCCCGCTGGACGCGGCGGCGCTGACCCGGCTCGCGATCGGCACCGCGACCGCGCTGGCCGCCATCCACCGCGCCGGGATCGTGCACCGCGACTTCAAGCCGCCGAACGTGCTGGTCGGCCCCGGCGGCCCGCGCGTGATCGACTTCGGGATCGCGCGGGCGCTGGACTCCGAGGCCATCACCGTCACCAGCCAGGTCGTGGGGACGCCCGCGTTCATGGCCCCCGAGCAGATCGCGGGCGGGCGGGTCGGCCCGGCCGCCGACGTGTTCGCCTGGGGCGGGACGATGCTGTTCGCGGCGACCGGGCGGCTGCCGTTCGGCGGCGGCTCCATCCCGGCCGTGATGCACGCCGTGCTGCACGCCGAGGCCGACCTGAACGCGCCGCCCGGCCCGCTGGCCGAGATCGTCGGCGCGTGCCTGGCCAAGGACCCGGCCCGCCGCCCCTCCAGCGCGGAGGTGCTGACCCGGCTGCTGGGCGCCGTCGGCGCCCAGGACCCCGGCGACCCGCAGGACGGCGACCCGCTGGAACGCGGCGCGACCCTCGTCTACTCGCCCCCCGCCGACCTGGCGTTCGCGCCGTCCACGCGGCCCACGCCGTCCACGCGGCCGCCGCGCCGCCGCACGCGCGCGGTGGCGCTGTCGGCGCTGGCCGCCGCGCTGGTGACCGCGCTGCCGCCGACGCTGTGGGCCCTGCGCGACACCGGGGGCGAGGGACCGGGCGGCGGGACCGCCAAGACCGTGCGGGTGGCGTTCATCGGCCCGCTGTCGAAGGGCGTGACCGACCTGTCCCCGCTCGGAACGGCCATGCGGGACGGGGCGAAGGCCGCCGTCCAGGCGCACAATCGCAGGAATCCATCGATCAAGGCCGAACTGGTCGAGTACGACACCAAGGGCGACGCGGCGCTCGCGGAGGCGGCGGCGCGGCAGGCGGTGGAGCGGAAGGTGGTCGCCGTGATCGGCCCCTCCCTCTCCGAGGAGAGCCGCAGGGCCGTCCCCGTGCTGGAGCGGGCCGGGATCCCGAGCGTCTCACCCGCCGCCGCGAACGCGACCCTCGTCGAGCAGGGCTGGAGGACCTGGCACGCCGTCGTCCCGGACGTCAAGGTCGCGGCCACCGCCCTCGCCGACCTCGCCGTCACGAAGGGCGGGGCGAAGAAGGTCGTCGTGGTGGAGGACGAGACGCACGACGCCATGATCATCGCGAACCACGCCGTCGCCAAGCTGAGCCTGGCCGGGGCGAAACCGACGCGCGTGCGGACCCGGTCGCGGAGCGACCACGCCGACGCCGTCAAGAAGATCAAGGAGTCCGGGGCCGACGCCGTCGTCTACGGCGGCTTCTACCCCGCCGCCGCCCCACTGGTGAAGCGGGCCCGCGCCGCCAGGGTCACCGCCCGGTTCTACCTGTCGGACGGGGCACTGGACGAGGAGTTCGTCCGGGCCGCCGGGACACGGGAGGCCGAGGGCACGGTCTTCACCTGCTCCTGCCTGATCCCCGGCCCGAAGGCCCCCGCCGACCAGAGGTACGCCCGCTTCCGCGACGCCTTCCGCGCCGTCCACGGGACCGAGCCGCGCCCCTACGCCGCCGAGGGCCACGACGCCGCCGGGGCCCTGCTGGCGACCCTCGCCCCCCGCAGGGACGATCCCCGGGCGATCAACGAGGCGCTCCGGACCGTCGACTACACCGGCGGCGTCGCCCCCCGCGTCCGCTTCAACGACAAGGGCGAGATCATCGACGGCGTCGCCCACGCGTACCAGGTCCACAACGGCGTGATCACCCTGCTCGGCGACGCCGGTAAAGCCTCGATCAACTAGCCCCGGAACGGCGAAGGGCCACGTCCGCCGGGCCGTCGTCCGGTGACCGGACGGCGGCCCGCCGGGAAGGTCACACCTGGGCCGGAGGCTCGTCCTCCAGCAGGTCGTCGAACTCACCGTCCTTCACCCCGGCGACGAACGCGTCCCACTCGGCCTCGGTGAAGTACAGCCTGGGACCGTCGTCGTCCTTGGCCGAGCGCATGACGACGGCGCGCTCGCCGAACTCCTTGTGGTTCACCGGGACGTCCTTGCCGTCGATGAACTCGATGATGACGCCGTCAGTGATGATCGGTTCCGGCTGGTCGGTCACTCGCCCACCCTCTTCGTCCGCGACTGGTCGCCCCCAGCGTAATGCCGCGGGTGCGCTACGCCACGCCGGATCGCCGCCGGGGCGGCCGTTCAGGCGACGTACAGCGACAGCGTGTCGGCGACGCAGGCGGGACGCCGCTCGCCCTCGACCTCGACGGTGACGCGGACCGTGGACAGCTTCCCGGCCGGGGAGTTCTTCAGGTCCAGCAGCTCGGCCCCGCCGCGCACCCGCGCCCCGGTCCGGACGGGGGAGGGGAAGCGGACCCGGTTGAGGCCGACGTTGACGCCCATCGTCAGGCCGTCGATGTGGAAGATCTCCGGCATGAAGGCGCTGACCAGCGAGAGCGTGAGGTAGCCGTGGGCGATCGTGCCCCCGAACGGCCCGGCGGCGGCGCGTTCGGGGTCCACGTGGATCCACTGGTGGTCATCGGTCGCGTCGGCGAAGGTGTCGACCCGCCGCTGGGTCACCTCCCGCCAGGGGCTGTACCCGAGGTGCTCCCCCCTGGCCGCGGCGAACTCGTCCAGATCCGCGAAACGTCTCATGCCTACGACCCTCCCGGCCCGGTCACCGCCCGGACAATGGCGGACCGGTACAAGATCCACCACGGGAACCCTGTGTCAGCGGGCGAGTGACTGGATCTTGGCGGTCGCGGTGGCGGTGGCCAGCAGGGCCCCGTCGGTGTCGCTGAGGGTGCCGGACAGGAAGCAGATGTCCCGGCCGCGCTTGACCACCTCGCCGTGGCCCAGCAGGCGGCCGGGACGGGCCGGGCGCAGGAACTGGACCTGGAGGTTCAGCGTGGGGGCGAACTGGCCCGGCGGCAACGTGGCGACCAGGGCGGGCCCCAGGGTGTCGTCCAGCATCGCGGCCAGGAAACCGCCCTGGACCACCCCCGCCGGGTTGAGGAAGCGCTCACCCGCCTCGAAGGCCACGTCGATGGTGCCCGCGTCGGGGTCCACATGGACGAGCTCCCACCCCAGGGTGACGGCGGCCGGGGGCGGCGGCACCCGCCCGTGCTGAACGTCCCAGAAGGCTCCTTCACGCATGCCGGACAGTGAACCACGCCCCACCGACAAAGATGGGATCCCCGGCCGCTTGACCTGGGAGCGCGGCCGGGGATCCCTGGCGGGGGGCGGTTGGTCTGTCAGGGGCCCGTCACGGCTTGGTGTAGCCCGCCGTGTAGGAGCCGTTGCCGCTGTAGGCGTGGATGCGCAGGCGGTAGGTGCCCGCCGTGCCGTTGTAGCTGACCTTCTCGTCCGGGCCGGGGCTGGTGGACTGCGCGACCGTGGACCAGGTGCCGCTGCTGGACTGCTTCTGCAGGTACAGGTCGAAGTCCACGCCGTCCGGGCCGTCGACGCACGCGGTGTGCGCGCCGGAGACCGAGGAGGTGTAGCCGCCGCTCGGCTGGTACTGGTTGGCGCCGCTGGTCAGGGAGCCGGTGACCTTGGTGGCGGAGGAGTCGCAGTAGCCGGGCTGCGGGCCGGGCCCGCCGCTGCCGGTGACCAGCTGGCGGCCCTCGGGGCGGATGATGTCCAGGATCTCGGTGACCGGCTGGAAGTAGGTGGAGTCGCCGCTGCCCTGGCCGTCGCGGCAGGTGCCCGACCCGCCGGAGGTGATGCCCTGCGCCTGGCCGCCGGTCTGGGTGATCAGCGCGCCGCCCGAGTCGCCGGGGTCGGCGCAGATGTTGGTGCGGATCAGGCCCGTGACGGTGCCCTCGGCGTAGTTGACGGTGGCGTTGAGCTGCTGGATCGTGCCGCACCACAGCCGGGTGTTGGTGGTGGAGCCCGAACGGCACACCGCCGTGCCCACCGGCGCGGGCGTCGCGCCCTGCACCGTCTCGTAGGTGCCGTCCCAGCGGGTCACCTTGGCGGTGGGGGTCCACTGGCTGTTGGTGTCGACCACGGCGTAGTCGTTGCCGGGGAACGACGACCGGCTGAACCGTCCCTGCGCCACCTGGTTGGCGCCGCTGGTGGTCTCGCCGACGTTCCCGCAGTGCCCCGCGGTGACGTAGCCGCCGGTGACCGAGAACGCGATCGAGCAGCCGGCCGACGGGGTCCAGTAGCGCTCGCCGCCGATCAGGTCGTACAGCGGGCGGGGCCGCTCACTGGACCTCTCGATCCGGACGGCGTCGGCGTCCACGCCGCTGGCCTTCACGAACGCGCGGGCGTCGGCGGTGGAGCGCGCCTGCACGACCACCGTGTTGGTGTCGGTGTCCACGTACCACGCGGTGACCGACTTGGCCGCCTTGCCGGAGTTCTTGTTCAGGATGCCCTGGACGGAGGCGAGGGTCCGTTCGGTGCGCTCGACCACCCTGGGCTCCGCGCCGGCGGCGCGGATCTCGGCGGTCTCGGCGGCGTCGGTCGTCGCCACGACGACCTTGCCCTTGGTGACGTAGGCCCCGGCGAACGTGCCGCCGAGCTTCAGCCGGAGGTCCTTCTGGATGCGGGTGGCCCGGTCGTCCGGTTGTGCCGGCGCGGTCGGGGCCTGCGCGCGGGCCGGGGCCGCGGTGGCGGCGGGGCTCGCGTGCGCCGGGAGCGCCGACGCGGCGACCAGCGCGGCCGCGGCGGCTCCCAGCAGCAGGGGGGTGCGGGGCATGTGACTCTCCTGTGCCGTGGTGGGGGAGGGGAGAGGGACTGTCGTCCTGCGCCAGGAATGTACGAGCGGCGTCGGGCCACCACAATGCATCGGTTTGTGGCTGTTTTTCAGAGTTGATTGCGTCTGCGTCGAAGGGACGCGCGAACGCGGCGATCCGGGCCGGCGACGACGCCGCGCTCCACGGCTGCGCGGCGCCGGCCGGAACGGGGAGCCGGGGTCAGAAGTCGTGCAGCAGCCGCGCCGCCACCGTCTCCAGGCGGGCCTGCGCCTGGTCGGCGGTGGCGTGGCCGCGCAGCATCTCGATCATCTCCATGGTCCAGACGCTGGACAGCGCCTTGGCCACCACCCGGCGGGGGTCCCCGTCGGGCACGTCGGCGTCGGGGCCCACGGCGGCGCGCAGCAGCAGGCCCGTCATGCGGTCGCCGAACTCGGTCTTGACGTCCGACAGCAGCAGCGAGCGGATCAGCGCCGACGCCAGCTCCGGTTCGCGCATCAGCCCGCGGGTGGCGCGCATCAGCACCGCCACGGCGCGCCGCGGCGGGGTGTCGGCGCTCGGCGGGCGGCGTTCGATGCTGCCCTCCAGCAGGTCCAGCTCCTCGCTGACCACCGCGACGATGAGGTCTTCCTTGGACGGGAAGTAGCGGTACAGGGTGCCGAGGGCCACGTCGGCGCGCTCGGCGACCTTGCGCATCTGCATCTCCTCGATCCCGCCGCGCGACACCAGCGCGGCGGCGACCTGCAGGATGCGCTTGCGGCGCTGGTGCTGGCTGCGGGAACGCGCGCCCTGCGGCGCCGCGTTCTCGGCGCTGGACGGCTGGTCTCGGGTCACGGTCGGCTCTGCGCTCACGGGCCTAGCCTACAGCCCTGACAGGAACGTGTTATCTGAACGAGACTCCACGCCGTGTCGACCGTGGATCGACAGGGTCACCCGCGCTTGGACGAGCAGGGTCGGTCGGCGGCGATCATGACTCTGGACACAGACTAGAATCTGTTCTAGTTTTGCGGCCGGGAGGTGACCGCCGTGACCGTGGCCGCACTGCTGGAGGCACGGGCCGCCGACGCCGCGCCGGGGCTGCGGTGCGCCGACGACGGGCGGGCCTGGAGCTGGCGCGAGGTCGTCGCCGAGTCCGCCGCGCGGGCCGCCTGGATGGACGCCCGGCGCCCGGACGACCGCCCCCTGCACGTCGGCGTCCTGCTCGACAACGTCCCCGACCTGGTCTTCCTCATCTGCGGGGCCGCCCTGTCGGGGAACGTGGTCGTCGCCCTCAACACCAGCCGGGGCCCCGCCGAGCTGGCCGCGGACGCCGAACGCGCCGACTGCGACCTCATCCTCACCCAGGAGCGCCACGCCGGCCTCGCGGCGAAGATCGGCTCTCGGCGCGTCGTGGACATAGCGAGCGGGGAGCACCGGGACGAGCTCGCCGCGCACGAGAACACGCCCCCACCCGACGCCTCCGCCATCACCGGGCAGACCCTGATGATGCTCATCTTCACCTCCGGCACCTCCGGGCGGCCCCGCGCCGTCCGCGTCACCCACCGCAAGGTGGTCGTGCCGGGGGAGAACCTGGGAGCGCGGCTGCTCAAAGCCGATGACGTCGTGTACTGCCCGATGCCGCTGTTCCACTCCGGCGCGCTGATGGCGGCGTTCGCACCGGCGCTGTACGCCGGGGCCGAGCTGGTGATCCGCTCCCGGTTCTCCGCCTCCGGCCTGCTGCCCGACGTCCGCCGGTACGGCTGCACGTACCTGCACTACGTCGGCAAGGCGCTGTCGTACGTCGTCGCCACCCCGCCCGGCGGCGACGACGCCGACAACCCGCTGAAGGTCGCGTTCGGCAACGAGGCCGCGCCGCTGGAGCAGAAGGCGTTCGCCGAACGGTTCGGCTGCCTCGTCATCGACGCCTACGGCTCCACCGAGACCGCCATCCACCTGAGCCCCGACCCGCTCGGCCCGCCCGGCGCGCTCGGCAGGCTCCCCGAGGGCATCGCGATCCTGGACCCCGCCACCGGCCGGGAGTGCCCGCCCGCCCGGTTCGACGCGGCCGGGCGGCTGCTCAACGGCGACGAGGCGATCGGCGAACTCGTCAACACCCGCGACATGGGCGTCTTCGACGGGTACTACAAGGAGGACGCCCCCGACCGGATCCGCGACGGCATGTACTGGAGCGGCGACCTCGCCTACGCCGACGGCGACGGCCACGTCTTCTTCGCCGGGCGCATCTCCGACCGGCTGCGCGTGGACGGCGAGAACTTCGGGGCCGCCCAGGTCGAACGCGCCCTCGCCGGGTTCGCCGACGCGTCCCCCGGCGTCCGGGGGCTGGCCGTCTACGGCGTCCCCGACGCGGCCTCCGGCGACCAGGTGATGGTCGCGTTCGCCGCCGACGGCTTCGACCCCGACGCGTTCGCCGCCTACCTGCGCGACCGCGCCGACCTCGGCCCCAAGTGGCCGCCCCGGTACGTGCGGGTCATGCCCGACCTGCCCGCCACCCCGTCCAACAAGATCCTCAAACGGCCGCTGGCCCGCGAGGGCTGGCGGACCGGCGACCCGGTGTGGTGGCGGCCCGGCCGGGACCTGGCCTACCGGCGGCTGACCCCGCAAGACGCGGCCCGCATCCGCGAGGAGTTCGCGGTGCGCGGCCGACTTCACCTCCTGGAAGGGAGTGGCTGAGTGGACTTCAACCTCGACGAGACCCAGCAGGAGTTGCAGGGGCTCGCCGCCGACCTGCTCAAGCGGGAGGCGGCGCCGGACCGCCTGGAGGCGTTCGAGAGGACCGGCGCGCCGTACGACGCCGCCGTCTGGAAGGCCCTCGCGCAGGCCGGGCTGCTGGGCGTCGTGCTGCCCGAGGAGGTCGGCGGCGCGGGGCTCGGCCCGGTCGAGCTGACGGTGATCCTGCGGCAGGTCGGCGCGCACGTCGCGCCCGTGCCCGCCTACGCCTCGCTCGCGCTGGCGGCGCTGCCGATCGCGCGGCACGGCACCGGGGAGCAGCGCGCCCTGCTGGCCCCGCTCAACGAGGGCGACGCGATCCTGACCGGCGCCTACCGCGAGGTCGGGCCGGGCGGCGACCCGCGCGCCACCGCCCGCCGCGACGGCGACGGGTACGTGCTGGACGCCGTCAAGACGTTCGTGCCGTACGCCGGGCAGGCGTCGCTCATCCTGGTCCCCGCGAGGGTGGAGGGCGAGGGCGTCGGGGTGTTCCTGGTCGAGCAGGTCGCGGCGGAGATCACCCCGCAGCCCTCGGCGACCACCGAGCCGCTGTCGCGGGTGGCGCTCACCGGCGTGCGCGTCGGCGCCGGCGCCCTGCTCGGCGGCGCCGCCGACGGCGCGGCCTGGGACACGCTGCGGCGCTGCGCGGTCGCGGGCGCGGTCGCGCTGGCCTCCGGAGTGATCGAGAGCGCGCTGGACCTCACCGCCGAGTACGTCAGGACGCGCGAGCAGTTCGACCGGCCGCTGGCCCAGTTCCAGGCCGTCACCATGAACGTCGGCGACGTCTACATCGCCAAGCGCGCGCTGGACGTCGCGGTGTGGGCGGGCGCCTGGCGGCTCGCCGAGGGGTGGCCCGACGTCGACGAGACCCTCGCCATCGCCGCGTTCAACGCCGCCGACCCCGTCGTGAGAGCCCTGTACACCTGCCAGCACCTGCACGGCGGCATCGGCCTCGACGTCACCTACCCGCTGCACCGCTACTTCGCCTGGGCCAAGCAGATCGGTCACCTGCTGGGCGGCCCGGAGGACCAACTCGACACCCTCGGCGCACTCGTCGCACAGGAGGCTTGAGCGTGTTCATCGACCTGACCGACGAGCAGAAGAGGCTCCGCGACGAGCTGCGCGGGTACTTCCGGAACTGCCTGACGCCCGAGCAGCGCGAGCAGATCGCGAACGACCCGTTCGGCGAGCACTACATGGCGCACTGCAGGCGCCTCGGCCGCGACGGGATGCTGGGGGTGGCCTGGCCGAAGGAGTACGGCGGGCGCGGCTACGGCCCCATGGAGCAGCAGATCTTCGCCAACGAGATCGCCCGCGCCGAGGTGCCGTACCCGATCATCACGCTGAACTCGGTCGCCCCGACGATCCTCCAGTACGGCACCGACGAGCAGAAGAAGCACTTCCTGCCGAGGATCCTCGCGGGGGAGTGCCACTTCGCGATCGGCTACAGCGAGCCGGGCGCGGGCACCGACCTGGCGTCACTGCGCACCACGGCGGTCCGGGACGGCGACCACTACGTGGTGAACGGCCAGAAGATCTTCACGTCGGGCGCGCACTACGCCGACCACATCTGGCTGGCCGCGCGCACCGACCCCCACGCGAAGAAGCACAAGGGCATCTCCATGCTCGTCGTGGACTGCGCGGACCCGGGCTTCTCGTGGACGCCGATCGTGACGATGGACGGCCGCCACCACACCAACTCGACCTACTACCAGGACGTCCGCGTCCCGGTGGACATGCTGGTCGGCGAGGAGAACAAGGGCTGGGACCTGATCGTCAACCAGCTCAACCACGAACGCGTCACCCTCGGCCCCGCCGGGAACATCGGCCACACCTACGACCGGTTCGAGAAGTGGGCGCGCACCGCCACCGGCCGCGACGGACGGCCGCTGACCGAGGAGCCCGCCGTCCGGCGCGCCGTCGCCCGCGTCTACGCCTACCTGCGCGTCAACGAGTTCCTCAACTGGCAGGTCGCCGCCAACATGGACCTCGGCTGGCTCGGCGCCGCCGACGCCTCCGCCACCAAGATCTACGGCTCGGAGCGGATGCAGGACGTCGGCCGGATCGTCGGTGACACCCTGGCCCGCTTCGGCGACCCCGGCGACCCGGCGACCGCCGAGTTCGTCCGGCGCCTCGACCACGGCGTGAAGGGCGCGGTGGTGCTGACGTTCGGCGGCGGCGTCAACGAGATCCAGCGCGAGCTGATCGCGATGATCGGCCTCGGCCTGCCCCGCGCGCCCCGGTGAGGAGAGCCCGTGCACGACGAACTTCTGGCGCTGGCCGACCGGCTGGCGGCGCGGGGCGAGCAGGACGGCGGCCCCTGCCCCGACGCCGTCAACCCGGCGATGATCCGCAACTGGACGCAGGCGCTCGGCGACCCCCGCGACTGGGAGGACGCCGCGCCGCCCGCGATGATCCAGGTGTGGTCGATGCCGGGCCTGGTGGAGCAGAAGGGCGGCTCGGCCGCCGAGGAGCCGCTCCGCCTGCTCGACGCCCACGGCTACACCGGCGTCGTCGCCACCAACTGCGAGCAGACCTACGACCGGTACGTGAAGGTCGGCGAACGGCTGAGCTCCCGGATGCGGTTCGGCGGCGTGACCGGGCCGAAGAGGACCGCGATGGGCGAGGGCTACTTCGTCACCTGGTACCAGAGCTGGTACGACGAGGCCGGCGAGCGCGTGGCCGAGATGCTGTTCCGGGTGCTGAAGTTCCAGCCGCGCAAGCGCGCGGGCGGGAACGTTCCGAACAAGGGCGGCAGATACCCGCTGCGGCCCGCCGTCGGCCCGGACACGCGGTTCTTCTGGGACGGCGTCGACGCCGGTGAGCTGCGCGTCCAGAAGTGCGGCGCGTGCGGCGCGCTGCGGCACCCGCCGGGCCCGATGTGCCCGAAGTGCCACGCCACCGAGCGCGGGTACGTCGTGGCGAGCGGGCGCGGCGCCGTCCACAGCTACGTCGTCCACCACCACCCGCCCGTCCCCGGGCGCACGCCGCCGTTCGTGGTCGCGGTCGTGGAACTGGAGGAGGGCGTGCGGATCGTCGGGAACGTCATCGGGTGCCCGCCCGAGGACGTGCGCGTCGGGATGCCCGTCCGCCTGACGTTCGAGCGGATGGACGACGAGCTGACGCTTCCGCAGTGGACGCCCGCCTCCGTGCCTGACACCGCCCCCGAGCCCGAGCCCGCCGGGCAGGCCCCGCCCGCCGACCTGGAGATCGAGCTGACGCCGACGTTCGTCATCGCGACGGCCCTGGCGACGCGGGACTTCACGCCCGTCCACCACGACACCGCGCTGGCCCGCGCCCAGGGCACCAGGGACATCTTCGTCAACATCCTCACCACCATGGGCGTGGTGCAGCGCGCCGCGCTCGACGCCGTCCCCGGCGCGACGCTGGAGACGATCGCCGTCCGGCTCGGCGTGCCCGCCTACGCGGGCGACACGCTGCGCCTCCACACCGACCGCGTGGACGGCCGCACGCTGCGGGTGCGCGGCGCGGTGAGCCTCGGCGACCACGTGACCGCCACCGTGACGTTCAGGGAGGACGCGTGACGCTCTCCGGCAGGGCCGCGATCGTCGGGATCGGGGCCACCGAGTTCTCCAAGGAGTCGGGGCGGTCGGAACTCCGGCTGGCCGCCGAGGCGTGCCTGGCCGCGGTCCGCGACGCCGGGCTCACCCCGGCGGACGTGGACGGGCTGGTGACGTTCACCGCCGACGCCAGCTCCGAGATCGCCGTGCAGCGCGAGCTGGGCATCCCGGCGCTGCGGTTCTTCTCCCGCGTCGACTACGGCGGCGGCGCGGCCTGCGGGACCGTCGCGCACGCCGCGATGGCCGTCGCGACCGGGCAGGCCGACGTGGTGGTGTGCTACCGGGCGTTCAACGAGCGTTCCGGGCACCGCTTCGGCCAGGCCAACAAGTCCGGCGGGAGCGGCTCGAACGCGATGGAGTTCTCCTGGCACCTGCCCTACGGGTTCGCGACCCCGGCGGCGTGGGTGGCGATGCAGGCCCGCCGCTACATGCACGAGTACGGCGCGACCAGCGAGGACTTCGGGCGCGTGGCGGTCGCGATGCGCCGCCACGCCGCCACCAACCCGAAGGCGTGGTTCCACGGCCGCCCGATCACGATGGAGGAGCACCAGGCGTCGCGGTGGATCGTGGACCCGCTGCACCTGCTGGACTGCTGCCAGGAGTCCGACGGCGGCGTGGCGCTCGTGGTGACCACCGTCGAGCGCGCCCGCGACCTGCCGCACCCGCCCGCCGTGATCAGCGCGGCGGCGCAGGGCACCGGGCCCGACCAGATGATGATGTTCTCCTACTACGGCGGGGACATCGCCACGCTCCCCGCGATGGGCACGGTCGGGGAGACGCTGTGGCGGCAGTCGGGGCTGACGCCCGCCGACGTGCGGACGGCGGTGCTGTACGACCACTTCACGCCGTTCGTGCTGATCCAGCTTGAGGAGCTGGGCTTCTGCGGGCGCGGCGAGGCGAGGGAGTATGTGAGGGACGGTGGCATCGAGATCGACGGCCGGCTTCCGGTCAACCCGCACGGGGGTCAGCTGGGTGAGGCGTACATCCACGGCATGAACGGCGTCGCCGAGGCGGTCCGCCAGATCCGCGGCACCGCCGCCAACCAGGTCGCGGACGTGGCGAACGTCCTGGTGACGGCGGGCACCGGCGTCCCCACCAGCGGCCTGGTCCTCAGCGGTAGGGGGTGAGGTTGGGGGGCGCGCCGGTCCAGGCGCCCTCCACGATCCGGCGCGGCAGGTAGTCGGTCTCGACCTCGAAGTCCCAGCCCCGGTCGCGGGCCCGGCACACCATCCCGATGATCTCGATCGGGACCAGCGACTCGGGCCTGTCGGGCCGCGCCGCGACCGAGTGGTACTGCCGGTACAGATCCAGGGCCTCGGCCAGCGCCCGGTCGAACCCGGCGCGGTCGCGGCGCAGCAGCCGGTCCAGCATCCGCGCCATCGGCAGGTACAGGCAGTCCCACTCGTCGTGCGGGCCGGGGCCCTGGCCGAGCGCCTGGTCCAGCTCGCGGCGGGCGCTGCGCTTGGCCAGGTGCGCCCGCAGCGCCCGGGTGTACTCGGTGACGTGGTGGCCGCCGTACCCGCCGTCGCCGATCACCTCGTCGGACACCGAGCCGAGCACGGCGATGGCGTCGGGCGAGCGCGTCGCCATCGCCAGCCCGACCGCGCGCACGTAGTTGCGGGCCCCGCCGCCCCCGCCGCGCGGGCCGTCGGCGGGCAGCACGGCGGCGCGGTTGCCGACCGTGACCCGCACGTCGGTGCCCGCCTCGGCCGACAGCAGCGCGAACGCGGCCGTGGACGCCTGCTGCGCCAGCAGCAGGTCGGTCCACTGGCGGATCTCGTTGGCGTCGGGGTCGGCGACCGACCGCAGCGCGAAGGTGTCGACGCGTTCCCGCGCGAACCGCTGGAACTCGTAGGCCAGCCAGCCGGGCCCGCGCGGCTCGAACAGGCGCTCCAGCGAGCCCCGCGCGTCCCGGAAGCGCCGGTCCAGCGTCCGCGCCGCGTAGTCGGTCCCGACGTCGGGACGGCGCACCGGCTCGCCGGGGTCGGCGTTGCGCGGGCCCGCGCCGGTGACCAGCCGGGACGGGCAGTGCACCGAGTCGATCTTCACGGTGACGCCGCGCCGCCGCGCCAGCGCGGCCAGCGCCAGCAGGTCCCAGGGCAGCAGTTCGGCGAGCCGCCCCGCGAACCGCTCGGCGTGCCGGTCGAACTCCTCGCGCAGCGCCGTCGCGCACGCCATCCGGTCGCCCCGCGCCAGGGCGTGCAGCGCCGCCGACTCGACGCCGTCCAGCCGCACCGGCCGCTTCACCCACAGATCGGCCAGCGCCCGCGCGTAGGCGGCCCCGGGCCCGTCCGGCAGCCGCCGGATCGACACGTCCACGAGCCGGGCCAGCGCCCGCTCCTGGCCGCTGACCACGCCCAGCCCGAACGCCGTCAGCCACGACCCGGCGTCGGGCTCGTCGCCCCTCTCCGGGTCGCCGAGCACGATCGTGTACCCGGCGCCGAGGTACTCCACCCACACGTCCACGGTGTCGCCGCGCGCCGACTCCAGCGCCCGCACCCGCGCCGCCGCGACCTCGGCGGCGCTGCGCAGCGCCGCCCAGGAGTCGCGGGCCTCCAGCCGGGGGTCGTCGGTGAGCAGCCGCGCGGCGACATAGGCCAGCAGCATGTCGCGGGTGACCGCGATCCCGCCGGATCCCCCGTTCCCGGCACGCGACACCCACTCGCCGAACTCGTAGGGCATGGCCCGCAGGGCCTTGGCGACGGCGTCGTGGTCGACGGGGGAGTGAGCAGCGCACATGATGGAACGATCGTACAAATGCCGAGGTAGTGCCTGATGTGTATAGACGGTATTAGTCGCCCCGATATGGGGTGAGATCGAGGGGCGTCGCGGCCCACGCGCCCTCGACGACGCGGCGCGGCAGGTAGTCGGACCCGATCCCGACCTCCCAGCCCCGGTCGCGGGCGAGGCAGGCCATCGCGAGCGGGAGTGGCGCCACCAGCGACTCGGGCCTGCCCCTGCGGATCGCGACCGAGTGGTACTGCCGGTGGAGTTCCAGGGCCTCGGCCAGCACCGGGTCGAACGCGGCGCGCTCGCCGCGCACCAGCACGTCCAGCAGCCGGGCCGCCGGGACGAACACGCACTCGGCCTCGTCGTCGAGGACGTTGCGGGGGTCGAGCACCTCCTGGAGCCCCTCGCGGGGGTCGCGCCCGGCCAGGTGCGCGCGCAGGGCCCGCGCGGCGTGGGTGCCGACCGGGTCGTCGCCCAGGACCACCGTGTCGGGCACGGCCCCCAGGGACGCGAGGGCGTCGCCGTCCCGGGTGATCATCGCCAGGGCGGCGGCGTGGACGTAGTTCGCCGCGCCCCGGCCGACCCCCTGGCCGCCGTCGGCGCGCAGCTCGCCGGCCCGGTCGCCGACCGTCACCTCCACGGGGGCGCCCGGCTCGGCCGACAGCAGCCGGAACGCGGCGGCGTACGCCTGCCGCGCCAGCACCAGCTCGATCCACTGGCGGACGTCCTCGGCGTCGGGGTCGGCCAGCGAACGCACCGCGAACGCCTCCAGCCGCTGCTGGGCGAAGTGGACGAACTGCCAGGACGCCATGCTCCGCGACAGCGGCCGGTCGAACAGCTCGTCCAGCTCCTCCCCGGCGTCCCGCTCCCGCTGCGCCAGCACGCGCGCGGCGTAGCGGGCGTGGAAGCCGGGGCGGCGGATCGGGCCGTCCGGCACCCTGACCAGGGGGCCCGCGCCGGTCAGCAGCCGCCGCGGGCAGTGCACCGAGTCGACGTCCACCGCGACGCCGTGCCGGTGGGCCAGGGCCGCCACCGCGAACAGGTCCCAGGGCACCAGCGCGCGCAGCGACCCCTGGAAGTCCGCCTCGTACCGGGCGAACGCCTCGCGCAGCGCCTCCGCGCACGCCCGGTGGTCGCCCTGCGCGAGGGCGTGCGCGGCGGGGTGGTCCACCCCGTCGAGGCCCACCGGCCGGCCCCGGTGGAGGGCGGCCAGCGTCCGCGCGAGCGTGGTCCTCGGGTCGTCGTCCGGCAGCAGCCGCCAGTGGCGTTCGGTGAGCGCGGCGAGCGCCTCGCCGTCGCCCACGGCCAGGGCGAGGGAGAACGCCTGGAGCCACGCCCCGGCGCGGGGCCCGGCGCCGTCGGCCTCGCTGACGCGGAACCGGAAGCCGACCCCCAGGTAGTCCACGGTCACGCGGACGGTGTCGCCCTCCTCGGCCTCCAGCGCCCGGACGTACTGCATCGAGAGCGAGCCCGCCTCGCGCAGCGCCGTCCAGGTGTCGCGCCCCTCCGCCCGGGGGTCGTCGGTGAGCAGGCGGGCGAAGGCGTAGCCGAGCAGGTAGCCCGCGGCCAGGTCGATGCCGCCCGGACCGGCGTTCTCGGCGCGGTCGATCCAGTTCGCGAACTCGTGCGGAACGGCGTCGAGGGCCGCGCGGATCTTCTCGGCGGGGACGGGGGAGTGGTCGGCGCACATGACGCGAGATCGTACAAAGCGCGCCGGGGGCCCGACGCGGGGGTCCGCGCGGCATCGCTTCGCGATCTGACCGGCGGGCCCTCGCCTCCGGCTTCGGACCCGCAGGTCAGGTCACGCGCTCGCGTGCGTGGCCGGGGCCCGCCCCGGGCGCCTCAGCCCGGGTCGGGGGTCGGGTTGCTGGAGGGGGTGGGGGCCGGCGGCTCCTGGGACGGAGGGCTCGACGGGGTGGTCGGCGGGGTCGTGGGCTGCTCGGTCGGCGGCGTGGTCGGCGGGGCGGGCGGGGCCGTCGGGGTCGTCGGCTCGCCCGGGGGCGTGCTCGGCCGGTCCGGCGGGGTCGACGGCCCCTGGGGCTGCGTGCCCGGCACGGACGCGGACCCGGACCCGGAGCCGTCCGGCGGCGGGGGCGGGGCCGGCGCGGGCGGCGGCGCGGCCTCGGTGGACTGCGGCGGCGGGGACGCGGGGATCCCGTCCCCGGTGCGGCCGTTGCCGAGGCGCCGCGTGCTCGTGGTCGGCGACGCGGTGCCGTCGGAGGCGGTCCGGTCGGCGACCGGGGCGGTGCCGCTCCCGCCGGTGCCGGGGGTCACCGAGCTGACGCCGACGCCCTCCTTGGCCGACGGCCAGGAGGCCAGCACGCTCACGGCCGTCGCGACGGAGGCGGCGATCCCGGCGACCGCGCCCAGCCCCCGGGCCAGGCCGCGCCGCGGGCGCTCCCTGGCGGGCCGGCCGCGCGGGGCGGGACCGGCCCCGCCCGCGATGACGACCAGCGGGCTGGGGGAGGTGACGGCCGGCAGCGGGCGGGTGGCGGGGTCGCCGCTCAGCGCCTCGGCGCACGCGGCCAGGACGCGTTCGCGCAGCCAGTCGGGGGCGGTGGCGGGCGCGCGGTCGGCCAGCAGGCGCGGCAGGCGGCCCTTCTCGAACGCGGTGATCAGCTCGGTGGTGCCCCCGCCGCGCATGAGGACGTCGAGCACGGCGCGTTCCAGCCGGTTGCGGGCGACGGTCAGCAGCTGGCGGGTGGTGTCGGGGGCGATGCCGAGCACGTGGGCGATGTCGGGGACCTCCAGCCACTCGCCCGCCTCCAGCAGCAGCGCCTCGCGGTGGTCGGCGCGCAGGGTCCCGGCGGCGTGCAGCAGCGGGTCGGCGGTGCCGAACGGCGGCACCGCCTGCGCGGCGAACGCGCCCCGCCCCGCGCAGGCCTGGCGCGCCAGCGAGTACATCCACAGCACGGCGTCGCCGCGCGGCGGGTGCTGGGTGGCCGCCACGTAGGCGTCGGTGACGGCGCTGGCCGCGGCGGCGTCGCCGAGCAGCGACCAGCAGTAGGCGTGCAGGCGGGCGGCGTGCGCGTCGAACAGGGATCCGGCGTCCCCGCGCAATGTGACCTCCGTGTTGGTCCGGTCGGCTCCGTGGTCCGGTCTCCGGTGGCGTGGACAAAGCGGTGGGAAAGGGGACTCTAGTGCACACCGGGACGGAAGAGAAGTTGGGGTCGGCGCGCGGGTTCCCCCGACGGTTCACCGGAATTTTAGGCAAGTTCGCGAAAAAAGTCGGATTGCTGATCCGGTTCAGCTGGGAAGGCTCGCTCACGTTGTCGAACGAGGGGATCCCCATGGCCCGGATCGGCGTCCAGGACGTCCACCGCTACAC
Source organism: Actinomadura kijaniata (assembly GCF_014138665.1). Classification (NCBI taxonomy): domain Bacteria; kingdom Bacillati; phylum Actinomycetota; class Actinomycetes; order Streptosporangiales; family Thermomonosporaceae; genus Actinomadura; species Actinomadura kijaniata. The sequence continues at coordinate 740,974 of NZ_JACJIA010000001.1, forward strand.
ACGCGGCGTGTGCTTCAAGAACGGCCCGCCCGGCACGGTCGGCGCGGAGACCGAATGGTTCGTCACCGAGACCGGCGACCCGTCCGCGCCGGTCGCCGGGGAGCGCGTGCGGGCGCTGCTGGCCGAGGCCGGACCGCCCCCGCGCGGCAGCCGGATCACCTACGAGCCCGGCGGGCAGCTGGAGCTCAGCTCCGCGCCGTTCCCGGGCCTCGCGCCGCTGCACCGGGCGCTGACCGAGGACCTGGCGCACGTGCGGGCGGCGCTCGCCCGCGCCGGGCTGTCGCTGGCCGGGCACGGTGTCGACCCGCACCGGCGCCCGCTGTTCCAGGCCGACCACCCGCGCTACCGGGCGATGCGCGAGTACTACCGGGCGGGCGGGTTCGACGAGGCCGGCATGGACATGATGTGCTCCACGGCCTCGGTGCAGGTGTGCCTGGACGTGGGCGCGGACCCGGCGGACGCGGCGCGGCGCTGGCGGCTGGCGCACGCGCTGGGCCCGGTGCTGGTGGCGGCGTTCGCGAACTCGCCGCTGCGCGCCGGGCGCCCCACCGGCCTGCGCTCCACCCGCCAGGCGATCTGGCACGGGCTGGACCCCTGCCGGACGCTGCCGGTGCTGGGCGACGGGTCCGACCCGGCCGCCGAGTGGGCGCGGTACGCGCTGGACGCGCGGGTGATGCTGGTGCGGACCGGGGACGGGGAGTGGCGTTCGGATCCGGGCATGACGTTCGCCGAGTGGATCGCGACCGGCGAACCGGGCCTGGACGACCTGGTCTACCACCTGTCCACGCTGTTCCCGCCGGTCCGGCCGCGCGGCTGGCTGGAGCTGCGGATGATCGACGCGCTGCCCGGCCCGTGGTGGCCGGTGCCGGTGGCCGTCGCCACGGCGCTGCTGGACGACCCCGCCGCCTCCCGGCTCGCCGAGGCCGTGACCGGACCGGTCGCCGGGCGGTGGGCCGAGGCCGCGCGCGACGGGCTCACCGACCCGGAGCTGGCGGCCGCCGCCGCGGCCTGCTTCGCCGCCGCGCTGGAGGCGCTGCCCCGGCTCGGCGCCGGGGCCCTGGCCCCGCTGGTGGACGAGTACGCCCGCCGCTACGTCGACCGGGGCCGTTCCCCCGCCGACGACGTCGTCCCCCCGCAACCCGCGGCCGCCCGGCCCTGACGAGTCACCACCCCCTGGAGAGGAACGCATGGTCGCGTTGAGCGCGCTCGACGAGCACGCCCTGAAGGAACTGATCGCCGACGAGCTCGGGGCCGTCCGGGACCGCAGTCTCGGCCTGACCACCGGGGTCCTGGACGGCGCGGAGCTGACCGCCCAGGTCTCGCCGCTGATGTCCCCGCTGGTGTGGGACCTGGCGCACGTCGGCAACTACGAGGAGCTGTGGCTGCTGCGCGCCGCCGCCGGGATCGACCCGATGCGCCCGGAGATCGACACGCTGTACGACGCGTTCGAGCACCCGCGCGCCGAACGGCCCTCGCTGCCGCTGCTGCCGCCGGAGGAGGCCCGCGCCTACATCTCCACGGTGCGGGCGAAGGTGCTGGACTCGCTCGGCCGGGTGCGGTTCGACCCCCGCGAGCCGCTGACGGCGGGCGGGTTCGTGTACGGGATGGTCGTGCAGCACGAGCACCAGCACGACGAGACGATGCTCGCCACCCACCAGCTCCGCAGGGGCGCGCCCGCGCTGCTCGACCCGCCCGGCGGCGCGGGGGAGCGCCGGGCCCCGGCCGCCGGCGAGGTGCTGGTCGAGGCGGGCCCGTTCGTGATGGGCGCCTCCGACGACCCGTGGGCCTACGACAACGAACGCCCCGGCCACGTCGTGGACCTGCCCGCCTACCACATCGACACCGAACCCGTCACCAACGCCGCCTACCTGGCGTTCATGGAGGACGGCGGCTACGACCGCCCCGACTGGTGGACGCCCGCGGGCTGGGAGTGGCGCGACTCCTCCGGCAAGCGCGCCCCCGCGTTCTGGTCGCGCGAGGGGACCCGGTGGGTGCGGCGGCGCTTCGGGCGGGTGGAGGACGTTCCGCCCGACGAGGCCGTGCAGCACGTGTGCTGGTACGAGGCCGACGCCTACGCCCGCTGGGCGGGCAAGCGCCTGCCCACCGAGGCCGAGTGGGAGAAGGCCGCCGCCTGGGGGCCCGGCGCGGACCGGGCGCGCCGCTACCCGTGGGGCGACGAGTACGCCGAGGGCCGCGCCAACCTGGGGCAGCGCCTGCTGCGGCCGTCCTCCGCCGGGGCGTTCCCGGACGGGGAGTCGGCCTACGGGGTGCGGCGGCTCGTCGGGGACGTGTGGGAGTGGACCGCCACCGACTTCCACGGGTATCCGGGGTTCCGGTCCTTCCCGTACAAGGAGTACTCGGAGGTCTTCTTCGGCCCCGACTATAAAGTGCTGCGCGGCGGGTCGTGGGCGACGCACCCGCTGGCGGCGCGCAACACGTTCCGCAACTGGGACCACCCGATCCGGCGGCAGATCTTCGCCGGGTTCCGCTGCGCCCGGGACGCCGCCTGATGTGCCGCCATCTGGGATACCTCGGGCGGGCGCGGACGCTGGAGTCGCTGGTCTTCGACGGGTCGCACTCGCTGGAGCGCCAGTCCTACGCGCCCCGCATGACCCAGGGGAACCTGCTCAACGCCGACGGGTTCGGCGTCGGCTGGTACCACCGGGGCGAGGCCGTGCGGTTCCGGCGCGCCCAGCCGATCTGGACGGACCGGTCGTTCCGGGAGGTCGCGCGGGCCGTGGAGGCCGCGTGCGCGGTCGCGGCGCTCCGGTCGGCGACCACGCGGTTCCCGGTGGACGAGTCGTGCGCGCAGCCGTTCCGGGCCGGGACCCGGCTGTTCAGCCACAACGGCAGGGTCGAGGACTTCGACGCCGCCGAGGCCAAGCTCCGCGAACTGGCCGGGGACCTGGCGGAGGTCCCCGACGCGCGGGCCCCGGTCGACTCGGCGCTGGTGTTCGCCCTCACCGCCCGGCACTGGCGGGAGGGGGCGCCGCTCGGCGACGGCCTGGCCGAGACCGTGCGGACCGTCACCGCGCTCGCCCCGGGCCGCTACAACCTGCTGGCCGCCGACGGCGCCGCGCTGGCCGCCACGACCTGGGGCGACTCCCTGTTCACCCGCGCCGCCCCGGACGGCCTGTGGATCTCCTCCGAGCCGCTCGACGACGACCCCGCCTGGCGGCGGGTCCCCGACCGCAGCCTCGTCACCGCCGACCCGGCGTCCGGCGTCCGCGTCACCCCCCTGTAAGGAGAGCCTTTCCGTGGATCTGTTCCTGACCGCCGACGACCTCGCCAAGAGCCTCCGCGGCGACGTGCGCGAGGGCCTGACCGCCGCGCCCAAGACGCTGCCGCCCAAGTGGTTCTACGACGAGCGCGGCAGCGGCCTGTTCGAGGAGATCACCGCGCTGGAGGAGTACTACCCCACCCGCCGCGAACGCGAGATCCTCACCGCCCGCGCCCCCGAGATCGCCGGGATCACCGGGGCCCGCACCCTCCTGGAACTGGGCGCGGGCTCGGGCGAGAAGACCCGCCTGCTGCTGGACGCCCTGCGCGGCACGCTGCGGACCTACGTCCCGGTGGACGTCAGCGGCGACTTCCTCGCCGGGTCCGCCGCCGCGCTGGCCGCCGACCACCCCGGCATCACCGTCCACCCCGTCGTCGCCGACTACGAGCAGCACCTGCACCTGCTGCCCGCCGGGGAACGCCGCCTGGTCGCGTTCCTCGGCGGCACCATCGGGAACATGCCGCCCGCCACCCGCGTGGCGTTCCTCGGTGGCCTGCGCGCCACCATGGGCGACGGCGACGCGCTGCTGCTGGGCGCGGACCTGGTGAAGGACACCGCCCGCCTCGTCCGCGCCTACGACGACGCCGCCGGGGTGACCGCGGAGTTCAACCGCAACGTCCTGCACGTGATCAACCGCGAGCTGGACGCCGACTTCGACGTGGCGTCGTTCGAGCACGTCGCGCGCTGGGACGACGCCCACGAGTGGATCGAGATGCGGCTGCGCTCCACCCGCGACCAGACCGTGCGGATCGGGGCGCTGGACCTGACGGTGACGTTCGAGGCGGGCGAGGAGATGCGCACCGAGATCTCCGCGAAGTTCCGCAGGGCCCGCCTGGAGGACGAACTGAGCGCGGCGGGCCTCACCCTGAAACACCTGTGGACCGACGAGGCGGGAGACTTCGCCCTCTGCCTGGCCGTGCCGTAGCCGCGGGGGAGCGCCCCTCGGCTCCGGCGGCCGCCGGAGCCGAGGCGGCGCGCTCAGGCGGTCAGCAGGACGCCCACGTAGGAGACGCCGGCGATCGTGACCCAGGACGCCAGGCCGAGGGCGGCCATCCGGCCGCCGGTCCGCGCCAGCGACGGCAGGTGGACCGACGCGCCGAGCGCGAACAGCGCGGCGGCCAGCAGCAGGCCCTGCAGGGTCGCGGCGAGGGCGACGACCCCCGGCGGGAGCGAGCCGGTGCTGCCCAGCAGGACCATCAGCAGGAACCCGGCCACGAACAGCGGCACCAGCGGCGGGCGGCGGGCGGCGTTCCCCGCGGCGCCCCGGCGCCGTACGCGGGCCGCGAGGACGGCGACCAGCGGCGCCAGGAGCACCACCCGCATCAGCTTGACCAGGACGGCCGCGGCCAGCGCGGCCGGTCCCGCCGTCTGCGCGGCCGCCACCACCTGGCCCACGTCGTGCACGCTCGCGCCGACCCACCGGCCGAACGACACCGCGGTCAGCCCCAGGGGATGGTGCAGGAGCGGCAGCACCGCGATCGCCAGGGTGCCGCACAGCGTCACCACCGCCACCGAGTCGGCGACGTCCTCGTCGTCGCTGCCGGTCACCTGGCTGACCGCCCCGATGGCCGAGGCGCCGCAGATCGAGTAGCCGGTGGCGACCAGCAGCGGCCGGTCCCCGGGCAGGCCGATGCGCCTGCCCAGCCACCAGGTGCTCAGGAAGGTCACCACGACCACGGCCAGCACCATCAGCGCCGTCGCCCCTCCCAGGCCGAGCACCTGCGACAGGCTCAGCTGCAGGCCGAGCAGGACGATCGCCGATCGCATCAGCCGCTTGGCGGCGACGCCCAGCCCCGGCCGGGCCGCTCCCCGCACGACCGGGCGCAGGCCCGGCAGGTGCGCCGCCGCCATTCCCAGCACCACGGCCATCGTGAGCGTCGGGACCGCGGGCACCAGGGCGTGGACGGACTCGGCCAGGGCGACCCCGGCGGCGGCCATGGCCAGACCCGGCGCGCCGCGGCGCATCCCCGTCCCCCAGCCCGCGACCCTTCGGCAGCGCGCGGTGCGCGGGGTCCGGGCGCGGGCCGCGACCGTTCGCGGGGCGGGCAGGTCCGTGGACCCGCTCATGTCCCCTCGGACGGAGCCGGGTAGACCCGGCGGATGCTGGAGCCCAGCGCGGCGACGTCGGCGCCGTAGACGTGGATCGAGATCGCCTTGGCGGCGCCCGCGTTGCGCACCCGGTGGATGTCGCCGGGAGGGGCGAACGCCGAGATCGCGCCGACCGGGTTGAGCACCTCCTCGGTGAGGACCAGGCGCGGGACGGGCCCGTCGGACATCGCCCGGTACCGCTGCTCGCTCTCCTGGCCCTGGTGGACGCCGGCCACGCACCAGGACACGTGGTCGTGGATCGGGGTCTGCTGGCCGGGGAGCCAGACCAGCGCGACGATCGAGAAGGACCCGTCGGGCTCGCGGTGGAGCAGGTGCTGGCGGTACCGGTCGGGGTGGCCCTCGCGGTGAGGGGCGGCGAGCAGGCCGGGCTCCCCCAGGCGGCCCCGCAGCGCCGCGCCGACCAGTTCGGCCGTCGGCTGCGGGGACAGCCGCCGCCTGACGATCTCACGGACCGCCCTGACCACGGAATCGAGAAGGGGAGTGCTTCCGGTGACGGTTCCCGCGGAAGCGGGCGTTGCAGTCATGGCAGCAGCATTGGCTCGTTCTGCCCATAACGTCCAACGACAACTTTTTGGCCGCTCTCAAAGAGCGGCTTATGGAAGGGGCGTCCTAGCAGCCGGTACGCGCCGCCGCGACGCTCCTGAGCTCCTCGACCAGCAGCCTGACCGTCGGGATGCGCTGGTGATCGTCCATCACGTAGGCGTACACCTGCCGGGCCGGGCGCCCCGTCACCATCCGTCCCGTCACCTCGGGGTGGCACAGGAAGGACAGCACCAGCGCCGGCATCAGCGCGATGCCCACCCCGGTCGCCACCAGGCTCTGCACCGCCAGGTTGTCGTCGGTGGAGAACACCACGTCCGGCACGAACCCCTCCTCGGCGCACAGGCGCAGCAGGTTGGCCCGGCACCGCGGGCAACCGGCGATCCACCTCTCGCCGTTCAGGTCGGCGAGCCGGACGAAGTGGTGGCGGGCCAGGGGATGCCCGGTCGGCAGCAGCACCGTCAGCAGGTCCTCGGTCAACGCGATCCGCACCACCTCCGGCGGGTGCTCGGCCTGCATGCCCGCGTAGGTGAAGGCGAGCGCGACGTCGCACTCGCCGCGCCGGAGCCGGTGCAGCGACTCGGGCGGCTCGGCCTCCTGCAACTCGACCCGGACCCCGGGATGGGCGGCCATGAGCCTGGCCACCGTCATCGGCACGATGGTGGCGTTGGCGCTGGGGAACGCGCACAGCCGCACCAGCCCCGACTCCAGCTTGGCCAGCGCGCGCAACTGCCGCTGCGCCGCCATCAGGTCGCCCACGATGACCTCGGCGTGCCGGACCAGCGCCGTCCCCGCCTCGGTCAGCCGGAAACCCCGTCCCACCCGGATGAACAGCGGTGTCCCCACCGCCCGCTCCAGCGCCTTCATCTGCTGGGTGACCGCGGGCTGGGTGTATCCCAGGCTCCGGGCCGCCGCCGAGTACGAGCCCGCGCGCACCACTTCCAGGAAGGTCTTCAGGTGCCGCGACTCAAGCATGATGAATCATAAGCAGAACTTTGGCTCAGGGCCCTTCGCGCTGGGGCTTCCTCATGCCGTGACCTCTAGATCTTGGCGGCGGGGCGGGCCAGGTTCAGCCCGCGCAGCTCACCCGCCAGGCGGGCCGCCAGGTGCCGGTGGCCCGCCACGGTCGGGTGGACGCCGTCGGGGCGGATGAACTCGGTGGCGTTGCCGGTGCCGGTCGCCCGGCTGCCGGTGATCCAGCGGGACGCGATCGGGTCGATGAACGGCACACCCAGTTCGGTGGCCACGGCGCGCAGGGCGTCCCGGTTGGCCAGGGCGGGGGCGGGAGGACGTTCGCTGCCCCAGATCGGGCCGATCAGCACCAGCCGGGTGCCGGGCCAGCGCTGCCGGGCCCGCTCCAGCAGCTCGCGCGCGCCCGCGGCGACCTGCGGCGGCGGGTACCTCCAGTCGTTGTGCCCGCCGGAGACGATCAGCAGGTCGGGGGCGGGCCGCCAGCCGAGCTGGCTCTCGAACAGCAGCGGGAACGGCTGCCCGCGCCCGCCGGTCGCCACGAACCCGGTGCCGCCGCGGCCCCCGATGATCACCTGCCAGCCCAGCAGCCGCGCCGTCGCCGCCGCGTAGGTGTTCTCCGGCAGGCTGCCGCGCTCCCCGACGGTGTAGCTGTCGCCGAGGAACATCACGACCGGGGCCCCCGGCCTCGGCTTGGCGGCGGCCGTCGCGGGCCGCTGGACCTGCCCGGACAGCGCCGAGCAGCCGCCCACCGGCAGGACGCCGAGGCACAGCGCGGCCATCGCCGCGCCGCGGCGCGCGCGGCGAGAAGACATGGGACCACCAAGCGAAGGGGGAGTGAACGTCGCGCCGATTTTACTGATCCACCCCGTCCATGGTGGCCAATGCCGAATGTCGTCCTTCACTGTCGAACACGGGGCGTCCGCGCCGGTCACCGGCCGGACCGCCCGGAACGCGGCCCGGCGCGGCCACCACTGCGACCGACCGGCTACGCGGGCGACTCCAGGGGCCGCAGCTCGTCGGCGTAGCTCACCGACACCCGCCGCATCACCCCGTCGTCATCGATGGAGTACTGCCCGAGCCGCCACAGCGGCGGCGAGTAGGCGTGGATCGACACGCTCGCCTCGGCCGAGCCGACCAGGCGGTGGATGTGGTCGGGGCCGAAGCAGAACGACGCCCCCTCCCCGACCGGCACGCGCACGTGGTCGCCGCCGATGCGCGGGTTGCACTCCTCCAGCTCGCCCGCCACGACCCGGACCGCGCCGGAGGACACGTCGTGGTCGTGCCAGCCGGTGTCGTTCTCCGGCGTCCAGCACAGCAGCCACACGTCCACGTACTCGTCGCGGTACAGGGACGCGTAGTGGCGTTGCCCGGAGGAGAAGACGACGTGCTGCCGCCACAGGCCGGGTTCGCCGGCCAGCGCGTCGACCAGGGCGCGCAGCTCGCGCTTGTCGAGGGCGCGCGCGGGCAGGGCGTCCAGACAGGACACCGCCCCCGGGGGCAGGACGTCGGACGGCATGGTCGTCACGGCTTCAGCTCCTCTCCGTGCAGTAGGCGGTGCGGGTTGGCCACGCGGAACGCGTGGTGGGCGGCCTCGCCGAGCGCGAGGTCGCGGGGGTCGGCGTACGGCCGGTCGGTGCCGTGCGCGACCACGTCGACGCCCAGCGCGCGCACGACGGCGTCGGCGGCGCGCGGGCCGTAGGAGGAGGTCTCGACGAACGCGTTCGGGTCGACCTCGCCGCGTCCGCCGCCGCGCGCGGCCAGGCGTTCGCCGTGCAGCGGGGCGAGCCCGGCGAGCATGGCGAAGCACACCCGCAGCCCCGGGTGCCGCGCCCGCCCGAACGCGCGGAACGCGTACCACGCCGCGTGCATCTGCTGCACGTACGGCACGAGCGCGGGCCACCAGGCGGGGACGCCGGGCGCGGCGGGCGCGGGGCCGGGGTGGAGGAACAGGGGCAGGTCCCGTTCCTCCAGCAGGTGGAGCAGCGGCGCGCAGCGGTCGTAACCGGCGGGGTCGGCCAGAGCGTTGGCGGGGAGCTGCAGCCCGGCGAAGCCCGCGTCCAGGGTCTCGGTGACGGCGCGGGCGTCGATCTCGGCGACGTTCGCGGCGGCCCACGCGCCGAACGGCTCCGGCAGCGCCGCGGCGCCCTCGTGGTAGGCGTCCAGCAGCGGGCGGGCCTCGGTGGAGGGCAGCCACTCGATCCCGAGCGGCGTGGACAGCGACACCAGCGCCCGGTCGAGCCCGTCGGCGCGGGCGAGGGCGGCGCGGCGGGCGGGGTCGTGGTCGGCGGGGTCGACCTCGTAGGGCGGCTCGCCGGTCAGGTGGAGCGTCCAGCCGTCCAGGAACGGGGGTGTCCGGCGCGCCCGCAACGCGGTGACCAGCGGGGGTCCCCACAGGTGCTGGTGCACGTCGATGCCGGGCACGCGCCGCCGCTCCTTTGCTGAACCGGATCAGTTAACCGTTTCAGTGAAGCGGTTCAGTAACCGTTTCGTCAAGACGTGGCCGCCCTTCCCTCCCGGAAACCGTCGGCGCCACCCCGTAGGGTTGGACCCGTGGCGGACAGGAGGAAGCGGGCGACCATCCGGGAGGTGGCGCAGGCGACCGGGCTCTCACCCGCCGCGGTGTCGTACGCGCTGCGCGGCATCCAGACCTCCGAGGAGACCCAGGAGCGGGTCCGCGCCGCCGCGGCCGAGCTCGGCTACGAGGCGCACCCGATCGCCCGCGCCCTGGCCAGCGGGCGCACCGACATGGTGGGGCTGCTGTGCGGCTCGCTGGAGGACTACTGGCAGCAGTCCCTGGCGGTCGGGATCGGCCGGTCGCTGCTGGCGCGGGACCGGTACGCGCTGATGGTGGACGCGGGCGGCGACCCCGAACGCGAGCTGGCGCTGGCCCGCCGCCTGCGCGACCAGCGCGTGGACGGCCTGATCGTGCAGCCCCTCGACCCGTCGGCCGCGCTGTGGTCGGAGCTGGCCGAGACGGTGCCGGTGGTGTCGATCGGCGACGCGCTGCACGGCGGCCAGTCCCACGGCGAGGTCGTCTTCGACAACCGGCGCGGCGTGACGCTCGCGCTGGAGCACCTGCGGGAGCGGGGCCACGACCGGATCGCGGTGTTCACGCCGACGCGGGACAGCACCCCCGACCGGCCCGCCGACGTCCATGTCAACGCCGAGGCCCAGCGGCTCGGCCTGCGCGTGGACGCGGTCGTCGCGCCGCAGTCGCTCGCCGAGGCCACCGCCGTCGCCACCGAGGTGCTGGGCGACCGGGACCGCCCCTCGGCGGTGTTCTGCTTCTCCGACGTGATCGCCTACGGGGTGTACGCGGCGACGCGGACGCTGGCGCTGGACGTCCCCGGCGACGTCGCGGTGTGCGGCTACGACAACCACCCGATGTCGGCGCTGCTCACCCCGCCGCTGACCACCGTGGACTGGGACATCGAGGGCATCGTGCACGCCGCCGTCCGCCTGGTGGTGGACGTCATCGACGGCAAACCCCGCAAACGCCGCGTCGTCCGCGAACCGACCCTCCTGGCCCGCGCCTCCACCGGCGGTTAGGGGAGGGGCGGGGGGAGCAGGCGGGCGATCGCGGGCAGGGCGTCGGCGGCGGTGGCGATGTCGGCGTCCAGGGGGCGGTCCTCCACGCGGTCGTCCAGCACGGCGGCGGCGACGTCGTAGGCGGCCCGCAGCGGCCCGCCCGCCGGGGCGCGGCCCTGCATCCGCAGCGCCCGCACCGCCGCGACCAGCTCGCAGCCCAGCCCGATCCGGGAGGCGGCCAGCGCGTCGGTGGTGGCCCGCGCCGACTGCGTGGAGAACCCCGCGTGCTCCTCCACGCCCCGCGACAGCACCGCGCTGCCCAGCGCCGCCGGGGTCGCCAGCCGCCGCGCGTCCGCCAGCGCCGAGTGCGCCACGTACTCCAGGATCATGATCCCCGACGACGCCTCGGTGGCCGCCTGGAACGGGTACAGCCCCGTGAACGACGGCTCGGTCAGCGTGCCCAGCCGCGCCGCCGACAGTGCCATCGTCTGGAACAGCGCCGCCCGCGCCGCGTCCAGCGCCAGCCCGACGTAGGCGGTGTGGAAGTTTCCGTTGTGCCAGGCGGTGCGGCCCGCGACGTCGATCAGCGGGTTCTCGGCCGCGGCGTTGACCTCGCGGGTGACGACGTTCTCGGCGTACCGCGCCGCCTCCAGCGCCGGGCCGTGGACCTGCGGGAACGCCCGGTAGCCGTACGGGTCCTGGATGCGCGCGGGCGTCGGGTGGTCGAACGCCAGCAGCGTCCGCACCGCCGCCGCGGCCTCGACCTGGCCGGGGTGCGGGCACGCCTCGTGGACGGTCGGCGCGTAGGGCTCCTCCGAGCCGCGCACCGCCAGCAGCGACAGCGCCGTCACCACCGTCGCGGCGTCCAGCAGCGCCCGCAGGTCGGCGACGGCGAGGGCGGCCTCGCCGAGCGTGGCGGCGTTGGAGCTGATGAACGCCAGCGCGTCGGCCGAGCCGAGGCGGAAGCCGGGGCCGCGCGCCACGCCCGCGTCCGGCCCGCCGAGCCAGGCGCGCTCGCCCAGCAGGCACAGCGCGGTCGACGCCAGCGCCGTCAGGTCGCCGGTGCCGATCGCCCCGTAGACCGGGACGGGAGGCAGCAGCCCCAGGTTGAGGGCGTCGGCGAGGGGCTGGAGCACGCCGGGGTCCACGCCCGAGCCGCCGGCGGCGAGCTGGTTGAGGCGCACCGCCAGCATCGCGCGCACGATCTCGGGCGCGACCAGCGGCCCGGCCCCGGCCGCGTGGCTGCGCAGCAGCCGCAGACCGTGCGCGTCGGCGTCCTCCCACTCCACCTCCACCACGCGGTTGGCGCCGACGCCGGTCGTGCGGCCGTAGACGGGACGTTCGGCGGCCACCGCGCGGGCCGTCCGCCACGCGGCGCGGGCCCGCGACACGCCCGCCGGGTCTATGGTGATGATCACGTCCCCGCGGGCCGCGCGGGCGACCAGTGGGCAGGTGAGCGAGGTCCCGTCGATAACGATTCGACTGTTCTGCACGGCCTCACGCTACTTTCCCCAGTATTACGGTGGCTATTCTCGGGATTGTGGACTTGACCCCGCCGTACCGGCGCTTGAGAGTGTCAGATGGCTACGGTTGGGTAAAAGTCGCAACCGATCATCACCCGCACCACCACCCGACACTCGAACCGGAACGACGGCGTTGCGGTGACGCCGCCCCGAGGACGTGACCCGCTTGATCAGCTTTACCGGCGTGACGAAGCGCTACCCGGACGGCACCGTCGCCGTCGACCATCTCGACCTGGAGATCGCGGCGGGCCGCATCACCGTGCTGGTGGGCCCGTCGGGCTGCGGCAAGACGACCACGCTGCGCATGATCAACCGGATGGTGGAGGCCACCGAGGGCACCATCACCGTGGACGGCCGGAACGTCGCCGACATCGACCCGCCCACGCTGCGCCGGGGGATCGGCTACGTCATCCAGCAGGCCGGGCTGTTCCCCCACCGCACGATCGTCGACAACATCGCGACCGTGCCGGACCTGCTCGGCCAGGACAAGAAGCGGTCCCGCCGCACCGCCCGCGAGCTGATGGCCCGCGTCGGCCTCGACCCCGCGCTCGCCACCCGCTACCCGGCCCAGCTTTCGGGCGGCCAGCAGCAGCGCGTCGGCGTCGCCCGCGCGCTGGCCGCCGACCCGCCGATCCTGCTGATGGACGAGCCGTTCAGCGCCGTCGACCCGATCGTGCGCGCCAGCCTCCAGGACGAGTTCCTGCGCCTCCAGGACGAGCTGGAGAAGACCATCGTGTTCGTCACCCACGACATCGACGAGGCCGTCAAGCTCGGCCACCGCATCGCGGTGTTCCAGGTCGGCGGCACGCTCGCCCAGTACTCCACGCCCGACGAGCTGCTCGCCGCGCCCGCGAACGACTTCGTCCGCGACTTCCTCGGCGGTGACAAGGGCATCCGCCGCCTGCGGTTCACCCAGGAGCTCGACGCCGAGCCCGGCGCCGGAGCCGAGGCGGCCGACCGGTGATCCCCCTGGTGACCGAGGGCGAACCGCTGGTCCGCTGGGACTGGATCGGCCGCAACCTCGGCGAGATCGGCTCCCTGCTGGCCGACCACGTGCTGATGTCGGTCGTCCCGATCCTGGTGGGCCTGGCCGCCGCGCTGCCGATCGGGCTGGCCTGCGCGCGCTGGCGCCGGATCTACCCGCCGGTGCTCGGCGTCACCAACGCCCTGTACGCGCTGCCCGCGATCGCGGTGTTCATCATGCTGATCCCGTTCACCGGGATCGGCAGCCGCACCACCGTCATGATCCCGCTGGCGCTCTACACGCTGTCGGTGCTGGTCCCGTCGGTGGTGGACGGCCTGGCGGCGGTGCCCGACCACGTCCGCCAGTCGGCCGTCGCGATCGGCTTCGGCCCGGTCCGGCGGCTGGTGCGGGTGGAGCTGCCGATCGCCGTCCCCGTCGTCATGGCGGGGCTGCGGGTCGCGACCGTGTCGAACATCAGCCTGGTCAGCGTGGGCGCGCTGATCGGCGTCGGCGGGCTCGGCGACCTGTTCACCGACGGCTTCAACCGCGACTTCCCGACCCCCATCGTCGTCGGCATCGTGCTGACCATCGCGCTGGCCCTGGTCGCCGACGGTCTGCTGCTGGCGGTCCAGCGGCTGCTGACGCCGTGGGCGCGCGCCGGGGCCCGCGGCGCGCGGTCGTCCCGCGCGCGGCTCGCGAGCCCGGAGAGGACGGCCCCGTGAACGCGATCCTGGAGGCCCTGCGCTGGTTCGGCGAGCCCGCCCAGTGGAGCGGTCCCGACGGCATCCCCCACCGGATCGGCGAGCACCTGCTGTACTCCGGGCTGGCGTTCCTGATCACCGTGCTGGTCGCCCTGCCGCTGGGGCTGCTGCTCGGCCACGTCCGGCGGGGCCGGGCCGCCTCGGTCCTGGGCTTCGCCGTGGTCGCCGCCGCCAACGGCGCCCGCGCCCTGCCCACCCTGGGCCTGGTCATCCTCGCGGTCATCCTCACCGCCAGCGAGCTGGTCCCGATCCTGCTGCCGCTGATCGTGCTGGCGATCCCGCCGGTGCTGGTCAACGCCTACACCGGTGTCCAGCAGGTCGAGCCGTGGCTGCGGGACGCCGCCGAGGGCATGGGCATGACCGGCCGCCAGGTGCTGTGGCGGGTCGAGTTCCCGGTGGCGCTGCCGCTGGTGCTGCTCGGCCTGCGCACCGCCGCCGTCCAGATCGTCTCGACCGCCGCCATCGCCGCGTTCGTCGGCCTCGGCGGCCTCGGCCGCTACATCATCGACGGCCTGGCCCGGCAGGAGTACGACACCACGGCGGGCGGCGCGATCCTGGTGATCGCGCTGGCGTTCGCCGTGCAGGCGGCGTTCGCGCTGCTGTACCGGCTGGCGGTCTCACCCGGACTGCGCCGCTCGACGGCGTCCTGACCTCACCATCCTCAGCGGGAAAGGAAACAACGATGATCCGCAAGATTCGGGGCGCCGCCGTGCTGCTGGCCGGGGCGCTGGCGCTGGCGGCCTGCGGCGGGGGCGACGGGGGAGACCCGCTCAAGAAGGGCACCGAGGGCGGCGGCGGTGGCGGCGCGGCCCTGGTGATCGGCACCGCGAACTTCCCCGAGAGCGCCGCCCTCGGCGAGGTCTACGCCCAGGCGCTGGCGGCCAAGGGCGTCAAGGCCGAGACCAAGATGGCGGGCACCCGCGAGGCGTTCTACAAGGCGATCTCCGGCGGCCAGCTCGCGATCGTGCCCGAGTACAACGGCAACCTGCTGCTGCACGTCGACCCGAAGGCCGCGCAGACCGCCACCGACCAGGTGAACACCGCGCTCAAGACCAAGCTCCCGGCCGAGCTGGAGATCCTGGACTCGGCCAAGGCCGAGGACAAGGACGCGGTCGTCGTCACCAAGGCCACCGCCGACAAGCACAAGCTGAAGACCATCGCCGACCTCAAGCCGGTCGCCAAGGACCTGGTGTTCGGCGGCCCGCCGGAGTTCAAGACCCGCGTCTCGGGCCTGGTCGGCATCAAGGACAAGTACGGCGTCGAGTTCAAGGAGTTCAAGGCGCTGGACGTCGCGGGCCCGATCACCGTGGCGCGGCTGAAGCAGGACCAGGTCCAGGCGGCCAACCTGTTCACCACGGACGCGGCGATCACCCGCAACGGCTTCGTGGCGCTGGAGGACCCCCAGTCGGTCTTCCCCGCCCAGAACGTCACGCCGCTGGTCTACAAGTCCAAGGTGGACGCCAAGGCCAGGGAGGTCCTGAACGCCGTCTCCGCCAAGCTCACCACCCAGGACCTGCTGGACATGAACACCAAGATGTCGGTCGACAAGGCCGACCCCAAGCAGGTCGCCGAGGAGTGGCTGAAGAAGTCGGGCCTGGCCTGACCTCCGCGTGCGAAGGCCCCCGCCGCGGGGGCCTTCGCACGTCGTGCGCGTTGGGGTAACGTGCGTCACGTAGAGCACATGCGACATGACGAGGAACGGTGCGCATGACCCCCCGCGAGAGCACGTTCCGGCGTCGGGTCCTGGTCGCGGTGGCGGTGCTGGCCCTGACCGGGTGCGGGCCGACCGACACCTCCCCACCGGACGCCTCGGCGCGGAAGAAGACCCCGAGCGCGCCCACCCTGCCGAAAGCGGCGGACGGCACCGACCTCAAGGCGTGCGCCGACGGCCGGTGCGAGGTCCAGGTCGACGCGCCGGCGGACCTTCCGGTGCCCCGCAAGCTCCAGGTCGCCTCCGTGCGGGTGCAGTCGGTCGGTCCCGACACCGTCACCCTCGTCGGGCGTCCCCTGGGGAGCCGCACGGGCGGGTTCTGCACCGGCGTGAAGTGCAGCTCCTCCAGCGCGGGAGGGAAGTTCACCCTCACCCTGGGCCCCGCCAGCACCGGCAGCCAGAACGACCTGAAGGTCACGGTCGTGGCCGTCAACGGCGGATCCGCCGTCCTGCGGCTCGCCCCCGCCTCCTGACCCCGGTCACCCCGCCCCGAGCACGCGCGTCAGCAGCGGCCCGAACTCACCGGCCCGGGGCGCCGGGCCGGACGCCCGACCCGCCCCCGCCAGGGCGGACGCGTCCCTCGAACCGCTCGTCACGCCGCTGGACCGGTCCGCGACGAACGGCCGTTCGGCCGATGCCGCTCCTCCTTCCGGCCGATGGGCGCCCCGCCCCGCCGCGACAAGATCGTCGACAGGACGGAAGGAGGAGACATGCGCGTCCTGCTGACACTGCTCCTGGCCGGGACGACGGGTACGGCGCCCGTCCAGGCCACCCCCCTCCCCTGGCAGCCCTGCGGGGAACACGGCGCCGAGTGCGCCACCCTCCAGGTGCCGATGGACTGGAGCCGGCCGGACCGCGGCCGGATCACCCTGGCGTTGAGCCGCCTGAAGGCCGCCGACCCGACCCGCCGCGTCGGCGTCCTGTTCTTCAACCCCGGAGGGCCGGGCGGTCCCGCACGGCCCATGCTGCGGGACTACGCGACGACGGCGTTCCCGGCCGCCCTGCGGGAACGCTTCGACATCGTGGGGGTGGACCCGCGCGGCGTCGGTGAGAGCACTCCCGCGATCACCTGCGAGGAACCGACCCGGGGCCCCGACCAGTTCCCCGGGACCCGGGAGGGGTACCAGCGGCTGGCCGACTACAACCGGCGGGTGGGAGAGGGCTGCGCCCGCGCCACCGGCCCCCTGATCGACCACGTGGACACGCCCAGCGCGGCCCGCGACTTCGACGCCGTCCGCAAGGCGCTCGGCGAGCGCAGGGTGAGCTGGCTGGGCCTGTCCTACGGGACCCTGCTGGCGACGACCTACGCGCGCATGTACCCGGAACGCGTGCGGGCCGCCGTCCTCGACGGCCCGCTGGACCACACCGTGGGCTCCCGCCGCATGGCCCTCGACGAGGCGCGCGAGACCGAGGAGGCGTTCACCCGGTTCGCCGACTGGTGCCGCACCGACACCACGTGCGCCATGCACGGCAAGGACGTGGGGACCGCCTACCGCGAGCTCCTCGCCAGGGCCCGCCGCCACCCGGTCCCGGCCCAGGGCCACCCGGCCGGCGTCACCGCGCCGCAGATCGGCCACAACGCCTACAACATGCTGTCCTTCCCCGCCACCGGCTGGGCCCAGCTGGCCAGAGGCATCCGCGACGCCACGGCGACGCCGCCCAACGCGGCCGAGTTCGCCACGGAGGTCTCCAGCGACGCCGCCTACCGCACCATCGCCTGCCACGACTTCCCGAGCGACGTCCGCGGCCACCGCGACCTGGCATCCCGCCAGCGCGAGATCCGCAAGGCCGCCCCCACCACGGGCGGCTACGTCGAAGGCTGGGACATCCAGGCCGGCTGCCTGGGCTGGCCGATCCGCCCGGCCAACCCCTGGGGCCCGACCCCGGTCCGCGGCGCGCCGTCCGTCCTCATCGTGGGCAGCACGACGGACCCGGCGACCCCCGAGGTCTGGGGCAGGGGTCTGGCCCGCCAGATCAAGGGCTCCAAGCTCCTCATCTGGAAGGGCGTGGGCCACACGGCCTACTTCAACGACTCGCCCACCCGGTCCCGGGAGGTCGCCCACCTCGTCAACGCCAGGTGAGGTCCCGGCCCCCGCGCCCACCGGCGCGGGGGCCGACCGGACGGTCGACGGCCGCGCGGCACCGGCGCGAACGGGGACGGCGCGGGAACCGGAAGCGACCGACGGAACGACGGCGCGCCGATCATGAAAATGGAGCACCGTCGTCACCATCAGTGGATTCGATCCCTACGAACGCGCCAGATTCCCGCAATACATGACTTTCTTTACAGGGGATATGTCCACGGTCTGATCTTGAACCTACGATCACGGTCACAGCGCGCACAGAGCGCGTGTTCCTCGATCCGCCGGGAGGTCCCATGCAGAAGGTGGAGCAGGCGAAGCAGGCCAAGCAGGCCAAGACGATCAAGCTGGAGATCAAGCGGCTGGAGAAGGTCGAGACGACCGCTCTCCGCGACAACGGCTGATTCTCCCCGAGTGGCCGGCCAGGTCTCGACCTGGCCGGCCTTTCCCTGCCGACGACCGGAAGGCTCGCATGCGGCTTCCCCGAATCAAACGCGTCCACCAGCCCCTGGCCCTGCCCGGCGACCGCATCCTGATCGGCCTGATGCAGCAGGGCGTCGCGGCCGAGATCCAGGACGGCGAGGACGGCGCGATCGCCCGGCTCATCACCCTCATGGACGGCGGCCGCACGATCGACCAGGTGTGCGCCGCCTTCGCCGAGACGCATCCCCACGTCGACGAGGACAGCGCCCGCGCGGTGATCCAGGAACTGATCGCGGGTGGATTCGTCGAGGACGCGGACGCGCCCCTGCCCGGGAACCTGGACGAACGGGAGGCCGCCCGCTACGAACCGGCCCGCAACTTCTTCACGTGGATCGACACGACACCGCGCGGCTCGCCGTACGAGATCCAATCCAAGATCAAGGACGCAAGGGTCGGCCTGCTCGGCCTCGGCGGCACCGGATCGGCGGTGGCGGCCGGACTGGTGGCCAGCGGCGTCGGGGCGTTGCACGTCGCCGACTTCGACGTGGTGGAGGAGTCCAACCTCACCCGCCAGCTCCTCTACACCGAGCAGGACATCGGCCTGCCCAAGGTCGACCGCGCCGTGGAACGGCTCCGCGCCATGAACGGCATGGTGGAGGTCACCGGCGACACCCTCAAGGCGAGCGGGCCCGAGGAGATCGCCGCGCTGATGGAAGGCCGCGACGTGTTCGTCCTGTGCGCCGACGAGCCGCACCCCGACATCATGTTCTGGACGAACGACGCGGCGCTGCGGACCGGGACCCCCTGGTTCGTCAGCTTCTACACCGGGCCGATGGCCGTGGTGGGCGGACTGGTGCCGCGCGAGACGGGATGCTGGGCCTGCCTGCGCCGCCAGGAGGACCGGCACGAGTTCAAGGCCCACGGCCGCGCCCTCACCGAGGAGCGCCCCAACGCGGTGACCGCGGCCAGCGCCAACATCAGCGGGCACCTGTGCGCGCTGGAGGTGCTCTACCACCTCGCGGGCCTGCCGGCCCAGGCACGCGGCCGGATCTTCCACTGGAACTACGCGGTGTGGGGCCACTCGTACTTCGTCGACATCCCGCACGACCACGACTGCCCCACCTGCGGAACGCCGTGACCACCGTCGAGTTCCACCCGCTGGTGCTCCGCCCGGACGACGACGACCCCGACGCGGTCGTCGTCGGACGGCTGAGCATCGGGGAGTTCGTGGAACTCCCCGCGGTGTACGGGGACGCCATCACCCTGATGCGCCAGGGCCTGACGGTCGAGGCGGCCGAGGAACGCATCGCCGCCGACCACCAGGCCGAGGTCGACCTCGCCGAACTCGTGGAAGCCCTCACCGACCTGGGGTTCGTGCGAGCCGTCGACGGAGACCCGCTCCCGGACCCGGCCGAGCGGGCACCGCGCAGCCACTTCGCCCGCCTCAGCCGGCGGCACGTGGCATGGCTGTTCGGATTCCCGGCGAAACTCGTCTGGCTGGCGGCCGTCGGCGCGGCGCTGGTCACGCTCCTCCTGCGGCCCTCTCTGCTGCCGGACTACTCCGACTTCTTCTGGAGCGACTACGTCGGCCTCACCGTCCTGGTCAACACGGTGATGATGTCGATGTCGATCAGCGTGCACGAACTGATGCACCTGATGGCGGCGCGCTCGCTGGGCGCACCGGGACGCATCGGCTTCGGCACCCGCCTGCACAACCTGGTCGTGCAGACCGACGTCACCGGGGTGTGGGGGGTGCCGCGCCGGGCGCGGTACCGCGTCTACCTCGCCGGGCTCGCCTGGGACGCCTTCCTGATGGCGACGCTGGTCCTGCTGGTCGCCCACGCCGGCCTGCCGGGCGCGGCGAAGGCCGTTCTCCAGGCGCTGGTCGTCACCGTCGTGATGACGATCCCGTTCCAGCTCCAGGTCTACATGCGCACCGACCTCTACTTCGTGTTGCGCGAACTGCTGCGCACCCGCAACCTGTTCGACGACGGCCTGGCCTACGCCAGGTACCTGCGCGCCGGGTTCGTCGCCATGGTGCGCCGGCGCCCGCGGACCGTGCCGGACCCGACGACCGGACTGTCCCGCCACGAACGCCTGGCGACCCGCATCTACTCGGTGCTCCTGGTGCTCGGCGCCACCGTCACCCTCACCGCGTTCGCGCTCTTCGGCGCCCCCATCGTGATCGTCGCCTTCGCCCGCGCGATCGAGGGCGTCGCCGAAGGACTCACCGGCGGATCCCCGCTACGGGCCCTGGACTCGGCGCTGCTGATCCTCATCGAGGGCGGCATCCAGGCCCTCTTCGTGGTCACCTTCGTACGCACCCACCCCCACTGGTTCCGTCGCCGTCGGACGCTCCGGCCCGAGTAGCGGACACCGCTCGACGTCGACGGGAACGGCCCGGCCGCCTGCCATGGTGCAGATGCGCGCCGAGCGGCGAAAAGTCCTCTCAGAGCCGGTGGTCGACTGGTGCTGCGGCCAACGCCACGCCGACGGCGAACGACGACCGTCGGATGTGCGCGGTCCAGGCAGGCGCGTGCGTGGGGAGTCGCGATGACGGTCCCAGCGTGCGTGAGACGAGGACCATCCCCGCGTATGCGGGGATGGTCCCTCTCTCCGGGACATGCGGGGGACCGGTGTTCGATGCTCCCTGCGCATCGCGGGGATGGGGCTCGGGCTGGGTCGTGTGGGCCTTGGTTCGGTGGGCTCGTGATGTGGTCGCGGATGCGGTGGGGGCGGGCTAGGGTCGTTCACCATGATCGAGTCCTCCCCTCTGGACACCACCCGGGCGGCCTACGACTCCGTCGCCAACCTTTACGCCGAGTTGTTCCGTGACTCGGTCGAAGGGCATTCGCTGGACCGCGCCCTGGTCACCGCGTTCGCTGAATACGTACGGGCTGCGGACGTCGGGCCGGTGGCCGATCTTGGGTGCGGTCCTGGCGGCGTCACGGCGCGCCTGGCCTCTCTTGGCGTGACCGCCTTCGGTGTCGACGCGTCACCGGCGATGATCGAGCTGGCCCGCCAGGAGTACCCGCATCTGCGGTTCGACGAGGGTTCGATGCTCGCGCTGGACATCGCGGACGGCACCCTGGGTGGCGTTCTGGCCTGGTACTCCATCATCCACACGCCCCCGCAGGACCTGCCGGTGCTCTTCGAGGAGTTCGCGCGGGTGCTGGCGCCGGGCGGGCACCTGCTGGTGGGGTTCTTCGCCACCGACGACGACGCGCAGCCTTCGGTCGAGCCGTTCGATCACAAGGTCTCCCTCGCCTACCGGCTCCCCATCGACCATGTGGTGGACCTGGCGGCCGAGGCCGGGTTCACGGAGATCGGCCGGATGCGCCGCGAGCCGGGCGAGGGCGAGAGATTTCGGCACGGCCGTCTCCTCGCTCGTAAGCCGGTCGAGCCGTAGGCCCGGTCCCGGGAGACGTTGAAGCGGGTCCATGAGTCGCCGGTGCCGCTTCGTCGCCCGGTTATCGCCCGTTTGAGCCCGGACCTTCGCCGCCGACGACGGCGGCACCGTCGAATACGGCAGCGCGCCGGTCGTACGCGGGGATGGCTTGCTGCGGGTGCCTGCGGGGCTTATGGGGTGTTGTGTTGCTTGAGTGCGTCGGGGTCGGCGACCAGGTGCTCGATGAGTTTTTCGGCTGTGGAGGCGCTGAGCAGCGTGGGACCGGTTGCTCGCCATACGCCTCGGTCACACACCCAGATGTCCCAGTCGGGGAACGTCTCCCGCAGGGACGCCAGCAGCGTGGTGGGCGGGCTCATTTCGGTGTCTCGTTCAGTACCGCGAAGACGGCCTTGCCTCCGGACGCCAGGTGGCAGAAGCCCCACGCGGCGGTGAGTTCGGAGACGATGGCCAGCCCTCGGCCGGAGAACGAGTCCGGCGTGAGCGGCTTGACGTGCGGCTCGGCGTCGCTGCCGTCCCGTACCTCGGTCACCGGCCCGGCCTTCGAGGGGTACAGGTGAACGGAGATCGCCTCACCGGGCGCGCTGCCGTGCTTGTAGGCGTTGGTGACCAGCTCGGTGACCACCAGCAGGGCGATTTCGCGTACCCCGTTTGTATAGCCCTTGGCGTCGAACCATCCTCGGGCGAAGTCCCGTGCGGCTTTGATCGCTTCCGGCGTGGAGGTGATCACCAGCGTGGACGGGTCCGTGGTCGCGGGTGGGAGGCCCGGTGATCTCGGGGGCATGGCGCCTGCCTCTGCGTTGTGACTCGCGGTGCATTTCTCGTTACGCCCCACGGTCTCTCGGTTCGTGCGTACGGTGTAGCTGAGACGCAGCATGCGAAGGTTCAGCTCAGCTGAGTGCAGAAGTGGCCTCAGCGTTCCTCACGTGGCGGGGAGGGGAGTATGGGCGCGAAGAAGCCGATGCCTGCCCTGGTGCGTTTCGGCGGCGTGGTGAATCACCATCGTGAGCAGAGTGGTCTTTCACGGGCGCAGTTGGCGGCGATGGTCCCGCTTGCGCCGGGCTATGTGGGGCAGATCATTCGAGGTTTGAGCAAGTGCTCTCGGGAGACCGCCGTCAAGCTGGACGCCGTTCTGGATGCCGAGGGTGACGTCGTCCGCGCGTGGGACAAATGGGTGATGAAAACCGATTCTCCGAGGTCGTTCGCCGATTTCTCGGAGTCGGAGGCGACGGCTGCTCTGCTGCGCGCGGTGGACGTTCTCCATGTCTACGGCCTGTTTCAGGCAGAGGCATACGCGCGTGCGCTGCTGCCGCGTGAAGAGGACCTGCGTCAGAGGCTCCGGCGGCAGGATGTCCTCGAACGTTCGTCGCCTCCCACGGTCCTGGCGATCCTGGACGAGGGTGTCCTCTACCGGGAGGTCGGTTCGGCCGCCATCATGCGTGAGCAGCTTGAACGCCTTGTCGAGCTGTCCCGGCATCCGAGCGTTCATATCCAGGTGGCACCGTTCGCGTACTATCGGGGAGTGAGCGGGACCTTCTCGATAGCCACACAATCCGACACGTCTTCCGTCGCGTTCCTCGACAATGCCGCGTACGGAGACACCGTGCACGATAACCAGGTGATATCGAGCCTGATGGACACCTTCGGCAGGATGCAGGCGCGGGCGTTGAACGTCGAAGAGTCCCGCGCGTTCATCAGAAAGGTGATCGAGCAGCGATGGACTTGAGCGCCGTCAGGTGGCGTAAATCTTCCTACAGCGGGGACAACGCCGCTCAATGTGTTGAGGTCGCTGGACTCTTCGATGCCCTGGGGTTTCGGGACAGCAAGGATCCGGAGGGGCCCAAGCTTTTCATTGGGCGTGTGGAGGCTCGGGGGTTGGCTGAGCGCATTAAGGGGCTTGGGGCCGGGTAGGGGGCGTCGGCTTAAATCGATGGGCTCTGTGGGGTGGGCGGCGCTAGGGTCGCGTCATGCACTGAGGGAACGAGTTCCGACGCCGTCTGGTGTCGTTGAGCATGCCGTCGCCGGGGGACGACCTGCCCGGCGGATCCTTCCCGAACGGCCCGGCCGCCCCTCTCTTCGCCTGCGTGGACGCATCCCGCGGCGCGGTCGCCGGGTCTCTGAGCGAGTGGAGGCTGACATGGCCATAGCGCGTAAGGGAACGCGGCGGATCGACGTGGACGGGACCGCGTACCTCTGGAAGGTGCGGCGTCGTCCCACCTACAGCCAGGGCATCGGGGAGAGCCCGCTGACCTTCGTGGTGGAACGGGCCGAGGAGCCCGGGGCGCTGCTGGTGGTCTCGCTGCCTTGCGCCCATCCCCGCAACCGGGTCGGGCTGCCTTCGGCGACGGTGCTGCCGGGCACGGTCGCCGAGGCCGTGCGGGTCGCGCTCGGGCGCGGTTGGTGTCCCGGGCGGCCGGGGCCCGCGTTCAGGGTGACCCTGGAGAACGCCGTCACAGCGGCCTGACGGCCCGGCCGGAACGCGGCGAACGGGGTGCCGCGTTCCGGCCGGGCGCGGCCTGCTCAGAGCTTGCCGAGGGCCTTGGCCAGGGCGGTCGCGGTGGACTGGATCACCTTGGCGTCGTGCGGGGTGTCGTCGGTGGTGCGGTTGGTGAAGATCGCCAGGATGATCGGCGCCTTCGCTCCGGGCGGCCAGGCGATCGCCATGTCGTTGGCGGTGCCGTGGTTGCGCGCGCCGCCGGTGCCGCTCTTGTTGCCGACCGTCCACTCCTTGGGCAGGCCCGCCCGGATGCGGTCGGCGCCGGCGAGGCTGGCCTTCAGCCAGCCGAGCAGCCGTTCCCGGTCGTGGGGGTGCAGGACCTTGCCGGTGGTGAGCTTGGTGAACGTCCGCGCGGCCGCCGCGGGGGTGGTGGTGTCGCGCTCCTCGCCGGGCTGCCACTCGGTCAGGTAGGGCTCCGGGCGGTCCAGGCGGCTCGTGCGGTCGCCGGTGGCGCGGAAGAACGCGGTCAGCCCGCGCGGCCCGCCGATCTGCTTCAGCAGCGTGTTGCCCGCGAACCCGTCGGACTTGGTGATCCCGGCGCGGCACAGCTGCGCGGGGGTCATGCCGGTGTCGGTGTACTCCTTCGTCTCGGGGGAGTTCTCGGTCAGCCCGGCCATGTCGGCGGGCTTCCAGCGGATGACCTTGTCCATCAGGCCGGGACGGTCGGTGCGCGCCTTCTCCATCACGGCGGAGCACGCGAACACCTTGAACATCGAGTTGAACGGGAAGCGCTCGTCGGCCCGGTGGCCGACGGTCCTGCCGGTCGCCAGGTCGATGCCCACCGCGCCGATGCGCCCGTTGTAGGACTGCTCCAGCTCCTGGAGGGCCTTGGTCAGGTCGGTGCCGCTGGTCGCGGCGACGGGGGAGGCGCCCGTCCCGCCCGGGGCGGCGCCCGCCGCGTAGGCGACGCCTCCGAGCAGCGCGGAGGTGGTCAGGGCCGCGACGCCCAGTCGCAGCCGGAGGTGCTGTGTCATGCGCCTCAGAAGATCAGAAACGGCGGGCGGGCGTCCAATACCCATATGGATCACTCGTTGATATGCGTCCGGATATACGGCCTCGTGTCAGGGGTGATCTCCGTTGTTCCGGACGGCGCTAAATTGATCAACATGCCGCTCGTCGATGTCACCTACGCTCCGCGTGTCCCCGAACCCCAGCTCCGGCGGCTCGCGTCGGTGCTGCCGCATCTGGTGTCGGTGGCCGTGGAGTGTCCCGAGGAGCCCTACGACGGCGACCTGCGGCCCGGTGACGTGGAGATCCGGTTCCGGCCGCTGGGGCCGTTGGACCGGAGCGGGCTGGACGTGGTGATCGAGGTGCGGTCCAAGTGGTTCGAGAGCCGGGCCGCCGACCGGCAGGAACGCGTCGACCGGCTGCACGAGGACATCAGCGAGGCGACCGGCCTGCGCGACTTCGGGATCTACCTCTCGCTCCCGGTGGCCGCCTGGGCGCAGGACGACTGACGGTCACGGGGTCGGCTGGGGCTCCCCGGCGGTGTGCTCGGCCACCTTCGCCTTGAGCCGGGCGACCTTCTCGTCGAACGCGCGGTCCCGCTGGAGCGGGCCGCGGCCGTCCTGCGGCGCGGGGAGGCCGCGCACGGTGCCGTCGGTGAGGTGGAGGCGTACCCTGCGCTGGCGGGTGGCGTCGCTCAGCTCCAGGCCCGACACCCGCGACCACCCGATCGGCTCGGCGCGCAGGAACCCCTGGATCCTCAGCCCCTCCGCGGTCACCGCGATCCCGCGCCGCCGGTCCAGGAAGTACATCGTGACGAACGCGGTCACCAGCGCCACATCGCTGATCACCAACACCGGGCCCCTGTCGCCCGTCGCGAAGTCGTACGCGCCCCAGAGCACGAACAGGGCGGCGAACACCAGCCATTCCGCCGCACGGCCGGGCGTCACACGCAGGACCACGGATACTCCTTCGGTAGGTCACGGCA
Organism: Actinomadura kijaniata; assembly: GCF_014138665.1. Taxonomy (NCBI): domain Bacteria; kingdom Bacillati; phylum Actinomycetota; class Actinomycetes; order Streptosporangiales; family Thermomonosporaceae; genus Actinomadura; species Actinomadura kijaniata. The sequence continues at coordinate 766,702 of NZ_JACJIA010000001.1, forward strand.
TTGTGCCAGTGCTCCGGTCCGGGGAGCGGGGCGCGTGGCCGCCCAGGCGGGTGGTCAGGTCCGCGGCGGTGGAGCGGATCTGGGCCGCCAGGACGGGCCAGGTGTCCTCCGGGCGGGTCTCGCGCCGGAACGTCACGGTGATCGCCGCCGTCGGGTGGCCCGTGTGGTCGAACGAGCACGCCGCGATGCTGGCGAAGCCCTCGGTGATGTGGCCGTCCTCGACCGCCCAGCCGCGGCGGGCGTCCTCGGCCAGGATCCGGCGCAGGTCGCGCAGGGTGCGCGGGCCCTGGCCGGTGCGTTCCACGAACGGGCCCGGGAACAGCGCCCTCACCTGCGCCGGCGGGAGCTGGGCCAGCATCGAGCGGCCGCTGGCGGTGAGCTGGGCGGGCATGCGGACGCCCACGTCGGTGATCAGGGTGGCGTGCCGGCGGGGCTGCTCCTTCAGCAGGTAGAGGGTCTCGGCGCCGTGCAGCACCCCGAGCTGGGTGATCTCGCCGGTGCGGTCCACCAGGCGGCGCAGCAGCGGGCGGGCCAGGCGTTCCAGCGGGCCGTGGCGCAGGTAGGCCGAGCCGATCTCGAACGCCGCCACGCCCAGCCCCCAGCGGCGCTCCTCGGGCAGGTACGACACGAAGCCGTCCTCGGCCATCGCCGCCAGCAGGTGGTAGGCCGAGGAGCGGGGCAGGCCGAGCTCGCGGGCGATCGTCGAGGCGGGCAGCGGGCCCGCCGAGGCCGCCAGCAGGCGGAGGACCGCGAGGGTGCGGCGGGCGGCCGGTACCTGGCTCATGTCCTCATTGTCTCGTATCCGAGACACATCGAGGCGGCGGGCCCTCGCCGGGGGCAGCTCGGGGCGGTGCAATGGTGGGTATGAGTTTCGGCATGGGGGACAAGAACATCCTGGTCGGACCGGAACCGCTGACCTTTGACCAGGTCGTGGCGGTCGCCCGGGACGAGGCCCGGGTCACGCTGACCGACGAGGCGCTGGCGGCCATGGCGGCGTCGCGGGCGCACATCGACGAGATGGCGGGACGGTCCACCCCGGTCTACGGGGTGTCGACCGGCTTCGGGGCGCTGGCCACCCGGCACATCGCGCCCGAGCTGCGCGCCAAGCTCCAGCTCAACATCGTGCGCTCGCACGCGGCCGGATCCGGCCCCGAGGTCGAGCGCGAGGTCGTCCGCGCCCTGATGCTGCTGCGGCTCGGCACCCTGGCGACCGGGCGGACGGGCGTGCAGCCCACCACCGCGCGGGCGCTGGCCGCCCTGCTCAACGCCGGGATCACCCCGATCGTCCACGAGCACGGCAGCCTCGGCTGCTCGGGCGACCTGGCCCCGCTGGCGCACGTCGCGCTGGCGCTGATCGGCGAGGGCAAGGTCCGGGACGCCAAGGGCGAGCTGCGCGACACCGCCGAGGCGCTGGCGGAGGCCGGGCTCGCCCCCGTCGCCCTGGCCGAGAAGGAGGGGCTGGCCCTCCTCAACGGCACCGACGGCATGCTCGGCATGCTGGTGCTGGCCATCCGGGACCTGCGGGAGCTGTTCAAGGCCGCCGACCTCGCCGCCGCCATGACCGTCGAGGCGCTGCTCGGGACCGACCGGGTCTTCGCCGCCGACCTCCAGGAGCTGCGGCCGCACCCCGGCCAGGCCGCCTCCGCCGCCAACCTGCGGGCCCTGCTCGCCGACTCGTCGATCATGGAGTCGCACCGGGGCCCCGACTGCACCCGCGTGCAGGACGCCTACTCGCTGCGGTGCGCCCCGCAGGTGAACGGCGCCGCCCGCGACACCCTGGCCCACGCCGAGCTGGTGGCCGGGCGCGAGCTGGCCTCGGCCGTCGACAACCCCGTGGTGCTGCCGGACGGGCGCGTGGAGTCCAACGGCAACTTCCACGGCGCCCCCGTCGCCTACGTGCTGGACTTCCTCGCGATCCCGGTCGCCGACGTCGCGTCCATGAGCGAGCGCCGCACCGACCGGATGCTCGACAAGGCCCGCTCGTTCGGGCTGCCGCCGTTCCTGGCCGACGACCCGGGCGTGGACTCCGGCCACATGATCGCCCAGTACACGCAGGCCGCGATCGTGTCGGAGCTCAAGCGGCTGGCCGCCCCCGCCTCCGCCGACTCCATCCCGTCCTCGGCGATGCAGGAGGACCACGTCTCCATGGGCTGGAACGCGGCGCGCAAGCTCCGCGACGCCGTCAACGGCCTGGCCCAGGTCGTCGCCGTCGAGATCCTCACCGCCGCGCGCGCCCTGGACCTGCGCGCGCCGCTGCGGCCCGGCCCCGCCACCGGCGCGGTCGTCGCCCGGCTGCGCGAACGCGTCCCGGGCCCCGGCCCCGACCGCTACCTGGCGCCGGAGATCGCCGCCGCGGCCGAACTGGTCCGCGACGGGTCCCTGGTCGCCGCCGCCGAAGCGGTCACCGGACCGCTCTCCTGATCCCACTCGACCCCGAGGAGCACCCGACATGTCCGGACCCCGTCCCGTCCGCGCGCCGCGCGGCACCGAGCCGACCGCCAAGGGCTGGGGCCAGGAGGCCGCCCTGCGCATGCTCATGAACAACCTCGACCCCGAGGTCGCCGAGCACCCCGACGAGCTGGTCGTCTACGGCGGCACCGGCCGCGCCGCCCGCAACTGGAACTCCTACGACGCGATCGTGCGGTCCCTGACCGACCTGGAGGGCGACGAGACGCTGCTGGTGCAGTCCGGCAAGCCGGTCGGGATCTTCCGCACCCACGAGTGGGCGCCGCGCGTGCTGATCGCCAACTCCAACCTGGTCCCGCAGTGGGCGAACTGGGACGAGTTCCGGCGGCTGGAGGCCGAGGGCCTCACCATGTACGGGCAGATGACCGCCGGTTCGTGGATCTACATCGGCACGCAGGGCATCCTGCAGGGGACCTACGAGACGTTCGCGGCGGTGGCGGCCAAGCGGTTCGGCGGCAGCCTCGCCGGGACCATCACGCTGACCGCCGGGCTCGGCGGCATGGGCGGCGCCCAGCCGCTCGCGGTCACCATGAACGGCGGCGTCGCGATCTGCATCGAGTGCGACCCCTCCCGCATCGAGCGCCGCGTCCAGCACCGCTACTGCGACACCAGCACCGACTCCCTCGACGAGGCGCTGCGGCTGGCCGAGGAGGCCAGGGTGAGGCGGGAGCCGCTGTCGATCGGCCTGCTCGGCAACGCCGCCGACCTGGTCCCCGAGCTGCTGCGCCGGGGCGCGCCCATCGACATCGTCACCGACCAGACCAGCGCCCACGACCCGCTGGCCTACCTGCCGTCGGGCGTGGCGTTCGAGGACTGGCAGGCCGAGCGCGACAAGGACCCGCAGGGCTTCACCGAGCGCGCCCGCCAGTCGATGGCCAGGCACGTGGAGGCCATGGTCGGGTTCATGGACGCCGGGGCCGAGGTGTTCGACTACGGCAACTCCATCCGCGGCGAGGCGCAGCTCGCCGGGTACGACCGGGCGTTCGCGTTCCCCGGCTTCGTGCCCGCCTACATCCGGCCGCTGTTCTGCGAGGGCAAGGGCCCGTTCCGCTGGGCCGCGCTGTCGGGCGACCCCCGGGACATCGCCCGCACCGACCAGGCGATCCTGGACCTGTTCCCCGACAACGAGCCGCTGACCCGCTGGATCCGCATGGCGGGCGAGAAGGTCCACTTCCAGGGCCTGCCGTCGCGGATCTGCTGGCTCGGCTACGGCGAGCGCGACAAGGCCGGGGCCGTGTTCAACGACCTGGTGGCGCGCGGCGAGATCAGCGCCCCGCTGGTGCTGGGCCGCGACCACCTGGACTCCGGCTCGGTCGCCTCCCCCTACCGCGAGACCGAGGGCATGGCCGACGGCTCCGACGCCGTCGCCGACTGGCCGCTGCTCAACGCCATGCTCAACACCGCCTCCGGCGCGACGTGGGTGTCCATCCACCACGGCGGCGGCGTCGGCATCGGCCGCTCCATCCACGCCGGGCAGGTGTGCCTGGTGGACGGCACCGAGCTGTCGGCGCGGAAGCTGGAGCGCGTCCTCACCAACGACCCGGGCACCGGCGTCATGCGCCACGTGGACGCGGGCTACGACATCGCCCGGGACGTGGCCCGCGAGCGCGGCGTCAACATCCCGATGCTGGAGTCCTGAGCCCGCGCGACGCCCGCGGCGCGGCGTGCCGTTCCCTGCCGGGGGCGGCACGCCGCGCCGTGACGAGAGGAGACCGGTTGAGTTTCGAGGAGATGTGGGCCGCGCTGGAGCCGGTCGGGCGGCGCCCCGACGGCGGCTACGACCGGTTCGCGTGGACGGGGCCGGAGCTGGAGTGCCGCGCCTGGTTCCTCGACGAGGCCCGCGCCCGGGACCTGGAGGTCGAGCGCGACGCCAACGGCAACCTGTTCGCCTGGTGGCTGCCCGAGAGCGGGGAACGCGGCGACGCGGTGCTGACCGGCAGCCATCTGGACTCGGTGCCGGGCGGCGGCGCGTTCGACGGGCCGCTGGGCGTCGTGTCGGCGTTCGCGGCCGTGGACGCGCTGCGGGCCGAGGGGTTCGCGCCGGGACGGCCGGTCGGGATCGCGGCGTTCGCCGAGGAGGAGGGCGCCCGGTTCGGCGTGGCGTGCCTGGGGTCGCGGCTGCTGGCCGGGGCGATCGACCCGGCGCGGGCGCGATCGCTGACCGACGGGGACGGGCGCGCGTTCGCCGACGTCGTCGCCGCGCACGACCTGGACCCGGACCGGATCGGCCCCGACGAGGACCTGCTCGGGCGGATCGGCTGCTACGTCGAGCTGCACGTGGAGCAGGGCCGGGCGCTGGAGGTCCCGGTCGGCGTCGCCAGCGCGATCATCCCGCACGGGCGGTGGCGGCTGGACTTCGCCGGGGAGGGCAACCACGCCGGGACCACGCTGCTGCGGGACCGGCGCGACCCGATGCTGCCGTTCGCCCACGCCGTCCTGGCGGCGCGGGAGGCCGCGCGGCGGCACGACAGCGTCGCGACCGTCGGCAAGGTCCACATCGTGCCGGGCGGCGTGAACGCCATCCCGTCGCTGGTCACGGCCTGGCTGGACAGCCGGGGGCCCGACGACGCGGCGGTGCGGGCGACCGTGCGGGACGTGCACGAGGCGGCGCTGCGGGCCGGGGCCGACCACCGGGTGGCCGTCACGCTGGCCGAGGAGTCCTACACCGAGATCGTCGACTTCACCACCGCGCTGCGCGACCGGATCGTCACAGTGCTGGGCGGCGCCCCGGTGCTGCCGACCGGTGCCGGGCACGACGCGGGCATCCTGTCGGCGCGGGTGCCGACGGCGATGCTGTTCGTGCGGAACCCGACGGGCGTGTCGCACGCCCCGGCCGAGTCCGCCGAACGCGACGACTGCCTCGCGGGAGTCCGGGCCCTCGCGGCGGTACTCAAAGACCTGGCGCGCGGGTAGGGGACTGATATGCGTTGGCACGCCGAGCTCGCCTGGCTCGGAGACGGAGTGGCCGCCGATGTGCTCATCGAGGCCGACGGCGAGCGTTTCACCACCATCACCCCCGGCGTCCCGGCCCCCCCGGACGCCCCGCGCCTGCCCGGCCTCACCCTGCCGGGCCTGGCGAACGCCCATTCACACGCCTTCCACCGCGCCCTGCGCGGCCGGGTCCAGGCGGGCAGCGGCACGTTCTGGACCTGGCGCGAGACCATGTACCGGGTCGCCGACCGTCTCGATCCCGACTCCTACCGGGCGCTGGCCACGGCCGTGTACGCGGAGATGGCGCTGGCCGGGATCTCCTGCGTGGGGGAGTTCCACTACCTGCACCACCGGCCGGGCGGCGAGCCCTACGACGACCCGAACGCGATGGGCGAGGCGCTGATCGCCGCCGCCGCCGACGCGGGCGTCCGGATCACGCTGCTGGACACCTGCTACCTGATGGGCGGCATCGGCACGCCGCTGGAGGGCCCGCAGCTCCGGTTCGGCGACGGCACCGCCGGGAACTGGGCGCGGCGCGTGGACAGCCTGCGCGAGCAGAGCGACAAGGCCGGGCGGCTGCACGCCCGGATCGGCGCGGCGATCCACTCGGTGCGGGCGGTGCCGCGCGAGCAGATGAGCGCGGTCGCGTCCTGGGCCAAGGAGCGCCAGGCCCCGCTGCACGTCCACCTGTCGGAGCAGCCCGCCGAGAACGAGGCGTGCGAGGCGCGCTACGGCATGTCCCCGACCCGGCTGCTGGCCGAGTGCGGGGCGCTGGGGGCGCTCACGACCGCCGTGCACGCCACCCACCTCAGCGAGGCCGACATCGGGCTGCTGGGCGCGACGATGACGGGTGTCTGCATGTGCCCGACCACCGAACGGGACCTGGCCGACGGCATCGGCCCGGCCCGCGCGCTGTGCGACGCCGGGTCCCCGGTGTGCCTGGGCTCGGACCAGCACGCGGTGATCGACCTGTTCGAGGAGGCCCGCGCCGTCGAGCTGGACGAACGCCTCCGCACGCGGCGGCGGGGCCACTGGACGGCCGGCGCGCTGCTGGCCGCCGCCACCTGGAACGGCCACCACAGCCTGGGCTGGCCCGAGGCCGGAAGGCTGGAGCCGGGCGCGTACGCGGACCTGGTGACGGTGGCGATGGACACGGTCCGCACCGCCGGGGCCGCCCCCGGGTACGCGGCCGAGGCGGCGGTGTTCGCCGCGACCAACGCCGACGTGCGCCACGTGGTCGTGTCGGGCCGCGAGGTGGTGCGCGACGGGCGGCACCTGCTGGTCGCCGACGTTCCGGGCGCGCTGCGGGACGCGATCGAGGCCGTGACCTCCGAGGAGGAGACGCCCCCGGCCTGATCGGGGCGGCCTGACCCGAAGTGCGCGGTTCGCGGCCCGGACGCGTCTCGTGGCCGGGGCGGGGGTGGCGCAGGCTCGGTTTCATGATCGAGACCGACGTTCGGAGGACCGGGAAGGGGACGCGGCCGGTCGGGGCCGTGGTGGCCGTCGCGGCGGCGGTGATCGTGGCGGCCGGGGCGTTCAGCACCGTGCCGGGGCTGCTGGTCGGGCCGCTGCACCACGAGTTCGGCTGGTCGCACGGCACCGCCGGGGCCGCCATGTGGGCGAGCATGGCCCTCAACGGGCTCGTCGCGCCGTTCGCCGCCGCGCTGACCGAGCGGTTCGGGCCGCGCCCGGTCGCGACGGCCGCGCTGGCCGGGCTCGCGGCGGGCGCGGGGCTGAGCGCGTTCATGACGGCGGCCTGGCAGTACGTCCTGTGCTGGGGCGTGCTGGCCGGGCTCGGCACGGGCGCGCTGGGCGGGACGTTCGCCGCCGTCGTCGCGCACCGGTGGGTGCAGCGGCGGCGCGGCCTGGCCATGGGCGTGCTGACGGCGGCCGGGGTGGTCGGGCAGTTCGGGTTCCTGCCGCTGGTCGCCGGGGTGGTGGAGCGGACGCAGTGGCGCGCCGGGGTCGGGGCCGTCGCGGTCGCGGCGCTGGCCGTGCTGCCGCTCGCCGGGTTCGTGCTGCGCGACCCGCCCGGCGGGCACGGTGGCGGGGCGCGGCCGGGCGCGGCGTCGGTGCTGCGGAGCGCGGCGCGGACGCGGACGTTCTGGCTGCTGGCGGGCACGTTCGCGATCTGCGGGATGTCCACCAACGGCGTCATGTGGACGCACTTCGTCGCGGCGGCCGGGGACCACGGGATGGCGGCCCCGGCGGCGGCGTCGGTGCTGAGCGTGATCGGGGTGTGCAACGTCGCGGGGACCGTCGCGTCGGGGTGGCTGACCGACCGGTACGACCCCCGGTGGCTGCTGGCCGGGTACTACGCGCTGCGGAGCGGGGCGCTGCTGGCGCTGCCCGCGCTGCTGGGGCCGCAGGTGCGGCCGTCGCTGGTGGCGTTCGCGGTGGTGTTCGGGGTGCTGGACGTCGCGACCGTGCCGCCGACGATCGCGCTCAGCGCGGTGCGGGAGCGGTTCGGCGAGCGGGAGGGCGCCGTGGTGTTCGGCTGGACGCTGGCCGCCCACCAGCTCGGGGCCGGGATGATGGCGCTGGCCGGGGGCGTCGTGCGGGACGCGTCCGGGGAGTACACGCCGATGTGGGCCGGGGCCGGGGCGCTGTGCCTGGTCGCCGCGGTGATGGCGGCGGGTTTGCGGCGCGTCCCGCCCGGAAGGATCACCGCATGACGCGTCATGTGGTGGCGGTGCTGGTGCGCCCGGGGGTGATGCCGCTGGAACTCGGCATCGTCCACCAGCTCTTCGGGAGCGCCCGGACCGGCGGGGAGCCGCTGTACGAGGTGGTGACCTGCACGCCCGAGCCGGGCGACGTGCGCACCGACGCCGACTTCGCGGTGCGGGTGCCGCGCGGGCCCGGGGCGCTGGCGGCGGCGCGCACGGTGGTCGTCCCCGCCGCGCACGGGGCCGACGAGACCGACCGGCTGGACGAGCGGCTGCGGGCCGCGCTGGACCGCGTCCGGCCGGGGACGCGGATCGCCTCGATCTGCACGGGCGCGTTCGTGCTGGCGGCGGCCGGGCTGCTGGACGGGCGGCGGGCGACCACGCACTGGAAGTCCGCCGAGCTGTTCCGGCGGCTGTTCCCGCAGGTGAAGCTGGACCCGGACGTGCTCTACGCCGACGAGGGCGACGTGCTGACCTCGGCGGGGGAGGCCGCCGGGATCGACCTGTGCCTCCACATGATCCGCACCGACCACGGGGCCGCCGTCGCCAACGACGTGGCCCGCCGCACCGTCGTCCCGCCCCACCGCGACGGCGGGCAGGCCCAGTACATCCCCCGGCCCGTGACCGAGCCGGGCTCGCCCTCGACGGGCGCGGCCCGCGCCTGGGCCCTGCGTCACCTGGACCGGCCGATCTCCCTGCGCGACCTCGCCGAACGGGAGTCGGTGAGCGTGCGGACGTTCACCCGCCGCTTCCGCGAGGAGGTCGGGATGTCGCCCGCCCGGTGGCTGCTGCGCCAGCGCGTCGAGCGGGCCCGCCAGCTCCTGGAGACCACCGACCTGCCGGTGGAGCGCGTCGCCGCGGACGTGGGCCTCGGCACCGCCGCCTCCCTGCGCCGCCGCATGAGGGAGACGGTGGGGGTGTCGCCGCGCTCCTACCGCCGCACGTTCCGGGGGTAGGAACGTCCCATGACCTCACCACCGCCCGGCGTCCACCCCACCGAGCCCCTCACCGCGCCCGACGGGACGGCGGTGGACGTCGACGTCGAGCTGGTCCCGCTGGTGCGCGCCGTCTGGGCCGGAGGATGGGTCACGGCGGGATCCTGCCAGGACCTCGGGGACGCCGCCGACGCGCTGCGGGCGCTGGGGGACCGGGCGCCCGCCCACGCCACCGAGGCGTTCGCGGCGTTCTACCGCGGCTACGCGTGGCTGAAGATGCCGCGCCCGGACGCGCTGGCGTTCCTGGACGCGCTGGCGGCGACGCCGTTCCGGGACCGGGTCACGGCCCGCTGGGGCCCGGAGGCGTGGCGGGTGGACGTCGCGGTGCGCCACGACGGGGACCGCGGCTTCACGCTCGCGCCCACCGCCCACCTCCACTTCCCCCGCACCCAGATCCCCGAGCTGACCGCCGTCGCCACCGCGCTGCGCGACGGGATGCCGCGCTAGGCGGGGGACACCGCGGCACGGCCGGTCAGGGCGTGGTGGACGTCGAGGGTGACCTCCAGGCCGTCCAGGACGCTCGCCGGGGAGGGCCCGGGGCAGGGGACCCTGGAACCGGTGGACGCCGCGTCCTGCCGCCTGACGACGCCCCCGGACTCCCCGGGGCGCCTGGCCCACCGCCTGCTGCTCCTGCCGGTGCCCTGCACCCTGCTGGACCCGCCGGAGGTCGCGGCGGAGCTGGCCGCGCTGGGCGACCGCGCCGCCGCCTTGGCGGATGGCGGAGGCGAACGGGAATCGAACCCGCCGTCCCGAGATACTCGCGACCTGCGGTTTTGAAGACCGCGGGGGCCACCAGGCACCCTCTCGCCTCCGCAGGAGACGATAGCGGCCCGCCCGGGTGTCTCGGACCCGAGACGGAAGCGGTGGCGCGCCGCGCCCGCCCGTGCCGCGCCGGTGCGATGCTGATCGGGTGAGCACTCTCATCAGGAACATCGGGGAACTGGTCACCAACGAGCCCGGCGTCGGGGAGGGGCCGCTCGGGGTGCTGCGCGACGCGGCGCTCGTGCTCGACGGCGGAGCGGTCGCCTGGGTCGGGTCCACGGCGGACGCGCCCGAGGCCGACGAGGTCCTCGACGCCGCCGGGCGCGCCGTGCTGCCCGGGTTCGTGGACTCGCACGCCCATCTGGTGTTCGCGGGGGAGCGCGCCGAGGAGTTCGCCGCGCGGATGAGCGGACAGCCCTACAAGGCCGGGGGCATCCGGACGACCGTGGCCAGGACGCGCGCCGCCGGCGACGACGAGCTGCGGGCCAACGTCCGGCGGCTCGTCGACGAGATGGCCCGGCAGGGCACCACCACCGTCGAGTGCAAGTCCGGGTACGGGCTCGACGTCGAGCAGGAGGAACGCGCCGTCCGGATCGCCGCGGAGATCGTGGACGAGGTGACGTTCCTCGGGGCGCACGTCGTGCCCGCCGAGTACGCCGACGACCCGCAGGGGTACGTCCGCCTCGTCTCGGGGGAGATGCTCGCCGCCTGCGCGCCGCACGCCCGGTGGATCGACGTGTTCTGCGAGCGGGGCGCGTTCGACGCCGACCAGGCGCGCGAGGTGCTCCAGGCCGGGATCAAGGCCGGGCTCCTGCCCCGCGTGCACGCCAACCAGCTCGGCGAGGGGCCGGGCGTCCGGCTCGCCGTGGAGCTGGGGGCGGCCTCGGCCGACCACTGCACGTTCCTCGGCGACGCCGACGTGGACGCGCTCGCCTCCTCGGAGACCGTGGCGACGCTGCTGCCGGGCGTCGAGTTCTCCACCCGGCAGCCCTACCCGGACGCCCGGCGGCTCATCGACGCCGGGGTCACCGTCGCCCTGGCGTCGGACTGCAACCCCGGCTCCTGCTACAGCTCCAGCATGGCCTTCTGCATCGCGGTCGCCGTGCGGGACATGCGCATGACCCCGGACGAGGCCGTGTGGGCCGCCACGGCCGGGGGCGCGCGGGCGCTGCGGCGGACCGACGTCGGACGGCTGGGGGAGGGCGCCCGCGCCGACGTCCTCGTGCTGGACGCGCCCTCCCGCGTCCACCTGGCCTACCGGCCGGGCGTGCCGCAGGTCGCGGCCGTCTTCAAGGCGGGCGTCAGAGTGTGATCTGGTAGGTCTTGCGCAGGGTCTCGTGGACGGTCCAGGTGGTGCGGGCTCCGGCGGTGAAGACCCCCACGTCGCCGGGGCCGACCTCCAGGGTCGGGCCGTCCTCGATCTCGATCGTGGCGCGGCCCGCGACCACCGTGAAGATCTCGTCGGCCTCGGTGTCGGTGACCGTGCCGGGGGTGATCTGCCAGATGCCGCGCTCCACCCGGTCGTCGGCGTGCAGGACCAGGGTGGAGACCTCCGGGTTGCCCGCGACGACGCCGGCCGGGTCCAGGGTGTCCGGCTCCAGCTCGGCGGCGGTCACCGACAGGGCGAACGACATGGTCTCTCCTCGCTTCTGGAACGTTCCGCAGAGCGTAGCGGCGGCGGACGCGAGATCCGCCGGCCAGTCCGGAGTCCCCGCGCCGCCGGATTGGACGCGGTGGAGCCGTCCGCGGAGGGCGGTCATGCCGTGCGCAGGGGCGGGGGAGCGTCACCGCGGTTTGAAGGTATGCCTTCGCTGACCGGGGAAATCCGCCCGAAACCTTACACGGGGGGTTCAAAGTTACAGTCGAAGTGACTGCGGCCCCTGTGTAGAAGGACGACCCATGGCGGACGACTCCACGACGATCGAGCTCAGCATGTCCGAACTCCGCGAGGTCACCCTCTACGCGGTGGCGTGCGCGCGGCCCGCGTTGGTGATCTTCGAGCGGGCGTGCCCCGACGACCGGCGCCCCCGGGACGCGATCGAGGTCGCGCGGGCGTTCGCGGAGGGGGCCCGGCGGTCCAAGGCGATCCGGGACAACGCGTGGGCGGCGCACCGGGCGGCCCGGGAGGCCCGGGACGCGGGGCGGGACGCGGCGAGTGACGCGGCGCGCGCGGCCCTGGCGGCGGCCGGCGCGGCGTACCTCCACCCCCTGGCGAAGGCGACCCAGGTCAAGCACATCCTCGGTGCGGCCGCCCACGCCGCGCGGGCGTTCGAACTCTCCGCCGGGGACGACCCCTCGGTCGGGGCCGACCACATCGCGCAGTCGCGGACGCTCACGCCTCCCGTCGTGGTGGACGTCCTGCGGCGCTACCCGGCCGCCCCGCCCGGCGGTGGGCGGGTCGGGGAACTGATCCGGCGGCTGGACGCGTCGCTCCGGAGCGGGGGGTGAGGGGCGTCCGTCCCCGGACGCCTTCGCGGATCTCAGCGGGCTTCGGCGGCGGCCTTCAGGTCGTTCAGCCATGCTTTGAGGCCCGCGCCGAGGATCTCGGTCGCGAGGGGGACGTCGGCGTCGACCTGCGGGCCGGTGCGGGTTTCCTCGGTGGGCACGAGGACGCCTCCCCTGACCTTGGTGAACGTCCACACGTGGACGCCGTCGACGCGCAGTCCCTCGCCGACGGCGGGGCCGGTCCAGCGGAGGCAGGCGTGCCGCCCGAGCTGCTCGACGGTCGAGGTGATGACCAGGGTGGTGGCGGGCGTGGCGGGCGCCGGGGCCGTCCACCGGAACGCCGAGCCCGCGCGCAGGGCGGCGCGGATGCCGGACATGGTGGTTCCCCCTGTCGGTCGCTGGGCGGTCTTCGCGGTGGCGTCAGCGCGCCGGAAGGTGGCGGGGGCCCGGCCGGTGGGCGGCGACGACGAGCACGGCGGACGCGGTGACGATCAGCCCGACGAACGCGGGGTGGATGTCCTTGGACAGGCTCGGCGCGCCGTCGGGCCGCGCCAGCCAGACGGCCAGCGGGATCGCGTACGCGACGGCCACCAGCGCGGCCGCCCGGCGGACCGCCCGGTCGCGGGTGCGGCGCAGGGCGCCGGCCAGCGCGATCGCGACCGGAACGCCCGCCAGCAGGGCGAACTGGCCGAGGACCATGACGGGGACCGCCCAGGCGGCGAGGGTCACCGCCCGCGGAGCGCGCCGGCCGGCGCGGGCGGGCGGCTGGGAGGTGGTGGTCATGACGTTCCCTTCGACTGGACGGTTACATCTTTTCGCTTCCATTAGAAGTCATAACCGTGCGGACGAGGGGTCGTCAACAGAGACCGTGATACCTTCTAACTAATTCTTGGTGGTGTAGCTCTGGAGGGAGGCGGCGCATGGCGGAGACGAACGCGCGGACCCCGCGCGAGCGCTACCGCGCCCAGATCCGCGCGGAGATCAAGGAGCGCGCCTGGCAGCAGATCGCCACGGCGGGGGCGTCGGCGCTCTCCCTCAACGCCATCGCCAAGCAGATGGGCATGAGCGGCCCCGCGCTCTACCGCTACTACGCCGGTCGCGACGAGCTGATCACCGAGCTGGTCGCGGACGCCTACCGCGGCCTGGCCGACACCCTGCGCTCGGCGTCGGCCGCGGGCGCCGACCTGGCCGGGCTGGCGCACGCCGTGCGCGCCTGGGCCCTGGCGGACCCCCAGCGGTACTTCCTCGTCTACGGCACCCCCGTGCCCGGCTACCGGGCGCCCGACGACACCACGGCCATCTCCAGCGAGATCATGGCGGTCCTGCTCGACGCCTGCGCGGCGTCGGTCCCGGACGGCCCCGCCACGCCGTTCGACGCCCACCTGCGCGACCACCGGGACTGGGCGGGCGGCCACCCCGCCCCGCCCGCGGCCCTGCGCCGGGCCCTGGCCTTCTGGACCCGGCTGCACGGCGTCCTGTCCCTGGAGCTCGCCGGTCACTTCACCGGCATGGGGTTCGACCCCGCGCTGCTGTTCGCCTCCGAGCTGGACGACCTGCTGGCCCGCTGACCGCGGCTCAGACGTAGCGGCGGTTGACGCGGATCAGCGGGTCGCGGCGGCGGGCGACGTAGTCCGCCGTCAGGACCTCGGCCACGTACAGGCGGTGGTCGCCCGCGTCGATGCGCCGCCGGGTCTCGCACTCCAGGGCCGCCAGCCCGCCGTCGGGGATCAGCGCCTCCGACAGCGGGCCCCGGTGGTGCGGCTCGGAGGCCAGCAGCAGGCGCGCGCCGGGACGGCCCTCGGCGGCGAAGCGGCCCGCCAGGGCGCGCTGGCCCGCGCTGAGCACCGTCGCCGCCCAGCGGTCCCGGCGGTCCAGGACCTCGGCCAGGTAGGACCCGGCCGCGACGCCCGCCAGGACCATCGGCGGTTCGAGCGACACCGACATGAACGACGTGACGGTCGTGCCCAGGTCGTCGCGGCCGTCCCGGACGGTCAGCACCACCACGCCGGTGGCGAACCCCGCGACGGCGTCGGTGAAGTCGCCGGGGGGCAGGGGCTGCGCGTTCAGCGGATCTCCCAGTTTCCGGGCAGGGTCAGCGGGCCGGCGGCGGGCAGGCCGAGGCGGGCGGCCACCCCCGACAGCGAGCCCCAGCCGTCGAAGCGGGCGGTGGCGGCGGTGCGGTCCTCGCTGGACTCGGCCGGGCGCAGCCGGTCCAGCGGGGAGGAGTGCGGGAACACCCGGACCGGCGCGTCGGCGGCGAGCCCGGCCTTCTTGCGGGCCAGCTCCAGCGCCCGGTCCAGCCCGCCCAGCTCGTCCACCAGGCCGTGCCGCCGGGCGTCCGCGCCGGTCCACACCCGGCCGCGGGCGACCTCGTCGACCTGCTCGGGGGACAGGCCGCGGCCCTCGGCGACCTTGGCGGTGAAGTCGGCGTAGATCGCGTCGAGGGAGGCGTTGACGCGCTCCCACTCCGACTCGTCGAACTCCTTGGTCATGCTCAGCATCCGGGCGTGCGCGCCCTCGGAGACGTGCCCCATCGCGATGCCGAGCCGGTCCAGCAGGCCGCTGATCACGGGCTTGCCCATGACCACGCCGATCGAGCCGGTGAGGGTGCCGGGCTGCGCGATGATGGTGTCGGCGGCCATGGCGACGTAGTAGCCGCCGGACGCGGCGACGTTGCCCATCGACACGATCACGGGCTTGCCCGCGCGGCGGGCGAGGTTCACCTCGCGCCAGATCGCGTCGGAGGCGACGGCCGAGCCGCCGGGGCTGTTGACCCGGAACACGATCGCCCTGACCGAGTCGTCCCGCACGGCCGCGCGGAACGCCGCGCCGATCGTGTCCGACCCCATCGCCGGGCCCTGGCTGGGCAGCGGGCCGCCGCGCCCGGACCGGCCGAGGCGGATCGGGCCCTGGCCGTTGATGAGCGCGACCGCGTCCTGCCTGCCGGGCTGCGGCAGCTTCCTGGCCAGGCCATGGGAGCGGTTGTAGCGGGTGACGAACTTCAGCTGCGCGGTCGGCCCGAACCGTTCGCGCAGGTCGGCGTAGACCTCGTCGCGGTAGCCGAGCCGGTCGACCAGGCCGTTCTCCAGGGCGTCGGCGGCCAGCAGCGGGCCCCGGTCCATGAGCTCGCGGACCTTCTCGACCGGCAGGCCGCGCGCGGCGGCGATCCCCTCGGTGATCTGCTCGACGTAGGAGGCGACCAGCCGCCGGGAGGACTCCTCGTGCGCGGGCGTGTAGCCCTTGCGCATGAAGGTGTTCGCCATGGTCTTGTACTCGTGGCGCTGGCCGAACTGCGGCTTGACGCCGGCCTTCTCCAGCGCCCCGGCCAGGAACGGCTCCTCCAGCGCCATGCCGGTCAGCCCGACCTCGCCGGTCGGCTGCATCCAGACCTTCTCGAACGCGGTGGCCAGGTAGTACGGCACGGTCCCGTGCCCGCTCTCGCCGAACGTCTCGGTCCAGGCCACGGTGAGCTTGCCCGCCTCGCGCACGGCGGTGACCGCGTCGCGGATCTCCTGGACCAGCGCCATCCCGACCCCGCCGGTGACCTTGACGACGACGGCGCGGACCCGGCTGTCGGCGCGGGCGCGGCGCAGCCCGTCCAGCACGTCGCGCAGGTGGGTGCGGCGCATCGCCAGCACCGCCGTGAGGGGATCGGCGGGCGGGGTCTCCACGAGCCCGTCGGTGAGGTCGAGTTCCAGCACCAGGGGCGCGGTCCGCTTCTCGCGCGCCTGCTTGATGACGTTGATGACCGAACCGGGATCCACCATGCGCCCCAGCCTATGTGCTCGGCGCCGGTCCGCTCAGCGGGCGAACGCCCGGTTCGGGATCGTGCTGCCGGACGCCTGCGCGACCGGGCGGCCGTCGGCGTCGGTGATGACGGCGGTGGAGAACAGGCGGGTGCCGCCGGGGTGGACGCAGGTCCCGGTGACGGTGTAGGTCCCCCCGGCCAGGACGGCGCGCAGGTAGTCGATGTTCAGGTTGAGGGTGAGCTGCGGGACGAAGTGCTCGCCGGTGCTGGCGGAGGCCAAGCAGACGGCGTTGTCCAGGATGGTGGCGATGAAGCCGCCGTGCACGGTCCCGCCGGGGTTGCAGAGGTGCTCGCCGGGCGTCCAGGAGATCACGACGCGGCCGGGCTCGGCGGTGTCGATCCGCTGGCCGATGTAGCGGGCCACGTCGGAGACCTCGGGGAAGCGGCCGTCGCCGATGGCCTGGATCAGCTCGGCCCCCGACAGCGTGTTCCACATCTCGGCGTGTTCGGGCAGGGTCTCGACGCTCAACGGCACTCCCGGTCGTTCGATCTTCAATCGAACTCTATTCGGAGACCGGTCCCCACCGCTGTGCCGTGCGTCACCCGGACCGGCCGAGCGTGCCGGAGGTGGTGCCGCCGAGCCCCTCGGACTCGTAGCGGAGCCTGCCGTCCACCAGCCGCAGCGTCAGGCTTCCGCCGAGGCAGAAGCCGGTGGTGCCGTGGGTGTTGTTCGGCGTCTCCTGGATCCGGAGGGTGTCGCCGTCCACGGCGGTGACCTGGAGGGTGTCGGTGCAGCCCCACGCCCGGTAGACCGACTCGCCGCGGCTCTCCCCGGCCCGCAGGACGACCGTGGCGTCGGTGCTGGTGCCGTTGGGGGCGCCGAGGCCCGGCGGCTGGGCGATGGTGCCGGTCCAGGTCCCGGCGAACGCGGCCGGGACCTTCGTGCCGCCCCCGGCGCCGGGGGTGGGGTCGGGGGACGCCGTGCGGGTCGTGGTGACGTTCTCCCCGGGGCGGTCGCGCTGGTCGTTCACGGCGAACCAGATCCCGGCGGTCGCCGCGACGACCGCCAGCCCGGCCCCGGCCGCGATCAGCGCCCCGCGCCCCGCGCGCCGCCGCGACGGCACGGTGGGCTCGCCTCCGATCGAGGGGACGGCCGACGGGTCCACCAGGCGCACCATCAGGTCGCGGGCGGTCGGCCGCCGCGCCGGGTCCTTGTCCAGGCACTCGGCCAGCAGCCCGTGCAGGAACGGCGGCACCCCGCCCAGGTCGGGATGCTCGTGGGCGATCCGGCGCATGACATCGGACATGCGGTCGAACCGCCCGAACGGCGGCCGTCCCGTCGCCGCGTACACCATCGTCCCCGCCCACGCGAACACGTCGGACGCGGGCGTCGGCGGGCGGCCCGCCAGCGACTCGGGCGCGGAGTACGACGGCGTTCCCGCCGGCCGCGTCCGCGTCCCGGCGTCCACCTCCCGCGCGATCCCGAAGTCCACCACGCGCGGCCCGTCCGGGCCGAGCAGCACGTTGGCGGGCTTGAGGTCGCGGTGGACGATGCCCGCGCCGTGGATGGCGGCCAGGGCGCTGGCGGTGTTGACGGCGAGGCGTTCCAGGTCGCCGTCCCGCAGCGGCCCCCGCTCGGCCACCCGCCGCTGGAGCGACGGCCCGTCCACGAACTCGCTGACCACGTAGGGCCGCGCCGCGTCGGCGGAGCAGTCCAGCACGGCGGCGGTGCAGAACGGCGCCACCCGCCGCGCCGCCTCCATCTCGCGCGCGAACCGCGCCCGCGCCTCCGGGTCGGCCGTCTTGAGCGTCTTGACCGCCACGCGCCGTCCGGCGGGGTCCTCCGCCAGGTAGACCACGCCCTGCCCGCCCTCACCGAGCCGGCCGGTCAACCGCCAGCGGCCGACCTCGTGCGGATCGTCGGGGCCCAGCGGCGAAACGGCCACCATCAGCGCGTCCCTTCCCACGGCGACTCGCCGTTGTCGCGTCACGGTCCCCCGGCCGCACACCACGGTACCGGGATCATCAACCCGATATCGTCGCGGTATGGCAGACGGCGACGGTTGGCGGCGCTGCGCCCTCGGGCACGTGCACTGGGGCAGGCACGGCGCGGCGGGGCTGATGGTCTTCCACCGCGACCCGGGCGACGGGCGCAAGCGGGTGCTGCTGCAACAGCGCGCCTGGTGGGGCAGCGGCGGCGGGACGTGGGGCATGTTCAGCGGCGGCATGGCCACCCGGGAGGACCCGGTCGCCGCCGCGCTGCGGGAGACCGCCGAGGAGTCCACGCTCGACACCTCGCGCGTCCGGCTGTACGGGACGTGGACCGAGGACCACGGCGGATGGTCGTTCACGACCGTGTTCGGGGAGATGGACCACCGCCCGGTGGTGGAGCCCGCCTCGCGGGAGACGCGCCGCGCCGAGTGGGTGCCGGTGGAGGAGGTGGACCGGCGCAAGCTGTTCTCGCCGTTCGCCCGAAGCTGGCCGGCGCTGCGCGGCGCGCTGGCCCGCCTGGTGGTGATCGTGGACGGGGCCAACGTGGTGGGCGCCCGCGCCGACCACGGCTGGTGGAAGGACCGCGCCGGGGCCAACGCCCGCCTCCGCGACGACCTGGCCGCCCTGGCCGAGGGCCTCACCGGCCTGCCCGACGGCCTGGTCCCCTACGAGGTCGCCTATCCCGAGACCGTGCTGGTGGTGGAGGGGGCGGCCCGCCGGGTCGCCGACGAGCCGCGCGACGGGGTGCGGGTCGTGGCCGCGCCCGGCAGCGGCGACGACCTGATCGCCGACCTGGCCGCCCACACCGACCTCGACACCGTCCCGCTGGTCGTGACCGCCGACCGGGAGCTGCGGGCGCGCTGCGAGTCGGCGGGCGCGGCCGTCATCGGCCCCCGCTGGCTCCTGGAGCGCCTGCCCCGGCGGTGACTCCGGAGACGGACCCGGTGACGGACTGGGTGACGGTCTAGGCCGTGTTTCAAAGCCCTGGCCCACGGCGCTCGCCTGGCGGCTCGCACCTCACCAGGGCTTGGCGAGCGCGACATCGCTTCGCGATCTGACCTGCGGGCCCTCGCCTCCGGCGTCGGGCCCGCAGGTCAGGTAACGCGCTCGCGTGCGCGGCTGAGGCCCACTTTGAAACAGGCCCTAGCCGGCGCCCTGGACGGCGACCGCGTGCCCGGCCTCGCCGAGCGCCTTGACCGCGTCCTCCAGGGAACCCTCGGGCACCAGCACCAGGTCGGCGTGGTAGGTCGAGGTCACGAACACCGAGATGCCCGCCTCGGCGAGCGGCGCCACCACCGACGCGAGCATGCCCGGCACGTCCAGCCCGTGCGCGTCCCCGTAGAACCCGGCCCACCGCTGGAACGCGCCGAACGGCGGGGCCTGGCGCACCACCGTCAGGCCCTCGGGCGCGCGCACCAGCGCCACCCACTCGTCGTCCTCGGGGAACGTGGAGTTCGGCTGGTGCTCGACCGCGAACCGGTCGGGGACGACATGCAGGCGCAGTGACGGCATCCCGTCACTCTAATCCGGCTCGGGCGCCAGCCACACCGCGCCCAGCGGCGGGATCCGCATGCACACCGAGGCGGGCATCGCGTGGTGCGGCTCCTCGACCGCCTCGACGACCCCCATGTTGCCGACGCCGCTGCCGCCGTACTCGAACGCGTCGGTGTTGACGACCTCCCGCCAGCGGCCCGCGTGCGGCAGCCCGACCCGGTAGTCCTCGTGCGGGGAACCGGAGAAGTTCACCACCGCCACCAGCGTCGGGCACTCCCCGCCCTCACCGTCCGGCCGGCCGTAGCGGACGTAGGACAGGGTGTTGCCGCCGGCGTCGTTGCCGTCGATCCACTGGAAGCCCTCGGGCTCGTTGTCCATCGACCACAGGGCGGGCTCGGCGCGGTAGACGGCGTTGAGGTCGCGGACCAGGCGCTGCACCCCGATGTGGAACGCGCCCTCGGTGGCGCTCTCCAGCAGCCACCAGTCCAGCGGGCGTTCCTCGGCCCACTCGGCGCCCTGCCCGAACTCCCCGCCCATGAACAGCAGCTGCTTGCCCGGATGCGACCACATGTAGGCCAGCATGCAGCGCAGCCCCGCGAACTTCTGCCAGTCGTCGCCGGGCATCTTGCCCAGCAGCGACCCCTTGAGGTGGACGACCTCGTCGTGCGACAGCGGCAGCACGTAGTTCTCGGAGAACGCGTACACCAGCGAGAAGGTGATCTCGTTGTGGTGGTAGTTCCGGAACACCGGCTCACGCGCCAGGTAGTGCAGCGTGTCGTGCATCCAGCCCATGTTCCACTTGAACCCGAAGCCGAGGCCGCCCAGGTGCGTCGGGCGGGTCACGCCGGGCCAGGCCGTGGACTCCTCGGCGATCGTCATGACGCCGGGGTCGCGCTTGTAGACGGTCGCGTTCATCTCCTGGAGGAACGAGATCGCCTCCAGGTTCTCGCGGCCGCCGTAGATGTTGGGCGTCCACTGGCCCTCCTCGCGGGAGTAGTCCAGGTACAGCATCGAGGCGACGGCGTCCACGCGCAGCCCGTCGATGTGGAACTCCTCCAGCCAGTAGCAGGCGTTGGCGACCAGGAAGTTGCGGACCTCGGCGCGGCCGAAGTTGAACACCAGCGTCCCCCAGTCGGGGTGCTCGCCGAGCCTGGGGTCCTCGTGCTCGTACAGCGCGGTCCCGTCGAAGCGGGCCAGCGCCCACTCGTCCTTGGGGAAGTGCGCCGGGACCCAGTCGACGATCACGCCGATGCCCTCCTGGTGCAGCCGGTCCACCAGCAGCCGGAAGTCGTCGGGGGAGCCGAACCGGGAGGTCGGCGCGTAGTAGGAGGTCACCTGGTAGCCCCACGACGGCCCGTAGGGGTGCTCGGCGACCGGCAGGAACTCCACGTGCGTGAAGCCCATGTCCTTCACGTACGCGGGCAGCTCCTCGGCCAGCTCCCGGTAACCGAGGCCCTTGCGCCACGACCCGAGGTGCACCTCGTAGACGCTCATCGGCTCGTGGATCCACTGCCGCGCCTTGCGGCGCTCCATCCACTCGTCGTCGGCCCACTCGTAGGAGGAGGTGAACACCTTCGACGCCGTCGCCGGGGGGACCTCGGTGGCCTGCGCCATCGGGTCGGCCTTGGCCCGCCAGTGCCCGTCCGCGCCGAGGATCTCGTACTTGTAGCAGGTCCCGTCGCCCACCCCGGGCACGAACAGCTCCCACACCCCCGTCGAGCCCAGCGCCCGCATCGGGTGCGCGCGCCCGTCCCAGTGGTTGAAGTCGCCGACGACCCGCACCCCGCGCGCCGTCGGGGCCCACACCGCGAAGCTCGTCCCGGTGACCGGCCCGAACGCCGACGCGTAGGTCCGCACCCGCGCGCCCAGGGCCTTCCACAGCTCCTCGTGCCGGCCCTCGCCGATCAGGTGCATGTCGAGCTCGCCGAGCGTCGGCAGGTGCCGGTAGGGGTCGTCCTGGACCTGCTCGACCCCGTCGCCGTAGGTCACCGCCAGCCGGTAGTCGGGAACGGCCAGCGGCGCGTCGTCCTGTCCGGAACCGGACAGCGAGGCCTCCGCCGGCAGCGTCCCGGCGAACACGCCCTCGTGGACGTGCCGGAGCCGCTTGCGGTCGCCGCCGGGAAGGACCACCTCCACCCGCTGCGCCATGGGGCGCAGCGCCCGGATGGTCACGCCGTTACGGCCCGGATGCGCGCCGAGCACCGCGTGCGGGTCGTGGTGCGCACCGCCGACGAGCTGTTCGATCTCCGCGCGGGTCACTCGTGCCATGGGCTCACGGTCTCCTCGTCCCGGAAGGCTTGGACGCCTTTACCGTGCCCGGAGATCGGCGTTCCTCACATGTCAGACCCGGACTCGTTCCCGTTCCAAGGGACGATCTTCAGGAGATCATGAGCGTGGCGGTACTCCGCGGGAGCGCCACCGGCCGTACCGGCGCATCGCCCGGTCGGCCATGCCGTACAGGGTCGGGTTGTTCAGGATCGCGTCGCGGGCGCGGGCGACCGGCTCGTGCCGCGCCCAGTGGGCCGCGCCCGCCGCCGACCGGGTCCGCACCACGCCCTCGGCGACCGGGAACGCGTGGTTCCGCAGCTCCTGCTTGTACCGCCAGCCCACCGACGGCCCCATGTCGATCTCCCGCACGCCGATCGCGGCGGCCTGCTCGGCCATGTGCAGGTGCAGGATCAGGCCGGGGGAGTACTTGGAGAACTCCGGGTCGTACACCGGGAACCAGGTCACCAGGGTGTGGTCGCTGCGCAGCCCGAAGTGGCCCGCGACCGGCCGGTCGCCCGCGTACAGCATCGACAGGGTCCCGGCGAAGCGGTCGGTGTGGGTGCGGTGCAGCCGGTCGACCAGCTCCACCACCCACGGCCGCGCGAACCGGTCGGCCCGGCCCATCGCCCGGTACTGGCCCGACTTCCACCGCCGCACCAGGGCCAGGGACTCCTCGTCGCGCACGTCGAACGCGAACCTCACCTCGCCCGCGTCCCGGCCGAGCTTCCGCTCCTTGTACCGCGTCTGCTTGACGACCTTGGAGCCCTTCTCCTTCAGCGACCCGCAGTAGCCGTCGAACCCGCCCTCCAAGCTGATCACCGCCGAGTCCAGCCGTTTGGTCACGTACGGTTCGAACCACGGCTGCCCCGGCAGCACCGTGCCGAACTCCCAGGCCGCCAGCCCGCACGCGCGCAGCAGCGCCCGCGCGTCCAGCTCCAGGCCCGGAACGTGGACCAGCCCCTGCCCGAGCGACAGCCAGCCGCCGACCGCGGCGGCCGTGCGGCGGCCGTGCAGCTCATAAGGGAAGAAACCGACCAGATCGGGGCCGTCGTGCAGCACCGCCACCCGCGCCCCGTCGATCACCTCGTCGACCGCCCGGGCGTATCCGGCCGACATGAACGGGTTCGCCAGGCGCGGCAGGTCGTCCTGCATCTTGCGCCAGGCGGTCAGCTCGGTCTCGCCGAGGTCGCGCGGACGGACAACGGACACTCGCATCTCAGGATCTCCAAGCGCGGGAACGGTCGGGTCGGTGGCCGGGTCAACGGTCGTAGGTGAACGGCAGGCGGGTGATGCCGTTGTCGAAGCTGGACAGCAGGTACTCCGGCTCGCCCGTGGCGCGCAGCCCCGGCAGGCGCGTGAACAGCTCCCAGAACATGATCTTCAGTTCCATGCGGGCGAGGTTCGCGCCCAGGCACAGGTGCGGTCCGGGGCCGCCGAACGCCACGTGCGGGTTGGGCGAGCGCGAGATGTCGAGGGAGTCGGGGTCGTCGAACACGTCGGGGTCGCGGTTGGCCGCCGGGTAGAACAGCACCACCTTGTCCCCGGCGCGGAACGGGTGCCCGTTCAGCTCGTGGTCCCGCTTCAGCGTGCGCCGGAACTGGATGATCGGCGACACGTAGCGGACCAGCTCCTCGATCGCCGGGCCGATCCGGGCGTCGTAGTCGTCCATCAGCAGGTCCCGCTGCTCGGGATGGTCGGTGAACAGCCTCAGGCCGTGCGACAGGGTGTTGCGGGTGGTCTCGTTGCCCGCCACCAGCAGCAGGTCGAAGAACGAGCCCAGCTCCGGGATCGACAGGCGCTCCCCGTCGGGGTTGGCGTTGACCAGCGCCGACACCAGGTCGTCGCGGGGCTCGGCGCGGCGGGCGCGGCCCAGCCGGGCGACCAGGCGGTGCAGGTCCACGATCGCCCTGAGGTTGCCGTACAGCAGCCGCAGCGTGCGCGGGCTGGCCAGGGACCCGCGCACCCCCGAGTACTCGGTCATCGCGTCGACCCGCGACAGCACGTAGGGCCGCACCCGCTCGGGGATGCCCATCATCGCGCAGATCACCGCGAGCTGGAACGGGGCGGCGACCTGCGACACGAAGTCGCGCGGCCCCTGCTTCTCGACGTCGTCGACGATGCGGGCGGCGATGGCGCGGACCTCGTCCTCGATGGTCGCGAGCATCTTCGGGGTGAACGCCCGGAACACGATCCGCCGCAGCCGCGCGTGCTCGGGGTCGTCCATGTTCACCATCGGGGTGCCGAACACCTTCGCCAGCCACGGCGGTGGCTCCGGCGACGTCGCGGCCGGTTCGCTGGAGAAGACCTTGGCGTTGCGGCTGGCCTCCACGACGTCGGCGTGCCGCACCAGCGCGTGGAAACCCTTGCCCGACCGGACGAACGGCACGCGGGGCTCGGCGAAGTACACCGGCGCGCCGTGCTCGCGCAGCCGCGCGAAGTCGGCGAGCCGCTGCTCCGGCGGCCGGTCCCAGAACGCGATGTCCACCACGTCGATGCCGGCGGGCGGAGCGGAGCCCAGGGCCATGCCTTCTCCTTCGTCTGTGAACGTCTGTGAGCGTCTGTGGAGGGCTCGCGGGCCGTCCGCGGGCCCCTCGGCCAAGTGGTCAGCGGGCGACCCAGCGGACCTCGTAGGGGCCCAGGTCGACCGGCCTGCCCTCGATCTGGGCCCGCTTGCCCTGCGGGGTCGTGTTGACCATGACCATCTGCTTGTCCTGTGCCAGTACCCGCACCGCCGGGTCGGCGGCCTTCACGTTCAGCAGCTTCGTTCCGGGCGGGAACCAGCGGGTGAAGTTCTGCAGGTTCGTCAGGTTCGGGGTGGGGGCTCCGCCCGCCTGCGGGCCCGACCACAGGCAGCCCGGGCAGTCGGCGCCGGTGGCGGTCTGCGGGCTCCAGTAGAACGCGCTGGCCGCGCCTCCCCTGATGAACTCCATCATCGCGGCGACCTGCACCGCGCCGCGGCGCTCGTCGGTCCAGTCGGACGGGACCGGCTCCACGTACCACTCGGCCCACCACACCGGCAGCTCCTCGTCGCCCAGCGCGCGCAGCCAGCGGGTGACGTCGGAGAACTTCGTCAGCACCTCGAACTCGTTGGGCCGCACGTCGCGCTGCACCGGCAGCGCGTGGCCGTCGACCGCGATGAAGTCGGCGCCCTCCTTGTGCTCGTACCAGTACTTGAGGGCGTCCAGGTTCCGCTGGTCCATCGAGCCCCAGGAGCCGCGCAGCTCCGACGGCGGGCCGACACCGGGCGCGTTGCTGTTCATGACCATGTAGGGGCCGCCGACCTTGATGTCGGAGTCCACCTTCTTCAGTTCCTTGTAGACCTCGTTGTAGAGCTTGGTGTAGCCCTCGTGGTCCCAGCGGTTGGCCCGCGGGTTCCAGAAGCCCTTGAACTCGTTCCAGACGGTGTAGTGCTTGACGTCCGGGTACCGCCTGGCGACCTCGGCGGCGAGCCGGGCGTAGTCGTCGAAGAACCTGGGCTGGATCGCCACCTCCAGCCGCGACCAGTCGGTGCCGCCCGCCGCGCCGCCCTTCATCCAGTCGGGGCCGCAGCACAGCGTCACGACCGGGGTGCCGCGGGTCTGCCGGATGGTCTCCATCCGCCGGTCCAGCGACGCCCAGTCGTACTGGCCGGGCCGCGGCTGGGGGTTGCCGACGCCCCACCCCATGATCGGGGTGACCTGCGGCATCGGCTGGCCGGACAGGGCGTCCAGGGCCCTCTGCGGGCCGCGTTCGCGGTCCACGCTCTCCTGGGTGTGGGTGAACCCCCACGACGGCCAGCCCTTCGGCGCGCCCGGGGCCACCTCGCCGGCCGGGGCGGCGAGCGACCGCACGGTGCCGTCCGGCCTCCCGCCGGCCAGCCAGATGAAGATCGCGGAGGTCAGCATCCCCGTCAGGGCGGCCGCCAGCGCGATGAGGAACAGCCGCCGGCGGGGACGGCCGTGCCGGCCCTGGCGGTTGCGGAACAGCGCCACGCGTGTGGGCTGGGTACGCTGACGGACTTCCAAGACGGGCCTCCAGAAGGGGCGGCCGTGATCTTCGCCGATGGGACGGCCGGATATCGTCGCCGGTGGAACCGGTGTATTGGTTAGAACGCCGGGGGGTGACGGCTGGTTCGGCCGGGCGGTCGGCGGAACCGTCATAACTGCCTTACCTGTGATCTCCCTTGGCGACAACCTTCCAGCACGGGGGACGGCCTCACGCGGCGTGGCCGGAAAGGGTCAGTGCGGAGTCACTTTTCCCTTTCACCGAGGTGACATCCGCCTCACCTATCCGGTTTGACTCTTATGTCACTCCAGCGCCACAAGTCACTGACGTGTTGGTGCGTTTTGCGGCTGTTTTCCGGCGGCTGGATATCGGTGGGGAAGCGGTGGGAATCGCGCGGAACGCGGCGCCGGCGGGCGGGTCCGCCCGGTCCGCTGGGCCCGGTCCGCCCCCGTACGCGGACCGGGCCGCACGGCGCGTCCGCGTCGGCGCGTTCAGCCGTTCCCGGCGTCGCGCCCGGCCTGCTCGCGCAGCAGCTCACGCAGACCCGGCTCGTCGTCGGCCGCGACCGTCATCGCGTAACCCGCCTGCAACTGGGCGTCGGTGAGATCGCCACTGCGCGTGGCGTACCAGCGGCCGGCGTCGCTGCGCCACACCAGCCAACCGGGGAACTCGCTCTCGATGGCCGCCTTCAGATCCTCGAAGTCGCCCATCAAGGTCATCCTTTCGCCAAGCGGGCCTATTCGTATACACAAGTCTTACTCGGTTAAAGATGGTGTCAAGCTGTCCGTAAGCGGACCGTCTCCCGGGGGACACCCCCGGGAGACGGGAGTGACGGCCCGGGCGGAAGGGGGTGGTGCCGGTGCCGGAACGGCCGGCCTACCTGCGCATTGCCGACACCCTGCGGGAAGGGATCCGCAGCGGCGTCTATCCACCGGGCACCCGGCTGCCGACCATGGCCGAACTGTGCACCGCGCACGGCGTCTCCGAGATCGTGATCCGGCAGGCCGTGGCGCTGCTGCGCGGCGAGGGCCTGGTCGAGACCCGGCGGGGCGGCGGAACGGTCGTCAAGGTCGTCCCGCCCGCCCGGCGGATCGCGATGGACCGGTACCGGACATTCGCCCGGCCCGCCGCGCAACCGGACACCGGAACCGGAACCGGAGCGGGTGCGCGGCCCGAGGTGCGTCCGGCCACCACCTTCACCCACGACCAGCGGATCCCCTGGTCCGAGTACCGCCTCGACAAGGAGTTCAGCCGCACCCGCGCCGGACCGGAACTGGCCGGGCTCTTCGAACTGCCGACCGGGACCGAACTGCTGCGCCGTCGGTTCGTGTTCTACTCGCGCGGCGAGCCCCAGCAGATCTCCGTCAACTACCTGCCGTGGGACCTGGTGGGCGACACCCCCGTCGCCGACCCCTCCCGCGAACCCTGGCCGGGCGGCACCCTCGCCCAGATCGCCTGGCTCGGCCACCCCGCCACCCGGATCGAGGAGGCCGTCAGCTCCCGCATGCCGACCCCCGAGGAGGCCGAGACCCTGCGCATGTCCGGCGGCGTCCCGGTGTTCGCCATCACCCGCCGCATGATCTCCGGCAGCCGGGTGATGGAGGTGTGCCGGGACATCGTGATCCCGGCGGATCGGGTGATCCTGGATTACGCGATCGACCTGTGAGCCGGCGGGGGCGGTGGCCGGCGCGGACCGTCGAGGGCACGGGCGTCGGCCAGACCCTCGTTCACGCCTGCGGCGTGCGCTGACGCGCTCCTCACTCCTTGAAGAGCCAGTCGTCGTCTTCCTCCTCCTTGCGGGGGAGGCGGAGGTCCTGGCGGGTCACGTTCGCCCCGGCCGGGACGGGGCGGGGCGGGAGGGCCGCCGGTGGGGGCTGCCTCCTGCGGTGGACGCGGCCCGACAGGGCCAGCAGGGCGCTCAGCGCGCCCAGGGCGACGAGGCCGCCGTGCAGGGACCAGGTGCCCAGGATCAGCATTGTCTGGGCCGTCGCGGCGATCAGGACGATGCCGGCGGCGATCGAGACCACCAGGCGGCCCACCGGGTCCAGGCCGCGCAGCAGGGACCAGAACGCCGTTCCGGGGACGACGAGCAGCAGCAGGGCCAGCAGGAGTTTCATTGGATGACGATGAACCTCTCCACGATGACCGCCACGACGCTGAGCAGCAGGGGCGTGGCCAGCACGGTGAGCGGGCGCAGGCGGCGCAGGTCGTTGGGGGGCAGGCGCAGGCGGCGCAGTTCGCGGGCCAGCAGGACGCCCAGCAGGACCGGCAGGTAGACCATGCCCGCCGGGGTCCAGGGGGAGGAGCGCAGGCCGAGGCCGGTGGGGCCGGGGACGGGGGCGGGGGCGGGCTGCTGGACCAGGCCGTACACGGCGGCGTCGCGGTCGCCGAAGACCTTCTTGATCTTCGGGGCGGGTTGGCTCGCCGCGGCGTCCAGGGCCGCGCGCATCCTCGTGGCGTAGTCGCGGGCCAGGCTGGTGTTGAGGACCTGGGCGTCCTCGTTGCCGCGGGTGGTGATGAAGAACGCGCCCGCGCCGCCCGCCGCCTGCTGCTGCATCGCCGTCACGATCGGGGTGACGTCGCCGGGGTTGGCGCGGTTGGCGAGCACCGGCGTGTACTGGAAGCGTTCCCAGTCCCGGAAGCCCCACGGCATGGTGTTGGGGTTGCCGCCGGTCGCGGTGGCGTCCTCGCCGGTCAGCCACACGACGCCGATCGGGCCCCGGTGGACGTCCAGCATCGTCTCGAACGCCCTGATGTCGCTCTTGCGGACCTGCTCGAACTTCTCGTTCCCGTAGCGGACGGTCAGGAAGCCGCCGGTCAGGGCCAGGGTGAACAGCGACGCCGCCGCCACCGCCGGCACGTGCCGCCAGGGGCCGGTGCGGAGCCTGCCGAAGCGGATGCGGATCTTGGGGTCGCGGACGGCGGGCGCGTCGAACGGGGCCGGGAAGAACAGGTACGCCACCAGCAGGCACGCGGCGGGCAGCATGAAGAAGTAGATCCGCAGCGCGATCTCGCCGCCGTAGTTCTGGAGGCCGAAGGAGCTGAACGGCACCAGCATCAGCACCAGCGCCACCCGGTCGTCGATGCCCCGGGCGCGGCGGCGCAGCAGCCCCGCGACCGCCAGCGTCACGATCACCAGGGTGATCAGGATGCGGAGCTGCTGGATGTCGGCGATCTGCGGGCTGCTGTTGCTGATCCGCCCGCCGGTGCTCTCGGTGAGGTTGCCCAGCAGGTCGCCCAGGTTGCCGAACAGCTCGCCCTTGCGGGAGACCCAGTAGCCCACCGTCATGAAGCTGATCCAGCCCGCGTAGACGATGCCC
Source organism: Actinomadura kijaniata (assembly GCF_014138665.1). Classification (NCBI taxonomy): domain Bacteria; kingdom Bacillati; phylum Actinomycetota; class Actinomycetes; order Streptosporangiales; family Thermomonosporaceae; genus Actinomadura; species Actinomadura kijaniata. Next base: position 795,773 of record NZ_JACJIA010000001.1, read on the forward strand.
GCGATGAACGGCAGCCCGCGCAGGCTGCACCGCCGCGCCACCACCAGGCCCGCGCACGAGGCCGTCATCAGGAACGGCGTGAGCTGGTGCGCCGCCGTGCCGACCAGGATCAGGCCGAACAGCAGGAACAGCAGGATCGACTGCTGGCGCACCGCCACGCGCGGCGCGGGCAGCTCACCGGGGTCCTTGACCGAGAACAGCCAGTTGTAGACCCGCCAGAAGCCGCCGGCGCGCTCGCGGGTCTCCCTGGAACGGCGCCGACCGGGGCGTTGCAGCCGCTCGTCGTGGTGGCGGAACCAGTTGACCAGGATCGCCACGAAGAACAGGTACAGCAGGTACGCGAACGCCTGCGGCGACAGGTAGTCCTGCCCCACCCAGTTGGCCGCCAGGAACAGGAACGCCGCCAGCCACTTGGCCCGCCAGGTCGCCCGCAGCACCCGCAGGATCAGCACGTAGGGGACCAGGTACAGCAGGTTGATGACCGGCGGGGCCCAGCGCAGCAGCGGTTCCAGGTCGTTCTGGCCGACGGCCTTGGCGAGGAACGCCATGAACGCGAAGAACCCCGGCGTGGAGAACCGGGCGTCCAGCGTCCAGGACACGTCGCCGTTGCGCATCACGTACTCGATCAGCCCGGCCGTCTGCCAGGACGTCGGGAACCGCGCGATCGGCTCCAGCGCGAGCGTGACGCCGTGCAGCGAGCACAGCAGGATCAGGATCTGGAGGCTGAGCAGCAGCACGCGGGGCCGGGGCAGCGCCAGCGTCCACATGAACGCCAGCACCAGCGCCGCCGCGCCGAGCAGCGTCGCCACCGGCAGGACGCTGATCAGGCCGTGTCCGGACATCGCGTCCATGTCCACGTTCCGCAGCGGCACCCAGAACAGCAGGGTGCCCAGCGTCATCAGGCCGATGATGCCGAACAGCACCGGCCGCCCCACGCGGGGGACGGGAGGGGTGGACTCGGAGCGCCCCTCGGGGTGCCCGGCCGCACGAACCGTCACGTTCAAGAGATATCCCGCTCCCGGCTCGTCGTGGAAGGGCTGATGACGCGGCGCAGGCCCGGCAGGATCGCCAGCGCGACCGCGACGTTCACGACCACGACCGCCACGCCGATGGTGTACAGGTGCCGCTCGTCGATCAGCAGGAGGACCAGGCCGAGCATGCCCACCAGCCGGACCCCCTGGAGCAGGGCGATCAGCCGGGTGCGGTTGTGGACCCGCAGCGCGCCGATGTAGATCTCGATGACCGCCTTCGGGATGACGGCGAGGGCCAGGACCTGGAACAGCGGCGCGCCGCTGACGTAGTCGTGGCCGTAGACCCGCAGCGCGTACGGCGCGGCCACGATCGCCAGGAGGATGGCCGGGACCAGCAGGAACACGCTGCGGCGCAGCGCCGCGCGGGTGGAGGCGGCCAGCGACTCCCGGTCGAACGCGCCCTGGACGGTGAGCGAGTACGACAGGGTGATCGCCGCCAGGTCCAGCATCATGCCCGCGACCCAGGCGACCTGGAAGTAGCCGGTCGTCGTGGGGGACAGGTGCGCGGCGACGACGATCGGCACGAGGCTGAGCGTCGCGAACTGGAGCGCGCCGCCCAGGTAGCCGGTGCCGAAGTAGGCGGCCATCTGGCGGGGCGTGGAGCGGTGGCCCCGGCCCTCGTTGACGCGGCGGTGCTCGGGGATCAGCCGGCCGAGGATGACCGCGTTGGCCGGGACCAGCAGCACCATCACCGGCAGGTACCAGGCCAGGACGACGCCGTTGTGGGGGAACGCCGACGCCAGCGCCACCAGCAGCCCGAGCCGGGCCAGCGACCAGACCGTGTTGACGGCCGGGACCCACCCGGCGTGGCGCAGCCCGGTGAAGACGGCCTCCATGGCGTTCCACAGGTTCCACGCGACCGCCATCGCCAGGAAGACCAGGCCCGCGCCGAGCCCGTGCAGATGGTCGAAGTTGTCCCAGTGCCGTCCCCAGACCTGGACCGTCACCAGGAACGCGGTCCCGACCCCGGCGGCGGCGACCGCGCCGACGGCGTAGCACAGCAGCACCAGCCGGCGGGTGTTGCGGGCCGTCTCCGGGAGGAACCGGATCAGCAGGAAGTTGAGCATGGTGACGCCGCCGACGAACATGATCGCCTGGTTGACGGAGGTCATGCGGCCGAAGTCGGCGGGGTCGCGGTAGAACAGCGGGCCCAGGCCCCAGAACGCCGCGCCCAGCAGCGTCGTCACGCCGCCGTTGAGCATGAGCGCGTAGGCGCTGCGGAACATCGGGTTGGACAGCTCGCCGCGCAGCCACTCGCGCAGGCGGGCGCTCGTCCCGGCCCGCGGCTCGGGGCGGGACGTGGCCAGGGGGCTCCGGTCAGACACGGCCCGTCGCTTTCCTGACTCCGTAGCGGGCCCGCCGCAGCACGGCGTAGCCCTTGGTGAGCGCACGGTCCCTGAGGAAGATCAGGGAGACGTTCCTCCCGTCGACGATCGTGGCGAACGTGGCGAGCGAGGTGGACATGCGGACGGTCAGCCGGGGGACCGCCAGCGCGTCGTCGCGCGCGGCGCTCCCGTCGCCGAGGCGGCGGGGGTCGGCGAGGCGGTTGGCGACCGCACACGCCGTCTCATACCCCGCGGCGCGTACCGCACGCCTCACGCGCGCGCTCGAATACCCGAAGGGGTAGGCCATCGTGGTGACCGGGACGCCGGCGCGGTCCTCCAGCAGTCCCCGGTTGCGGGTCAGCTCGTCGCGGAGCGCGGCGTCGCCGAGCTGGTCGAGCTGCGGGTGGCTGTGGCTGTGCCCGCCGATCTCCACGCCGTGCGCGGCGGCCTCGCGGACCTGCGACCACGCCATCATCGTGTCCAGCGGGCGTCCCGCCGCGTCCGGCCCGGCGTCGGCGAGCCAGCCGGTGGTCACGAACACCGTGGCGGGGAACCCGTGCCGCTCCAGGACCGGCAGCGCGTGCCCGTGGAAGTCGGCGTACCCGTCGTCGAAGGTGATCACGATGGGCCGGGGGTGCCGGTGGGCCTCGCGCAGCGCCCCGAACGGGATCGGCGTGAACCCCTCCTCGGCCAGCAGCGCCATCTGGTCGGCGAACGCGCCGGGCGTCACCGCGAGGGCCGCGGTCCGCTTCGGCGGCCGCTCGCGTACCGAGTGGTACATCAGGATGGGAACGCTCACGGGTTCGTCCAGGGGCTCGTTGGTCTATGGGTTGGAACGCCGCCGGCGAGGCAAAGGTTCGGAAGCTTTACCCTCGTGACCGGCACCGGCCGACCGCTGGACGCGCGGGCGCACCGGCGGCCCGCAGGGACCTCCGGCGCGCCCGCGCCCGGCCCGGTGCGCGTCAGGTCGTCTCCTCGCGGCCGCGGACGTCCCCGGGGCCGGCGCGGGCGACGAGGCGGCGGGAGCGGCGGGTCCGCCGCCGCGCCGCGTACTGCCCCATCGCGTAGCCCCAGGCCGTCCACGCCAGCCCGACGGTGATCGCTCCGGCCCGGCCGAGTCCGGCGCGGTCGCCCTTGACCGCGTCGGACACCCCGGCCAGGACGCCGCGCGGCAGCGTCCTGAGGGCGTGGGCGCGCTCGCTGGCCAGGCCGTCCTGGCTGCCGACGCTCTGGGTGACCAGCGCCTTCGACAGTCCTTCGGCGTAGCAGCGTTCGCGGAAGTAGGCGAAGCGGGCGCGTTCGGAGGGCACCCGGTGCCAGATGACCGCCTGGTCGTCGTAGATCAGCTCCGATCCGGGGCTGCGCTGCCGCAGCCGGATGCAGAACTCGGTCTCCTCGCAGCCCAGGGGCCGTTTGTGGAAGCTTCGCCCGATGCCGGAGCTGAAGCCTCCGGCGATCGGGAACATGTCGCGGCGGAACGAGGCGTTGCCGCCCATCACGTTGCGGACCGGCCCCGGCGTCAGCCCCCGGTAGGTGCAGCCGACCGTCCAGTCGAACTCCTCGGGGAACCAGCGCGGCCGGGTGCCGGTCGTGGCCGGGACCGGGTCGTCCACCAGCGCGCCGGAGGGCGTGGAGCCGGGCCACAGCGGCAGCGTGAGCCCGCCGACCCCGGCGACCTTCGGGTCGTCGTAGTGCCCGGCGAACGCCTCCAGCCAGCCCGGCGCGGCGACCGCGTCGTCGTCGAGGAAGGCCACCACGTCGCCGCGCGCGACCGCGACGCCGGTGTTCTTGCCGCCCGACAGGCCCCGGTCCTCGCGGTTCTCCACGACGGTGACGTCGGGCAGGGAGGCCTTCAGCCGGGCGTGCAGGGCCGGGTTGTGGTCGACCACGACGATGATCTCGAACGGGGCGTGCCGCTGGGCGCGCACCGACGCGACGGCGGCGTGCACGTCGTCCCAGCGCTGCTCGGTGTAGGCGCAGATCACGACGGAGATCGGCAGGGTGGTGCTCACGACGCCCGCCTCCTCAGCCGTGCGTAGGTCTTCAGGACGCGGTCCGCCTTCCGGTAGAGCGCCGGGTTGTCCAGCACCGCGCCGCGCGCCCGGTTCAGCGGGGCGGTGCGGGCCCAGTGGAGCGCGGCGGCGGGCGTGGGCCGGGCGACCCGGCCCTCGGCGATGGGGATCTCGCGGCCCTTGAAGCCCTCCTTGAACTCCTTGCCGCCGCGGCCCATCGCGATCTCGGTGACGCCGTTGCCGGCGCAGCCCCGGGCGAGCAGCAGATGGCCGATCATGCCGGGGGAGTACTTGCCGAACCGGGTGTCGTAGGCGGGGAACCAGCCCGCCATGACCGGGCCGTTGCGCAGCCCGAAGTGGGCGGAGACCGGTTCGTCGCCCGCCCACAGCACGCTGAGCACCCCGAACCCGGTCTCGTGGAGGTGCCGCACCAGCCGCACGATCCACGGCCGGGCGAACCGGTCGGTCCGCCCGGTGCGGTTGTACTGCTCGGACTTCCAGTCCATGAGCCGCTTCAGGTCGGCGGTCTCGCGCGACTCGAACTCGTAGCGCAGCTCGCCGACGTCGCGGCCGAGCTTGCGCTCCTTGTAGCGGATGGTCTTGTGGGTCTTGGGCGCGGCCTTCCTCAGGTGCGCCTCGAACGCCTCGAACCCCTCGCCGAGCTCCATGACGGGTTCGACGCGGCGCACCGTGTGGAACGGCCTGAACATGACCTGGGACGCCAGCAGGTGGTCGAAGTCCCACACGCCGATCCGGCACGCCCGCAGCAGCGCGCGGGCGTCCAGGTCGAGGTCCGGCGGGGCGACGATCCCCTGCAGGTCGGTCAGGCCGAATCCCACGGGGTGGCCGGTGCCGAGCGGGCCGCGCTGGAAGGGGAGGAACGCGGCCACGTCCGGTCCGTCCTCGACGACGGCGACGCGCACGTCGTCGCGGAACAGCCCGACGCCGAGGGTGAACTCCGGCGCCAGGAACGGGTTCATCAGGTCGGGCCCGGTGAGCTGGAGGTCGCGCCACCGCTTGACCTCGGTCTCGCCGAGGTCGAGCGGGCGCACAACGGTGATCTTCACTCGGTCCCTGTCCTGCTGAACGCGGCCGCCTCCCAGTCCAGGTGGACCGGCTCGGCGGGGTGCGGGCGGACGGCGGGGCCCGCGGCGGGCCCGGCCACCGGCTCCAGCGGGCCCCGGAAGCGCAGGCGGATCATGGTGCGCAGCACGCGCCAGCCGTCCCGCCAGGTGTTGAGGTTGGACTCGCCGTGCCGCCGCTCGGTCTCGTGGCTGGGGACCTCGGCGATGCGCAGACCGGCCCGGACGGCGTTGACGCACATCTCGGTCTCGATCTCGAAGCCGGTGGACTCCAGCCGGAGCCGGTCCACCGCGTCGCGGCGCATGGCCACATAGCCGTAGCACAGGTCCGACCAGTTCTGCCGGTACAGGCGGTTGGCCAGCCAGGTCAGCGCCGAGTTGCCGACGCGGCGCAGGCCGGTCAGGTCGTCGGAGCCGCCCCCGCAGCCGTAGCGGGTGCCCTTGACGAAGTCGTAGCCGCGGCACAGCAGCGCGAGGAACGAGTCGAACTCGGCCGGGTCCATGCTGCCGTCGGCGTCCAGCATGATGATCATCTCGCCGGTCGCCGCGGCCATCCCCGTCCGCATGGCGCTGCCCTTCCCCGTGGGCGGCTCGACGATCACCTTGGCGTCCGGACGGACGGTCAGCACGTACTCCACCGTGCCGTCGCTGGACTCGCCGTCGACGATCACGATCTCGTCCACCGCGGTCAGCCGCGGCAGGAGCCATCGCAGGTTCTCGACCTCGTTGAGGGTGGGGATCACGGCGGTCACGGTCGGCCAGCGCCGCGCGTGCCCCGAGAGGTTCCGGAGGTTGGTGGGGAGCGGGAGGGAGGCCGCCCCCACCACTCCGGTGACGTGCACGGAGGAGTCATCAGGTCGCATGGGAGTTCCCCGTAAGTGGTTGACGTCTTGACCCTTTAGATGTCGGGTCCGCCCATCATGTTTGGGCCGATCGGACGTTCACTCCCGTAAGTTGCGCAGGATCGCCTACGTACCTGGTACGGCTCCGACTGGTAAGGGGGCGGTCACGGTTCGCTCGGCCGGTCATAGAGGGGGAAAACGGATAAACGTGACAGCGCCCATTGACCGGATGTGGCCACGTCAGCGGGGTGGTGCGGCGTTCTCGCGCCCCCGTTCCGGGCGGCCGCGAAAAAAGATCACCTGCAATTGATCATAACCGGGCGGTGGCGATTTTTTGAATGATTCATGGCTTTTGTCGCCATGGAGATCAACGCGCCGTCAGATGCGCCAGCGAATGCAGGGGAACGGTCAGCCAGGAGGGCCGGTTGCGGGCCTCATAACGGATCTCGTACACCGCCTTGTCGAACTCCAGCGCCCGCGTCAGCACCCGGTGCGCGGCCGGGTCCGGACCGCCCGCCGCCGCGTAGCCCCGGCAGAACGCCTCCCGGTTGCGCTCGGCCCACGCCAGCGCCCGCCGCTCCTGCTCCAGCGCCACCGCCGGGGGCGCCTGCCCCTCGTCGGCGTGCAGGAACCGCGCCGCGTACTCGAACGACCGCAGCATCCCCGCCACGTCCCGCAGCGGGTGCCCCAGCGCCCGGCGCTCCTCGGGGGTGCGCGCGGGCTCGCCCTCGAAGTCCAGCAGCGTCCACCCGTGGCCGGTGCGCATGGCCTGCCCGAGGTGCAGGTCGCCGTGGACGCGTTGCAGGGCCAGCGGCTCGGTGCGCTCGGCCAGCGCGTCGAACGTCGCGCCGATCGCCCCGGCGTGCGGGGCCACCTCCGGGACGTCCGCCGCGACCTCGTCGAGCTGGCGGCGCATGGCCCGCGCCATCTCCCGGACGTGCTCGGCGCCGACCTCGGTGACGCCGAACGCGCGGGCCAGGTCGCGGTGGACCGCCGCGGTCGCCGCGCCGAGGCGCTCGGCCTCGGCCGCGAAGTCGCCGCCCGCCCAGCCCGGGTCGGCCGCCGTGTAGCTCCCGTTGGGACGCCTGGTGGGGGCCCCGGGGTAGGGCTCCGCGCCGCGCGTCATCGGCATCGCGAACCAGTCGCGCACGCTGGTGGTCGCCAGCCGCCACCCGTCGCTGCCGCCGCGCAGGAACTCCGACAGCAGCGCCAGCGTGACCGGCTCCCCGGTGCCGGCGGTCGCCAGCTCGACCCATCCGTGCACGGCCGGGACGTGCGGGCAGCCCAGCTCCGACAGCGCAAGGTTGATCTCCAGGTCGGGGCTGGGGCCGGGCGACAGCCGCCGGAACAGCTTGCAGATGTGGGTCTCGCCGTACACCAGGGAGGTGTTGCTCTGCTCGGCCGACATCGGCGTCCCCGGGGCCGAGACGTCGATCGCCGTGCCGGGGGCGCGGCGGAACCGCAGCGGCCCCACCGCCGCCTCCTCGGCGATCCCGGCCAGCAGCGCCCGGTTCAGCTCCGGGTCGTGGACGGCGTCGTAGACGTGCGTCGCGTCGTGCCCCTCGCCGACCCGGCCGATCTCGGCGTGCGCGAGCCGGTCGGGCAGGACCCGCCGGGTGCCCAGCAGGACCTGGTAGTGGTCCACGACGTCGCCCTGCCGGACGTCCAGCACCAGGTGCCGGAGCCCCGGATCGCCCGGCAGCAGTTCGGTGGCGGTGCCGAGCGACACCTCGGTCACCGGCCGGTCCTTACCGGCGAACCAGCGCTGGCGGGGCAGCCAGTCGTGCAGCAGGGCGGCCATCGTGGACTCGGCGGGCACGGTCAGATCACCTCGTCACCGGCGTCGGCGGGGGCGGGCGGCAGCAGGAACCAGTAGAAGCCGTGGCCGGGCAGGGTCAGCAGGTACGGCAGCTCGCCGATCGCCGGGAACTGCACCCCGCCCATGCACTCGATCGGGGTGGAGCCGCGGAACCGGCGCAGGTCCAGCTCCACCGGCTGCGGGAACCGGGACAGGTTGTTGACGCACAGGACGGTGTCCATGCCGCCCCACTGGTTGGCCTCCCCGTCGGGGATCTCCCGCACGAACGCCAGCACGCTGGGGTTGGACGCCGACAGCTCGACGTACTCGCCGACGCCGAACACCGGGTGCCGCTGCCGGATCTCGATCATCTTGCGGGTCCAGTTGAGCAGCGAGCCGGGGTTGTCGCGCTGGGCCTCGACGTTGACGGCCTGGTAGCCGTAGATCGGGTCCATGATGAGCGGCAGGTAGAGCCGGGCGGGATCGCAGCGCGAGAACCCCGCGTTGCGGTCGGGCGTCCACTGCATGGGGGTGCGGACCGCGTCGCGGTCGCCGAGCCAGATGTTGTCGCCCATCCCGATCTCGTCGCCGTAGTACAGGACGGGCGAGCCGGGCAGCGACAGCAGCAGCGCGGTGAACAGCTCCAGCTGGTTGCGGTCGTTGTCCAGCAGGGGGGCGAGCCGCCGCCGGATCCCGATGTTGGCCTTCATCCGGGGATCCTTGGCGTACTCGGCGTACATGTAGTCGCGCTCCTCGTCGGTGACCATCTCCAACGTGAGCTCGTCGTGGTTGCGCAGGAAGATGCCCCACTGGCAGTTCTCGGGGATCTTCGGCGTCTGCGCCATGATCTCGGAGATGGGGTAGCGCTGCTCGCGCCGCACCGCCATGAAGATCCGCGGCATGACGGGGAAGTGGAACGCCATGTGGCACTCGTCGCCGCCCACGCCCGGGTCGCCGAAGTACTCCACCACGTCGGCGGGCCACTGGTTGGCCTCGGCCAGCAGCACCCGGTCGGGGTAGAGGCGGTCCACCTCGGCGCGGACGCGCTTGAGGTAGGCGTGCGTCTCGGGCAGGTTCTCGCAGTTGGTGCCCTCGCGCTCGTACAGGTAGGGCACCGCGTCCAGCCGGAACCCGTCGATGCCGAGGTCCAGCCAGAACCGCAGCACCTCCAGCATCGCGTCCTGCACGGCCGGGTTGTCGTAGTTCAGGTCGGGCTGGTGGGAGAAGAAGCGGTGCCAGTAGTACTGCCCGCGCACCGGGTCGAACGTCCAGTTCGACGTCTCGGTGTCCACGAAGATGATGCGGGCGTCGGCGTACTTCTCGTCGGTGTCGGACCACACGTAGAAGTCGCCGAACGGGCCGTCGGGATCGGTCCGCGACGCCTGGAACCACGGGTGCTGGTCGCTGGTGTGGTTCATGACCAGGTCGGCGACCACGCGGATGCCGCGGGCGTGCGCCTGGTCGATCAGCTCCACGAAGTCGCCCAGCTCGCCGAACTCCGGAAGGATCTTGGTGTAGTCGCTGATGTCGTAGCCGCCGTCCTTCAGCGGCGAGTGGTAGATCGGCAGCAGCCACAGGCAGTCCACGCCGAGCCACTGGAGGTGGTCCAGCCGCTCGATGAGGCCGCGCAGGTCGCCGTACCCGTCGTTGTTGGAGTCGGCGAACCCGCGCACCGACACCTCGTAGAACACGGCGGTCTTGAACCAGTGCGGATCGCGGGGGGTCTCGGGGTCGAACGCGTCGGGGACCGGCTCGTACGACAGCGGGGCCGCGTCGGGGGGCAACTCGGTGATCGGCTCCTCCTCGGGCACCGCGCCCGGTGGGGGCAGCGGGGTGGTCGTGGAAGCGGAGGGGGCGGACACCGAGGGCGCGCCGCCCGCCGCCGGGCGCATCGCGTGCGACTCGCGGGACTCGGTCACCGAACGGGGCTCCCCGCTGCGGGTCTCGGCCCGGCGCTCCTCGGTCCGGCGGTCCTCGGCGCGCCGTTCCTCCGCGCTGCGGCCCTCGTGGGGCAGCAGGTCGTGGTCCGGGATCTCGCTGTCGTGGTCGGTGGGGCCGGCAGGGCCGTTGGGGCCGGTGAGGCCGGAGGGGTCGGCGGGCGTGGGCTGGTCGGAGGTGCTCAACTCGTCCTTCCCCGAAGCGTGAAGATGTGGGCCGGCTGTTCGTGGGGATCCAGGCGCACGTAGTTGGCCTGCCACCAGGTGTAGGTCGCCCCCGACAGCTCGTCGGTGACCTCGAACCCGTGGGCGGCGGCGTCGGCGTCCAGCCCCAGTGCGGTCAGGTCCAGGTGGACGGTCGCCTCGCGGGCCTGGTGAGGGTTGAGGTTCACCACCGCGATCACGACGTCGTTGCCCAGCGCCTTGCTGAAACAGATCAGCTCGGGCTGGTCCACATGGTGGAATCTCAGGTTGCGCAGCCTGTGCAGCGCCGGGTGCCCCCGCCGCACCTCGTTGAGGCGGCCGATCAGCGGGGCGATCGAGCGTCCCTCGCGTTCGGCCTCCTCCCAGTCGCGGGGTTTGTACTGGTACTTCTCGGAGTCGCGGTACTCCTCGCTGCCGGGACGGACGGGGACGTTCTCGATCAGTTCGTAGCCGGAGTACACGCCCCAGGTGGGGGACAGCAGCGCGGCCAGCACCGCGCGGATCTCGAACGCGGGGCGTCCGCCGTGCACCAGGTACTCGTTGAGGATGTCGGGGGTGTTGACGAAGACGTTGGGCCGCATGTAGGCGGCCGCCTCGCCGGACAGCCCGGTGAAGTACTCCTCCAGCTCGTGCCGGGAGTTCTTCCAGGTGAAGTAGGTGTAGGACTGGTGGAAGCCGATCCTGGCGAGGGTGTGCATCATCGCGGGCCGGGTGAACGCCTCGGCCAGGAACAGCACGTCGGGATCGGTCTCGGCGACCTCGGCCAGCAGGCGTTCCCAGAACGGCACCGGTTTGGTGTGCGGGTTGTCCACCCGGAAGATCCGCACGCCGTGGTCCATCCAGTGCCGCAGCACCCGCAGGATCTCGGCGTAGATGCCCTCGGGGTCGTTGTCGAAGTTGAGGGGGTAGATGTCCTGGTACTTCTTGGGCGGGTTCTCGGCGTAGGCGATGGTGCCGTCGGCGCGGGTGGTGAACCACTCGGGGTGCTCGCCGACCCACGGGTGGTCGGGGGAGCACTGGAGCGCGAAGTCGAGCGCGACCTCCATGCCCAGGTCGCGGGCGTAGGCGACGAACGCGTCGAAGTCCTCGATCGTGCCGAGGTCGGGGTGGACGGCGTCGTGCCCGCCCTCGGCCGAGCCGATCGCCCACGGCGAGCCCGGGTCGTAGGGGCCGGCCTCCAGGGTGTTGTTGGGCCCCTTGCGGAAGGTGCGGCCGATCGGGTGGATCGGCGGCAGGTACACCACGTCGAAGCCCATCTCGGCGACGGCGGGCAGCCGCTTCATCGCGGTGCGGAACGTTCCCGACAGCGGTCCGCGCCGCCCCATCGGGTCGAACTGCGCGCCCTCGGAGCGGGGGAAGAACTCGTACCAGGAGCCGAACAGCGCGCGTTCCCGGTGGACGACCAGCGGGAACCACTCGGTGGCGGTCAGCAGGTCGCGCAGCGGGTAGCGCTCCTCCAGGTCGCGCACGTCGGGCGTGGCGGCGGCCTCCATGCGCGCGGCGGGCGACAGGGTCCGGTCCCGCAGCGTGTGCGCCAGCCGGACGAACACCTGCCGGTCGTGGGAGGGCAGGGCCTCGGCGGCGCGTTCGAACAGCAGCGCGCCCTCGGTGAGCATCAGCTCGACGTCCTGCCCGCGCGGCACCTTGATCTCGGCGTCGTGCCGCCAGTGGGCCAGGGGGTCGCCCCACGCCTCGACGCGGTAGTGCCAGGTGCCGGGCGCGGTGACGGTGACGTCCGCGCCGTAGCGGTCGAGGCCTTTGGCGATCTCGGTCATCCGGACCGGCGGCTGGACCTCGCCGTGGGGGTCGCGCAGCACCACGGCCGCGCCGAGCCGCTCGTGCCCTTCACGGAAGACGGTGGCGTTGACCTGGAAGGTCTCGCCCACGACGGCCTTGGCGGGCCACTTTCCGCACTCGACCAGCGGGGCCACCTGGAGGATGGGGATACGGCCAAGTCTTGTCATTCCCGACCTTCTGGATATTTCGGGCTTGCGGGTCGTATCAGACTTGCGGGACGTGGTGGGCTGGGCGCGCATGCGGCTTCCCTACCCGTTCGTGATTGAGAAAACCGTCCTCGCGGCGATCGAGTGCCTACTCTGCGGTAAGAAGAAGTTACTTTGCGTTACATGTCTGCTACCTCGGGTGGGAAGTGCGGATCGAGGTGGTGATTTTCGCGTGGTACCCGGTGCGATGAACGGATCGAGCGCCTAGCGTGGCGCTGCGTGAAGGCAATCAGGCGATTCACCGTACGTACCGTCCTTCCGGAACCTCTTCTTCCGCTGGAAGAGCTGATCCTGAATCTCCGCTGGTCATGGCACCACGAGACACTCGACCTGTTCCGGTCGGTGGACCCCGCGCTGTGGGAGACCGTCCGGCACGACCCGGTCCGGCTGCTGGGGGAGGTCGGACCGGCGCGGCTGCAACGCCTCGCCGCCGACCGGCGCTTCCTGCGCCAGCTGAACGACACGGCCGAGGACCTGCGCGAGTATCTGACCGCCGACCGCTGGTACCAGACCCTTGACGACGCCCCGAAGGCCATCGCCTACTTCTCGCCCGAGTACGGCATCACCGCGGCGCTGCCGCAGTACTCCGGCGGCCTGGGCATCCTCGCGGGCGACCACCTCAAGACCGCCAGCGACCTGGGGGTGCCCATCATCGGGGTGGGCCTGCTGTACCGGCACGGGTACTTCTCCCAGTCGCTGTCGCCGGACGGCTGGCAGTTGGAGCGTTACCCGCCGATCGATCCCAACGGCCTGCCGCTGACCCTGCTGCGCGAGCCCGACGGCGCCCCGGTGCGGGTCCGGATCGGGCTGCCGCAGGGCCACGACCTGCACGCCCACGTGTGGCTGGCGCGGGTGGGCCGCGTCCCGCAACTGCTGCTGGACTCCGACGTCGAGGAGAACGACCAGGCCGGCCGCGACATCACCGACCGGCTCTACGGGGGCGGCGGCGACCACCGCCTGCTCCAGGAGATGCTGCTGGGCATCGGCGGCGTGCGGGCGATCCGGGCCTACTGCCGCATCACCGGGCACCCCGCGCCGGAGGTCTTCCACACCAACGAGGGCCACGCCGGGTACCTCGGCCTGGAACGCATCCGCGAGCTGGTCTCCGAGCACGGCCTCAGCTTCGACGAGGCCCTGGAGGCCACCCGCGCCGGGACGGTGTTCACCACGCACACGCCCGTCCCGGCGGGCATCGACCGGTTCCCGCGCGAGCTGGTCCGCAAGTACTTCGGCGGCGCCAACGAGGAGCCCGAGGTCCCCGCCGAACGCATCCTGGAGCTGGGGGCCGAGACCTATCCCGAGGGTGACCCGGCCGTGTTCAACATGGCCGTCATGGGGATGCGGCTGGCGCAGCGCGTCAACGGCGTGTCCACGCTGCACGGCCAGGTCAGCCGGGAGATGTTCGGCGGCCTGTGGGGCGGGTTCGACACCGCCGAGGTGCCGGTCGGGTCGGTCACCAACGGCGTCCACGCCGGGACGTGGGTGGCCCGCGAGATCCTCGAACTGGCGGCCCGCGAGGTCCCGTCGGTGCTGCACGGTGAGGGCTGGGAGGGCGTCCGGCGCGTCCCCGGGCAGGAGATCTGGCGGATCCGCCGCCTGCTGCGCGCCCGGCTGGTCGAGGAGGCCCGGCGGCGGCTGCGCGAGTCGTGGAAGCACCGGGGCGCGAGCGAGGCGGAGATCTCCTGGATCGACGACGCGCTCGACCCCGACGTGCTGACCATCGGGTTCGCGCGGCGGGTGCCGTCCTACAAGCGGCTGACGCTGATGATGCACGACCCCGAGCGGCTGCGCGCGCTGCTGCTGGACCCCGAGCGGCCCGTGCAGATCGTCATCGCGGGCAAGGCGCACCCGGCCGACGAGGGCGGCAAGCGGCTGATCCAGGACATCGTCCGGTTCGCCGACGCCGAGGACGTGCGGCACCGCATCGTGTTCCTGCCCGACTACGACATGGCGCTCGGCCAGGCCCTGGTGCAGGGCTGCGACGTGTGGCTGAACAACCCGCTGCGCCCGCTGGAGGCGTGCGGCACCTCCGGCATGAAGGCCGCCCTCAACGGCGGCCTGAACCTGTCGATCCGCGACGGCTGGTGGGACGAGTGGTACGACGGCCAGAACGGCTGGGCGATCCCGTCCGCCGACGGCCTGGCCGGGCCCGACCGCCGCGACGCGCTGGAGTCGGCCGCGCTGTACGAGCTGGTCGCCGACCACGTGTCGGTGATGTTCTACGACCGCGACGCCTCGGGCCTGCCGCGCCGCTGGCTGGAGATGGTCAAGCACACCATCGCCACGCTCGGGCCGAAGGTGCTGGCCAGCCGGATGCTGCGGGACTACGTGCAGCGGTACTACGTTCCGGCGGCGCGGTCGGGCCGGGCGATGGCCGCCGACGACCACGCGGGGGCGCGCTCGCTGGCGGTGTGGAAGCAGCGGATCGTCAAGGCGTGGCCGACGGTGGCCGTCGAGCACGTGGAGTCCACCGGCGAGGCCAGCCCGCACGTGGGGACGAGCCTGCCGGTCCGCGTGGTGGTGGACCTCGGCGGCCTGGACCCGTCGGACGTGGCGGTGGAGGTGGCCTACGGCCGGGTCGACGACACCGACGCGCTGATCGACCCCTCCTACCTGGAGCTGTCCGGCGGCGAGCCGGTGGAGGAGGGGCGGCTGCGGTACGTGGGCGAGGTGCCGCTGGCGCGCAGCGGCGCGTTCGGCTACAGCGTCCGCGTCGTGCCGCGCCACGCGATGCTGGCCGGTCCCGCCGAGATGGGCCTGGTCACGCTGCCGCCCGCGCCGCACGGGATGACCAACGGCAACCTGCGCTGACCGGCCGGACGCGCGCCACGGCCCGGCGGGCGGCCTCACCGGCCGCCCGCCGGGCCACGGCGCAACGGGTCAGTCCTCGTCGTCGGGGAGCGGGTCGGGCATCCGCCAGGCGGCGATCAGCATCGGCAGCGCCGCGACCGTGGCGAGCAGGGCGATGGAGAACACCGCGAACACGGCGCTGGGGAGGGTCGCGACGTCCCCCTCGTCGGGGACCGTCGTGCTCACCAGGACCGCCGCGGCGAGCAGGAGCGTCAGCGTGGCGCGGTGGGCCAGGGCCTGGGCCCGCAGCCGCTCGGTGATCTGACGCTCGTCCAGCAGGCGGTCGGGCGCCCCGGCCACGCCCCGGGTGACCTTCATCAGCGGGCTGGCGAGCAGCGTGAACCCCAGCGCGGCGGCGAGGCACAGCCCGAACGTGGCCCACATGGCGGTGTCGCTGGGCGCCAGGTGCCAGCAGACCACGACCGCCGCCCACGGCAGGGCCAGCAGCCCGGCGGCCAGGCCGACCAGCCGGCGGCGGCCCGCCCGGCTCGCCCAGCGCGGGGCCATCTCCTGGTCGATCGTGGCCCGGATGATGTCGTCGCGGCGCCGCTGCCGCTCGGCGGCGCGGCGCCTGGACTCCTCGCGCAGCGCTTCGGCCTTCCGCTTGCGGGAGGTGGGCTCCATGGTCGTGCCTTTCATGAGCGGGCCTTTCAGGTCGTGCTGCCGAGACGGGGGAACGGCGTGAGCGAGAAGACCACCTCGACCGGCACCTCGAAGTGGGCGGCGATGCGCAGCGCCAGGTGGAGGCTGGGGCTGTACTCGCCCCGCTCCAGGTAGCCGATGGTCTGGTAGTGGACGCCGAGGGCGGTGGCCAGGTCGCGGCGGGACACGCCGCGTTCGGCGCGCAGCACCGCGATGCGGTTGTGGACGTGCTCCTTGTCGGTGGGCATCCCATCCCCTCGTAGTCCCGGTTCTACGGACCGGTGCATCTCTGTTGTTATTGATAGTAGGACTACTACATCTGATCGCACAAGTAGGAGGTTCGGTGCGACTGGCAGGATGAGGGGCGTGCCCCTCTGGTCCGTCCTGTCCCGAACCCTGCGCGGCGGCCGCGCCGACGCCGCGCTGGCGCTGGGCCTGTTCGCGCTGTCGGCGACCTACGTCCTGCTCCTTCTGGAGGGGCGGAGCTGGCAGAGCGCGTACGAGCGCGTCCCGGGCTCCGGATGGACCCTGACCGTGATCGCCTGCGGCGCGCTGTACTGGCGGCGGCGCCGTCCGGTCACCGTCGCGGTGGTCGTGAGCCTGGCGTGCGCGGCGTACTACCCGATGACCGAGCCGGACGGGCCGATCCTGCTGGCGTTCATCGTCGCGCTCTACACCGTCGCCGCCGAGGGCAGGACGGTGGCCGCCGTCCTGGTCGGCGCGGCGGCGCTGGGCGTGATGACCTACGGCGAGGCCACCAGCGGCATCAACCACCTGCGGAACTCGGGCCTGTACCTGATGGCGGGATGGTTCGTGGCGGTGGTCGCGGTCGGCGGCGTCGCCCACAACCGCCGCGCCTACCTGCGCGAGTACGAGTGCCGCCTCGCCGAGGCGGTGCGCACCCGCGAGGAGGAGGCCCGCCGCCGCGCCATCGAGGAGCGGCTGCGCATCGCCCGCGACCTGCACGACGTGCTCGGCCACAACATCTCGCTGATCAACGTGCAGGCCGCCGCCGCGCTGCACGGCCTGCGCCGCGACCCGTCGGGGGCCGAGTCCGCGCTGACCGCCATCAAGGCGACCAGCAAGGACACCCTGCGGGAGTTGCGCACCACCCTCGGCGTGCTGCGCCAGGTCGACGACGACGCCCCGGCGGCGGGCCTGGCCCGGCTGGCCGAGCTGACCTCCGGCGCGTCGGCCGCCGGGCTGACCGTGCGCGCCGTCACCGAGGGCGCGGCGCGCCCGGTGCCCGCCGAGGTGGACCTGGCGGCCTACCGGATCGTGCAGGAGTCGCTGACGAACGTGACCCGCCACTCGGCCGCGACCGAGGCGACGGTCCGGGTCCGGTACGCCGGCGACGCGGTCCGCGTGGAGATCGACGACCCGGGCCCGTCCCGCGACGGCGTGTCGCCCGGCTCCGGCAACGGAGTCCGGGGCATGCGGGAGCGCGCCGAGGCGCTGGGCGGCGAGCTGTCCGCCGGTCCGGGGCCCGGCGGCGGGTTCCGGGTCAGCGCCCGGCTGCCGCTGAGCTGAGCAGCCGCCTCACGAACGCGGTCGTGTCGGGCAGGGACGCGGCCATCGTCCCGCTGTGGTCGGTCCCCGGGTAGGCCCGGAACGTCACCGGCTGGCGGCGGGCCTTCAGGTCGCCGGCCAGCTTGAGGGTCAGCGGGATCGGCACGGTGGTGTCGTTGACGCCCTGCGCGACGAAGAACGGCCGCCGGTACCCGGTCAGCGGCACCTCGGTCACGCTTCTGAGCCGCTCGAAGAAGGCGGCGTCGAACAGCGGCCGCCGCAGCATGCTCCCGATCGAGACGCCCCGGGTGCGGGTGACCATGTCGGCGTAGCAGAGCCGCTCGGCGTCGGCGACGACCCGCCGGCCGAGCGGGGTGAGGTACCGGCCGACGTCGAACGCGGGCCGGGCCGCCCGCAGGCCCGCCAGGATGTAGGCGGTGTAGGCGGTCAGGTCGGCCAGGGGCAGGTCGGGGATGTGGGGCCCGGCCAGGAAGACGATCCCTTCGAGGTTGGACGGCGGCCCGGTGGCGACCGCGCCCCGGAAGTCCAGGTCGGGGGCGTACCTGGGGGCGATCACGGCGGTGAACAGGGCCGCGTGCCCGCCCTGCGACTGCCCGACCGCGACCCACCGGGCGGCGAGCGAGCGGTCCACGCCGCGCGCGGCCCGCACCATGTCGACGGCGGAGTGGGCGGCGCTCCGGCCGTCCAGGTACGGGTGGACGCCGGGCGTGCCGAGCCCCACGTAGTCGGTCGAGACGATCGCGTACCCCTCGGACATCCACCGGGTCAGGTAGGTGACGTCCCGCTGCGACCGCCCGGCCGTGGAGGGGGCGCAGGCGTCGCCGAGCCCCACCGTCCCGTGCGTCCACGACACCACGGGCCACCCGCCTTCGGGCGGCGTCCCCCGGGGGACGAACACGGCCCCGCTGCTGAGCGCGGGTTTTCCGGTGGGGCCGGTGGTGCGGTAGACGACGCGGTGCGCGCTCCCGGCGCCCGGCAGCCACAGCCCCGCCGGGAGGGGCGTCACCGACACCACGCTCCCGGCGCTCCGGGCGGGGGCGGCGCGGGCGGGGGAGACCGGCGCGGAGAGGACCACGAGGGCGGAGCCGAGGGCGACCGTTCGACGCAAGACGACCTCCAAGATCGCCGAAACCCTAACCCCGCCCCCGCGCCCCGGCCAGCCCCCTGGCCGGAACGGGACTTCCCCCAGGGTCTCTCCACGCGGCCCGGCGGAGACGTTCCGGCGTGACCCCTGGGCGCAGCCCGTCCACCCGGACGGAGAGCATCCGGTCCCCGGGCCCGCCCTCGACCCGGTCGGTCACCCGCAGCGTCATCGCCGTCCGGCCGCGCCGCGCGTCCCCGCCCACGCCGGCCACGCCCTGGTCGGCGCGGTCTGCACCAGGTCCTCGGCGGTCGCCCGTCCGCCGGCCGAGGCCCCCGGAAGCGTTGCGTCCCCGATGGAGGAACATGGGGACATGAAGGTCTTCGTGTCGGTGGACATGGAAGGGGTCTCGGGACTCACCGATCCCGAGGAGATGCGCGCGCCGGGACGCGGCTACGAGCGCGGCTGCGAGCTGATGACCGCCGACGCGAACGCCGCCGTGCGCGCGGCGTTCGACGCCGGGGCCGCCGAGGTCGTGGTCGCCGACTCCCACGGCCGGGGCCGGAACCTGCGCGCCGACCTCATCGACGAGCGCTGCGCGCTCGTGCGCGGCACCCACCAGCCGATGCACATGGGGGAGGGCCTGGACGCCTCCTTCGACGTGGCCCTGTACGTCGGCTACCACGCCCGCGCGGGCGTGCCGCTCGGCGTGCTCAACCACACGTGGATGGGCCGGGAGATCCACGACGTGCGGTTGAACGGCGCGGCGGCCGGGGAGATCCGCCTGATGGCGGCCTACGCCGGGACGCTGGGCGTCCCGGTCGGGCTGGTCACCGGCGACGCGGCGGCGTGCGCCGAGGCGCGCGAGACGCTCGGCGCGGTGCCCGCCGTGGCGGTGAAGGAGGGCCGCGACCGGTACGCGGCGGTACTGGTCCCGCCGCCCCGCGCGCAGCGGATGATCTACGAGGAGGCGCTGCGGTCCCTCCGGGACCCCTCCGGCTGGCGGCGTCTGGACGTGGACCCGCCCTACACCCTGGAGGTGGAGTGGAGCTCGACGGCGATCGCCCGGTCCTGCGCGGTGATCCCCGGCGTGACGGCCACGGGGCCGCGTTCCACGGCGTTCACCTCCGGCGACTACACCGAGATCGTCGGGTTGCTCGGCGTGCTGGCGTTGATCGCGGGGGATGTGGGCTGCACCGGCCGGCACTACGGGTGACTCAGGCCGTCCGGCACAGGAGCGTCCCCGCCGCCAGGCGCCCCGCGCCCCGGCCGGTCGGCACCAGCTCGGCGGTGACCACCGGGGTGAGCTCGTCGACCGGGCGGCCGTACACGCGGATCTCCCGCACGGTGAGCGACACCGGATGATCGCCGCCCGCGTCGCGGGCGACCGTGAACACCTCCCCGGCCCGGAACGCCTCCCGGCAGCGTCCCCGCACGACGCCGGGCGTCCCGGTCAGGACGAGGGCGTGGAAGCACTCGACCATCCGTCCCCCTCCCGCGCGAGCCGGTCCGGGCGGCGCGTCTGGCGGGCCGTCCGCAGGTGGACGACCCGGACGCCGGGGTGCCGGGCGATGCGCTCGGCCGTCTTGGCGCGCTTGCGGTCGTACTGCGACCAGGCCCAGCGGACCGGATGGTCGGGGTCGGTCCAGTCGCGCCAGCGCTCGCGGTTGCCGTTCCACAGCTCGCGGCGGAACAGCGCCCGGCCGAACGACCGCCGCAGCACCCGGAACATCACCGTGCGCCGGGGCAGGTCCAGCCAGATCACGGTGTCGGCGCGCTCCCACAGCAGGTCGCCGAGCTTGCCGTGGTACTGGTCCTCGCAGATCCAGCGGTCGGTCGCCGCGAACGCCCGCACCTCGTCCACGAACTCCGGGCGCGGCGTCCAGCCGGGCCCGTGGTGCATCGCGTCCAGCTCGTGACGGGGCAGGTCCAGGTGTTCGGCCAGGCGGTCGGCCAGGGTGCTCTTGCCCGCGCCGGAGATCCCGGCGACCAGTACCCGGCGCATCAGCGGAAGGCGCCGGCGTGGGCCGGGGCCCACTGCCGGAAGGTGCGGGGCGGGCGGCCGGTGACCTCCTGGACGTCCGGGCGGACGATGGCGTCGACGTACTCGGCCGGCAGGGTCCGTTCCATCTCGGCGCGCGCCTGCCCGTCGGTCAGCCCCACGCAGCGCAGGTCCCGGCCGAGCATCTCGGCCAGGACGGCGAGCTGGTCGCGGGGGTGCGGGCCGGTCAGCTCGTGGACGCGCCCCCGAGGGTCGCGGCCGACGAGCGACCGCGCGGCGACGGCCGCGACGTCCCGGGGATCGACGCAGGCCGCCGGCGCGTCCGGGAACGGCACGCGCACCGTGTCGCCCGCGCGCAGTCGCGGCGCCCAGCGCGGCGCGTTCGACATGAACGCGCGCGGGCGCAGGAGCGTCCAGGCCATCCCCGAGTCGCGCACGGCCCGCTCCGACAGCGTCAGGGAGCGGGAGATCGGGTCGCTCATGTCCGCCAGCGCGGCCGACCCTCCCGACACCAGCACCACGTGCCGCACTCCCGCGTCCCGGGCCCCGGCCAGGGTGCCGGGGTCGTCGAGGCCGCCGAGCACGGGCCGGGCGCCGTCGGGCACCGGCGCGTCCGGCCCGCGGACCGGCTCCGCGCCCACGTTGCCGGTCGCACCGGTGACCAGGAACACCGTTCCTCCCACAGTTCGCGGACGAGCCCGGTCGCCGCGGCGGAACCGGCGTCCTAATGATCATTTTGCCGGACGCCGCGCCCGGCCCGGAACGGCGGCCCGCGACGCGGGCGGGGACGCCGGGCGGCGGTCACCCCCACTGGCCGGGCCGGTAGTCGCCGGCGGGCTGCCGGATGAGGACGTTCATGCGGTTCCAGGTGTTGATGAGGGCGATCAGGGACACCAGGGCGGCGAGCTGGTCCTCGTCGTAGTGCTCGGCGGCGTCGGCCCAGGCCTCGTCGGTGACGCCGCCGGCGTCGGCGATGCGGGTGCCCTGCTCGGCCAGCTCCAGCGCGGCGCGCTCGGCGTCGGTGAAGACGGTGGCCTCCCGCCAGGCGGCGACCAGGTTGACGCGCACCGCGGTCTCCCCGGCGTGCGCGGCGTCCTTGGTGTGCGCGTCGGTGCAGAAGCCGCAGCCGTTGATCTGGCTGGCGCGGATGGCCACCAGGTTCTGCGTCGCGGTCGGCAGGGCGGAGTCGGCGATGACCTTGCCCGCCGCGGCGAGGTGCTTCATGTACCTGGTCGCGAGGGGGGTGGCGTAGTAGGGGAAACGGGCGTCCATGGGGTTCTCTCCTTGCCGTGTCGGCTGTTACACCCCAACGACGCGGCGGCCCGGCACGAGGTAACGCCGGCGCGGCGGCGGTCGTCTCGCTGGTGGCGACCCTCGTGCTGCTGGGCGACGGCTGGGAACGCGGGACCGGTGTGGAAGGGCCTGCGCGCCGAGGGCGAGGCCGCGCTCCACCGCGCCTGACCCCGGCGGGTCTCAGACGGCGGCGCGGTCGGCGGCGCGGTCGGCGGCGCGGTCGGCGGTCACGATCGCCTCCAGCAGGCCCGGGAACGCCTGCCCGAACTCCTCGCGGCGCAGGGCGTTCATCCGCGACGTCCCGGCGTAGTACTGCCGGATCAGCCCCGCCTCGCGCAGGACCCGGAAGTGGTGAGTGGCCGTCGACTTGCTCACCGACAGGTCGAACCCGCCGCACCTGATGTCGGCGGACGAGGCGTGCAGCCGCGTCACGATGCCGCGCCGCACCGGGTCGACCAGGGCCTCCAGCACCTGCTGGAGCGGAACGGTCCTCGGGTCCGGGTGGTGCGGTTCGCGTTCGGCGTCGGTGCTCATGCCCCCATGGTACGACGGTCATCGAAGTTTGACAGCCATCGAACTTAAGTGCTTGGGTGGGGCTCCGCTCCGCGAGAAGGGACGAGGCGATGGCCAGGACGGTGTTGTTCCACGAGCTCGGCGGCCCCGAGGTGATGCGGCTGGAGGACGTCCCGGTCGGCGAGCCGGGGCCGGGCGAGGTGCGGATCCGGGTGGAGGCGATCGGCGTGAACCGCGCCGAGGCGCTGTTCCGCGCCGGGGTCTACATCGAGCCGGTGCGCAAGTTCCCCGCGCGGCTCGGCATCGAGGCCGCCGGGGTGGTCGAGGCGGTCGGCGACGGGGTGACCGGCGTGCGTCCGGACCAGCTGGTCAGCGTCGTGCAGACGTTCTCGCCGAACGACTACGGCGTCTACGCCGAACGCGCCGTCGTCCCCGCCTCGGCCGTGCTGCCCCGCCCCGAGGGGCTCGGCGCGGTCGAGGGCGCGGCCGTGTGGACGCCCTACGTGACCGCCTACGGCGCGCTGGTCGAGGTCGGCGGCCTGCGCCCCGCCGACACCGTCGTGCTGAACGCCGCCTCCAGCGGTGTCGGCCTGGCCGCCATCCGCGTCGCCGA
Organism: Actinomadura kijaniata; assembly: GCF_014138665.1. Lineage (NCBI taxonomy): Bacteria > Bacillati > Actinomycetota > Actinomycetes > Streptosporangiales > Thermomonosporaceae > Actinomadura > Actinomadura kijaniata. Next base: position 818,531 of record NZ_JACJIA010000001.1, read on the forward strand.
CCGCGTCGGGGCCACGCCCATCGCCCTCACCCGCACCGCCGCCAAGCGGGACGCGCTGCTGGCGGCGGGCGCCGCCGAGGTGATCGTCACCGATACCGAGGACGTGGCCGACCGCGTCCTGGCCGCCACCGGCGGCCGCGGCGCGGAGCTGGTCTTCGACGCCGTCGCCGGACCCGGCGTGCGGGAGCTGGCCCGCGTCGTCGCCGACGAGGGCATGCTGCTGGAGTACGGCCTGCTGAGCGGCGAGCCGACGCCCTACCCGGCGTTCGACCTCGGCATGCCCGCGCTCAACATGCGCACCTACACCATGCTGGAGACCACGACCCGGCCCGACCGGCTGCGGCGCGCGGCGGCGTTCGTGGCCTCCGGGCTGCGGTCGGGCGCGTTCCGGGCCGCGGTGGACCGCACCTTCGACCTCACCGACATCGTGGAGGCGCACCGGCACCTGGAGTCCGGCACCCAGATCGGCAAGATCGTCGTCACCGTGTGACCGGCGCGCTCACTCCCGCTCGGGCGCGGCCGAGGCCAGCGCCTCGTAGGCGGGCAGCAGGGCGTCGGCCAGGTCGCGCCGCCGCACCCTGACCGGCGGCGGCGCGGCGACCTGGAGCACGAACCCGGGCGGGACCGGGGGAGCGGGACGCCGCTCGCGCAGCCGGGCCAGCCCGGAGGGCCGCGCCCAGAACCCCTCGGCCGTCAGCGGCTCGTCCGGGGTGTCCTCCTCGGCGGCGGCCGGGGCGCGCCGCAGCGCCGTCAGCAGGTCCTCGCGGGTGCGGCCGTTCCAGGCCAGCACCAGGAACGGGTCCTCGTCGAACGCCCGCGCCAGCGCGTACAGCACCGCCGCGCCGTGGTCGCACGGCGTCCCCCAGTCGTCGCAGCCGCACATCATGTGCAGCGCGGCGGGGAACAGGGACGTCCCGGCCTCGGCGAACACGTCGGCGACCTCCGGCGGCAGCTCCCCCGACAGCAGCCGCGCCCGCAGCACCGGATGCGCCGCCAGCGCCGCCTCGACGCGCCGCCAGTCCGCCGGGTCGATCGCGTCGACGCCGAGCGCGACGTCGAACGCCTCCCCGCCCAGCCCCGCCACCCGCGCCGTCACCTCGTGCGGCGCGACCTTCAGCCGGTCCACCCGCTCGGCCTCGGCGAACACCCGTCCCCGCGCCATCCGCACCGGGTCGGCCAGCGCCTCCACCGCCGCCAGGAACCGCTCGGACCAGCTCATCAGTCCGCCACCGCCTCGGGCGCGAGCCACAGCACGTCGCGCAGCTCGGCCACCGACAGCTCGGTCAGCCAGTCCTCCCCGGTGCCGACGATCGAGTCGGCCAGGGCCTTCTTGCGCTCGATCATCTCGTCGATGCGCTCCTCCATGGTGCCGACGCAGACGAACTTGCGGACCTGCACGTTCCTGGTCTGCCCGATCCGGAACGCCCGGTCGGTCGCCTGGTCCTCCACCGCCGGGTTCCACCAGCGGTCCAGATGCACCACGTGGTTGGCGGCGGTCAGCGTCAGGCCCGTCCCGGCCGCCTTGAGCGACAGCAGGAACACCGACGGCTCGGGGTCGTTCTGGAAGTGCTGCACCAGGTCGTCGCGCGCCTGCTTGGACGTGCCGCCGTGCAGCCACAGCACCGGCCGCTCCAGCCGGGACGCCAGGTACGGCTGGAGCATCGACCCGAACTCCGCGTACTGCGTGAACACCAGGGCCTTCTCGCCCTGCTCCACGACCTGCCCGCAGATCTCCTCCAGCCGCTCCAGCTTGCCCGACCGCCCCGCCAGCCGCGACCCGTCCTTGAGCAGCTGCGCCGGATGGTTGCAGACCTGCTTGAGCTTGGCCATCGTCGCCAGGACCAGCCCGCGCCGCTGCCGCTCGTCGGCCTCGGCGATCTGCGCGAGCATGTCGTCCACGGTCGCCCGGTACAGCGACGCCTGCTCGGGCGTCAGGTTGCAGTAGGTCTTGATCTCCTGCTTCTCCGGCAGGTCCGAGATGATCGACCTGTCGGTCTTCAGCCGCCGCAGGATGAACGGCTGCGTCGCCCGCTTGAGGGCCAGCGCCGCCCGCTCGTCCCCGTCCTTCTCGATCGGCACCGCGAACCGCTCCCGGAACGCCGCGCGCGGCCCCAGCAGCCCCGGATTGGCGAACTCCATGATCGACCACAGCTCGGTGAGGTGGTTCTCGACGGGCGTGCCGGTGAGCGCGATCCGGGTGCGCGCCGGGATGGACCGCACGGCGCGGGCCTGGCGCGTCCCGGCGTTCTTGAGCGCCTGCGCCTCGTCGCACACCACCCGCTCCCACCCGACGCGGCCGAGCACGGCGGCGTCCCGCGCGGCGGTCCCGTAGGTGGTGAGCACGAGGTCGGCGCGCCCCACGGCCGCGACGAGGTCCTCGTCCCGGTGCCGCCCGGTCCCGTGGTGCACGTACACCCGCAACTTGGGCGTGAACCTGGCGGCCTCCCGCTGCCAGTTCCCGACCAGCGACATCGGCCCGATCAGCAGCGTCGGCCTGGGCGTCCTGCCGCCTTCACGCTCGTACGCCAGCAGCGACAGGGTCTGGAGGGTCTTGCCGAGGCCCATGTCGTCCGCGAGCAGCCCGCCCAGCCCGAGGTCGCTCATGAAGCGCAGCCAGGCCAGGCCGCGTTCCTGGTAGGGCCGGAGCGTCGCCTCCACGCCCTCGGGGGTGGTCATCGGGGTGAGGCGGCGGTCGGCCTGGCCGGACAGCAGGTCGCCGAACGCGCCGTCGGCGTCCACGTCCAGCAGCGGCAGCGCGTCGTCGCCCGCGTTGACGATCGCGCGGATCGCCTCGGCGGCGGTCATCGTGCCCGCGCGGGGCTGCCGCAGGAACTCCAGCGCGGCCTCGAGCTGCTCCTCGTCCAGCTCGACCCACTGGCCGCGCAGCCGCACCAGCGGGGTCTTGAGGCGGGCCAGCTCCGCCAGCTCGTCCTCGTCGATCGACTCGTCGCCGATCGCCAGGTCCCACTTGAACCGCATCAGCCCCGACAGGTCGAACCCCGACCCGGCCGCCGCGCCGCCGCCCTCGTCGGGGTCGTCGCGGGTGGTCAGCCTCATGCCGAGCCGCGCCCTGCCCGCCCAGGTCGGCAGCAGCACCCCGAACCCCGCCGCCGCCAGCATCGGGGCCGACTCGCGCAGGAACCGGAACGCCCCGGCGGTGTCGAGGACCAGCTCGTGCGGGGTGTCGCCGTTGAGCGCCCGCGCCATCCCGGGGAACAGCCGCAGCGCCCGGCCGAGGCCCTCCAGCAGGGTCTCGCGCGCGTTCGGGATCGACGTCGCCTCGCCCGCCCACACCAGCGCGGCGGGAACGTACAGGCTCGGGTCGTCCACGCCCTGCAACGCGAACTCCACGCGCCAGGACTCGCTCTTCTCCCCGCCCTGCCCGTAGTCCAGCTCGTCCGCGCCCGGCTCGGCCAGCCGGAAGCACACCCGCAGCGGCCCGGAGGGGCGGCGGACGGCGGCGGCCCAGGCGTCCAGCTCGGCGATCAGCTCGTCGGGGTCGTCCCGGGGCTCGCGGGCGACCACCGGGTTCGGTCCGGTCAGGGCCTCGACCCAGCGTTCGGCGAGCGGCAGCCGGTCGGGGACCCTCCCGGCGCGCGGCGGCAGCAGCGGATGCGGCACGATCCCGCGCACGGCCGTGTCCACCAGCCCCGACAGCGCCTCGCGCAGCACCTCGGCGGCGGGGCGGCCCCCGTCGGCGGCCCGGCACGCCGACGGCATCGCCCGCACCAGATCCCCGAACCGGTCCCCGTCGTCGAACACCGGCCGCCACCGCGCCACCAGGTCCCCGTCCTCGCGCAGCAGCGCCGGGAGCACCTGGCCGCGTCCGACGAGGTGCACCGCCTCCTCGGCGAGCAGGCACAGGTAACGCAGGTCGGTCCCGCAGACCACGTCCCCGCTGTGCTCGGCCGCCTGCAACAGCGCCATCGCCGGGAACGGCTCCAGCACCAGCGCCGGGACCCGCCACTCCCGCAGGCGCGGCGGCTCGTCGTGCGGCGTGGAGTCCAGCTCCGGCGACGGCACCGGCATCCCGCCCACGGTCGGCAGCGCCATCGCCAGCTCGACCCGGAACGCGCCCCTGACCATCGGCTCGTAGGAGGTCCCGGTGAAGTCGCGCGTCGCGAACGGGTGCGCGTCCGGGTCCGGCTCGCGGCTCCCGGTCCGTTCGGCCCACAGGCACAGTGCGCCGCCGTGCCAGGCGGCGTGCGCGACGAGCATGAGCGAGATCCCCCGAGCGTCCGACTGCGGCCGGGCCACGAACCTACCAGCGCCCCCCGACAGCGGGGACGCCCCTCGGTCCGCGTCCCGCGCGCCCCCGCGGCCGGCGTCCCTTCGCCGTTCCCGCCGCACGGGCCCGCGCGGTTCGGCGCCGGGGGATCCCGCCCGACATGGGCGGAAGAACAGGACAACGCCCCTGTCAATCCCGCTGTCCGACTCCGGTCGGATCTCGCCCGCGAGTTGGGATGTTCGTGATACTTCACGGCAATCGTCGACGATCGCTCGCGCGTTTTCCGGCGCGCGAGGTCCTGCTCCCCCGAAAGGACACCGATGTTCGGTCGACGCTGGTTCCTCGCCGCCTGCGGCGCGCTCATGACCGCCGGGTCGCTGGCCGTCTCACCGCCCGCGGGAGCCGGATCCCGGACGGCCGCCGCCGCGACCCCCATCGACCGCGGATACGTGGAGAACTTCGTCGAGTTCGACGAGGGAAAGCACGAGAGGATCGCGGCGCACGCCAAGCGCCTCATCGACGCCGCCAACGGCGGTTCCATCAACATCACCCTCTACTACTTCGACCGGATCGAGATCGTCGAAGCGCTCGCCGCCGCGGCCGGGCGCGGTGTCAGGGTCCGCGTCGTCATCGACGGCTGGAACCGCGGCCGCGCCGAGTACAAGGCCCTCATCGAGGCGTCCAAGGTCCCCGACCCGAAGCAGCGGATCGCCGTCGCCACCTGTAGTCCGAGGAAGGTCGACTGGGAGGGGCGGAAGGTGGCGACCCGCGGCTGCATCGCCAACCGCGACGCCTTGGACGAGGCCGGCAACGCCGTCAGCGAGCCCTCCATCATGCACAACAAGTTCATGACGCTGTCGAGCGTGCAGACGACCGGCGGGACGGTGAACAACGTCGTCTACGTCTCCTCCGCCAACCTGGACTGGTGGCACGGGAAGGACGCGACGGAAAAGAAGGCGTACGAGAACGTGGTGACCCTCACGAGCCCCGAACTCCACCGGTTCTACGCCGAACGCTACTTCGACGACCTGTTCCACGGCCCGAACAGCACGGGGAACAACGAGTACGGCGACCCGGACCCGGACCCGGAGACCGACAACAACCACCACAGCGCCGACTACGAGGTCTTCACCTATCCCCGCCAGGTCCACGACCCCGTCGGCGAGGCCCTCGCCGAGGCGGCGGAGACGTGTTCCACCACCAGGACCGACGACGTCATCAAGGTGGCCAACTTCAGGATCTCCCGCCGGAACATCACCGGGATCCTCGGGGTCGCCAAGAAGAGAGGGTGCACGGTCCAGGTGGTCACCGGCGACGTGGGCGACGATCCCCGCACACCCGCGAACGACCACTACCCGGCGCTCACCGACCTGCTTGAGGCGAACATCGACATCAAGCTGTGCGGCCCCGCCATGGGCGCCTACTCCCAGATGCACGAGAAGACCCTGATGATCGGCCACGGCCCCACCGCCGGGCTCTACATCGGCAGCGCCAACATGACCGACGGCGCCATGAAGTACGCGGACGAGAGCGTGCTGCGGGTGATGAAGACGTCGCCCCTGTGGTCGAGGTTCGACCAGCACGCCAACGCCCTCCACGGCTACTGCCCCACGTGGAACCCGCTGAACGACCGGCGGTCCGTCGCCGCCGACTGACCGGGAGGGAACGCGGCGCGCCGGGGGGTCGGGTCCCCACCGGGACCCGGCGCCCCGGCGGCCGGCCCTCAGGCGACGTCCAGCGCGTACCGCACGCGGTCGAGGCGGCCCGCCCCCAGGTCCTCCTCGGAGATCAGGAACTCGATCCCGGTGATCTCGCCCCAGGCCGTTCCCTCCTCGGCCGAGACCTGGAGCAGCGGACGGCCGTGACCGGGGGCGACGTCGTGCTCGTCCCAGCCGAACAGCAGGTGCCGGGACGCGGGGAGCGCGTCGCGCGCGGCCACGCAGGCCCCCATGATCCTGACGATGTCGACGTTCCCGCTCTTCCAGAGGCGTTCGAGCTCGGGCGCGGTGTGGTCGGGGACCGACAGCGCGGGGCGGGCGTCCAGCGGCAGCGGCGGGATCACGTGGGTGCCGTCCGGGGCGGGACGTTCGGGGTCGTCGCCGGGAACGTGCAGCACGCGACAGCCGGGGCTGACCGGGAACTCGTCGGCAAGCGTGTCCTCGCCCTGCCGGAACCCGAACCAGTCGTCGTAGAAGAACAGCAGGACGCCGTCGCGGGGAAGCGGCCAGTCACCGTCGTACAGCGGGGCGAGCGACGCGCAGTCGAGCCGGACCAGCAACGTCAGCGCCTGCCCCCGGTGAACGGGCCATTCCATGCCGGCCGGGAGCGGCGGCAGGCCCCCGTACACCGACGCGCCCTCGCCGACCTCCAGCGCGACGGCGGGCCGCACCAGCGACAGCACCGCCTCGGCCGACTCGGGGTCGCCGTGCTCGTCCAGGGCCTCCCGGAGAAGATCACGCATACCGCGACAGACTGCCACAGGGACTCGTGGACCGTCGGCCGCGTCGCCGTCGAGCCTCGCCGGGTCGCGTTCCGCCCGCCCGCTGACCGGCGCGATCGTGTCCGGCGACGGCCCGTGCGCGCGCATGGCCTCCGCGGTCGGCCGAACGTTCATCAACGGTGGCCTTCCGTTCCTAGCAGTTTGTCCCGCAGTTCGCAGGGCGTGTGGGCGTGGACGACAACGGTCCACTTGTTCACGCACCGCACCGCGTGCCATATCCCTCGCGGGTCGCACACGATCCCGTGGTGGGGGAACCGCCGCCGCAACGCCGCTACCAGGATTGCTTCGGTCACTGCCTGCGCCAGCATCCATACGGCAGCCCGGGATTCCACGAGTGCGAGTCCGCTTGCGGCGAAGACTACTGGGAATGCATAGGGATGCGTTTTTGAGAGGGTCCTCTGCCTGACCTGCCCTTGACGAAGGGCGAGCGCCGCCACTTCCACGGCACCGCACGCCGCCCAGGGCCGCGCGGCGTTCGAGCCGCCTGTACCCCCGCGCTCAGGGAACGCAGTGGTGCCGGTCCGGGCGGTGCGCGGCCCGGACGGTGGTGGCGGTGAGCGCCTGGCCGGGATCCAGGCGGCCGCCGGTGAAGGCTCTTCCGGAAACGGGGAGCCAGCACCACCTGTCGCCGGTCCGGTTCCAGGCCGAGCGCCCTCCGCCGACCAGGCCCTGGCCGGCGACGTCGAAGGTCCCGTCGCGGTAGGCGGCGACCCTGCCGGTGCCGTCCGGCCCCTCCCAGACGCAGAACCGGCTGGCCGGGCAGCCGTGCCACAGCGCTTTGGCCGCGTGGACGGCGGCGACGCTCGGGACCATGAGCAGCGCCGCGGCCAGCGGTTCCAGGAACGGCTTGCGCATCGTGGCCTCTGCCCTTGGGATCGGGGACGCACGCGTCGTGCGGGACGGGGCGTCGCCCACACGACCCACGGTCGTTCACCGAACGTGGCCGATCAAGCACATGGCGTGGACGCGCCATCGGTTGAAGAGCGGACGATCGCCGCGCCCTTTCCGTGTTCGTTACCCACCGGGGCCGATGCGCTCCGTAAAGTAAACCCATCGGTATGAGTCGCTGACGGTCGCGGGGCGGCTCGGCGCCCCGTCCCGGGAGCCGGAGGGAGGGCGAGAAGGTGGCACCGACACCGGAGCGGACGCGGCCCCGGCGGGCGGAGGTGCGGGAGGCCGTGGCCCAGGCCCTGGAGGAGTCGGCCTTCCACGCCGCCCGCGGCGTGCGGCCCGCGGCCCAGCGCGTGGACCCGCCCAGGGTGGGCGTCGCGGTCGCCCGCCTGGTCGACGTCACCCGCCGGGAGCTGCTGACCTTCGACGACCCTTCGGGGTGCGTCGTCCAGGGGGTGCCCGAGCGCCTGCTGACGCACGCGGCCGACTGCGTTCACCGCGCGGTCGCCCGGGTCCCCGCCGTCCGGCAGATCACCTCCCCGCAGGGGCTGGCCCACGACGCCGAGCTGGGCACCATCCCGTGGCGCGACGGCGGCCAGGCGCGTCTGATCCGGCAGATCCCCTTCCGGCTGGGGTGTTCGACCGCCGGACGGCCGTGATCCCGCTCGACCTGGAGGTCTTCTACAACGGCCTGCTCGTCATCCGCGACCCGGCGGTGGTGGACGCGCTGACCCGCCTGCACCGCGGCTGGTGGGACGCCGGGGACGACCCCGCCGCCGGCCGCGATCCCGACGAGCCGCCCGCCCACCTGGTCCCGGTGCTGGCCTGCATGCGCGGCGGCCTGTCCGACCAGGCCGCCGTCGCGCGCCTCGGGCTCTCGCCGCGCACCTACACCCGCCGCGTCGGCGAGCTGCTGGACCTGCTCGAAACCACCAGCCGCTTCCAGGCCGGGACCATCGCCGCGCGCCGCGGGTGGATCTGAGACGGCCGGCCGGTCAGCGGAACCGGTCGGCGTTGTCGGCGACCCACTGGCGGAACGTGCGGGCGGGCGTTCCGGTGACCTCCTCCACGGTGGAGGTGAGCGGCCCGGGAACCTCGACCAGATCGGCCTGGGCCCGGAGGACGCCGTCCACGGCCTGCTCGGGCCAGCCCCGCGCGAGCAGGCGCCGCCGGGCGTCCTCGACCGGTGTGTCGACCCAGCGCACCGGGCGGCCGATCTCCTCGCCGATGACGCGCGCCTGCTCCGCCTGCGTCAGCAGCCCCGGCCCGGTCAGCAGGTGCTCGGCGCCGACGTGCCCGTCGGAGACGAGCGCGCGCACCGCGACGGCGGCGATGTCGTCCTCGTGGATGGGGGCGGTGGTCGCCGCGCCGTGGGGGCCGCTGACCACGCCCTCGTTCCGGATCTGCTCGGCCCAGGCCAGGGTGTTGGCCGAGAAGGCGTGCGGGCGCAGGGACGTCCACTCCAGCCCGCTGCGCCCGATCAGCCGCTCGGCCTGCCGCTCGTGGTCCCGGACGGCGGCCGACGACAGGTAGACCACGCGGCGGGCGTGCTCGGCGACCATGTCCAGGACCGCGGACAGCCCCTCGGCCGTGGCGAACGGCCAGACCAGGAAGACCGCGCCGACCCCGGACACGGCGGCGCGCAGGCTCGCGGGGTCGGAGAGGTCACCGCGCACGACCTCGCCGGGCGTGGGCCCGGCGGCCCGGGGGTCACGGGTCAGCGCCCGCACCTCGGCCCCCATCCCGGCCAGCCGCGCCGCGACCCGCCGCCCCACCGTGCCGGTCGCGCCCGCGACCAGGATGCTCGTCCGGTCGTCCATCAGCGGTTCCCCTTCCGTTCCGGGCCCCTCGGCCCGCTGTGATCGACCGTAGGCGGGACGGCGCGGACGGGCCATGCGCGGAACTCGCCGGTTTCTACGCGATCGTCTTCTCCCATGGCGCACGGATAGGTTTCCGGTGTGGACATGCTCAGCGACGTGGTCGACATCGTGCGCACCGGGCAGCCCCGGTCGGCGCGCGTGCGATGGCACGCCCCATGGGGGCAGCGTTTTCCCTCCGCCCCGGGGGCGGTGGGATTCCAGGTGGTCCTCCAGGGAACATGCTGGCTGTTCCCACCGGACGGTGGCGCACCGGTCGCGCTGGGCACCGGCGACGTGGTCCTCTTCCCCCACGGGCACGGACACGGCCTGGCGGACAGCCCCTCCACTCCGCTGGCGGCCCCGGCCTGCGATCCCTACGACGACGCCGGTCTCCACGCCTCGGACTCCGGCGGTCGGACCGCCCAGGACGTCACCGCCGTGACGCTGTGCGGCGGTTACCGGCTCGACCGTTCCCGAGCCCATCCGCTGCTGGGCGAACTGCCCGACACCGTCCATCTGCCCGCCCGTCTGGGACACCGCACCGAACTCCGCGCGGCCGTCGAACTGCTGGCGGGCGAACTCGACCGGCCGCGTCCCGGCACCGACGCCGTCGTGCCCGCCCTCCTGGACACGCTGCTGCTGTACATCCTGCGCACCTGGTTCGACGACCGGCTCCGGGACGGCGCGGGGACCGGATGGGCGGCGGCGCTGGCCGATCCCGCGATCGCCGCCGCGCTCCACGCCGTCCACCACGACCCGGCCCACCCCTGGACCGTCGCCTCCCTGGCGGCGCGCGCGGGACTGTCCCGCGCCGCCTTCGCCAAACGCTTCCGCTCCACGGTGGGCCGGCCGCCCCTGCGCTACCTGACCTGGTGGCGCATGACGGTCGCGGCACGGCTGCTCCGCGCCTCCGACGCACCGCTGAGCCAGGTGGCCGCCGAGACCGGCTACTCCTCGGAGTTCGCCTTCGCCAACGCCTTCAGGCGCGAGCACGGGACCGCCCCCGGCCGTTACCGCCGGCGCGGTCGGCCGGAACACGCGCGGGCCCGCACCGGGCGCGGCGGCCCCGCGGACACGTCCTAAGCTCGTGGCGTCGTTCCGCGGAGATCACTTTGGAGGGTGTTGTGGGCGAGTTCGTGCGGGTCGAGGTCGAGGACGGCGTCGCGACGATCCGGCTGGACCGGCCGAAGATGAACGCGCTGAACGCGCAGGTGCAGCGCGAGCTGATCGACGCCGCCCGGCGGGTCACCGAGGACGACGCCGTCGGCGCGGTCGTACTGTACGGCGGGGAGAGGGTGTTCGCGGCGGGCGCGGACATCAAGGAGATGGCCCCCATGACCTACGCGGAGATGTCCGGCGGCCCCTCCGAGCTGTTGCAGGAGTTCACCCGGGCGCTGGCCGCGATCCCCAAGCCCGTCATCGCCGCGATCACCGGGTACGCGCTGGGCGGCGGCCTGGAGGTCGCGCTGACCGCCGACTTCCGCGTGGTCGGCGAGGGCGCGAAGGTCGGGCAGCCGGAGATCCGGCTCGGCGTCATCCCCGGCGCGGGCGGCACCCAGCGGCTCACCCGACTGGTCGGCCCGGCCCGCGCCAAGGATCTGGTCTTCTCCGGGCGGCACGTGGCGGCCGAGGAGGCCCTGGCGATCGGCCTGGCCGACCGGGTCGTGCCCGACGCCGACGTCTACGCCGAGGCCGTGAAGTGGGCGCGGACGTTCGTGGGCGGGCCGGCCGTCGCGATCCGCGCCGCCAAGCAGGCCATCGACGCGGGCCTGGAGGTGGACCTGGCGACGGGCCTGGAGATCGAGCGCGTCCAGTTCGCCGCGCTGTTCGGCACCGAGGACCAGAAGAACGGCATGCGCTCGTTCATCGAGGAGGGGCCGGGCAAGGCCACGTTCACGGGCCGCTGACCGGCCACCACACCGGCGGGACGCGCAGGGCCACGACGGCCGCCAGCAGGGCCGCCGCCAGCAGCGGGACGACCACCCGGCGCAGCGGCGGCCCGCTCGTCCCGTAGCGGCCGCGCAGGACCAGCGCCCCGGCCGTCAGCAGCCCGAACGGCAGCGCCCCGTCCCCGGCCGCCGGGGTGACCAGCAGCGCCGCCAGCAGCACCGAGTACCCGGCCCCGGCCGCCGCCGCCAGCACCACCAGCCGCACCAGCAGCTCCAGCGGGACGGCGGACACGGCCGCGACCCGCGCGCCGAACCGCCCGGCCCGCGACAGCCGCGCCCGCATCCGCCGCCACGCGTCCCGCGCGTACGCGGCCAGGAAGTACCCGGCGCAGGCCACCGCCGCGGGCAGCGGCAGCAGCGCGCACAGCGCGGGCAGCGCCACCAGCGCCGCGCCCCGCGCCGCCCGCCGGACGCGCGCGGCCCGCCGTTTCGGCTCGGGCGGCTCCTCGGGCGGGGGAGCGGGGACGTGCTCGGTGGCCGCGTCCACGGCGCTCCCCGCGAGGTCCTCGTTCCCCGGCAGCGCCCCGGCCGCCGGGCGGCGCGCCGGGACGGGCGACAGCGCCGCCTTCACCAGCGGCAGCAGCTCGCGCGGCACCCCCGACAGGTCGGCGCGGCCGCGTTCCATCCGGGAGAACACCGCCTGCGACGGCCCGGCCCCGAACGGCGGGCGCCCCGTCGCCGCGAACGCCACCGTCGCGCCCCAGGAGAACACGTCGGCGGCGGGCGTGGCGCGCAGGCCGTCCAGGACCTCCGGGGCGAGGTAGCCGGGCGTCCCGATGGCGGTGCCGGTGAGCGTCAGCCGGGTGGCGTCCAGGTGGTGCGCCAGCCCGAAGTCGATCACCACGGGCTCGCCGTCCACCATGATCACGTTGGTGGGTTTCAGGTCCCGGTGCACCAGCCCGGCCCCGTGGATCGCCGCCAGGGCCCGCGCCAGCCCCCGCACCAGGCGGTCCAGGTCCTCGCCGCGCAGCGGTCCGCGCTCCCGGACGACCTCCGCCAGCGTCCGGCCCTGCGCGTACCGGGTGACGAGGTAGGGACGGCGCGCGCCGAGGTCGGCGTCCAGCACCTCGGCGACGTTCGGACCGCGCACCAGGCGCAGCGCGGCGACCTCGCGCTCCAGCCGCCGCCGGGCGACCGCGTCGCGCGCCACGGTCGGGTGCAGCACCTTCACCGCCACGGCCCGCCCGGCACCGTCCAGGGCGAGGCTGACCTCGCCCATGCCACCGACACCGATCTCCTCCAGAACGCGGTAGGGACCGATCCGTTCGTCGACTCGCATAGGGGACACCCGCCGGGCCTCGGGGACTGCGGGGCCGATCGTAGGGGGCGTTCGGCCCGAAGTCCGGAAGGCGCGGCGGGTGTCCCCGAAAAGTGGATCAGGGGCGCGTTCCGGGGCGGTCCACCACGCCCTTGGCGAGCAGCGCCGTCCAGGTCACCACCCTGCCGGTCGCGGGGACGCCACCGGCGCGCGACCGGTGGTCTTTCCCCGCGGGGCCGGGGATCTGGACCATCCGCGAGCCGAGGTAGCGGTAGTCGCCCTCGCTCACGATGATCTCGCCGACGGACCGGCCCCGGTCGGTGACCATCGTGAACGCGACGCCGCGCCGCCCGGTCACGTCGGCCGCGCCGCGCCGCAGCCGCGCGCCCTCCAGCCGGGGCAGCAGCCGGTACAGGGCGGCCTGGAGGCGGGGGGGCGGGGCGGTCAGGCGCATCAGCGCGTCGACCAGCGTGAACACGTCGGCGTCGGTGACCGGGGCCCGCGGGTCCGGCGCCGGGTCGCTGAGGACCCGCAGCCGCGGCCCGGACCCGGGAGCGGTCTCGGCCCTCCTCTCGGCCCGCGCGGCGGCGAGCAGCTGCCGGCGCAGCGCCGCGGGGTCGGTGGCGGTGTAGCGGGTCAGGTCCGCCCAGGAGCCGGCCGGGCTCCGGCGAAGACCCCCGCCCCCGTTCGACGTCCGCATCCCGCCGCCGGTGAAGTCCACCCAGAACTCCCCGGTGGCCACCTTCCCGGTCACGCCGACCCCGTACCGCCGCGGCTCGGCGTAGGCGTGCCTGACATAGGTCCACTGCCGGGGCCCGGCGACCGGGCCGGGGTCGCTCTCGGCGGTGCGGGCGGCGCGCTCGCCCAGCTCGGCGACGTTGGCGACCGGCATCATCGGGGACGGGCGGCCCGGTGCGCCGGACCCGGCGTCCCGGACGACGGCCGCCGCCACCACGGACCCGGCCGCCAGCGCGGCGACCGCGCCGAGCCGCCACACCACGCGCGGCGCGCGACGTCGGCGGCGTTCGGGGCCGGGGGAGGCCGCCAGCAGACGCAGCCGCGCGGCGCGTTCGGCCTCCGGGGTCATCGGCGGCGTGTCCGCGCGCATTCCCCGGAGCGTCGTCAGCTCGTCCATCAGTCGTCTCCCAGCACGGTGCGGAGCTTGCGGCGGGCGCGGTTCAGGCGGGACGCGACGGTCCCGGCGGGCACGGACAGGGCCTCGGCGATCTCGTCGTAGCCGAGCCCGCCCCAGGCGAACAGCAGCAGCACGTCGCGGTCGCCCGCCGACAGCCGCGCCAGCGCGCCCGCCAGGCGGCGCTCGTCCTGCTCGGCGGCCACCCGCGACACGACGGTCTCGGCCATCGGCTCGGGCAGCGGGTCCACGCCGGTGCGGCGCAGCGCCCGGTAGTGGCGCTCCTCGGCCCGGCGGTGCCGGGCGATCAGCGTGGACGCGATCCCGTACAGCCACGGCCGCGCCATCGACCGCGCCGGGTCGTAGGTGGCGCGCCGCCGGAACGCGATCTCGAACGTCTCGGCCACGATGTCGTCGGCGGCCTGCGTGCCCAGCCGCCGCGCCGCGTAGTGGTGGATCTGGCGGGCGTACCGGTCGAACAGCGCCGCGAACCGTTCGGGGTCGTCGCCCGAACGCCGGATCAGCTCGCCGTCGTCGATCTCGTCCGGCCGCGCGTACGCGGCCGTCATGCGGGTCCTGGTCTCATCGGGGACTCCTCCAGCCGGGGGATGGTCGCCCGGTTGTCTCCCGATGGCCGGACCCTTCTTCACGCTTTTCCCAACCGGCTTCTCAACCGGCCTCGGCGCGTTCCTGCGCGGCGAGGACCTGCTCGCCGTACCGCTCGGTCCAGCGGCCCAGCGCGAGGATCGGCTCCAGCAGGCCCCGGCCCGGCTCGGTCAGCGCGTACTCGACGCGCGGCGGGGCCTCGGCGTAGCGGCGGCGCTCGACCAGGCCGTTGGCCTCCAGGCGGCGCAGCGTCTCGGTGAGGACCTTGGGGCTGACGCCGCCGATGCGCTCGCGCAGCTCGCCGGGGCGCGCCGGGCCCCCGCGCAGCGCGTACAGCACCACGGACGTCCAGGTCCCCGCCAGCAGGTCGAACCCGAGGCGCGCGGGACAGTCGGCGATGAACATCTCGGCCACGATCCTGCCCCTTTCGATACTTACCGGGAGGTGCGTCACGGAACGCCTACCGTCCCGACCGTACCGACCGACAAGGAGGCACAGGCGATGCGGATCGGAACGTTCGGCGCGGGGAACATGGCCGAGGCGCTCACCGCCCACTGGGTGCGCGCGGGCCACGAGGTGATGATCGGGGCGCGCTCCCCGGAGAAGGCGAGGGCGGCGGCCGGGCGCGTCGGGGCGCGCGCGGGAGGGCTGCGCGAGGCCGCGCGGTTCGGGGAGGTGATCCTGCTGGCCCTGCCGCACGACGCGGCGGTCGCGACGGTCCGGGCCGCCGGGCCGCTGGACGGCCGGGTGCTGGTCGACTGCACCAACCCGATCGTCCCGCCCGCGTTCACCCTGGCGACCGGGCACGGCCCGGCGGCGGCCGAGCGGATCGCCGCCGCCGCGCCCGCCGCCCACGTGGTCAAGGCGTTCAACCTCTGCCACGAGGGCATCTGGCGGATGACCCCGCCGGTCTTCGACGGCCGCCCGCTCGGCGTGCCGGTCTGCGGCGACGACCCCGGCGCCGTCGCGACCGCCGGACGGCTGGTGCGCGACGCCGGGGCCGTGCCGCTGCCGGGCGGCGGGCTGGCGCGGGCCGGATTGCTGGAGGCGACGGCGGCGTTCGTCATCGGCCTGTGGTTCGCCGGCGCCGACCCGGCGGCGATGCTGCCGCCCGTCGAGATCGCCATGGGCGGCGAGCCGCACGTGGTCTGAACGGGCCGCCGGGAGGGCCTGCGGCCGGGAGGGACGGGCCGGAGGGGTCTTCCGTCCGGGCCGCCGCGCCGGAGGCGGTGCGGGAGCGGCCGGACCCCTTCGCCGCGGCCCCAGGGTACCGGCCGTTCCCGGGCACGCGCGTCACCGTGCCCCTCGGGGCCCGGACGGGCCGCACGGAGGGCCCCCGTCTCCCGTACCATCTCGCGCCATGCGACAGGCGTATCGAACCGCGCTCGTGACCGGGGCCTCCAGCGGCATCGGCGAGAGCTTCGCCCGGCTGCTGGCCGCGCGCGGCACCGACCTGGTGATCGTGGCGCGCCGCGCCGACCTGCTCGACCGGCTCGCCCGCGAGCTGGTCGAACGCTACCGGGTCGCGGTCGAGGTGCTGGCCTGCGACCTCACCGACCCCGGCGCCCGCGCCGAGGTCGAGGGCCGGCTCCGCGACGACCCGGTGGAACTGCTGGTCAACAACGCCGGGTACGGCGCGTTCGGCGCGTTCGCCGACCTGGACCTCGACGACCAGCTCGCCGAGATCGAGCTGAACGTCACCGCCCTGGTCCGCCTCACCCACGCGGCCCTGCCGGGGATGCTGGAACGCGGCCGGGGCGGCGTCCTCAACGTCGCGTCCATGGCGGGCTTCGCGCCGTCGCCGGGCAGCGCGACCTACGGGGCGACCAAGGCGTACGTGGCGTCGTTCTCCGAGAGCCTGCACGCCGAGGTGGGCGGGCGGGGCGTGCACGTCACGGCGCTGTGCCCCGGCTTCACCCGCACCGGTGACGACGGCGCCGACCTGCTGTGGCTGCGCCGCGAGGACGTCGCCCGCGCCGGGCTGGACGCGGTCGCGGCGGGCCGGGCGCTGTGCGTGCCGGGCGCGCAGTACAAGGCGGCGCTGCCCGCGTTGAAGATCCTGCCCCGGGCGCTGCTGCGCGCCGCCGCCAACCGGCTGTGGCAGCAGGCGGCCGACACGCGGTGAGCGCCCCGTCGCCGGTCGCGGTTCCCGCATTCCTACAAGAAAGAGGAACGGCGGCTTGTGACGGGGGGAGCTTGACGTACGTGACAGCGGTCGCGAATCTGGAACCTACGGTTTAGTAAGTTTCAGCCCGGCCCGCCGGGACCCTCCCCCCACGCCGCGCGACAGGCCGTGCCCGCGCGTTCCCACGTCGTCAAGCGAAGGATCAGGATGTCCGTGACGCCCGAAGACAAGCAGCTCCAGCTCAACCTGATGCGGGACCTGGAACCCGTGGTGGAGACGGAACTGAACCGGCACCTGTCCACGGCCAAGGAGTGGTTCCCCCACCAGTACGTGCCGTGGAGCCAGGGCCGCGACTTCGACGGCCCCCTCGGCGGCGAGGAGTGGAGCCTGGAGCAGTCGCAGCTCTCGCAGGAGGCCCGCGAGTCGCTGATCGTCAACCTGCTCACCGAGGACAACCTGCCCGGCTACCACCGCGCCATCGCCGAGGTGTTCGGCCGCGACGGCGCGTGGGGCACCTGGGTCAACCGGTGGACCGCCGAGGAGAACCGCCACGGCATCGTCATCCGCGACTACCTCACCGTCACCCGCGCCGTCGACCCGATCGCGCTGGAACGCGCCCGCATGAAGCACATGGAGGTCGGCTACGAGGCCGACCACGGCGACTCGTTCCTGCACGGCGCGGCCTACGTGTCGTTCCAGGAGCTGGCCACCCGCGTGTCGCACCGCAACACCGGCCGGGCGTCCGGCGACCCGGTCTGCGAGCAGATGCTCGCCCGCGTCGCCGCCGACGAGAACCTCCACATGATCTTCTACCGGAACCTGCTGGGCGCGGCCCTGGAGGCGGCCCCGAACGCGACCATGCGGGCGATCACCGACGTGGTGAAGGGCTTCCAGATGCCCGGCCACAGCATCGACGGGTTCCTGCGCAAGTCCGTCGTGATCGCCAACGCGGGCATCTACGACCTGCGGCTGCACCACGACGACGTGCTGATCCCCGTGCTGCGCAAGTGGGACGTGTTCGACCGCACCGACCTGTCGGACGACGGCGAGAAGGCCCGCGAGGAGCTGGCGGAGTTCCTGGAGGGGCTGGACGCCGCCGCGACCAGGTTCGAGACCCGGCGCGAGGAGCGCCGCGCCCGCCAGGCCGCGCGCCGGAACTGATTTTTCTCGGAACGACCTTGCCGGTTCCCGCGTCATAGGGGATATGGGGAAGCATCGGCGGCTCGGAGAGTACCGGCTGCTGGCCGAGATCGGCCGGGGGAGCACGGCCGTGGTCCACCTCGCCCTGGACCCCGTCGGCCGGGAGGTCGCGCTCAAGGAGCTCGACGCCGAGTTCGCGGCGGAGCCGGAGGCGCGGGGGCGCCTGGCCCGGGAGATGGCGGCGCAGGCCCGCGTCACCAACCACGCCCCCAGCCCGTACGTGACGCGGCTGCTGGACGGGCGCCTCGACGGCGACCACCCCTACATCGTCACGCAGTACGCGCCCGGCGTCCCGCTGGGCGACCTCGTGGACGCCTACGGGCCGCCGCGCGCCGAACGCCTGCTGCGGGTGGCGCGCGGCATGGCCCTCGGGCTGGCGTCGATCCACGACGCGGGCGTGGTGCACCGCGACGTGTCGCCCGGCAACGTGATCGTCCTCGGCGACCGGCCGATGCTGGTCGACTTCGGGATCGCGCTGCCGGCCGACGCCGAGCAGATCACCCGGCGCGGCATGGTGATCGGCACGCCCGCCTACCTCGCGCCCGAGCTGATCGAGGGCGGCAAGGCCACGCCCGCCGCCGACGTGTACGCCTGGGCGGCGACCCTCGCCCAGGCCGCGACGGGGCGCCCGCCGTTCGGCCGGGGCTCGCTGCACGGCGTCTGCTACCGCATCCTGCGCGGCCAGGCCGACCTGGGCGGCGCGGCCGAGCCGCTGGCGCCGCTGCTGCGGCGCGCCCTGGACCGCGACCCGGGCCGGCGCCCGTCGGCCCGCTGGCTCGCGGGCGCCCTCGCCGACTGGGCGGGCACCGCCGAACGCCCCCGGATCCCCCTCGCGGCACGGGCCGCGTGATGCCGGGGAGATCCACGGGGGACGGCGCGCGAGGGTAGGGTTTCGGAAACGACAAAGGGGGTCACCACGTCCGGGGACAGCTTCGGCCAGGATCGGATCGGGCACTACCGCCTGCTCCAGACGCTCGGCGAGGGCGGGATGGGCGTGGTGCACCTGGCGGCCGATCCCGAGGGCCGCAACGTGGCCGTCAAGGTGCTGCGGCCCGCCGTCGCGGGCGACGCCACGGCCCGCCGCCGCCTGGCGCGCGAGGTGGACTCGATGCGCCGCGTGCACAACCCGCACGTCGCCGAGATCCTCGACGCCGACGTCACCGCCGACCAGCCCTACATCGTCACCCAGTACGTGCCCGGCCGCACCCTTGAGGAGATCGTCGAGGAGTCCGGGCCGATGGCCGGCCAGGCGCTGCAGCGGCTGGCGGTCGGGCTGGCGTCGGCGCTGTCGGCGATCCACGGCGCGGGCATCGTGCACCGCGACCTCAAGCCCGGCAACGTGATGCTCGTGGACGGCGAGCCCGTCGTGATCGACTTCGGGATCGCGCAGGCCGCCGACGCGACCCGGCTCACCGCGACCGGCATGGTGATCGGCACCCCCGGCTACCTCGCCCCGGAGATCATCGAGGGCGAGGAGGCGGGCCCGTCCTCCGACGTGCACGCCTGGGCCGCGACGCTGGCCTACGCCGCCACGGGGCGGCCGCCGTTCGGCTCCGGCACCTTCGAGTCGATCTTCTACAAGATCATCAATAACACGCCGGACCTGGACGGCGTGCCCGAGCCGATCCTGCCGCTGCTGCGCGCCGCGATGTCCCGCCACCCCGCCGAACGGCCCACCGCCGTCGACCTGGTGCAGCTGGCGCGGCGGGTCCAGGTCGAGGCGACCCTCACCGACCAGACGATGGTCGACCAGTTCCGGACGCGGCTGGAGGAGACCTCCCGGGACGCGGAGACGACCGCGCCCGACCACACCGCGTCGCGGGCGTTCGCGATGCCGCCGCCGGAGCCGCCCGCCCCGGTGCCCGCGCCGGTGCCCACCCCGGCCCCGCTCCAGCCCAAGGACTTCATGGGGCAGCTGCCCCCCGCGGCCCCGCCGCCGATGCCGCCGCCGGCGCCCGGACCGTTCGAGCGGCCCGGCGGCTACGAGCAGTACCGGCGCGCGCCCGCGCCGCTCACCGAGCCGCGCCCGCAGCCCGCGCCGCAGCCCGTGCCGCCGCCCGTCCCCTACGAGAACCCCTACCAGCAGGCCACCGGGCCGCGCCCGGGCGAGGAGACCACCCGCCGCGACGCCGACCGCGCCCCCGACCGGGAACGCCGCAAGCCCTACGGCTGGTACCGGGTGATGAGCCTGCTGGTGCTGGTCGCGCTGCTGGGCTTCGCCGGGATCGCGCCGCTGCTGGCCGTCGGCGTCACCGTCGTCGGCGTGCTGGTGCTGCGGATGGGCGACAAGGCCGCCCGGGGCATGGAGGGCAAGCGCACCCGGCGCGGGCCGCGCGCCGGGGACGCGGTGGCGGCGGCGTTCAAGGCCCCGCTGCACCTGCCCGGCGCGGCCCTGGTCACCGTGCTGATCGCACCGCTCACCCTGCTGGCCGGGGCGGTCCTGCTCGGGGTGCTGATGTTCGCCAAACCCGACCTGGGCGCCGCCACCGCCGTGTCCTACGCGTCGATGGTGGTGATCGCGCTGCTGTGCCTGGCCCCCGGCAGCGGGGCCCCGCGCCGCCAGCTGGCGCGGCTGTGGGGAGCGGTCCTGCCGCGCGCCGAGGCGGCCGTGGCGGGCGTGCTGATCCTCGGCACGTTCGCGACGGTGCTGGTGGTGCTGTCCCGGCAGGGCGAGCCGGACACCACGCCGCTGCCCGGCATGAGCCAGAGCCTGGAGGATCTGCGCGCCGACATCAAGGATCTGCTGTCGGGCGGCCTGCCTTTCATATAGGAGCCCGGTAGTGTGGCGAACCCTATGAGCGGGGAGCAGAGCCACCGAAACCACCGGAGTCCGCTGACCGGGCCCGCGCCCGGCACGCGCCGGGACACCGACGCCGCGGGCCGGGACGTCGCGATCACCACGCCGCCGCCCGGCGCGCCGCGCCCGGACCTGGACCGGATGCGCGCGGTGCTCAGCCCCCACGTGGTGGACGTGCTGGACGGCGACCCCGACGCGGACCCGCCCTACGTGGTGTCGCGGCTCGTTCCCGGCCGCTCCCTCACCACCGAGCTGGCGGAACGCGGCGCCCTGCGCGGCGCCGCGCTGCACCGCCTGGCGGCCGGCCTGGCCAGGGGCCTGGCGGCGATCCACCGGACCGGCCTGGCCCACGGCGCGCTCACCCGCGACACGGTCCTGCTCGTGGACGGCGCCCCGGTGATCGTCGAGTTCGGCCTCGCCCCCGGAACGCCCGCCGACGACGTCCACGCGTGGGCGGCGACGGTGACGCTCGCCGCGACGCACTCGGGCGACCCCGTACCGCCCGAGTGGGAGCCGCTCCTCCACGCCGCCGCGTCCCCCGACCCGTCCACCCGCCCCTCGGCGACCGAACTGGCCGAAGCCATGGCCGACCTCCCCGTCCCGCCCCCCACCTCGACACGGTCCCCCGCGATGACACCTCCCTCCACGCCGGCCCGGACTCCCGCACCGGCGCAGCCCCCCATGCCGACCCAGCCTTCCGCGTCAGCGCAGCCTTCCGCGTCTGCGCAGCCTTCCGTGTCAGGGGAGGCTTCCGTGTCAGGGCAGGCTTCCGCGGCAGCGCAGCCTTCCGTGTCAGGCGAGGCTTTCGTGTCGGAGGAGGCTTCTCCTGCGGCGCAGGTCGCCACGTCTGAGGAGGCTTCCGTATCGGTGCGGCCTTCCGCGCTGGAGGAGATCTTCGCGTCGGCGCGGAGCTCCACGACGGCACGGCCCGCCGCGTCGGCGCGGGGTTCCGTGTCGGTGCGGCCCGCCGCGGCGGACGGGGGCGGGGACGCTGAGGACGACGACGCTCACGCGCTGGCCATCGCGCTGGGGTGGGCTCGGCTGCTGACGATGCTGGTCGTGGTGATCGCGGTCGGGGTCACCCTGGTCGTGCCGGTACTGGGGCTGGTGTCCTCGGCGCTGGCGGTGACGGGGCTGCGCCTGATGCCCGGCGCCGGGAGCCGCCTGCCGGCGTTGGCGCGGACGGCGGCGACGCTGCCGTACGCGGCGGTGTTCGCGGTGGGGGTGCCGCTGGGGCTGATGCTGCTGTCGGGCGTGGGCGTGATGGTGGACCCGCAGCGGGCGAGCGCGTTCGGCGCGGCGGCCGCCGCGCTGGTGGTGTGGACCGCGCCCGGCGTGCGCGGTCCGCGCCGCCGCCTGGAGGAGGCGTTCCTCGGCCTCGCCGAGAGCCCGCGCCGGATCGCCGTGGCGGGCGTGGCGCTGGGCCTGCTGGCGTTCGCGGTGATCGTCGCCTCGGTCTCCTGGCACCCGAGCTTCACCCCGCTCTACGGCCTGCAGAGCACCGTGGAGAACACCCTGTCCCGCATCCAGATCTCCCTGCACTGAGGGGGCCGGACGGCCCGCCGGGCGTGATCTGCGTCACTCCGGGGTCGGGCGCGGCGCGGTCGTGAGGTGCGGGTTCGGCGTGGGTAGGGTCTCACCCACCTGGGATTTGCCTTCAGGCTACCCACGGGTAACATCTGCAGTGCATGGCCGAGACAGGGACCCGGATCCGAAGGCGGTTCGGGTGTTTGGCAGGCTGTGCGGTGCGGAGCAGTTCAGCAACGCACCAGCCAGCGTCGACCCGCCATGGGCGGCGCCCCTCTTGCCGCTGCCCCCAGCGGCCGATTGAGTGCAGGGAGGTCGGCCACCGGCCATGAACATCGTCGTCTTGGTGAAGCAGGTTCCCGACACGGAGAGCCCGCGCAAGCTGAAGTCCGATGACAGCACGCTCGACCGCGCCGCGGCGGACGGCGTCATCAACGAACTCGATGAGTACGCCATCGAAGAGGCGCTGCGCATCAAGGAGGCCCACGGCGGCGAGGTGACCGTCCTGACCATGGGTCCGGACAAGGCCACCGACTCCATCCGCAAGGCCCTGGCCATGGGCGCCGACAAGGCCGTGCACCTCGTCGACGAGGCCCTGGCGGGCTCGGACGCGCTGCAGACCTCGTACGCCATCGCCCAGGCCCTCGGCCAGACCGGCTACGACCTGGTCGTGCTGGGTTCGGAGTCCACCGACGCCCGCACCGGCGTGCTCGCCGCGATGCTCGCCGAGCGTCTCGGCGTCCCGCAGCTCTCGATGGCCAACAAGGTCGAGATCGAGGGTTCCGCGATCAAGATCCAGCGGCAGACCGACTACGGCTACGACCGGGTCGAGGCCGGCCTGCCGGCGGTCGTGAGCGTCGTCGAGAAGATCAACGAGCCGCGGTACCCGTCGTTCAAGGGGATCATGGCGGCCAAGAAGAAGCCGGTCCAGAGCCTCGGCATCGCCGACGCCGGGATCGACGCCGGCCAGGTCGGCCTGGCCAACGCCGCCACCGAGGTCGTGGACTTCGCCGAGGCCCCGCCGCGCGCGCAGGGCCAGATCGTCACCGACGAGGGCGACGGCGGCGCGAAGGTCGCCGAGTTCCTCGCGTCGAAGAAGTTCGTCTGAGCGAGGAAGGGGACTGAAGAACGATGAGCGAGATTCTCGTCCTCGTCGACCACGTCGACGGTGAGGTCAAGAAGGTCACCCTCGAACTGCTGACCCTGGCCAACCGCCTGGGCGACGCCGCCGCGGTATGGGTGGGCGCGGGCTACGAGGGCTCCAAGGAAAAGCTGGCCGAGTACGGCGCCAAGAAGGTCTACCTGGCCGCCGACGAGGAGCTGACCTCCTACGTCGTCGCCCCGAAGGCCGCCCTGCTGGCGCAGCTCGCCCAGGACAGGGGCGCGGCCGCCGTGCTCGTCGCCGCCACCGGCGAGGGCAAGGAGATCGCCGGTCGCCTGGCCGTCAAGCTGGGCACCGGCGTGCTGACCGACGTCGTGGACGTCGCCGAGGGCTTCGTCGCCGAGCACTCGATCTTCGGTGGCGCGATCGTCGCGCACGCCAAGGTCAAGGAGGGCACCCCGGTCATCGCCGTCCGCCCGAACTCCATCGCGCCCGAGGCCGCCCCGGCGACCCCGGCCGAGGAGCAGGTGTCGGTGGCGCTGTCGGACACCGACAAGGCCGCCAGGATCGTGGAGCGGGTCGTCGAGGAGAAGGGCGAGCGCCCCGACCTGACCGAGGCCGCGATCGTCGTCTCGGGTGGCCGCGGTGTCGGCTCCGCCGAGAACTTCAAGATCATCGAGGGCCTGGCCGACTCGCTCGGCGCGGCCGTCGGCGCCTCCCGCGCCGCGACCGACGCCGGCTGGTACCCGCACCAGTTCCAGGTCGGCCAGACCGGCAAGACGGTGTCGCCGCAGCTGTACATCGCGGCCGGCATCTCCGGCGCCATCCAGCACCGGGCCGGCATGCAGACGTCCAAGACGATCGTCGCGATCAACAAGGACGCCGAGGCCCCGATCTTCGAGCTGGTCGACTTCGGCGTGGTGGGCGACCTGTTCCAGATCGTCCCGCAGCTCACCGAGGAGATCAACAAGCGCAAGTGACGCGCTGACCGTCCGACGGAACGTCCCGCCCCGGCCTGCGGCTGGCCGGAGCGGGACGTTCCGTTTTTTGCGCGAACACCTACAATTCGCCGAAAACTCTCTTTTCTCCTCAGGCCCGAAGGACCCCCGCCTTGTCCCAGCCGCCCCCGCCCTCGTGGACGCCGCAGCCGGCCACCTCCCCCCGGATGGCCAGGCTCTTCGACTCGGTGCCGCCGGGCGGCCGCCCCGTCGTGCAGCGCCCGCCCGTCCCGCTGCACGAGCGCGACGCGCTGCTGACCTACCTCAAGCAGGCGCCGGTCGTGCTGTCGGCGCGCGGCACCGACGAGGACCTGATGGACCCGTCGCGGCCCGCCGAGGTGCCGATGGCGTTCCACACCGACGGGACCTGGGTCTGGCCCGGCTCGGCGGTCTACTACCTGCGCGTGCACAACGTCCCGCCGGACCCGGAGCTGCTCGCCCACATCCGCGCCCGCGGCTTCCGCGTCCCGCCGGTGCCGGAGGAGGCCAGGGAGGCGGCCGTCAGGGTCGCCACCGGGCGGGCCGGGGAGCCCGCCCCGGCACCGCCGCCGCTCCCGGCCCCCGAGCCGCCCGACCCCGGCGCGGATCGGCCGCCGGCCCCGCCCGCGCGGTCCCGGAAGCAGGGCCGCCGCACCATCGCGGGCTGCCTGGCCCTCGTCCTCGTCGTCGGGCTCTTCCTGGGCTTCCGCGGCCTGCGGACCGTCCTGGAGAAGGGGCTGGACGACGACGGCCGCCCGGCGGGCAACAGCGCCCCCTACACCCCGCCGTCCCCGGCCGCCACCCCCGGGACGTCCCCGCGGGCCGACGCGCGGCGCGCGGTGGTCACCTCGCTGCCGCCGCTGTGCGGGGTGGTGAGGCGCGCCCTGCCCGCCAAGGCGCGGGGAACGCGGATGGAGCCGAACCCCACCGACGGCGCGGACCGCCGGTTCTGCCGCTGGCGCGACCTCAACGCGCGCTTCGCCCGCAACCTGGAGGTCAGCGTCGAGGCCCACGGCCGCGGCCCCGCCAAGGCCGGCGGGCCGGCGCGCGGCGCCGGGGAGCACCGCCGCAACTGGACCCGCGCCGCCACCCCCGGGACCTACGCCGGGCGCGCGGCCGTTCCGGGGCTCGGCGACGAGGCGTACGCGGCCGCCCGCGCCGTCACGATCCGCCGGGGCCCGGACCCGGGGACGGCGATCGCGTTCCGGACGCGGGGCGCCGAGGTCGGGGTGCGCAGGGGCAACGTCACCGTCCGGGTGGTCTGGTCCCTCGCCGACGGCTACCAGCGCAGGGGCCGGGTGCTGGTCGGCGCCTACCCCCGCTACTCCGCCGCGCGGGCCGAGGCGCTCGCCGTCGCCCGCGCGGTCCTGGCCCGCCTCGGCTAGGAGACCGCCTTCACCACCTCCGGGTCCACCAGGCCGGTGAGCCCGGTGTAGGGGAGGACCACGTCGGCCTTGCCGCAGGCGGTCGTCTCTCCGAGGGCGGTCATGTTCACCAGGAACTCCAGGCCGCCGCGCTGGAGCACCACGTGCACCGCGGGCTGGGGCGGCTCGAACGCGCGGCGGGTGAGACGCGGCAGGGTCGTCCGCAGGCAGCTGTTGACGTCGGCGCCGTTCTTGAGCCGGGTGGCCAGCGTGCCCAGACCCTCGGCCTCGAACGCGGCGGGCGTGAGGATCCGCGTGACCGGCACCGCCTGGCCCGTTTTCAGGTCCACGGTGACCGCGAGCGGGCTGCTCCAGGTCGGGTGCGACAGCGTCGGCGAGTCCAGCGTGACGTCGTAGCGGACCGACAGGTAGCGGGGGCCGCCGGTGCGGACCGCCGCCTTCACCCGGGAGACCGACGGCCTGGCGCCCGGCTGCGCCGCCAGGCTCCGCTCGTAGTACCTGCGGCGCTCCTCCAGCGGCGCGCGCAGCGACTCGTTGATCCGCCGGGCGAGCGCCGGGTCGCCGCCGCGGACCTGGACGAGCTGCCCGGCCGTGCTGAGCGGCGCCGACCCCTGCGCGCCCTGCTGGTAGGAGGCGAGCTGGACCGACAGGGGCGCGACGGGCGGGCGCCTCGGCCCGCCGTCGGCGGCGACGTAGACGGCCGCGCCCCCGGCGGCGGTCGCGGCGATCACCCCGCCCGCCACGGCGGCCCCGGCCTTGGTGCCCACCACGCCCAGCACGCCCTTGCCCGCCCCGGCGGCGACCGCCCCGGACGTCCCGGCCCCGGACGTCCCGGCCCCGGCGCCCGCCCCGGCCGCGCCGAGCCCGAGCGCCGTCAGCGGGAACAGCGCCGCCAGCGCGGCGGCGGCCCCGGCCAGCGTCCGCACCCCGCGCGCCTCCCAGTCCGAGCCGTAGGCGGCCGCCGCGACCGACTCCAGCTCGGCCACGAACGCCCTGGCGCCGTGCGGCCGGTCCCACGGGTCCTTGGCGAGGCCGCGCCCCACCAGCGGGCGCAGCGGCCCGGGCAGCGCCTCCACCGGGACCGGCGCGGTGAGGTGGTGGTTCATCAGCACGGCCGGGCTGTCGGCGGCGAACGGCCGGCGCCCCGTCACGCACTCGAAGAACACGCAGGTCGCGGCGTACACGTCGGTGGCGGGGGAGGCGGGCTCGGAGCGCCACTGCTCGGGGGCCATGTAGACCGGCGTCCCGGAGCGGCCCGCCTCGCCCGCGTCCACGGCGATGCCGAAGTCGATGAGCTTGCTCAGCCCGTCACCCCGGACGATCACGTTGGCGGGCTTGTAGTCGCGGTGCACGATGCCCAGGTCATGGGCGGCGGCCAGGCCCAGCAGCGACCCCTTCAGCACCGTCAGCGCGGCCTCGGGCGCCAGCGCGCCGTGCTCCTCCAGCACCCGCCGCAGCGCGACGCCGTCGACCGCCTCCATCACGATCGCGGCGCCCTCGGGCGTCTCCACCAGGCCGTACAGCCCGGCGACGTAGGGGTCGCGGAGCCGTTGCAGCAGCCGCGCCTCCTCCCGGAAGCGGTCCCGGAACGCCGCGTCGCCGTTCAGCCGCTCGGTCAGGTACTTGATCGCGGCGGTGCGCCCGGTCGCGTCGTGCCGGGCCAGCACCACCCGTCCCTGCGCGCCCTCGCCCAGCGTCCGCAGCTCGGTGTAGCCGGGAACCCGCCACATGCCGCCCCCTCGTCCGAAGATTTCAAAGGGCGTTTATATCGGACGGGCCGGTCACGCGGAACGGCGTGTCACCCCCTCGTGATGCAGGTGACACGCCGCGTTCGCGCGGGGTGGGACGGGTCAGGCCGCGACCGGCTCGGCCTCGGGGTTGAGGCGCACCGCGTCGCCCTCGTCGCCGATGACCCGCGCGGCCACGTCGTGGCCCGCGTCCAGCGGCAGGAACCGGGTGGACAGCGCGATCAGCAGGGACAGGACGATCACGATGCCGACGCCGACGCGCAGCGAGGTCGCGTCCGCCAGGAACCCGACCACGACCGGGCCGAGCAGCAGGCCGCCGTAGCCCATCGCGCCGACCTGGGCGACCGCCGCGGCGGGCCGTCCGGGCGCGGCGGTCCCGGCCAGCGACATGGTGGTGGGGACGATCGTGCAGACCATCACGCCGGTGACGAAGAACCCGCCCAGCGCGACCCACGCCGACGGGGCGGTCACCACGATCGCCATGCCGACCGCGGTGCCGACGCCGGAGGAGACCAGCAGCGCGCGGGTGCCGAGGCGCACCCGGACGTGGTCCCCGGCCAGCCGCCCGAGCAGCATCGCCAGCTCGAACACCGGGTAGCCGAGCGCCGCCACGGCCTCGCCGGAGCCCAGCTCGTCGGCCAGCAGCATGCCGCTCCAGTCGGCGATGGTGCCCTCGGCCATGAACGCGATGAACCCCAGCACGCCGATCAGGTACACGACGGCGGGCAGCTTGGCGCGGCCCCCGCCGGCGGAGGCGGCGGGCGCGACCGGGTCCGGCAGGTAGGTGCGGCCCAGCAGCAGGCCGACCGGCAGCACGGCGGCGGCCGACACCAGCACGGTCGCGGTGTGGCCGAGCCCGGCGGCGGCGGTGGCGACGCCGACCAGCCCGCCGCTCATCGCGCCCACGCACCAGCCCGCGTGCATCCCGTTCAGCACCGGGCGGCGGTAGGCGTGCTCGACCACCGAGCCCTGCGCGTTCATCGCGATGTCGACGACGCCGAACGCCATCCCGAACGCCGCCACCGCCACCAGCAGCGTCCCGAACGACGGGGCCAGCGCCACCGAGCCGAACGCCGCCGCCGCCAGCGGCAGCGACCAGCGCAGCACCGTGCGGCTGCCGAGCCGCGCCATCACGCCGCGCAGCCCCTGCATGGCCACGATCGCGGCCAGGCCCCAGACGAGGAGCACGACGCCGACCTCGCTCTTGCTCACGCCGAACTTGTCCGCCAGCGCGGGCATGCGGGAGACCCACACACCACAGAGCAGACCGGCCAACGCGAAGGTCAGGAACGTGCCCAGTCGAGCGCGGAACAGCATCGTTCACCTCTTTCTCTCTCGGCGGGGCCGTGGCCCCGGCTCACGGGTCGGGTCCGGGGCGCGGGGGCGTCCCGGAACGGCGCCGCGCGCGGGGGCGCGTGCGGCGCGGGCATCGGATGGGCGCCGTGTGGCCCGGCGCGGGGCATGATGGAACGCTCCAGGCCCGTTCCGGGCGCGGAGGCGCGTCATCGGTCGTCAGAAGGGCGTGCGGAGCCGGGTGAGGGTCCGCCTCAGCCGGGCGGGCTGTCCAGCAGCGCCAGCAGCCGCCGCCTGAGCGCGGCGAACTGCTCCGCGTCGTACAGCTCCGGCGCGTGGCTCACCACTTCCCACAGGCCCTCGGCCGCCAGCCGGACGACCATCTGCCCGACGGGGTCCTCGCCGCACGGCTGCTTGTGCCAGCGGGCCATCGCGCCGTTCAGCGGCTCGGCCAGCTCGGGGTCGGTGGCCGCGGCCGTGATGGCCGACCAGCGCCGGTACGCGCGGGCCTCCCCGGCCAGGATCTCGAACGTGGCCTCGACGTAGGCGCGGGTGGCGGAACCCGGCGTGCCGTCGTCGAACGAGGCGATCAACGCGTCGAACTCGTCGATCACCCGCGAGACCATCGCCTTGACCAGCGCTTCCTTGGTGGGGAAGTGGTAGAGCAGGCCGCCCTTGCTGACCCCCGCGCGGTCGGCGACCGCGTTCAGGGTGAGCGCCTGGGTGCCCTGCTCGGAGAGCAGGGACTCGGCGGCGTCGAGCAGGGCGTCCTTCTTCATGACTTCTTAACTGTACCGACCGGACGGTACAGCTCGCAACCGGAGTGATCTACATCTCCCCAGGTCAGGGGGTGCTTATCGATGGTGGCGACTCCCCCCGACGGCGCGCGGGCGGGCGCGGATAATGTGGGTCGCGTGGTGACCTACCTCGACCATGCGGCGACGACCCCGATGCTGCCGGAGGCCATCGCGGCGATGACGGAGGAGATGGGGCGTCTCGGCAACCCCTCCTCCCTGCACTCCGCCGGCCGCCACGCCCGCCGGGTGGTGGAGGAGTCCCGCGAGGTGATCGCCGAGACGTTCGGCGCGCGGCCCAGCGAGGTGGTGTTCACCTCCGGCGGCACCGAGGCCGACAACCTGGCCGTCAAGGGCCTGTACTGGGCCCGCCGCGCCGGCGACCCGGCCCGGGTGCGCGTGCTGGCCTCGGCCGTGGAGCACCACGCCGTGCTGGACGCGGTGCACTGGCTCGCCGACCACGAGGACGCCCGCGTGGAGTGGCTGCCGGTCGACGGGCTCGGCCGCGTCCGCCCCGACGCCCTCCGGGAGGCGCTCGGCGACGGCTCCGACGTGGCGCTGGCCACGGTCATGTGGGCCAACAACGAGGTCGGCACCGTCCAGCCCGTCGCCGAGCTGGCCGCCGTCGCCCGCGAACGCGGCGTGCCGTTCCACACCGACGCCGTCCAGGCCGCCGGGCACCTGCCGGTCGACTTCGCCGCCACCGCCGCCAAGTCCCTCGCGCTCAGCGGCCACAAGATCGGCGGTCCGGTCGGCGTGGGCGCGCTGCTGCTGGCCAAGCCCGACCGGGAGGTCGGCGGCGATCCGGTCCCGATCCTGCACGGCGGCGGGCAGGAGCGCGACGTGCGCTCGGGCACCCTGGACACCCCCGCCATCGCGGGCCTGGCGACGGCGGTGCGGCTGGCGGCCGAGCGCCGGGTGGAGGAGGCCCGCCGCCTCGCCCGGCTCCGCGACCGGCTCATCGAGCAGGTCCGCAAGGCCGTCCCCGACGCGATCCTCAACGGCGACCCCGACGACCGCCTGCCCGGCAACGCCCACTTCTCCTTCCCCGGCTGCGAGGGCGACGCGCTGCTGATGCTGCTGGACGCCAGGGACATCGCCTGCTCGACGGGCTCGGCCTGCTCGGCGGGGGTGTCGCAGCCCAGCCACGTGCTGCTGGCGATGGGCGCCGACCCGGCGCGGGCGCGCGGCTCGCTGCGGTTCACGCTGGGCCACACCTCCACCGAACGGGACGTCGCGGCGCTGGCCGAGGCGATCGGCCCGGCCGTCGAACGCGCCCGCCGCGCCGGACTTTCCTGACCTTTCCCGACGTTTGCCGCCTTTCTCCTCGGGCACATGCCGTCCGTCTTCGAGGAGGTCGTGATGGTGTCGAACGTCGTCGGGGGCGGCGCGCGCCGGGCCGGGCGCGAGGTCACCGCAAGCCGCTGGTTCCACCGGATGTCGCGCGCCGGGCTGGTCGCCCACGGGGTGATGTACCTGCTGGTCGGGTGGATCGCGGTGCAGATCGGGCTGGGCGACGGCGGCCGGGAGGCCGACAAGAGCGGCGCCCTGCAGACCGTCGCCGAGCAGCCCGCCGGGAAGTTCCTGCTGTGGCTGCTGGCGGTCGGGTTCGCGGGGCTGGCGCTGTACTGCCTGGCCGAGGCGGCCTTCGGGCAGCCCGTCCCGGAGGGGCACAAGCCGCGCAAGCGGCTGTCCTCGCTCGGCCGCGCGGTGCTCTACGTCGTCGCGTGCGCGGGGATCGTGTCATTTGTGATGGGGCGGGGCAGCAGCTCCAGCGACGACCAGTCCCGGTCGTTCACCGGCCGGGCGATGGCCGAGCCCGGCGGGCGGTGGCTGGTGATGGCGATCGGGCTGGCGTTCGTCGCCTGGGGCGTGTACGCCATCTCCTCGGCGGTGCGCCGGAAGTTCATGAAGATCCTGCGCACCGGGCAGATGAGCGCCCACACCCGCCGCGCCGTGCAGGCCCTGGGCGTCGTCGGGGGAGTGGCGCGCGGCCTGGTCGCCTGCGGCATCGGGGCGTTCCTGGCCTACGCGGCGCTGACGGCCGACTCCGACAAGGCCAAGGGCCTCGACGGGACGCTGCGCGAGTTCGCCTCCACCCCGGCCGGGCCGTGGCTGCTGGTCGCCGTGGCCGTGGGGCTGCTGACCTACGGCGTGTACGCGTTCGCCGAGGCCCGCTACCGGAAGGTGGAGGCGGTCCGCTAGGGGCGTTCACGTCGGCGTGACGTCGGCGGTGACGGGGACCTGCGGTACGGCGGTGTTGGTGACCACGGCCAGGTCGTGCCCGTCGCGCGTGGGGCGCCACTGGCCACCGACCAGCGGGACCAGCGCGATGTTGGGGGCGGGTCCGCGCGTCCAGTCCAGGGTCCCGGCGATGGTGTCGACGCGGGCCCGGGCGATCGTCCGGGCGACGGACGCGGGCTGGGCCGGGTCGTCGGCGTGGGCCAGGGCGTGGTGGGCGACCTCGACCAGGGCGTGCGCCAGCCCCAGGGGTTGCAGCCAGGGGGCGCCGGTGGCGTCCCGGTAG
Source organism: Actinomadura kijaniata (assembly GCF_014138665.1). Classification (NCBI taxonomy): domain Bacteria; kingdom Bacillati; phylum Actinomycetota; class Actinomycetes; order Streptosporangiales; family Thermomonosporaceae; genus Actinomadura; species Actinomadura kijaniata. Next base: position 850,429 of record NZ_JACJIA010000001.1, read on the forward strand.
GCGGTGGCCAGCTCGGCGGCGGTGGTCCCGTCCAGCGAGGAGCGGTGGGGATGGCCGGGCGTCCAGTACACCAGCGTGGCCACACGGGCGTCGGCCAGGTCGCCCCGCGCCTTCCCGGCATGGGGGTAGGCCAGCCAGCGCGAACAGGTGATCAGCCGTGGCGCGGCCTTCGCCCGGCGCGCCTGGCGATGGAACAGCCCCAGGTCGGTGGCGGTGGCGGCGCTGGTGACGACGTCGACGCCGGTACGGCGCAGGTGCTCGATGGCGGGACCGAAGTCGGTGGCCGGCTCCCGGTAGCCGCCGGGATCGACCAGCCGGTGCCCGCGGCGGGCCGCGGCCGGGACGAACCCGTGGCGCTCGTGGCGCAGCAGCCGCCCCTGGAGGTCGTCGTTCCACAGGCAGCCGACCGTGGGGGCGCCGTCGAGGCGTTCCCAGATGTCGGCGAACACGGTGGCGATGTCGTCCAGCCCCCAGGCGAAGTGGTAGGTCCAGGCGAACCGGTGACCGATGTCGTCGGCGCGCGAGTACACGTACGCCTGCCAGGGGAAGGTCGTCGACACGCACGGCACCCCCCGCCGCTCGCAGGCGTCGGCGACCGCGGGCAGCACCCGGGTGCCCGCCATGGTGATCACGACGTCGGCGCGGTCGCGCTCCACCAGTTCCCGGACGGCCCGGCGCGCCCCGTCCGGGTCCGATCGGCTGTCGCGCACCGCGAACCGCAGCGCGCGACGGCGCCCCGCGCCGCCGACCGACCTCAGGTGCGGCGCCAGCCGGTCGACGACGAACGCCAGCGGATCACCCAGCGTGGACAGGCGGCCGGTCCGCGGCACCACCGCCCCGATGCACAGCGAGCCGTCCGGACCCATCCCGCACCTCCGTGACCTGCGTCGACACGACATCACCAAAGGTAGCGAAGCGAATACCCACGGTGAATGCCGGGTCGTCCAGGTCATCCTGGCCAGGGGGTGACGGGGTTCATGGCAGGTAGGGGGCCAGGACCCGCCAGCTGGGGTCGGCCACCGAGACGACCTTGCCCTTGCCCTCCGACCAGGACGCCGCCAGCTGGTCCAGCCGGGCCACCACGCCCGAGTCCGGGTCGGCGTACAGGTGGTAGACGCGCAGTCCGTCGCCGGTCTCCTTGGCCGCCAGCACGGCCCCCTCCAGCGCCGCGATCTTCTTCTCGAACCTGCGCAGCGCGCCCGCGGACGGCTCGACCGGCAGCCGGTCGGGATTGGAGTTGGCGTACGGCAGGCTCACCGACACGTGCAGGTCGTGCAGCGGGAAGTCCTGGCGGTGCAGCGGGAACCGCACCTCCAGGCGGGAGGGGTGCCCGCGCGGCGTGCGGCCCTCGCCGGTCAGCCAGGCGGCCTCCTCGAACGGCTCGGCGATCTGCTCCACCACCACCGGCAGCATCGACGGCGGCAGCGCGTCCACCGGCGCCTCCATCGCGAGGGTCACCTCGCCGACCCAGCGCGCCACGTCGTCCTCGCCGAGCGCCCAGTACAGGACGTGCAGCGCGACCTGGAGCTGCTGCTCCTCGGGCACGAACAGGAAGTCGGGGTGGTAGGCGGTGACGTGCACGCGGGCCTGGGCGGCGTCGGCGCGCAGCCCCAGCTTCACGTACTCCAGGTCGAACTCGTGGTCGCCGAGCACCAGGTTCTGGGCGAGCATCTCGTGGTCGGCCTGCCGCGCCGCGAAGAACCGCCACCCGGCGGTGTCGCGCGGGGCGGCGCGCAGCCAGCGTTCGGCCAGGCCGCGCAGCCCGGGGTCGCCGCCGCCGGTGAGCGTCAGCGTCGGCGCGCGGTCGTCGGCGCCGCCGATCTCCCACTGCACCTCCGGATCGATCTTCTGGACCCGGGAGGTGAGCTCGTCGACCAGGTCGGCGGGCAGTTCCTCGGCGGGGTGGTCGTCGGGACCGGGCGCGGCGCTCAACGCGGCCTCGATCCGCGGGCGGGCCTGGACCCACCACTCCCAGAACTCGGTGATGGCAGGAAGCGCGGCGGAGGAGGACGCCTCGCGCGGGCGGCGGAAGATTCCCATAGCGGGGAACATCGTACGCGGAAGATACGCTGGGAGGACTATGACTCTGCGCGTACTGGCCGCCATGTCGGGCGGCGTCGACTCGGCGGTGGCGGCCGCCCGCGCCGCCGAGATGGGGTACGACGTCACCGGCGTCCACATGGCCCTGTCCAGCAACCCCCAGTCCTACCGGACCGGCGCGCGCGGCTGCTGCACCCTGGAGGACTCCCGGGACGCGCGCCGCGCCGCCGACGTGATCGGCATCCCGTTCTACGTGTGGGACCTGGCCGAGCGCTTCCACCAGGACGTGGTGGAGGACTTCGTCAGCGAGTACGCCGCCGGGCGCACCCCCAACCCGTGCCTGCGCTGCAACGAGAAGATCAAGTTCGAGGCGCTGCTGGACCGGGCGCGGGCGCTGGGGTTCGACGCGGTCTGCACCGGCCACTACGCCCGCTGGGACGGCGCGACGCTGCGGCGCGGCGTGGACCACGGCAAGGACCAGTCCTACGTGCTGGCGGTCTGCACGCCCGAGCAGCTCGCGCACGCGATCTTCCCGCTGGGCGACACCACCAAGGCCGACATCCGCGCCGAGGCCGAGCGGCGCGGCATCCAGGTCGCGGCCAAGCCCGACAGCCACGACATCTGCTTCATCGCCGACGGCGACACCCAGGCGTTCCTGGCCGAGCGCCTCGGCCGGGCCCCCGGTCCGATCGTCGACCTGGACGGCAACCGGGTCGGCGAGCACGAGGGCGCCTACGGCTTCACGATCGGGCAGCGCAAGGGCCTGCGGCTGGGACGGCCCGCGCCGGACGGCAAGCCGCGCTACGTGCTGGACATCTCCCCGGTGGACAACACCGTCACCGTCGGGCCGCGCGAGGCGCTGGACGTCGACGAGATCGTCGCGCGGCGGCCGGTGTGGCTGGGCGAGCCCCCGGCCGGGCCGATCGGCTGCCAGGTGCAGCTGCGCGCGCACGGCGAGGTGTACGACTGCGTCGCCGAGCCCGCCGCCGCGGGCCTGCGGATCCGGCTGGCGTCCCCGGCCAAGGGCGTGGCCGCCGGTCAGGCCGCCGTGCTGTACGAGGGCGACCGGGTGCTCGGCTCGGCGACGATCTCCGAGGCCGTCCGCGTGACGGCCGGGGCGGAGTGAGCGCCGGCCACCGCCTGCCGGTATCTTCCCAGTCCCCCTGAGACCTGGAGGAGCACCCGTGGATTTCGGCGTCTCGACGTTCGTGACCGACGAGGGCATCGGCCCGGCGGCGCTCGGCCGCGCGCTGGAGGAGCGCGGCTTCGAGTCGCTGTTCCTGGCCGAGCACACCCACATCCCCGCCAGCCGGGAGACCCCGTGGCCGGGCGGCGCGGAGCTGCCGCGCCACTACTACCGGACGCTCGACCCGTTCGTGGCGCTCGCCGCGGCGGCGGCCGCGACCGGGCGGCTGAAGGTCGGCACCGGCATCGCGCTGGTCATCCAGCGCGACCCGATCATCCTGGCCAAGGAGGTCGCCTCGCTGGACCTGGTCTCCGGCGGGCGCGCGATCCTCGGCGTCGGCGCGGGCTGGAACCGCGAGGAGATGCGCAACCACGGCACCGACCCCCGGACCCGGATGCGGCTGCTGCGCGAGCGCGTCCTCGCGGTCAAGGAGCTGTGGACGAAGGAGGAGGCCGAGTTCCACGGCGAGTTCGTGGACTTCGACCCGGTGTTCTCCTACCCCAAGCCGGTGCAGGACCCGCACCCGCCGGTGCTGGTCGGCGGGTCGGGGCCGACGACGTTCGACCGGGTCGTCGAGTTCGGCGACGGCTGGATGCCGATCCTGGGCCGCGGCACCGAGGACCTGCCCGCCCAGATCAAGGAGCTGCGCGACCGCGCCGGACGGTACGTGCCGGTGTCGGTGTTCGGCGTGGTGCCCAAGGCCGAGATCGTCGCCGGGCTGGAGGAGGCCGGGGTGGACCGGGTGCTGTTCAACCTGCCGACCGAGCCGGAGGCGGAGACCCTGGCCCGCCTGGACCGGATGGCGGAGCTGTTCTGAGCTGGCCACCGATAGGGTTCCGGGCGTGACGACGACGAGTTTTCCGTGGGGACCCGGGGCCGCGACCGGGGTCGGCTCCCACCCGGGGACCGATCCCGCCGAAGCGCTCCGGATCGTGCTCGGCGAGCTGCCCGAGCTGCCGCACCTGCCCGAACTCCCCGACCGGGGACCCGGCGCCGACATGATCGGCCGCGGCGCCGGGCTCCTGGTCGAGCTGCCGGTCCACCTGGAGCCGTCGGGGTGGCGCCTCTCCGACCGCCCCGGCCGCGACACCCGGCGGGCGCTGGACCACCTGGCCCGCGACCTGGACGCGCTGGAGGAGCTGGCGGGCGGGCACGACGGCCCGTTCAAGATCCAGGTGGCGGGGCCGTGGACGCTGGCCGCGGGCATCGAGCTGCGCGGCGGCGACCGCGTGCTGCGCGACCCCGGCGCGGTGCGCGACCTGGCCGCGTCGCTGGCCGAGGGCGTCGCGGCGCACGTCGCCGAGGTGCGGCGGCGGATCCCGCGGGCGTCGCTGCTGCTCCAGATCGACGAGCCCGCGCTGCCCGCCGTCCTGGCCGGGCGGATCCCGTCGGCCAGCGGGTTCTCGCGGCTGCGCGCCGTGGAGGCCCCGATCGCCGAGGAGGCCCTGCGGCAGGTGATCGAGAAGGCCGGGGACGCGTTCCCGGTCGTGCACTGCTGCGCCCCCGACGTCCCCTACCGGCTGCTGCGCGGCGCGGGGGCCAAGGCGATCTCGGTGGACCTGCGGATGGTGCCCGAACGCGCCGACGACGCGGTGGGGGAGACCGTCGACGCCGGGGTCGGGCTGTTCCTGGGGGTCGTCCCGGGCACCGACACGGCGCTGCCGGCGCTCCGGCGGACCGGCGAGCCGGTGCGGGAGCTGTGGCGCAGGCTCGGGTTCCCGCCCGCGCGGCTCGCCCGGCAGGTCGTCCTCACCCCGGCGTGCGGGCTGGCGGGGGCCTCGCCCCGGTACGTCAGGGCCGCCCTGAAACGCTGCCACGAGACGGCCCGGATGCTCTACGAAGCGGCCGGGTAGGGGGCGCGGCGCGGGTCGTGATGTCGGTGGTACCGGCGAGAATGGGCCCATGACCACGAGCGAAGGTGTCCCCCAGAAGTCGGCGCAGACGGACGCGGCGAAGCGGCACGCCGAGCTGGCCGAGCGGATCGACGAGGCGAACTACCGCTACTACGTGCTCGACCAGCCGACGCTGAGCGACGCCGACTACGACCGGCTGATGCGCGAGATCCAGGCGCTGGAGGCCGAGTACCCCGAGCTGGTCACCCCCGACTCGCCCACCCAGCGGGTCGGGGCGCCGATGGTCACCGAGTTCGCGACCGTCGAGCACGTCGAGCGGATGCAGAGCCTCGACAACGCGATGGACGCCGACGAGCTGCTGTCCTGGGACCAGCGGGTGGTCCGGGAGGTCGGCGAGGTCGCGGGCTACCTGTGCGAGCTGAAGATCGACGGCCTGGCGGTGTCGCTGGTCTACGAGAACGGCAGGCTCGCGCGCGGCGTCACCCGCGGCGACGGCCGCACCGGCGAGGACATCACGCTCAACGTCCGCACCATCGAGGCGATCCCGACCCAGCTGTCCGGCTCCGGCTGGCCCGAGCTGCTGGAGGTCCGCGGCGAGGTGTTCCTGCCCGTCGCGCGGTTCGAGGAGGTCAACGCCGAGCAGGCGGAGATGGGCGAGAAGGTCTTCGCCAACCCGCGCAACGCCGCCGCCGGATCCCTGCGGCAGAAGGACCCGAGCGTCACCGCCCGCCGCAGGCTCAGCATGCTCGTCCACAGCTTCGGCGCCTGGCGCGGCGGCAAGCAGCCCGACGGCCAGTCCGAGGCGTACGAGACCATGCGGGAGTGGGGCCTGCCGATCAGCGACCGCTACAAGGTCGTCGGCGGGCTGGAGGCCGTGCGCGAGTACATCGCCCACTACGGCGAGAACCGCCACGAGCCCGAGTACGAGATCGACGGAGTGGTCGTCAAGGTCGACCAGTTCGCGTTGCAGCGCCGCCTGGGCTCCACCTCGCGCGCGCCGCGCTGGGCGATCGCCTGGAAGTACCCGGCCGAGGAGGTCAACACCCGGCTCCTCGACATCAAGGTGGGCATCGGCCGCACCGGGCGCGTCACCCCCTACGGCGTGATGGAGCCGGTCAAGGTGGCCGGGTCCACGGTGGCCTACGCCACGCTGCACAACGCGGGCGAGGTCAGGCGCAAGGGCGTGCTGATCGGCGACACGGTCGTGCTGCGCAAGGCGGGCGACGTCATCCCCGAGATCGTCGCGCCCGTGACGGACCTGCGCGACGGCTCCGAGCGCGAGTTCGCCATGCCCACGCACTGCCCCGAGTGCGGCACCGAACTCGCCTACGAGAAGGAGGGCGACGCCGACATCCGCTGCCCCAACGCCCAGTTCTGCCCGGCGCAGCTGCGCGAGCGGCTGTTCTTCCTGGCCAGCCGCAAGGCCCTGGACATCGAGGCCCTGGGGTACGTGGGCGCGACGGCGCTGACGCAGCCGCTGGAGCCCGGCGAGCCGCCGGTCCGCAACGAGGGCGACCTGTTCCACCTGACCGTGGAGCAGCTGCTGCCGATCCGCACCGTGGTGCGCGAGCAGCGCACCGGCGTCCCCAGGATCGATCCGAGGACCGGCGAGGAGAAGGTCGTCACCTTCTTCGCCAACGCCGACGGCGAGCCGAAGAAGATCGTCGAGGTGCTGTTCGAGGAGCTGGAGAAGGCCAAGGCCCAGCCGTTGTGGCGGGTGCTGGTGGCGCTGTCGATCCGGCACGTCGGCCCGGCCGCCGCGCAGGCCCTGGCCCGCGAGATGGGCTCGATCGACGCGATCCGCGGTGCCACCGAGGAGGAGCTGGCCGCCGTCGAGGGCGTCGGCCCGACGATCGCCGCCTCCATCAAGCGCTGGTTCGAGGTGGACTGGCACCGGGAGATCGTCGAGAAGTGGGCCGCCGCCGGGGTGCGGATGGCCGACGAGGGGTTCGACGCGCCGCGGCCGCTGGAGGGCGTCACCGTCGTGATCACCGGTTCGCTGGAGGGCTTCAGCCGCGACTCGGCCACCGAGGCCGTGCAGAACCTCGGCGGCAAGGTCTCCGGCTCGGTGTCCAAGAAGACCGGTTTCGTGGTCGTCGGCGACAGTCCCGGCTCCAAGTACGACAAGGCCGTCAAGCTCGGGGTGCCGGTCCTCGACGAGGAGGGGTTCCGGGTGCTGCTCGAACAGGGGCCGGATGCGGCCAAAAACGTAACCCTGCGCGGGGACGAATGACGGCCCGTGTTCGTTGCCCAGATGACCAGCGAGTAGTTACCTAACGGTACGGTATGGCTACCCTTTGGTAGGATTGCGACACGGATTGGGCATAACGGATTGTAGGCAATCGGTTTCGCGAAGTTGAGCAAAGGTCGTACTCTCCCTGTCATCACAGGTCCCCCGAACCTCTTGAGATGGTGATGAAGGACCCGAACAACACGCGGAACACGATGCCGCGCCGGGGCTCCCCGCTGTGGACGTACTTCGTGGTGGTCACCGTGCTCGGCGCGGCGGCCCTCGCCGCGGCGGTGACCGGGCTGTCCGGCGGCGCCGCGGACGCCCTGGTCGCCAGCCCGGTGCTGTGGATCCTGGCGGTGCTGATCGTCGCGGGCGAGCTGCGGCCGATCATCACGCCGGGCTCGACGGAGAACAGCGGGGCCAGCACGGCCACGACGTTCTCGTTCGCCGCGCTGCTCTACGTGGGACTGCCGGCCGCCGCGCTGCTGCGCGCGGCCGGGCTGGTCGTCTGCGGGATCCTGTGGGGAAGGGCCCCGCACCGCATCGCCTTCAACGTCGCCCAGTACTCGCTCAGCCTGGGCGGGGCCGCGCTGGTGCTGCACCAGTTCGGGGTGCGGCCGGACCTCCTGGACCCGTGGGTGCCCGACGGCCGGGACCTCCCGGTGATCGCGCTCGCCGGGGCCGTCTACTTCATCTGCAACGACACCCTCGTCGCCGCCGCCGTCGCGCTGCACGAGCGGATCTCCCTGGCCCGGGCGCTGCGCTGGGACCTGGGCTACCAGGTGCTCGTCCACCTGGCGCTGCTCGGGCTGGCCCCGATGATCGTGGTGGCGATGGACCGCTCGGGGGCGTTCCTGCTGCTGGTGGTGCTGCCGTTCATCGCGGTCTACCTCAACGCGTCGGTGTCGGTCCGCCGCGAGCACCAGGCGCTGCACGACGGGCTGACCGGCCTGCCCAACCGCAAGCTGCTGACCGTCCGCACCGAGGAGGCCCTGGCCGAGGTCCGCGCCGACGGCCCGCGCGGGTTCAAGCGGCGCGCCGCCGAGGACCGCCGCACCGGGCTGTTCCTGCTGGACCTGGACCGGTTCAAGGAGGTCAACGACACCCTCGGGCACGCCACCGGCGACCGCCTCCTCCAGATGGTCGCGCACCGCCTCACCCACAGCGTGCGGCCCGGCGACCTGGTGGCGCGGCTCGGCGGGGACGAGTTCGCGGTGCTGCTGCCCACCGTCCGCGACGAGGCCGCCGCCCGCGAGGTCGCCGCCCGGCTGCGCGCCGCGCTCTCCGAGCCGGTCCGGCTGGACGGGATGACGTTCGACCTGGAGGCCAGCGTCGGGATCGCCCTGTGTCCCGACCACGCGCACGACTTCGACCTGCTGCTGCAACGCGCCGACGTCGCGATGTACCACGCCAAGGAGAGCCGCAGCGGCGTCGAGGTCTACTCGCCCGCCACGGACCGCAACTCGCCGGCCCGGCTGTCCATGCTCGGCGACCTGCGCCGCGCCGTGGACCGCGGCGAGCTGGAGCTGTTCTACCAGCCCAAGATCGCCCTGCACGACGGCCAGCTCGTCGGCATGGAGGCCCTGCTGCGCTGGCGGCACCCCGAGCGGGGCCTGCTGGAGCCCGCCGAGTTCCTGTCGATCGCCGGGCAGAGCTACCTGATGCGCTCCATCACCCATCTGGTGGTGGACGCGGCCCTCGCCCAGACCGCCGCCTGGTGGCGCGAGGACCTCGCCGTCCAGGTCGCCGTCAACGCCTCCGGCCGCGACCTGCTGGACGCCGGGCTCGTGGAGACCATCGAGAACGGCCTGAACGTCCACGGCCTGCCCGCCGCCGCCCTGCAACTGGAGATCACCGAGCGGATCCTGATGAACGAGCCCGCCTACGCCTCCGACACCGTCGGCGCGCTGGCCGAGCTCGGCATCCCGCTCAGCCTCGACGACTTCGGCACCGGTTACACCTCGCTGGTGCGGCTGCGCCGGCTCCCGGTCGAGGAGATCAAGATCGACGCCTCGTTCGTGCGCCGGCTGGCCGTCTCACCCGACGACGCGGTCCTGGTCCGGTCCATCGTGGACCTGGTCCGCACCCTCGGGATGCGTTCGGTCGCCGAGTGCGTGGAGGACCCGGCCACCGCCCGCGCGCTCCGCGAGATCGGCTGCGACGCGGCCCAGGGCTGGCACTTCGGCCGCCCCATGGACGCCGCGACCGCGACCGACTGGCTCCGCCGCCGCATGGAACGGGCCCCCGAACCCGCCGCCTAGGACCCGTGGTGAAGCGGCCTCGGCCACGCACGCGAGCGCGCTACCTGACCTGCGGGCCCGAGGCCGAAGGCGAGGGCCCGCGGGTCAGGTCGCGAAGCGATGTCGCGCTCGCCAGGACCTGGTGAGGTGCGAGCCCCCGGGCGAGCGCCGTAGGCCAGGGCTTTTGCAACACCACCTAGTAGCGCGGGCGGCGGGCCGGCGGCTCCTCGTAGTACTCCTCGCGGACCGCCGCCGGGGGAACGGCCGTCCGGCGCCGCGCCGACGCGATCCGCGCGACCCCGATCACCAGCCCGACCAGCCCGCCGACCATCAGGATGAACCCGACCACCCGGATGTCGAGCCCGCTGATGTCGAACTCGACCGCGTAGGCCAGGATCGCCCCGATGATGATCAGCGCGATGCTGCCGCCGATGGTCACGGCATTCTCCTCTCGTCCAAGGACGTACGAGAGGACACTTCCCCCTGAGGGTCACTGAAACGGACTATTTGCCGACCGTCCCCTGACCCGGCCGTTACGATCGCCCGTCATGGGTTTCATCAACCAGCTCCGGGTCGCGGTCATCGTGCTCGGCATCCCGGCGGTCCTGCTCTTCTTCGCGATGACGATGGAGGGCATCGAGACCGACGGCGGCGCCTACCGGCTGGAGAACCTGGCCCAGGTCATCGCGGGCGGCTTCCTCGTGCTGTCGAGCGCGGTGCTCGTCGCCGGGGCGCTGGCCGGGCACAAGGCGACGCCGAATCAGCCGCCGTACCCGCCGGGGCCGTTCCCCGGCGCGGGGGCGGTGCCGCCGCAGGGGCAGCCGCAGCCGTTCGCCGCGCCGCGGCCGGGACAGGCGCACCAGCCGTTCCCGCAGCAGCAGCCGCCGCAGGCTCCGCGGCAGGGCTGAGGGCGGGCCACCGGGGATCTTGCCTGCGCAAATCCGGTCGGCCCCGGGCCCGGCGGCCAATAGGATGGCGGAGAACCCAATCTCTCTGCAGGAACGGTTTCCACATGTCCGCGATCACCCGTGACGAGGTCGCGCACCTCGCCCGGCTGTCCCGGCTGGCGCTCGGCGACGATGAGCTCGATCATCTCGCCGCCCAGCTCGATCAGATCATCTCCGCGGTCGCGCGGGTGCAGGAGGTCGCGGCGGAGGACATCCCGCCGACGTCCCACGCGCTGCCGCTGACCAACGTCTACCGGTCCGACGAGAACCGGCCCTCGCTCACGCCCGAGCAGGCCCTGTCCGGTGCTCCGGCCGCCGAGGACCAGCGGTTCCGCGTCCCCCGGATCCTGGGCGAGGAGGCCTGAGCATGAGTGATCTGATCCACCGGAGCGCCGCCGAGCTGGGCGCGCTGATCGCCTCCGGCGAGACCTCCGCCGTCGAGGTCGCGCGGGCCCACCTGGAGCGGATCGCCGCCGTGGACGGCGAGATCCACGCGTTCCTGCACGTGGACGACGAGACCGTCCTCGCCCAGGCCCGCGCGGTCGACGAGCGCCGCGCCGCCGGCGAGGAGCTCGGGCCGCTGGCGGGCGTGCCGATCGCGCACAAGGACGTGTTCACCACGGCCGACATGCCGACCACCGCCGGTTCGAGGATCCTGGAGGGCTGGCGGCCGCCGTACGACGCGACCGTCACCGCCCGCCTGCGCCGGGCCGGGCTGGTGATCCTCGGCAAGACCAACATGGACGAGTTCGCCATGGGGTCCTCGACCGAGAACAGCGCCTACGGTCCCACCCGCAACCCGTGGGACCGGACCCGCATCCCCGGCGGCTCCTCCGGCGGCTCCTCGGCCGCCGTCGCCGCCTACCAGGCCCCGCTGTCCACCGGCACCGACACCGGCGGCTCCATCCGGCAGCCCGCCGCCGTCACCGGCATCGTCGGCATGAAGCCGACCTACGGCGGCGCCTCCCGCTACGGCATGATCGCGTTCGCGTCGTCGCTGGACACGCCGGGCCCGTTCGCCCGCAACGTGCTGGACGCGGCGCTGCTCCAGGAGGCGTTCTCCGGGTACGACCCGATGGACTCCACCTCCATCGACAAGCCGGTCCCGCCGGTCGTCGAGGCCGCCCGCCGCGCCGACGTGGCCGGGATGACCGTCGGCGTCGTCAAGGAGTTCGGCGGCGAGGGCTACCAGCCGGGCGTCCTGGCGCGCTTCAACGAGGCCGTCGAGCTGCTGGAGTCGCTGGGCGCGAAGGTCGTCGAGGTCTCCTGCCCGAACTTCTCCTACGCCCTGCCGGCCTACTACCTGATCGCGCCGTCGGAGTGCTCGTCGAACCTGGCGCGCTTCGACGCCATGCGGTACGGCCTGCGCGTCGGCGACGACGGCACCCGCAGCGCCGAGGAGGTCATGGCCCTGACCCGCGCCGAGGGCTTCGGCGACGAGGTCAAGCGCCGCATCATGCTGGGCACCTACGCCCTGTCGTCGGGCTACTACGACGCCTACTACGGCAAGGCCCAGCAGGTCCGCACGCTGATCGCGCGCGACTTCGAGGCCGCGTTCGAACGCGTCGACGTGCTGGTCTCGCCGACCACGCCGACCACCGCGTTCCCGATCGGCGAGCGCGCCGACGACCCGATGGCGATGTACCTGGCGGACCTGTGCACGATCCCGTCGAACCTGACGGGCAACGCGGCCATCTCCGTCCCGTGCGGCCTGGCCGAGGCAGGTTCGGGCGGTGGAGACGGTACTACCGGCCTGCCGGTCGGACTGCAGATCATGACCCCGGTCCTCGGCGACGACCGCGCGTACCGCGTCGGCGCCGCCGTCGAGAAGGCCCTGGAAGAGCGCTGGGGCGGCCCGCTGCTGGCCAAGGCCCCGAAGCTGGAGGCGGACAGGTGAGCACGACCGTCATGAAGTACGAAGAGGCGCTCGCCAGGTTCGAGCCGGTGCTCGGCATCGAGACGCACATCGAGCTGGGCACCAGGTCGAAGATGTTCTGCGGGTGCCCCACCGCGTTCGGCGCCGAGCCCAACACCCAGGTCTGCCCGGTCTGCCTCGGCCTGCCCGGCTCGCTGCCGGTCACCAACAAGGCCGCGATCGAGGGCATCATCAAGATCGGCCTGGCGCTGAACTGCGACATCGTCGAGTGGTGCCGGTTCGCCCGGAAGAACTACTTCTATCCGGACATGCCGAAGAACTACCAGATCTCGCAGTACGACGAGCCGCTGTGCGTCGACGGCCACCTGGACGTCGAGGTGGAGGGCACGACGTTCCGGATCGAGATCGAGCGCGTCCACATGGAGGAGGACACCGGCAAGTCCCTGCACGTGGGCGGCGCGACCGGCCGCATCCACGGCGCGGACCACTCGCTGGTGGACTACAACCGCGCGGGCATCCCGCTCGTGGAGATCGTCACCAAGCCGATCACCGCGACCGGCGAGAAGGCCCCGCTCGTCGCCAAGGCGTACGCGACCGAGCTGCGCGAGCTGGTGCGCTCCCTGGGGGTGTCCGAGGTGCGCATGGAGCACGGCTCGATGCGCTGCGACGTCAACGTCTCCCTCATGCCGCGCGGCGCCTCCGAGTGGGGCACCCGCACCGAGACCAAGAACGTCAACTCCCTGCGCTCGGTCGAGCGCGCCGTCCGCTCCGAGATCGAGCGGCAGGCGGCCGTCCTCGACGCCGGCGGCAAGATCGTCCAGGAGACCCGCCACTTCCACGAGGACACCGGCACCACGACGTCCGGCCGGTCCAAGGAGGAGGCGCAGGACTACCGCTACTTCCCCGAGCCGGACCTGGTGCCGATGGCCCCGTCCCGCGACTGGGTCGAGGAGCTGCGCGCCTCCCTGCCCGAGCTCCCGGCGGCCCGCCGCGGGCGCGTCCAGGGGGAGTGGGGCCTGTCCGACCTGGAACTGCGCGACGTGGTCAACGCCGGGGCCCTCGACCTGATCGAGGAGACCGTCCGCGAGGGCACCGACCCGGCCGCCGCCCGCAAGTGGTGGATGAACGAGCTGTCCCGCCGCGCCACCGAGCAGAACGTCGAGCTGGCCGACCTGCCCATCACCCCGCGGCAGGTGGCCCGCATCCAGGCGATGGTGGACGCGAAGGAGCTGAACGACAAGCTCGCCCGCAAGGTGTTCGAGGGCGTCCTCGTCGGCGAGGGCACCCCGGACGAGGTCGTGGCCGCCCGCGGCCTGAAGGTCGTCTCCGACGACGGCGCCCTGGCCGCGATCATCGACCAGGTGATCGCCGACAACGCCGACGTGGCCGACAAGGTCCGCGGCGGCAAGGTGGCCGCCGCCGGCGCCCTGGTCGGCGCGGTGATGAAGGCCAGCCGGGGCCAGGCCGACGCGGGCCGCGCCCGCGAACTGATCCTGGAGAAGCTGGGCGTCTCCTGACGCACGGCCCGCGACGAGACGGGCCGGGACCGCCGGAACGAGGCGGCTCCCGGCCCGTTCGTCCGGGCGGGGACCGCGCCGCGTCAGCCGGGGCCCGGTAGTGGGCGGATTGTGAGGATCTGCTGTGCGTACCCGACGGGCCCGGCGGCGTCGTGCAGGACGGTGCTGGTGACGCCCTGGCCCGTGCCACCGAACACGACGGTGGTGTCCAGGCCGGTCCAGCGGCCTTCGGGCTGGCGGTACAGGTGGACGGTCAGGTCGACGTTGGGGAACATCCAGACCGTGGGCGGCTGGCGCACGGCGATGCCGTTGGCGGTGTCGACGAGCGCGACGTAGGACGCCAGCGGGCCGCTCGCCTCCCCGGCGACGAGGGAGAGCCCGGTGGAGACCCAGGCGGTCGTGCGGCCGGGCCGCGGCGGGCCGACCGGGCGGACGTCCAGGGAGGCGATGTACCCGCCGGGCCACACCGAGGTCAGCGGCCACGGGGCGAGCCCCTCGGGCGGCGGGAGCCGGTCGGGGGCGCCGCCCGCGACCGCGCCGGTGTCCACGGCCGCCAGGGCCCAGGCGCGCGCCCGGACCGCCGGGCGCCCGCCGATGAGCACGGTCGCCTCGACCAGCTCGATGGTGCGACCGGGCCGGACCGTCCGCACGTCGATCTCGCACTCGTCGAGGGCGAGCCGCCCGAGGATGTCGAAGCCGATGCGGCCGAGGAGCAGGCCGGTGTCCGGGCGGGCGGCCAGGTGCCGTTCGATGGCGTGCACGACGAGACCGCCCAGCGGGCTGAAGTGCTGCTCGCCCGGATCCCAGGCGCCTCCGGCGTGGGCGGTGGGCTTGTAGCGGTGCTCGTCGACGCGCTCGTAGTAGCCGTCGGGAGCCGGTGCGCTTGCGTTCAACGGATGTCTCTCCTGGAGCGGCGGGGTTCAGAGGACGTTGGCCAGGGCGGCGTGGGCAGGGGGGTTCCCTCCCACTCCACCATGAAGATCGTCGAGTCCGCCCTCCAGGGGCCGCGCCTCCGGCTACGGTGCGGGCATGGCGTTCGAGTCGCTGCCTCCCGGGTTGCCGCCGGGGCGGCCGGTCACCCCCGCCCCGGAGTTCACCGACGAGCGATGGGCGGGCCGGCCCGTGCTGTGGGTGAGCGATGAGCCGGTGGCCGGGTGCGGCGAGTTGTGGATGCGGCTGTACGAGCAGCGGGAGGAGACCGGGCTGTATCCCCTGATGCTCGAAACCCTGCTCGGGGCCCCGGAGCGGCCCTGGCACGCGGGGGAGTTCGGTCACGTTCCCGTGCGCGCGGTCGACGCCCTGGACGCGGGCGAGGTCCTGCGCCACTGGTGGGAGCCGTGGCCCGAGCCGTGGCCGGGGCTCGCGGACGCGGGAGCCGAACGGAGCGATCCCGACGCGGCCGCCCGGGCGCTGGCCCGGCGGTTCTCCTCCGGGGGCGACCGGCTCATCGGCCTGGTCCCCGCCGCGCGGGGCGCCGACACCCTGGCCGAGTGCGGCTGGCGGGGGCGGCTGGGCCGCTCCCACGACGCCGGGCGGGTCGCCGCGGTCGTGCGGTCCTGGGAGGAACGCTTCGGAGCCCGCGTGGTCATGGCCGGGCCCGACACGCTCGACCTGTCCGTGGCCGCGCCGCCCCGGACGCCGGAGCACGCGCGGCGCGTCGCCGCCGAGCACCTGGCGTTCCGCCCGGACTACTTCGACCTCGACGACCTGGACGCCTACGCCGAGGAGCTGGTGGACGACGCGTACTGGGCGTTCCTGTGGCACTGGTGGGACTGAATGTCGTACCTCCCGGTTACGGTGCGGGTATGTCCTTCGAGTCGCTGCCGTCCGATCTGCCGTCCGGGCGCCTGGTCGCCCCCGACCCGGATTCCGTCCACGAGCGGTGGGCCGACCGGCCCGTGCTGTGGGTGAGCGACGAACCGCTGGTGGACGCCGGGGACCTCTGGGCGGACCTGTACGGCCGCCGGGAGAAGACCGGGCTGTACCCGCTGCTGCTCGACGGCCTGTACGGGGAGCCCACGCGGCCCTGGCACGACGGTGAGCTGGGCCATGTCCCGGCCGGGGCGATCGACGTGCTCGCCGCGGACGGGGTGCTGCGCAGGTTCTGGGACGCGGTGACCGAGAACGAGCACGCCGCGCCGCTGAACGACCCCTGGCCGGGCCTGGCGGATCCGGGGATCGGGGTGTCCGACCCCGACGACGTGGCCGTGGAGCTGGCGGAGGGGCTGGCCATCGGGGTCGGCCGGTTCCTCGGGCTGGTGCCCGCGGGGCGCGGCGCCGACACCCTGAGCCTGGTCGGATGGCACGGGCCGCTGAACCACACCGACCACACGCAGGAGATCTCGGCGATCGTGCGGTCCTGGGAGGAACGCTTCGGGGCCCGGGTGGTGAAGGTCGGGTTCGACATGCTCGACCTGTCCGTGGCCGCGCCGCCCCGGACGCCGGAGCACGCGCGGCGCGTCGCCGCCGAGCACCTGGCGTTCTGCCCCGACAACGTCTGGCAGGGCAGCGGGGACTTCGAGACCTACGCCGTGTCGCTCGTCGACGCCGAGCGCTGGCACTTCTGGTGGGACTAGCGCAGGGGGAACACCAGGATCCGGTCGTCGCCCCGGCGCGGGGAGCCGCGGCCGTCGCGGTTGCTGGTCGTGACCCACAGGGAGCCGTCGGGCGCGCGGACCGCGGTGCGCAGGCGGCCGTACTCCCCGGTGTGGTGCGCGATCGGGCGGCCCGCCCTGCCGTCCTTCACCGGGACCTGCCAGAGGCGTTCGCCGCGTAGGCCCGCCGCCCACAGGGAGCCGCCCGCGTAGGCCAGGCCCGAGGGGGACGCCTCCTCGGTGGTCCAGGTCAGCAGGGGATTGACGAAGTCCCTGTCGTCGCCGACGCCCTCGACCTCGGGCCAGCCGTAGTTCCTCCCCTTCTCGATGAGGTTGATCTCGTCGAGGCGGTCCTGGCCGAACTCGGTGGCGTACAGGCGCCTCGCCTCGTCCCAGGCCAGGCCCTGGACGTTGCGGTGCCCCCACGTCCACACCCGGTTGCCGAACGGGTTGCCCGGCGCGGCCTCGCCGTCGGGCGTCACGCGCAGGATCTTGCCGCCCAGGGAGTTTTTGTCCTGGGCCAGCTCGGTCCGGTACACCTCGCCCGTCGCGACGTAGAGCATCCCGTCGGGGCCGAACGCGATCCGCCCCCCGTTGTGGTTGGCCCCCTTGGGGATCCCCGTCACCACCTCCTGCAACGGACCGATCCTGTCGTCGTAACGGAACCGCATCACCCGGTTGTCGGCCGCGGCCGTGAAGTACACGTAGACCAGGCGGTCCCGGTCGAACCCCG
Source organism: Actinomadura kijaniata (assembly GCF_014138665.1). Taxonomy (NCBI): domain Bacteria; kingdom Bacillati; phylum Actinomycetota; class Actinomycetes; order Streptosporangiales; family Thermomonosporaceae; genus Actinomadura; species Actinomadura kijaniata. Next base: position 867,648 of record NZ_JACJIA010000001.1, read on the forward strand.
GCGAGACCGCCACCCCCATCAGCCCGCCCTCGCCGCCGGGCCGCACGCCGGGGACGCCGCCGACGTCGGTGACCTTCCCCTGGGGCGTGATCCGCAGCAGGCGGGAGCTGTTCCGCTCGGTGACCAGGGCGTCCCCGCCGGGCAGGAACGCCACGCCCCACGGGACGTCCAGTCCCCGCGCCAGCTCGCGCGGCCGACCGGGGGAGGCCGCGCCGGTCCGGGCGGCGGGCGTCGTCGCGCCGGTCGCCGGGCCGGTCGCCGCGCCGGTCGCCGGCAGCGGGCCCGGGGTGCGCGCCCCGCCCGGGGGACCCGACGAGCAGGCCGTCAGCAGGGCCGCCGCCAGCGCCAACGCGGTGATCTTCCCCATGGCACGTCCTCCCGTTCCCCGGGTACTACGGATCCGGTGCCCGATTCGTTCCCCCGATCACGACAGCGGAACGACGATCACCCCGTCGTCGGACCGCGTGTCGGTCGTCAGCCACAGCGAGCGGCCGTCCGGCGACCGCGTCGCCGACCGGATCCGACCGAACCGTTCCGCGAAGTGCGGGAGCGCCTGCCCCACCCTCCCGTCCCTGACCGGCACCTGCCAGAGGCGCTGCCCGCGCAGCGCCGCCGCCCACAGCGACCCGCCCGCGTAGGCCAGCCCGGACGGTGACGCCTCGGCGGGCGCCCAGGTGAGCAGCGGGTTGGTGAAGTCCTCGTCGTCGCCCATCCCCTCGGCCTCGGGCCAGCCGTAGTTCCTCCCTCTCTCGATGAGGTTGATCTCGTCGAAGCGGTCCTGGCCGAACTCGGTGGCGTACAGGCGCCTCGCCTCGTCCCAGGCCAGACCCTGGACGTTGCGGTGCCCCCAGCTCCACACCAGCGTCCCGAACGGGTTGCCCGGCGCGGCCTCGCCGTCGGGCGTCATCCGCAGGATCTTGCCGCCCAGCGACCCGCGGTCCTGCGCGTGCGAGGTGACCCCCGCGTCCCCCGTCGAGGCGTACAGCATCCCGTCCGGCCCGAACGCCAGCCGCCCCCCGTTGTGCCGCCCCGCCTTCGGGATCCCCTCGACCAGCACCTCCGGCCGCCCCAGGCCGCGACCGTCGTAGCGGGCCCGCACGACGCGGTTGTCCGACCGGGCGCTGAGATACAGGTACACGCGGTGGTCCTCGGCGAACGACGGCGACACCGCCACCCCCAGCAGCCCGGCCTCCCCCTGCGGGACCACGCCGGGCACCACCCCGACCTCCGACACCGTCCCCCGCGGCGTCACCCGCAGCAGCCGCGCGCTGTCGCGTTCGGTGACCAGGGCGTCCCCGTCCGGCAGGAACGCCAGCCCCCACGTGACCCTGAGCCCCCGCACCAGGTACCGGGGCGTCCCCGGGCCGGCGGTCGCCCGCTCCGCCGGGGGAGCGGCCACCGCGCCCCCGCCGCCGGCCTCGGCGGAGCAGCCGCCGCCCACCATCACCACGGCCGCCGCGAGGGCCGTCACACGTCGCATGGGCTCATCAAGGCACAGCGCGACGTCCACGCACAGCCGGAAAACGTCACAACGGCCATGTCCGGCCGCGCGCCGCGGGCCCACCCGCACGGCCCGTCACGTAACGTGACAGCGGTCGCGCGTTCGTCACGGCCCGGAGCCGGGGCGACACGTGTGGTCGCGATCACTCCGGTTCGCGCTTTGTCGCCGGGAGGACGCCCAGCCTCAATCGCTCCGTGACCTACGGAACGTACATTGAGCATCACGGTGATCCCGCACTGCAGCAACGTCGCTGACATCCCGCCGGCGCAGCCGAAGTGCTCGCGGCGTCCCCGGCGCGTACCGGCGCGGGGGCACGATCCGGCAGGCACCGGGCGTTACCCAGGCGCCAGGTGGGGCTGAACGACCCATATCCGGGACGCGACGCGGCGTCCGCACGGGGGCCTTGTGCGCCCGGCAGGGCAGGGAGGGACGACGGCGCGATGAGCGGCGAGAACGGCAGGCGGCTGCCGCGACGGGCGGTACCCGTCGCCCTGGTCGCGGTCGTCGGGGTGCTCTATGCCGTCGGGTCGCTGCTGAGCTGGGGCGGGACCGCCTATATCGCCTGGGCCGAGGTCATCGCCGCCGGAACCGCGGCCGCCTCGCTCCTGCTGGCCGCCCGCCGCCCGAGCACGCCGCCACCCGACGCGGGCCCCGCGCCCGAACCGGAACCGGACGGCGAACCCGCCGTCGAACCCGAGACCGCGCCCCCCGAGAGCGCGCCCGGAACGCTGTGGCGCGCCGCCTGGCGCTGGTTCGGCGTCGCCGCGTGCTGCTGGTTCGCCGGGGCCGTCGTGTCGGCGGTCACCGCGACCGTGCAGAGCCGCAGCGCGCTGAGCCTGTCGGTGGCCGACCTGTTCTACCTGGCCGCCATGGGCGCGCTGGTCACCGGGCTGGTCGCGCCGGTCCGGCCGCCCCGCGACGCCGGGACCTGGCTGCGGTACGCCGCCGACACCTACGTCTGCGCCGCCGCGCTGTTCGTGCTGGGCTGGGTGGCGCTGTTCACCGACCTGTACCACCGGTCGGGGGAGCGGGCCTCGGAGTTCCTGCTGGAGCTGCTGTACCCCGTCATCGACGTGGTGCTGGTGTGCGCGGCGCTGTCGTTCGTGCTCGGCGCGGCGCGCGGCCACCGCCGCACCGCCTGGATGGGGTACGGGGCGCTGGCGGCGTTCGCGGCGGCCGACGTCGTGACGACCGTGGTCCGCCTCGACGGCGGCGCGCCCGTCGACGACCCCTCCGACATCCTGCGCCTGGCCGGCCTGCTGCTGCTCCTGCTGGTGCCGTGGACCGAGCCGGACACCGGGTTCGAGGCCCGGTCCGGCGCCGAGCCCGCCGGGGAGGCCCCCGACGAGGGCGCCGAGGCGGACCGGGGCGGCCTGGTCGGCCCCGGCCTCGCGCCCGCCGCCGTCGCGGCCGCCGCCGCGCTGTTCGTCGCGGGCCACTCGCTGACCGGCTCGCACGGCCTGGAACCGGTGGTGTCGCTGGTCGCGGGCTCGGCGACGATCGTGCTGCTGGCGCGCCTGGCGGCCCTGCTGCGCGAGAACGAGGTGCTGCGCCGCGCCGTCACCACCAGCGAGGACCACTTCCGCGCCCTGTCGGAGAGCATCAACGACGCGGTGCTGATCTGCGACCTGGACGCCGTCGTGCAGTACGCCAGCCAGGGCGCCCTGCGCACCTACCGCTACGCCGCCGACGAGCTGCTCGGCCGCCCGCTCGGCGAGATCATCCACCCGGAGGACCTGCCGCGCGTGCGGGAGGCGTTCGCCGGGTTCCTGGAGGACCGCGACGGCCCCGACGAGATCCCCGACGGGACGCTGCGCGTGTCGTGCCGGGTGCGCGCCGCCGACGGCACCTGGCTGCCGACCGAGTCGACCGTGTCGCGCTACAGCGGCGCGGGCGACGCCCCCGGCCGCCTGCTGGTCACCACCCGGGACCTGTCGGAGCAGGCCGCCCTGCAACGCCAGGTCGCCCACCTGACCTTCCACGACGGCCTCACCGGCCTGCCCAACCGCGCCTACTTCGAGGAGCGCACCCGCGAGGTGCTGTCCCGCAAGCACAACGGGTTCCAGGTCGCGGTCGTGTTCGTGGACCTCGACGGGTTCACCGCCGTCAACGACTCGGCCGGGCACGCCGCCGGAGACCAGGTCCTCGCGCAGGCCGCGCGGCGGCTGCGCGCGACCGTGCAGGCCGACGACACCGTGGCGCGCTGGGGCGGCGACGAGTTCGCCGTGCTGGTGCAGCTTCCCGCCGACCCCGGCCACCCCACCCGGACGGCCGTCGAGCTCGCCGAACGCCTGCTGCGGGTACTGTCGGCCGACCCCTACCGGGTCGGCACCAAGCACATCGCCCTCACCGCCAGCGTCGGCATCGCGTTCCTCGGCGACGAGTCCCCCGACGGGACCCAGCGCGGCCCGTCCGGGGAGCGCCGCCTGCGCCGCAGCGCCGCCGAGCTGATCCGCAACGGCGACCTCGCCATGGCACGCGCCAAGGAGCTCGGCGGCGGCCGGGTCGAGGTGTTCGCCCCGCACATGCACGCCGACGTCGTCCGCCGCCTCGAACTCGGCAGCGACCTGCAACGGGCGCTCGTCGAGGAGCGGTTCGCGGTGGAGTTCCAGCCGGTGGTGGAGCTGGCGACCTCGCGCGTCACCGGCGTGGAGGCGCTGGTGCGGTGGTGCCGCGACGACGAGGCCGTCCCGCCCGAGCAGTTCATCGGCCCGGCCGAGGAGTCCGGCCTGATGATCCCGCTGGGCGACTGGGTGCTGCGCCAGGCGTGCCGGGAGGTGGCCCGCTGGCGGCGCGAGTCCTGGGAGGTCGGCCTGTCGGTGAACTTCACCGCCCGGCAGATCGCCGCGCCGCGCTTCGTGGAGTCGGTCGCCGCCGCGCTGGAGGAGACCGGGCTGCCGCCGGAGGCCCTCACGCTGGAGGTGCGCGAGGAGGTCCTGGTCGAGGACGGCGGCCACAACGTGGAACGCCTGTCGGCCCTGCGCGACCTGGGCGTCCGCCTGGCGATCGACGACTTCGGCACCGGCTACGCCTCGCTGGCCTACCTCGGGCAGCTCCCGGTGGACATCATCAAGATCGACCCGTCGTTCGTGGCGGGCCTCGGCCGCGACGAGACCCTCACCCTGCTCACCCGCACCATCGTGCGGCTCGGCCGCGACCTCGGCCTGACCGTCGTCGCCGAGGGCATCGAACGCCCCGAGCAGCTGGAGCTGCTGCGCGAGATGGAGTGCCCGCGCGGCCAGGGTTACCTGGTGGCCCGGCCGATGGCGGCGGGCCGGATCGAGTCGCTGGTGCGCACCGGGCCGGGCTCGGGAAGTGCGGAGACACCCCTGGAGGGGACCGCGCTGCCCGCCCTGTAGTCTCAGAACGTGGTCTCACATGGCGAGACAAAGTGTCCAGGGATTTGACCAGTCGGCCTCGCGTGGGCGAGAGTGGGCATCGTGCAGAGCAGTTCCATCATCCTCGTAGTACTTGGTCGGCGCGCAGGCTGACCAGGTTCTTCGTCCTGCGCGCTACCCTCGACCGCCATCGGAGGCGGCGGGGGTTTTTTGTTGGCCGTGTGATCTCGCTGAGCTGGCGTTCGGTGGCGAGCACGAACTTCTCCCAAGGAACTGGAACATGACGACCGAACAGATGACGGGAGCCCAGGCGCTGGTCCGCGCCCTGGAGAACGTCGGCGTCGACACGGTGTTCGGCATTCCCGGCGGCGCCATCCTCCCGGCGTACGACCCCCTCTTCGACTCCCGGAAGATCCGCCACATCCTGGTGCGGCACGAGCAGGGCGCCGGGCACGCAGCGCAGGGCTACGCGATGGTCACCGGCAGGGTCGGCGTGTGCATGGCCACCAGCGGTCCCGGCGCGACCAACCTGGTCACCCCGATCGCCGACGCCTACATGGACTCGGTCCCGATGGTCGCGATCACCGGTCAGGTCCCGTCGGCGGCGATCGGCACCGACGCGTTCCAGGAGGCCGACATCGCCGGCATCACGATGCCGATCACCAAGCACAACTTCCTGATCACCGATCCGCGGGACATCGGCCGCACGATCGTCGAGGCGTTCCACATCGCCTCCACCGGCCGTCCCGGACCGGTCCTGGTCGACATCTCCAAGGACGCGCTGCAGGCCACGTTCGAGTTCGAGTGGCCGGTCCAGATGCAGCTGCCGGGCTACCGCCCCGTCACCCGGCCGCACTCCAAGCAGGTCCGCGAGGCCGCCCGGCTGCTCACCGCCGCCCAGCGTCCGGTGCTGTACGTCGGCGGCGGCGTCGTCAAGGCCGGGGCCTCCGCCGAGCTGAGGGTCCTGGCCGAGCTGACCGGCGCCCCCGTCGTCACCACGCTGATGGCCAAGGGCGCCTTCCCCGACAGCCACCCCCAGCACATGGGCATGCCCGGCATGCACGGCAACGTCGGCGCGGTCGGCGCGCTGCAGAAGGCCGACCTGCTGGTCACGCTCGGCGCGCGGTTCGACGACCGGGTCACCGGCAAGCTGGACGGGTTCGCCCCGCACGCCAAGGTCGTGCACGCCGACATCGACCCGGCCGAGATCTCCAAGAACCGGCACGCCGACGTCCCGATCGTCGGCGACGCCCGCGAGGTGATCGCCGACCTGATCGTCGCGGTCCAGGCCGAGCACGACGCCGGCCGCCGCGGCGACTACGCCGAGTGGTGGCGGCAGCTGGAGGCCTGGCGCGAGACCTACCCGCTGGGCTACGACCAGCCCGAGGACGGCTCGCTGTCCCCCCAGCACGTCATCGAGCGGATCGGGAGGATGGTCGGCCCCGACGCCTACTACGTCGCGGGCGTCGGCCAGCACCAGATGTGGGCCGCGCAGTTCATCAAGTACGAGCGGCCCGGCGCGTTCCTGAACTCCGGCGGCGCGGGCACGATGGGCTACGCCGTCCCCGCCGCGATGGGCGCCAAGGTCGGCCGGCCGGACACCCAGGTCTGGGCGATCGACGGCGACGGCTGCTTCCAGATGACCAACCAGGAGCTGGCCACCTGCGCCATCGAGGGCATCCCCGTCAAGATCGCCGTCATCAACAACGGCAACCTCGGCATGGTCCGCCAGTGGCAGACGCTCTTCTACAACGAGCGCTACTCCAACACCAACCTGCACTCCAGGCGGATTCCCGACTTCGTGAAGCTGGCGGAGGCGTACGGTTGCGTGGGGCTGCGGTGCGACCGGCCCGAGGACGTCGACGCGACGATCGCCAAGGCCATGGAGATCAACGACGCGCCCGTCGTCATCGACTTCGTCGTCCACCAGGACGCGATGGTGTGGCCGATGGTCGCCGCCGGCACCGCCAACGACGACATCAAGATCGCGCGTGACCTCGCCCCCGACTGGGAGAACGGAGACTGACCATGAGCCTGCACACCCTCTCGGTCCTGGTCGAGAACAAGCCCGGCATCCTCGCCCGCGTGGCGGCCCTGTTCTCCCGGCGCGGCTTCAACATCGAGTCCCTGGCGGTCGGCACCACCGAGCACCCGGAGATCTCCCGGATGACGATCGTGGTGAACGTCGAGGAGCTCCCGCTGGAGCAGGTCACCAAGCAGCTCAACAAGCTGGTGAACGTCCTGAAGATCGTCGAGCTGGACCCGTCCCAGTCGGTCCAGCGCGAACTGGTGCTGGTCAAGGTCCGCGCCGACGCCGAGACGCGGTCCCAGGTCCTGGAGACCGTCCAGCTGTTCCGCGCCAAGGTGGTGGACGTCGCCCCCGACGCGGTGACCATCGAGGTCACCGGCAACCGGGACAAGCTGGAGGCGTTCATCCGGGTCCTGGAGCCGTTCGGCATCAAGGAACTGGTGCAGTCGGGCATGGTGGCCATCGGCCGCGGCGCCCGGTCCATCACCGACCGGTCGCTGCGCGCCATCGAGCGCAGCGCCTGATCCACCCCACGAGACACAACGAAAGGCAGCACCCACAGTGGCTGAGATGTTCTACGACAACGACGCGGACCTGAGCATCATCCAGGGCCGGCACGTCGCCGTCATCGGCTACGGCTCCCAGGGTCACGCGCACGCCCTGTCCCTGCGCGACTCGGGGGTGGACGTCCGCATCGGCCTGCCGGAGGGCTCCAAGAGCCGGGAGAAGGCCGAGGCCGAGGGCCTGCGGGTGCTCACCCCGGCCGAGGCGGCCGAGGAGGCCGACCTGATCATGATCCTGGCGCCGGACCACCTGCAGCGCGCGATCTACGAGAACGACATCAAGCCCGCCCTGGTGGAGGGCGACGCGCTGTTCTTCGGCCACGGCTTCAACATCCGCTTCGGCCTGATCGAGCCCCCGGCGGGCGTCGACGTCGCCATGGTCGCCCCCAAGGGCCCGGGCCACCTGGTGCGCCGCCAGTACACCGCCGGCCGCGGCGTCCCGGTGATCGTCGCCGTCGAGAAGGACGCCTCCGGCGGCGCCTGGCCGCTGGCCCTGTCCTACGCCAAGGCCATCGGCGGCCTGCGCGCGGGCGGCATCAGGACGACCTTCACCGAGGAGACCGAGACCGACCTGTTCGGCGAGCAGGCCGTGCTGTGCGGCGGCGCGGCCGAGCTGGTCAAGACCGGGTTCGAGGTGCTGGTCGAGGCGGGCTACCAGCCCGAGGTCGCCTACTTCGAGTGCCTGCACGAGCTGAAGCTGATCGTCGACCTCATGTACGAGGGCGGCATCTCCAAGATGTACTGGTCGGTGTCCCACACCGCCGAGTACGGCGGCCTCACCCGGGGCCCGCGCGTCATCACCGCCGACACCAAGGCGGAGATGAAGCGGATCCTCGGCGAGATCCAGTCCGGCGAGTTCGCCAAGGAGCTGGTGTCCGAGTTCGAGTCGGGCCAGGCGACGTTCGGCAAGCTCCGCAAGGAGCTGTCGACGCACCCGATCGAGGAGACCGGCGGCAAGCTGCGCCCGATGATGAGCTGGCTGAACGACTGATCCGGCCCACGCAGCGGCGCGCCCGTCGCGGCCGGACCACCGGCCCCGGCGGGCGCGTCGCGCGTTCGGAGGGTCACCGGGCCAGGCGGCGGCGGATCCGGGCCCGCAGCGGGACGGGCCGGGCGCCGCCCTTCACCAGGACCGCCAGGTAGCCGCCCTTGGTGAAGTAGATCGCGGCCTCGGTGCCGGGACCCAGCCGGCGCTTGCGGGGGTCCTCGGGCATCGCCGGGTCCCGGACCTTCCCGAACCGGCTCTCCCGGCTCACGCCGAGGGCCGTGGCCGCCACGTGCAGGTCCCAGCGGCCCGGTCCGGGCGCGGTCATGTCGACCAGCGCCTCGAAGCCGTCGGGGTCGGCGCGGGCGGCGACGCGGTGCTCGGCCCTGGTGGTGCGCTCCCGCAGGATCACGTCCACCGCGGTGCGGTGGGTCTCGATGCGCTGCAGGCGGGCCAGGCCCCGGACGCGCACGCTGGTCCCCTCGTGCCAGCCGACCGCGTCCAGCCGGTGCTCCACGCCGATCTCGGCGGTGATGTCGGCGTCCTGGCGGGGGACCCCGCGCAGGTAGGGGTACAGGGCGTAGACCCGGCCGCCGACCACCACGGCGCCCGCCGGACTGCCGGTCACCTCGTCGTGGATCAGCCGTTCCAGCTCCTCGCGCAGCCCGTTCTGGATGCAGAACGCGCGCAGCCGGTAGGAGGCGGGCAGCGCGGCGCGCGCGGCGTCGCTGAGCCCCTCGTCGCCGAGCACCCGCCGGGTGCCCTCCACCAGGCGGTCGCGCTGGGGGCGGTCGAGGTCGAGGAAGCGGTGGTCGTACACGCGGAGGACGTCGCGCAGGACACTGATCGTGCAGTCCGAGGTCACGGGAGTCTCCAGGTCGGGCGGGATGGGCATCACGTTACGACCACCATCGGTCGCGCACAGTGAAAACGCGGCAGCGCGTCGTTCGAATGCATACTCGGTATTGCCCCCGGGATACTCGGTATGCATACTTGGTAGGCATGTCCATCCGTCATGGCCTGCTGGCCCTGCTGTCCCGGGGGCCCCGCTACGGCTACCAGCTCCGCGCCGAGTTCGAGGCGTCCACCGGCTCCACCTGGCCGCTCAACATCGGGCAGGTCTACTCCACCCTGTCCCGGCTGGAACGCGACGGCCTCGTCAGCCAGGTGGGCGCGGACGACGAGGGCCGGGTCGTCTACCGCATCACGACGGAGGGCGAGGCGGAGGTGCGCGAGTGGTTCGCCACCCCGATCGCGCGCGCCGACCGGCCGCGCGACGAGCTGGCGATCAAGCTGGCGATGGCGGTGACCGCGCCGGGCGTGGACGTGCGGGAGGTCGTGCAGACGCAGCGGACCGCCACCCTGCGGTCGCTCCAGGACCTCACCCGGCTCAAGGCCGAGGCGCCCGCCCTGCCCGAGGAGCCCGGCGAGCGCGCCTGGCGCCTGGTCCTGGAATCGATGATCTTCCAGGCGGAGGCCGAGGTGCGCTGGCTGGACCACTGCGAGTCGTTCATGATCCGCGTCGCGCACACCGCGCCCGCCCCCGCGCCCGCCCCCGATGACCCCGCGCCGACGCGTCCCCTCCCCGAGAAGGAGACCCGCCGGTGAGCGCCCTGGTGATGAACGCGGTGTCGCGCGACCACGGCTCCGGAGCCTCGCTGGTCCACGCGCTGCACGAGGTCAGCCTGACCGTGGAGCCGGGCGAGTTCGTCGCGGTGATGGGCCCGTCGGGCTCCGGCAAGTCCACGCTGCTGACGCTGGCCGGGGGACTGGACGCCCCCACCGACGGTCAGATCCTGGTCGAGGGGGTGGACCTGGCGCGGCTGCCGCGCAGGAAGGTCGCCGAACTGCGCCGCCGCCGCGTCGGCTACGTCTTCCAGGACCTCAACCTGATCCCGAGCCTCACCGCCGCCGAGAACGTCATGCTGCCGCGCGAGCTGGACGGCGTCCGCGCCCGCCAGGCCCGCCGCGAGGCGGTGCTCGCGCTGCGCGAGGTCGGCCTCGCCGAGCTGGCCGACCGGTTCCCCGAGGAGATGTCGGGCGGCCAGCAGCAGCGCGTCGCCATCGCCCGCGCCCTGGTGGGCGACCGCCGCCTGATGCTGGCCGACGAGCCGACCGGCGCGCTCGACAGCGCCACCGGCGAGGAGATCATGCGCGTGCTGCGGGCCCGCTGCGACGCGGGCGCGGCCTGCCTGATGGTGACGCACGAGTCCCGGCACGCCGCCTGGGCCGACCGCGTGGTGTTCCTGCGGGACGGCCGGATGGTCGACGCCACCGGCCCCCGCCCCGGTCCGGAGTCGCTGTTCCAGGAGGCCCGGTGAACACGGCCACGCTCCGGATCGCCTGGCGGGACGCGCGGCGGGCGAAGGGCCGCACCGCGCTGGTCGCCCTGATGATCGGCCTGCCGGTCATGATGATCACGGCGGTGGCGGTGCTGCTGCCCACCGCCGAGTGGTCGCTCCGGGAGGAGCTGCCCCACGAGCTGGGCCGCGCCGACGCCCGGATCAGCGGCGTCGCGCGGCAACCGGTCCAGCAGACCGGGCTCACCGAAGACGGGTACTCCGGGGGCGGGCAGGACGACCCCGCGAAGCCGTGGAGCGCCGAGGAGGTCCGGCGGCACGTCGCGGCCCGGTACGGCGACGGCGTCCGCGTGACGCCGGTGACCGACGCCGGCTGGCACCGGGTGCGGACGCCGCGCGGCGCGCTGGGCGTCAAGGCCACCGAGGTGGACCTGCGCGACCCGCTGACACGGGGGCTGTTCGACGTCGTCGCGGGACGGGTCCCGGCCGCGCCCGGGGAGATCGCGCTGGGCGTGGGGTTCGCCGAACGCGGCTTCCGGACCGGCGACACGGTGAGCGTCGACGGCGGCACCGCCAAGCGCCTGGTCGGGTTCGTGAAGTCCCCGCGCTTTCCGGGCGCGCCGGCCGCCGTCGCCGCGCCCGGCACGTTCGGCGGGCCCGACACGTTGACCCGCTGGCTGGTCGCCACGGGCAAGCCGGTGACCTGGAAGGACGTGCAGGCGCTGAACGCCGCCGGGCTCACCGTGCTGTCCCGCGCGGTCGTCGCCGACCCGCCCGACCGGCTGCGGCCGGAAACCGCCGACGGGAGACCGGGCACGGAGATCGCGATCAGCGCGATGGCCGTCGCGATGATCGTGCTGGAGGTCGTGCTGCTGGCCGGGCCCGCGTTCGCGGTCGGCCTGCGGCGGCGCCGCCGCGAGCTGGCGCTGGTCGCGGCCGTCGGCGGGCACGGCGGTCACCTGCGCGCGGTGGTGCTGGCGGGCGGTCTGGTGATCGGGGGTGTGGCCGCGCTGACCGGCGCGGCCACCGGCATCGGACTGGCCGCCGCCGTCGCCTGGCAGTCGGGGAACCTGAAGTCGGAGCCGTTCGGCCCGCTGGAGGTGCCCTGGCTCCAGGTGGCGGTGACGGTGGCGCTGGGCGCGGGCAGCGGCCTGGCGGCCGCGCTCGCCCCGGCGCTGCAGGCCGCCCGGATGAACGTGGTCGCCGCCCTGGCCGGACGCCGCGACCAGGTCCGCGCCCGCCGGGGCTGGCCGATCCTCGGCGGGCTGCTGGTCGGCGGCGGGATCGCGCTCAGCCTGCTCGGAGCGCGGATCTGGCTGGAGTTCGGCGCCGCGTTCGGCGCCATCGCGATCATCATCGGCTGCGTGATGATCGGGCCGTGGGTGGTCGGCGTGACCGGGCGCGTGGCCGGGGCGCTGCCGCTGCCGCTGCGCCTGGCGGTCCGCGACGGCGCCCGCAACCGGGGCCGCGCCGCCCCCGCCGTCGCCGCGATCATGGCGGCGGTCGCCGGGATCACCGTGCTGGCCATCGGCGCGGCCAGCGACTTCGAGCAGCAGCGCGTCGAGTACCGGCCCCGGCTGCCGATGGGCTCGACCGAGATCCGCGTCGACCCGACGCGGGAGCGGGACGTCCGGCGGGCGCTGGAGCGGGAGCTGCCCGGCGCCCCGTACGTGGCGCTGCGCTCCCTGCCCACCAGGGACAGCGGCTGCGGTGACGGCCCGCGGTCGGCGGCGCCGGACAACTGCCCGATGGTGGAGTTCACCCTGCCCGGCGACGGCGACGGGGTCATGGCCCCCGTCTACGGGGTCATGGTCGGCGGTCCGCGGGAGGCGCGCACGCTGCTCGGCCGCGACGTTCCCGAGGTGGCCGCCGCGCTCACGGCGGGCAAGGCCGTGCTGTTCCGCAGCCGGGTCCCGGCGGACGGGAAGGTCGCGGCCCGGGTGTTCCGCTTCGAGGCCGAGCAGGACAGGACACTGCGCGTCGTCCGGAACATCCCGGCCGTTCCCGGACCCGGCGGCCCGCATGTCCGCGCCCTCGTCCCGCCGCAGGTCGCGGCCCGCTTCGGGCTGACGCCCTTCACCGACCGGATCGGCGTCCACCACGCCGACCACATGGTCACCCGCGACGAGCAGGACCGGCTGACCGAACGCCTCGCCGGGATGACGCAGGAGACGGGCGAGCCGGGCATGGGGGTCTACGTCGAACGCGGCTTCGACGCCTCCAACCTGGTGCCCATGGCGATCCTGGCGGCGGCGGCCGGGGTGCTGGTGCTGGGCGCGTCACTGATCACCACCGGGCTGTCGGCCGCCGACGCCCGGCCGGACCTGGCGACCCTCGCCGCGATCGGGGCCCGGCCCCGCACCCGGCGGCTGCTGATGATGGGCCAGGCAGGGTTCGTCGCGGTGCTGGGCTGCTGGCTGGGCGTCGCCGCCGGGATCGTGCCGGGGATCGCGGTCGCCTGGCCGCTCACCAACCCGGCCAACAGCGGCCCCGCCGACGGGGCGACCGCGCACGGCACCATCGTGGAGATCCCGTGGGAGCTGCTGGGGACGGTCGGGGTGCTGGTCCCGCTGACGGCGATGCTGGCGGCCGGGCTGTTCACCCGGTCCCGGCTCCCGGTGGTGCGCCGGATGGCGGGTTGACCATCGCGCGGACCGCTTTCCGATACAAAAGGTTGGACAACCTGTCCCGTAACGACTTCGCAAAGAATTCACCCTACCGTTTTCGTGTCCGGTGTCCGATACTTGGCTAAAAGTCGCGAGGGGTGCGGCGTTCCCTGGGTTCCAGGGCGGATACTCATGGTGACCCGCGCCTGCGTGGCGGTGGGGCGGAGCGCATGAGCATCGAACGACTTCCCGGAGCCCGGGCCCCCGGGGGCCCGCGAACGTCGCAATTCCTTTCCGTGTCGGCATTTCCCTCGGCAGGTAATTCCCCGCACCTCATTGCGCGCCACGCGGGGGAATATGGCGGAGGGCCGTGAGGTGGCGGCCGCCGAACGCGCCGTTCGCCGCTGGAACAGCTGCGGGACGGCGTGGCTGGCGTTGCTGCGGCACGTCTGGGCCGCCGGCGAGGCGGGCATGGACGAGCACGGGCCCATCATCGAGGGGCCGCCGGTCCTCTTCGAGGTCAACGCGCTGAGCTGGGACGATCCCGTCCTGTGCCACCACGGCGACCGGATCCGGATGGCCCGGGCCGCCCGCGAGTCCGGCCAGCCGCGCGACCTGGTCCGCCGGGTCGAGCCGGGCGACGCCCCGGCCGGCTACTCGGTCCGGCTGCGGGACCTGCAGGGCGTCGACCAGATCCGCTGGGTCACCGACCTGCTGCGCGCCCGGCCCTGGACGACCAGCGCGTGGATCTCGCTCACCGTTCCCGGCGAACCCGTCGACGCGGTGCCCTGCCTGGCGGCGCTGTCGTTCCGCATCCGGGGCTACCAGCTGATCATGACGGCGATGTTCCGGTCGCAGAACGCCTACCGCGCCTACCTGTCCTACATCCCGCTGCGCGGCGTGCAGGTGGCGGTGGCCGAAGGGCTGGGACTGCCGGTGGGGCCGATGCGGGTCTTCGTGGACGTGCCCTACGTGGCGGTGGCCGACGCCGAGCGCGTGGCGGCGATCCTGACCGCCTCCCCGGCCCCCGAACCGAACGCCGCCTGACAACGGTCCCGGTGGTCGCGGTGCGGTGGTGTCCGGGGATTGCGCGGGTGGGCCCCGAACGTTCGGCCCGCCGCGTCACGGGCGACACCGCTACCATCGGTGGTCACAGGCGTGTCGCGGGACGAGTCGGCATCGCCGCCAACCGGTTCTCCGAGCCGGGATAGACTCGCTTCCAGGCGGGACACGACGAGGTGGACTCGCGATTCTGCACGCACACCCCACACATCTACTCCTCGAAGGACTGTTCCTTGAGTAAGCCTGTCGTCCTCGTCGCAGAAGAACTCTCTCCGGCCGGCATCGCCGTCCTCGAAGCCGACTTCGAGGTCCGGCACGTCGACGGCGCCGACCGCGCCGCGCTCCTGCCGGCCGTCGAAGACGTCGACGCGCTGATCGTGCGGAGCGCCACCAAGGTCACCGCCGAGGTGTTCCAGCACGCCCGGAAGCTGCGTGTGGTCGCCCGTGCCGGCGTCGGCCTCGACAACGTCGACGTCGAGGCCGCCACCAAGGCGGGCGTCATGGTCGTCAACGCGCCCACCTCCAACATCGTCACCGCCGCCGAGCACGCCATCGCGCTGCTGCTGGCCATCGCCCGGAACGTTCCGCAGGGCCACTCCGCGCTCAAGCAGGGCGAGTGGAAGCGCTCCAAGTACACCGGCGTCGAGCTGCAGGGCAAGACCGTCGGCGTCCTCGGCCTCGGCCGCATCGGCGTGCTGGTCGCGCAGCGGCTGGCCGCGTTCGACATGAACGTGATCGCCTACGACCCGTACGTGCAGGCCGCCCGCGCCGCCCAGCTCGGCGTGAAGCTGGTGCCGCTGGACGAGCTGCTGCGCGAGAGCGACTTCATCACCGTCCACCTGCCCAAGACCCCCGAGACCCTCGGCCTCATCGGCGACCGCGAGCTCCACCAGGTCAAGCCGAGCGTCCGCGTCGTCAACGCCGCGCGCGGCGGCATCGTCGACGAGACCGCCCTGGACCTCGCCCTCAAGGAGGGCCGCGTCGCCGGCGCGGGCATCGACGTGTTCTCCACCGAGCCGTGCACCGACAGCCCGCTGTTCCACCACGACAACGTCGTGGTCACCCCGCACCTCGGGGCCAGCACCCACGAGGCGCAGGAGAAGGCGGGCACCCAGGTCGCCCGTTCGGTGCGGCTGGCGCTGTCGGGCGAGTTCGTGCCCGACGCCGTCAACGTCCAGGGCGGCGCGGTCGCCGAGGACGTCAAGCCCGGCCTGCCGCTCGCCGAGAAGCTCGGCCGCATCTTCACCGCCCTGGCCGGGGGCGTCCCGGTCCGCTTCGACGTGGTGGTGCGCGGCGAGATCGCCGAGCACGACGTCAAGGTGCTGGAGCTGGCCGCGCTCAAGGGCCTGTTCCTGGACGTGACCGAGGAGGCGGTGACGTTCGTCAACGCCCCGCTGCAGGCCCGCGACCGCGGCGTCGAGGTCACCCTCACCACCAGCGAGGACAGCCCCGACTGGCGCAACGTCGTGCAGGTCCGCGGCACCATGGCCGACGGCTCGGTGGTGTCGGTGTCGGGCACCCTGTCCGGTCCCAAGCACATCGAGCGGATCATCGAGATCAACGGCTACGACATGGAGCTGGGCCCGACCCCGCACATGGCGTTCTTCACCTACGTCGACCGGCCCGGCATCGTCGGCACCGTCGGCCGCCTGCTCGGCGACGCGGGTGTCAACATCGCCAGCATGCAGGTCGGCCGGGACGCCAAGGGCGGCCGGGCGCTGATGGCGCTCACCGTCGACTCGGCGCTCCCGCCGCAGCTGGTCGAGGCCATCTGCGCCGAGGTCGGCGCGGACATGGGCCGCCGGGTGAACCTGGACGGCTGACCGTTCCCCGTCGAACGCCGCGATCTCGCACCGGGATCGCGGCGTTCGCGTTTCCGCAGGTCAACGCTGTGACTGTCTCATCATGTGAGAAGTTCGGCCACCGGTCGGGACAGCCGGGAACGCGCCGGGTACCGTGAGGTGTAGTCATGCGGCGCTTCGTAGTGATCCTTCGCTGCCGCAGCGGGGCCTGATCGGCAGGCCGGCGACCCGCTGCGGAGCGAGTGCTGCCGGCCATGCGACCGCCCGGCGCGCGGGCCGTGCGAACCACGGCGACCCGGCCGAGGCCCCGAACCAGCCGACACGACCATCACACGGAGCATCCCCATGCACGCTTCCACGCACCACGTCGCGCCGTCCTCCGACGACTCCCAGGATGAGGCGGCCCGCGCCCTGCAGACCGCGCTGGACCGCCGCGACAACGGCGGCGCGTCCGGCCGCTGAGCCCCGCTTGCCCCCTGATCTTCCGCGGTGTAGGCAGGGGGCATGAACGGTGAGGCGGCCACGGCCGACGACGTCCGGGAGGTCCTGGCCCGCAACGCGGAGCTCGGGCCCTACTTCACGGTCGTCACCGACCCGGCCGAGTCCGCCGACCCGACCTGGCGGCCCCTGCCCGAGCACGACCCCGGACACCTGGGCGGGCTGGTGGACGCCTACGCCGGACGCCTCGGCACCGCCGACCGCCGCGTGGCCGCCTCGATCCTGTTCCAGGGACTGGCGTCGCGGCTGTGGTCCCCGGCGGTCGCGGCGGCGGCGCGGGGGATCGTCCCCGACCTGTCGTCGCTGCACTGGCGGTGGGCCCCCGGCGCGCCGGTCGCGCTGTGGCTGGCCGATCCGCGCGGGTGGCGCGCGGACGCGCCCGCCGCGCTCGTGCACCGCGCGGTGGTGGACGGGCAGCTGCGCCCGCTCCGCAAGACGCTGCTGGCGGTGGTCAAGCTGGCCGACGGCCTGCTGTGGGGGAACGCCGCCTCCGCGCTGGTCGGCACGGCGCACGCGGGCGGGCGGCGCCCCGAGCTGGCCGCCCCGATCCGCGCCCTGACCGAGGACCTGCTGACACGCGAGCCGTTGCGGGGAACGGGAGCGTTCACCCGCGACGGCTTCGCGCGCCGGAGCTGCTGCCTGTACTACAAGGTCCCGCCGGGCGGCGAGATGTGCGGCGACTGCGCCCTGCTGCCGCGCTGAGCGGTCAGGCCGCGACGGCCTCCGGCGACGGCCGCCGGGCGAGCGAGCGCTCCGTCAGGTGGCCGAACAGCAGGCCCAGCGTCGCCCACAGGGCGATCTGGACGCCCAGCGAGGCCACGCGGAAGTCCCACAGCACCGTCGCCGGGAAGCCGTCGGCCACCGCGTCGGGCCGGGGCGTCAGCCGGAACACGACCGCCAGCACGACGGCGAAGCCGACCGCGCTGACGACGGAGGCGTTCCACGCGCCCAGCCTCGGCGCGAGCCGCCGCCCGGCGATGACGGCCGCCGTCGTCGCCAGGACGCCGAGCGCCACCATCGAGAAGTACAGCGCCGTACGGCCGCCGATGGTGTCGGGGTCACCGACCGCCGGGGGAGTGGCCGGGTACTTCAGGAACGGCACCAGCACCACCGCCACGAACCCGGCCAGCGCGACCAGGGCCGAGGTGGCGCGGGCGCCCAGCGCGCCGAGCCGCCCGTAGGCGAACGCGAACGCGATGGCGAACAGCCCGCCGACCGCCACCCCGTAGAAGCCCATCGCCGTGATCAGCCCGATGGTCTGCTGCGCGGTGCGGCTGACCGGGGCCTCCTCGGCGGGTTCGGCGGCCGCGCCGTGGTGGGCGTGCCCGGCGGCCCTGGACTCCTCGAACGCGATGGCGTGCCCGACCTGCGGCTCCCCGTAGATCCAGGCGATGGCCAGCGCCACCGCGGCGGCGGCCGGCCCGACGAGCATGCCGCGGACCAGCAGTGATCTCATCATGATGCGCGCGACCCGGGCCGGTCAGTGGCAGGGGAAGCCGAGCAGGTGGCGCCCGTCGTGGGTGAACTCGTGCACCCAGTCGCCGCCGAACAGGGAGGTGGCGCCCTGCTCCGCGCCGACGAAGTAGATCAGCACCAGGCCGAGGACGGCGGCGAGCACCGCCCACGGGACGACCTCGCGCACGGGGACGCGGACCGGCGCCGGCCGGGACTGCTGCGCGGACGGAACGGCGGACTGGGCCATGTCGACGATCTCCTCACGGGGTTCACTCGCCCCGGTACGCGGAGGACGACGGAGCAGTTCCTGACTTCCCGGGCCGCTCCGCGCGGGAGGCGGCCGGGTCACAGTGGCGGGACCGTCCCGGAATCGCACCGGGTTCCTGCGGAGCCGTCGCCTCGATGTTGACTTGTTCGCCCAGAGCGTCCCCTGTGCGAGGTTCGGCGTCAAGTCGCGGTACGGCCCGCCCGTCCGCGCCGGTTCCGCCGTGGAACGCTCATCTTGAATGGTGAGACCATTTCTCATGAGTTGAGACGTTGCGGTAGAGTGCGCGCATGGCTTCCCGCAGCATCCGGCTGGCCGTCATCCCTGGTGACGGTATCGGCCCCGAGGTGGTCGCGGAAGGGCTGAAGGTTCTCGACGCCGTGGCCCCCGCGTTCGACCTGACGTTCGAGCAGACCGCCTACGACCTGGGCGCCGCCCGCTGGCACCGCACCGGCGAGGCGCTCCCGGACTCGGTGCTGGAGGAACTGCGGGGCCAGGACGTCATCCTGCTCGGCGCGGTCGGCGACCCGAGCGTCCCGAGCGGCGTGCTGGAGCGGGGCCTGCTGCTGCGCACCCGGTTCGAGCTGGACCACTACGTCAACCTGCGGCCGGTCAAGCTGTTCCCCGGCGTCCAGACCCCGCTGGCCGGGATCAAGCCCGAGGACATCGACATGGTCGTCGTCCGCGAGGGCACCGAGGGCCCCTACACCGGCGTCGGCGGCGTGCTGCGCAAGGGCACCCCGCACGAGGTCGCCACCCAGGAGAGCGTCAACACCGCGTTCGGCGTCGAGCGGGTCGTCCGGTACGCGTTCGAGGTCGCCGCCAAGCGCCCGCGCAAGCGGCTGACCCTCGTCCACAAGGACAACGTCCTCACCTTCGCCGGCGACCTCTACCAGCGGGTCCTGAAGCGGGTCGGCGCGGAGTACCCGCAGGTCACCACCGACTACTGCCACGTCGACGCGGCCACGATGTTCTTCGTCAACCAGCCGCAGCGCTTCGACGTCGTCGTCACCGACAACCTGTTCGGCGACATCATCACCGACATCGGCGCGGCCATCGCGGGCGGGATCGGCCTGGCCGCATCCGGCAACGTCAACCCCGACCGCACCGCCCCGTCGATGTTCGAGCCGGTCCACGGCAGCGCGCCCGACATCGCCGGGCAGGGCAAGGCCGACCCGACCGCCACGGTCCTGTCGGTCGCCATGCTGCTGGACCACGTCGGCGAGGCCGAGGCCGCCCGCCGCGTCGAGCGGGCCGTCGCCGAGGACCTGGCCGAGCGCCGCGGGCAGGGCGCCCGTTCCACGGCGCAGATCGGCGACGCCATCGCCAAGCGAGTATCCGGCTAGCGGCGCGCCACCCGCCGGACGGGACACTCCGGGCGCGCCCCACGGCGCGCCCGGTTTTTTCGTGCGCGCACCGTGATCGAGGGGTGGGTCTCGACGAAGTACGACAATAAGGACTAAGGAATGCCGAGCGGCAACGGGGCCGCCCAGGCGATCCGCGAGAGGACCTCATCATGAGCAGCACCCTGGACTTCGACATCCGGCCCAATCCGCGGCCGACGCCCGCCGCCGAGCGTGAGCGCATCCTGGAGAACCCGGGATGGGGGCAGCACTTCACCGACCACATGGTCACCATCCGTTACTCGGCGGACAAGGGCTGGCACGACGCGCGGCTGGAGCCCTACGGTCCGCTCGCGCTCGACCCGGCCTCCCAGGTCCTGCACTACTCGCAGGAGCTGTTCGAGGGCCTGAAGGCCTACCGGCAGGCCGACGGCTCGGTCGTCACGTTCCGGCCGTTCTCCAACGCCGCCCGCATGAACCGCTCGGCCCGGCGGATGGCGATGCCGGACATCCCCGAGGAGCTGTTCGTCCGGGCGCTGGAGGTCCTGGTCTCCACCGACCGGGACTGGGTCCCCGACCAGCCGGGCCACAGCCTGTACCTGCGGCCGTTCATGTTCGCCACCACCCGCGCGCTCGGCGTCAACCAGCCCGCGCAGGAGTACCTGTTCGTGGTGATCGCCTCTCCGTCCGGCAACTACTACGCGCGCGGCATCAGGCCGGTCACCGTCTGGCTGTCGCAGACCTACACCCGCGCCGCCCCCGGCGGCACCGGCGAGGCCAAGACCGGCGGGAACTACGCCGCCTCGTTCGCCGGGCAGGCCGAGGCCGTCGCGCACGGCTGCGACCAGGTCGTCTGGCTGGACGCCGTCGAGCACCGCTGGGTCGAGGAGGTGGGCTCGATGAACCTGATGTTCGTCCTCGGCTCCGGCTCGGGCGCCCGCCTGCTCACCCCGGCCCTCACCGGCACGCTGCTGCCGGGCATCACCCGCGACTCGATGCTCAAGCTCGCGCCCGACCTCGGCATCCCGGTCGAGGAAGGCAAGATCAACATCGACGAGTGGCAGGCCGGCTGCGAGTCCGGCGAGATCACCGAGGTGTTCGGCTGCGGCACCGCCGCGATCATCAGCCCGGTCGGCGCGGTCCGGGGGGCCGACCGCGAGTGGACGATCGGGAACGGCGAGCCCGGCGAGCTCTCCATGAGGCTGCGCGAGGAGCTGCTGGGCATCCAGTCCGGCACCCGCCCCGACCCCTACGGCTGGATCCACCGGATCATCTGACGGTCCCCGAACGCGGAAACGCCGCCCCCGGAAGGCTCCGGTGGGCGGCGTTCGCCGTTCCGGGAGGCGGATGAGACCCCTTCGTCCCACATTGTGAGACGCGATGTGACGAAAGTGAGACGGGTATGGCAGACTGGCCGACATCATGCGCCACAGCCTCGTGATTATCGGCTGGCGCGCCGGCATCTGAACGGGACACCGCCGGCGCGCAGACCTCTCACGTCCGTGAGGGGTCTTTTTGTTTCCCCGGACACGGGATCGCCACGGGCCGGCCACAACACCCCGAGGGGGACTACTCATGCAGGGCGACGCCTTCCACGTCTACGACACCACACTGCGCGACGGGTCGCAGCAGGAGGGGCTCAACCTCACCGTGGCCGACAAGCTGGCCATCGCCCGGCACCTCGACGACCTCGGCGTCGGGTTCATCGAGGGAGGCTGGCCCGGCGCCAACCCCAAGGACACCGAGTTCTTCAGGCGCGCTCGAACAGAGCTGCGCCTGAACAACGCGCAGCTCACCGCGTTCGGCGCGACCCGCCGGGCCGGTCTGAAGGCCGCCGACGACCCCCAGGTGGCCGCCCTGCGCGACTCCGGCGCGCCGGTCGTGACGCTCGTCGCCAAGAGCCACGACCGGCACGTCGAACTGGCCCTCCGCACGACGCTGGAGGAGAACCTCGCGATGATCCGCGACACGGTCTCCCACCTGCGTGCGGAGGGCCGGCGGGTCTTCCTGGACGCCGAGCACTTCTTCGACGGCTACGCCGCCAACCGCGCCTACGCGCTGGAGGTCGTGCGCACCGCCGCCGAGGCCGGGGCCGACGTCATCGCGCTGTGCGACACCAACGGCGGCATGCTCCCCGACGAGCTCGCCGACGTCGTCCACGACGTGGTCTCCGTCGGCGCCCGCGTCGGCATCCACTGCCACGACGACTCCGGCTGCGCCGTGGCCAACACCCTCGCGGCGGTGCGGGCCGGGGCCACCCACGTCCAGGGCTGCGCCAACGGCTACGGCGAGCGCAGCGGCAACGCCAACCTGTTCACCGTCGTCGGCAACCTCCAGCTCAAGCGCGGCATGCGCCTGGTCTCCGCCGACCAGCTCGCCCGCATGACCCGCATCGCGCACTCGGTCTCCGAGGTCACCAACATCGCGCCCAGCTCCCAGCAGCCGTACGTGGGGCTGTCGGCGTTCGCCCACAAGGCGGGCCTGCACGCCTCGGCGATCAAGGTGGACCCGGACCTGTACCAGCACATCGACCCCGCCGTCGTCGGCAACGACATGCGCATGCTGGTCTCCAGCATGGCCGGGCGCGCCTCGGTCGAGCTGAAGGGCCGCGAGCTGGGCTACGACCTGTCCGGCGACCGCGCCCGGCAGGTCGTCGACAAGGTCAAGGAGCTGGAGAACGTCGGCTACACCTTCGAGGCCGCCGACGCGTCGTTCGAGCTGCTGGTCCGCGAGGAGCTGACCGGCGTGCGGCAGCGGCACTTCGAGGTCGAGTCCTGGCGCACCATCGTCGAGCGCCGCTCCGACGGCGCCATGGTGTCGGAGGCCACCGTCAAGCTGCACGCCAAGGGCGAGCGGATCATCGCCACCGGCGAGGGCAACGGCCCCGTCAACGCCCTGGACAACGCCCTGCGCACCGCCCTGGAGCGGCTGTTCCCCGAGCTGGCCCGGATGGAGCTGGTCGACTACAAGGTCCGCATCCTGGAGGGGACCCACGGCACCCACGCCCGCACCCGCGTGCTGATCGAGTCCTCCGACGGCGAGCACGAGTGGGGCACCGTCGGCGTCGCGGACAACGTCATCGGCGCGTCCTGGCAGGCGCTGGAGGAGGCGGTGTCGTTCTGCCTGCTGCGCGCGGGCTACGAGGCGGGGTGACCGACGGGAATTTCCCGCCGCGGCCGGGCCTTGTCCGGGCATGGGCATTGAGATCACCAACAACGCCGACGCGGGCCGGTACGAGATCCGCACCGACGGCGAGCTCGCCGGTTTCGCCGAGTACCGGCTGCGCGGCGACGGCACCACCGTCTTCACGCACACCGAGATCGACCCGGGGTTCGAGGGGCGGGGCCTCGGCGGCAAGCTGGCCCGGGGCGCGCTGGACGACGTGCGGGGACGCGGCGTGAAGACGGTGCCGCTGTGCCCGTTCATCAAGGGGTGGATCGAGAAGCACCCCGACTACCAGGACCTCGTCGCCTGACCGACGGCCGCCGGACACCTCCGGCGGCCGTCGCCGTCTCAGGCCTTGGGCTCGGCGCTCTGGATCACCTCGAAGCCCCACACCTCGGCCGCGGTGGCGGCCGGGCCGCCGCGACCGTGGCCGTGCCCCTGACCGTGCCCCTGGGCCTCGGCGTCCTTGGCGGCCTGCGCGTGCCCGTGCCGGAACGCCTGGCTCTCGGTCCAGCGCGTGAAGTCCTCCTCGCTGCGCCACTGGGTGACGACCAGGTACCGGTCGAACCCCTCGGTGGGCCGCAGCAGCCGGAACCCCTCGAAGCCCTCGGCGGACTCCACCAGCCCGGCCCGCCCCGCGAACCGCCGCTCCAGCTCCTCGCGCCGCTCGGCGGGCACGGTCAGCACGTTGATCTTGACCACGGACACGGGCAACCCCCTTCGTAGACGACCGTCTCGACCCTATCCAGCCGCCGCCCGGCCGCTCATCCGGCCCGCAGCCGTGTCGCCGGCGGCTCCGACAGGCGGACCCAGCCGGCCAGCGCCGCCTCCTTCACGTGGACGCGGGTGCGCGCGTAGCCGGCCGGCCCGGTCCGGTCGCCGCCGTGGCGGACGACGTGCTCGTAGACGAACTCCGAGACGATGAACCCCAGGTCCGCGCCCGTCTCCCGCAACCGGGCCTTGAGCGCGGGCGCCTCCAGCAGCCGCGCGGTCTGGATGATCGCGCTGCCGGAGACGCCGCGCGGGTCCCGTTCGACCGGGCCGACGTGCAGCGCCGCGCGCAGCTGCAGCCACCGGGCGTCGCCGGGGCCGGCGCCGGCCTCCCGGTTGTACCGCCGCAGCCCGTCCGCCAGCCGGTCCCGCACCGGGTCGACCAGCAGCCGGGTCGGCGTCCACGGCGGCGCGACCACCAGCGCCCCGTCGCCCCGGTCCTCGACGTGCAGCGCGTCCAGCCCCGGCAGGGGAGCGGCGAACGCCTCCTCCAGCAGCCCGTACATGCGCGCCCGGACGATCCCGCGGTCCCGGTCGTCACGCGCGCGCGACCCGAACCCCGCGATGTCGGTGAACAGGATCGAGCAGTGCCCCTCCGGCCACGCCCGCCGCCAGGCCGCCTCCGGCCATCCGGGCGGTCCGGCGCGTTCCTCGGTGAGCCTGCGGTACAGCGTCCGCTCCAGCTCGCCGGGCATCCGGGGGTGGGCGTCGAGGAAGTCCAGGAACCGCGCGGCCGGCGCCACCAGCACGTGGCAGTCGTGAACGGCCGTGACCGTGGCCGAGCGGCGCCGCACCCGCAGCGAGGCGCGTTCCCCGATGATCTCGCCGGGGCCGCGCAGCGCGACGGACCGCTGCCACCGCCCGGCACGCACCGACACCCGCACCAGCCCGGACAGCAGCACGAACACGTGGTCGGCGGGGTCGCCCTCGCGGCACAGCACGGTCCCGGCGGGAAGGACCGCCTCGTGGGCCAGGTCCAGCAGGGTGCGCAGCTCACCGGTGGACAGGCCGCGCGCGAACGCCGTTCCCTCCGGGCCCCCGGGCGTCCCGACCGGTGAGGGGACCGCCGGGAGGGGCGCGGGGAGCGGCGCGGGGGCGTCCGCCACGACCGCGTCCCGGAGGAGCCGCACGCTCCTCGCCCAGGTGAAGCCGAACACCGGCACGCCCGCCACGAGCAGCGTCCCGCCCGCCGCCGCGCCCCACGGCCCGGCGACCAGCCCGCCCGCCGCGACGGCCGCGACCAGCGCCGCGGCCGCGAGCAACCCCCCGACCAGCAGACTCCCCATCCCGCCTCCTCACGGCGGTCGTCCGGCCCCGTACATACAATCGCCATACGAAAACCTGATGCAACTTGCATGCTAACTTGTCCATGTATGAGGGAACGCTGCTTTTTCGGCAGGTTTCTGTATCGTCGAGTGCGGGAAGCATCCGAGTACGCGCCGCCCGCCACCCCCGGGTCACGCGTCCGTCCGGCACGGGAGGGCCGCCCATGACGAAGCCCGGAGCCACCTCCGAGACCCCCGGCCGGGACGGTGAGCGGGATCGGCCCGGCGTCCCGGGCGCGCCCAGCGGCAAGCGGGTGACGGTCAACCTCACCGGCAAGGCGGCGCGGGCCCTGGAGGACGTCCAGGAGATCACCGGTTACAACGCCACCGACAGCATCAACCGGGCGTTGCAGGTCTACGCCTACCTGGAGGAGCTCACCCGGGACGGCGGCGAGCTCCTCTACCGCGACGGCGGCGGCCGGTTGGAGCGCATCCGCTTCCTGTGACGGCTACCCCTCGACGATCCGCGGCAGCGGGGCGTCCAGGGCCTTCCCGATCGGCTTCTGGAACAGCGCGCCCGAGGGCGAGTCGTCCAGCGGCCGCCGCCGGTCGACGAACGCGAACCCCTGCCGCCGGTAGTAGGCGTGCAGTTCGAGGTTGTCGCTCCAGACGTCGATGCGGATCGACCGGACGCCGGGGCGCTCCCGGTGCCCCCGGTGCCCCGCCCAGTTGATCAGCTCGGCGCCCAGCCCGATCCCGGCGTAGGCCCGGTCGATCACCAGCCGGTGCAGGTAGACGGCCTCCTGCTCCAGCTCCCGCGCGGTCCACAGCAGGTCGCTGCCGAACGGGCACAGCGTCACCGTGGCCACCGGCCGCCCCCCGTGGCGCAGCAGCCAGGTATGGCCGCTGAGCAGCCCCTCGTGGATGCGTTTGCGCCGGCCGTCCGGTGACGGCCACGGCCGGCGCCACTGCGTGGTGTCCTTCTCCTTCCGCAACCACGCGGCGGCCCGGTCGATGAGCCGCAGGACGGTGTCCAGATCCCCGGTCCCGGCCGGCCGGATCAGGAACGGCCCGGCGTCGTCGAGGTCGTCGCCCCCCGGGGGGACCCGTTCGGAGCGGATCCCTGCGTCGATGCTCACGTCTCGTCGTTCTCCAGAAGGTTCCGGCCCCGTACCCGCCGGGTGGCGGGGGTGGGGGCCTGTCGTGGAACGCCCGGCGCCGGCGGAGGTTCGGCCGGCTCTCCGCGCCGGTCCGGCGGCGGGCGCGCGCCGTCCGCGTCAGCGGACGGGGTCCTCGTCCCCAGCGGTCCCCCCGTCCCCGTCGCGGGTGGCCGCCGGGGTCTGCCTGATGCGCTCGGGCACCTTCCCCAGGTCGTAGTGGAGCCGGTTGCGGTCGGCGGGCCAGGTCGTCTCGGTGAGCCGGAACGCCTGGCCGTCGCGGGAGTAGGCCGTCCGGATCGTCTTGAAGACCACGTCGGAGGCCGCCTCCCCGAGACCGAACAGCCGCTTCTCCTCGTCGGTGGGGACGCGCGCCTGGATCTCGTCGTGGTAGCCGACCTCCCGGTAGCCCAGGGTCTTCCCGAGATAGCGCACCGCCCCCTCGGGGATGTCGGTGGGCTCCAGCAGCCGGGGGGCCCCTTCCTGCGCGAAGCTCAGCGGGTAGTACGAGATCTGCAGCGACCACGGTTCGTTGTCGATCAGGTGGTGCTGCTTGCGGGAGATGATCGCCGTCCCCTCGGGGATCTGGAGGTACCAGGCGATCACCGTGGAGGCGGTGGTGATGCCCACCTCGACCGCGGAGCTCTCCCACTCGCGTCCCTGCACCACGGCGTCCTGCCGGTAGTGCTCGCCCTCGCCGCCGCCGGGGCCCTCGCCCGGCTGGGACGCCGACAGGGTCACGTGGAACGGCTCGGACCGGAAGACGACGAACGTCCCCTTGCCCTGCTCCGAGACCACGTGGTTGCGGCCCGCCAGCCACTTCAGCGCGTCGCGCACCGCGTTGCGGGAGGCGGTGTAGGTCTCCTGGAGCTCCAGCTCGCTGGGGAGCCTGCGACGGCCGCTGTCGTCGGGCGGGAAGTCGCCCTCCTGGATGCGCCTGAGCAGGTCGTCGGCGATGTCACGCCATCGTGCCGGTCTCGCCTGGGCCATCGGTCCGTGTCCCTCCCGGCCGCGCCCGGAACGCGCGGCACGCCGTCGAGGTGCTGCGGCCGGACCTCCGCCTCCCCACCGGTCGGGAGAAGTGAAGATCCATAAATGATGTATGTCCTTTTGATGTGTTGATAACCAAGTAAAAGGGTATCGGTCGAGATAGCAACTTGTCGGAACAAGTTGAACAGAGGAACAGGGCGAGCAACTGTATCAGCCGAACGGCTGAACCGCCGGTAGAACTTGCATTACCGGTATGACCGAACCACGTGATCTCGCTGAGGCGGCCCAGATGATCACAATCCCCCCGTCCGTCGCTCTCATCGTTCTCTGCGGCTGCGTCGCGTACGCGGCCTTCGCCGTGTGCGTGTTCCGTATGGGCCGGTGCTCCCGGCGCGTGGAGTTCCACGCCGAGCGCTCCGGACCCACCCGTGGAGCCCTCCTCGCGTGGGCCACCCCGCGCGGGACCGGGCGTCCCGCGCGATCCGCAGCCCCGAGCGCCCCGCCCGTGCCCCGTGGTCACGGATGACGGGACGCCGTTCGAAGGAGATGTCGCGGTGGAAGACAGAGCGCTGGACGGCGGTCGGGCGTGGAGCGTCCGGGACGTCCCGGCGATCCGCCCGGCCGGCGGCCCGTCACCGGTGGACTTCCTCGACGACCGGCCCGGTGCGGCGGCCGAGGTCCGGGTGGACCGGGTGGTCCTGGAACCGGCTCCCGGCGTCCGGCCCGGCCGAGCCGGCCGAGCCGGCCGAGCCGGCCGACCCGCCCGACCCGGTCGAGTCGGACGGGAACTGCCGGCCCTCGTGGTCGCCCTGGTCGCCCTCGTGGTCGTCGTGCGCGCCGGACGCCGGGTCGGCGCGCCCGCATGGCTGACGCTGGTCTGCTCGGTCGCGGTGTTCGGAATGGCGGTGCTACCGGAAGCCGTTCGGCGGCGCGAGTGAATGGGCGTGCCCGCTCCGGGGGTGGCGGGCGCGGCCGAATTCAGGAAACGGAGGAAAGGGGGACGGCGGGCGGCGGCCCGGTCGGCCGACCGGGCTGTTCGGCCTGCCCAGAAAGTCGACACCAAAGGTGAGTCGCCTCATAATGCATGAAAGCGGCAGAAAGGGACGCGTTGTGAGTGGGACCGCCTTGCCCCCGCACCATCTCGATCCGCGACTCGAAGTCTTCCATCCCTACCTCTCGGCCACGGTCGAGGCGCTCCAGGCCGTGGGCGTCCGGGTCGCCGGGTCGTGGCTCGATCCCATGGCCCCACGCGACGCCACCATTCGCCTCGCGGACGGTCGGGCGCTGGTCTGGGACGAGGAGACCGGATGGCGGGTCGGCGGGTATGTGCGCGGGGAGGCGGGCGTGCGCACCGAACTGGCCGACGTCCGCCATCTCGGCGGCGGGGTGCTGCCCACCCCCTGGGAGGTGGTCGAGAGGCTCCTCGTCGGGATGGGTGAGCCGCTCGTGCGGTATCGCTCCTACGACGACGAGCCCGAGCGGGTCGATCGGCAGGCGCGTCGCTACCGGGTGAACCCCGGCTTGTCAGAAGGTTTTACCGGCGTGTCGTGGGCGGGAAAACCCACTCTGATCTTGAGTTATCACGCTGGGTAATCAACCCATCACGGACAAGGGTCGCACATCCCGGCTAAAGTGGTGGCGGAAATCACGTTTGACGGCCACCATGAGTGGCCCCGGCCGCGTGTTGATCCCGCGGCCGGCCGACCGAGACCGACCCGGAGTGAACCTATGCCTGTTCGACCCTGCAGTCCCGAGACCGTGGTGACCACCACGGACGGGCCCTGGGCCGACGTGTCCTTCGGGCTGGGCGAGTTGTACGAGCTTGAAGGCGATCTGGCCCAGGCCGCCGAGTGGTACCGCGAGGCGGCCGAGTCCGGACGGGCCGACGCCGCGCTGCGGCTGGGCGACGTGCTGGGACGGCTGGCCGACGAGCGGCTGCCCGCCGCGCCCGACACCGCCGAGGAACTGCTGGCCGAGGCCACCCGCTGGCTCAGCGGCGCGCCGGCCGCCTCCTCGCCCGACGCCATCGAGCTGATCACCGAGATGCTCGACCGGCACCACCGCTGGGCCGCGCGGCGCGGGCTGGAGCCCGGCCCCGCGAGCTGACCAGGTCAAGATCCGGCACGGGGTGAACCGAACGGCCCTGCGCATCGTCGGATTCCAGTGAGACCGAATGTCCCTGGAAGGTGACCAGTTGAGCGGCGAGGAACCCGGGCGCGTCCCCCCGGACCACAAGACGACCACCGAGTTCGAGATCCCTGCCGCGCGGCCCGATGAGCCCGCGGCGACGGCGGAGCCCGCCGGGGACCAGGGCGAGGCGACCGTCGTCGACCGGCCGATCGACCCCGGCGACACCGCCCGGGACGACGTCCGGAACGACTGGGACGACCTGCGGGACGACCCGGACGCCACGGCCTTCGACGTTCCCCGGAGCCCTTCCCCGGCGGGCGAGGCCCCGACCGAGACGGACGCGACCGTCACCGACTTCCGCTCCGAGGGCGGGCCGGGCGCCGGGGCCGACGAGCCCCCCGCCACCGTCGTCGACCTCCGCAAGGAGCGGGCGGAGGGCCCGCCGCTCCTCGCGGACGTTCCGGAGGCGCCCTGGACCGCGCAGTTCGGGGCGGAGGCGGCCGAGACCACCGGGGAACGTCCCGGGCCTCCCGTCGGACCCGCCGCGGCCGGGTCGGCCGCCGCCGAGGCCCCGACCGCCCCCACGCCCGTCGGCCCCACGCCGTCGCACCTGCAGGCCGAGGCCCCCACCGCCCCGCACGGGGCGCGTCCCGCCGAGTCGCCCGCCGGGCCCCCGCCGCCGGGCCCGCCGCCCGCGCCGGGGCGGGAGGGACGGGGACGCTCCCGCAAGCCCGCCGTGCTGGTCGCCGCCGTGGCGGCCGTGCTCATCGTCGGCGCGGGCGCGGCGGCGGCGCTGGTGCTCAGCCGGGGCGAGGACGACCCCTCGCCGACCCGCGCGCAGCCCACCTCGCCCGCCGCGACCACGCCCCCGGCCACCCCGACGACTCCGGGCGCGACGCCCACCACGGGTCCGGCCGCGCAGCCGACCGCGGCGCCGACGTCCCCGGGCACGCAGCCCGCGCCCGGGCAGCAGCCCACCGCGCCGTCCACCACCACGCCGCCCACCGCGCCGCCCACCACCGCCCCGGTCGGTCCGCTCCGCACCGGCGACGGGATCACCTACCAGCTCGTCCAGCAGGACCCCGGCTACTTCGAGAGCCGCATGGTGATCACCAACCGGTCGACCCGGCCGCTGCGGTCCTGGAAGATCACCTTCGAGGCGCCGGGCGCGAACGTCCGCAACATCTGGGGCGGACGGCTGGTGCGCCGCGGCTCCAAGGTGGAGATCCACAACCTGCCCGACGGCGTCCCGCTGCCGCCCGGGGCCACCTGGCAGATCCAGTACGGCGCGTCCGGCACCCCCGTGGACCCGAAGGGCTGCCGGCTCGGCGACAAGCCCTGCGGCTTCTGAGCCGCCCCCGGCCCTGGTGACCCCGGCGGCCCCGCCACCGGGGTCACCAGGGCCGTTAGGCTGACGGCCATGCGTATCGCGAGGTTCTCCACCGACGGGGGCATGGCCTTCGGGGTGGTCGAAGAGAACACCATCGCCGTCATCGCGGCCCACCCCTTCGGGGAGCTGGAGTTCACCGGGCAGCGGCTCCCGCTGCCCGACGTGCGGCTGCTCGCGCCGATCCTGCCCAGCAAGGTCATCGCGATCGGCAAGAACTACGCCGAGCACGCCCGCGAGATGGGCGGCGAGCCCCCGGCCGAACCGGTGATGTTCGCCAAGCCGTCCACGTCCGTGATCGGCCCCCGGGAGGCCATCGCCTACCCGGAGAAGCTGACCCGGCGCGTCGACTACGAGGGCGAGCTCGCCATCGTGATCGGCCGCATGGTCCGCGAGGTGCCCGAGTCCCGCGCCCACGAGGCGATCCTCGGCTACACCTGCGCCAACGACGTCACCGCCCGCGACCTGCAGAAGAAGGACGGGCAGTGGACGCGGGCCAAGGGCTTCGACACGTTCTGCCCGCTCGGCCCGTGGATCGAGACCGAGGTGGATCCCTCCGACCTGGCCATCAGGACGCTGGTCAACGGAGAGGTCCGGCAGGACGCCCGCACCTCCCGGCTCGAACACGACATCCCGGCCCTGGTCGCCTACGTCAGCCAGGTCATGACCCTGCTGCCCGGCGACGTCATCCTCACCGGGACCCCGGCCGGCGTCGGCCCGCTGGAGATCGGCGACGAGGTCACCGTCAGCATCGAGGGCGTGGGCGACCTCACCAACCGCGTCATCGCCCGCGACTGACGGCGTTTTTGTCGTACGGCGTCCCTAGGGTGTCCCCGGGACGCCGTACGACTTTTCCAAGGGGGTGCCGTGGGGTTCACCGGCTTCGGCGACGAGTCCTTCGCGTTCTACGAGGGGCTGCTCGCCGACAACAGCAGGTCCTACTGGGCGGAGCACAGGGAGACCTACGAACGGCACGTCCGCGCGCCGATGGCGGAGCTGTGCGCCGAGCTGGAGGACGAGTTCGGCGCCGCCAAGATCTTCCGGCCCTACCGCGACGTCCGGTTCAGCAAGGACAAGACCCCCTACAAGACGCACCAGGGGGCCATCACCGAGCAGGGGTTCTACGTCGAGATCGACGCCGACGGGATCCTGGTGGCGGGCGGGATGTACATGCCGGGCACCGAGCAGCTGCACCGGTACCGGGCGGCCGTGGACGAGGACCTGTCCGGCAAGCCGCTGGCGGCGATCGTCGAGGGGCTGCGCGACGCCGGGCTGGAGGTCAACGGGGACGTCCTCAAGACCCGCCCGCGCGGCACCCCGCCCGACCATCCCCGGCTGGAGCTGCTGCGGCACCGGTCGCTGTACGCCAGCGCGGGCTGGCCCGCCGACCCGTGGACGCGCACCCCCGAGGTCGTGGAACGCGTCCGGAGCGCCTGGCGGACGCTGCGGCCGCTGATGGGCTGGTTCGACCAGCATGTCGGGCCGTCCGACCTCGTCCGTTGAGCGAGTGACGGGAGGGGCGGGACGGCCGGGCGGACCGGGTATTCGTTTTGGCGTTCCCCCGAAGGTGCGCTAATCTCTTCGAGGCGCGAGCGAAACGGACCGGACCCGGAGACGGGCCGGAAAGTCCAGCTCACGGCACTGGGGTATGGTGTAATCGGCAGCACGACTGATTCTGGTTCAGTTAGTCTAGGTTCGAGTCCTGGTACCCCAGCTGGTTCGCTCACCGGCTGGTGAACGAGTCCGCAAGCCCCCGTCGTCTAGTGGCCTAGGACGCCGCCCTCTCAAGGCGGTAACGGCGGTTCGAATCCGCTCGGGGGTACGCACGGAGCCACGAAGCCCTGGTCGCTCAGGCGGTCGGGGTCTTCTTGTGGAGACGTCGCGACGACGCGCCCCTGTCGTCTAGTGGCCTAGGACGCCGCCCTCTCAAGGCGGTAACGGCGGTTCGAATCCGCTCAGGGGTACCTCGGTGAAGGCCCCGACCGGTGACGGTCGGGGCCTTCGGCGTTCTCACGCCCAGCCGCCCTGCTCCTGCGCGACGTGGGCGCGCAGCCGGGCCAGGGCCTCGGCGGGGGTCGGCGCCGCCACCCGCGCCCCGGCCTCCGGCACCGTCCCGGCGGCGTCGACCGCGCAGGTGCGGCCGTGCGGCCAGGGTCCGAACAGCAGCCCGACCAGGCCGTGTTCCGGGCCGCGCCGCACCAGCGGCAGCACCACGTCGTCGTCCTGGCCCGGCGTGCAGAGCCAGAACGTCGTCGGCAGGCCCCGGCCGCCGGTCGGGCTGAGGTCGGGGTGGGCGCGCTCGGCCTCGGCCATGAGCAGCTCCAGCTCCAGGTGCTCGATGCTCTCCTCCAGCAGGTCGCACACGCGCAGCCGGGGCGCGAGGGCCTGCGCCAGCGCCTCGTCGACGCCGCCGTCGAACAGCCGGTCCAGCTCGGCGCGCGTCGTCACCACGTTCGCGCGCCCCAGGCCGTCGGCCGGCTCGTCGCCGGTCAGCAGGTCCACCAGCACCGCCCGCGCGAACCCGTCCGCGCCCGGCCCGACGAGGCCCATCCCCGCCGGGCGGGCCAGCCTGACGGCGGTCGCGACCGCGCGGGCCGCCGGGGCGGGAGCCTCGGGCCGGAGCCGCCGGGGCGGCCGCCGCACCGTCCCGGACACCGGGACGACCAGCGGGCCGGCGGCCCGCCGCCGCGCCACGAACGCCGTCAGCAGCAGCGCGCCGGACACCGCGGTCACCAGGACGCTCTGCGGCAGGCCGCCGCCGGCGGGGGCGTGGGTGGCGACGGGCGCGGCGCCGGCGGCCGGGGACATGGTCGGGGACGGGACGCGTTCGGGGGCCGCCGGGGCGGGCCGCCGGACGCCGGGGCCGCCGACCGGGCCGGGCGGCGCCTCCAGCCGCACCGGCTCCCGGCGCAACGGCTGCGACCTGGCCGGACGCTCCTGGACACGGGCCTTCTTCCGGGCCGGCGCCCCGGCGGGGCGGGCCTCCCGCCGGGCCCCGGTGGCCGTCCGCCGCGGGGCCTCCCGCGCCGACCGGCGCAGCGCGCGGTCCATGTCCGGCTGCCCGGTGGTCAGCCCGGAGCGCAGGCTCCGGCACAGCTCGCTCCGGTCGAACACCCGCGCCGGCGCGCCCCGCAGTTCGATGCACCGGGCGTCCGCCGTGCCGGAGAGCGGCCCCGCCAGCGCGGCGAGCAGTGCGGCGACGGCCAGGCCGGCGCGGACGGCCGGAACGACATGGGCTGGCACGGACGGCCCCTCCCCGGGGATGAACAGCGGATGACCTGCGGTGACGGTCCGATGAAAGCAGCCGCCACACCACCGGTCACGGTCCGGCGCGGCACGTCGACGGGAAGGTACCAATCCGTGATCGGCTCGATACCGTCCGGAACCATCCGTGTCCTTTGCTGACGTGGGGGCGACCGGTCAATTAAAATCGTTGGACACGTGAGGCGGAGGGGTGCCGTGGTGCGGACGAGGTCGGGGGACGTTCAGGGAGTCGCGCCGTCGGCGACCCTGGCGGAGAAGGTCGAGTGGCTGATCCGGAACATGTGGCCGGCGGAGGCTCCGCCACCGCGCAACAACGTGGAGACCGCCGCCGCGATCGCCCGCGCCACCGGTGAGGACATCTCCTCCACCACGGTGTGGAAGCTGCGCACCGGCCGCCAGGACAACCCGCAGCTCAAGACCCTCACGGCGCTGGCCACGTTCTTCGGGGTGCCGATCGGCTACTTCGGCTTCCCGGGCGAGGCCGGGCCGATCGACGACGACCTGACGTTCAAGGCCCTGCGCCGCGAGGTGGAGGCCGGGGTGGTGCGGTCGGAGGTGCTGCGCGCCCTGGTGGACCTGTCCCCCGAGGCCCGCTGGGTGGTCGACGAGATGATCCTGGCCGCCGCCCGCGCCGACCGCCTCCGCCGGCACCCGGAGCGCCCTCCCAGCGGCGACAGCTGATCCCTCCGGCGCGCCCGCCGTGTCCGAGGCGGGGTGTTCCGCCCTGCGAGGGTATGGGGACTGGGCGTGTTCGTCTCTGGGGCCTGGCCGCCGACTTCCCTGTGGTCGGCCAGGCCGCTCAGCGTGCCCGGCGCTTCGGCCGCCGGGGGAGGGGTGCCGCCGCTCGGGTGCGTGCCGGGAGGGGGATCACAGCAGCGACTGGACGAGCGTGAGCAGGCGTTGCGCCAGCCGGAGGCCGTCGAACGCGGAGACCGTCAGGCCCGGCAGGAACGCGGCCGCGCAGAGCCGGCCCGTCGCCCGGTCGATGTGGATGCCGTTGTGCATGGGCCCTCGCTTCACCGATCAAGGAACATGGACCCGAGGTCCCGTTCACTGAAAGTGCCAGTACGATGATTCTGCGTGACGGAGCGGCTCCTGTCAATCAGGGTTGTTGATTTTCCATTTGCTCACTCAGAGTAGATCCGCCTGGCCGGGCGAACCGCGCGGCCACCGTGTGGAACGCCGCCTTCGGCTCCCACCGCCCCGTCCGCGCGTAGTCGTCGGGCGAACCGGGCGGCGCGACCTTCACCAGCGAGAACGACGCGGTGTCCAGGTCGTACCGGGGGTCGGCCGCCGTGGGGGAGCCGGGCGCGACGAAGTCGTAGACGAACGCCCCGTGCACGTTCTCCGCCTCGAACACGTCCAGCAGCTCGTCCAGGTAGCGGGCCTGCTCCCGCTCGTCCCGCACGATCCCGTCCCGCAGGCGCGGCGGGCGCGCCCTCCAGTCGATCGCCAGGAACCCCAGCGCGCCCCGGTCGGCCGCCCCCCGGAACGTGCAGCACCCGAACTCGGTGATCAGCACGGGCCTGCCGTGGCGGTGCAGGTCGCGCACGAGCCGCCGGTAGTCCGCCGCGTTGCGGGCGTCGCGGTACAGGTCCACGCCCACCATGTCGAAGCCGTGCCAGTCCACCCGCTCCCAGCCCCCGGAGCTGTAGGTGACCGGCCCGCCGAAGACGGGGCGGACGGCGTCCAGCGCGCGGCCCAGGAACGCGTTCAGCCCGGCGTGATAGTCGCCGGATCCGGGCCGACCCAGGTTCCGCGCGCGTGCCTGCCAGTTCCTGCCCGGCACCAGCCCCTTCATGAACAGGGTGAACTCGCAGCCCACCGAGATCCCGACGCCCGGGTGGTCCCGCCGCAGCTCCTCGGCCGCGCGCGCCGTCCTCGCCAGGAACCGCAGCGTCCGCCGCGCCCCCTTCTCGAACTTCCGGGGCTCGAACCACACGAACAGGCCACGCTCGGCCGCCGCCTCCGCCGCCGGGACGAGCCGCCGCAGGCTGGAGCCGAGCAGGATGACCGAGTCGCAGTGCAGCTCGTCGCGGATGGCGGCCATGTCGCGCCGCACGTACGCGACGTCCCACACATCGCGCTCGGTGTCGTAGTTGACGCCCCTCTGAACGATCATCGCTGTCCCCTTCGCCGTGCCGCCCGTGCCTCCCAGCGTCCGCGTCGCCGGACGCGCCCGCAGCGGCCGAAGGGCGAGCCCGTTCCCGACCAAAGTCGAGCCCCGCCGCGGCCGGCGGGCCAGGGCGGGGAGGGCTCAGGCCTCGTGGAAGCGCGGGTTGCCCATGTGGACGAGGCTGTCGATCTTGTGCACGCGCTCGTCGTGGCCGATCTGCCGCAGCAGGTCGGCCAGCGAACGGTAGCGGCCGTACTCGGCGGCGTAGGTGGGCGGGGCCGCCACCTCCTCGAACTCGGGGTGCTCGGCGACGAACTCCATGTACTCGTGCTCGGCGTGGTCCTCGAAGTCGGCGTTCAGTCGGTAGCTCCACTCGGGCCTCAGCACGAACAGCAGCCAGGACACGTGGTAGTACACGAACGCCACCAGCCACGGCGCGAGCCGGTGGAGCAGGAACGACTGGCGGTGCCCCTCCCGCTGGACGATGTCCTGGAGGATCAGCAGGTGCCACTGCTCGTTGTCCTGCTCCTCGCGGGTCTCGACGATCCGGTCGTGGACCCGCCTGGCGAGGTCGGAGCTGCGGCGCCGCCGCGACAGGGCGTGGTAGCCGACGCGCTCCCACGCCTGGTAGGGGACGCGGGCGATGAACTCCAGCATCGTGAACTTCACGAACGTGCGCTCGCGTCCGTAGACCAGGTCCATCTGGTTGAACAGCAGCCGCGCCATGAGGCCGTAGCGCAGGCGCGGGGCGGCGAGGGTGTCGGCCTGGGCGGCGCGCAGCTCGTGCGGGAAGAGCTTGGGCGGCCCGGCGTGGCGGGCGGGGGCGGTGGGGAGAGCAGTGATCGTCATGTCCACGATCCTGCTGGGACGGCACCCGGCCGGGCGTCGGCCTGCGAGCGACACCTGCCGTACCGCCGTCCGCGCAGTGCGGGCCCGCCCGCTACATCTCCCGGCCTAGGGGGTCCCCTAGGGGACGAGGCCGTGGGAGGCCGCCAGGTCCAGGGCGGCCCGCGACGCCGGGGCCAGCAGGTCCCGGTCGTCGCGGCCCACGAAGACCAGCTCGCCGATCTCGTTGGCCGGGGTGAACTCGCCGACGTGGCCGGAGGTGAAGCAGGCCATCCGCACGTGCGAGAACGCGGGCTGGTCGTGGGCCTCCGCGCGGACCACGCCCAGGGCGCGGAACGAGGCCGCGTCCAGCTCCACCGCCAGCTCCTCGCGGACCTCCCGCGACACCGCCGACCAGTCGTCCTCGCCCGGCTCGCGCTTACCGCCGGGGAGGTACAGCAGGTCGCGGCCCCGCGACCGGACCGCCAGCATCCGGCCGCCGGACACGTGGACCCAGGCGACGACGTCGAGTTCGCGGTTCACAGGCGGCCGGACTCCAGGACCCGTTGCAGGAACGCGCGGGTGCGCGGCTCCCTCGGCTCGGTGAAGATCTGCTCGGCGGGGCCGCGTTCCAGCAGCACGCCGTTCTCCAGGAAACACACGGTGTCGGCGATGTCGCGGGCGAAGCCCATCTCGTGGGTGGCCATCACCATCGTCATCCCCGCCTGCTTCAGCTCGCGGATGACGCCCATCACCTCGGTGACCAGCTCCGGGTCGAGGGCGGAGGTGACCTCGTCCAGCAGCAGCACGCTCGGCTCGCACGCCATCGCCCGGACGATCGCCACGCGCTGCTGCTGGCCGCCCGACAACCGGTCGGGGTAGGCGTCGGCCTTGTCGGCCAGGCCGAAGCGCTCCAGCAGGGCGCGGGCCCGCGCGACGGCCTCCCGCCGCGACCGCCGGTGGACCCGGACGGGCGCGAGGGTGATGTTGTCCAGCACCGTCATGTGCGGGAACAGGTTGTAGGACTGGAAGACCATCCCGATGCGCCTGCGCACCTCGTCGGGGTCGGCGGCCGGGTCGGTGATCTCCCACCCGTCCAGCCAGACCGCGCCGTCGTCCACGGTCTCCAGCAGGTTCAGGCAGCGCAGCAGCGTGGACTTGCCGGACCCGGACGCGCCGATCAGGCACACCACCTCGTGCGGCGCGACCTCCAGGTCGACGCCGCGCAGCACGTGGTGGCCGTGGTAGTTCTTCCAGACGCCCTCGACGCGCAGCAGCGGTTCGGCCGTCGGCTCGGTCGCCGGTTCGGTCACGGGGCACCTCCGGGCGCGCGGCGGCGCTCGGCGCGGGCCGCCAGGTGGTCGGTGAACCGGGCCATCGGCACGGTCAGCGCGATGAACAGCACGGCCGCGGCCAGGTAGGGGGTGTAGTTGAACGTCTCGGCCTGGTGGATCTGCGCCTGCCGCAGCGCCTCCAGCGGGCCGAGCACCGCCACCAGCGCGGTGTCCTTCTGCAGCGAGGCGAAGTCGTTCAGCAGCGGCGGCACGACCCGCCGCACCGCCTGCGGCAGGATCACGAACCGCAGCGCCTGCGCCTGGCTGAGCCCGAGGGACCGCGCCGCGGCGCGCTGGCCGGGGTGGATCGACTCGATGCCGGACCGGAACACCTCGGCCACGTACGCGCCGTAGGACAGCACCAGCGCCAGGCCGCCCAGCACCGCCGGGCTGCTCGGCACGCCCTGCAGCTCCAGCGCGGGCAGCCCGAACCCGACCAGGTACACCAGCAGGATCGTCGGGATGCCGCGGAACACGTCGGTGTAGGCGGTGGCCAGCATCCGCAGCGGGAAGAACAGGGGGCTGCGCAGGCCGCGCGCGAGCGCGACCAGCAGCCCCAGCACCAGGATGACGACCTCGGCGACCAGGAAGATCTGGATGTTCAGCCAGAAGCCGCCGAGCACGTCGGGGAACGCGGCGCTGAACCGTTCCCAGTCGAAGAACGTCTCCCGCACGCGCGGCCAGCCCGGCGAGGAGGTCACCGCCAGCGCGACGAGCACCACGAACAGGATCGTGGACGCCGCCGCGACCGATCCGGACCGGACGCCCTGGCGGCGCCGGCGGCGTTCGCGGTCGAGCTGGCGTTCGCTCTTGACCCACTCGCCGGAAGGCCGCTTGTGGAGCGAGGTCACCGGCGCGCCGTCACTTCAGGACCGGGGCGCCCGCGGCGGCCCCCAGCCACTTGTCCTGGATGCGGGTCAGCTCGCCGGCGGACTTCAGCTCGCCGATGGCCCTGTTCAGGCAGCCGACCAGCGGGTTGTCCTTCTGGAGCAGCAGCCCGAAGTGCTCGGCGGCGGACCCGGAGGCGAACTGGCCGATGATCTTGGAGTCGTCGACCTGGGCGGCGGTGACGTAGAACGCGCTCGGCAGGTCCAGCACCAGCACGTCCACCTGCTTGTTCTTCAGCGCGTTGACGGTGTCGATCTGGCTGTTGAACACCTTGGGCTGCCGGGTCGGCTTGATCTGGTCGCGGACGGCCTGCAACGCGGTCGTGCCGACCTGCACGGCGATCCGGGCGTCCTTCAGCTCCGCGAGGCTCCTGGCCCCGGCGTATCTGGAGCCGTTCACCGTGACCGCGCCCTGCTGCACCTCGTAGTAGCCGTCGGAGAACGTCACGGCCTTCTGCCGCGCCGGGGTCACCGAGATCTGGTTGATGTCGAAGTCGAAGTTCTTCGGGCCGGGCGCGTAGGAGGCGTCGAACGGCTGGGTCACCCACCCGACCTCGTTCCTGGCGAAGCCGAGCCTGCCCGCCACCGCGTAGGCGACGGCGCTCTCGAAGCCCTCGCCGTTGCTCGGGTCGTTGTTCTTGAACCACGGCTCGAACGCGGGCTTGTCGGTGGCCACCGTGAGCCGCCCCTTGTTCACCAGCCTCAGCTGGTCCTTGGCGCAGGAGGCGGGCGCGGCCGTGCCGGACCCGGTCTCCTTCTTCTGGGGTGCGCAGGCCGTGGCGGCGAGGGCGACGGCGGCCAGCCCGGCGAGGGTGGTCAGTAGGGAACGGCGGGCCAAGGCGAGCCTCCGGGGAGAAGAGAGATCAGAGGGAACGGATGGTGAGGGCGGCGGACTCGCCGAGGCCGAAGCGGGCGGCGGCCGAGCCCTGGTTGACGGCCAGGCCGAGGCGGCCCGAGGAGTCGATCCACAGCAGCGGCTCGTCCCTGGCGACCCTGCCGAACGTCTCCTCGAACGGCGCCCGGGCGGTCCGCGGGATGCCGTCCGGCCCGGTCCAGGCCAGTTCCAGGTCGGTCCCGAACGGCAGGTCGCCGAGCGCGGCGGTCAGGTCGTCGCGCCCGGCCGCCAGGATCAGGCTGCCGAACTGGTCGGCGTACAGCACGATCGTCTCCAGCTCGCCGTCGCGCACGGCGGCCGGGGGCGGGTCCAGCCGGACCAGGTCGGTCGCCGGGCCGAACTCCGCCAGGTCCACGCCGCCCGCCAGGTGCGCGGCGGCGGGGGAGAAGACGTCGCGGCCGTGGAAGGAGGTGGACACCTCCGGCAGCCGGTAGGCGGGGTTCTCCAGGCGGTGCGCCCGGACCACGCCCCCCAGGGCCTCGGCGGCCGGGACCAGCAGCCCGTTGTCGGGGCCGACCAGCAGGTCGCCGCGCCCGGTCGCGATCCCCACCGGGTACCGCCGGGTGCCGACGCCGGGATCCACGATCCCCACGTGCACGCCGACCGGCAGGTAGGGCAGCGCCTGCTCCAGCAGCATCGCGCCCTCCACGATCGCGTACGGGGTGATCTCGTCGCTCAGCACCAGCACGTTCGCGTCCGGGGTGATGGAGTAGACGACCCCGGCGCAGATGGCGCTGTAGGCGGCACCGAAGTCGGTGGCCAGGCTGACGAACGGACGGGACGCGGACACGGGACACCTTCGCGGACCAGCGGGGATGACGGAGCGCCGATCCTACCAACGCGGTAGGAAGACCAGGTCATACCCCTGCCGTCACCGGGCGCGCGGCCGCGCCGCCGATTGCCGCGCACCATATCCCTGTCTTCGGCGGGACTGTTTCGAGGGTTCCCGGACGCCGCCGCCGGGCGGGCGTAGCGTGAGGGCGGGCACGGGCCGAGACCGCGGTTCCCGGGTCCCCAACGGCCGTTCCATCAGGGGTGATCTTCGATGCGCGCGTTCCCCGGCCGGCAGCCGGTGCGGCAGGCGACGCTGGCGGCGGCCGATCCGCAGGCCACCGCCGAGCTGATCCGCCAGGTGTACGTCGACCTGGACGTCCGGGTGCGGCGGCTCGGGCCGGACCTGCGGCACCGGATCTCCACCGTGGAGGTCGAGCAGATCGCCGCCGACCGGGTCGACAGCTTCCAGTTCGACATGCGGGCGGCCACCGAGCCCTTCGCGAACCTGACGGCCTTCACCCTGCTCAGGGGCCGGACCCGGCTGCGGACCGGGCGCGGTTCCGCCTCCCAGGAGGCGATACCGGAGGCGGGCCAGGGCTGCCTGTACCCCCACGACCGCCCGGTCATCATCGACTATCCCTACGGTGAACCGCCCGCCACCGGCCCGGCGGAGATCTCCGTCAGTTCGCTGCGCCTGCCGTGGGAGACGGTCGCCCGGCTGGCCGAGGAGTCCACCGGACTGCCGGCGGCCGACCTGCGCTTCACCGCCCTGCAACCGCTGCCGCGGGCCGCCGCGCACTGGTACCGGACCTTCGACTTCGTCCACCGGCAGCTGCTGGCGCCCCAGACCGTGATGGCCAACCGGCTGGTCGCCGAGAACACGGCCGCGACCCTGGCCGCCGCGGCGCTGACCGCCTTCCCCAACACCACCATGGCCGCCGCGCGGCTGCCGCGGCCCGGCCGGGTCGCTCCGGCGGTGGTGCGGCGGGCGGTGGAGTTCATCGAGGCCAACGCCGATGTGCCGCTGACCCTGACCCACATCGCCGCGGCCGTGCGCACCAGCCCCCGCGCGCTGCGGCGGGCGTTCCTCCACCACCTCGACACCACCCCCACCGCCCACCTGCACCGGGTGCGGCTGGAGCGCGCCCACGCCGACCTGCTGGCCGCCGGGCAGACCGCCGGGCAGACCGCCGGGCAGACCGTGGAGCGGATCGCGTTGCGCTGGGGGTTCGCCGACTCCACCCGGTTCGCCGTCGCCTACCAGCAGGCCTACGGCGTCACACCCGGCCACACCCTGCGCGACTGAACCGCGTGCCCGCACCCACCCCCGAACCGGCTCACCACCAGAGAGCGGAGGCGTCATGACGGCTCGTCAACCGCTGACGCGGACGCACCTGGTCATCGACGACCCCGACCAGGCGCGCGCGTACTTCGAACGGCTCTACGGCAGCCGGCTGCTGGTGGGGCGATCAAGCGACACCCCCCTGAGCCTCGACCTGACGGTGCGCGACGCCGGCCGGTTCCGGTCCGCCGACATCGCCCTGCCGGGCGAGCTGACCCACCAGGCGATCCGGCCGGACTACCTGATCGTCACCACGCCGCTGGCGGGCGTCGCCCAGTACGACCAGGGCAAGGACACCGACCGCTTCTCCGCCGGCCAGGTGCATCTGGGCAGCCGTCCCGACCTCGGCTGCCGGGCCCACAGCCGTGGCCTGCGCGCCCAGACGGTCACGTTGCCGATGTCGCTGCTGGTCCGGCTCGCGGGCGACGACCGCCCCCCGGGGCCGCCGCGGTTCACCGACCGGCGCCCGGTCACCGCCGCCGCCCAGGCCCACTGGAGGGCCACCGTCGACTACCTCGACGGCGTCCTGGACGGGCTCCTGGACGACCCCGACGCCCCCGCCCCGCTCCTGATCCTCGGCAGCGCCGCCCGGCTGCTGGCCGCCACCGCCCTGGCGGTCTTCCCCAACACCTGGACCCACCGCGACGATCCGGCGGCCGACCGCGCCGCCCGCGCCGACGCCACGCCGACCACCCTGGCCCGCGCCGTCGCCCACATCGACGCCCACTACGGCGACCCGGACCTGTCGATCGCCGACATCGCCGCCGCGGCCTGCGCCACCCCCCGCGCCGTCCAGTACGCCTTCCGCCGCCACCGCGGCACCACCCCCATGGCCTACCTGCGCCAGGTGCGGCTGGCCGCCGCCCACGCCGACCTGTCCGCCGCCGACCCGACCACCGGGGTCACCGTGACCGCCGTCGCCACCCGCTGGGGTTTCGCCCACCCCGGCCGGTTCGCCGCCGCCTACCGCGCCGCCTACGGCGTCCCGCCC
The DNA here is from genome assembly GCF_014138665.1 of Actinomadura kijaniata. Lineage (NCBI taxonomy): Bacteria > Bacillati > Actinomycetota > Actinomycetes > Streptosporangiales > Thermomonosporaceae > Actinomadura > Actinomadura kijaniata. The sequence goes on from NZ_JACJIA010000001.1 coordinate 910,688, forward strand.
AGCCACACCCTGCACACCTGACCCGCCCCGCGCGGACATCGCCGGGGACCGGCCGGGGGGAAACAGGCGCGGGCAAGCGGGAGACAACGGGATAGGGGCGACATCATCGGCACCGCCACGCGGCCGTATCCCCGGTTCACGTGGTATCGGCGCGCCGGCGGGAACAGGACGGCCGCGCGGGCCGATGCGCCGGGTCATCCCCCCGTCCGGCGCCGACCGCCCGTGCGGAGAAGGGACAGGGGTCCCGGCCGGGCGGCGCATCGAGAGGAGATCCCGCACGATCACCGGCCGGGCGTGCCCGTCTTCCGGTACGCCGGCCCCTGCGGGACCGGCGAGGGCACATCCCCCCTTCAGGCGGGCCGCCCGTACTGCCCCATGGGCGGCCCGCCGCCCGCCCCGACGGAAGCGCCCGCCCGCAGGGGAGGCGGGCTTTCCGACGTGCCAGGCCGGATCCGAGCATCCCCGACCGCGCCCGGCGCCGTCAGCACCCCGAACGAACAGCGGAGGCCGCGGGCGTCCACCAAACGAACCCACAGCGGGCCCCGGCCACGCACGCGAGGGTCCGCGGGTCAGATCGCGCGGCGATGTCGCGCTCGCCAAGCCCTGGTGAGGTGCGAGCCCCCGGGCGAGCGCCGTGGGTTTGAAAACGACCTAAGCTGCGGGGCGTGCGCCCCGACTCCCTGGACCCGGTCCTGCTGCGGACCTTCGTCGCCGTGGCCGAGCTCGGGTCGTTCACCGCCGCCGCCGAGGCGGGCGGCTACACCCAGTCGGCGGTCTCCCGGCAGATCGCCGCGCTGGAGGACGCCTGCGGGGTGGAGCTGTTCGTGCGGGGCGCGCGCGGGGTGCGGTCCACCCCGGCCGGCGACCACCTGCTGCCGCACGCGCGGGCGCTGCTGGAACGCCACGCCGAGACGGCGCGGGCCGTGGCGGAGCTGCGGCGGCTGGACGCGGGGGCGGTGCGGGCGGGGACGTTCGCCACGGCGGGCGCGGTGCTGCTGCCCCGGGCGCTGGCCGCGTTCCGGGAACGGCACCCGGCCGTGCGGGTCGAGGTGCGCGAGGGGCCGACCGAGGAACTGCTGCCGCTGCTGGAGGCCGGGGACCTGGACCTGGCGGTGGTGAGCACCCACAAGGCGGCCGAGCCGGCCGGGGTGGAGCTGGTCCGGCTGTGCGAGGACCCGCTGCTGGTGGCGCTGCCGAAGGGGCACCGGCTGGCGCGGCGGCGGCGCGTCCCGCTGGCGGAGCTGGCCGAGGAGTCCTGGATCGTGGCCGACTCGCCGCCGGCGGTCGCCGCCCTGCACGCCCGCTGCGCCGCCGCCGGGTTCGTGCCGCGCACCCCGCTGCGGGCCGCCGAGTGGATCACCAAGCTGGGCCTGGTGGAGGCGGGCTGCGGCGTCACGCTGGTGCCCGCCATGGCCGCCGGGGCGCTCGGCGGGCGGGTGGCGCTGCGGCCCCTGGCCCCCGACCCGCCCCGGCGCACCGTCTACGCGGCCGTCGCCCGGCACGCGCGCCGCGCGCCCGCCGTGACGGCGTTCCTGGACGGGCTGCGGGCGGTCGCCGCGGAGGTGACCGCCGCCGGAGCGGGCTAGGGAAGGCTCAGGTCAGGGCGAAGGCGACGCCCGTCAGGCCCAGGGCGACCGTGACGGCGGTCGCGAGCAGGATCGAGACCGGGTCGGCGACCGGCTCCCCGGCGGCGAGGCGGTGGCGGCGGCGGTGGTGCTGGCGCGCGGCGCGGCGGAACTGGAGGGCCGCCGCGCCGCAGACCGCCGCCGCGGCCAGCCCGGCGGCGGCGGGGGTGGGCGCGAACCGCACGCACACCAGCCCCGCCACCAGCAGCGCCAGGATCGTGCGGGTCCACGACAGGGCGGTGCGCTCGGGCTGCGCGCCCCGGTCCCACAGCGGCGCGGGCGGGCTCACCGGGCCGCGAACACCGCGCCGAGCAGCACCACCGCCGCGACCGCCAGGCCGTAGGACAGCACCGGGGCCAGGGCGGGCGGCGGCAGGGTCTCGGCGCGGCGCAGCGCGCGTTCGGTGCGCAGCCAGCGGCGGAACGCCAGCCCCGCGACCAGCGCCCCGACCGCCGCCAGCCCGGCGGCCAGCCCGGTGCGCAGCGGGGCCGCCAGTAGCTGCCCGCTGAGCGCGGTCCCGACCCCGCCGGCGATCAGCGCCAGGGCGGTGCGGATCCAGGCCAGGAAGGTGCGCTCGTTGGCCAGCGTGAACCGGGGGTCGGGGTCGGAGCCCTCGGCCAGCAGGCGGCCCGGCCACCGGCCGGGCCGCGGGGGGTCCGTCACGGTCATCGTCGTTTCGCTCCGCAATACTCGGCACGGATTTTCGGGGGATGCCGGTTCATGCTAGGCGAAACAATTTCATGGTGAATTCCTACATGTTATGCAGGAATTGTTTTTCCGGTGGCCTCGCCCGTCAGGCGGTCGTTGGACAGCGTCAGGTAGACGAGGACGCCGCCGATGTAGGTGCACAGCCGGACCGCGTCGGGAATGCCGTTCCAGGTCTCGTTCATCCACATGCCGAACCATTCGCCGGCCACGGCCTGGAAGCCGAAGAACCACAGGAACAGGCCGACGGTGCAGCCGGCCACGCCCCACTTCTTGGCCTCCCGGTAAGCGGCGTCGGGGGCGCGCAGCGCGCGGGCCTGCCGCCAGGCCGAGACCAGGCAGGCGACCATGATGGTCGCCTCGGTGAGGATGACGCCGACGTAGGCCACGTGGTGGAACCAGGTCCACTCGATGGCCCGGTAGTTGATGTTGCTGACGGCGTGCAGCGCGGGCTTCTGCGCGTCCATCGCGAACACGTGCGAGACGAACTCGAAGTTGGTCCAGTAGTCGGTGACGTTGCCGAACACCACGAAGAGGGCGAAACCGCCGACGGTGAACGTGAGCAGCGCCTTGCTCGCCCGGATGAACCAGGTCGTGTCGAAGGCGCGCGCGGGGGCGGAGGAGGACATGAGGCTCGTCGTTCCTTGCGTGTCTGGGGACGGGGAGGGGGCTCCCGTCGCTCAGCCGCAAGAACATCCGTCCGGGAACCCGTTGCGCCCGACCTTGCGTACGGATCCCCGGCGGGAGTCCGTGACGGGCGCGGTCCACTGGCTCCGCCGCTGGAGGCGGCGTCGCGGGCCCCGTGAAGCCTGAGGTGTGACCTGCGGTCCTCACCTTACGGGATCGGTCCCGTGAAACGCGACACACGGGTGTTCACGGTGCGAAACGGCGTGCGGCGGCGTCCTCCTGGGCCAGCCGGTGCAGCGCCGTGAGCACCTGCTCGTACAGCACCGTGGACACCAGCAGCGTGTGGACGGTGCGGTCGCGCGGCTCGCCGTCGGCCACCCGGCCGATCTCGTGCTCGGCGACGTCGGCGGCGGCCCGGACGTAGGGGCGCAGGTCCCGCAGGGTGATCGGGAAGCCGAGGCGGCGCAGCGCCACGAACGCCTGGGCGAGCAGGTCGCGGGCCGGGGCCCGCTCCGAGGCCCGCCAGCCCAGCTCGCGGACGAGCGCGTCCACGTCCTCGCGGGCGGCGCGCCAGTGCGGATCGTCGGGCGGCTCGACGTGCGGGCCGAGGGCGTGCTGGGTCGCGCCGAACAGCTCGGGCAGGCCGGCGCCCTCGTCGTCCACCGCCGCGATGATCTTCTGGATGGCGGCGACCGGCAGGTCGCCCAGCTCGCGCAGGGCGCGGATGAGGCGCAGCCGCTCCAGGTGCCGCCGGTCGTACCGGGCGCGGGTCGCCCCGGCCGCCTCGCCCCGGGGCAGCAGGCCCTCCCGGATGTAGAACTTGATCGTCTGAACCGTCAGGCCGCTGCGGTCGCTCAGCTCGGAGATCAACATTCCGCACCCTCCCATGTGCGGATCGTAACCCCGCCGAAAGTTCGGGCACCGGTACTTTCCGGAGAACGACCGGAAGGCGCCACGGGGCCCGGTTCGCCGGACCGGGCTCCGTGGCGGCGCGGGGTCAGGACCGGGCGGCCTCCAGGCGCAGGTCGGCGACCGAGCGCCCGGCCCGCACGCGGGTCGCGCCCTCCGGCAGCGCCCCGTCCAGCTCGACGCGGACGGTCGCGTGCCCTCCGGCGGGCACGTCCACCGTGGCGAAGCCCGCCAGCCGGACCGGCACGTCCGGGCCGTGCGCGTAGACCTGCACGACCTCGCGGCCGTCGCGCCCGCCGGCGTTGCGGATCGTCACCTCGGCGACGCCGCCGGAGACGGTCAGCGCCTCGTACTCCCAGGTGGTGTAGCCGAGGCCGTGGCCGAACGGGAACGCGACGTCGTCGGCCGCGTAGTGCCGGTAGCCGATCGCGGCGCCCTCCGAGTACTCCAGCACGCCGTCCTTCGGCCAGGGCAGCAGGATGCCCTCCTCGGTCGCGGGGAAGGTGGTGGGCAGGCGCCCGCCCGGCTCCCGGCGTCCCGCCAGCACGTCGGCGATCGCGCCGCCGCCCTCCTGGCCGGGCAGCCACGCCCACAGCAGCGCGGGGACCTCGTCCCGCCACGGCATCAGCACCGGGGACCCGGCGTTGACGACGACCACCGTGGCGGGCTGCGCGGCGGCGACCGCCGCCACCAGCTCGTCCTGGCGGCCCGGCAGCGCGAGGGTCGTGCGGTCGAAGCCCTCGGACTCCACCTCGTCGTTGGTGCCGACCAGCACGATCGCCACGTCCGCGTCGCGGGCGGCGGCGACCGCGGCGGCCAGCTCCTCGTCCTCGGGCAGGTGCGGATCGAAGTAGCCGAGGGTGAAGGTGGACAGCCCGAGCGGGCCCTCGGCGATCGAGCAGACCAGCTCCAGCGGCACGGTCGCGCCCGCCTCGATCGCGGTCTCGACCCGGTGCTCGGGCGGGGCCAGGAACGCCATGAACGGGTCGTCGCCGTCCAGCGCCAGCGAGATCTCGTGCCGCTCCCCGCCGATCGTGAGGGTGTAGGCGCCGGTGCCCGCCACCCCGAAGGTGTGGACGCCGGACGCGGGCGCGGTCACCTCCGCCGTCACCCTGATCCGGGCGGTGCCCTCGGGCAGCCCCTCCAGGAACATCAGCTTCGTGGCCCGCCGCAGCTCCGACAGCAGGACCTCGCCGTCGGCGCCCAGGTGGTCCACGCGGACGCCGCGTTCGCCGGTCCGAGGGTCGGCGCAGATCGCCACCGGCAGCTCGGCCAGCCTCTCGTGCGGGTGGACGCCCGCGTGCACCGACAGCTCGGCGCCGTCGCCCAGCACCTCGCGCAGGCCCTGCTCGGGCAGCACCAGGTCGGCGGGGTTGACATGGGCGCTGCCGCCGCCCTGGGAGCCGAACCGCCGGACGTTCGGGCCGATCAGGGCGACCCGGCGCGGCGACGCCAGCGGCAGCAGGCCGCCCTCGTTGCGCAGCACGACCATGGACCGGGCGGCCAGCTCGCGGAGCTGGTCGCGGGCGTCGGCCGGGGTGGTGATGCCGGCGGGGGCGGAGTAGCCCTCCAGCGCGCCGGTGCGGGCGGCCAGCCGCAGCACGCGCAGCACCTTGTCGTCGACGAGCTCCTCGGCGACCTTTCCCTCCCGGACGGCCGCGACGAGCCTGTCCCGCCAGCGCGCGCCGGGCGTGCCGGGCATCTCGACGTCCATGCCGCCGTTGGCGCTCTCCACCGTGGAGGAGATCGCGAACCAGTCGGACACGACGATGCCGTCGAAGCCCCACCGGTTCTTCAGGACGTCGGTGAGCAGCCCCTCGTGCTCGGTCATCGTGGGGCCGTTGACCTTGTTGTAGGCGGCCATGACCGCCCAGGCCCCGGCGGAGACGGTCTCCCGGAACGGGCGCAGGTAGATCTCCTCCAGCGTGGTCTCGTCGATGACCGCGTCGTAGGCGTTGCGCTCGGTCTCGGAGTCGTTGCCCACGTAGTGCTTCACCGTGGAGGCCACGCCGGTGGACTGCACGCCCCGCACGAACCCCGCGCCGATCCGCGCGACCAGCAGCGGGTCCTCGGCGTAGTTCTCGAAGTGGCGGCCGCCCAGCGGGGTGCGGTGGATGTTGATCGTGGGGGCGAGGTGGACGTGCACGCCCTTGTCGCGGGCCTGGGCGCCGTTCAGCCGCCCGGTCCGCTCGGCGGCCGCGACGTCCCAGGTCGCGCCCAGCGAGGTCGGGCTCGGGAACAGCAGGCTCGTCTCCCGCTCGTCCCAGCGGGTGCCGCGGACGCCGCTCGGCCCGTCCGACATCACGATCTTCTTCAGCCCGATCCTCTCGATCGGCGGCAGCGTCCAGAAGTCGGCCCCGGTCAGCAGGGTGACCTTCTCTTCCAGGGTGAGCTCGGCGAGTCGTTTGCGCAGGTCGGCCTCGTCGATGGACATCGGAGCCTCCTTCGGGGGCGGTCAGCGGAACCTAGCCGTTCCGCCGCGACTCTACGTCCGACTACCGAGTACTAGGTAGGTTTGTTACCTGGACGTTACATTCGGTTCCCTGCGTAAGGTGAGGGCGTGGCGACCAGGACGGACTCCGGTGGACGGCGCGGGTACGCCGTCGGCGACGCGCGGCGCGAACGCATCCTGCACATCGCGATGCAGGAGTTCGCCGAGAAGGGCTACCGGGGCGCCTCGCTGGCGAGGGTCGCCGAGCGCGCCGGACTCTCCCAGCCCGGCCTGCTGCACCACTTCCGCAGCAAGGAGCGGCTACTGGTCGCGGTCCTGGAGCTGCGCGACCGGCGCGACGTCGAACGCTTCTTCGGCGACGCCGACGACCCGCCGTCCGGCCTGGACCTGCTCGCGGGCCTGGTCCGCCTGGTCGAGCACAACGCCCGAACCCCCGAGCTGGTGCGGCTGTTCACCGTGCTGACCAGCGAGGCCGTCACCGCCGACCACCCGGCCCGCGCCTGGGCGCGGGCCCGCTACGCCTTCACCCGCACCCGGATCGCCCGCGCGCTCCGCGAGGCGGCCGAGGCGGGCGACCTGCGCGCCGGCATCGACGCCGAGGCCCACGCCGCCCGCCTCATCTCCGTCATGGACGGCCTCCAGGTCCAGTGGCTCCTGGACCCGGAGGGCGTGGACATGCCCGCCCTGTTCAAGGCCCACGTGGACGACCTGCTGGCCACCCTGCGCCCCTGAACGCGGAACGGCGCGCCCCTTCGCGGGGCGCGCCGTGGATCTCGGGGAGGGGGTCAGCTGCCGGTGCGGCGCATGGACTCGGTGATCTTCTCGGCGGCGGCCATCACCGGGCCCGCGTGCAGGCGGCCGGGGGAGCGGGTCAACCGTTCGAGCGGGCCCGACACCGACACCGCCGCGATCACCCGGCCGCCCGCGCCGCGCACGGGGGCCGACACCGAGCCGACGCCCTGCTCGCGCTCGCCGACCGACTGGGCCCAGCCGCGCCGCCGCACCGAGGCCAGGGTGGTCGCCTCGAACTTCGCGCCGCGCAGGCCCCGGTGCATCCGGTCGGGCTCCTCCCAGGCCAGCAGGATCTGGGCCGCCGAGCCCGCGGTCATGGGCAGCGCGGCGCCCACCGGGATCGTGTCGCGCAGGCCGCTGCTGCGCTCGGCCGCCGCCACGCACACCCGCACGTCGCCCTGCCGCCGGAACAGCGAGGCGCTCTCGCCGGTCAGGTCGCGCAACTGCGCCAGGACGGGCTGGGCGATGGCCAGCAGGCGGTCCTCGCCGGCGGCGACGGCCAGTTCCGCGAGGCGCGGGCCGAGGATGAAACGGCCCTGGGTGTCGCGGTGGACCAGGCGGTGGTGCTCCAGCGCGACGGCGAGGCGGTGCGCGGTCGGGCGGGCCAGCCCGGTCGTCTGCACGAGCTGCGCCAGTGAGGCCGGGCCGGCCTCCAGCGCGTTCAGCACGAGAACCGCTTTGTCAAGTACGCCGACTCCGCTAGAGTTGTCCATGTCTTGATATTGCCGTCTCGTCATCTGAGACGCAAGCCGGGGCGACGGAGATCACGGCGCAGTGGGGCGCCGCGGACGAAACCAGGTGAGGTGGAGCGATGGGCCGCACATTGGCCGACAAGGTGTACGACGCGCACGTCGTGCGACGTGCCGAGGGCGAACCGGACCTGCTCTACATCGACCTGCACCTGGTGCACGAGGTGACGAGCCCGCAGGCGTTCGACGGCCTGCGGATGGCCGGCCGCACCGTGCGCCGCCCGGACCTGACGATCGCGACCGAGGACCACAACGTCCCCACCACCGACCTGCTGCGGCCGATCGCCGACCCGGTGTCGCGCACCCAGGTCGAGACGCTGCGCAAGAACTGCGCCGAGTTCGGCGTCCGGCTGCACCCGATGGGCGACGACGGCCAGGGCATCGTCCACGTCATCGGCCCGCAGCTGGGCCTGACCCAGCCCGGCATGACCGTGGTCTGCGGCGACTCGCACACCTCCACGCACGGCGCGTTCGCCGCGCTGGCCCACGGCATCGGCACCAGCGAGGTCGAGCACGTGCTCGCCACCCAGACGCTGCCGCAGGTCAAGCCCAAGATGATGGCCGTCACCGTGAACGGCTCGCTGCCCGCCGGCGTCACCGCCAAGGACCTGATCCTGGCCATCATCGCGCGGATCGGCACCGGCGGCGGCCAGGGCCACATCATCGAGTACCGCGGGCAGGCGATCCGCGAGCTGTCGATGGAGGGCCGCATGACGGTCTGCAACATGTCCATCGAGGCCGGGGCCCGCGCCGGCATGATCGCGCCGGACGAGGTCACGTTCGAGTACCTGAAGGGCCGCCCGCACGCGCCGCGGGGCGCCGAGTGGGACCGGGCCGTCGAGTACTGGCGGTCCCTGCGCACCGACGACGACGCGGTGTTCGACAGGGAGGTCGTGATCGACGCCTCCGGGTTGACCCCGTTCGTCACCTGGGGCACCAACCCCGGCCAGGGCCTCCCGCTGGCCGAGCGCGTCCCGGACCCGGCCTCGTTCGAGGACCCGGCCGAGCGCCAGGCCGCCGAGCGCGCCCTGGAGTACATGGGCCTGACCGCCGGGACGCCGCTGCGCGACATCGTCGTGGACACCGTGTTCGTCGGCTCCTGCACCAACGGCCGCATCGAGGACCTGCGCGCCGTCGCCGAGGTGCTGAGGGGCCGCAAGGTCGCCGACGGCGTCCGGATGCTGGTCGTGCCCGGCTCCATGAAGGTCAAACAGCAGGCCGAGGGCGAGGGCCTGAACGAGGTCATCTCCGCCGCCGGGGCCGAGTGGCGCGAGGCGGGCTGCTCGATGTGCCTGGCGATGAACCCCGACAAGCTCACCCCGGGCGAGCGCAGCGCCTCCACCTCCAACCGCAACTTCGAGGGCCGGCAGGGGCCGGGCGGGCGCACCCACCTGGTGTCGCCCGCCGTCGCCGCCGCCACCGCCGTCACCGGTCGCCTGACCGCTCCCGCTGATCTTGAGAGCGAAGCGAACAAGATCAGCGCGGCGGTTGCCGGGGGGTCTGGGGGGTCGTCCCCCCAGCAGGAACAGGACCTGTAAGGGAGACCTTGGAAAATGGAAGCCTTCACCACCTACACCGGGCGCGCGGTGCCGCTGCGCCGCAGCAACGTCGACACCGACCAGATCATCCCGGCCGTCTGGCTCAAGCAGGTCAGCCGCACCGGCTTCGACCAGGGCCTGTTCTCCGCCTGGCGCGAGGACCCCGGGTTCGTCCTGAACAAGCCCGAGTACCAGGGCGCGGGCATCCTGGTCGCCGGCCCCGACTTCGGGACCGGCTCCTCCCGCGAGCACGCGGTGTGGGCGCTCCAGCAGTACGGGTTCCGCGTCGTGATCGCCCCGCGCTTCGGCGACATCTTCCGCAACAACTCCACCAAGATGGGGCTGCTGCCGGTCGTGCTGCCCGCCGCGACCGTCGAGGCGCTCCAGACCCGCGCCGAGCAGGATCCGGCCGCCGAGATCACCGTGGACCTGGAGCGGCGGGAGGTGCGCGCCGGGGACCTGGTGGCGCCGTTCGAGATCGACGACTACACCCGCTGGCGGCTCATGGAGGGCCTGGACGACATCGGCCTGACCCTGCGCCACGCCGACGACATCACCGACTACGAGGGGCACCGCGCGGCCTGGCTGCCGACCACCGTCTGACCCGACCGTACCGCCCGAGGGGCCGCCGGACCACGTCCGGCGGTCCCGTCGGCATGTTCCTGACCAGGGATCTGACGCGAAGACCCACCCCGGATGACCGCGCCCCCCGGGCCACGGGGAATGATTTCCCCAAGGCATGTCCGCACATCTCTGGGGGACGCATCCGTGAGCACGGCCCTGCCGGACGAACCGCGGTGGGACGGTCCGCGCTGGGAGGACCCGACCCTGACCCGGCTCGCGCGGCGGCTGCGCGACGCGCACCGGCTGGTCGCGCCGCTGCCCTCCGATACCCGCCGCCGCCTCATCCGCCACCTGCTGGCCATCACCGACCTGGCCAAACGCGACGCCGAACTGGCCGATCGCAGGCTGGACGCGTTCCTCACCGAACACGGGGCCGATTTCCGAAGTTCACCCGGGGCCCGCTAGGTTCGGCCGTGGCCGGTTGATCCGGCGCCCGGCGAGACGGGGGCGAGGGCGACAAAAACGCCTGCGACACGGTAACTCTTCCGTGCAGGTGATTGTGTCGTTGCCGAGGCTCCCTTAGTTTCGTTCGGGCAAGGGGGGAACTAGAGGAGTAACCCATGAACAAGCGTGAGCTGGTCGACGCCATCTCCGAGCGGCTGGGCAGCAAGAAGGCCGCCGCCGAGGCCGTCGACGCCATCCTGGAGACGATCCAGACCGCCGTCGCCCAGGGCGACAAGGTCGCGATCACCGGGTTCGGTTCGTTCGAGAAGGCCGACCGGCCTGCCCGCACGGCTCGGAACCCGGCAACGGGCAAGACCATTCAGGTTCCCGCGACGTCCGTGCCGAAGTTCAAGGCCGGCGCCGACTTCAAGAACCTGGTCGCCGGCAACAAGAAGTAAGGCGACCGCCAGCGCCCGGAGCCGTCACCACGATGGCCCCGGGCGCTGACGCGTGAACGGGGCCGTTCCGGGCCTACTCGGCGGGCTGCTCGGGCAGCGGGAACGTCGACAGCGTGATCGCGGCGATCCGGCCGCCGCGCAGCGCCAGGTTCACCCGCTGCCCCCAGCGCAGCAGCCGCAGCCCGCCCGCGTCGAACGCCCCCGCGTCGAAGGGCAGCTCGATCCCGTTGTCCAGCAGCACGCTGCCGGTCCGCGTCTCGGCGTCGAAGGTCCGCACGGTCGCCTGCATGCCCCCACCCTAACGATCGGTCCCGGCCGGAGCCGGGCTCAGCAGCGCCGCCACCGCGGCCGTCCGGGGCCCCAGCCCCAGCTCCGTCGCCGCCCGCAGGTCGTCCGGGGTGTCCACGTCGCGGCGCACGCTGTCGACGCCGTCGAGCAGCAGCTCGCGGGCGCCCCGCGCGCGGTGCGCGGCCCGCGACCCCCCGCCGAACGCGGGCGCGAACGGAACGCCGGGCCGCGCGGTGTACAGGGTGGTGCCGATCCCGGCCGCGTCCGGCACGAACGCCTCCGGGCTCGCCGCCGCCGCGTCCAGCACCCGCGCCAGCTCCGCGGGCCGCAGCGCGGGCAGGTCCGCCGACAGGGCCCCCACCCCGGTGCCCGGGAACATCTCCCGGCCGCGCCGCGCCCCGTACACCAGCGCCGGGTTCAGTCCGGCGTCCGGCTCGTCGGGGACGACGCGGGCGCCGAGCGCGGCAAGGTCGGCGGCGGGCCGCGGGTCGTCGGTGACGACAATCACACCGGCCACGCGCGCGCAGCGCAGCGCGGCGGCCACGGTGTCGGTCGCCACCGCCAGGGCCAACGCCTCCCGGTGCGGCCCGGCGGCGCGTGACATGCGGGTCTTCGCCCTGGCCAGCACCTTGACCGGCACCACGAGCGACCACTGGAGATGAGGCGCGCTGCGCTCTGCTGTAGACATGACGAACTCGACACTATGCGCAAGCAACCGCGACACTTGAGGACACCCCGCGTTCGGGGCGTCCGGGACAGGGAGGATGGGGCCGTGGGCAAGACGGAGAGGCGGGGCTATTCGCCGGCCTGGCGGCGGTTCGCCATCGTCGTGCTGCGCCCGCTGCTGTTCGGGCTGCTGAAGCGGGACTGGCGGGGCCGGGGCAACGTCCCCCGCGAGGGCGGCCTGATCATCGCGGCCAACCACATCTCCGAGGCCGACCCCCTGGCGCTGGCGCACTTCGTGTACGAGTCGGGCCGGTTCCCGGTGTACCTGGCCAAGTCCACCCTGTTCGAGGTGCCGCTGCTCCGGCAGGTGCTGCGCGGCACCGGGCAGATCCCGGTCTACCGGGACCGCGCGGACGCGGCGCTGGCGCTGCGGGACGCCGAGGCGGCGCTGCGGCGCGGCGAGTGCCTGATGTTCTACCCCGAGGGCTCGTGCACCCGCGACCCCGACCTGTGGCCGATGACCGGGCAGACCGGCGCGGCGCGGATGGCGCTGAAGACCGGCGCGAAGGTCGTGCCGGTCGCGAGCTGGGGCGCGCACGAGCTGCTGCCCTACAAGAAGGGCGAGGCGACCGGGCTGCGCGGCACCCTGAGGAGGGGCTTCCACCCGCTCCCGCGCAAGACCATGAAGGTGACCGCGGGCCCGCCGGTGGACCTGTCACGGTACGAGGGGCGGCCGCTCACCAAGGCGACGCTGCGGGCCGCGACCGACGACATCATGCGCGCCATCGCCGACCTGGTCGGCGAGCTGCGCGGCGAGGCCCCGCCCGCCGAGCTCTACGACCACCACAAGGTGCTGGCCGAGCGCCGCCGCGCGCAGGGCCTGGCGGACCAGGGCGGCATTGAGGAAGGCATCGGGGAAGGCGCCGAGGGCGGCGTCCCGGGCGGTACCGTCGAGAGCGACACCAGGGAGGGCGCGTGACGTTCCGGGCGGCCGTGATGGGGACGGGGTCGTGGGGGACCACCGTCGCCAAGCTGATGTGCGACGCCGGGTGCGAGGTCACCCTGTGGGCCCGCCGCCCCGAGGTCGTGGAGTCCGTCAACGAACGGCACGAGAACCCCGACTACCTGCCCGGCGTCGTCCTGCCGGAGAACCTGCGCGCCACGCTGGACCCCGCCGAGGCGCTCCGGGACGCCGACTTCGTGGCGCTGGCCGTCCCGGCGCAGACCCTGCGGGAGAACCTGGCCGCCTGGGTGGCGCTGCTGCCGCCGGAGGCGGTGCTGGTCAGCCTGATGAAGGGCGTCGAGCTCGGCACCACCCGCCGCATGTCCGAGGTGATCGCCGAGGTCGCGAACGTGCCCGCCGAGCGCGTCGCGGTGTTCAGCGGCCCCAACCTGGCCCGCGAGATCGCCGGGGGCGAGCCCAGCGCCGCCGTGGCCGCCTGCGCCGACGAGGCCGTGGCGCTGCGGTTGCAGGCCGCCACCATGACCAGCTACTTCCGCGTCTACACCAGCACCGACGTCGTCGGCGTCGAGCTGGGCGGCGCGGTCAAGAACGTCGTGGCGCTGTGCGTGGGCATCGCGGTCGGCCTCGGGTTCGGCGACAACACCCGCGCGCTGCTGATGACGCGCGGCCTGGCCGAGATCGCCCGGCTGGGCGCGGCGCTCGGCGCCGACGAGCACACGTTCGCGGGCCTGGCCGGGATGGGCGACCTGATCGCCTCCTGCTCCTCGCCGATGTCCCGCAACCGCACCTTCGGCGAGAACCTGGGCCGCGGCATGACGCTGGAGGAGGTCATCGCCGTCACCAAGCAGACCGCCGAGGGCGTCAAGTCGGCCGAACCGGTGCTGGAGCTGGCCCGCAAGCACAACGTGGAGATGCCGATCACCGAGGCCGTGGTGAACGTCCTGCACCGCGACGTGCCGCTCAAGGAGGCGGCGATCTCGCTGATCTCGCGTTCTCCCAAGCCGGAGCGCTACGGGGTGTGACATGCTGTGAGCGATGCGTAGAGACCCTCTCCACGACAGCGCTCACCGCTCCGCGCCCCACCGGCCGGGCGAGAACACGCGCGCGGTCCACCTGCCGTCCCCGCCCGCGCCGCAGCAGACGTCGACCGGGCTGCCGGTGTGGCGCACCGCCGCGTTCGGGTTCGCCGGGGCCGCCGAGCACGCCGAGCTGCTGACCGGCCGCGCCGCGGGCTACTCCTACAGCCGGCTGGCCAACCCCACCTCCGACGCGTTCGCCGAGGCCGTCGCCGCGCTGGAGGGCGCCCGGCTGGAGGAGCCGGCGCGGGGGCGGGCGTTCGCGTCCGGGATGGCCGCCGCGACGGCGGTGTTCCTGGCGTTCGCCGAGGCCGGCACGCACGTCGTCGCGCCCGCCGCCGTCTACGGCGGCACCTACGGGCTGCTGACCGGGCTGCTGGCGCGGTTCGGCGTCGAGGTCACCCTCGCCGACCTGTCCGACGCCGACGCCGTGCGCGCCGCGATCCGCCCCACCACCCGCCTGGTCTGGGCCGAGACCCTCGCCAACCCCACGATGGCGGTGGCGGACCTGCCGATGCTCGCCGAGGCCGCGCACGCCGCCGGGGCGCTGCTGGCGGTCGACTCGACGTTCGCCACGCCGGTGGTGTGCCGCCCGCTGGAGCACGGCGCGGACCTGGTCGTCCACTCGGCCACCAAGTACATCGGCGGGCACGGCGACGCGACCGGCGGGGTCGTGGTCGGCCGGGCCCCGCTGCTGGCGGAGATCGTCCGGGTGGCGCACCTGACCGGCGGGTGCCTGGCCCCCGACGAGGCGTTCCTGCTGCGCCGCGGGCTGGAGACGCTGCCGCTGCGGGTGCGCCGCCAGTGCGACACCGCCAGCATGTTCGCCGCCGCCCTCGCCCGGCACCCGGCGGTGCGGCGCGTCGACTACCCCGGCCTGCCCGACCACCCGGGGCACGCGCCGGCGCGGCGGCTGTTCGACGCGGGCCCGGAGGGGACGCGGTTCGGGGCCGTGGTCACCGTCACCCCGCACGGCGGCCGCGACGCCGGGCTGGCGCTGGTGGACGCGGTGAAGCTGGCGAAGGTCGCGACCTCGCTCGGCGGGACCTGCACGAAGGTGTCGCACGTGGCCACCACCACCCACCACCAGCTCGACGACGCCGCGCTGGCCGCCGCCGGGATCGACCCGGGGGCCGTCCGGTTCGCGATCGGGCTGGAGGACGCCGACGACCTGGTGCGCGACGCCACCGAGGCGCTGGACACCGTGCGGCGGGTGGTGGAGCGCGCCGGGGGGCCTCCCGCGCCGCGGACACCCGAGCCGTCACCCGTGGCCGACCTGGGCTGATCACCGGTAGGCTCGGGCATCATGTCCCAGGCTTCAAAGATCCGCGTGGCCGTGGTATTCGGCGGACGCAGCTCCGAGCACGCGATTTCCTGCATCACCGCCGGCGCGGTCATGGCCGCGATCGACCGGGACCGGTACGAGGTCGTCCCGGTCGGGATCGCCCGCGACGGGCGCTGGGTGCTGCCCCCCGCCGACCTGCGGCTGGCGGTCGAGGACGGGGTGCTGCCCGAGGTCACCGGCGAGGGCGTGCCGCTGGCGCTGTCGTTCGACTCCGGGGCCTCGCGGCTGCTGGCGCTGGGCGGGGACGGCCCCGCCCCGGTCGAGGTCGACGTGCTGCTGCCGCTGCTGCACGGCCCCTACGGCGAGGACGGCACCATCCAGGGCCTGTTCGAGCTGGCGGGCGTCCGCTACGTCGGCGCGGGCGTGCTGGCCAGCGCGGTCGGCATGGACAAGGGCTTCATGAAGCTGGTCTGGGAGGCGCGCGGCCTGCCGGTCGGCCCGTACGTGCTGGTCGGCGACCGCGAGTGGCGGCGTGAGCGCAAGCGCAAGATCGACGAGATCAAGGAGCTGGGCTTCCCGGTCTTCGTCAAGCCCGCCCGCGCCGGGTCCAGCATGGGCATCAGCCGCGTCACGTCCGAGGAGCACCTGGAGGCGGCGGTCGAGGCGGCCCGCGAGCACGACCCCAAGGTGATCGTCGAGGCGGCGGTCGTCGGCCGGGAGATCGAGTGCGGCGTGCTCCAGGGCCTGGACGACGCCCCGCCGGAGGTCAGCCTGCCCGCCGAGGTCGTCATCCAGGGCGAGCACGACTTCTACGACTTCGAGACCAAGTACCTGGACTCGGCGACCTCCATGGAGATCCCGCCGGAGCTCCCGTCGGGCGCGGTCGAGGAGATGAAGGCCATCGCGGTGCGGGCGTTCGAGACGCTGGACTGCGAGGGGCTGGCCCGCGTCGACTTCTTCTACACCGCCGACGGCCGCTGGCTCCTCAACGAGATCAACACCATGCCGGGCTGCACCCCGTCGTCGGCGTTCCCGCAGATGTGGGCGGCGAGCGGCCTGGACTACCCGGCCCTGGTGGACCGGCTCATCCAGACCGCCCTGAGCCGCCCGGTCGGCCTGCGCTAGAACCGCACCCAGTCGCCCGTCCGGAAGGTGGCGGCGTCGGTGGCGCGCGCCCCGTTGGGGGAGAACGTCCACAGCGTGTCGCCGACCATCAGGGAGCGGCCGATGGCGTTGTCGTACTCCTTGCCGGGGTGCTCGACCGTCCCGGCGCGGCGCAGGCCGTCGCCGTCCACCTTCAGGGCGAGGGCCTGGGACGTCCCGTCCCGGTGGCGGTTCACCGGGATCACGGTCAGGCCGGTCTTCGGCCAGTACAGGAACGCGTGCGGGTCGAACTCGGTCTGCGACCCGGTGCCGGGCAGGTGGAACACCCCGACCCGGCGGGGGGCGGCGGCGACGTCGAACAGCGACACCTGCGTGCCCTTGGTGCGGCCCTGGTCGTCGGCGTCCTGGCCGACGCCGAGGATCCGGCCGTCGGCCATGGGGTGCAGGTACGCCGAGTAGCCGTTGATCTTCAGCTCGCCGGTGACGCGCGGCCGGGCCGGGTCCCTCAGGTCGACCACGTACAGCGGGTCGGTCTGCCGGAAGGTGACGACGTAGGCGTTGGTGCCGAGGAACCGGACCGAGTGGATCCGCTCGCCCTTGCCGAGGCCGTCGACGGTCCCGGCGACCTTGAGGGACGGGCCGGTCTGCCGCAGGACCCGCACGGCGCTCTGGGAGCGGGGCGCCCTCTCGCCGGGCCGGGTGAACGGCGTGCCCTCGGTGGTCGCGACGCGCAGCAGGCCGCCGTGCTCCGACATCGAGTACTGGTTGAGCAGGTGGCCCGGCACCGATCCGGACGCCTCGTACTTCAGCCGCCCGCCCGCGCCGACGCTGAACCGGTGCAGGTCGGTGCGCTCCTTGACGTCCTGCGGCCGGACGGGGCGGCCCCACGTCCCCGGTTGCGGGGGAGTGCCGGTGATGTAGAGGGAGGAGCCGTTGCCGTAGACGGTCTGGCCCTCCCCGGCGACGGCGGTGGCGCCGGGGTCGCCGAACGGCCGGGTCAGGTCGAGGGTGAGGACGCTGACCACGCTGGTGCCGGTGGCGTCGGCGGGGCGGGACACCCGTTCGCAGGGCACCGTGTGCCGCGTCCCCCCGCCGGTCTGGAACGTCGGCAGCCACGCGCTGAGCGGGGCCTTGCGGCCGGCCTCGCGGTTGCGTTCGGTGGCCTGCTTCTCTCCACCGGGCCGCCGGACCGCCGGGAAGTCGATGCGCGGCGTGGAACGGACGACCACGTGCGCGGTCTGCCCGGACTGGCGGGCGTCGACGTAGGCGGCGTCGGCGGTCAGGGTGTCGACGACCTTCGGCGCCCCGGCCAGGTCGACCAGGGTGAGGGTGGTCTTGGAGGTGGTGGGCGACGGCGTGTCGGCCGGGGCCATCTCGCGCAGCAGCGGGGTGGCGGCGGCCAGCACCAGGGCGCGGTCGCCGTGCAGCAGCAGTTGCGGGTCGTTGCCGGGACGGTCCAGGTCGGGCAGTTCCAGCCGGTGGACGATCCGGCGGGTGGCGGGGTCGATGACGTGCAGGCGGCCCTTGGCGAGCGCGACGATGCGGCGGCCGTCGGTCTTGACGGTGTCGGGTTCGTCGGCCCCGGCCTCGTGCGCGTTGGTGCGGGAGTGCTCCTGGGGCGCGGCGCCCTTGGCGATCCCGTCGGTGGCCTCGGGCGCGGGCAGCGCCCCGGAGGGCGCTCCGCCGAACCGCTCCTGGAGGGCGACGACGCCGCCGAGGCCGTAGGGGCCGACGCGTTCGGCGGTGGCGGTGCGCAGACCGTTCAGCAGGTCGTCGCAGTCGTCGTAGGCGACCAGCCGCATCGGCGGGGCGTCGGCCGGCGGGGGGTCGTCGCGCGCGCCGCCTCCGCATCCGGCGAGCAGGAGCGCGGCGGGGACCAGGGGGATGAACGCACGGGCTCGCATGGAGCTTGGACGCGCGGTCCGGGGCTCTGGTTCCCTCCTTTTCGGTGATGATCGGCTAACCGAAGCTTCAGGACGCGGAAACAGGTCCGAAACAGCCGCCGGTGCAGGATCGTGGGGTCGTCGCCCCCGCCCGGAAGGAGCCCGTGGCCTTGGTACTCCCGCTCGCCCCGCTGGAACCGGCCGCCCGCGGCGTCCCCGGGCACGACCGCTGGCACCCCGACATCCCGGCCGCCGCCGAAGTGATCACCGGGGGGTCGGTGCGGATGGACTGCCCGGCCCGCGCGCCCGGCGCCGAGCCGGTGCCGTGCGGCCCGCTGGTCGTGGTGGGCGCCGAGCCCGGCGACGTGATCGTGGTGGACGTGCTGGGGGTGGGCCGGGCCGACGGCCGGTCCGCGCGCGGCGGGCATCCGGGGCTGGTCGGCTGCGCCCCGGACGCCGACACGTCGTGCCGCGCCGGGGTGGTGCCGGGCGGCCCGGCCGAGGGGGCGCTGCCCGGCCGGGTCGCCCCCGGTCATCCGCCGTACGGGCGGGCCGCGGCGGAGGCGCTGCGCGGCGGGTCGCGCGGACGGCGGATCGCCTCGTGCGGCATCGCGCGCCTGACCGCCGGGTCCCGCATCCTGCTGCCGGTCCACGTGCGGGGCGCGAAGCTGTCGGTCGGGGACCTGCACTTCCCCGAGCCCGGCGCGCCGGACTGCCGCCGCGCGTCCGCGCCGGGCTGGATCGACCTGCGCGTGAACCTGACCCGCCAGGGCGTGACCCGCTTCCGCGTGACGGGCCCGACGCTGATGCCGTCGCCGGACTGAACCGAGCCCTCAGGTGCCGGGCACGTGGACCAGCCGGAACTGCTGTTTCACGCTCCCGTCGCAGGGCTTGTTGAAGGCCGCGGCCCCGTACACGGTGATGCATCCGAGGCCGCCGTAGTAGGACCGCCAGGTGATCGGCTTGCCCGCCCACATGTCGTCGTAGCCGGAGGGGATCCACGTCTGCCGCGTCGCGGAGTTCGGCTCCTGGTCCCAGTAGTCGCGGCAGTGGAACTGGCGCAGCAGCCCGCCGGCCGGGAGGGAGGCCATGACGCAGTGCTTGGAGTGCCGGTTCCTCAGCACTCGGAGGTTGCCCGCGCCCTCGATCTTCCAGTGCTGGGCCCCGTAATCGCCCTGGAGGCTCTGCACGATGGGGGCCTGGGCGGCCTTGGAGTGCTCGTAGGGCATCAGCGCCTTGCCCGAGCTCACACTGATGATCCAGTAGAACGGTCCGGGCTTGGCCGCGCGGGCCTCCGCGGCCGTGGCGCCGGGCCCGGCCGCCAGGCTCAGGCAGGCGGTCGCCGCCGTGAGCAGGGCGGCGCGGCGGCCCGTCTTCGATGGTCTTCGCATCCTGTCGCTCCTCGTGGTGTCGGGTGACAGGAGCATGGCCCGGCGCGGTGGGGCCGCGGATCGGTGGAGGCCACCGAGTTAACGTCCGCGGCCCGGCCGCGCGTTCAGCCGAGCAGGTCGGCGTTCACGCAGGTGGGGGCCTTGTCGGGGCCCTGGGTGCCCTCGGGGACGGCCGGGAGCTCGGCGTGCTGGACCCGGTATCCCTTACCCGACACGTAGCTGGTGAACGGGGCGGGGCCCATGTCCATCTGGGCGCAGCGCGGGTCGACCACGCCCCAGGAGAAGCCCATCCGGTCGTACCGGTCGCCGCGCGGGTCGTCGTGGACGGTGAACGTCATCCGCGCGCCCTTGGGCCACAGCCCTCCGGGGCTGGTCCCGGACACGACCGCGACGGGGCCGCCGGTCATGACGTAGTCGACGTTGACGGTGCCCCAGTTGTGCTCGCCGTTGGGGCCGGGGTGGTCGAAGCGGACGGTGCCGCGCGCCGCCCCGAAGACGATCTTCCCGTCGGCCACCTTGAACGGCTGGCCGTGGGCGTCGAACACGAAGCGGCGCAGCGGGTTCTGCGGATCGACGCTGTAGCGGACCCAGGCGTCGCCGGTGACATGGGCCTCCTTGGACTGAGTGGGTGACGGGGCGGGTGACGGGGCCTGCGGCTGGGCGGCGTGGGCGGAGCCGCCGGCGAGGGCCAGGGCCCCGGCGGTCAGGACGGCGGCGGCGATCGTGGTGCGCATGGTGTCTCCTCGGGTCCGTTGACGTGCCGCCAGCTTCGCAACGGACCCGGGGCGGGGGCTTCCCCCGCGCGGTCGAACGGCTCACCCGCGTGGGGGAGGGCGGTCAGCCCCCGCGGTCCTTCCTCTCGTGCCGGGCGATCAGGGTGTCGACCTGGACGCTGAGCTTCGCGCCGAGGGGCCAGCCGACGTAGTGGGTGAGGAAGATGGCGATCTCGCGGAGCTCGTCGGGGGTGAGCTCGCCGTTGTCGAGGGCGGCGGGGATCTGGATGTCGAGGACGTCGTTGAGGCCCTGGCCCGCGAGCATGCCGATCAGCAGCAGGCGGCGGTCGCGGAGGGTGAGGCCGTCGCGGGTCCACACCTCGCCGAACAGGTGCTCCACGGTGATGCCGAAGAAGTCGCCGGGGGCGTCGTCCATCTCCCAGCCGTAGACCCGGCGCATCATCTCCAGGCCGCGCCGTCTCCGTTCATCCACGGGGGTCCTCCTCGGGGAGGCCGAGCCCGGCGGCGAAGCGCCGCAGGGCGAGGCGGGCCAGCGGGGTGTCGACGTCCAGCTCGTCGGCCAGTTCCAGGGCGAACGCCAGGTCCTTCTCGCCGAGCGCGCGGACGTGGCGCAGGATGTCGTGGAGGCCGTCGGCGGGGTCCAGGGGCGCGGTGGTGTCGCGGAGCATGATGGAGCCGGGGCCACCGGTGATCGCGTCGGTGTGGCGGACGACGCGGGCCAGGTCGCGCAGCGGGACGCCGGACGCCTCGGCCAGCCGCTGGGCCTCGGCGGCGGCGGTGAACGCGACGAAGTGCAGCAGGTTGCGGGCGAGCTTGGCGCGGGTGCCCGCGCCGACCGGCCCCATGCGCAGGATCAGGCCGGCCCAGGCGCCGAACGGCTCGCGGCAGCGGTCGAACGCCTCCGGCGAGCCGCCGACCATGACCGCCAGGGTCCCGGCGGCCGCGCCCATGAAGCCGCCGCTGACCGGGGCGTCCACGACCTCGACGCCGTGCGGGCGGGCGCGTTCGGCCAGGCGTTCGGCGGTGGCGGCGCGGATGGTGGAGTGGACCGCGAGCACCGTGCCGGGGCGGGCGGCGGGCAGCAGCGCGGCGGCGACCTCGTTGACCTGGTCGTCGTCGCGGACCATGAGGGAGACCAGGTCGGCGCGCGCGGCGACCTCGGCGGGGTCGCGGGCGGCCCGCGCGCCCCTGGCGACCAGCGGCTCCATGGCCTCGGGGCGGGTGTCGTAGACGGTGAGGGAGGGGCCCGCCAGGTGCGTCGCCATCGGCGCGCCCATCTGGCCGAGGCCGACGAATCCGACGTCCATCAGCGGAACACCTCGCCGCCGTCCACGTTGAAGATCTGCCCGGTGATCCAGGAGGCCTCGTCCGACAGCAGGAACAGGCACATCCCGACCAGGTCCTGCGGGGTGCCCATGCGCTTGAGGGCGAGCCTGTCCCGGACGATCTTCTGGGACATGCCGCCGGGCACGACCCTCCGGT
The DNA here is from genome assembly GCF_014138665.1 of Actinomadura kijaniata. Classification (NCBI taxonomy): domain Bacteria; kingdom Bacillati; phylum Actinomycetota; class Actinomycetes; order Streptosporangiales; family Thermomonosporaceae; genus Actinomadura; species Actinomadura kijaniata. The sequence continues at coordinate 932,424 of NZ_JACJIA010000001.1, forward strand.
TGGCCTCGGTGTCGATGGGGCCGGGGGCGATGGCGTTGACGCGGACGTTCAGCGAGCCGAGCTCGTGGGCGAGCTGCTGGGTGACGCCGTTGACGCCGACCTTGGCCAGGCCGTAGAAGCCGGAGTACTGCCAGGCCGCGGTGGAGGACTGGTTGACGATGGAACCGCCGCCGCGCGCCCGCATGTGGGGGAGGACGGCGCGGGCGCACAGCAGCGCGCCGTCCATGTTCACCGCCATGAACCGCTTGTAGTAGTCCCAGTCCACGGTGAACAGGAAGTCCAGCTTCATCGTGCCGAAGATGGCGGCGTTGTTGACCAGGTGGTCGACGCCGCCGAAGCGTTCGGCGGCGGCCGTGGCCATCGCCTCCACCGACGCGGGGTCGGAGACGTCGGTGCGGACGAACAGGCCCTTGACGTCGTCGGCGACGGCCCGGCCGCGTTCGTCCACGTCGGCGACGACGACGTGCGCGCCCTCGGCGGCCAGCGCCCGCGCGTACGCCTCGCCGATGCCCTGCGCGGCGCCGGTGACGACCGCGACCTTCCCTTCGAACCGCACGCCCGAGCTCATGTGGTGCCCTCCGCGATGGCCTTGGTCTCCAGGTACTCCTCGAATCCCGCCACGCCCATCTCGCGGCCGATCCCGGACTGCTTGTAGCCGCCGAACGGGACGTCCGCGCCGTACCAGACGCCGCCGTTGACGCTGACGGTCCCGGTGCGCAGGCGCCGGGCGACGGCCCGCGCCCGGTCCGGGTCGCCGCCGTGGACCGCGCCGGACAGGCCGTAGGGGGAGTCGTTGGCGATCGCGACCGCGTCGTCGTCGCCGTCGTGCGGCAGGACGACCAGCACCGGGCCGAAGATCTCCTCGCGGGCGGCGCGGGCGTCGGCGGCGAGCCCGGTGACCAGGGTCGGCTCGATCCAGAAGCCCCGGTCCCGGTCCGCGGGCCGCCCGCCGCCGCACGCGAACCGCCCGCCCTCCTTCAGGGCGAGTTCGAGGTAGACCTCGACGCGGTCGCGCTGCCGGGCGGAGATGACGGGCCCGCAGACGGTGGAGTCGTCGTGCGGGTCGCCGGGGCCGAGCCTGCCCAGCGTCCGCGCGGTGATCTCGACGGCCTCGTCGTAGCGGTCCCTCGGCACCAGCAGCCGGGTGGTGATCGCGCATCCCTGCCCGGCGTGCGTGACCCCCGCGAACGCGGCGTAGGAGCAGGCGGCCTTCAGGTCGGCGTCGTCCAGCACGAGGAACGCCGACTTGCCGCCGAGCTCCAGGAAGACCTTCTTCAGGTGCTCGGCGGCCGCCCTCATCACCGCGCGGCCGGTGGCGGTGGAGCCGGTGAACGACACCAGGTCCACCCTGGGGTCGGCGACCAGCCGCGCGCCCAGCGCGTGGTCGGACGAGGTGACCACGTTGAGGACGCCGGGCGGGAGGTCGGTCTCCTCGGCGGCGAGCGTCCCCAGCGCCGCCGCGCACCAGGGGGTGTCGGGCGCGGGCTTGAGCACCACGGTGTTCCCGGCGGCCAGCGCGGGGCCGACCTTGGCGAGGTTGATCTGGTGGGGGAAGTTCCACGGCGTGACGGCCGCGACCACGCCGGCCGGCTCCCGCACGACCCGGCGCAGGCTGGGCATGCCCATCGGCTCGGCGCGCCCGAGGTCGGTCTCCCAGGCGTAGGACTCGGCGAGGTCGGCGAACCACCCCAGGTCCTCGACGGGGGCGTCGAGCTGGGCCCCGAAGGTGAGGAACCGCGGCGCGCCGGCCTCCCTGATCGTCAGCTCCCGCAGCTCGTCGGCGTGCCGCCGCAGCGCCTCGCGCAACTGCCGCAGGCAGCGCGCCCGCAGCGCGACGTCGGTGGACCACCCGGTCCCGTCGAACGCCCGGCGGGCGGCGGCGACGGCCCGGTCCAGGTCGCCGGCCGAGGCGTCGGCGGCGTGCCCGAGCACCTCCTCGGTGGCGGGGTCGATGGTCGGGAACGTGCGGCCGTCCGCGGCGGGGACCAGACGGCCGTCCAGCAACAGGGGGGACGGATCGGCAAGCAAGCGATCGTTTGTTCTGGACACGTGTCCAGACTACAGTTCGGGGCATGCCGGGACGCAAGGACCCTTCCGGAGAATTCGCTCCCGGCTTCCGCTGCGAGGACCTTTCCCGCGCGGCCCTGCCGGAGCCCGATACCAACCGATCGCTTGTTCTGGACAGGTGTCCAGACTACAGTTCGGGCCATGACGGAACGCGAGGACTACTCCGGCGAGTTCGACCCCGACTTCCGCTTCGAGGACCTGTCGAAGGAAGCCCTGGTCCGCCTGGTCCGCGAGTACGCGCTGATCCCCCAGATCCTCGACCGCTCCGGCCTCGCGGCCGTGGGCCTGCGGTACGGCCAGCAGGCGGTCGAGGAGATCGCCATCGAGGAGTGGAAGGGCGCCAGCCCCGTCTACACCGAGCGCATCCGCGAGATCATGAGGATCGAGGGGGACGGCGTCTCGGCCATCTTCAAGGCGCTCCAGCTCGATCCGGGGTTCACCTTCTCGTACATGGACGTCGAGTACGAGCTGGTCTCGGAGACCCACGGCTTCTTCCAGCTGCGCTCCTGCGGCGCGCTGCTGGACGTCGAGCCGTTCGGCGAGCGCTCCGTCAGGGGCATGTGCCACACGATCGAGGACGGCACGTTCGACATCACGGCCCAGGCGATCAACCCCAGGGCCCGCGTCCGGCCGGTGCACCGCCCGCCCCGCGTCCCGGCCGGACGGGTCCCGCACTGCCGCTGGGAGGTCGTCATCGACGACGAGACCCCGGTGCTGCCCGAGGCCGAGATCACCCGCATGACGCGCGGCACCACCGCCGCCCGCCACCGGTTTCCTCCGCTGCGTGACGGAACCCCGCACATTCCGGGAGATCTGAACAGTCCGGGTTAGCGACCATGTGAAAAGTTGATCTTTATCTTCATGATCGTTTCCTTCTACCGTGGCGCTGCCGGTGATCATTCCGGCGCGCGGGCCCGGCGGGCCCGTGGTGGGGTCGAAGGGAGCCCGAGATGAAGAAGCTTCTCCTCGTTCCGGCGGCGCTGGCCGCCTTCACCGCGGCCGGGGCCGGGCTGTCCGGCGTCGCGGCCGCCGACAGCCCGGCCGTCGCCGCCTGTACCACCGTCAAGGCGAAGGAGAACGTCCACATCCGGGCCTCGATGGGCGGCACGTCCCTCGGCCTGTTCTACAAGGGCACGACGGCCTGCTCCATGAGCCGCCACACGTCCGCGACCTCGTACACGGCCTGCGGGGTGACCAGCAAGACCTGGTACTACATCGACTACCGGGGCACGCGCGGCTACGTCGCGGCGACCTGCGTCAGCTACGTCTGAGAGCGTCCCGTGACGTGAGGCCCCCGGCGCCCGCCGGGGGCCTTCGCCGTCGGAGGGTGGTGACGCGCCTCACCAGAAGTGCCCGTTGTCCAGGGGTGACGTGCGGCGGTACCGTACTGGACGATTCGTCAATAAGTGGTCGCTTCTTCGTCGGGAGGCAGCGTGACCATCCCGTCCACCGAGCCGGGCAACCTCGTCCTCCAGGCTCGCGACGTGCGCTTCGACTGGTCCGAGGTGCCGTTGCACTGGATCCCGGGGGACCCGGTCGCCACCCACCTGATCAACGTGCTGCACCTGCTGCTCCCCGCGGGCGAGGAGTGGTTCGTCCGCGTGTTCAAGGAGGCCGTCCCCCACATCCGGGACGACCGGCTGCGCGAGGACGTGCTCGGCTTCATCGGGCAGGAGGCCGTGCACGCCTCCTCCCACGACCAGGTGCTCGACCACTTCCTCGGGCAGGGGCTGGACGTGCGGCCGTTCGTGCGGCAGGTCGAGTTCCTGTTCGAAGGGCTGCTCGGCGACCGGAACCTCACCGGGACCCGAGGACAGGCGTGGCTGTACGAACGCATCAGCCTCATCGCCGCGATCGAGCACTTCACCGGCGTGCTCGGCGACTGGATCCTCAACGCCACCGCGCTCGACGAGGCCGGGGCCCACCCCATGATGCTGGACCTGCTGCGCTGGCACGGAGCCGAGGAGGTCGAACACCGGCACGTCGCCCACGACCTGTTCATGCACCTGGACGGCTCCTACCCCGCCCGGCTGCGCGCCATGGCCGAGACGATCACCGCGCTGACCGCCCTGTGGCGGCGCGGCCACCGCTTCCTCATGGCCGCCGACCCGATCGTCCAGGGCCGGATCAGGGGCGGCCTGCACCACGTGCGGCGCACCGGGGCCGCCGGGCTCACCCCCGGCGGCCGCATGGTCGCCGCCTCCGTCGGACGCTACCTGCGCCGCTCCTACAGCCCCCTCAACGAGGGCTCCACCAGCCAGGCCCTGGCCTACCTCGCCTCCTCCCCGGCCGCCCGGGCGGCCCAGCGATGACCCCCGCCCAGATCCCGCCCGACCTGCGCGGACGCCGCGCCCGCGACCCGTTCTGGGTGGCCGCCAGCGCCCTGTTCAACGGCATCCAGCGCGTCCGCGCCCTCCGTACACCGGTCCTCCCGCCCGTCACCCCCGTCGACCGCACCCTCACCACCGTCGTCCGGGAGGCGCGCCAGGAGGCCGAGGACGTCGTCAGCCTCCGCCTGGCCGCCCCCGACGGGCGCGCGCTGCCCGCCTGGCAACCCGGCTGCCACCTGGACGTCCGGCTCCCCTCGGGACGCCGCCGCCAGTACTCCCTGTGCGGGGACCCCGCCGACCGCCGCACCTACCGGATCGCCGTGCGGCGGCTCCCGCACGGCGCGGGCGGATCGCTGGAGGCCCACACCCTCGCCGAGGGCGACCTCCTCACCGTCTCCGAACCGCGCAACGCCTTCCCGTTCCTGCCCCGGGACCGCTACCTGTTCCTCGCCGGAGGCATCGGCATCACCCCCCTCCTGCCCATGGTCCAGGCCGCCCGGCGGCTCGGCGCGGACTGGCGGCTGGTCTACACCGGGCGGACCCGCGCGTCACTGCCGTTCCTCGACGAGCTCCCCGCCGACCGCGTCGAGATCCGCACCGACGACGACCACGGCGTCCCCGACTGCGCCGAACTGCTCACCCGCGCCCCCGCCGCCGACGCCGCGATCTACTGCTGCGGCCCCGCCCCCATGATCGACGGCGTGCGCGCCGCGCTCGCCCCCCACGGCCCCGCCACCCTCCACTTCGAACGCTTCGCGCCCGCGCCGGTCGTGGACGGCCGCCCGTTCGAGATCGAACTGCGCCGCCGCGGCGTCACCCTGCGGGTCCCCGCCGACCGGACCGCGCTCGACGTCCTCACCGAGTACGACCCGGCCATCGCCCACTCCTGCCGCCAGGGCTTCTGCGGCACCTGCCGCGTCGGCCTCCTCGCCGGCGACGCCGACCGCCGCCACCCGGGCGACACCGACCCCGGCTCCCTGCTGGTCTGCGTCTCCCGGACCTCCGGCGGACGGCTCGTGCTCGACATGTGATCGGCGGATCCCCGGCACGCGCCCACATATGCCACGCTTGAGATGTTCGACCCACATCGAGGAGCGCGCACCGTGGAACGCCATGCCCCCCTGCCGGAACGCATCGGTCCCTACCGGGTCGTCGAACGGCTCGGCGAGGGCGGCATGGGCATCGTCTACGCCGGACTCGACCACGAGGGACGCAAGGTCGCCATCAAGGTGATCCGCCGCGAGTTCGCCGCCGACCCGCAGTACCGCGCCCGCTTCGCCGCCGAGGTCGGCGCCGCCCGCCGCGTCCGGCCGTTCTGCACCGCGCCCGTCCTGGACGCCGACCCCGGAGCCGACCCGCCCTACCTGGTCACCGAGTTCGTGGGCGGCCTCAGCCTCGACGCCGCCGTCGCCAAGGACGGCCCGCTGCGCGGCGCCGACCTGGAGGCCGTCGCCGTCGGCATGGCCACCGCCCTCACCGCCATCCACGACGCCGACGTCGTCCACCGCGACCTCAAACCCGCCAACGTGCTGCTGTCCACCTTCGGGCCCCGCGTCATCGACTTCGGCATCGCCCGCTCGGCCGGCGGCACCAGGCTCACCGCCACCGGCGGGATCATCGGCACGCCCGCGTTCATGTCCCCCGAACAGATCAACGGCCGCTCCGCCACCCCCGCCTCCGACGTGTTCGCCTGGGGCGCGACGGTCGCCTTCGCCGCCCGCGGCGAACAGCCCTTCCCCGGCCCCTCCCTCCCCGTGATCATCCACCGGATCGTCACCGGCGAACCCGACCTGACCGGCCTGAGCGGCACCCTGCTCACCGTCGTCCGCGCCGCCCTCGCCAAGGACCCCGACCGCCGCCCCACCGCCCAGGAGATCCTCGACCGCCTCATCTCCAGCGGCGCCCGCGACCCCCAGCCCGCCCCCACCCCCTCGACGCCGTCCCCACCCTCCACGCCCGCCCCGGCCGCCCCGCTCGCCGAGGGCGAGGCCGCCGCCCTCGTCGAACACCAGTACCGCCAGGCCGCCGGCGCGGGCGACCCCGCCGCCATGCGCAACCTCGGCGTCCTGCTCAGCCAGAGCGGCCGCGCCGACGAGGCCAACTACTGGTACCAGCGCGCCGCCAGCACCGAATCCCACCAGCCCCACCACCCCTACGGACAGCCGACCCGGGCACCCGACTACCGCCGGGAGACCCGGCCCGCCTACGGCAAGGCCCCCTACAACAGCGCGGCGGTCTTCTCCCTGACGTTCGGCGTCCTCAGCCTCTTCACCTGCGGACTCACCGCCATCCCCGCGATCGTCTGCGGCCACATGGGCTGGGTCCGCCACCGCCGCAACAGCGAACGCGGCGGCTGGATGTGCATCACCGGGATCGTCCTCGGCTGGCTGATGATCGGCCTCCTCGCCCTGGCCGCCTGGGGCTCCACCCTCCCCGACGAGCCGACCGCGTAAATCCCGTTGCGCGGACCCGCACCGCGCTGGCACCGTAGATCACGTCACCGCGACACGATGACTTCCCGAAAGGAGGACCGGCCGTGCGGCTCCACCTGTATCGACTGCCCAAGGCGTCGCTGACGAGCCCCGGCCGGTATCCCCTTCCCTGACCTTCCGGCCGCGTGCGAGAGCGACGCCGATCGCAGCAAACCCCACGCGGCTCTACCCCAACGGTACGAGGGGCCAGTCTCAGACACTGGACGATCTGGGTTCGAATCCCAGGAGCCGCACCATGCCCTCGTAGTCCAACGGCAGAGACACTCGGCCGAGATCCGAGAGGTTGCAGGTTCGAATCCTGCCGAGGGCACCAAGGGGCGGCGCCGGAGCAGGAGAGTCGGACTTGCCTGTAAAGCAAGCGCTTAACGCTGAGTGGGTTCGAATCCCACCCGCCCCACCGAATCCGCGAAGGCTGAGAACCGGGCCCGGCTTTGACTTGCTCCCCTATCGGCAGGGGAGTCCGGCCCTCGCGGGCTGGGTTTCCTGTTTCGTCGCCGACTGCGGAAGGGCGTGCCCTTGCCGTCTGATGTCAGCTCCACAGGCTGTCACCGCTCGACCAGCGGCCAGGATGTTCTTGGCCGCGTTGAGGTCCCGGTCGTGCCGGGTGCGGCAGGAGGGGCACGTCCAGTGCCGGGTGGACAGGGTCAGTGTCTTCAGCAGATGTCCGCAGGTCGAGCAGGTCTTGCTGGAGGGGAACCAGCGGTCGATCACTGTCAGGGTGCGTCCGGTGCGGGCGCACTTGTAGTCGAGCTGGCGGCGGAACTCGCCCCAGCCGCAGTCGGCGATGGCCTTGGCCAGCCGCCGGTTGCGCATCATGTTGGTGACCGTCAGGTCCTCGATCACGATGGTGTCGGCCGAGCGCACCAGACCAGTGGTGGTGCGGTGCGGGAAGTCCTGTCTGGCGTTGCGGACTTTGCGGTGGGCGCGGGCGACCTTGGCCTTGGCCTTTTTCCGGTTGGCGCTGCCGGGCTGCTTGCGGGCCATCCGCCGTTGGTAGCGGGCCAGGTTACGGGCTTTGCGCTCCAGGTGGCGGGGGTTGGGGAGGCGGTCGCCGTCGGAGGTGGTGGCGAAGTGTTTGATCCCCAGGTCGACACCGATGGCATGTCCGACCTGGGGGAGCGGGTCGGGGGCATGGGTGTCGACGGCGAAGGTGATGTACCAGCGGCCGTCGGGTTCCCGCGAGACGATCACCATCGTCGGATGCAACGTGGCCGGGTCCACGTCCTCGAACGACCACACGAACCGCAGCGCGGCGGTGGTCTTGGCCAACGTCAGTTTTCCGTCGCGCATGCGGAACGCGGCGCGAGTGAAGTGGGCGCTCTGCCGTCCGTTGCGGGATTTGTAGCGAGGGTAACGGGCATGCCCGGCGAAGAAGCTGGTGAATGCGGCGTGCTGGTGGCGCAACGTCTGTTGCAGCGGCACCGACGACACTTCGTTCAGGAACGTCAGTTCCTCGGTCTTCTTCCAGGTGGTGAGCTGGGCGTCGGTCTGCTTGTAGGTGGTGGGTTTTCCCTCGTCGTGCCAGCGGCGGTGGCGTGCGGCCAGGGTCTTGTTCCCTATCAGGCGTACGCATCCGAACGTGCGGCCGAGTAGGGCCGCCTGTTCGGGGTCGGGATATGCCCGACATTTGTACGCTGTTCTCACGTGCTCATTCTTGTATGGCTGTTCATGATCGTGTGAGGAGACCACTGGATTGCGGGCGCGGTTGGACGGCGGTCACGGCGAGGGCGTGGCCGCCGTTGTCGCGCACGGAGCCATGTGCGCCTGGTGAGATCAGATTCGCTGGAGGGCGGCGGGGTGACGGGTCTCGATCAGGGGGAGGAGGGTGGTCAGGGCCAGGAGGGCTCCGGCGATCGCGCCGGACGTGTCCACCAGGTGGTTGGTCTGGGTGCTCATGAAGCCCGTGGTGAACGCCGCCCCGGTGCCCACCCACGCGGCGACCAGGGCGGGCAGCAGGCGGGTGCCCCGGCGGTGGACCACGCCCAGGGCCCCGGCCGCGCCGAGGATCGCCAGTGTCCCGCCCACCGCGACGAACGTCTTCTGCGCCGCCGTCTCGAAGATCGTGTCGCCGGTGAGGACCCATCCGACGCGGACGAGCGCGTAGCCGATCGTCGCGGCGGCGGCGGTGTTGGCCAGCAGGACCTGGAGGGGGCGGGTCGTGCCGTCGGCGAGGTCGGCGGCGCGCATCGTGAACACGTCCGCCCAGCGCACGCGGGCGTACAGGACGAACGCCGTCAGCAGCCCGATCGCCTGGACGGTGAAGCCCCCGTAGACGACGGCGAACACCCACGGCTCGCCGTCGGCGCCGGGGGACTCGGGGATGGGGGAGCCGCCGACCAGTGCCTGGACGGTCAGGCCGACGGGCATGCCCAGCGCGATCGGGGCGAGCAGGCCGGTGCCCACCCAGATCGGGACCAGCACCAGCCAGGCGGGGACACGCTGTCCCCAGGGGTAGGTGAACGCCAGGGCGACGAGGATCGCGACCAGGTCCATGCCCGCGGTGACGGCGTTGCCCGCGACGTACTCGGGCGTGGTCATGTCGGTGGAGCCGAAGCCGATGCTGCTTCCCGACAGCCACATGACCTTGAGGAACAGGTAGGGGACGCAGGCCGCGATCGTCGTGTGGCAGGCGATGAGGCGCGCCCGCCACAGGCGTTTGTCGTTCGTCATGGGGCCAGCGTCGTGCGCGGCGGGGGGTCGGCGCCTCCCGCTGGCTGGGGAGCCGCCTCCCCTGTGCGGGGGAGCGGTGATTTCCGCCGGGAGGCGTGGTCTGTTCCGGTGTAAGGCACCCCACACTGAGGAGTGGATGATGGGCAAGGTCTACACCGCGGCCACCGTCTCCCTGGACGGCTTCATCGCCGGGCCGGACGAGAGCGGCTTCGACCGCCTGTTCCGGTGGTACGGGAACGGCGACGTGGAGGTCCCCTCGGCCAACCCGGACGTGCAGTTCCGGCTGACCAAGGAGAACGCCGGGGTCTTCGTGCCGATGATCGAGAACACGGGGGCGCTGGTCGTGGGCCGCCGGCTGTTCGACCTCACCGGCGGCTGGGGCGGGCGGCACCCCATGGACCGGCACGTCGTCGTGCTCACCCACTCGGTGCCCGAGGGATGGCCCGAGAAGGGGGAGAACTTCACGTTCGTCGGCGACGGGATCGAGAGCGCCGTCGCCACGGCCCGGGAGATCGCGGGCGGCCGCGACGTCGGCGTCAACGGCGGCACCATCGCCAGCCAGTGCCTGGAGGCGCGGCTGCTGGACGAGATCTGGGTCGCCCTCGCCCCGGTGCTGCTCGGCGCGGGCCGTCCCTACTTCGACGAGCTGCGGAGCGCGCCGCTCGACCTGGAGGGGCCGCTGACGGTGCTGGACGCCAAGGACGTCACCCACCTGCGGTACCGCGTGCGCTACCCGTGACGGCGCCCGGCCGTTCGCGGTAGGGCGTCTCCTTCCGGCTCCCGCCGTCCGGGAAGGTCGGCGGCGGTGACGGGTTGTCCCGCGGGAGTCGCTGAACTAATGTCTGGACACGTGTCCGGAAATCAGCATCTGACGACCGAGTCCACCCGCCGCCGCCTCACCGAACGGCAGGCCGGCACCGTCCGGCGGCTCACCGACGCCGCCGTGGCGGAGCTGCGCGAGACCGGGTACGACGGGCTCACCGTGCGCAACGTCGCGCGCCGCGCGGGGGTCGCCCCGGCCACCGCCTACACCTACTTCGCCTCCAAGAACCACCTGATCACCGAGGTGTTCTGGCGGCGGCTCAGCGCCCTGCCCCCGGTCACCGAGCCCGGCGACGTCGGCGGCGTGCTGCGGGGGATCGCGCTGCTGGTGTCGGACGAGCCGGAGCTGGCCGCCGCCTGCACGGCCGCGATGCTCGGCGGCGACCCCGACGTGCGGGAGCTGCGGGTGCGGATCGGGCTGGAGATCCGGGCGCGCCTCCAGGCCGCGCTGGGGGAGGGCGCCGACCCGAGGGTGGTCGGCGCGCTGGAGATCGCCTATGCGGGCGCGCTGGTGCACGCCGGCATGGGCTACACGTCCTACGCCCGCATGGCCGACCGGCTGGGCGAGATGGCGGAGCTCATCCTGAACGACTCTTAGCGAGGTGACGGCTGTGCCCTCCCCTGACCGGGACCCCTCCTATAGCCCGTACGACTACGCCGTCCACGAGGACCCCTACCCGATCTACGCGCGGCTGCGCGAGGAGGCCCCGCTCTACCGCAACGACGACCTCGACTTCTGGGCGCTGTCGCGGCACGGGGACGTGGCGCGGGCGTTCCGCGACCACGCGACGTTCTCCAGCTCCAACGGCGTGTCCCTGGAGCCGAACGCGTGGGGCCCGCACGCCCACCGCACCATGTCGTTCCTGGCGCTGGACCCGCCGCGCCACACCCGGATGCGCGCCCTGGTGTCCAGGGGTTTCACCCCGCGCCGGGTGAAGGAGCTGGGCGACGGCATCCTCGACCTCACCCGCCGCTACCTGATCCCGCTGCTGGACAAGGGCGAGGGCGACTTCGTCGCCGAGTTCGCGGGCCTTCTGCCGATGGACGTGATCTCGCAGATGATGGGCGTCCCCGAGGGCGACCGCGCCGAGGTGCGGCGGCTCGCCGACACGGTCGTGCACCGCGAGGAGGGCGTGCACGACGTGCCGCTCACCGGGATGGCGGCCGCCCTGACCCTGGTCGGCTACTACCAGGACATGGTCGCCGAGCGGCGTCGCCGCCGCCGCGACGACCTGACCTCGGCGCTGCTGGACGCCGAGATCGACGGGGACCGCCTCACCGACGAGGAGGTCATCGCCTTCCTGTTCCTGATGGTCGTGGCCGGGAACGAGACCACCACCAAGCTCCTGGCCAACGCCCTGTACTGGGGCTGGCGCAACCCCGGCCAGGCCGCCAGGCCCTTCGCCGACCCGGCCCGCGTCGACGACTGGATCGAGGAGACCCTCCGCTACGACACCTCCAGCCAGATGCTCGCCCGCACCGTCACGCGGGACCTGACCCTGCACGGCCGGCGCGTCGCCGCGGGCGACCGGATGCTGCTGCTGGTCGGCTCCGCCAACCGCGACCCCCGCGCCTTCGACCGCCCCGACGACTACGACCTGGACCGCGACACCTCCCAGATCGTCAGCTTCGGCGGCGGCCGCCACTTCTGCCTGGGCGCGAACCTCGCCCGCCTGGAGGCCCGCGTCGCCCTCGGCGAACTCGTGGCGCGCGTCCGCGCCTACGAGGTAGACGGCGACCGGGCCGAACGCGTCCACTCGGCCAACGTCCGCGGCTTCGCGACCCTGCCCGTCCGCCTGGAGGTGCGGTAGATGCCCCGCTTCGACCCCCACCCCGACCGCCGTCCCGCCCTGGTCGCCGGCGCCTCCTCCGGGATCGGCGCCGCGACCGCCACCGCCCTGGCCGCCGCGGGCCATCCCGTCGCCCTCGGGGCCCGCCGCGCCGACCGGTGCGAGGAGCTCGCCGCCGCGATCCGCGCCGGGGGAGGGGAGGCGTTCGCGCACCCCCTGGACGTGGGCGACTCCGACTCGGTGAAGGCGTTCGCCGCCGCCGCCGAGGACGCCCTCGGCCCGGCCGAGGTCCTGGTGTCCGGCGCGGGCGACCTGTCGGCCGACCGCCTCCACGACCTCGACCCCGACGCCTTCCTCGCCCAGGTCCAGGTCCACCTGGTCGGCGCGCACCGCCTGGTCGCGCAGGTCTGCCCGGGCATGGTCCGCCGCCGCCGCGGCGACGTCGTCCTGGTCTCCTCCGACGTCGTCCGCGCGCCCCGCACCCGCATGGGCGCCTACGTCGCGGCCAAGAACGGCGTCGAGGGGATGGCCCGCGCCCTCCAGATGGAGCTGGAGGGAACGGGCGTGCGCGCCTCCATCGTCCGCCCCGGCCCGACCGCGACCGGCATGGGCATGGACTGGGACCCGCGGGTCACCGGCGAGGTCCTGGACGAGTGGGTCAGGTGGGGGCTGGCCCGCCACCCCTACTTCCTGCGCCCCTCCGACGTGGCGGCGGCCGTCGCCACCGTCGTGTCCGCCCCGCGCGGCGCCCACCTGACCCTGGTCGAGGTGCAGCCCGAGGCCCCGCTGGAGGAGGGATGAGCATCCCCGTGGTCTCCGGTGGCCCCGACCACCTGGAGGAGCTGCGCACCGACCCCGTCGCGCTGATGCGGCGCGTCCGCGCCGAGTGCGGCGACGTGGGGGCGTTCCGGCTCGCCGGCCGGACCGTGGTCCTGCTGTCGGGGGCCGAGGCCAACGAGTTCTTCTTCCGCGCCCCCGACGAGGACCTCGACCAGGCCGAGGCGTACCCGTTCATGACGCCGATCTTCGGTGAGGGCGTGGTGTTCGACGCCACCCCCGAGCAGCGCCGCGAGGCCCTGCACAACCAGGCGCTCAAGGGCTCGTTCCTCAAGGGCCACGCCGCCACGATCGCCGCCGAGGTGGAGCGCATGACGGCCGGCTGGGGCGAGGAGGGCGAGATCGACCTGCTGGACTGGTTCGCCGAACTGACGATCTACACCTCGTCGGCCTGCCTGATCGGCCGCAAGTTCCGGGACCAGCTCGACCGCCGGTTCGCCGAGCTGTACCACGACCTGGAGCGCGGCACCGACGCGCTCGCCTACGTCGACCCGTACGCGCCGATCGAGAGCTTCCGCAAGCGCGACGCGGCCCGCGCCGAGCTGGTCAGGCTGGTCCAGGGCATCATGGACGGCCGCGACCCCGACCCGCCCCGCGAGGAGCGCGACCTCCTCGACATCCTCATCTCGGTCCGCGAGCGGGACGGCGCCCCCCGCTTCAGCGCCGACCAGGTGACCGGCATGTTCATCTCGATGATGTTCGCCGGGCACCACACCTCCTCGGGCACGGCGGCCTGGACCCTGATCGAGCTGCTCCGCCACCCGGAGGTCATGTCCGGCGTCGCCCGGGAGCTCGACGGCCTGTACGCCGACGGCCGGGAGATCAGCTTCCAGGCCCTGCGCGCGATCCCGCGCCTGGAGGCGGCGATCAAGGAGACCCTGCGCCTCCACCCGCCCCTGATCCTGCTGCTGCGGGTGGCCAAGACCGAGCAGGAGGTCCTCGGCCACCGCGTCCCCGCCGGAACGCTGGTCGGGTGCAGCCTGGCCGTCTCCAACCGGATCCCCGGGGACTTCCCCGACCCCGACGCGTTCGACCCGTCCCGCTACGCCGCGCCCCGCGAGGAGGACCTGCTGAACCGCTGGACGTGGGTGCCGTTCGGCGCGGGCCGCCACCGCTGCGTCGGCGCGAACTTCGCGATGATCCAGCTCAAGGCGATCTTCTCGGTGCTGCTGCGCGACTGGGAGTTCGCGCCGGCCCAGCCGCCCGACACCTACCGCGACGACCACTCCAAGATGGTCGTGCAGCTCGCCCGCCCCTGCGCCGTCCGCTACCGGAGGCGGCGATGAGGGTCCATGTCGACCTCGACCTGTGCCAGGGCCACGCCATGTGCGAGCTGGAGTCCCCCGACGTCTTCGAGGTCCCGCCCAAGGGCAGGGTCCGCGTCCTGGCCGATCCCACCGAGGACCAGCGGGACGAGGTCCTCGCCGCCGTCCGTTCCTGCCCCACCCGGGCCCTTCGACTGGAGGCGTGATGCCCGCGTTCCCGCGCGAGGAGATGGAAGCCATGGTCGCCCGCTGGCTGGAGGCCAACCGCCGCTGCGAGGAGCGGGGCGACTGGCGTCCGCTGGCCGACCTGTACACCGAGGACGCGACCTACGGCTGGAACATCGGCCCCGACCAGGACTTCATGGCGGTGGGCCGCGCCGAGATCCGGGACCTGGCCCTGGGCGCGGAGATGGGCGGCCTGGACGGCTGGACCTACCCCTACCAGCGCATCCTGATCGACGAGGGCAACGGCGAGGTCGTCGGCTTCTGGAAGCAGGTCGCCGACGCCGTCCGCCCCGACGGGACCCCCTACGAGGTCCCCGGCATAGGCGGGAGCTGGTTCCGCTACGCCGGGGACGGCCGGTGGTCGTGGCAGCGCGACTGGTTCGACCTGGGCAACGTGACGGCGGTCTTCGTCGAGATGATGAAGGCGGGCGTGCTGTCGGACGGGATGAGGCGCCGCCTGGACCGGGCGGCCGCGGGCAGGCCGATCCCCGGCTACTACCGGCGGGGCGAATCCCCCGTCCCCCTCTGGTGACCGCCCCGCCCGCCCGGCGTCAGGAGGGCCGGACGACGTCGTAGGCCAGGTGGGTGACGCCGTCGCCCTCGATGACGACCGGGTCGCCCAGGCGGACGGGCGCCTTGGCGAGGTCGTCGAACCAGCGCACGCCCTCGCCGAGCAGGACCGGCACCAGGTCCACGTGGATGCCGTCGAGCAGCCCGGCGTCCAGGCACTGCCGGGCGATCTTCGCGCTGGCGATCACGACGTTCCGGTCGCCGGCCGCCGCGCGGGCCGTCCGCACCGCCTCCTCGACGTCGCCGACGAAGGTGAAGGTGTCGGTGTGCGGCCAGTCGGCGGGCGGCTCCCGGTGGGTCACCACGACGATCGGCACGCCCAGCGGGTGGGTGCCGCCCCAGCCCTGGGTGATGTCGAACAGGTGGCGGCCCGCGATCAGGGCGCCCACGCCGGCCATGGCGTCGCGCATGTAGCGGGCGCTGGCCGGCGACATGCGGAACGTCGCCCACTCCACGGCGGTGGGGACCTCGACGTCCCCGCTGCCCATCCAGCCGAACAGCTGGTCGATCCCGTCGGCGGGGTCGGCGATGAAACCGTCCAGCGACATCGACATGTTCGCGATGACCTTGCCCATGGCGTGCTCCTCGGTGTCGTCCCCGGTCTCCCCCGGGGGGCTGTTGCGGTGTTGCGGTGTGGCACTGACAACGATGCCGCCGCGCGCCGATCGGAACATCGGCCAGGTGGCCGATGCCGGGAGGGTGCCTGGACGAGACCGGAGGCTGGCACAATGACCGCGATGTCCGATGAGAGTGTTCCCCACCGGTTGCCACCGCGCCTGACCAGCTTCGTCGGCCGGCAGGCCGAGCTGGACGGGCTGGCCGAGGCGCTGCGCGGCGGCGGGCTGGTCACCGTCGTGGGCCCGGGCGGCTGCGGCAAGACCCGGCTGGCGGCCGAGACCGCCGCCCGGCAGGCCCGGACACGGCCGGACGGGGTCTGGTGGGTCGACCTGTCGGACGTCGCGGACCCGGCGGCCGTCCCCGGGGCGCTCGGCGCGGCGCTGGGCGTCCTGGTCGCCCCCGGCCGGGCCGCCGCCCCGGCCCTGGCCCGGCAGCTCGGCGACCGGCGCGCGCTGGTCTGCCTGGACAACTGCGAGCACGTGCTGGGCGCGGCCGCCGAGCTGGTGATGGAGCTGCTGCGCGGCTGCCCGGACGTGGTGGTGCTGGCCACCGGCCGCGAGCCGCTGGGCGTGCCGGGCGAGGTCGTGTGGCGGGTGCCGCCGCTCAGCGGGGGCGACGCGGTCGCGCTGTTCGAGGAGCGTGCGGGCGGAGCCCCGGCGTCGGCGCGGGCGCGGGCCGCCGTGCGCACGGCCTGCGCGCGGCTGGACGGCATCCCGCTGGCGATCGAGCTGGCCGCCGCCTGGTCGGGCACCCTGTCGGCGGAGGAGATCCTGCGCGGGCTCGACGACCGGTTCGCGCTGCTGGTGCGGGGCCCGCGCGGCGTGCCCGCCCGGCACCAGACCCTCGCCGCGTCGATGGCCTGGAGCCACGACCTGCTGGCGGAGGACGACCGGGTCCTGTTCCGGCGCCTCGGGGCGCTGTGCGGCGGGTTCACGCTGGCGACCGCGCGGGGCGCGTGCGCGTTCGAGCCCCTGGACGACACCGCGGTGCGCGACGGCCTGCGACGGCTGGTCGACAAGTCGCTGCTGGTCGCCGACACCCGCGGTGACCCGGCCCGGTTCCGGATGCTGGAGACGGTCCACCAGTACGCCGCCGCGCTGCTGGAGGCGTCCGGCGAGACCGCGCGCGTCCGGGACCGCCACCTGGACACCTACCTGGCCTTCGCCGAGGAGGCCGCGCCCCTGCTCGCCACCGACAAGGACGCCTGGCGCGCCGTGGTCGTCCCCGAACGGGACAACCTGCGCGCCGCCGTCGAGCACGGCCTGTCGCGGCCGGACGCCGGGCGCGGGCGGCGGCTGGCGGCGGAGCTGGCCTGGCTGTGGCACCTGGACGGGCACGGCCACGAGGGGATGGAGCTGCTCGGCCGCGCCGTCGAGCGCGGCGCGGGCGAGCGGACCGCGCTCCAGGCCCGGCTGCTGACGGGCCTGGCGCTGGTCGCCGACACCACCCGCCCCCTCGGCCTGGACCACGACGCGGCCGAGACCGCGCTGGAGATCTCCACCGGGCTCGGCGACGAGGCCGGCGCGTCCCTGGCCCGGCTGCTGCTCGCGGTCGGCCGGTTCGCGTTCGACCTGGACGCCGGCCAGGCCCTGGCGGAGGCCGCCCGCGACCAGGCGCGGCGGGCGGGCGAGGCGTTCGTGGCCGACGCGGCGACGGCCCTGACGGGGATCATCGCGCACCTGCGCGACGACCATGCGGCGGCGGTGCCGCTGCTGGAGGCGTCCGTCGCCGGGCTGGCCGCGCGCGGCGAACGCGGCATCGCCTCGACGGCGCTGGCGTTCCTGGCCGCCGGCGTCCTGTACGGCGGCGACCCGGCGCGGGCCCGCGGACTCGCCGCCGAGGCGCTGCGCATGGCCCGGCCCCTGGGCGGCCTGCACCGGGTGGGACTCGCGGGCGCCGTGCTGGCGACCGCGGAGGGCACGGCGGGACGCCTGGCGGAGGCCCACGCGGTCCTGGAGCCGATGGTCCGGCTGCTGGAGAGCTCCGACCCGCCGCCGTTCGTGCCCGGCCTGGCGCGCGCCATGGGACAGCTGCGGCTGTGGGCGGGACGGCCCGACGAGGCGGCCGGATGGTTCCGGAGCGAGGCGGACTGGCGGGACGGCGCGACCCTGGCCGACCTCACCCCGCAGGCCCTGACGGGGCTGGCGGAGGCGCTGCGCGCCACCGGCGACGCCGGCGCGGCCGCCGAGGCCTGCGAGCGCGCCCTCGCCGCCGCCCGGCACGCCGGGATGCCCCGGGTGCTCGCCGACGCGCTGGAGCAGTCCGCCCTGCTGGCCGACGACGCCGCGCGCGCCGAGGACCTGCACCACCAGGCCCTGGCCCTGCGCGCCGACCACGGGCTGTGGCTGTGCTGCGTGCCCGGCCTGGAGGCGCTGGCCGGGCTGGCCGCCCGCGCGGGGTCGTTCGTCGAGGCGGCCCGGCTGCTGGGCGCCTGCGACCGCGCCCGCGAGGAGATGGGGTACCCCCGGCCGCACCCCTGGCGCGGCCCCGCCGACGACCTGCCCGCGCTCCTGCGCGAGGCGCTGGGCGACGACGCCCACGACGCGGCGCGGGCCGAGGGCCGGGCGCTGGACCTGCGCGACGCGGTCGCCTACGCGCGCCGCGCCCGGGGCCGCCGCGGCCGCCCCTCCAGCGGCTGGGACAGCCTCACCCCGACCGAACGCGGCGTGGTGCGGCTGGCCGTCGAGGGCCTCAGCAACCCCGAGATCGGGGCCCGCCTGTTCATGAGCCGCAGCACCGTCAAGACCCACCTGTCGCACGTGTACGCCAAGCTGGGCGTGGCCAACCGGACCGAGCTGGCCGCCCTCGCCGGGCCGCTGCTCGCCGACGCCTGACGGCGGCGGGCCCGGCCCGCCGGGGCCGCCCCGCTAGATCTGCCCCTCGGGCTTGGCCGGGATGGTCTCCTTGACCACGTCTCCGAGCTCCACCAGCACGTCGCCCGGGGGCGCGTACTTCGCCGGGATCGTGACCTCCACGTACGCCTGCCGCGCCACCGCCGTCCAGGTGACCGGCCGGTCGGCGGGGTAGCCGAACCACTCCACCCCGTTCACCGTCTGGAGCTGCGAGTCGGCCCGCAGCGTCGCCGGGCGCTCCACGCCGCACCGCAACGCGATCGCGGGAGAGCCCCAGGCGGCCGTCAGCGGCGAGGAGGGCGCCGTGTCGCGGCGCGCCTCCCCGTGCACCTTCTCGGGCAGGCGCAGCCCCTCGCACAACCGCTTGGTCGCGGCGTCGGGCCTGGGCGCGTTCACCTGGACGGCGTCGCCCCCGCAGGCCGTGAGCAGCGACGCGGGCACCGCGCACGCCACCAGGACCGGCCGGGCGAACCGGGAGAAGCGGAACACGGAAGTCGCGAGCCCCTTTAGATGTGCACGATCGGGCAGGTGAGCGTCCGGGTGATCCCCTCGACGGCCTGGATCTGCGCGACCACCAGCTTGCCCAGCTCGTCGACGTTGCGGGCCTCGGCCCGCACGATGACGTCGTAGGGACCGGTCACGTCCTCGGCCAGGGTGACGCCGCTGATCCCGCTGATCTCACCGGCCACGTCGGCTGCCTTGCCGACTTCGGTCTGGATGAGGATGTAGGCCTGCACCATCACGTCCTCCCCGGGCGGAGAAAATGCCGTCGGACGGTCACCGTATCGTGTTACGCACCGGGACGGGGGACCGGGCCCGGACAAGACCATCGTGCCAGGCTCCGGGACCGGCCACCACGGCGGGGCCCCGGGGACGCCCGGGACGCCGCCGCGGGAGATCTCCGGGATCGGCACACGGGACGGGCGGAACAGGACGTATGGGAACGATCGGGGAACTCGGTGAGTTCGGTCTCATCGGGCGGCTGACGCGCGGGCTCCCGCGGGGGCCGCAGGTGGAACTGGGCCCCGGCGACGACGCCGCCGTGGTCGCCGCGCCGGACGGCCGGGTCGTCGCCACCGCCGACCTGCTGGCCGAGGGGCGGCACTTCCGCCGCGACTGGTCCGGCCCCTACGACATCGGCCGCAAGGCCGCCGCGCAGAACCTCGCCGACGTCGTGGCCATGGGCGCCCGCCCCACCGCGCTGCTGGTCGGGCTCGCCGTGCCCACCGGCCTGGAGACCGCCTGGGCGGAGGAGCTCTACCGGGGCCTGTCCGACGAGTGCGCGCTGACCGGCGCGTCCATCGTGGGCGGCGACGTCGTCGCGGCCGAGCGGATCACCATCGCCGTCACCGCGCTCGGCGACCTGGCCGGCCGTCCGCCGCTGCTGCGCTCGGGCGCCCGGCCCGGCGACCTGGTGGCCGTGCGGGGCGACCTCGGCCTGTCCTCGGCGGGCCTGGCCCTGCTGCTCGACGGCGCGAGCGCCCCCGCCGAGCTGATCGAGGCCCACCGCCGTCCCCGGCCCCCCTACGCGGCGGGGGAGGAGGCCCGCCGGGCGGGGGCCACGGCCCTGCTGGACGTCAGCGACGGCCTCCTCCAGGACCTGGGCCACATCGCGGCGGCCTCCGGCGTCCGCGTCGACGTCCGGTCCCGCCAGGTCCCCGTCCCGCGGATCCTGGGCTCCGCCCCCGACGCGCTCCGGCACGCCCTCACCGGCGGCGAGGACCACTCCTTCGCCGGGACCTTCCCCCGGGACGCCGACCTCCCCCCGTCCTGGACGGTCATCGGAACGGTGACGGAGGAGGCGCCGCGGGCCCCCGGGGTGACCGTGGACGGAAGGCCGCACGGCCCCGGCGGTTGGGATCATTTCCGCAGATGAGAACGGAAGCAGGGGGCCCGGTCCGCCCCTGCGCGTTTACTCGTCTGGTAGGCATGTTTGGTGTTGGTTTGGTATACATCCCTGTGATCGAAGAGGGATGGGATGGGACGACACAACAAGCGCGAGCCGGATGCTGACGGAGGCGCGGCGGACCACGCCGGGTACTTCGACGGCCCCTCCCCGGACGACCCCCGCGACCGGGACCAGGCCCCCGGGGGCGGGCCGGACCAGCCGAGGAGACGCGGGCTCAACCTGCCGATGCCGATGCTGCCGATCGTGGCGGCGGTCGCGGCGGCGGGCGTCGTCACCTACGCCTACAGCACCAAGCAGATCTCGCTGAACTTCGGCGGCGGAGGCGGCTCCCACGCCCCCCAGGCCGGCACCCCCCTCGACAGCCAGGTCTCCCAGCGCAACCCCGGGCGGCGCACCAGCCGCGGCGCCCCGCGCGCCGGCGCCGAACGGCTGACGGTCAGGTTCCAGCTCGTCTCCAAGACCACCCGCGGCTTCACCGGCACCGCCACCATCACCAACCGCGGCACCGCCCCCGTGGCGCGCTGGGCCCTGGCGTTCCAGATCCCGAAGGCCAAGGTCCGCTCCCTCTCCGGCGGCACCGTCGTCAGGACCGGCCGGACCGGCTGGGTGCGCAGCCCGGCCGGGGCCCCCGCGCTGGCCCCCGGCCAGTCCGTGAAGATCACTTTCACCGCGGGCGGCCGCGCCGGCGGCCCCTCCGACTGCCGGATCAACAAGAGGCCCTGCGCGCGCGGCTGACCGGCGGCCGCACCATCCCCCATCACCCCGAACGCCCCTAGAGTGGGCGTCATGACGCAGAACCCGCCCACCGGCCAGACCCCGCCCCTCGTGCTCACCGTCGCCGGATCCGACTCCGGCGGGGGCGCCGGCATCCAGGCCGACCTGAAGACGATGCTGGCCTGCGGCGTCCACGGCATGAGCGTCATCGCCGCCGTCACCGCCCAGAACTCCCTCGGCGTCCAGGGCTACTGGGAGCTGTCCCCCGAGGCCGTCCGCGCCCAGCTCGACTCGGTCCTGTCCGACATCGGCGTCCACGCCGTCAAGACCGGCATGCTGGCCTCCACGGCCCTGGTCGAGACCGTCGCCGAGGCCCTGTCGGCCGTGGACGCGCCCGTCATCGTCGACCCGGTGGGCGTCTCCAAGCACGGCGACCCGTTGCTCGCCGAGGAGGCCGTGGGCGCCGTCCGCACCGCCCTGCTGCCCGTCGCGACCGTCGCGACCCCCAACCTGTGGGAGGTCGAGCAGCTCACCGGCGTCAAGGTCGTGGACGAGTCGGGCATGCGCGAGGCCGCCGAGGCGGTCAAGGCGCTCGGCCCCCGGTGGGTGCTGATCAAGGGCGGGCACCTCCCCGGCGAGCCCGCCGACCTGCTGTTCGACGGCGAGACCGAACGCCGCTACACCGCGCCCCGGCACGACAACCGGCACACCCACGGCACCGGCTGCACCCTCGCCTCGGCGATCGCCTCCCACCTCGCCCTCGGCGCGGACGTGCCCACCGCCGTGGAGCGGGCCAAGGAGTACGTCACCGGCGCCATCGCCGCGGGCTTCCCGCTCGGCGCGGGCATCGGCCCGGTCGACCACGGCTGGCGCACGCGCTGAGCCGGCGCGCCGCCGGCCGGCGGGCCGCGGGGCGGTCGCCGCGACCGCCCCGCGAGGTCACGCGGGCGGCCGGGGGCGACACGAAAAGCCGGCCCATCGGATCACTCCGATGAACCGGCCAGAAGTGCGCGGAGCCTTCCCCGCGGCCGAGCGTCAGACGGTCGGCTTGGCGACCTTGCCGGCCTTGATGCAGGACGTGCAGGCGTTGATCCGCTTGGTGCCGCCGTTGATCACGGCGCGCACCCGCTGGATGTTGGGGTTCCAGCGGCGCGGGGTGCGGCGGTGCGAGTGGGAGACGCGCATGCCGAAACCGGGTCCCTTGCCGCAGACGTCGCAAACGGAAGCCACGGGAAACTCCAAGTGGGTGTCGGTGCTCTGAATCTGGAGCGCCCGGTCCGGCGGCCGTGCATGACGCTGGGCCCTGGTGAGGCGCTCACTGATAGGCGCCCCGGACGAGGCGCATGGATCAGACTAGCCGACCCCGCGCCCGGTATGCGAATCGGCCTGCGGATTCACCCTTGATCGGTTTCCAACGACACCGCGGGCGCGATACAGAGGTAACCCGGAACCTACGGAGGGGAGCCAGGGTGGGCGAGGTCCTCGACGGCGCGGCGGCACGACGGTGGGCGCGGCTGGCGGCCGAGGCGCTGGGCCGCACCCGGGGCGAGATCGACGCCCTGAACGTCTTCCCCGTCCCCGACGGCGACACCGGCACCAACCTGCACCTCACCGTGCTCGCCGCCGCCGACGCCGTGGACGAGCTGCCCTCCGGCGCCGGGACGGCCACCGTCTGGCGCACCCTCGCCCAGGGCTCGCTGCTGGGGGCCCGCGGCAACTCCGGGGTCATCCTCAGCCAGATGTTCCGCGGCCTGGCCGACATCCTCGGCCACCAGGGCGCGCCCCCGGACGGCGAGGTGTTCGGGGACGCCCTCGAGTACGCCGCCGTGCTGGCCCGCAACGCCGTCGAGCACCCCGTCGAGGGCACGATCCTCACCGTCCTGGAGGCCGCCTCCGCCGCGACCGGACCGGCCGGTCCCGGCCTGGCCGCCGCCGCCCGCGCCGCCGCCGCCGGGGCCCGCCGCGCGCTGCGGGCCACTACCGGCCAGCTGGAGGTGCTGGCCCGCAACGGCGTCGTCGACGCGGGCGCGGCGGGCCTGTGCGTGGTCCTCGACGCCCTCGCCGCGGTGATCACCGAGGAGTACCCCGAGCGCTACGAGGTCCCCGCCCGCACCGCCGGGCCCACCCCCGTCCGCGAGGAGCGCGGCCCCGCGCCCGGCCCCGGCTACGAGGTGATGTACCTGCTGGACGCGCCCGACGAGACCGTCCCGGACCTGCGCGCGCGCCTGGACGGCCTCGGCGACTCGCTGGTGGTGGTCGGCGGCGGCGGGCTGTGGAACGTCCACGTCCACGTCGACGACGCCGGGGCCGCGATCGAGGAGGGGCTGGCCGCCGGGCGCGTCCACCGCATCCGCGTCACCTACCTGCACGCCCCCGCCGCCGAGCAGGAGCAGCCGCACGCCCCCTGCCGGGGCCGCGCCGTGGTCGCCGTCACCGCCGCCGACGGGCTGGCCGAGCTGTTCGAGGCGGGCGGGGCGACGGTGGTGCGGCGCGCGCCCGGCGCCGTCCCGCCGCTGGCGGTGCTGGCCGAGGCGATCCTGGCGGCGGGCGACGAGGTGGCGGTGCTGCCCAACGAGCCGGAGGTCCTGGCCCTGGCCGAGGCCGCCGCCGAACGCGCCCGCGACAGCGGCGCCCGCATCGCCGTCGTCCCCACCAAGGCCTCGGTGCAGGGGCTGGCGGCGCTGGCGGTGCACGATCCGCTGCGCCGCTTCGGCGAGGACGTGATCGCCATGACCCGCGCGGCCGGGGCCACCCGCTTCGGCCATCTGGAGATCGCCGCCGAGGAGGCCGTCACCAGCGTCGGCCTGTGCCAGCCCGGCGACGTGCTCGGCATGATCGACGGCGATGTCGCCATGATCGGCGCGGGCCTGCCCGCCGTCGCCCGCGGCGTCCTGGACCGGATGCTGTCGGCCGGCGGCGAGCTGGTCACCCTCGTGGTCGGCGCCCACGCCCCCGCCGGGCTGGCCGGACGGCTGGAGGAGCACCTGCGCATCGCCCACCCCGACGTGGAGGTCGGCGTCTACGAGGGCCGCCAGGAGCGCTACCCGCTGCTCGTCGGCGTCGAGTGACATCCCGCCCGCCCGGCCGCACCGGGCCCTTCCTGTCACCCCCATGGGCTTGAATGGGACGCGTGGCGAATCTCGACGAGCCGTTGCACAAGGTCCTCGGCGACAAGACCGCGAAGGTGCTGGCCAAGGGGCTCGACCTGCACACGGTCGGGGACCTGCTGCACCACTACCCGCGCCGGTACGCGCACCGCGGCGAGCTGACCCCGCTGAACGAGCTGGAGGACGGCGAGCACGTCACCGTGATGGCCGAGGTCGTCAAGGTGCAGGGCCGCAGCCTCACCCGCAGCCCCGGCTACGTGCTGGAGATCACGGTCACCGACGGCACCGGCGAGCTGAAGCTCAGCTTCTTCGGCCGCAAGGGCTCCTACGTGCCCGAACGCGACCTGTCGCCGGGCACCCGCGCCCTGTTCGCCGGGAAGATCAGCAGCTACGCCATGCGGAACGGCCGGGTGCAGCGCCAGCTCGCCCACCCCCAGTACAAGGTGGTCGCCGCCCGCGACGCGGCCGCCGCCGCCCAGGAGTGGGCCGACGAGATCATCCCGATCTACCCGACCACCAAGGGCCTGGACATCGACGCGATCGGCAAGTCGGTCGGCCTGCTGCTGGACCAGCTCGACCTGGGCCCCGACCCGGTGCCCGGGGAGCTGCTGCGCCGCCGCGGCATGATCGGCCTGACGGAGGCCTACGAGGGCATCCACCGGCCGGCGGACTGGGAGGAGCTGGGCCGCGCCCGCCGCCGCCTGAAGTGGGACGAGGCGTTCGTCCTCCAGATCGCCCTGGCGCAGCGCCGCCTGGCCGCCGCCGCCCTGCCCGCCAAGCCCCGGCCGAGGGTCCCGGGCGGCATCCTGGACGCCTTCGACGAGCGCCTGCCGTTCGACCTGACCGACGGCCAGCGCCAGGTCGGCGAGGAGGTCGCCGCCGACCTGTCCCACGAGCACCCCATGCACCGCCTCCTCCAGGGCGACGTCGGCGCGGGCAAGACGGTGGTCGCGTTGCGGGCGATGTTGCAGGTGGTGGACGGTGGCGGGCAGGCCGCGCTGCTCGCGCCGACCGAGGTGCTCGCCCAGCAGCACCACCGGTCGATCACCGGGATGCTCGGGGAGCTGGCGCAGGCCGGGCAGATCGGCGGGGCCGAGCAGGCGACGCGGGTGGCGCTGCTGACCGGGTCGCAGGGGGCGAAGGCGCGCAAGGCCGCGTTGCTGGACGTGGCGTCGGGGTCGGCGGGGATCGTCGTGGGCACCCACGCGCTGCTCCAGGACCACGTGCAGTTCGCCGACCTGGGGCTCGTGGTGGTGGACGAGCAGCACCGGTTCGGGGTGGAGCAGCGGGACGCGCTGCGGGAGAAGGTCGCCGGCGGGCGGCCGCACGTGCTCGTCATGACCGCGACGCCGATCCCCCGGACGGTCGCGATGACCGTGTTCGGTGACCTGGAGACCTCCGTGCTCGGGCAGCTCCCGGCCGGGCGGTCGGCGATCCAGACCCATGTCGTGCCGCCGGAGCGGCCCGCGTTCCTGGCCCGGACCTGGGAGCGGATCAAGGAGGAGGCCGCGCAGGGCCGGCAGATCTACATCGTCTGCCCGCGCATCGGGGAGCGGGAGGGCGACGAGGGCGACGTCCCGGCCGCCGCCGACGGCGAGGACGGGCCGCGCCGGTCCCCGCTGGGGATCATGGAGCTGCTGCCCCGGCTGGAGGAGGAGCTGCTGGCCGGCCTGCGGATCGGGGTGCTGCACGGCAAGCTGCACCCCGACGAGAAGGACGCGGTGATGCGGCGGTTCGGCGACGGCGAGCTGGACGTGCTGCTGGCGACCACCGTGATCGAGGTCGGGGTCGACGTGCCCAACGCCACCGTCATGGTGATCATGGACGCGGACCGGTTCGGCGTGTCCCAGCTGCACCAGCTGCGCGGCCGGGTCGGGCGGGGCAGCCTGCACGGCCTGTGCCTGCTGGTCACCGACGCCGAGCCCGGCAGCAAGGCGCGCGAGCGCCTGGACGCCGTCGCCTCGACCACCGACGGGTTCCGGCTGTCGCGGCTGGACCTGGAGCAGCGCCGGGAGGGCGACGTGCTGGGGGCGGCGCAGGCGGGGCGGTCGTCGAGCCTGCGCCTGCTGACGTTGCAGCGCGACGAGGACGTGATCCACGACGCGCGCGCGGAGGCGACCGCGCTGGTGGAGGCCGACCCCGAGCTGAGAGGACATCCGGCCCTGGCGGCGGAGCTGGCCGTCCTGCTGGACGAGGAACGCGCGGAGTACCTCGAGAAGGCCTGACCGGCACGGTTCCCGAACGGCCCCCGGCGCGAGCGCGCCGGGGGCCGTTCGCTGTGACGACCGTCACCTATTGAACCCCCCGGGGGTATGTTAGCTTCACCTCTCGAATGGATACCCCCTAGAGGTATATGGAGGCGGCGATGTCCGCGAACGTGCAACGGCGCCGGTGGTGGGCGCTCCTGGTGCTGGCCATGGCCCAGTTCATGGTGATCATGGACACCTCGATCATCGGGGTCGCGCTCCCCGACATGCAGCGCGACCTCGGCTTCTCGTCCGGCGGCCTGCAGTGGGTGTTCAACGCCTACGTGGTCGTCTTCGGCGGCCTGCTCCTCCTCGGCGGCCGCCTGTCGGACCTGCTCGGCGCCCGGCGGGTGTTCGCCGCCGGCTGGGCGGTGCTCATCGCCGGATCGGTCGTCGCGGCCGCCGCGCAGGACGCCTGGGTGGAGATCCTGGGACGCGGCGTGCAGGGCGTCGGCGGCGCGCTGATCACCCCGGCGGCCATGACCCTGCTCATGGCGATCTTCGGCGGCAACCCCCGCGAGCTGGGACGGGCCATGGCCCTGTACGGCGCGGCGGCCCCGGCGGGCGGCACGGCCGGGGTGTTCCTCGGCGGCGTGCTCACCGAGTGGCTGAGCTGGCCGTGGGTCTTCGTCATCTACGTCCCGATCGGCCTGGCCACCCTGGCGGCCGTCCCGGCGGTGCTGCCGGCCGTCGGGGCCCGGCGCGGCTCGGTGGACCTGCTCGGCGCGGTCGCGGTGACCGCGGGCCTGGCCCTGGCGGTGTTCGCGGTGGTCCGCGCCCCCGAGCAGGGCTGGGGCTCGGCGGCGACGCTGCTGCAACTGGGCGGCGCGGCGGTGCTGCTGGCGGCGTTCGTCGGGATCCAGCGGGCGCTGCGGCAGCCGCTGATGCCGCTGCGGATCTGGCGCACGCCCGACCTGGCCGCCGCCAACGTGGTGTTCGCCCTGCTGGGCGCCGCGTGGATCCCGGCCTGGTACTTCCTCAACCTCTACCTGCAGCAGGTCCTCGGCTTCGGGGCGTTCGCCAGCGGCGCGGCGCTGCTGCCGATGACCGTCACGATCATGGTGCTGATGGTCGGGGTCACCGGGCGGCTGATGGGCCGGTTCGGGACCAAGTCGCTGACGGTGACCGGCCTGGCCGTGCTGGCGCTCGGCCTCGGCGGACTGTCGCTGGCCCGGCCCGGCGGCAGCTTCGCGGTGGACGTGCTGGCCGCCTCCCTGGTCGCGGCCCTCGGCATGTCGCTGGCCTACATCCCCACGATGATGGCGGCGATCTCGCGGGTCGCGCCGCAGGAGAGCGGGCTGGCCTCCGGCATCGTCAACACCACCTACCAGGTCGGCTCGGCGCTGGGCCTGGCCGTCGCCACCGCGCTGGCCACCGCGCGGGGCGCGGACGCCCTCGGGAACGCCGCCCGGCTGACCGACGGCTTCCAGGCGGCGTTCCTGGTCGCGGCGGGCGTCGCCGGGCTCGGGGCGGTGCTGGCGCTGGTGCTGCTGCGCGGGCGCCGCGCCGACGCCGCCGAACGGAGGGAGCCGGTCGCGGAGCCGGTCGCATGACCGGGTGCTGTAGCGGGACGAGGGGGCGCACCGGTGGCGCCCTCTCGCTCTCGCCCCCATTCCCTACTTAATTAGTTGATTTAATCGAGACCTTGGGTGACCATGGAGGCGTGAACGTCACCGCGTCCCTCACCGCGCGCCTGCACGTCGACCTCCGGCGGCAGGCCAGTGCGCTGTGTCGCCGTCCCTGATCCCGCCGACCCCGACCGGATCCGACGGCCTCCCGGAGGACAGCACCATGACGATCATCGACCACCGCTCCCGCCCCGACACCCTCGACCCCGACCCGCCCGTGCCCGCCGACCTGGAAGGACACCTGCGCGCCCCCGAGCCCGAGGCGCGCGTCGCCGCCCTGCGGGCGCTCGTCCGCACCGCCCGCGACGGCCACGTCCCCGGTGGCACCGGCGACGCCCTCGCCTGGGCGCTGGCCGACCAGGACGCCGCGGTGCGCCGGATCGCCGCCGCCGCGCTGCGCGAGCTGCCCGAGCTGTACCTCGGCGACGACGGCGTGCGCGCCCTGCGCCTGGCCGCCGCGCACGGACGCGATCCCGACGTCCGCTCCACCGCCGCCGACCTGCTGGACACCCTGGTCCGCGGCGCGTCCGAGCTGTACGCCCAGGGCCTCCAGGACGACGAGACCCACGTGCGGGTCCAGGCCGTGCTCGGCCTGGTCGCGCTGGGCGCCGCGGGCGGGGTCGCCGAGGCCGCCGACGACCCCGCCCGCGAGGTGCGGGCCGCCGTCGCCGAGGGCCTGGCCCGGCTGGCGACGCCCGCCGGGACGGCCGTCCTGGACCACCTGCTGGCCGACCACGACCCGGTCGTGCGGATGGCCGCCCTGGACGCCGCCGCCGAGCTGGGCGTCCCCGAACGCCTGGCCGCCCGCGTCGCCGCCGCCGTCACGCACCCCGGCTGGCAGGTCCGCCGCCGCGCCGCGCTCGCCCTCGGCGCGGCCGCCCCCGAGACCGCGATCCCGCCGCTGGTCCACGCGCTGCGCGACCGCATCGTCGACGTCCGCCGCGCCGCCGTCCAGTCCCTGGAGCAGTGGGCCGCCGACCACCCGCGGGCCCTGACCGCGCTGACCGAGGCGCTGGCCGACCCCGACCCCGGCGTCCGCACCCAGGCGCGCTGGTCACTGGCCTGACCCGGCCCGGAGGCGCGGACCGAACGCCTCCGGCGCCGCCCCCGATGCGGGCGGGGCGTCTCGGGGTGGGGACGCCCCGCCCGTTTCCGGGGCGGCGCCGGAGCGTTTTCCGTAATCGACTCGTCACCGAACGCGATGGACCGTGAGGGCGTCGAACCAGTAGGGAGGAAGGAAACAGCGCCCGACTCAAGGAGCACCGATGACGGCCGTACGTCCCCTGCTGCCGCACGACCCGGCCCGGCTGGGGGGTTACGAGCTGGTCGGCCGTCTCGGCGAGGGCGGGCAGAGCATCGTCTACCTGGGGCGGGGCGAGGACGGCCGGACCGCGGCGGTGAAGCTGCTGCGCGTCCAGCTCAGCCAGGACCCGCAGTGGCGCGCCCGGTTCGAACGCGAGCTGGACGTCCTCGGCCGCGTCGCCGGGTTCTGCACCGCGCAGGTCCTGGCGGCCGACGTCGCGGGCGACCTGCCGTACGTGGTCAGCGAGTACGTGCCCGGCCCCTCGCTCACCGGGCTGGTCACCGAGCGCGGCCCGCGCGTCGGCACCGACCTGGACCGCCTCGCCATCGGCACGGTCACCGCGCTGGCCGCCATCCACCGCGCCGGGATCCTGCACCGCGACTTCAAGCCCTCCAACGTGCTGATGGGCCCCGACGGCCCGCGCGTGATCGACTTCGGGATCGCGCGGGTGATGGGCGCGGCGCGCTCCACCACCAGCGGCATCGTCGGCACCCCCTCCTACATGGCCCCCGAGCAGATCAGCGGCGAGGACCTGGGCACGGCGGTGGACCTGTTCGCCTGGGGCGCGACGATGCTGTTCGCGGCGACCGGGCGGCACCCGTTCGGCAACGACACCATCTCGGCGGTCTTCCACCGCATCCTGCACCACGAGCCCGACCTGTCCCCGCTGCCCGAAGCGCTGCGCGAGGTCGTGGCCGCCAGCCTGGACAAGGACCCCGCGGGCCGCCCCGAGGCCCAGCAGGCGCTGCTGGACCTGCTGGGACGCCGCGCCCCCGCCCCGGCGGTGCCGCCCGAACGCGCCCTGGACACCGGCGCCTTCCTGGCCGAGCCCCCGACCGACGAGACGCCCACCGAGCGGATCGCGGCCCGCGCCGACGAGGAGCGCACCCCCCGCCTCGAACCGCCCGTCCCCCCGGCGGCCCGGCCGCGCCCCGGCCGCCGCAGGGTGATCGCGGCGGGGATCCCGGTGATGCTGCTGGCCGCCGGGGGGACGGTGTGGGCGCTGGCCGACGACCGGTCCTCGCCCGTCCGGCGGGGAACGCCGTCCGCCGCCGTCGCCGACACCCCGGCCCCGCCCGGGCACGCCGTCACCGCCGCGGCCACCGCGGCCGGGACGATCGAGGCGGTGCTGACGTTCGAGCACGACCGGTTCGACCGGAACGTCGCCGCCGCGCACGCCCGCGTCACCCCCCGGTACCGCGCCGACTACGACGCCCGCCTGACCGCCGAGAACTTCCGCGAGAACCTGCGCGCGACCCGCAGCGCCGTCGCCGTCGACGTCACCGACACCGCCGTCACGGCCGCCGGGCCCGGCGGCGTCACCGTGCTGGCCCATCTGCGCCGGACCGTCCGGTCGGCGGGGCGCGCGCCCGAGACCCGGCGGTACACGATGCAGGCGACCCTGGTCGCGCGGGGCGCCGCCTGGCTGCTGGACGGCCTCTACGAGGTGCGGGCCGACGCCGTTCCCGCGTCCGCCGGGACCGGGGCCTGGCCCGGCGCGGCCGCCCGCGCCGCGCTCGCCGCCGCCGCGCGGGACGGGGCCGCCGCGTCCGGCGCGGTCGTGGCGCGGGGCCTGCGCCCCGGCGACGCCCCCGGCGAGCTGACGGCCCTGCTGGCCGTGGGCGACTGCCGTCCCGGCGCCTGCCGCGCCACCGCGCGGGTGACCGTCCGCAGGATCGCGCTGAGACGGGACGGCACCGGCTGGCGGGTGGCCGGCTCGCGCCGTCCGTGATCCGCCGGGCCGGTGCCGTTCCCTCGGCTCGGGCCCCTCAGGTCGGGACCGGCCGGGTCAGGAGCGGTGCGAACGCCGCCGCGCCCCCGCCACGGCCACGCCGCCCACCAGGGTGAGCGTCACCCCCAGCGCCGCCAGCGGCAGCACGTCGAGGCCGGTGAACGGCAGGCCCCCCGAGGGTGAGACCCGCGTCCCCGACTCCGCCGGGGGCGTGCCCGCCACCGCCCTGTCGGGCAGCTTCGGCAGCGACGGGACCGGCCGCGGAAGCTGCGGCAGGGGAGGAACCGGGCCCGGCTGGGGCGGCTGGGCGGGCGGCTGGGCAGGGGGTTGCGCGGGAGGTTGCGCGGGCGCCTGGGCCGGGGGGACGGCGACCGGGGCGATCTCGACCGGCGGCACCGTGAGCGGGGGCAGCTTGACCGGCGGCACCGCGATCGGGGGGATCGTGACCGGGGGCACCTTGACGGGCGGCACCTTGATCGGCGGGATCGCGATCGGGAGGCAGTCGTCGTCTCCCGCGGGCGGCCGGGGCGGCACCGGGTCCCGGTCCCGGCGCGCGGGCCCGACGCGTTCGGGGAGCGCGCGCCGGGAACGGACGCGCTCGGAGCGGACAGGGCCGGAACGGACACGGTCGGAAGGGGCGGGGACGGAGAGGAGGCGGTCGAGGCCGACGCGGACGATCGGTTCGGCGCGTTCCCGGCCGGAGGGCCCGGGCGGCCGGTGGTCGGCCCGCGCCGTCCCGCCCAGGACGGCCAGCCCCAGGAACGTCGCCCCGGCCGCCACCGCCAGTCGTTTTCCGTGATGCACAGGAGTCTCCTGATATCGACGGCAGACACGAACAGCGTTCATCCATACACGTCGGGTAGCGGACCTGGACGGCGATAGGCGGTTTTGGATATGGCCCCGCGGCGCGGCGCGAGCGCTGCCGGGACGCCGCGATACTGGGGGGATGAGCAGGGTCATCGCGGGAAGCGCCAAGGGGCGGCGGCTGGCCGTCCCGCCGGGCCGGGACACCCGGCCCACCAGCGATCGCGCCCGGGAGGGCCTGTTCTCCACCGTCCAGGCCCTGCTGGGCCCGCTGGACGGGCTGCGGGTGGCCGACCTGTTCGCCGGGTCCGGCGCGGTCGGCCTGGAGGCGCTGTCGCGCGGGGCGGCGCACGCGCTGCTGGTGGAGTCCCACCCCCGCGCGGCCAGGGTCGTCCGGCAGAACGCCGACGCGCTGGGCCTGCCCGGCGCGGTCCCGGTCGCCGACCGGGTGGAACGCGTCGTCCGCCGCGCCCCCGCCGAACCCTACGACCTGGTCTTCCTCGACCCGCCCTACGCGCTGGCCGACACGGCGGTCACCCAGATCCTGGAGGCGCTGCGCGACCACGGCTGGCTCGCGCCCGACGCCCTGGTCGCGGTGGAACGTTCGGTGCGGGGTCCCGCGTTGGAGTGGCCGGGGGGCTACGAGGCCGAGCGCGACCGCCGCTACGGCGAGGCCGTCTTCTGGTACGGGCGCGCCCCCGCCTGAGCCCTCGTCCCTCCCCCCGCCGGGACGAGACGAGGAGTGGACACGCGACTTCGGGGGATGGGGTCTGGGATGGACAAGGCGTTGCGGCGCACCTGGGTGATCGCGCTGGTGGGAGCGTTGGCCCTGCTGGCGAACATCACCTACGTCCAGGGGTTCGAGGCCCAGGCGCTGCGTGACGATCGCCACAACGCCCGCCAGTTCCAGAACCGCGACAAGATCAACCGCGGGCCGATCGTGGCGGGCGGGGAGCGCCTGGCCTGGTCGGTCCCGGTCTCCGGCGGCCGCTACCAGCGCCGCTACCTGGACAGCGAGATCTTCGCCCCGGTCACCGGGTACTTCTCCCAGTACTCCCAGTCCGGCCTGGAGAACGCCGAGAACCGCCTGCTGGACGGCACCGATCCCCGGCTGGCCACCACCAACCTGATCGACAAGGTCATCGGCAAGAAGGTGGCGGGCGGCGCCGTCGAGTCCACCGTCGACCCCGGCGCCCAGCGCGCCGCCTACCGGGCGCTGAAGGCCACCGGGGCCCGCCGCGCCGCCGCCGTCGCGCTGGACACCCGGACCGGCGCGATCAGGGTGATGGCGTCCACGCCGTCCTACGACGCCAACACGGTCTCCACGCTCGACACCAGGCGGGCCGACGCGGCGTTCAAGCGGCTCAACGCCGACCGGCTCAAGCCGATGCTGAACAAGGCGATCGGGGAGACCTTCCCGCCCGGCTCGACGTTCAAGACCGTGACGGCCGCCGCCGCGCTGGCCGCCGGGACCACCGCCCAGACCCCCGTCCCGGCCAGGCGCAGCTACACCCCGCCGGGCGCGGCCCGCCCCATCAACAACGACGAGAGCGACATCGGCGGCGAGTGCGACCTGCCCGCCATCCCGCTGATCAACTCCTACGCCCAGTCCTGCAACACCACCTTCGCCCGCATGGGCGCCGAGCGGCCCGGCGGCGACGCCATCGCGGCGCAGGCGCGCAAGTACGGGTTCGGGCAGCGCATCGAGATCGCCAGGGGGATGAGCAGCGCCCCCAGCGCCTACCCGGTCAGCGACCCCGCCCTCGACGCCCTGGGCGCGATGGGCCAGGGCAGCACGGTCGCCACCCCGCTCCAGATGGCCATGGTCGCCGCCGCCTCCGTCAACGGCGGCCAGGTCATGCGGCCCTACCTGGTCGAACGGGTGCGCGGCGCCGACGGCTCGGTCGTCGAGCAGACCAGGCCCGCCCGCCTGTCGCAGGCGCTCACCGCCGACCAGGCCGCCCAGCTGAAGCGGATGATGCGGGCCGTCGTGGAGCGCGGCACCGCCGACGATCTGCGCGGCACCGCCGTGGAGGGCGGCAAGACCGGCACCGCCGACGTCGACGACGCCTCCTACAACGACCGCTGGTTCATCGGGTTCGGCTCCCGCTACGCCGTCGCGGTCATGACCGAGGCCCCCGGTTACGGCATCGAGTCCGGCCCGGCCGCCGCGGCCATCCTGAAGGCGCTCGGCCGCTGACCACCGGACCAAGGAACGGCAAACCCCGGGTGCCGGTCGCCAACCGGTGGTTTGGTACGGTCGCGCCGCAGGTCAGATAAGCGGACCGAAGGGGTTCACCTCGTGCGACGTGTCGTCTGTCCGGGATCGTTCGACCCCGTCACCAACGGACATCTCGACATCATCAGCCGGGCGTCCCGCCTCTACGACGAGGTGGTCGTCGCCGTGCTGATCAACAAGAGCAAGAAGAGCCTGTTCACGGTGGACGAGCGCGTCGACATGATCGCCGAGGTCACCCGGGAGTACGGCAACGTCAAGGTCGACAAGTTCTACGGCCTGACCGTCGACTACTGCAAGCAGCAGGACATCCCGGTGATCGTCCGTGGGCTGCGCGCGGTCAGCGACTACGAGTACGAGCTGCAGATGGCCCAGATGAACCACCGGATCGCCGGGGTCGAGACGCTCTTCATGGCGACGAACCCGCTGTACGCGTTCCTGTCCTCCAGCCTGATGAAGGAGGTCGTCAAGTTCGGCGGCGACATCTCCGGGCTGGTCCCCGACAGCGTCCACCAGCGGCTCATCGAACGCCTCCAGCGCGAGGACTGACCGCGCCGGGTCCCGTCGGCCCGTGCTGTCGGCCCGTGCTGTCGGCCCGTGCTGTCGGCCCCGCAGGTCGGGGCGCGAGTTGGGTCCGCGCGCCATGGTCGGTTACCCTGGGGAATCGGCCAGGACCGACGGCCGTCGTTCACCATGCCTCACGAAAGCAGGATCACTCTGTCTCGCCTCGACCCCACCGCTCCGCTCGTGCTCGACACGCGAGTCCTGAGCCGGCAACCCGGGTCGTCGAAGGAGATGATCCGCAGCGTGCCGGCCCCGGAGGACTTCGGCGTCGAGATGATGGGCGTGCCCGAGGGCGCCACGATCGAGCTGGACATCCGGCTCGAGGCGGTGCTGGAGGGCGTGCTGATCACCGGCACCGCGCGCGTCCCCCTGGAGGGGGAGTGCGGGCGCTGCCTGGACCCGATCGCCTCGACCTTCGAGGCGGACTTCCAGGAGCTCTTCGTTTATCCTGACACCCGCTCCGGCGGGCACGCGGACGACGACGAGCTCCGCCTCGAGGACGATCTGATCGACCTCGAGCCGGTGCTCCGCGACGCGGTGCTGCTCGCACTGCCGCTGTCGCCGCTGTGCCGGGACGACTGTCCCGGTCTGTGCCCGGAGTGCGGTGTACGG
Source organism: Actinomadura kijaniata (assembly GCF_014138665.1). Classification (NCBI taxonomy): domain Bacteria; kingdom Bacillati; phylum Actinomycetota; class Actinomycetes; order Streptosporangiales; family Thermomonosporaceae; genus Actinomadura; species Actinomadura kijaniata. The sequence goes on from NZ_JACJIA010000001.1 coordinate 967,817, forward strand.
CTGGCGGACGCCGAGCCCGACCACCACCACGACGCCGCCGACCCCCGGTGGGCGGCGTTGCGGAACCTGACCACCGAGGGCCCGGACAACGGGTCGGCGGCGGACTCCTCCGGTGGGGGGAGCGGGAGGAACGTCTCCCACGGACCATTCGACCAACGAGAAGGAAAGCAGGAGGGCTGACGTGGCCGTCCCCAAGCGTAAGAAGTCGCGCAGCAACACGCGGCACCGGCGGTCGCAGTGGAAGGCCGTGGCCCCGACCCTGGTCGAGTGCCCGACCTGCCGCGACAAGAAGCTCCCGCACGTCGCCTGCGCGACCTGCGGCACCTACGACCGTCGGCAGGTCATCGCGCCGTCGGCCTGATCTTCTGCACTCTGGGGGGCGGATCCGCGTACCGGTTACCGGTGGACGCGGCCGCCCCTCACGGTGTTCTCACCCACGGCCGGGGGCACGTTCCCCGGTGAGAGCAGTGTCACCACCCATCACGGCGCGTGACCCGGGCCGGAGCCCGGAGCGACCGGCCCGTCGGTGACGGGGCCCGGAGCCGTGGTGCACGCCGGGATCGAGACCGGCGCGCACCTCGTCTTCGCGGACCGAACCCGACGGCCGACCCGCCCGCCGGCCCCGCCGTCACCGCCGCAGCGGCCACCGCGCGACGCGGCGGCCCGGCCTTGCGAGGAGGGCCTGTGAGCGGCAAGAAGAACGGCGCCCCGGCGCCCGACCGGGCGGAACTGGTCACCGCCCTCGGCGTCGAGGTCTCCGACGAACTGCTGGAACGCGCGCTGACGCACCGTTCCTACGCCTACGAGAACGGCGGCCTGCCCACCAACGAGCGCCTGGAGTTCCTGGGCGACTCGGTGCTCGGCCTGGTCGTCACCGACACCCTGTTCCGCGACCACCCGGACCTGCCCGAGGGGCAGCTGGCCAAGCTGCGCGCCGCCGTGGTCAACATGCGGGCGCTGGCGGGGGTGGCGCGCGGCCTGGGCGTCGGCGCGCACATCCGGCTCGGCCGGGGCGAGGAGGGCACCGGCGGGCGCGACAAGTCGTCGATCCTGGCCGACACGCTGGAGGCGCTGATCGGCGCGGTGTACCTGGACCGCGGCCTGGAGGAGGCCTCCGCCCTGGTGCACCGGCTGTTCGACGGGCTGATCGAGCGTTCGGCCGGCCTGGGCGCGGGCCTGGACTGGAAGACCTCGCTCCAGGAGCTCACCGCCGTCGAGGAGCTGGGCGTCCCCGAGTACCACGTGGCCGAAAGCGGCCCGGACCACCAGAAGACGTTCCGCGCCTCGGTGCGGGTCGGCGGCACCGCCTACGGGTCGGGCGAGGGCCGGTCCAAGAAGGAGGCCGAGCAGCACGCCGCCGAGGCCGCCTGGACCGCCATCCGCGAGAGGGCCGTCAAGCGCGAGACCGAGAAGGCCCGGCAGGGCTCCGACGAGAACGGCGCCGGCCCCGCCGTGGCCGCCTCCGACAGCGGGCCCGCCGGTGCCTGAGCTGCCCGAGGTCGAGGTCGTCCGGCGCGGTCTCGACCGCTGGACCACCGGCCGGACGGTCGCGGCCGCCGAGGTGCTGCACCCGCGCGCGGTGCGCCGCCACCTGGAGGGCCCGGCCGACTTCACCGCGCGGGTCGCCGGGCGCACGTTCCTGGCCCCGCGCCGCCGCGGCAAGTACCTGTGGCTGCCGCTGTCGGACGCCGGCCCGGACGCCCCGCCCGACACCGCGATGATCGCCCATCTGGGGATGAGCGGCCAGCTTCTGGTCAACGAGTCCGGGCGGGAGCCCGAGAAGCACCTGCGCGTGCGGTTCACCTTCGCCGACGGCGGCCGCGACCTGCGGTTCGTGGACCAGCGGACGTTCGGGCACCTGATGCTCGCCGACCTGGTCCCCGACGCGCTGGCCCCGGACGCCGCGCCGGTGCCCGCGCCGATCGCGCACATCGCCGCCGACCCGCTGGAGGCGGCGTTCGACGAGGAACGGTTCTTCCGGGCGCTGCGCCGCAAGCGGACCGGGATCAAGCGGGCCCTGCTCGACCAGTCGCTCATCAGCGGCGTCGGCAACATCTACGCCGACGAGGCGCTGTGGCGCGCCAGGCTGCACTGGGCGCGGCCGACCGAGACGATGACCCGGGCGGAGGCCGAACGCGTCCTGACGGCCGCCAGGGAGGTCATGGCGGCGGCGCTGAAGGCGGGCGGGACCTCCTTCGACAGCCTGTACGTGAACGTCGACGGGGAGGGCGGCTACTTCGAACGCTCCCTGGACGCCTACGGCCGCCGCGACGAGCCGTGCCGCCGCTGCGGGACGCCGATCCGGCGGGACGTGTTCATGAACCGGTCCTCGTTCAGCTGCCCGACCTGCCAGCCGCGCCCGCGCCGGGCCCGGGCCTGAGGGACGGGCCCGGGGGACGGTCCGGTACCGAGGGGGAGCACGATGGACGAGGGACGCGACGGCGAGAAGATCGCTGACGAGAAGGCCGGGACACGGTTGACCGCGTGGGTGCGCGGGCATGTTCAGGGCGTGGGTTTTCGCTGGTGGACGCGGGCCCGCGCACTGGAGCTCGGTCTGGTGGGAAGCGCCTCCAACCTTCGCGACGGCCGTGTGGAGGTCATCGCCGAAGGGCCTCGCGAGGCGTGCGAGAGACTGCTGGAGCTACTGCGCGGCCCGGGGACGCCGGGACGTGTTTCGGGGGTGGTGGAACGGTGGAGCGAGCCCCGCGGCGGACTGGTCGGTTTCGAGGAACGCTGACGGGGTAGGGAAATCCGGTTTGTACCTGCTAAACTAGTCACGACAGGTTGTTACCGGCCCGTGATGTCCGTCTTGACCCGGACCTCGGGCGGTGCGACTCTAGACGATACGCGCACCAACATCTCGTTGCTCTTCGTGCGCGATTCCTGCTGGTTACTCAGCGTGGAGGACCCTTAGTCATGGCGAAGGCTCTACTCGGCCACGTCGGCGGTCCCGACCCCCGTATGGTCGCGGAGATGCGGCGTCTGCAGCAGCGCGTACGTGATCTGGAAGCCGAGCTGGTACGGCTTCAGACGGAGAACGACGCCCTCGCGACCGCGTCTGACGGCGATGCCGTCGTTCCGCTCGGTGTCTCGGACCGCGAACCGGCGCTGACCTGATTCAGCGCTTTCTCAAATGAACAGGGGGACGCCGCCTTCGGCGTCCCTTCCTTTTGCCCGGAGTGGTTTGTCGCGATCTGAGTGATCAGCGAAGATTGCGGCCAAGAATGCCGTCCATCCGGGATTGTGGCGTATCCCGCGGGTGCGTTACCGCACCCGCCGACCATCCCGTCCCTTCGGGCCGGGATCACCAGTTCGGGATCATTCGTCCGCGCCACGTTCCGCCCTACCCGCGAACGGGCCACCGCGGCCCCTCCTCCGGGAAAACGCCCCCGCGCCGCACGCCGGCGTGGAAGATGGCACATTGGAGGAGAACGGCCGCGTGGCCGACGGGTCCTGACGGGGTTCCGTCGTACCGGCCCGGTATCGTTCGTGAACGCTCCCGAGCCGTGCGCCGGTGAGTGACCAGGGGGAATCTCAAGCAGGAGGACGGCGACCGCGTGTACCTGAAGACGTTGACGCTGCGCGGCTTCAAGTCCTTCGCGTCCGCCACCACGCTGCGGTTCGAGCCCGGCATCACCGCCGTGGTCGGCCCCAACGGGTCGGGCAAGTCCAACGTCGTGGACGCCCTCGCCTGGGTCATGGGAGAGCAGGGCGCCAAGTCGCTGCGCGGCGGCAAGATGGAGGACGTCATCTTCGCCGGCACCGCCAACCGCGCCCCGCTGGGCCGCGCGGAGGTGGTGCTGACCATCGACAACTCCGACGGCGCGCTGCCCATCGACTACTCCGAGGTCACGATCTCCCGACTGATGTTCCGGTCGGGGCAGAGCGAGTACGCCATCAACGGCGACCCCTGCCGCCTGCTGGACATCCAGGAGCTGCTGTCGGACTCGGGCATCGGCCGCGAGATGCACGTCATCATCGGGCAGGGCCAGCTCGACCGCGTGCTGCACTCGGGCCCCGAGGGCCGCCGCGCCGTCATCGAGGAGGCGGCCGGCGTCCTCAAGCACCGCAAGCGCAAGGAGAAGGCGCTGCGCAAGCTGGACGCGATGCAGGCCAACCTCAACCGCGTCCAGGACCTCACCGCCGAGCTGCGCCGCCAGCTCAAGCCGCTGGGACGGCAGGCCGAGATCGCCCGCCGGGCCGCCGTCATCCAGGCCGACCTGCGCGACGCCAAGGCGCGGCTGCTCGCCGACGACCTGGTCACCCTGCGCGACAGGCTCGAACAGGAGGCCGCCGACGAGGCGTCCATCCGGCGGCGCCGCGCCGAGACCGAGCGCGCCCTGGCCGAGACCCAGGAGCGCGAGGCCGTGCTGGAGGCCGAGGAGGCCGCCGAGGCCCCGAAGCTCGCGCAGGTCCAGGACACCTGGTTCCGGCTGTCGGCGCTGCGGGAACGGCTGCGCGGCGTCGCCGACCTGGCCGCCGAACGCCACCGCAACGCCGCCGAGGCCCGCGACGAGGAGCGCCGGGGCCGCGACCCCGAGGACATGGAGCGCGAGGCCGCCGCCGTCCGCGAGCAGGAGGAGATGCTGCGCGCCGCGCTGGAGGAGGCCCGCGAACGCCTGGAGTACGCCGTCGAGGAGCGATCCACCGCCGAGGAGGCCCTGACCGCCGAGGAGCGCCGCCTCCAGGCCGCCGCCCGCGCCGCCGCCGACCGCCGCGAGCAGCTGGCCCGGCTGCGCGGCCGCGTGGAGGCGCTGCGCAGCAAGGTCCAGGCGGGCCACTCGGAGATCGGGCGCCTCACCGAGGCGCGCGCCGAGGCCGAGCAGCGCGCCGAGACCGCGCGGGCCGAGTTCGAGGCGTTCGAGGCCGAGGTCGTGGAGGACCCCGAGCTGCTCGCCGAGCACGAGGCGGCGCAGGAGGCCCTGGCCACCGCCAAGGACGCCGTCGAGACCGCGCGGGCCGCCGTCGACGGCCCGCGCCAGGAGCTCAAGGAGGCGCGGGCGGCGGTCGCGGCGGCGCGCTCGGCCGACCAGGCCGCGCAGAAGAGGGTCGCCGCGCTCCAGGCCCGCATCGAGGCGCTGAACCTCACCCTCGCCAGCGCCGCCGACGGGGGAGAGGCCCTGCTCGCGGCCGGTTCCGACGGGACGCTGGACGGCGTGCTGGGGACCGTCGCGTCGCTGCTGACCGTCCGCCCCGGCTACGAGACCGCCGTCGCCGCCGCGCTCGGCCACGCCGCCGAGGCCGTCGCCGTCGGCTCCCTGGACACCGCCGCGGCCGCGCTCGCGCTGCTGCGGTCCCGCGACGCCGGCCGCGCCGGGCTGCTGGTCGGCGGCGGACCGTCCGGAAACGGCCACCGCGTCCCCGGCGCCGACTACGCCATCGACGCCGTCACCGTCCCCGACCCCGTGCGCCCCGCCCTGCACCACCTGCTCGGCGACGTCGTGGTCGCCGACGACGTGGCCGCCGCCGCCGAGCTGGTGCGCCGCGCGCCGGAGCTGCGGGCCGTCACCCGCGACGGCGACCTGGTCGGCGCCCACTGGGCACAGGGCGGCGGCGCGGGCGGCGCGCAGGGCCTGCTCCAGATGCGCGCCACCCTCGACCAGGCCACCGAGGACCTGGCCACCGCCGAGTCGGCCGCCGAGCACACCGCCGCCGCCCTCGCCGAGGCCATGGAGCGCGAACAGGCAGGCCAGGCCGCGCTGGACGCCGCGCAGGCCGCCGTCCAGCAGGCCCAGTCCGGCGTCAACCAGGCCCAGTCGGAGCTGGACCGGGTCCGCTCCCGGCTGCGCGAGTTCGACGCCCAGGCGGCCCAGGAGGCCAAGCGCGCCGCCCGGCTGGAGGCCGACGTCCGGGCCGCGCGCGGCGAGGTCGAGCGCCTCACCAAGGCCGTGGACGCCGCCCAGCAGTCGCTGGAGTCCGACGCGCGGGCCGCCGAGGAGCTGGCCCTGCGGCTGGCCGAGGACGAGGAGGCGGCCGAGGCCGCCGACGACATCGGCCACGACACCGAGGCCCGCGACGAGCTGGCCGCCCGCGTCCAGGAGCTGCGCTCGGCCGAGATGGAGCAGCGCCTGTCGGTCCGCACCGCCGAGGAGCGCGTGCAGGCCATCGCGGGCCGCGCCGACGCCCTGGTCCGGGGCGCGCAGCGCGAACGCGAGGAGCGCGCCCGCGCCGCCCGCCGCCGCGCCCGCCGCGAGCAGCAGGCCAGGATCGCCGAGGCGGTGCTGGCCGGGGCGCGGATCGCCCTGGAGCGCATCGAGACGTCCCTGGCCGAGGCCGTCACCCTGCGCGAGGCCGCCGAACGCGCCCGCGCCGCCCGCGACGCCGAGCTCAAGGTCGTGCGCGGCCAGGTCCGCGAGCTGTCGTCCACCCTGGAACGCCTGGTCAACGTCGTGCACGGCACCGAGGTCGCCCGCGCCGAGCAGCGCCTGCGCCTGGAGCAGCTGGAGCAGCGCGCCCTGGAGGAGTTCGGCCTGGAGGTCGAGGCCCTGGTCGACGAGTACGGCCCCGACCAGCCGGTCCCGCCCGGCCCCGAGGCGGGCGAGGACGCCCGGCCGGTCCCCTACGACCGCGCCACCCAGGAGAAGCGCGCCCGCGTCGCCGAACGCCAGCTCAACCAGCTCGGCAAGGTCAACCCCCTGGCGCTGGAGGAGTTCGCGGCCCTGGAGGAGCGCCACGCGTTCCTCACCACCCAGCTGGAGGACCTGAAGAAGACCCGCCGCGACCTGATGAACGTGGTCAAGGAGGTCGACGAGCGCGTCCAGGAGGTGTTCGCCTCCGCCTACGCCGACACCACCGCCCAGTTCTCGCGGATCTTCGCGCGGCTGTTCCCCGGCGGCGAGGGCAGCCTGTCGCTCACCGACCCCGAGGACATGCTCGCCACCGGCGTGGAGGTCTCGGCCCGCCCGCCCGGCAAGAAGGTCAAGCGCCTGTCGCTGCTGTCGGGCGGCGAGCGCTCGCTGGTGGCGATCGCGTTCCTGGTGTCGGTGTTCAAGGCGCGGCCGTCCCCGTTCTACGTGCTGGACGAGGTCGAGGCGGCCCTCGACGACACCAACACCCAGCGCCTGCTGACGGTCTTCGAGGAGCTCCGCGAGTCCTCCCAGCTGATCATCATCACGCACCAGAAGCGCACGATGGAGGGCGCCGACGCGCTCTACGGCGTCAGCATGCGCGGCGACGGCGTCACCCAGGTGGTCAGCCAGCGCCTGGAACGCGACCGCGACGAGTAGCGCGGCGGGCGGGCGCGTTCGGCGCGGTGGCCGTTTTGCCGTTTTCTGGAGAACCCTTTCCGGCGCGCCTGGCTCTGGCGGGGACGCCTTATAACCTCGCCTCCGTAATTTCGCAAAGGTGCGCGCGTTCACCAGGGGCGGGACCTCCACGGCCATCATGCTCGCGTTGGCCCTGGGAGCGTCCATGGGCGTCCGCCGGTGCGAGAAACCGCCCACCACGCCCGCCGCGCCCACCCCCACCGCGAGCGCCACCGGCGCCGTCACCACCGCCGCCGAGAAGCACGGCTGGGGTCGCTCGATCGCCGACGACGACTTCAGCGGAAGACGGCTCGACCCGGACGACTGGACGGTCTACGACGGCCCCGGGCACGCGGGCAAGGGGCGCCGCAGCCCCTCGGCCGTGGCGGTGCGCGGCGGCGTCCTGACCATCACCGGGACGCCCGACGGCACCACCGGCGGCCTGTCGTGGCTGCCCGGCGCGCGCAAGCACGGCCGCTGGGAGGCCCGCGTCCGGATGGACCGCGCCTGCGCCTGCTACCACCCGGTCCTGCTGCTGTGGCCCGTGCGCGGCGGGGGCGGCGTCGCCCCCAAGGGGGGCGGCGGCGAGATCGACTACCTGGAGGTCACCGACGACGGCACCCGCCGCAGCGCCCTGTTCTTCCTGCACTACGGGTCCGAACGCGAGCACCGGCAGCTCAGCGCCCGCGTCGAGACCGACCTGACGCAGTGGCACACGTTCGCCGTGGAGTGGACGTCCCGCGCGGTGACCGGATACGTCGACGGCCGGGTCTGGTTCCGCTCCGACGACCCCGCCACGCTGCCACCGGGGAAGATGGGGCAGGCCATCCAGCTCGACTGGTTCCCCGAGGACGCCGGGCGCACCCACCGCGACGTCCCGCGCGACGCGCGCGCCACCCTCCAGGTGGACTGGATCCGCATGTACCGGCCCTGACTGGCCGGACCGCCCGTTCGGCGCACCGGCGCCCGTCTGGAAAACTGGTACGCGTTATGGAATATCTGATCCTCATCGCCGGGCTGGCGGTCGTCGCCTTGGTCATCGGCGGCGTCGTGTTCTTGCGGCCGGGCCGCCGCAAGCCCAGCCCGCCCGTGGAACACGCGGAGCGGCCCGAGGTTCCAAGGACCGGCACGACCGTCCTCGAGAAGGAGGATCAGGCGGCGCCGCCCGCCGAGCGGGCCCCGCCGGTCGAGGAGGCCCCGGTCAGGCCCGGGGTCGAGATCGAGCAGCCGCCGCCCGGCGCGGGGCGCCTGGTCCGGCTGCGCGCCCGGCTGGCCCGCTCGCAGAACGCGTTCGGCAAGACGCTGCTGGGCCTGCTGTCGCGCGACACCCTCGACGACGACGCCTGGGAGGAGATCGAGGACACCCTCATCGGCGCCGACATCGGCGTGGCGGTGTCCCGCCAGATCACCGAGGCGCTGCGCACCCGCGTGCAGGTGCTGGGCACCCGCTCGGTCGAGGAGGTGCGCGCCCTGCTCAAGGAGGAGCTGGTCAAGCAGATCGGCCCCGACTTCGACCGCGCCGTCCGGACCGAGCCGCACGGCGACAAGCCCGCCGTCGTGATGGTCGTCGGCGTCAACGGCACCGGCAAGACCACCACCACCGGCAAGCTGGCCCGCGTGCTGGTCGGCGACGGCCGCACCGTGCTGCTGGGGGCCGCCGACACCTTCCGCGCCGCCGCCGCCGACCAGCTCCAGACCTGGGGCGAACGCGTCGGCGCCGAGGTGGTCCGCAAGGAGGAGGGCGCCGACCCCGCGTCGGTCGCGTTCGACGCCGTCAAGCGCGGCATCGAGTCCAAGGTGGACACCGTCATCGTCGACACCGCCGGCCGCCTGCACACCAAGACCGGGCTGATGGACGAGCTCGGCAAGGTCAAGCGGGTGATCGAGAAGCAGGCCGCGGTCGGCGAGGTGCTGCTGGTGCTGGACGCCACCACCGGCCAGAACGGCATGCAGCAGGCCCGCGTGTTCGCCGAGGTCGTCAACATCACCGGCATCGTGCTGACCAAGCTGGACGGCACCGCCAAGGGCGGCATCGTGGTCCAGGTCCAGCGGGAGCTGGGCGTCCCGGTCAAGCTGGTGGGCCTGGGAGAGGGCCCCGACGACCTGGCCCCGTTCGAGCCGGAGGCGTTCGTGGACGCCATCCTGGGCGACGCCTGACCGTCGCCCTCCGTTTTTCCGTCCGCACCCCGTCCGCATCCCTGATGCGGGCGGGGTGTTCGTTGTTCGGCGGAAGGGGCGGGACGGTTCCGGAACGGTGCCGGAAAGCCAGGTTCCACTGGCCTGAGCGGCATGCGGTGAGGCTTTCGAAACAGACCCGAAACATCGGGGTGACGGGTTTCACACCGGCGAAACACTCATGCCCCGCACGTGAAACGGCCTGGCTGAAAGCTCTCGGGCAGAGTCAGTCACCCTCCCCGAAAGGACGGCCAGCATGCCGCCGGACGTGCTCGAATCGCTGAACTCAGGCGACACCGCCTGGGTTCTGGCCGCATCCGCGCTGGTCCTGTTGATGACACCGGGGCTCGCCTTCTTCTACGGCGGCATGTCCCGTTCCAAGAGCGTCCTCAACATGATGATGATGAGCTTCGGCACCATCGCGCTCGTCAGCGTCATCTGGGTGCTCTACGGATACTCGCTGGCCTTCTCCGGCGACGTCGGCAACGGGCTGATCGGCAACCTCGACAAGATCGGCCTGAAGGACACGCTGCTGACGGCCTCGGGCACCTCGCCGGAGCTGGCCTTCGTCGCGTTCCAGCTCATGTTCGCGATCATCACGCCCGCGCTGATCAGCGGCGCCATCGCCGACCGCGTGAAGTTCGGGGCGTGGATGGTGTTCGTCGGGATCTGGGTGACCGTCGTGTACCTGCCGGTCGCGCACTGGGTGTTCTACTTCGGCGACACCTCCAAGACCGGCGACGGCGGCTGGCTGGCCGACAGCGTCCTGGCCCTGGACTTCGCGGGCGGCACCGCCGTCCACATCAACGCCGGCATGGCCGCCCTCGCCCTGGCCCTGGTGGTGGGCAAGCGCGTGGGCTGGCCGAAGGAGCAGATGCGCCCGCACAACCTGCCGTTCGTGCTGCTGGGCGCGGGCCTGCTGTGGTTCGGGTGGTTCGGCTTCAACGCCGGGTCGGCGCTGGCCGCCAACGGGCAGGCCGCGGTCGCGTTCGTCAACACGCAGGTCGCCACGGGCGCGGCGGCGCTCGGCTGGATCATCGTGGAGAAGCTCCGGCACGGGAAGTCCACCACCCTCGGCCTGGCCTCCGGCGCGGTCGCCGGGCTGGTCGCCATCACCCCGGCCTGCGCCTCGGTGAACCCGCTCGGCGCGATCGCGATCGGCCTGATCGCCGGCGCCCTGTGCGCGGTGGCGATCGGGCTGAAGTACCGGCTCGGGTTCGACGACTCCCTCGACGTGGTCGGCGTGCACGCGGTCGGCGGCATCACCGGCGCGCTGCTGATCGGGCTGTTCGCCACCGGCACCGTCACCGGCATCCTGACCCCCGAGTCCGACGGCGTGAACGGCCTGCTCATGGGCGGCGGCCTGGAGCAGCTCGGCCGCCAGGCGATCGGCGTGGTCGCCGTCGGAGCGTTCTCCTTCGTGGCCACCTGGATCATCGCCAAGCTCCTCGATGTCACGATGGGCCTGCGCGTCACGCCCGAGGACGAGGTCTCCGGCATCGACCAGGCCGCGCACGCCGAGACCGCCTACGACCTGGGCCCGTCCACCGGCGGCGGCACGGGCGCGCTCGCGGCGGCGGTCGCCGCGGCCAAGGAGAAGCCGGCCGGCAAGCCGGCTGACCGGAAGGTGGAGGCATGAAGCTGGTCACGGCAGTGATCAAGCCGTTCAAGCTGGACGAGGTGAAGGCGGCCCTGGAGGCCTTCGGGGTCAAGGGCCTGACCGTCAGCGAGGCCAGCGGCTACGGGCGGCAGAAGGGGCACACCGAGGTGTACCGGGGCGCCGAGTACCAGGTGGACCTGGTGCCCAAGCTGCGGATCGAGGTTCTGGTGGACGCCGACGACGCCGACGACATCATCGACGTCATCGTCAAGGCCGCCCGCACCGACAAGATCGGCGACGGCAAGGTCTGGGCGGTTCCCGTGGACACCGTGGTCCGCGTCCGCACCGGCGAGACCGGACCCGAGGCCCTGTAGGTGACCGTCGCGTACGACACGGGGGGCGGATCGGCCGCCCGCACCGCGTCACAGGCCCGCGCCGCGCTCGCCGCGGCGCGGGCCTCGCGCTCGGCGGAGCTGGACCGCTGGCTGGCGGACCTGCCGGCCGCCGGACGCGGCCCCGGCCGCCCCGCGGGCGCCGGCGACGTCGCGCTGGTCGCGGTCGGCAGCCACGCCCGCCGCGAGCTGACCCCCGGCGGCGACCTGGACCTGGTGCTCGTCCACCGGGGCCACCCCGGCATCGCCGAGGTCGCCGACCGCATCTGGTACCCGGTGTGGGACTCGGGCCTGCGCCTGGACCACTCGGTCCGCACCGTGGGGGAGGCCCGCGAGGTCGCCCGCGCCGACATGAAGGCCGCGCTGGGGCTGCTGTCGGCCCGCCGCATCGCCGGCGACCAGGCCCTGGCCGACGAGCTGCGCGCCGCCGTGCTGGCCGACTGGCGCGCCGACGCCCGCCGCCGCCTGGCCGAGCTGGCGGCGATGAGCCGCGAACGCTGGGAGAAGCAGGGCGAGCTGGCGTTCCTCCTCGAACCCGACCTCAAGGACGCCCACGGCGGGCTGCGCGACGTGCACGTCATGCAGGCCGTGGCCGCGTCCTGGGTGGCGCCCGCGCCCGACGCGCGCGTGCGCGCCGCCCACGACCTGCTGCTGGACGTCCGGCACGCGCTGCACGACGCCACCGGCCGCGCCACCGACCGCCTCGTCCTCCAGGAGCAGGAGTCCGTCGCGCACGCCCTCGGCCTGATGGACGGCGACGTGCTGATGCGCCTGACCGCCGAGGCCGCCCGCACGGTCACCCACGCGGGCGACCAGCTCTGGCGGCGCGTCGAGCGCTTCTGCCGCCCCCGCCGCGCCGCCTCCCGCGCCGTCGAACGCCGCCCGGTCGGCGACGGCGCGGTCGAGCAGGAGGGCGAGGTCGTCCTGGCGCGCGGCGCGGACCTGGGCGACCCGTCCCTGGTCCTGCGCGTGGCCGCCGCGGCCGCCCAGGCGGACCTGCCCCTCGCCCCCGCCACCGTGGAACGCCTGGCCGGGCACGCCGCGCTGCCCGGCCCCCGCTGGCCCGCCGGGGCCCGCGACGCGCTGGTGGCGCTGCTGGGCGCGGGGCCGCCCGCGATCGGCGTGTGGGAGGCCCTGGACCAGGCCGGGCTGATCGTCCGGCTGCTGCCCGACTGGGAACGCGTCCGCAACCGGCCACAGCGCAACCCGTTCCACCGCTTCACCGTGGACCGCCACCTGGTCGAGGCCGCGGCCGGGGCCGCCGCCCTCACCCGCGAGGTCGCCCGCCCCGACCTGCTGCTGGTCGGCGCGCTGCTGCACGACATCGGCAAGGGCTGGCCCGGCGACCACTCCACGGTCGGCGCGGTCGTGGCCCGCGACCTGGGGACGCGCCTGGGCTTCCCGCCCGGCGACGTCGCGGTCCTGGAGGCCCTGGTCCGCCACCACCTGCTGCTGCCCGAGACCGCGACCCGCCGCGACCTCGACGACCCGGTGACCGTGGCGACCGTCACCACGGCCGTCGCGGACGTCCCCGGCCGCGAACGCGAGCTCGTGGAGCTGCTGGCGGCCCTGGCCGCCGCCGACGGCCAGGCCACCGGCCCCGCCGCGTGGGGCGGCTGGAAGGCCCGCCAGGTCGCCGAGCTGGCGCGCCGCGCCACCGCCGCGCTGGCGGGCGGCACGCCCCCGCCCCCGCCGCTCCCGGACTCCGAGCACCTGTCCCTGGCCCGCTACGACGGCGCGGCCGTCCGCGTGGCGGGCCCCCGCGTCACGATCGCCGCGCCCGACCGTCCCGGCCTGCTGTGGCGGGCGGCGGGCGTGCTGGCGCTGCACCGCCTGGCGGTGAAGACGGCGCGTTCCATGACGGCGCAGGAGACGCCCACGGCGGTCCTGGACTTCACCGCGGTCCCTGAGTACGGCACCCCGCCGGACCCGGCCGCCCTGGAGGCCGACCTGCGCCTGATGCTGGCCGACCGCCTGGACGTCGCGGCCCGCCTGGACCGCCGCGCCCGGTCGGTCCGCCCCCGGCCCGGCGCCCCGGCCCCGCCGCCCCGCGTCACGATCGTGGACGACGCCTCGCACACCGCGACGGTGGTGGAGGTCCGCGCCCACGACCGCCCCGGCCTGCTGTGGCGCATCGGCCAGGCGCTGGGCTCGTGCGGGCTCCAGGTGCGCGGCGCGCAGGTGGACACGCTGGGCGCGGAGGTCGTCGACGTCTTCTACGTGGTGGACGCCGCGGGCGACCCGCTGACCGACCCCGCCGTCCTGGCCGAGGTCCGCCGGGAGGTCCTGGCGGCCCTGACCTGACCCCGCGCGCGGAGTACCCCGGGACGAGCCGCGCGTACACAGAAGGAAGGACACCGACTCCGTTCCCGCGGCGGAGGCCCGGACGCCGGCGACCGGCCACGCTTGGTCTGTGATCTCGGAAAGCCGCACGACCTCGTCACGGGCGATCCTGGCGGCGGGCATCGCCGTGTACACCCTGGCCTTCGCCTGGCTCCTGCTCACCGGGACGACGCGGATCGGCGCGTCGGCCGACGACGGGGCGGCCAGGATCTCCCTGTGGGCGGCGGTGCTGCCCCCGCTCGCCGCCCTGCTCCTGACCCGCCTGGTCCCGCCCGCCGTGACACCCCCGCTCCCGCTGGCCGGGCTCCCCGGCCGGCGGCTCGCCCGGGAGACCTGGGCGATGATCGGCGCCGCCGTGGCGTTCCCGCTGCTGCTCACCGTGCTGCCCAGGAACGACCTGTACCCCCTGGTCAAGGTCCTGGTGCTGCTGGCGCTGCCCGCCCTGGCCCTGCGGCTGCTCCGCGACGGCGGCCCGAAGGCGCGGGCGTTCCCCGCGCCGGTCACCTGGCTGGCCCCGCTCCCGGCGGCGGCGGCCTGGTTCCTGCTCTCCCAGGTGGGGCCGCTCGCCCCGCCCCTCACCCAGGACCTGCCCGACCCCGTCGTCCTCGCCGTCGCCTCACTGATCACCTTCCTCACGGCGAGCGTGCTGGAGGAGATCTTCTACCGGGGATGGCTCCAGACCCGCCTGGAGGCCCGCCACGGCCGCTGGCCCGCGATCATGATCTCGTCGCTGCTGTTCGCGGCGATGCACGTCACCCACATCCGCGCCGGCGCCGTTCCCGAGGGACTGGCCACGGTCGTGGCCTACCAGGGACTGTTCGGGGTCATGCAGGGCTACCTGTGGTCCCGCTACCGCAACATCTGGGTCCCGATCGCCGTCCACACCGCCGTCAACCTCGTCTACATCGACCTTCTCGTCCAACGCTTCTGAGACCCGGGACGATCCTCGCTCCGCTGCGGTCGCTCGGCCCGATACTCTGATAGGCGATTCTGAAGCTTCCTAGGACGGGTCCAGACAACGTGTTCGAGACGCTCTCCGATCGGTTGACGACGGTCTTCTCGTCGCTGCGCAGCAAGGGCCGGCTCTCCGAGGCCGACATCAACGCGACGGCCCGCGAGATCCGCGTCGCCCTGCTTGAGGCCGACGTGGCGTTGCCCGTGGTCAAGGACTTCATCGCGCACGTCAAGGAGCGCGCCACCGGCGCGGAGGTCTCCCAGGCGCTGAACCCGGCCCAGCAGGTCGTCAAGATCGTCAACGAGGAGCTCATCCAGATCCTCGGTGGCGAGACCCGGCACATCCGGTTCGCCAAGACCGCGCCCACCGTGATCATGCTGGCGGGTCTGCAGGGCGCCGGTAAGACCACCCTGGCGGGCAAGCTGGCCCGCTGGCTGAAGCAGGAGGGCCACACCCCGCTGCTGGTCGCCGCCGACCTCCAGCGCCCCAACGCCGTCCAGCAGCTCCAGGTCGTCGGCGAGCGCGCCGGCGTCCCGGTGTTCGCGCCCGAGCCCGGCAGCGGCGTCGGCGACCCGGTGAACGTCGCCCGCGACTCCATCGACGAGGCCCGTCGCGCCCTGCACGACGTGGTCATCATCGACACCGCGGGCCGCCTGGGCATCGACGCCGAGATGATGCAGCAGGCCATCGACATCCGCGACGCCGTCCGCCCCGACGAGGTGCTGTTCGTCGTGGACGCCATGGTCGGCCAGGACGCGGTCAACACCGCGCAGGCGTTCATGGACGGCGTCGGCTTCGACGGCGTGGTGCTCACCAAGCTCGACGGCGACGCGCGCGGCGGCGCCGCGCTGTCGGTGCGGCACATCACCGGCCGCCCGATCATGTTCGCCTCCACCGGCGAGAAGCTGGAGGACTTCAACGTCTTCCACCCCGACCGCATGGCCGGGCGCATCCTCGACATGGGTGACATCCTCACCCTGATCGAGCAGGCCGAGCAGGCGTTCGACGCCCAGCAGGCCGAGAAGATGACCACCAAGTTCGTGTCGGGCGAGGACTTCACGCTCGAGGACTTCCTCGAGCAGATGATGATGATCCGCAAGCTCGGCCCGATCGGGAACCTGCTCGGCATGATGCCGGGCATGGGCCAGGTCCGCGACCAGGTCAAGCAGATCGACGACAAGGACCTGGACCGCGTCGCGGCGATCATCCGGTCGATGACGCCGGACGAGCGGAGCAACCCCAAGATCATCAACGGGTCGCGCCGCGCCCGCATCGCCCGGGGCTCCGGCGTCCAGGTCGGCGAGGTCAGCGCCCTGGTCACCCGGTTCTTCGAGGCCCAGAAGATGGTCCGCGCCATGGCGGGGGGCATGGGCCTGCCCGGCTCGCCGGCCCGCCGCAACGCCAAGAAGCAGGTCAAGGCGGCCAAGAAGAAGGGCAAGCAGCGCAGCGGCGACCCGCGCAAGCGCGCCATGGGCAACCAGCGCGCCGAGCAGCCCGCGGTCGACGGCGCGCCCCAGGGGCTGCCCCCGGGCCTCGGCGGCCAGCTCCCGCCCGGGCTGGCCGGTCAGCTTCCGCCGGGCTTCCAGATGCCCGACCTGGACAAGCTCCAGAGCCGGAAGAAGAAGGACAAGTAGGGCGAGTCAGACGTGTGACAGCGGCCGCGGCACCCCGGGTGACCGCGGCCGCCGCGCGTTCCCGGGCGTTCCGTGCGGGCGCGCCGCCCGTGACGGCATGCCCGGAACGGGAATGGGGGAGCGCCCGGAACGCGTTCCGGGCACGGGTGGCCGCGTGTCACCGCACGATTGCGCTTTTTCCGCGATCGTCTGGCAGAATGGCACGCTGGAAACCCCGGAATCGCCAGGCGCCCTCTCTCGTCCTGAGCGGCCGGAGTCCATCGAACGCCCGGGAGCCGGTGTTCCCCACCTGGCCGCGGCGCCGTTCACCCTGTAATGAAGTCTGGAGTACACCACACCCGTGGCAGTCAAGATCAAGCTCAAGCGTCTGGGGAAGATCCGGAACCCGCAGTACCGGATCGTCGTCGCCGATGCCCGCACCAAGCGTGACGGCCGGGCCATCGAGGAGATCGGGCTCTACCAGCCCAAGCAGGAGCCCTCGCTCATCCAGATCGACTCCGAGCGGGCGCAGTACTGGCTGGGCGTCGGCGCGCAGCCGACCGAGCCGGTGCTGAACCTCCTCAAGATCACCGGCGACTGGCAGAAGTTCAGGGGCGAGCCGGGCGCCGAGGGCACCCTGAAGGTCGCCGAGCCCAAGCCCGACCGCAAGGCGGTCTTCGAGGCCGCCGTCAAGGAGTCGATGGGCGACGCCCCGGCCGACGCCCCGGCGACCAAGTCCAAGGCCAAGAAGTCCGAGCCGAAGAAGGCCGACGAGGCCGCCGCCGCCGACGACGAAGCCAAGAGCGAGGGCTGACGTGCTCGAAGAAGCGCTCGAGCACCTGGTCCGCGGGATCGTCGAGCACCCGGACGACGTCCGGGTGCGCGCCCGTCGGATCAGGGGCGGCCGGGTTCTTGAGGTGCGCGTGCACCCCGACGACCTCGGCAAGGTCATCGGCCGCAGCGGTCGTACCGCCAAGGCCCTGCGCACCGTGATCAGCGCCCTGTCGGGTGGCCGGTACGTGCGCGTCGACCTGCTCGACGTCAACGAGGTCCGCTGACCGTGGCACCCCGGTTCACACAGCGGGCCACCGCGCCCGCGGGGTCCGCCGTCGCGGACCGGGGCGTCTCGGACCAGGGCGCCGGCCCCGACCCCCGGGCGGGCCGGTCATGACCGAGGCGAACGATCAGCGGATCGTCGTCGGCCGGATCGGGCGGGCCCACGGGGTCCGCGGCGAACTGGCCATCGACGTGCGCACCGACGATCCGGACCTCCGGTTCGCGCCGGGCACGGTGCTGGCCACCGACCCGGCGTCCACCGGCCCGCTGACCGTCGAGAAGGCCCGTTGGCACTCGGGCCGCCTGCTCGTGCGCTTCGCCGGGGTCGACGACCGCACCGCCGCGGAGAACCTGCGCGGCACCTGGCTCGTCGTCGACCCCGACGACCTCTACGCCTCCGACGACCCCGACGACTTCCACGACCTGGAACTGATCGGGCTCGCGGTGGTCACCGTCGCCGGAGAACCGGTCGGCACCGTCACCGAGGTCCGGCACCACGCCCAGGACCTCCTGGTGATCCACCGGGAGACCGGGGAAGAGGTGCTGGTCCCGTTCGTCGCCGCGCTCGTCCCCGAGGTGGACGTCGCGGGCGGACGGCTCGTCGTCGACCCGCCGCCGGGCCTGCTCGACGACGGATCATGAGACTCGACATCATCACGATCTTCCCGGAGTACTTCGCTCCGCTGGAGGTCTCCCTGCTGGGCAAGGCCCGCCGCGCCGGGCTGCTCGACGTGTCGGTGCACGACCTGCGGTCCTGGACCCACGACCGGCACCGCACCGTCGACGACACCCCCTACGGCGGCGGTCCCGGCATGGTCATGAAGCCCGAACCGTGGGGCGAGGCCCTGGACGCGGTCGCCCCGCCCACCGCCGAGGCCACGCCGCGGCTGGTGGTCCCCACCCCGAGCGGACGCCCGTTCACCCAGGCCATGGCCGCCGAGTACGCGGCGCGTCCGTGGCTGGTGTTCGCCTGCGGCCGCTACGAGGGCATCGACCGGCGCGTCTACGACGAGGCCGCCACCCGCATGCCGGTCGACGAGGTCAGCCTCGGCGACTTCGTGCTGGCGGGCGGCGAGGTCGCCGTGCTGGTCATGATCGAGGCGATCAGCCGTCTCGTCCCCGGCGTGCTGGGCAACCGCGAGTCCGTCACCGACGACTCGTTCGCCCCCGGCGCGATGGAGTCCCTGCTGGAGGGGCCCGTCTACACCAAGCCGCCGGTCTGGCGCGAGCGCGCCGTCCCCGACGTCCTGCTGTCGGGCCACCACGGCGCCATCGCCCGCTGGCGCCGCGACGAGGCGCTGCGCCGCACCGCCGCGCACCGCCCCGAGCTGCTGGCCAGGCTCGACCCGGCCGCCCTCGACAAGCACGACCGCAAGGTCCTCGCCGAGGCCGGTTTTCCGGTTGACGGCGAAGATATGGCACACTGAAGCGTTGTCGCGTACACGCACGCCTGCGTGCGACACACCGACTTGAAGATCCACTCGCGCGGCGCGACGCCCCCTCTGCCCGTTCTTCCGGGGCCTCTCGACGTCCGCGCTCCATCCAGTTGAGGAACGCCATGCACACCCTGATCCAGGAGATCGAGCAGGCCGCGCTGCGCACCGACCACCCGGACTTCCGTCCCGGTGACACGGTGCGGGTGCACGCCCGCATCACCGAGGGCAAGGTCACCCGTGTCCAGGTCTTCGAGGGCGTGGTGATCCGTCGCCAGGGCGGTGGCGCCCGCGAGACCTTCACCGTCCGCAAGGTCAGCAAGGGCGGCTACGGCGTCGAGCGCACCTGGCCGCTGAACAGCCCGCACATCGAGAAGCTCGAGGTCGTCACCCGCGGTGACGTCCGCCGCGCCAAGCTGTACTACCTGCGCAACCTGCGCGGCAAGGCCGCCCGCATCAAGGAGAAGCGCGACTTCTGAGCCCGTCGGCTCCACCGACCGCTCCGACGCCCCGGGAACCCGGCACGGTTCCCGGGGCGTTGCCCGTTGCGGTGGGGAACTGCCCGCGACACGCTTGTGCACAGGGTGCGAAGGGCCCGCCGCCGATAGGCTTGCCCTTCGATGACAGACGAGGACGATCGGAGAGACGTGCGTTCCGAAGCCGAGGGCGCGGTGCCCGAAGAGAAGCAGACCGTGACCTCCGGTGAGGACACCGCCGCCGACGACGCCAAGGGCAAGAAGAAGAAGCAGGGCTCGTTCTGGAAGGAACTGCCCCTCCTGATCGGCGTGGCGCTGGTGCTCGCGCTGGTCATCAAGATGTTCGCGGTGCAGGCGTTCTACATCCCCTCCGGCTCGATGGAGAACACCCTGCAGATCGGCGACCGGGTGCTGGTCAACAAGATCGTCTATCACACCCGGGACGTGGCGCGCGGCGACATCATCGTCTTCAACGGCCTGGACTCCTGGGACCCCGAGGCCGAGGTGCCCGAGCCGACCAACCCCGTGTCCAAGGCGCTGCGCGCCGTCGGCACGCTGTTCGGCGTGGCCCCCAACGAGAAGGACTACATCAAGCGGGTCATCGGCATCCCCGGCGACACCGTCGAGTGCTGCGACGCCGGCGGCCGCGTCACCGTCAACGGCCACCCGCTGGACGAGAGGTCCTACATCTTCACGGACCCGGTGACCCGCGAGCAGGACAAGCCCTCCAACGAGCGGTTCAAGGTGACCGTGAAGGAGGGGCAGCTGTGGGTGATGGGCGACCACCGCTCGCTGTCCTACGACTCCCGCTCCCACCGCGGCGACCCCGGCGGGGGCACGATCCCGGTGGACAAGGTGATCGGCCGGGCGTTCGTGATCGTGTGGCCGTTCAACCGCATCGACACGCTGCCGATCCCCGGCACCTTCAAGCAGCCCGCCCTGAAGGCGGCGGCGGCCCTGACCCCGGTCACGCCGCTGGCGCTGGGCTTCGCGGGGGCCCTTCCCCTGACCTGGCTGACCCGCCGGGTCCGCCTGCGCCTGCGCGGCGACTGACGGGCTCCCGCCCGGCTCCGACGCCCCGGCCGCGCGATCCGCGCGCCGGGGCGCGCCGTTTCCCGGGGGCGGAACGCCGCACACGGCGGTGGATCCGGAGAACCATGGCACATCGGACGGTGGTGGGCACGTACGCTGCGGTGCATGAAGGGTCGTCCGCTCCGTTTCACGCCGCGCCGTGACGCCGGGCTGTACGCCTACGAACGCGCCCTGGAGCACGCCGGGCTCGGGCCGGTCGCGGGCGTCGACGAGGCGGGCCGCGGGGCGTGCGCGGGCCCGCTGGTCGTCGCCGCGGTGATCCTGGGCACCGGCGCGCGCCGCCGCGTTCCCGGCCTCGGCGATTCCAAGCTGCTCACCCCGGCCCGCAGGGAGGCGGTCTACGCCGAGATCGTGGAACGCGCGCAGGCGTGGAGCGCGGTGGTGATCCCGAGTCACGACATCGACCGGGTCGGGGTGCACCGCTGCAACATCACCGGGATGCGGCGGGCCCTGGCCCTGCTGGAGGAACGGCCGGGGTACGTGCTCAGCGACGGCTTTCCCGTGCCGGGCCTGACCGTGCCCTCCCTCGCGATGACCAAGGGGGACCGGGTCGCCGCGTGCGTCGCCGCCGCCTCGGTGATCGCGAAGGTGACCCGTGATCGGATCATGGTGGAGCTGCACGGGCGGCACCCCCGGTACGGCTTCGACGTGCACAAGGGATACATCACCAGGGAGCATTCGGCGGCGCTGGCCGAGCACGGGCCGTGCGCCGAGCACCGCTTCTCCTATGTCAATGTCGGACGGGCCTTGCGCGACAATGGAACGGTGGCCCCGGGGGAGGGCACCGGGACCCCGGCCGCGCGGGTCCCGGGCGTGGGCCGGACGGAAAGGGCGCGCACATGAGTGCTGAGGATCTCGAGAAGTACGAGACCGAGATGGAGCTCCAGCTCTACCGCGAGTACCGGGACGTCGTCGGGCTGTTCGGCTACGTGGTGGAGACCGAGCGTCGCTTCTACCTGACCAACTCGGTGGACCTCCAGGTGCGCGGCGGCGACACCGGCGAGGTCTTCTTCGAGGTCACGATGCAGGACGCGTGGGTCTGGGACATGTACCGCCCGGCCCGCTTCGTCAAGAACGTCCGGGTGGTCACCTTCAAGGACGTCAACATCGAGGAGCTGGCCAAGAGCGACTTCGAACTCCCCTCCGAGCAGTGACGCGCAGGAGGGCCAGCGCGGTGGCCGCACGCGTGCCGGGAGGGGCCGAGCAGACCACGAGGGTCTGGCCGGCCTCCGGCGCCAGGAGCATGTCGCAGTCGAGGGTGAGAGGGCCCAGCTCCGGATGCTCGATGGTCGTGGTGGCGGCGCGCAGGGTGCTGGAGCGCCCGCCCCGCCAGAGCTCGTCGAACCACCCGCTCCCCGCAGCTCGGCGATGAACCGGGCCAGGTCGGGATCGCCGAGGATCAGGTTCTGCTTCAACACCTCCCCCGAGACCACCGTCGACGCGATCCGCCGGTGGATCCGGTAGGACGGTCCCGGTCTACTCGGTCAGCAGCACCAGGCCGTAGGCCGCCAGCGCCTCGCTGACGGGCAGGAAGTAGGCGGCGCAACTGCTGCTCGACGCGGCGACCAGGGTGCCCTGGGCCTGCCCGTTGGCGATGAGCGGGGCGCCCAGGTCACCGGGCCCGGCGCAGATGTTGGTGCGGATCGCCCCGTACAGGATGCCCTCGGGGAAGTTGATGGTGACGTTCCTGGCCAGGATGGTGCCGCACCGCCAGCGGCTGACGGCCCCGGACATGCACGCGGCCGAGCCGACCGGCGCCGCCTGGGCCCCGCGCACGGCGACGAAGGTCCCGTCGTGGCGGTTGACCAGGCCGCGCGGCCGCCAACTGCTGTTGGTCTTCACCCAGGCGACGGCGTTGACGGGGAAGGTCGTGCTCTGCACGGTGCCCTGGGCGACCCCGTTGTAGCCGATGACGCTCTGACCGGCGCGGGCGCACCGGCCGGAGGTGATGTAGCCGCCTCGGACGGAGAAGCCGATCGTGCACCGGCCGGAGGAGGGCGTGGCGCTGAACGCGTCACCGCCGCGAACGTCGTAGGTCACCGCGGCCGCCGCCGAGGCCGGCGCCGCCGACAGGGCGACGAGCGTGCCGCTGAGGACGAGGAGACTCCGGATCATCGGTTCTCCCAGAGATCGGGGGCGTCCCCGTCATTGAAAACACGAAACCGGACCCCGATCCACCGCCGGATCCGGCCACCCCGATCCACCGGCCTCACCAAGACCCCGGCCAAGGACCAGCCCAGCGAAGGCCCCACACTAAGAACGAGCGACCTGGCCCACGGCACCACCCCAGCATGACGCCCTACCCACCTCAGCCCTTCGAAGGCCCGCACGGAGCAGACCGCGCCCCTCGACACCGACCGCAGGCCGGGTGCCCCTAACAGGCCGGGCGACGCGCCCGCATCGCGAAAGGGCACACCTCCACCCACCGCGTCCGGCCGTCCATCCGCTCCTCGTCCGGCTTGGCGACCGCGACTGCGAGGTGACCGACGAAGCAGCCTGGTAGGCCGAAGGAACGGACGCCCCGGCACACCCGAGCGGGGTTGGGGCGTTCGGCCGGCACCGTTCGACATCGGCGCGACCTCGACCAGGTGGCAAGGCGGGATCATCCGGGCAGGCGGCCCAGGAACGCCCCGCTCCGGGGCAGGCGCGGTCGTGTTGATGCTCGCGACTGGTCGAGCCTGCTGGTATCCATCAGATCAGCTCACGCGGCTCGCGGTGCCGCCGGGCCGTGAAACCCGGCGGCACCGCTGCGTCCGTTCGATGCGGGGCCGGAGCCGTACTCCAGCGGCGGTGCTTGGGCCTGCGGCGCTGTGGCGGACTTCGCTTGCGTCGTTCCGCGCCCGCCCCGAGGACCAACATGCGTCCATCGACGCGGCAGAAGGCGCGGCTGTAGTGCCACGGCGCTTCTGACGAAGCTTCAGGACGTCGCTCCCCGCCTCGCCCTACTGAAACTCCGCTGCCGTAAGGCCGCAGGGGCCGCTTCTGCTTCATCAGAAGCGGCCGAGGCTGCGTTTCAACGCCCTCTCCTCCGACGCTCGCCTGGCGGTTCGCGCCTCAGAAGGTCTTGGCAAGAGTGCCGTCGCTTCGTTACCTGACCTGCGAGCCATCGCCTCCGTTTCGGGCCGCAGCCCAGGTGACGCACCGCGTGCATGGCTGAGGCCCACTTTGCGGCAGCCTCCAGCGGGAACGCGCGGAGCCACGGCTCGCGCGTTGGAGAGTGTCGCGGAGAGTTCGGCTTTCGGCCCGTTGAGCGAGGGCCGTCGGGGCTCTTGCCCGTGCCGGACTCGGATGGCCTGCCTTCCGACGCTGTCCGTTGGAGGAACGGCCTTTTGCGCTGGTGCGTAGCGTGCCGTGGAGGGAGCCGGCTCCTCGCCAAGGCATCTCCTGCCCTGCCCGGGAGGTCATTCGGGTGCTCCGGTCGGGTGAGGGCCGCACGGGACGTCTGCGGGGACGGTGGCGAGGGCAGGGGAGTCGATCTTGGCGGCTTTGGTGAGGCGCCAGCCGCCGGGGGCGCGTTCCACGAAGCCCGCCGCTGCCAACAGCCCGAGCTTGGCGTTGGTGGTGGCGAGATCCACGCCCGCCTTGGTGGCGAGCTGGGCCGTGCCGGTCGTGCCGCGCGATGGGAACGCCTCCAGCACCGCTCGGGTCACCGGCTCCAGGTGGTCGCGGGGCAGCACCGGGCTTTCGGGCTCGGGGGCCAGATCGGCGCCGATCCGGCCGACCGCCTCCACGACCTCTTCCCAGCGGGTGACCAGGAGGGCGGGCGGCTGGTCGCGCAGCAGACGATGGCAGCCGACCGAGGCGACCGAGTCCGCCGGGCCCGGGACCGCCATCACCTCGCGGCCCAGCTGGCGGGCCCACTTGGCGGTGTTGAGCGCACCGCTGCGGCGGGCGGCCTCCACCACGACGGTGCCGCGCGACAACGCGGCGATCACCCGGTTGCGGACCAGGAACCGCGTTCGCCGCGGATGCGCGCCCAACGGTGACTCGCTGACCAGCAGGGCACGGCGGGCCATCTCGGCGAACAACCCCTCGTTGGCCGCCGGATAGGGAACGTCCACGCCGTTGGCGAGAACCGCGACGGTGGGGCCGTCGGCGGCCAACGCGCCCCGGTGGGCGGCCGCGTCGATGCCCAGCGCCCCGCCGGAGATCACCGCCCAGCCGCGTTCGGCCAGGTCGGCGCCCAGCTCGGCGGCGAACCGCATCCCGTAGGAGGACGCGGCGCGCGAGCCGACCACCGCGACCGAACGCAGGCAGGTGAACCGCAGGTCCTCCGGCCCGCGCAGCCACAGCCCGTAGGGCCGCTCGACCCCGAGATCGTCGAGCGTGGTGGGCCACTCGGGATCCCCCGGGCACACGAACCGGCAGCCCAGATGCTCAGCCACGGTCATGTCCTCCTCGGGAGAGACGTCGGCCAGCCTGATCCGCCAGCGCTCCAACGTCGCCAGGAACTTCCCGTGCTCCTCCGGCTCCACCCGCACGGCCTCCGGGATCGCGCCGATCCGCACCGCGTCGATCACTCCGACCGGCCCGACCGCGTTGATCATCCGGTTGACGTACGGCTCCCCGGGCTCGGCCATGGCGCACAACACCATCCGCGCCACCCGCTCCGGGGACACACCCCCGAAGCCGCCCCGGCCGCCCCCACCGTCGCCAGCACCGTGAACGCCGCCCCGCCCCACGGCCACCCCGGACTCTCCGCCGCCCAAAACGCCGCCCTCAGCGACATCGCCCTCTCCAAGAAGAAGCCCACCAACGAACTCCCCACCTTCGGGCTCCAGGTGTGTGGGCTCCAGGTGTGCGGGCTCTACGCCTGCGGGCTCTACGCCTGCGGGCTCTACGCCTGCGGGCTCTACGCCTGCGGGCTCCAGGTGTGCGGGGCCCAGGTGTGCGGGCTGCGTGCTTGCGAGCTCCGTGCCTGCGGGTTCCAGGTCTGCGGGCCCGAGGCCTGCGGGTTCCAGGTGCGCGGGCTCCGGGGCTGCGAGTCCGAGGCCTGTGGGTTCCATGTGTGCGGGGTCGGGGTGTACGGGCCCCATGTTTGCGGGGTCTAGGCGAGCGGACCCCACGCTCGCGGACCCCACGCTCGCGGACCCCACGCTCGCGGACCCCACGCTCGCGGACCCCACGCTCGCGGGGTTCAGGGGTGTGGGGGCTGGGGCGGTGTGGTTGTCGGTTGGGAGGGGTTTTCTGGGGGTGGGGTGGTGGTTTGTGGTGGCTTGGTGGGTGGGGGCTTGGCTTGGGGCGGGGGCGTGTGGGGGGCCTTCGCGGGGGGTGTTCTCGTGGGGGACGGGGTGGTCGTGGATGTGGTTGGGGTCAGGGAAGGAGGGGTGGGCTGGGGTGAGGTCGGGCTGGGGGTTGCCGGTCATGGGGTCTTCTCCTTTGAGGGTTTGTCGGGGAAGTGGTTTCGGGTCAGGTTTTTCGGCAGGTCCACAGGGCCAGGGCGCCTCCTACGTCGTCGGCGGTGGGGGTGTCTCGTTCGGCCAGGTCTGCCAGGGTCCAGGCGACTCTCAGGACGCGGTCCAGGCCCCGGACGCTGAGGGTGCCGTTCTGTAGGGCGTCGTCGGCGGTGCGCATCGCCTCCGCGCTGGGCAGGAAGTGGCGGCGCAGTTCGGGGCCGGGGATCTCGCTGTTGGCCCGCCAGGGGGTCTCGGCCAGGCGTTTGACGGCTCGTTCGCGGGCCAGGAGGACTCGGTCGGCGACGACCCGGCTGGGTTCGGCGACTTCCAGGTCGTAGCGGAGTTCGGCCCGGGTGGCGGGGGAGAGGTCGAGTTTCAGGTCGATGCGGTCCAGGAGGGGGCCCGAGATGCGTTCCAGGTATCTGCGGCGGACCGCCGGGGCGCAGGAGCAGTCGATCTGTTTCGCGGCGGCGCAGGGGCAGGGGTTGGCCGCCAGGACCAGGGTGAAGCGGGCCGGGAAGCTGGTGGCCCGCTCGGCCCGGGAGATGCGGACCTCTCCCTCTTCGAGGGGTTGGCGCAGGGCCTCCAGGGTGCCCCGGTCGAACTCGGGGGCCTCGTCCATGAACAGGATCCCCCGGTGGGCCAGGGTGACCGCGCCGGGTTGCAGGACCCGGCCCGAGCCGCCGCCGACCATGGACGCGCGGGTCGAGGTGTGGTGCGGGGCCTGGAACGGGGGACGGGTGATCAGGGGTTGGCCGGGCGGCAGGGTGCCGGCGACCGAGTGGATCGCGGTGACCTCCAGGGCCGCTTCGGGGGCGAGCGGGGGCATGAGCGTGGGCAGGCGTTCGGCCAGCATCGTCTTCCCGCACCCCGGCGGGCCCGAGTAGAACAGGTGGTGGCCTCCGGCGGCGCTGATCTCCAGGGCCCGGCGGGCCTCGGCCTGGCCTCGGACGTCGGCCAGGTCCAGGGTGTCGCGGCGGTCCGGGGGGCGTGCCGGCGCCTCGGCGGGCGGGGGCTCCTGCTCGTCCTCGGGCGGGGGCGGGTCGCCTCGCAGGAGGGACAGCAGGCTGCGCAGGGACGCGGCCGGGATCACCTCGATGTCGGGGACCAGGCGGGCCTCGGCGGTGTTGGGGTGGGGGACGACCACGGTGCGGCAGCCCGCGTTCGCGGCCGCCAGGACCGCCGGGAGCACGCCGGGGATCGCGCGCAGGCGGCCGTCCAGGCCCAGTTCGCCGATCAGGACCAGGCCCGCGCAGGAACGGGGTGGGATCGCCCCGGCCGCCGCGAGGATGGCCGTCGCGATCGCGATGTCGAAGGTCGAGCCGCGCTTGGGGACGCTGGCGGGGAACAGGGAGATCGTGACGTGGCGGTTGGGCCACTCCTCCCCGGAGTTGAAGATCGCGGCGCGGACCCGGTCGCGGGACTCGTTGAGGGCGGTGTCGGGGAGGCCCACCAGGTGCAGGCCGGGAACGCCGCTGGTGATCGCGGCCTCGACGTCCACGACGTAGCCGTCCACCCCGACCAGGCCGACCGAGCGGGTCTTGGCGAGCGTCATTCAGCACACCCCCCGCAGGTGGTCCAGGAGGAAGCCGTCGCCGTCGGACACCAGGCCGAGGACGTCCACGCGCACGAGGGCGGCGGGAACGCGGTGCTCGGCGGCCCAGCGGTTCGCCAGGCGGCGCAGGCGGGCGGCCTTGGGCGGGGTGATCGCCTCCACCGGTTCGCCCAGCGCGGTGGAGGCGCGGGTCTTCACCTCGCAGGCCACGTGCTGGCGGCCGTCGTGGGCGACGATGTCCAGCTCGCCCTCGGGGCAGCGCCAGTTGCGGTCGAGGATCATCCAGCCGAGGCCGGCGAGGTGGGCCGCCGCCGCGCTCTCCCCACGCCGGCCGAGATCGATGTGTCGGGGGGTCATCTGCTTCTCCTTCGCTGTCCGGTCCGACGGTGCCCGCCGGCTGTGACCGTCCGCTACGGCCGATCACGATCTGTGGATAAGTCGGGATCTTGGAGGTGCGGTGCTTGTCTTCGGGGCGCGAGTGGCGCAGCGTGGCGGTTGTGAGTGACGTGGCGTTGCAGGAGGCCGTGGCGGAGTTCGACCGGCATCTACGGGCCGAGCGGGGTGTTTCGCCCCACACCCTCCGCGCCTACCGCGGTGACCTGCGGGACCTGTGTTCCTACGCGGCCGCCGTGGGGGTCTCCGGCCCCGAGGGGCTGGACGTGACGGTGCTGCGGGCCTGGCTGGCGCGGCAGCACGCGCTGGGCAGGTCGCGGGCCACCCTGGCGCGGCGGACCGCGGCGGTGCGGGCCTTCACCGGCTACCTGCACCGGCGCGGGCTGCTCGACTTCGACCCCGGGCCGCTGCTGGGCACGCCTCGGCAGAACCGCGACCTCCCCACCGTGCTCAGCCAGGACGACGCCGGGCGGCTGCTGGACCGGATGGACGTCAGCGGACCCTTGGGGCTGCGCGACCTGGCTGTGCTGGAGGTGCTGTACGGGACCGGTGTACGGGTGAGTGAGCTGTGCGGGCTGGACATCGACGACCTGGACGCCGCGCGCAACACCGTTCGTGTCCTCGGCAAGGGCGGCAGGGAACGCGTGGTGCCGATCGGGGAGCCCGCCGCCCGGGCCGCGGGGGACTGGCTGCGGGCCGGGCGGCCCGCCCTGGCCAACGAGCGGAGCGGAGCGGCGCTCTTCCTCGGCGCGCGCGGTGGACGGCTGCACCCCAACAGCGCCCGCCGCATCGTGCACAGCCGTATCGCCGAGGTCGGGGGCGTGCCCGACCTGGCTCCCCACGGGCTGCGGCACAGCGCCGCCACCCATCTGCTGGAGGGTGGGGCCGACCTGCGCAGCGTCCAGGAGATCCTGGGGCACGCCTCGTTGCAGAGCACCCAGCTCTACACGCATGTCTCGGCCGAGCGCCTGAAGCAGGTCCACCGCCAGGCGCACCCCAGGGGCGCGGCCGAGGACCGGTGATCAACGCGCGCGCCGCAGCCGCCGCTCCCGTTCCAGGTCGATGACCCCCGTCGGCGGCCGGCGCGGGGGCCCTGGTCTGGTCCGGCGCCGCGCGAACACCAGGGCGGACGTCAGGAGGACGCCGGTGAGCGCGCCGCCCGTCGCCGTGCTCGCGTCCCGCAGGCCCAGGCGGAGCGGAGGCCCGGACGGGGCCTTCTCCGCCGGGGGACGTGCCCGGGAGCCGGGCCAGCGGGGCAGCAGGCGCACCTGCGGGCGGACCAGGGCCAGGGGGTCCCGGTACCCGGACGCGTCGAGGAGGCCCCAGTGCAGGCAGGCGGCCGCGCAGTGCCGGGGCGCGCCCTCCACCACGCCGATGCGCGCGCCTGACGCGATCATGCTGCCGCGCTTCACCGACGGGCGGACCGGCAGGTAGGTGGTCCGCAGGACGCCGTGGGTGATCGCGACCACGCCCCGGCCCGCCAGACGGCCCGCGTAGGAGACGCGGCCGGGCCCCGCCGCCAGGACCGCCTGGCCCGGCCGCGCCGCCAGGTCCACGCCCCGGTGCCCCGCCAGCCACGGGGCCGGCGGGGGCGAGAACGCCCGCAGCACCTCCGGGACGGGGGTTAACGGCCACCGCCATTCCCCTCCGGACGGTGGCGGCGGCACGGTGAGGACGACGGCGCCGATGAGGACTGTCACGAACACGCTCATGGCCCCCAGCCTGCGTCCCGCGTCACTCCCGTCACCAGAGGAGAACGCCATCTGTGGATAACCCGCCTGACGTGACGGCCCGCCGGTCCCGGTTGATTCCACGTGCGCGGCCAACATCCAATAGACTTGGGAAACGGTCGCGCAGGTCCTCAGCCTGAGCGGCCGAATTCACGCGCTCGCCCGCCACCCAGCGGCCCGCCGCAAGGAGGGCAAGGTGGGACGCGGCCTCTCGGTCCGTCGCTCGCGACGGCGGGGCCGCGCCCGAGCGCCGGCAGACAACCGGAACGTGGCCCGCCTCGCGGGCCGGACAGGAGAACACGGGCTTATGGCTCCCGTCGTCACCATGCGACAGCTGCTCGAGAGCGGCGTCCACTTCGGTCACCAGACCCGCCGTTGGAACCCGAAGATGAAGCGCTTCATCTTCACGGAGCGCAACGGCATCTACATCATCGACCTCCAGCAGTCGCTGTCCTACATCGACCGCGCCTACGAGTTCGTCAAGGCCACGGTCGCCCACGGCGGCACCATCCTGTTCGTCGGCACCAAGAAGCAGGCGCAGGAGGCCATCGCCGAGCAGTCGACCCGCGTCGGGATGCCGTACGTCAACCAGCGCTGGCTGGGCGGCATGCTCACCAACTTCTCCACCGTCCACAAGCGCCTCACCCGGCTCAAGGAGCTGGAGGAGATCAACTACGACGACGTGGCCGGCTCCGGCATGACCAAGAAGGAGCTTCTCGGTCTGCGCCGCGAGAAGGAGAAGCTGGAGCGCACCCTCGGCGGTATCCGCGACATGGCGAAGGTCCCCAGCGCCATCTGGATCGTGGACACCAAGAAGGAGCACATCGCGGTCAACGAGGCCAAGAAGCTCGGCATCCCGGTCGTCGCGATCCTGGACACCAACTGCGACCCCGACGAGGTCGACTACCCGATCCCGGGCAACGACGACGCCATCCGCTCCGTCAGCCTGCTGACCCGCGTCGTGGCCGACGCCGTCGCCGACGGCCTGATCGCCCGCTCCGGCGCCGCCGCCGGTGACGACAAGCCCGCCGAGGCCGCCGCGGCCGAGCCGCTGGCCGAGTGGGAGCGCGAGCTGCTCGAGAACAAGTCCGCCGACGCCGCGGCCCCCGCGGAGGCCCCCGCCGAGGCCCCCGCCGAGGCCCCCGCCGAGGCGCCGGCCGAGACCGAGCAGGCCGCCGAGCCCGCCGCCGCCGCGACCGAGGCGACCGAGAACACCGAGGCCGAGCAGGCCTGATCCCCGATCCCCGGTGGCCCGCGTCCGTGCGGGCCACCGGGGATCGTCGCGGATCCACCGAGCACACCACTCACAGAGACGAAGAGAGCGATGGCTGACTTCACCGCCGCTGACGTCAAGCGGCTTCGCGAGCTGACCGGCTCCGGCATGATGGCCTGCAAGAACGCCCTGACCGAGGCCGAGGGCGACTTCGAGAAGGCCGTGGAGATCCTGCGCCTCAAGGGCGCCAAGGACGTGGGCAAGCGCGCCGAGCGCACCGCCGCCAACGGCCTGATCTCCGAGTTCTTCGACGGCTCCGGCGACGGCGCCCTGCTGGAAGTCAAGTGCGAGACCGACTTCGTCGCCAAGAACGCCGAGTTCATCGCGCTGGCCGACAGGCTGGTCGAGTTCGCCGCCAAGAGCGGCGTCGAGAGCGCCGCGGACCTGCTGAAGGCCGAGATCGAGCCCGGCAAGTCCGTCGAGCTCCTGGTCCAGGAGGCCAGCGCCAAGATCGGCGAGAAGCTGGAGATCGGTCGCTTCGCGCACTTCAAGGGCGCCTACGTGGCCTCCTACCTGCACAAGTCCGACCCGTCCCTGCCGCCGACCACCGGCGTGCTGGTCGAGCTGGACACCGAGAACGCCGAGGTCGCCAAGGACGTCGCCCAGCAGATCGCGGCGATGGCCCCCAAGTACCTCACCTTCGAGGAGATCCCCGCCGAGGTGATCGAGAAGGAGCGCGCCCTCGCCGAGACCAAGACCCGCGAGGAGGGCAAGCCCGAGGCCGCGATCGCCAAGATCGTCGAGGGTCGGGTCAACGCCTACCTGCGTGACTTCGTGCTGCTGGAGCAGGCGTTCGTCAAGGACGGCAAGAAGACCATCGCCAAGCTCCTCGACGAGAACGGCGTGAAGGTCGTGCGCTTCGCCCGCTTCAAGGTGGGCCAGAGCTGAGGGACCCTGGAGACAGGAGCCCGACAGAGTTTTCACGAAGCAACGAGGAGGCCGCCGACGTGCCGGAAGACAAGAACACTGACACGACGGCGGCCTCGTCGTCCGC
Organism: Actinomadura kijaniata; assembly: GCF_014138665.1. Classification (NCBI taxonomy): domain Bacteria; kingdom Bacillati; phylum Actinomycetota; class Actinomycetes; order Streptosporangiales; family Thermomonosporaceae; genus Actinomadura; species Actinomadura kijaniata. The sequence goes on from NZ_JACJIA010000001.1 coordinate 999,537, forward strand.
TGGGCGGCCGTCGCACCAGCACGCCCCCCGGGGCGGCTGGAAGCGCGTGCTGCTGAAGCTGTCCGGCGAGGCGTTCGCGGGCGGCGACCCGATGGGTATCGACCCCGAGGTCGTGCAGCACGTCGCCGAGGCCATCGCCGAGGCCGTCAAGGACGGCGTGCAGGTCGCCGTCGTCTGCGGCGGCGGCAACATGTTCCGCGGCGCGCAGTTGGCCGAACGTGGCCTGGACCGCGGCCGCGGCGACTACATGGGCATGATCGGCACGGTGATCAACTGCCTGGCGCTCCAGGACTTCCTGGAGAAGCTGGGCGTGGACACCCGCGTGCAGACCGCCATCACCATGAGCCAGGTCGCCGAGCCCTACATCCCCCGTCGCGCCATGCGCCACCTGGAGAAGGGCCGCGTGGTGATCTTCGGCGCGGGCCTGGGCCAGCCGTTCTTCTCCACCGACACCACCGCCGCCCAGCGCGCGCTGGAGATCGGCGCCGAGGCGGTGCTGAAGGCCACTCAGGTGGACGGGGTGTACGACGCCGACCCCCGCAAGCATTCGGACGCGGTCAAGTTCGACCGTTTGGATTACGGTGAAGTCCTACAGCGAGGGCTGAAGGTCATGGACGCCACGGCCATCAGCCTCTGCATGGACAACGCGCTGCCCATCGTGGTGTTCGACCTGATGGGCCAGGGCAACATCGTCCGGGCCGTCCGGGGTGAGAAGATCGGCACTCTGGTCAGCCCGGCCGACGGCTGACGGCTGACCGAAACAGAGCCAGACCGGCAGTGCCACACAGGCCGACCAGATGAACCGGGAGTCGAAGTGATCGACGAGACCCTCCTCGAGGCCGAGGAGAAGATGGAGAAGGCGGTCGCGGTCGCCAAGGAGGACTTCCAGGCCATCCGCGCCGGCCGCGTCACGCCCGCCATGTTCAACAAGATCACCGCGGAGTACTACGGCACGCCGACGCCGATCAACCAGCTGGCGTCGTTCACGCTGCCCGAGCCCCGCATGGTCATCGTGCAGGTCTTCGACAAGTCCTCGATGCAGGCGGTGGAGAAGGCGATCCGTGACTCCGACCTGGGCGTGAACCCCACCAACGACGGCAACGTCATCCGCGTGGTGTTCCCCGACCTGTCGGAGGAGCGCCGCAAGGAGTTCATCAAGGTCGCCGGCACCAAGGCCGAGGACGCCAAGATCTCCATCCGGAACGTCCGGCGCCGCGCCAAGGACACCCTCGACAAGCTCGCCAAGGACGGCGAGGCCGGCGAGGACGACGTCCGGCGCGCCGAGAAGGAGCTCGACGACACCACCCACAGGTACGTGGCGCAGGTTGACGAGTTGCTTGAGCACAAGAAGGCCGAACTGCTCGAGGTTTGATGGAACTCGACGCATCCGGGGAGCCCGCGGGCTCCCCGACCGGCGAGGACAAGCCGTCGGTCAAGAACCGGGCGGGCCGTAACCTGCCCATCGCCATCGGCGTCGGGGCCGCCCTCGGCGCTCTCGTGCTGCTGTCCCTCTACACCGTCAGGGAGATCTTCCTGGCGGTGATGGTGGTGTTCCTGCTCCTCGGGATGCAGGAGCTGACCAAGGCGTTCGCCACCCGCGGCATCCAGGCCCCGTTCGTCCCACTGGCGGTCGGGATGGTCCTGGCGCCGGTCGCCGCCTACGTGTGGGGACCGATCGCGCTGGTGGCGGTGGTCGCGCTGACCGTGCTGGCGGTGCTGGTCGTGCGGATGCCCGAGGGGGCCGAGGGCTACGTCCGCGACACCACGGCCGGGGTGTTCGTCGCCGGGTACCTGGTGCTGATGGGCGGCGTGGTGGCGCTGCTGCTGGCCCCCGAGGACGGCGCCGAACGCATCGTGGTGTTCATCGCGGTCACGGTCTCCAGCGACATCGGCGGCTACTTCGCCGGGGCGTTCCTCGGCAAGCACAAGATGGCGCCCACGATCAGCCCGAAGAAGACCTGGGAGGGCGTCGCCGGTTCGGCGCTGACCTGCATGCTCGTCGGCGCGTGGCTGCTGTGGTGGCGGCTGGACGACGGGCGCTGGTGGCACGGTCTGCTGATCGGCCTGGCCGTCGTGGTGACCGCGATCGTCGGCGACCTGATCGAATCGATGATCAAGCGGGATCTGTCGATCAAGGACATGGGCACCCTGCTGCCCGGCCACGGCGGCGTGATGGACCGGCTGGACTCGCTGGTCGCCACCGCCCCCGTGGTGTGGCTGCTGCTGGAGCTGTTCGTCCCGGCCGGCACCTGACCGGCGGATCCTCCGGACGGCCGCGCGACCCCGGTCCCGCGGCCGTTCGCGCGTTCTCCGGCCAAGCGAGGGTCACGGGCGGGTCAAGTCCGGCCCGGCCGGGATGGCGCGGGCACGGCGCGGCGTTTGCGACACTGGAGGAACGATGTCTGCGACCACCGAACCCGCCCCCGCCGGATCCGCGCCGAAGAAGACCCCGCCGAAGCTGGTCTTCGCCGCGCCCCGCCGGGGCAAGCCGCCGCGCCACCTGGCCGACCTGACCACCGACGAACGCCGGGAGGCCGTCGCCGCGCTCGGCGAGAAGCCGTTCCGCGCCGACCAGCTGTCCCGCCACTACTTCGCGCGCCTGACCAAGGACCCGGCGGACATGACGGACCTGCCCGCCGCGCTGCGCGACAGGCTCGCCGCCGAGCTGCTGCCGGAGCTGCTCACCCCGGTCCGGGAGCTGGCGTGCGACGGCGGCAAGACCCTCAAGACGGTCTGGAAGGCCTTCGACGGGGTGCTGTTCGAGTCGGTGCTGATGCGCTACCCCGACCGGGCGACGATGTGCGTGTCGTCGCAGGCCGGGTGCGGCATGAACTGCCCGTTCTGCGCGACCGGCCAGGCCGGGCTGACCCGTAACCTGTCCACCGCCGAGATCGTCGAGCAGGTCGCCGCCGGGGCCCGCGCGATGGCGGCGGGCCGCGTCGCGGGCGGGCCGGGCCGGGTGTCCAACATCGTGTTCATGGGCATGGGCGAGCCGCTGGCCAACTACAAGGCGGTCATCGGCGCGGTGCGCCGCATCACCGACCCCGCGCCGGCCGGGCTGGGCATCTCGCAGCGCGCGGTGACGGTGTCGACGGTGGGCCTGGTCCCGGCGATCGAGAAGCTGGCCGCCGAGGACATGTCGGTGCGGCTGGCGCTGTCGCTGCACGCCCCCGACGACGAGCTGCGCGACGAGCTCGTGCCGATCAACAACCGGTGGAAGGTCGAGGAGGTCCTGGACGCCGCCTGGCACTACGCCGACCGGTCGGGCCGCCGGGTCTCCATCGAGTACGCGCTGATCAAGGACATCAACGACCAGGCCTGGCGCGCCGACCTGCTGGGCCGCCGGCTGAAGGGCCACCGGGTCCACGTCAACCTCATCCCGCTGAACCCCACGCCGGGGTCGAAGTGGACCGCCTCGCGGCCGGAGGACGAGCGCGAGTTCGTCCGCCGCCTGGAGGCGCACGGCGTGCCCGTCACGGTCCGCGACACGCGCGGCCGGGAGATCGACGGGGCCTGCGGCCAGCTCGCCGCCGCCACCAAGGAGTAGCGGAGGGTTCCCGGCGCCTTGCGGAGCACTCGGGCGGGGCGTCAGGCTGGACGTCGCGGACGAGGTGGCGGCCGTGACGAAAGGGAGCCGGGTGGTGGTGAAGACGGGTGGGCGGCTGCTGCTGACGCGGCCGCCCGTCGTGATGCGCGGGTACGACCGGGCGCAGGTCGACGCCCTGCTGGAGCGCATCGGGAAGGCGTTCGACGGGGACGGCGGGCTCACCGCCGAGGAGGTGCGCGGTACGCGGCTCGACGTCGTGATGCGCGGCTATGACCGGCGGGTCGTCGACGAGCTGCTGATGGAGTGCGTCCGGCGGCTGCGGGCGTCCGGGCCGCGGACCCGGCGGGCCGGGCGGCCCCGCGCGAACCCCGAGTGGCTGATCGGGTGGATCCAGAGCGCGCGGTTCGGCCGGGCCGGGCTGCGGACCGGGTACGACGTGCGGGACGTGGACGCGTTCCTGGACCGGGTCGTGGCGGGGCTGCGGGGGCCGGCCGCGCCGGTCGCGGCGTCGGACGTGCGCGAGTGCGCGTTCCGGACGGTGCGGTTCGGGGCCGCCTACGACGAGGGCGAGGTCGACCGGTTCCTGGAGCAGCTCGCCGTGGCGCTGGAACGGCGCTAGCCCGCGGCCGCGGGAGTCCCATACCGGCCTGGTACGCGCCGGGCGGGTGGGGAACGGTATGTGTCATGGATCACTTCCACGCGCAGCGGCAGCGGCTGCACTCCCTGTTCGGTGTGTTCTTCGCCCCCGAGGTCACGGCGGCGCTGCTGGAGCTGGCCCGGCCCGCTCTGGCCCTGGGCGCCGAGGGGGAGGCGACGGTCCGGCTCGGCGGGGCGCCGGTGCTGCCCGTGGGGGAGGAGTGGCCGGTTGTGGCCGGGCGGCCGTTGGACTTCCTGGGCGCGGTGGACTTCGGGGAGATCGCCGCGCTGGGGGCCGTTCCCTGGCTTCCCGACAAGGGGGTGGCGGCGTTCTACGGCGGTGCCGGGTGCCGGGTGTTCGCCGGTGAGATGCGGGAGGCCGAACGCCCGGAGGGCGCGTCGGCGTACCCGTCGTGCCCGCTCGGCGCGAAGCCGTTCCTGTCGGTGCCCTCGCCGCAGGAGCCCGCGCTGCGGCGGCTGGAGGCGGCCTACAGCGGATGCCTGCCCCTCTACGAGCAGCTCCACGCGGCGTGGGCCCAGCACGCCTGGCCGGACGACGCGCCCATGCACCAGATCGGCGGCTGGCCGGTGCTGGCGCGCGACCCCGAGGGGCCGCAGGCGACCGAGTCCGGGTGGCGGCTGCTGTTGCAGCTGGACTCCGACAACCGCCTCGGCTGGGACTGGGGCGGCTCCGGGCGCGTCTACTTCTGCGTGCGGGAGAACGCCCCGGTGGACAGCGCCTGCCTCACCGCCCAGGCCGCCGAGGGTCAGCGGCGGCGGGCGACGAACGCGTAACCGCCTCCCACCACCGCCGTCCACAGGACCAGGTGGAGCGCGATCCCGGGGTAGGCGTCGGTGAACGCGGCCGGGCCGGCGTGGGCGGCGCGCACCCAGTCCAGGATCGGCACCGCCAGCGGGTTCAGCGGCCCCAGGCCCAGCAGGAGCGCGGCCACCAGCGCGCCCAGCAGCGCCAGCAGGGCGGTGCCGGGGGCGGGGATGACGGCGCGGCTCGTCCACGCGCCCAGCGCCGTCGCGGCGGCGTTGACCAGCAGCGCCAGCCCCACGCAGGTGAGCAGCGCCGAGGCGGGCACGCCGACCAGGACGGACTGCAGCAGCGGGGAGGCCAGGGCCAGGGCGCCGAGGACGAGGTTGACGGTGTAGGCGGCCAGCAGCCCGGCGAGCACCGGGACGTCCCGGCGGCGCGCGGCGACGGCCGACAGGTCGCGCTGGACGTCGGGCTGGGCGTCCAGCAGGGCGCGGGCGGTCCAGGCCCACACGAAGAACAGGAACGCGGGCACGTCGCCGAGCGTCCCGGTGGCGGCCTCCACGGTGTCCTCGGGCGTCTCGCCGCTGGGCCACTGGGACAGCACCAGCGCCACCACCAGGAAGATCACCACGAGTGGTTGCAGGACGCGCAGCGAGCGCACGTACCCGTCGAGCTGGAACCGCGCCAGGGCGATCATCGCTGGGTCCTCCGCACCTCGTGGCCGTCGGCGCGCAGCTTGGTCTCCAGGTCGTCGGCCTGGTCGCTGCGCACGACGACCTCCAGGACGGTCCATCCGCCGTCGTCGTCGGCGGCGGTGACGGTGCCGTCGGCGACGCGCACGCGGCGGACGCCGGGCAGGTGCTCCACGACGCGCTGGTGGTCGCTGACGACGACGGTGGCGCCCTCGCCGGCCAGGTCGGCGATCAGGCCGGGCAGCGCGTCGCGGATCTGGGCGTCGAGCCCGGAGAACGGCTCGTCCAGCACCAGCAGGCCGGGGGAGTGCAGCAGCGCCTGGACGAGGCCGACCTTCTGGGCGCTGCCCTTGGACAGCTCGGGCAGGCGCGTGTCGAGCAGCCGGCCGAGGGCGAGGCGCTCGATCCACGGGTCGGCGGCGCTCGCGGGGACGCCGTGGACCGCCGCCATGTGCGCCAGGTAGGACCGCACGCTGAACGGCTGGTCCACCGGGAACCGCTCGGGCGCGTACCCGACGCGTTCGGGCCGCCCGCTGACGGTGCCCCGGCGCGGGTCGCGCAGCCCGGCGACCAGCCGCAGCAGCGTCGACTTGCCCGCCCCGTTGCGGCCGGTCACCTCGGCGACCGTGCCGGGCGGCAGGTCGAGGGTGACGTCCCGCAGGATCCACGGCGACCGCCGCCGGTATCGGAACGCGATGCTGTCCAGGCGCATGGGACCGCACCGTAGCGGTGATCATGTAAAGCGGTCATCAGCCCGGCGGGGGGACGGCTGCCGGACCGGTGGGGGAGAATGCGTCGGGTGAGCGACCCCGACTGCGTGTTCTGCCGGATCGTCAAGGGCGAGCAGCCCGCGCACCTGGTGCTGGAGGAGCCCGGGGCGCTGGCGTTCCTCGACACCCGCCCGCTGTTCAAGGGGCATGTCCTGCTGGTGCCGCGCGAGCACCACGAGACGCTGCCCGACCTGCCGCCCGAGCAGGTGGGGCCGCTGTTCCTGCACGCGCGGCGGCTGGCGGCGGCGATGGAGGGAACGCTCGGCGCGGCCGGGTCGTTCGTGGCGATGAACAACCGGGTCAGCCAGAGCGTCCCGCACCTGCACGTCCACGTCGTGCCGCGCAACCGCAAGGACGGGCTGCGCGGGTTCTTCTGGCCGCGGCACCGCTACGACTCCGACGCCGAGGCAGCCGACTACGCCGCCCGGCTGCGCGAGGCGCTGGGCGGCGCGTGAGGCTCCCCGGCCGTCAGCTTCCCAGCGCGGTCAGGAGGGCGGTCAGCGGGCCGGCCGCGCCCTCGCGTCCGTCGGGGCCGGGCACGGCGGGGTGGGGTGGCGGGTCGTTGAGGGCGGCGTGCTCGTACAGGTCCCGTTCCGCCCGGTCGAGGGCGGCGCACAGCACGTACTGGGGCACCGTCCAGCCCAGCAGCTCGGCCGCCTTGCTGATCACTAGGTGCTGTTCGACCGTGGTCGGGAAAGTGACGAGCTCGTCGGGTCGGGGGGAGGGAAGGCCCTGGCGCACCGACTCAGACATGGTCGGTCTCCTTCCTGGCAGCATCTCAAAGTACGCCCGCGCGCACCGATGCGGCATCCCCAATAAGAAGGAGAATATGAGCCCGCGGGCCACCGGTCGCCCGCTCCGCGGCGTCCGTGGGGAACGGGGGCGCCGCCGCGCGAGGTGGGGCGGCCGGGCCTCGCGCGGCGACGGGACCCGGAGTGATCAGCGGGTCCCCCACGAGTAGGTCTGCTTGCGCAGCTTCAGGTAGACGAAGCTCTCGGTGGAGACCACGCCCGGAACGCGCCGGATGCGGCCCAGCAGCTCCAGCAGCTGCTCGTCGTCCTCGCAGACCAGCTCGACCAGGATGTCGAACGACCCGGCGGTGATCACCACGTAGTCGATCTCCTCGAACGCGGCCAGCTCGTCGGCGACGGCCTCCAGGTCGCCCTCGCACTTGAGGCCGATCATCATCTGCCGGGAGAAGCCCAGCATCAGGGGGTCGGTGACGCCGACGATCTGCATGACGCCGGAGTCCAGGAGCTTCTGCACGCGTTGCCGCACCGCCGCCTCCGACAGGCCGACGGCCTTGCCGATCGCGGCGTAGGAACGGCGTCCGTCCTGCTGGAGCTGCTCGATGATCTGTTTGGCGGTCTCGTCGAGCTGGACGGACGCGAGGGCGCGGCGAGACCCGTTCCGGCGGTCCCGGGAGCCCTCCGTGGGGCGCTCCGTCATGGCTGGTCTCCTTGCTGCGGCAGTGGGCCTGATGAGCGGACGATCCAAGGAATCCGTCGTGAAATTGGATCGTAACAACGGAATCCCTTGTCAGGAGCCTGATCCTCTGTCAAGGTCGTGCCCAAGTGGACACATCGGGCATATGCCCCTGAGAAGGGAACGACGTGACCAGCGACGGCAGGACCAGGCTGCGCAACTTTATCGGCGGCGAGTACACCGACACCAAGGACGGGCGCACCCTGGAGGTGGTGGACCCCAGCACCGGCGAGGTCTACGCCGAGGCGCCGCTCTCGGCCGAGGCCGACGTCGACGCGGCGTTCCGGGCGGCGGCCGAGGCGTTCCCCGCCTGGCGGGACCTCACGCCCAAGGACCGCAGCCTGGCGATGCTGAAGTTCGCCGACGCGGTCGAGGCCCGCGCCGCCGACCTCGTCGCGGCGGAGGTCCGCGACACCGGCAAGCCGGTGCAGCTGACCACGGAGGAGGAGATCCCTCCCATGGTCGACAACCTGCGCTTCTTCGCCGGGGCGAGCCGCATCCTGGAGGGCAAGGCCACCGGCGAGTACATGGCCGACCACACCTCCTCGGTCCGGCGGGAGCCGATCGGCGTCTGCGCGCAGGTCACGCCGTGGAACTACCCCATGATGATGGCGGTGTGGAAGTTCGGCCCGGCGCTGGCGGCGGGCAACACCGTCGTGCTCAAGCCGTCGGAGACGACCCCGGCCAGCACCCTGCTGCTGGCGGAGATCGCCGCCGAGTTCTTCCCGCCCGGCGTGTTCAACGTCGTGTGCGGCGACCGCGACACCGGCCGCGCCCTGGTGACCCACCCGACCCCGCAGATGGTGTCGATCACCGGTTCGGTACGGGCGGGCATGGAGGTCGCGCGGGCCGCCGCCGACGACCTCAAGCGCGTCCACCTGGAGCTGGGCGGCAAGGCCCCGGTCGTGGTGTTCGACGACGCCGACATCGAGAGCGCCGCCGCCGGCATCGCCGGGGCGGGCTACTTCAACGCCGGCCAGGACTGCACCGCCGCCACCCGCGTGCTGGTCGCCGACCGCCTCGCCGACGACTTCACCGCCGCCCTCGCCGAGGCCGCGCGCGGCACCAAGGTCGGCCCGCCCACCGAGGAGGACGCCGACTACGGGCCGGTCAACAGCGCCGGACAGCTCGAACGCGTCCAGGGCTTCCTGGACCGCGTCCCGGACCACGCCGAGGTCGTGGCCGGCGGGCGGCGCGTCGGCGACCGCGGCTACTTCTTCGCCCCGACCGTCGTCTCCGGCATGCGCCAGGACGACGAGATGGTGCAGAACGAGATCTTCGGCCCGGTCATCACCGTGCAGCGCTTCAGCGACGAGCAGCAGGCGACCGCCTGGGCCAACGACGTCAAGTACGGGCTGTCGGCCAGCGTGTGGACCCGCGACCACGGCCGCGCCATGCGGATGACCAAGGCCCTGGACTTCGGCGCCGTGTGGGTCAACACCCACATCCCGTTCGTGTCGGAGATGCCGCACGGTGGCTTCAAGCACTCCGGCTACGGCAAGGACATGTCGATGTACGGCGTGGAGGACTACACCCGTATCAAGCACGTCATGCACTACATCGGGGCCTGACCCCGCCCCCCCGGGTCCAGTGGGCCGGGCGGCCCCCTCCGCCACGCCGCCCGGCCCGCTGACCGTCTTTTCCCACATAACCTGCTTATTCGCAGGTCACCGTCGTGCCTCCCGCAGCTGACCGACCCCGCGACCCTGTGTAAGGAACCCAGCATGACCGACACCAGCCCCGCCCCGGTGCGTGACGACCCGGGCCGTGCCGACACGGCGGTACCCGCGATCGAACTCGCCGGAGTCCGCAAGTCCTACGTCTCGCACGGCGAGACCGTCGCCGCCGTGCGCGGCGTGGACCTGCGCATCGGCCAGGGGGAGTTCTTCTCCCTGCTCGGCCCGTCCGGTTGCGGCAAGACCACCACCATGCGGATGATCGCCGGGTTCGAGGAGCCCACGGCGGGCGAGGTGTACCTGCACGGGCAGAGCGTCACCGGCGTTCCCGCCAACAAGCGCGACGTGAACATGGTGTTCCAGTCCTACGCCCTGTTCCCGCACATGAGCGTGTTCGAGAACGTCGCGTTCGGGCTGCGCCGCAGGGGCGTCGCCAAGAACGAGATCAAGCAGCGCGTCGGCGACATCCTGGAGATCGTCGACCTCACGGGCCGGGAGAAGCGCCGCCCCAGCGAGATGTCGGGCGGCCAGCAGCAGCGCGTCGCGCTGGCGCGGGCCCTGGTCAACCGGCCCCGCGCCCTGCTGCTGGACGAGCCCCTCGGCGCGCTGGACCTCAAGCTGCGCCAGGCGATGCAGGTCGAACTGAAGCGCATCCAGCGCGAGGTCGGCATCACGTTCGTCTACGTCACCCACGACCAGGGCGAGGCGCTGACGATGTCGGACCGCATCGCCGTCATGAACGACGGCCTGGTCGAGCAGCTCGGCCCGCCGCGCGAGATCTACGAGCGGCCCGCCACCAAGTTCGTCGCCGGGTTCATCGGCACCTCCAACCTGCTGTCGGGCACCGTCACCGAGCTGTCGGGCGGGGACGCGGTGCTGTCCCACGGCGACGAGGGGCGCATCGTGGTCCCGCTGCGCGAGGACCTGGCGGCCGGGGCCGGGGACGCCCTGGAGGTCACCGTCCGCCCCGAGAAGATCGAGATCGTGGGCGAGCGGCCCGCCGGCGGCGGCTCGGCCGTCCCCGCCACCGTCGCCGAGGTCGTCTACCTGGGCACCTCCACCAACTACCTGGTCACCACCGCCGACGGCACGGAGGTGACGGTGTTCATGCAGAACGCCAACAACTCCGACGACGTCGCCGAGCGCGGCGACCGCGTCTGGCTGGCCTGGGAGCCGCGCCACTCCTACGCCATCGGCGGCGGCGCCGGCGGTGTCAGAGGCGACGCGTCGAAGGCGGCGGTATGAGTGAGCTGAACCGGCGTGACCTTCGGGACGACCCCGCGTTCGCCCGCGGCATGACCTCCCGGCGGAGCGCCCTGAAGCTGTTCGGCGCGTCGGCCGCCGCGCTCGCCCTGTCGGCCTGCTCGATCCCCGGGCAGGGCGGCCGCGGCAGGATCACCCAGGCGCAGATCGACGCGTTCTGGAAGGGCCGGACCGGCAAGGGCTCCCTGAAGTGGGCCAACTGGCCCGGCTACATGGAGGACGACCGCGCCACCATCAAGGCGTTCACCAAGCAGACCGGCATCAAGATCGAGTACAAGGAGGTCATCCAGGAGGCCGCCGACTGGTTCGGCAAGGTGCAGGCCCCGCTGGCCGCCGGGCAGTCGATCGACTTCGACCTGATGGTGGTCACCAACGGCATCCAGAGCACCAAGATGATCGAGCTGGGCTACCTGGCCCCCCTCGACCACCGACGGCTGCCGAACTTCGCCAGGTACGCGTCGCCGAAGTTCAAGAACCCCTCCTACGACCCCGGCAACGCGTTCACCGTCCCGTACGTGTCGGGCGTCACCGGCATCGCCTACAACACCAAGTACGTCAAGGACGAGATCAACAGTATCGCCCAGCTCTTCGACCCCAGGTACCGGGGCAAGGTCGGGATGATGGGCGACTCCCAGGAGCTCGGCAACTTCGGGATGTTCGCCATCGGCGTCGACCCGGAGAAGTCCACGCCCAGGGACTGGGAGAACGCCGCCCGCAAGCTCCGCGAGCAGCGCGACCAGAAGATCGTCCGCAAGTACTACGAGCAGAACTACATCGACGCCGTCGCCAAGGGCGACGTGTGGCTCACCATGGCCTGGTCCGGCGACGTGTACTCGCTGGCCAACGACGACGTGAGGTTCGTCGTCCCGCGCGAGGGCGGCACCATCTGGTCGGACCTGATGATGATCCCCGAGCCCGCCGCCAACCCGGCCGACGCGCTGACGCTGATGAACTGGCTGTACGAGCCGCGCAACAACGCCACCCTCACCGAGTTCATCAACTACATCACGCCCGTCCCCGAGACGCAGCGGTTCGTCCGGGAGGACGCGGCCAAGGCGACCGGGGAGGACCGGGCCGACCTGGAACGGCTCGCCGGCAGCCCCCTGGTGTACCCCACCCAGGCCGACCTGTCGCGACTGCGGACCTACCGGGTGCTCACCCAGCAGGAGGAGCCGCAGTACCAGAAGATCTTCACCCCGATCGCGCAGGGGAGCTGACCGATGACCGGACTCAAGGGGCGGCTCACGCCCTACCTGCTCATCCTGCCGGGCGGGCTGTGGCTGACGGCGTTCTTCGCCATCCCGCTGATCTTCATGGCGTCGGTGTCGCTGATGACCGGCAACCTGATCGACGGGTTCACCCAGACCTGGCACTGGCAGAACTACACCGACGCCATCGGCACCTACGGCGACAAGATCGTCCGGTCGCTGTGGTACGGCCTGCTGGCCACCGCGGCGTGCATCGCGCTGGCCTACCCGGCGGCGTACTGGATCGCGTTCAAGGGCGGACGGCACAAGTCCACCTGGCTGTTCCTGCTGCTGCTGCCGTTCTTCGTGTCGTTCGTGCTGCGCACCATCTCCTGGAAGCTGGTGCTCACCGACAACGGCCCGGTGCTCGGCCCGCTGAAGTCGTGGGGGCTGCTGCCCGACGGCTTCCACGTCCTCGACAGCGGCTTCGCCGTGGTGTCGGGGCTGACCTACAACTTCCTGCCGTTCATGATCCTGCCGATCTACGTGGCGCTGGAACGGATCGACTACCGCGTCATCGAGGCCGCCTACGACCTGTACGCCGGGCGCTTCGAGGCGTTCCGGCGGGTGGTGCTGCCGCTGTCGCTGCCCGGCGTGTTCGCCGGAGTGATCATGACGTTCGTGCCGGTCACCTCCGACTACGTCAACGCCTCGGTGCTCGGCGGCCCCGGCAACACCATGATCGGCAACGTGATCCAGTCCGAGTACTTCACCCAGAGCAACTACCACACGGCCTCGGCCCTGTCGTTCGCCCTGATGGCGCTGCTGCTCGCCGGGATCTTCGCCTACGCCCGGGCGCTCGGCACCAAGGACGTCCTGGAGGCGGCAGCACGATGACCACCACCGTCACCTCCCCCGCCCCGGCCGCCCCGCCCCGGCCCCGCCGCCGCAACCCGCTGCGCGGCCGCGGCCTCCAGCTCTACACGATCCTGCTGGTCGCCTGGCTGGTCCTGCCGGTCGCCGTGATGATCCTGTTCGGCTTCAACGACACCTCCTCCAAGCAGAACTTCCAGTGGGAGGGCTTCACCCTCAAGTGGTACGCCCGCCTGTTCGAGAAGAAGGACCTCACCACCGCGCTGGTCAACTCGCTGACCATCGCGCTGCTCACCACCGTGTTCGCCACGGTGCTGGGCACGCTGGTGGGGCTGGCGCTGGGCCGCTACCGGTTCCGCGGCCAGGGCGTGGCGAACCTGGTGATGTTCGCCGCGATCTCCTGCCCCGAGCTGGTCATGGGCGCGTCGCTGCTGTCGATGTTCGTGGCGCTGGAGACGCCGCGCGGCTACCTGACGATCCTCGCCGCGCACGTGATGTTCTCGGTGTCGTTCGTGGCCATCACCGTGCGGGCCCGCGCCGTCGGCCTCGACCCCCGCATCGAGGAGGCCGCCAAGGACCTGGGGGCCGGGCCCCTGACCACGTTCCGGCTGGTCACCCTGCCGATGATCATGCCGGGTGTGGTGTCGGGCGCGATGCTGGCGTTCGCCCTGTCGGTGGACGACTTCATCATCACCAACTTCACCAGCGGCGCGACGCAGACGTTCCCGCTGTGGGTCTGGTCCTCCACCCGCACCGGCACCCCGCCCCAGGTCAACGTCATGGGCACGCTCATCTTCGCGGTGGGCGTCCTGCTGGCGGTGGTCAACATCGCGGCGTCCCGCCGCCGGGCCCGCAACACCTGACGCCCGCGACACCCCCCAAGGCCTCCCGACCCACAACTTCATAAGGAACCAACGGAAAAGAATCCTGGTCCGCGCCGGGCGAACGGTCCGGCGCGGACCGCCAAGGGAGCTGAAAGTGTGAACGCTCTAAAGGCGCTCACCCACGCTGAACCGTCCTCTTACTGGCTCACCGACCCGTCCCGGCCCGATCCGGGAGCCGCCCTGGCCGGGCGGGTCACCTGCGACCTGGCCGTCGTCGGCGGCGGTTACACGGGACTGTGGACCGCGCTGCGGGCCAAGGAACGCGACCCCTCGCTCGACGTGGTCGTCCTGGAGGCCGACCGGGTCGGCGGGGCGGCCTCGGGCCGCAACGGCGGCTTCTGCGCCGCCAGCCTCACCCACGGCATCGGCAACGGCCTGGACCGCTGGCCCGACGAGATGCCCGTCCTGGAACGCCTCGGCCGCGAGAACCTGGTCGCCATCGGCGAGACCCTCGAACGCTACGGCGTCGACGCCGAGTGGGAGCTCACCGGCGAGATGAACGTCGCCACCGAGGAATGGCAGATGAAGGACCTCCAGGAGGTCGCCGACCGGGCGGCCGAACTGGGGTGGCGTCCGTCGCTGCTCGGGACCGACGAGGTCCGCGCCGAGGTGAACTCGCCCACCTACGTGGGGGCGCTGTGGGACCGCGAGGGCGTCGCCATGGTGAACCCCGCCAAGCTCGCCTGGGGCCTGGCGGACGCGTGCCGTTCGCTGGGCGTGCGCGTCCACGAGAACACGCGCGTGACGTCGCTGCGCCGCGAGACCAACGGCGATCTCCGCCTCGGCGGCGCCTACGGGTCCGTCACCGCCCGGAAGGTCGCGCTGGGCACCGGGGTCTTCCCGCCCCTGCTGAAGCGGCTCAGGCACTTCCTGGTGCCGGTCTACGACTACGCGATGGTGACCGAGCCGCTGACCCCCGGGCAGCGCGAGGCGATCGGCTGGCGGAACCGGCAGGGGCTCGGCGACAGCGCCAACCAGTTCCACTACTACCGGCTGACGTCCGACGACCGGATCCTGTGGGGCGGATACGACGCCATCTACCACTTCGGCAACGACCTGCGTTCGGACCTGGAACGCCGCCCGGAGACGTTCGCGACGCTGTCCAAGCACTTCTTCACGACGTTCCCGCAACTGGAGGGCGTCCAGTTCACCCACACCTGGGGCGGCGTCATCGACACGTGCAGCCGCTTCTGCGCGTTCTTCGGCACCGCCTACGACGACCGCCTGGCCTACGCGGTCGGCTACACGGGCCTCGGCGTGGGCGCGACCCGGTTCGGCGCCGACGTCATGCTCGACCGGCTCGGCGTGGGCCTGGCCAAGGGCGAGGAGACCGAGCGCACCCGGCTGAGGATGGTCCGCACCAAGCCGGTCCCGTTCCCGCCGGAGCCCCTGCGGTACGCGGCGATCGAGCTGACCCGCCGCGAGATCGCCCGCGCCGACCGCAACGGCGGCCGCCGCGGACTGTGGCTGAAGACCCTCGACCGCTTCGGTCTCGGCTTCGACTCCTGACCGGAGGGTGAGGCGCGGTCCCCGCCGGGACCGCGCCTCACCTGCGTTTTCTCCCCCTTGTCCACCGATCGGTGGACAACGGATTCCACCGGTCGGGGCTGCCGCGCGGGACGGCCCGCACGCGAGCGTGGGGGCCATGAGAGACCTGACCGTACGCATGGCCCGGTGGAGCGCCGGGCATCCCTGGCGGGCGATCGCCGGGTGGTTCCTGTTCGTCGCGCTGTGCCTGGGCGCGGGCCTGGGGATCGGCTCCAACCCCGCCGCCACCGAGGACTACCGGATCGGCGAGGCCGGACGCGCCGAGGCCATCGCCGCCGAGGGCGGGCTGGCCCGGCGGCCGGTGGACCGGGTGCTGATCACCGCCCGGCCGGGCGCGACGGCCCTGGACCCCGCCGCCGCCGACGCCGCCGCCCGGGACGTCTCCGAGCGGATGCGGCGGCTGCCCGAGGTGAGCTCGGTGGCCGCGCCGGTCCGTTCGGCCGACGGCACGGCCGTCCGCGTGGACGTCACGATGCGCGGTCCGGAACTCGACGCCGCCAAGCACGTCGCGCCGCTGCGGGCGCAGACGGTCGAGGCGCAGCGCGCGCACCCGGGCGTGCTGATGGAGGAGACCGGCAGCCCGTCGGTCAGCAGCGGCGTCGCCAAGCTGCGCTCGGACGACCTGGCCCGCACCGAGATCATCGCGATCCCGATCACGCTGCTGACGCTGCTGCTGGTGTTCCGCTCGGCGGCGATGGCGACGGTGCCGCTGCTGCTGGCGCTGTCCTCGATCGCCGCCGCGGTCGGGCTGTCGGCGCTGGCCTCGCACGTGTTCCCGGACGCGGGGGTCGGCGCGAACATCATCCTGATGATCGGCATGGCGGTCGGCGTCGACTACACCCTGTTCTACCTCAAGCGGGAACGCGAGGAACGGGCCCGTTCCGGCGGACGGCTGGACTCCCGCGCCCTGGTGGAGCTGGCCGCCGCCACCTCGGGACGCGCCGTCGTCCTGTCGGGCATCGCCGTCGCCGTCTCCAGCGCCACCCTGTACCTGGCCGACGACGTCATCTTCTCCTCGATCGCCACGGCCGCGATCGTGGTGACGCTGGCCGCCGTGCTGAGCTCGCTGACCGTTCTGCCCGCCCTGCTGGCCGTCCTCGGGGCGCGCGCCGAACGCCGGGCCGCCCGCCGCGCCGCCAGGAGCGGGACGCGACGGCCGAAGGCCCGCGCGGGCCGCTTCACCGAGGCGATGCTGCGCCCCACCGTCCGGCGTCCCGGCGTGACCCTGGCCGTGTCGACGCTGGCGATGCTCGCGCTGTCCCTGCCGCTGCTCGGCCTGAACCTCACCGACATGGGCCAGGAGACCCACTCCCGTTCCATCCCCGCCATGCGGACCTACGACCGGATGAACCAGGTGTTCCCCGAGCTGAAGGCCAACCACCAGGTGCTGGTGCGCGCGGAAGGGACGGGCCGCTCCGCCGAGCTGACCGGCGCGCTGCGTGACCTCCAGCGCCGCGCCGCCGACGAAAGGATCTTCGCGGGCACGCCGGTGCTGCGCACCTCGCCCGACGGACGCATCGCGATGCTGCACCTGCCGGTCCCGCACTACGTGAGCGACAGGGCCGCGCAGGACTCCCTCGCCCGGCTGCGCGCCGAGCTGATCCCGGCCACCACCGGCCGCCTGTCCGGCGTCGAGACGGCGGTGTCGGGGGAGGTCGCCCGCTACGTCGACTATCCCGCGCACCAGAAACAGCGGCTTCCGCTGGTCATCGGGGCGCTGCTGCTGGTGACCTTCGCGGTGACGGCGTGGGCGTTCCGTTCGGTCGTGCTGGGCGCGGTCGGCCTGGCGCTGAACCTGCTGTCGGCGGCGGCGTCGCTGGGCGTGCTGGTGGCGGTCTTCCAGAACGACTGGGCGGAGGGGGCCCTCGGCTTCACCTCCACCGGCTCGATCGGGGCCCGGGTGCCGCTGTTCCTGTTCGTGATCCTGTTCGGGCTGTCGATGGACTACCAGGTGTTCGTGCTCAGCCGGGTCCGCGAGGCCGTGCGAAGCGGCGTCCCGACCCGCACGGCCGTGCTGGACGGCCTGCGCGCCTCGGCGGGCGTGGTCACCAGCGCCGCGTTCGTGATGGTGACGGTGTTCGCCAGCTTCGTCGGGCTGCACATCATCGAGATCAAGCAGATCGGGTTCAGCCTGGCGGTGGCGGTGCTGCTGGACGCGTTCGTCGTCCGCTCGCTGATCCTGCCCTCGCTGTTGCTGCTGCTGGGCGAGCGCACCTGGTGGCCGTCGCGCGGCGTCCGGCGGGACGGCGTCGTCGTACCGGCCCGGACCGACGCGACCGTAGGCTGATCGACATGGATGAACGGTCCGGAACCGGTCGGCTCCGCCGCTGGTACACCCTCGCCTGGGTGCTGTGCGGCCTGTGGCCCCCGGTGATCGCCGTGCTCGACGAGCCCGGACCCGCCAAGTACTGGTCGCTGACCCTGTCGATCGTGCTCGGCCTGGCCTACGCGGCCGTGGGGCGCCTCCCACGGCCGCTGGGCCCGCGCGTCTACCTGTGCGTCCTGGTCCTCGGCCTCGGCGCGCTGTCGCTGATGTCGGGCGGGGCCCCGCTGTTCGTGGCGGCGGCCCCGCAGTTCTGGTTCCTCGCCCGGCGGCCGCGCGAGGCCCTGGCCGCCAGCGGGGCCGGGGCGGCGGCCGTCGTCGTCGGCGGCCTCGTCGGGCACGGCCAGGTGGGCGCCGGTGCCGCCGTCACGGTCATCGCCTACATCGTGTCGGCGCTGCTGGGGCTGGGGGTGCACCGGTTCGTCCGGGACAACGAGGAGCGCACCCGCCGCCTGAACACCGAACTGGCCGAGACCCGGGACCAGCTGGCCGAGGCGCACCGGCGGCAGGGCGCGACCGAGGAGCGCGAACGCCTCGCCCGGGAGATCCACGACACCCTCGCCCAGGGGCTGGCGTCCATCGTCGTGCTGGCCGAGGCCGCCCGCACCAACCTCGACGGCGATCCCGCCCAGAGCGCCCGGCAGCTCACGTCCATCGAGAACACCGCCCGCGAGAACCTCGCCGAGGCCCGCGTACTGGTCGGCTCCGCGCCGCAGGAGGGCGTCGCGTCCGGCTCGGTGGCGCGGGCGCTGCGCCGCACGCTGGACCGGTTCGCCGAGGACACCGGCATCACCGTCACCGCCGAGCTGCCCGACGTCGAGTGCGACCGGCCGACCCGGATCGCGCTGCTGCGCTGCACGCAGGAGTCGCTGGCCAACGTCCGCAAGCACGCGGACGCCACCACGGTCGGCGTCGTGCTGGAACGGCACCCGCACGGCATCGAGCTGGAGATCACCGACGACGGGAAGGGCTTCGTGGTCGCGCGGGCGCGGGGCTTCGGCCTGGACGGGATGCGCCGCCGGATGGCCGAGCTCGGCGGCGAGCTGACCGTCACCAGTTCCGTCGGCGACGGCACCCGCGTGCTCGCCGTGCTTCCCCTCAGCGACGACCCGGAGGTCAGGTGAACGAACGGACGATCCGCGTCGTCCTGGTGGACGACCACGTCGTGATGCGCGCGGGGGTGGCCGCGCTGCTGGCCGCCGAACGCGGCATCGAGATCGTGGGCGAGGCGGGCGACGGCCGGGAGGGCGCCGAGCTCGTCGAGCGCCTGGAGCCCGACGTCGTCCTGCTGGACCTGCGGATGCCCGAGCTGGACGGGGTCTCCGCCACCGCCCGGATCGTCGCCGGGCCCGCGCCGACCCGGGTGCTGATCCTGACGACCTACGACACCGACGAGGAGATCGAGCGCGCCGTCGAGGCGGGGGCCGTCGGGTACCTGCTCAAGGACGCCACCCGCGCGCAGCTGGTCGACGCCATCCGCGCCGCGGCGCGGGGCGAGACCGTTCTCGCGCCGCGGGTCGCCGAGAGGCTGGTCGCCCGGATGCGCCGCCCCGCGCCGGTGACGCTCACCCCGCGCGAGGTGGACGTGCTGACCGCCGTCGCCGACGGCCTGTCCAACGCCGAGATCGGCGACCGGCTGTTCATCGGGGAGGCGACCGTCAAGACGCACCTGCTGCGCGTGTTCGCCAAGCTGGACGTCAGCGACCGCACGCGCGCCGTGGTCGTCGCGATGGAACGCGGCCTGCTGCCCCGCCGGGGATCAGTCCGGTGACGCGTCCTCGGCGCCGAAGATGACCGAGGAGACCTCCAGGTACAGCTGCTCCGGGTACGGCATGAACTTCACGTTCCGCAGCGCCTGCTTCTGGCCCGCCGACTCCATCACGAACTCGCCGTAGCCCAGCAGACGGCCCGTCAGCGAACGCTCCAGCTTGATGTCGGTGACCTTCGCCAGCGGCATCATCGCGACCGTGCGGTTCAGCACGCCCCTGATGACCATCACCCGGTGCTCGGTCACCAGGAAGAACTCGATCGACCAGGCGAGGACCTTCCACATCAGGTAGCCGAGCGTCACCACCCACAGCCACCACACCCAGGCCGTCCCGACCGCCGCGCTCAGCAGCGCGCACGCGACCAGCCCGACCACCACGACCGCGACCGGGGTCAGCAGCACGGCCGGGTGCCGCCGCACCGCGATGACGCGTCCCTCGTGGGACATGAGATACCGGTCAACGGTCCGTGATCCCGCGTCGCGGAAGACGACCATGTCCTGCACGTTCATCGCGATGTCCTCGTCATGATCTGTTGGTGTCAACGGTAGCCGACCCGGACGGCCCGGGGCAGTGCCCGCGCGGAGGGTTGTGGGCAACACCCCGACGACGGCCCGCCCCCCATCGAGCGCCGGCCCACCGTGTTCGCCGCGGTGACGGCAGGCGCGCGGCGCACGCCTGCCGTCCTCCGGCCCGGTCAGCAGTGGGCGGCCAGGTTCCACGGGGGCTGTGCCGCGATCTCGGCGGCCGTGGGTGCGCGCAGGCGCGCCCGGACCGCGTGGACGACGATCAGGTGATCGCGGTAGACCGGCCGCAGCGCGCCCCGGTTGGCCGTGAGGAAGGCGCGCACGTCGGCGGCGACGGGGGTGCGGCAGCGCGGCCGGCCGATCACGACGGTGTCCACCCGGCTCAGGTCGGCGGGAACCTGGTAGAGGACGGCGCCGGGCAGCGGTACGCCGGTGAACTCCCAGTTGTAGAGGCCGCCGGCCAGGACCTCTCCGCGCAGGTGGTGGAGCGCCATCACCTTCGGGAGGTGGGCGGTGCCGACCGGCCGTGCGTGCAACGTGCGCCAGGTGTCGGCTGCGGCCAGCCCTGCGGTCCAGGTGAGCGCGCCGATGAGCAGGGCCGCGGCACCCGACCGGACCCCGCGGGGGGCGGCGCGGCTCCGCCGGGCCAGGGCGGCGAGGCCGAGCGCGGCCGCCGCGATCGCCGCCGGCAGCCACATCGCCCAGTAGAAGCCCAGGACCACTCTCGCGAGAAAGCAGTGGAACAGCACCGGCGCGACCAGCGCGGCGGCGCACCAGCCGACCAGCCGGTCCCGGCGCAGGACCAGGGCGGCCACCCATCCGATGACGAGTACGCCGACCACCACCGATCCGAGGCCGTGCCCGGCGAACCACAGGTTCGCCCACCAGGGCGGGTGGGCGGTGACCCGTCCGGCAAAGCCGATCAGGTGGCCGTCCTCCACGTGCTTCAGCTGGTACTCCAGCAGGAACCGGATGCGCGGCAGCGGGTTGCCGAGCGGCAGGTACAGCGCGACGAACGTCAGCGCGGACAGGGCGCCCGCGGCGACGGTCTGCGCCAGCCGGTCGATCAGCTCGCGCCGCTCACGCAGGACGAGCACGAGGCCGAGCAGCACCGGGCCGACCAGGCCGAGGAAGCCGTTCGCCTTGGCCCCGGCGGCCAGCCCGGCGAGCACGCCGGCGGAGGCGGCCCAGCGCCAGCCGGCACGTCCACGGCGCTGGAACCAGAACCACCCGGCGGCCACCGCGCCGACCGCGAACAGCTCCGCGACCGGGTCGAGCATCGCGTACCGGCCGAAGCGGTACTCCACACCGGGGATGTGGGTGGGGACGAGGGTGATCAGCGCCCCGGCGAGCAGGCCGGTCCACCTTCCGGCGACGCGGCCGATCCAGCAGCCGAGCACGACACCGGTCGCGAGCGTGCACGCGGCGGCGACCAGCCGGGCGGCGGTCAGGCTCGGGTGCCCGGCGATCACCTGGGCGATCCCGAACAGGTACTTGACCAGCGGCGGATGCTCGAAGTTGTCGACCGTGAACTCGGCGGCGGGGCCGAGCGGAAGCTGCTGGCCGTGCAGGTAGCGCCAGCCGGCCGTGACATAGACCAGCTCGTCGACCAGGTGCCTCGGCACGGCGAGATTGGCCAGGTTCTGGACCGCGGCCCACAGCGACACCGCGACGAGCGCGGCCGGGAACGCGCGGCCGCGAAGGCGCGCGGGCATCTTCGGCCCCGCGACCACCGGGCGCCGGGGCGGCGCGGTCACCATGCCGGTCATATCCGGCTCACCCGCGCGGGCCACCGGCAATGCCGGTCTCCTCGTGGGCGAACCCTTCTGCCGACATCCCCCTGAACGATCACTTCCACCCCGAACCCCCGTAATCCGGTGCCCCCTAGCACGGAAGTCAAGATCGTAAAGGGCGGATGATCAGTTCGTGGCCGTTTCGTGGTATTCCGGTGACACCCGACCACGCGCCGGTCCTGGGACCAAGGCCCCGGCAGCGGCCTCCCGACACCCCGACCCCGTCATCGGGTTCGCGGACGTCGGGCTCGATCTCGGCCTCGGCGCGGCCCGGCTCCTGGAAGGAGGAGACGTGGAACTCCTCCTCCCCGCCCATCCGCGCGAAGACCTCGCCGGGGCGGGGTCCGCACGACCGAGACGTTGTCCTCCACGAGGTCGAGCATCTGGTACGCGTCGGTCGCGACCGGGCTGGAGGAGCGGCCGTAGCCGCGGGCCTCGGAACCGTCGTCGGAGCTCGCGCCGTGTCAGGGGAGCGTGTTGTTTCCGTTGGTCTTGTGCGGGGGGTGATCGGCGACGGAGGATGGCGGCATGGACGGCACGAAGGTGCCCCACCCCCGGGCGGGCGACGGAGGGCCCGGGGCGGGGAACGGCGGGCCGCGGGGCGCGCGCGGGGAGTTCGTGTCCGACGTCACCGGGCGGCCGGTGTGGCGGCTGCTGCTGCGCGGGCTCGGCGTCTACCTGCCGGGGTGGCGGCCCCCCGAGGGCGCGTCGCCGGTGGCGGGCGTGACGGTCGGGCCGCCGGCGTTCGTGAACGGCGGGTCCGGCTTCGGCCTGCACCTGCCCGCCCGGCGCGAGGGCCTGGAGCCCGACCGGGAGATCTACGTCCGGGGCCGCGAGGACCCCAGCTTCGGCATCGTCATCGCCGGGCCGTCGGAGGCCGTCGGCAGCCGCGTGGTGGACGCCGAGGGGCTGGTGCGGTTCGCGCGGCGGCTGACGTTCGAGGAGCTGTTCGAGAACGGCGACCCCAAGTCGGTGCCGTACGCGGTGCGCGCGGCGCGGGCGGTGCAGAACGTGGTGTTCCTCGACCGCGCCGCCGGGGTGGGGCTGTGCGCCGAGGTCGATCCGGCGGGCGGGGCCGTGTGGTGCCCGGTGCTGGTGCGGATCGGGGCCCCGCACGAGCGGACCGTGCGGGCCTACGGGTTGGCGCCCCAGACGGTCAGGTCCCACAGCTGATGGGACGGCAGGCGGCGCAGGCGCTCGGCGGCGGCTGAGGGGTCCCAGAACACCTCGTCGCTCTCCAGCTCCAGCGACTGGGCCGGGGTGAGGATCGCGCACAGCAGCTCGTCGCGGGTGCGCACGGCCATCAGCGGCCCGATCTGGGCGACCGCGCCGCCGCTCTCGTACAGGGTGCGCAGCAGCGCCTTCAACGCCACCTCGTCCTCGGGCGGCCGGACCGGGCTGACCCGCTGGGGGAGCGCGCCGCCCGGCTCGCGGGACAGGCCGCCGGGCCCGCCGTTGCGGGGCAGGTCCGCGCCGGTCGAGATGAGCACGGCGGTGAACGCGCCCGCCAGGTCGTCGGAGTGCTGGCCGCCGAGGAAGTAGCGGCGGCGTTCGGGGGAGCCGGGGGCCGTCCCGTCGGGGCCCTCCACGGTCCGGAACCGGATCTCCAGCCGGCCGGCCAGCACCGACCGCTCGTACACCTCGGTGAGGATGTCCTCCAGCGGCGCGTCGCGCGTCCACAGCCGCCCGGTCGCGGTGACGGCCGCGCCGCCGTTGCCGCGGTGGCCGGTCAGCGCGGTGGTGACGGCGTCGTCGAGGCTGCCCTCGGTGAACTGGAGCAGCTCGGCGACGACGTCCTCGACGTCCTCCAGCGTGCGGGTGAGGGTGCGCTGGAGCTCCAGGATCTCCGCGCCGCTGCGTTCCAGGTCGGTGAGGCGGTCCAGGGCGGTGTCGACCTTGCCCTCCATGGTGGCGGCGCCGGTGGCGGTGACGGTGCGGACCGAGGTCTCGACCTCGCCGAGCTTGCGGCGCAGCGCGGCCAGCGTGACGCGCTGCTGCTCCAGCTCGTGCAGCCGCCCGGCCTGGGCGCGGACGAACTCGTCGGCGTGGTGCACGACGGTCGCCAGCTCCTCGACGCGGTCGGTGTTGTGCCGCAGCCGCGAGTCCAGGGCGGGCAGCACCTCGCGCTTGACCTTCGACAGCTCGGCGGTGAGCTGCTCGCCGACCGTCACCAGCACGCTGTTCTGCTTGGTGACCTGCTCGTTCAGCTCGTCGATGCGCCGGACGAACGCGCGCTGCTGGTCCCGGCTCTGCTTGCTCGCGTACAGTTCGAGCGCCCCGACCATGACGCACATCACCACGAGGATGGCGGTGGTCATGGCGCCGTCTGGCCGGGCTCGGGGAGCGACACGGTCGGGAGCTGGTGAGTGAGGAGGGAAGGTCGGGCGTCACGGAGCCGGGGGCCGCCGCGCCGGGGGCGTGGCAACGGGTAGGGCATGGACACTCCTCGCCGGCCGGTCGGCATTTCCGAAACGTGTTGTGATCGCGACCATAACTTACGATCACGCGCGGCGACCATGACTTACGTAACCGACAGATCTCACTGACCGGGGAAGGGGACACCCCCTGCGTCGGATACCGGGGGCGCCGGCTCGTCGCAGCCCTCGAACTGCGGCACGGTCCGGGTGTAGTGCAGCCCGACCGGGCCGAACCAGCGGCCGAGCAGGCGTTCGGCGGTGCCGTCCTGGTACATGGCGGTGATGGCCTTGTTGACCGCCTCGCAGCCGTCGACGTCGTCGCGGCGCAGCCCGATGCCGTAGGGCTCGTCGCTGAACGGCGTGCCCGCGATCCTCAGCTTCGGCCCGCCGGTCCGGGCCGCCTGCGCCGCCAGGCCCGCCAGGATCAGGTCGTCGGTGGAGACCGCGTCGAGCCGCCCGCCGCTCAGCATCGCCAGGCACTGGGCGTACCCCCGGGCGCGGCCGGGCACGACGGGGACGCCCTTCTCCTCGCGGACGCGCCGGTAGGACACCGAGCCCTCCACCTCGCACAGCCGCTTCCCCTTCAGGTCGCGCGGGCCGCGCACGCGTTCGGACGCGGGCACCAGGATGTCCTGGTGGGCGATGTAGTAGGGGCCGGCGAACGTGACGCGGGTCTTGCGTTCGGGGGTGATGGAGTAGCTGGCCACCACCATGTCCACGGCGCCCCGCTCCAGCAGGGCCTCGCGGTCGGCGGAGGTGACCGGCCGGAACGTCAGCCGCCCGGCGGGCACGCCCAGCCGCCGCGCGACCTCCCGGGCGATGTCGACGTCGAAGCCCTCGTAGCCGCCGCCGGGCGTGCGCATCCCCAGTCCGGGCTGGTCCGGGTAGACGCCGACGACCAGGGACGGCCGGGTGGTGACCGACTCGGCGGCGGCCACCCCGCAGGCGCCGGCGCCGGACGCGAGCGCCACGGCGGCGGCCAGGGCACGGAACGCCCGCGCGCCCCGAGCGGCGGTCACCGGTATTCCGCCAGCCGGGGACGGACGCCGACCAGCACCAGCACCAGGATCAGCAGCCCGGCGGCGGGCACCACGAACTCCCAGCCGCGGGTGCCCTTGTCGCCGTCGGCCACGGCCTGGTCGAACGCCCTGCGGTGGATGCCGCTGAGCTGGACCAGGGAGGCGTCGTAGGCGGCGAAGTCCCGGGCCGAGCCGCCGAGCCGCTCGCCGATCGCCTCGCCGCGCCGCCCGCCGTTGACGAGCTGCCGGATGCGCTGGTCGTCGCGCTGGTACCGCTGCCAGTGCCCGAGCACCTGCGGCAGCGTCCGGTCCAGGTCGGGCATGGTGTCGTCGGCCGCGACCCGCTTGGCCTCGCTGCCGAGGAACCCGAGCATCTGCGGCGAGCGCAGGTCGCTTACGCCCGTCTGCACCTTCCCGGCGTACTCGCTCAGGCTCCGGGCCGGCAGGTACAGCACCGACTGGGACTTGCTGAGGAACACCTGCTCGTAGGTGTCGGCGCGGCCGGGGTCCAGCAGGTAGCGGGTCTGGTCGGCGTTGGCGCTGTTGCCGATCGCGCGGGCCCGCGACAGCGCCAGGATCGAGTCGAACCCGTCCTGCTTGGCCTTCTTCAGGTGCCCGGCCTGGCCGCCCAGCATCACCGCCGCCGACGCGGTCAGCAGCAGCGCGACGACCGTGGCCGCCGCCAGCGCCGGGTTCAGCAGCCGCCGGAACCGCACCATCAGGAACAGCTGCAACCCGACCAGCAGCGCCAGCAGCAGCACTCCGGTGACCACGACCCAGACGGTGCCGGAGACGACCGCGCGCCGCTCGTCCTCGTAGGTGTGGCGGACCAGGGTGCCGTTGTCGAGGGTCAGGTTGTAGGCCTTGGGCAGCAGGTCCAGCTTCATCAGGTCGGTGGCGTTCCGGTAGAGCGCGATGACCTCCTGCGACGGCGGGCCGGGCGCGTGCGAGGACTGCCCGTCCAGTTGCAGGGCGCGACCGGCGAGGTTGTCGTAGCGGCCCAGCGCGTCCAGCAGGTCGCGGGCGGTCCGCTGCTCGCTGGTCTCGTCGGCGAGCTTGCCCGCCGCCAGCAGCGCCTCGCCCGCCGCCCGGCGGTTCTGGTCGTACCGCGACAGCGCCTGCTCGCGGGTCAGGCCCAGGCCGGTGCTGCGGCCGACCAGCAGCGCGTTGGCGAGCTGGGCGTCCATGTCGGTGAGCGCGAAGTACAGGTCGCCGGTCGCCACGACCTGCGGGCCGGCGTCGTGCCCGATGACCCGCACGCCGTCCCGGGCGTCGTCGACCGCCGCCCACAGCACCCCGAGGGACACCCCGAGCGCGACGACGACGGCGGTGGTGAGCGCGCGGACGCGTCCCGCGGTCGTGGACGGCGTCAGCCGCCGCCGGCGGCGCGGGGCGGCCGGCGCGGCGGCCGGGACGGCGGCGGGCGCGGGCGTGGCGGGCGCCTGGGCGGGGGGGCCGGGCGACGGGGAGACGGCGGTCATGTCGGCTCGCCTCTCGTGAGGGTGATGGTGGTCCAGGCGCCGACGTGGATGCGGTCGCCGTCACCGACGGGGACCTCCACGTTGAGCGCGATGGGCTCGGTGGCGCCGTTGAGGCAGGTGCGGTTGCGGGAGCCGGGGTCGACCAGCGACCAGTGGTCGCCGGGGCGGGCCAGCAGCACGGCGTGGACGTGGCTGACGCCCGGGTCCTCCGGCGGCTCGCGCAGGTCGATCTCGGGGACGACGCTCTTGGACGAGCTGCGCCGCCCGATGCGGATCTGCGAACCGGTGAGCGGGATGCGGCGTTCGGGGCAGTAGGGCGGGAACGTCAGCCCCGTGTCGGGGCCGAGCTCGGCGAGGACGCGTTCGAAGTAGTCGCGGTCGGCGTTCACCACCGCGAACCATCCGGTGTCCGGAGCCGTACCACCGGCCGGGGCCGCCGGGAAGGAGGGCGTGACGCGGACGGGGGGAGAGGAGGGGTCGGCGATGGTCGGCGGGTCGGCGTCGGGGAGCTGGACCGGGTCCCGCGTGGAGGGGGACGGGGAGGACGGGCCGCCGCGCATGAGGGCGAAGTCGTAGCCGCACGCCTCGCAGAACCGGTCGGTCTTCGGGGTGCCGCAGTCCGGGCAGGGCGTGCCGGAGGAGGAGGCGGAGGTTCCGGCCGCCGCGCCGCCCGGCGGCGCGGCCGTGCCCTCGATGAGCTCGCCGCAGACGTCGCAGTAGTCGGGGGTGGCGGACCGGTGCCCGGCGGGACAGTCGACCGTGCTCAACGGCGTCACCCCTCGTCTCTGCGGGTGCGCACGGTCTTGGTGGAGGAGGTGTCCAGGGACATCTCGTCGGCCTTGTCGACGTTCTTCTTCAGCCGGATGGTGCCGGTGGCGGCGTCCTCGATGTCCACGACCTTGCGCAGCGCGGAGGTGATGGCGTCGTTGCCCGCCTCGTCGGCCAGCTGCACGGCGCGGCCCAGCCGGGCGGTGGCGGTGGCCTCGTCCCCCTGCCGGCGGGCCTCCAAGCCCTGCTGGATGACCTCGGCCAGCTCGGCCTGCCCGGTGTAGTGCGCCACCCGCTTGTTGATCTTGGTGGAGGCGGCCTCGTCGTCGGTCCAGTGCGCCAGGATGTTGCCGGTGGCCAGGACCTGTTCCGGCTGGCCGTTCGCGCCGGGCACCACGAGCTGCACCCAGGCGGCGCGCCGCTCCTTGCCGACCTCGCCCGGCTCGACCTCCACGCACAGGTGGTAGTCGCGGCTCTCGGTGCCCCACGCGCCCAGCGGGTAGTCGCCCGCCTGCGGCGCGGCCTCGGAGCGGCGGCCGGTGAGGTCCTCCACGCTCGGCAGCACCTGCTTGACGAACCGGACCTTGGCGGTCTGCGGCGTCCGCACCCGCAGCGCCACGTCGGCGACGGCCTTGCCCATCGCGGCCTCGGTCATCGCCTGGAAGTCGGCGACCAGGTCGGCGGGGTCGGCGACGATGTCGACGCTGCCCAGCAGCGCGCTGGACACCTTGCGCAGCTCGGCGACCTCCCAGTCGGTGCCGACGCCCCGGCAGTCGCACACGAACCGGCCGGTGCAGCGGAACAGCGCGGCGTCCAGCTCCTGCGGGGTCTCGTGCTGGTTCTTGCCGTCGGTCAGCAGGATCGCGTGCCGGATGCCGTCCTGGTAGGGGTCGAACAGCTGGTCGGCCAGCCGCAGCCACGAGCCGATCGCGGTGCCGCCGTGCGCCCGCAGGGCCCGCAGCGCGGCATTGGCCTCCTGCCGGGTGCGGTCGTCGGCCGGGACGAGCCGCTGCTCGCGCGGGTAGATCATGGAGGCGGTGTTGGCGCCCGACACCACCGCGAACATCACCCCGTCGCGCAGGGTGTCGACCGCGGTCTGCGCGGCGGCGACGGCCGCGCGCAGCTTGGTGTCGGGGTAGGACATCGATCCCGAGGTGTCGATGATGATCACTTCGGCGGCGCGGGCGGGGGCGGCGGCGACCGGGCCGCCGGTGGACTCGACGGAGACGATCGCGTGCACCTCGCGCCCGCCCTCGGGCAGGTACCTGTTCTGGTCGATCGCGATGCTGAACTGCGGCTGCTCGCTCATGGCTGCTCCGTGCCGGTGAGGGTGACCGGGATGACGGCCACGGTGATGTTGTCGCGGCCGCCCGCGTCCAGCGCGTGGCGGACCAGCGCGCGGGCGGTGCCGAGGGGGTCGCGGGCGGGGTCGCCGACGGCGTCGTCGGTGGTCGCGGCCAGGGCGTCGGCGCGCGGCAGGTAGTTCCACAGGCCGTCGCTGCACACCAGGACCGTGCCGGGCCCGCCGAAGGAGTAGGTGCGCACGTTCGGCCGGATGCGGCCCGCGTCCGCGCCGAGCCAGCCGGTGATGACGTGCGCGTTGGGGTGCGCCTCGGCCTCCTGCTCGGTGAGCGCGCCCTGGGCGACCATGTAGGCCGCCCAGGAGTCGTCCTCGGTGAGCTGGGCGGGCGCGGTGAGCGCGGTGAGGTCGGCGGTGTCGGGGGCGGTGGCGTTCAGGTCGGCGGTGTCGACCTCCACCGGGTCGGCCGCGGGGAGGTCGACGCGGGTGGCGTCGGGGTCGGCGTCGGGGTCGGGCGACGGCAGCCAGTAGACGCGGCTGTCGCCGATCCAGCCGACGGTGACCGACTTCGGCGTGGTCACCGCCGACACGTAGGTGCAGGACGGGGCCTCGTGCTCGGAGGCCGCCAGCGCGGTGACGGCCTCGGCGGCCCGGTGGATCGCCGCCCGCGTCGCCGACTCGGCGTCCTCGCCCGCCGCCAGCCGGGACGCCAGTTCCGCCGCGGCGGTGTCGGCGGCGGCCCGGGACGCCTCGTGCGGGCGCGGCGACGACCCGACGCCGTCGCAGACCACGGCCGCGACGCCGGTCGGGTGCGCCGACAGCGCGAGGGCGTCCTCGTTGCGGCTGTAGCGCTTGCCGCGGTCGCTGGCGCCGACCGCCAGCGGGTGCCCGTTCACGCCGGGCAGCTCCAGCTCCAGGTGGTCGCGGGCGGCGGGCTGGCGCAGCCCGCACCGCTCGCAGTAGCCCTCGGCGTCGATGCTGGTCGCGCCGCACCCGGTGCAGGTGCGCGCGGGCTCCGGCGGGGTCGCGCCGCCCAGCCTCTGTCCGCACGCCTCGCAGTAGCCCTCTCCGGCGTAGACCACCTCCCCGCACTGGGGGCAGGCCAGTTCGGCCGTCTTCTCCACGCTCGGTCCTCCGTTACAGCAACGTCCGGGGCCGGACCGCGTTGGCGGCGTCGATCAGTTCGCGTCGCTCCCGTCGGTCCTGCGAGTGGCGGGCCAGGGCCCGGTAGGTCTTCTCCAGTTCGCGGCGCAGCGACGGCTCGTCCAGCGGGACGCCGAGGACCTTCCCGCCCTGTCCGGGGCTCTGCCCGGCGGGCCGGCGCGTCCACTCCAGGGCGGCCTCCAGCACCTCGGCGGCGAGCCGGTCGCGCCGCCGCCCCTCCAGGTCCAGGCGGCCCAGCCGGTCGCCGACGCCGGTCAGCTCGGCGGCGGTCAGCTCGGCGGGCGGGCGGCCGCGCACGGTCGTGGTGATCGCCGCGACCTGCGCGGGGACGTACCGGATCGACAGGCGGGGCACCGAGTCCAGCACCGCGACCGCCGCCGCCCGGTCGCCGCGCGCCAGATGGACGCGGGCCAGGCCGAACGCGGCGTTGATGTAGGTGTCGTCGGTGCGCCACACCGTCTCGTAGAGGCGGGCGGCGTCGGCGGGCGCGTGCGCCTCGCGGCAGTGGGCGAGGGCGAGCCTGGGCGCGGCCTCGCCGGGCAGCAGCGCGTAGATCTGGTCGAACCGGGGCCCGGCCTCGGCCAGGCGGCCCTCGGCCAGCAGCGCGACCGCGCGGTGCCACGCGATCCGCCAGTCGCCGGGCAGCCCGGCCTCGACCTGGTCCAGCAGGGCGTGCGCCGCCGGGAACTCGCCGCTCTCGGCCCGGACGCGCGCGGTGGCCAGCAGCACCTCGGGGGTCTGCTCGGGGACGGACGCGAGGGCGGCGGCCTGCTGGGCCGTCTCCAGCGCCGTCAGCCCGGCCACGAGCTGGGCGGCGGGGTCGGCGGCGTCCACCAGCGGGACCGGCAGGGACGCGGCGGCGACGCGCGGCGGGACCGGCGGCAGCGCCTCGCCGGTGGCGGCGGCGTCGGTGGACACGGCCGCGCCGGGCGCGAAACGCTCCGGGCCGAACAGCGTCGACTGGGCGGGGCGCGGGTGGCCGTCCTCGGCGGCCAGCACCTCGCGCAGCACCCCGGTGAGCTGCTCGGCCATCTCGACGGCGTCCTGGAACCGCTCGTCGGGGTCCCGGTGGGTCGCGCGGCGCAGGAACCGGTCGAACGACTCGAACCGCGCCAGCACCGGCACGTCCTCGCGCGGCGGCAGATCGTACTCGTAGGTGGTCTGGTAGCCCTTGAACTCGAAGCTCATCACCGCCAGGGCCCGCCCGACCGTGTAGAGGTCGGAGCCGACCGAGGGGCCGTGGTCGGCGATCTCGGGGGCCTGGTAGCCCTTGGTGCCGTAGATCGCGCCCTCGTCGTCGCCGATCCGCCGCACGCCGCCCAGGTCGATCAGCCGCAGCTGCTCCTCGGACTGGATGACGTTGTCGGGCTTGAAGTCGCAGTAGACCAGGCCGCGGGCGTGCAGGTAGGCGAACGCCTGGAGCACCTCCAGCGCGTAGGCGATGGCCTGCGCCAGCGGCAGCGACCCGCCGCCGTTCTCCTCGCGGTGCCGCAGCAGGATGTCCTTCAGCGACTCGCCGCCGACGTACTCCATGACGATGTAGCCGTCGGAGCCGTGCTGCACGAAGTTGTAGATCTTGACGATGTTGGGGTGCTCGACCTCGGCGAGGAAGGCGCGCTCGGCGGCGGCGGCCTCGATCGCGTCGGGGTCGGTGGTGTTGAGCAGGCCCTTGAGCACCACCCAGCGGTCGGAGACGTTGCGGTCCTTGGCCAGGTAGATCCAGCCGAGGCCGCCGTGCGCCAGGCAGCCCAGCACCTCGTACTGCCCGGCGACCAGGTCGCCGGGTCCCAGCTTGGGCGTGTAGGAGAACGCGGTGCCGCACTTGGGGCAGAAGCCCTCGGTCCGGCCGGGCTTGCCCTCGCGGGTGCGGCCGACGGGCTCCTCGCAGTTGGAGCAGCGGCGGCGCTTCTCGGGGACCCGCGGGTCGCGCATCACCGCCGCGGACGGGTCGCGGTAGGGCACGCGCGGCACCTCGACCAGGCCCGCGCCGAGCATCCCGCGCCGGGCCGAGCGCCCCGAGCTGCCGCGGGTGCCGCCGGTGCGCAGGCTGCCGCCGGACATCCCGGTGCTCGCCGAGACCGAACCGGCGGTCGGGGAGGTGCCCGTGGTGCCGGGTCCGGTGGGCGCGGCGGCGGGTGGCTCGCCGCACGTGAGGCAGTAGCCGTCCGCGATCGTGCCGCCGCAGCCGGGCTGGGCGCAGCGGTCCGGCGCGGCGGACGGCGCGCCGCCGCCCCCGGGGACGGCGCCGTCGCCGGAGGTGGTCCCGGGGGCCGGAGCCGACGAGGGGGGCATACCGCATTCGACGCAGTAGCCGTCCTGGACGGTTCCGGAGCAGCCCGGCTCGGTGCATTGGGTCGTCATCCGTTCGCCCCTTTCGAGCGTGCGGCGATGGCCTGCTGGTAGCCGGACAGGGCCGTGGTCGCCCTGCGCAGGTCGCACGGCGATGTCCAGAGGAGTTCGCGGATCCGCCGGTAGGCGTCCGACAGCCCGGGGTCCTCGGCGAGCCCGAGCCGGGCGGCCTTCACCCGGTAGGCGTCCAGCCGCCCGCGCAGCTCGTCGCGGCGCTCCAGCAGGCCGGTGATGAGGTCGGCGGCGGTGCGCGCCTGCTCCAGGGCGGTGGCGGCGGCGCGTTCCAGGTCGGCGACGCGGACGGCCAGGTCGCTCCAGTCGCCCCGGCCGGTCGACGCGCGCAGGGCGTCGAGCCGTCCCGCCAGGACGGCCGCGGCGGCGGGCTGCGGCGGCAGCACCGGTTCGTAGATCTTCACCAGGACCGTCTCGCGGGCGCGCGCCGCCTCCACCTCGGCGGCCGCGGCGCGCTCGATGGTGGCGCGCAGGGCGTCGAGCCGCTGGGTGAGCCCCGAACGCAGCCGCGCCACCTCGGCGATCCGTTCGCGCAGCGCGCTCAGGTCCGCGCCGATCCGGTCGAACCGCGCGGTGTCGGCCCGGCCGTCGCGGCCGAGCGACAGCGGGTCGGTGCGCACGGTCGCGGCGAGCGCGTCGAGCTCGTGGCCGAGCCGTTCCAGGCCGGGGTCGGACAGGTCCAGCGAGACGGCCAGGTCGGCGGCAGCGTGGCGGTCCCGCAGGGTCTCGTCCAGGCGGGTCAGCAGCGGCGACCACACCGCGTCCACGGCGGCGACGAGCCGCACGGTCTCCTCGTACAGCGGGGTCATCCGGGCGACGACCTGCTGGAGGGTCAGCCTCTCCCCGGCGGGCGGGCCGAGCAGGGTGCGCCGCTCCAGCGGCACCTCCGGGGCGGGCAGCTCCACCGACGGCCCGGCCAGCAGCCAGGTCAGCTCGGCGAGCTGGGCGGGCCCGGGGCGCGGGTGCCGGGCGCGCAGCGTCTCGGCCGCGTCCAGCGCCCGCTGGTAGTGGTCGAACAGCTCCCACAGCGCGCTGGTGCGGGAGCGGACCTCCGCCTGGCGGCGGGCGGTCTCCCCGGTGAGGGCGGCCCCGTCGAGCAGCCGGTGACCGGGGTGGTCCGCCAGTTCCAGCAGCGCCGCCCCGATCCGCTCGCGCTCGTCGCGCAGGTGATGCAGCGTCCGGTCCGCCTCGTCCCGGGACATCGGCGGACGGCCCGCTCCGGAGTGGTTCAACGGCGGCCCCGCAGACGACCCATGATCGACCCCCGATTCCCCCGATGGAGCTCTTAGGGAGATCAGTGTTCCGTATCGGGAGGGGTCCGCTCAAGGGGTGCGAAGTCCTACGACAAGGGGCATGCGGGGGGTTCGGAAACCCCTGCCGCGGAGCCCTCCAGAATGTCAGTGTTCGAACGTATTATCGAACTATGGCGAACGATGCGACCCACCACGAGACCGCACTCACCGCCGCCGAGATCGCCTCCCTGGCGCTCTCCCTGGCGCACCTGGGCGCCGGACCGCAGGCGGCCACGGCGCGCCGTGCCCTGCGCGGC
Organism: Actinomadura kijaniata; assembly: GCF_014138665.1. Lineage (NCBI taxonomy): Bacteria > Bacillati > Actinomycetota > Actinomycetes > Streptosporangiales > Thermomonosporaceae > Actinomadura > Actinomadura kijaniata. The sequence continues at coordinate 1,033,332 of NZ_JACJIA010000001.1, forward strand.
CTGCTGGACACCGACGCCCACGCCGACGACCTGTACGGCGACCCGCACGACGCGGTGATCGCCATGACCCTGGCCACCCTGACCGACCCGATGGACGCCGCCACCGCCGACCGCGCGCGGGTGATCGCGGCGGCCATCACCGAGCACCGCGTCGTGCGGCTGTGCTACGGCGACGCCGCCGCCAACGTCACCATCCGCGAGGTGGAGCCGGTGACCTGCCTGGTCCACCGCGACCACTGGTACCTGGTGGGCTGGTGCCGGATGCGGCGCGGCGTGCGCGCGTTCCGGTTCGACCGCATCCTGGCGGTCGAGTCCACCGGGATGCCCGCCCGTCCCCGCCGCGCCGAGCGCTACCTGCCGTTCCAGCGTCGCACCGCCACCGCCGCCTGACCGCTCGCGCCGCCCGGCCCGGCCGGGCGGCGTGCGGGGAAGGGCGCGGGCCACGGGACCGTGCGGGGCGGTTCCGTGGCCCGCGTTCCCTCAGCGTCCGATCAGGCCCGGCAGTGCGCGGGGCAGTGCGCGGGGCAGTGCGCTGGGCACCGCGCGGGGCACGGCGCGGGCGGCGCGCGACAGGTTCCGGCCGATCCGGCCGAGGGGCGTGCGACAGGGGTCGGCGGCCTGCTCGGCGCGCAGCCCGTCGATGATCTCCTCGACGGCCTTGCGGGCCAGGTCGCGCACCTCGGTGACCGCCAGGTCGTCGTCGTGCGTGCCGCGCCAGGGCGCGGTGTCGATGGGCTTGCCGAAGCCGAAGTACAGGCGTTCGGGGCGGGGGATCGGGGTGGGGCCGATGCCGCGCGTGACCGGCACCATCACGTCGTCGCGCGCGCCGCGCTCGCCCAGCAGCAGCCGGCCGAGGGCGCGGCCCGGGGCCAGCAGCGGGCTGTCGGGGTCCAGCACGGTCGTGAACATCTCCTCCGCGCCGACCGTCCCGAACGGCACGATCGGGCAGCCCGCCTCCACCGCCAGCCGGGCGAAGCCGAGCCGTCCCTCCCACTGCAACCGGTAGAGCCGGTCGCGCCCGCGGGTGGCCTCCCGGGCCCCGCCGGGGAACACCACGACCATCTGGCCCGCGTTCAGCAGCGCGCGGCAGTTGTCGCGGGTGCCGTCCACCGATCCGCCCAGGTCCATGACCGTGCGCCAGCCGGGGACCATCCAGTGCGCGTGGTCGGCCACCGAACGCACCCACACGCCGCGCCGCCGGTGGATCTCGAAGAAGATCAGCGGCGCGTCGACGATCCCGTAGACGGTGTGGTTGCCGACCAGCAGCGCCGGCCCGCTCTCGGGCAGGTTCTCCAGGCCGTGGAAGACCGGGGAGGTCCAGGCGCGCCACGGCTCCAGCGCCAGGTCGGCGGCGCGGATCAGGGGCGCCGGGGGCGGGGTCCAGTCAGCGGGGGAGGCCATGGCGCGCATGCTAGGCGAAACCGACCGGGCGCCTGACACGCGGGTCAGTGCCTACTTACAAACGTGCTGGTGGCGGCCGCTGTGAGGCTCCTCACAGCAGCCCCGCGTACTCGCCCCCGTCCACCGGGATCGCGCTGCCGGTGACGAACCTGGCCTGCTCGGAGCAGAGGAACGCCACGAACGCCCCGAAGTCGCCGGGGTCGCCGACGATCCCGGCCGGGATCTCGCTGGCGACCTGCTCCCAGTCGCCGCCGCGCAGCGTGCGCAGCCGCTCGGTGGCGTGGAAGCCGGGCAGCAGCGAGTTGACGGTGACGCCGTCCTTGGCGACCTCCAGCGCGAGGGTCTTCAGGAAGCCGGTCGCCCCGGCGCGGGCGGTGTTGGACAGGATCAGGGTGGGGATCGGCTGCCGCACGGTGATCGAGGTGATCGCCACGACCCGACCCCAGCCGCGCTCCTGCATGGCGGGCACGGCGGCCTTGCACATCGCCACCGTGGACATCAGGTTCAGGTCGATCGCGGACTGGTAGGCGTCCAGCGGGGTGGCCGCGAACCCGCCGGGCGGGGGCCCGCCCGCGTTGGTCACCAGGATGTCCACGCCGCCCAGCGCGTCCTGAGCCTCGCGCACGAACGCGGTCGCGCCCTCGGGCGTGGACACGTCGGCGACGACCGGGTGGGCGCCCTCGCCCAGCTTCCGGGCGGCCAGGGTGAGCCGGTCCCGGTCGCGCCCGCAGATCGCCACCCGCACGCCCTCGGCGGCCAGCGTTCGCGCGGCCGCGTAGCCCAGGCCGCTGCTGGCGGCCGCCACGGCGGCCCGTCGGCCGCTGAGTCCAAGATTCACTCTTGAGAGGCTATCGTCCCCGGGCGGACGCGCAGCGTACGGGCCCCGCGGCACGGCCGGCGGGGGTCGGCGGCGGCCGGCGGCTTGCCGGATCCGGCCAACACCGCCGTGCGGACGGTGGAGCGTTCTAACGTCGCGGCATGGACATCACCGACATCCGTCCGTTCCGCGTCGAGATTCCCCAGGAGGACCTCGACGACCTGCGCGAACGGCTGGCGAGGACCCGCTGGCCCGCCTCCCCGGCCGGGGAGGACTGGGCGCGCGGCGTCCCGCCCGGCTACCTGCGGGAGCTGGCCGAGTACTGGCGCACCGGCTACGACTGGCGGGCGCAGGAGGCCGAGCTCAACGGGATCCCGCAGTTCGCCACCGAGATCGACGGGCAGCGTGTCCACTTCCTGCATGTGCGGTCGCCCGAGCCCGACGCGCTGCCGCTGCTGCTGGTGCACGGCTGGCCCAGCTCGCCGCTGGAGTTCCGGGACGTGATCGGCCCGCTGACCGATCCGCGCGCCCACGGCGGGGAGGCGGCCGACGCGTTCCACGTCGTGATCCCGTCGCTGCCCGGCTACGGCTTCTCCACGCCGCTGGCCGGGGAGGGCTGGGGGAACCTGTTCCGCGTGGCGCAGGCGTTCGCCGGGCTGATGGACCGGCTCGGCTACGGGCGGTACGCCGCGCAGGGCACCGACGCCGGGACGGGCGTGGTCGGCATGCTGCCGATGCTCGCGCCGGGGCGGATCGTCGGCACGCACCTGACCGGGACGACGGCGGGCATGCCGTTCGGGCCGCCGCTGGACCCGGGCGCCTTCACCGGCCGGGACCGCGAGCGCGCCGAGCGCTTCAACGCCTTCCGCGAGGAGGGCTCGGGCTACCTGCACATCCAGGCGACCCGCCCGCAGACCCTCGGCTACCTGCTCAACGACTCCCCGGCCGGGCAGCTCGCCTGGATGACCGAGAAGTTCCACGAGTGGACCGACCCGGCCGCCAAGCTGCCCGACGACGCGGTGGGCCGGGACCGGCTGCTGACGGCCGTCAGCGTGTACTGGTTCAGCGGCGCGGGCGCGTCGTCGGCGCACGCCGTCCACGAGGGCGTGCAGGCGTGGAGGCAGATGGCCGCGCACCAGCCGCGGGGGGAGATGCCCGCCGGGCCGCCGACCGGGGTGGCGGTGTTCGCCGCCGACACCACGATCCGGAGCCTCATGGACCCGGACGGGCGGATCGCGCACTGGTCGGAGTACGACCGGGGCGGGCACTTCCCGGCGATGGAGACCCCGGACCTGCTGGTCAGCGACCTGCGGACGTTCCTGCGCCCGCTGCGCTCGGTATCGCGTCCCAGCGGCACCTGATCTTCCACTGGATCACGTGTAGCCGATCACGTGGTGCCGGACATCTCGGGGTGATTCAGAAATGAGAACCCCCGGGAGGTCAGGTGTACGTGCGAAGATCACGCCCGTCCATGGCGGCACTGGCGGCGGTGGCGGGATTCGCGGTGTCGGCGGGGGGTACGGCCTTCGGCACGCCGGTGAGCGCGTCCGCCGTGGCGCCGCCGGGTTCCGCTCGAACGGTCACGCTCATCACCGGTGACAAGGTGAGGGTCAGCGGTGGCCGGGTGAGCGTGACCCCGGGCGCGGGCCGGTCCGGCGTCACGTTCCAGGTGTTCACGGTGCGCGGGCACCGCTACGTGATCCCCAAGGACGCGGCGCGCCTGGTGGGCGAAGGGCGCGTGGACCGGCGGTTGTTCGACGTGACCCGGCTGGTGGCCTGGCGGTACGACGACGCCCACCGGAACGCGGTGCCCGTCATCGTCGAGAACGCCCGTGGCGTCCGTTCCGCGCAGGTCACCGGGCTCGCCGGTCGGCGGTCGTTGCCGTCCCTCGGCCTGGACACCGCTGCGGTGCCCAAGAAGGACGCGGCCTCCGTGTGGCGGACCCTGGCGGGCCAGAAGGGCCGTGGACTCGCCGCTGGAAGCGTCGCCAGGCTCTGGCTCGACGGCAAACGCACGGCACGGCTCGACAAGAGCGTCCCACGGATCGGCGCCCCCGAGGCCTGGCGCCAGGGCCTGACCGGCAAGGGCGTCACGGTCGCGGTCCTCGACAGCGGTTACGACGCCGGCCACCCGGACCTGAAGGGCGTGGTCACCCGGTCGCGCGGCTTCACCGACGCGGGACCGCGGGACGTGGCCGACAAGCTCGGCCACGGCACCCATGTGGCCTCGACCATCGCCGGTTCCGGAGCGGCCTCCGGCGGCAGGCACAAGGGGGTCGCCCCGGACGCCAGGCTCGCGGTCGGCAAGGTGCTCGACGACGAGGGGAACGGAAGCGACAGCGGAATCCTGGCCGGGATGGAGTGGGCCGCGACGGAGGTCCGCGCCAAGGTGATCAATATGAGCCTGGGCGCCCCGGACGAGGACGGCGTCGACCCGGTGGAGAAGGCCGTCAACGACCTGAGCGCCCGGACGGGCACGCTGTTCACGATCGCGAGCGGCAACAACGGGCCCGGCGCGCGGACGCTCGACAGCCCCGGCGCCGCGGACGCCGCGCTCACGGTGGGCGCGGTGGACGGTGACGACCGCGTCGCCGGTTTCTCCGGCCGGGGCCCCCGGCGGGTGGACGGCGCGATCAAGCCCGACGTCACCGCTCCCGGCGTCGACATCACCGCCGCGCGGGCGGGCGGCGGATACGCCACGGCGTCCGGCACGTCGATGGCCACCCCGCACGTGGCGGGTGCGGCAGCCATCCTGGCCCAGCGGCATCCGACCTGGACGGGCGGCCGCCTGAAGGCGGCCCTCATCGGCTCGGCCGCGCCCACCCCCGGCGCCCCGGCCCCGCACCAGGGCTCGGGCCGGATCGACGTGGCCAGGGCGGTCGCCACCGGCGTCGTACCGGAATCCGGCAACGTGTCCACGTACCTGCGCTGGTCGAAGCGACCCGCGCCGGTCACCCGCGAACTGGGCTACTTCAACTCCACCGACCGGCCGGTCACGCTGAAGCTGGAGCTCCGGACCGACCGGCCGACCGGCCGGAACGTCTTCGGGCTGGTCACCACCTCGCTGACGGTGCCCCCGGGCCAGAGCGCCGCGGCCGGCCTGCGGGTCACGGGTGAGGGCGTCCCTCCGGGCGTCTACGGCGGGGTCGTCACCGCCACTGCGCCGGGGGTCTCGGTCCGCACCGTGGTCGGGGCGTTCGCCGAGCCCAAGTCCCACGACCTCGACCTCAGGCTCACCGACGCCGCCGGGCGGCCCGCCTCGAACCCGTTCTGGATCGTGCCCGCGGACATGTCGACCGAGCCGGAGGCCGTGCTGGTCCGCGACGGCGCCGTCCGGGTCAGGCTGCCGGACGGGGAGTACCGGCTGATGGGCTCCGTGCCGGCCGATGCCGAGGGCGGCGGATGCGGCGCGATGATGGCGTTCCACCCGGTCCGGCTCGACCGTGACACCACGGTGCACCTGGACGCGCGCCGGGCGGCGCGGATGTCGGCGACGATCGACGACCCCGCCGCCAAACTCAGCGAGTACCGCGATTTCGCTCTCGCCTACCAGCGCGACGGCAAATCCACGGGATACACCGTGCTGACCGACTGCCCACCGGACAAGAACGGACTGTTCCCGGTGAAGGACCCCGGCCTCACCTACTACCACCACCTCTTCTGGATGAAGCAGGGCGCCGCGGGCACGCCGCCGACCCGGTTCGACGCGTATGACCTGCGCCACGGGGGGCTGCCCGCCGATCCCGCCTACGCCGCGCGGACCGCCGACATGGCCAAGGTGACCCAGACCGTCAAGGGGCAGGGACGCCCGACCACCGGATACTTCTCGCTGGTGGCCGACATGCCCGGCATCAGCCCCGCGTTGATACCCGTCTGGCCGGTGAGCGCACCGTCCACCCAGACTCTGTACGTGACGTCCGACCCGCGCTTCCGGTGGTGGGCCTCCTTCTACTACGGCGAGGGGGAACCCGGATACATCACCGGCGATGCCCGGACATGGGTCAAGGGCCGCGCGAACACCGGCACCTGGAACACGGCCGTGATCGGCCCGTCGGTGGCCGGGGTGGTCAACCAGGTCCGGACGCCGTTCGGTTCCCGGGACGGCGACGAGATCGCCGTCCTGGGCGGAGCGCTCTATGGCGACAGTACCCCCGGCCGTGGAGGGTGGGACGACCGCGCCACCGGAACGATCAAGTTGCTGCGCGGCGGCAAGGCGCTGAAGACCGTGCCGCTGAGGGAGGGCGAGCTGAGGGCGAGCGTGCCCGCCGGGCCGGGCGACTACACGGTGACCGCGTCGGGCACCCGCAAGGACTCCGACAGCCCACTGTCCACCCGTGTCGACGTCAAGTGGCGGTTCGCCTCCTCCACCACCCGCAAACCGACGCCGCTGCCCCTGCGTTCGATCCGGTTCGCGCCCAGGGGCCTGGACGGCCTGAACCGCGCCCGGGGCGGGTCGGCCACCACGCTGCCGATCTCGGTGGACGCCGTGGCCGGGACCGGGCCGGTCGCCGTCAAGAACCTGAAGGTGTGGGCGTCCACCGACGACGGCCGCACCTGGAAGCCACTGGCACTCACGGTGAAGGGCCGTGGCTGGGTGGCCCGGGTGACCAACCCCGCTCAGGGGTTCGTCTCACTGAAGGCCGCGATGACCGACAAGGCGGGTAACGCCGTCGACCAGACGGTCATCCGGGCGTACGCCATCTCCTAGGCCACGGCCGGGGAACATCCGCCGATCCCGCACTCAGCGCGCTCCGAAAAGGCGCATGAGTGCGAGGTCGGCGGTCTGGTGCCGTGTCCCGCGGCACGGCCACCGTCCGACCTCGAAGGATGGCCGCCTCACGTCCGGGCCGTCGCCGACCCGTGATCTCCAGGTGCGGCCGGAGCGTTGGGAGGGACACCGAGCAGCCGCAGGTACATGGCGGTGACCTGGGCGACCACCTCGTCGTGCCGGGCGGGATCGGCGGTCACGATCCGCGCGAACCGCTCCAGCACCCCGGCCATGGCCTCGGCGATGGCCCGGCCCGGCGCGGCGGGGTCGGCCAGGCCCCGCGCGGTGACGCGTTCGATGTAGCGGGCGGCGCGGCGGACCGGGCGCTCCCGGATCTCCCGCCAGATCTCCTGGATCTCGGGGTCGGCCAGCGCCTGGTGCTCGATCACCGTCATCAGCTCCAGGTGCGCGGCGTAGGCGGCCAGCAGCGCCGTGATCGACTCGTGGGCGAGCGCGTGCGGGTCGTCGGCGTCCACGCCGGGCACCTCGTGCGCGGCCAGGAACGCGTCGCGCACCCGCCCGGCGACCGCCCGGAACACGTCGGCCTTGGAGGCGAAGTAGACGTAGCAGGTGGCGCGGGACACCCGCGCCTCCTCGGTGATGTCGGCGATGGTGGTGCGGGCGTAGCCGAGGCGGGCGAAGACCCGCGCCGCGCTGTCCAGCAGCAGCGTGCGCGTCTCGCTGTCGCGCCCCGCGCGGACGGTGCGGGCCGCCCAGGGGGTCTTCGCCGGTGCCATCGGACCAGGGTAGACGCTCGCCCGGCTCAGGGCCGGGCGCCGAACGCGGGCCGCCCGGTCAGCTCGGGGAGCAGCCGGTAGGCGTCGCGGACCCAGTCGCACAGCAGGGGGCGGCTGTCGCGCGGGTCGATGAGGTCCTGCACGCCGAACCGCTCGGCGGTGCGGAACGGGGACGCCACCGCGGCGAGCCGCCGGCGGATGAGGGCGATGTCGCGTTCGGGGTCGTCGCTGTCCTGGAGCCGCGCGCGGAACGCGGCCTCCACCCCACCCCGCATCGGCAGCGAGCCCCAGTCGCCCGACGGCCACGCCCAGCTCCGGACGGCGCGGTGCCGGTTGACGATCCCGGCCCCGCCGACGCCGTACACGCGCCGCAGGATCAGCTCGGCCTGGGGGACGCGGGCCTGGTAGACGGCGGTGATCGCGCGGGCCCCGTGGCGGATGGTGGCGCGGCGCTCGGCCGCCGACCCGATCGTCATCCCGGCCTGGTCGGTGAGGCTGACGATCGGCAGGTGGAACGTCTCGCACAGGTCCACCAGCCGGGTGACGGCCTGCGCGCCCTCGGCGGACATGGTCGCGCCGCGGAACGGGTCGGCGGCGATCACCCCGACGGGGTGGCCGTCGAGGCGGGCGAGGGCGGTGACCGTCCCGCCGCCGTACTCGGCGTACCGGAACACCGAGCCCGCGTCGAAGACCGCGTCGAGGATCGGGCCGAGGCGGTAGGGGGCGCGGGGGTCGCGGGGGATCGCGGACAGCAGGTCGTCGGCGCGGCGGTCGGGGGAGTCGGCGCCGGCCGTGACGGGCGGGGTCGCGAAGACGCTGGCGGGCAGGTAGGACAGGAAGGCGCGGATCACCTCGAACGCCTCCGGCTCGGTGCGGACGAAGCGTTCGACGGTGCCGTTGCCCCGGTGGACGGCGGCCCCGCCGAGCTGCTCCTTGGTGAGGTCCTCGCCGGTCCCGCCGCGCACGACCGGGGGTCCGGCGGTGAACAGTTGCCCGACGCCCTCGACCATGACCGCCAGGTGCGACATGACCAGGCGGGCCGCGCCGAGGCCGACGGTGGGCCCGAGGCAGGCGGCGACGACCGGGACCAGGGACAGGTTGTCCACGACGGCGTCCCAGGCGGGGTTGACGGGGACGTAGGAGTAGCCCGCCTCCATCGCCATCTTGACGCTGCCGCCGCCGCTCGCGCCGTCCAGCAGCCGCACCACCGGCAGCCGCATCTCGCGCGCGTACTGCTCGGCGAAGACCTGCTTGGCGTGGATGGCGGCGTCGCCGGAGCCGCCCCGGACGGTGAAGTCGTCGGCGCCGAGGACCACCTTGCGGCCGTCGATCCGGGCGGTCCCGGCGACGAAGTTGGCGGGCAGGACGCCGGTGAGGTTCCCCTCGTCGTCGTGGTCGGCGAAGCCGGTGAGCGCGCCGATCTCCTGGAAGGTGCCGGGGTCGGCGAGGGCGGCGACGCGCTCGCGGACGGTGAGGCGGCCGGTGGCGTGCTGGCGTTCGACCTTGGCGGGGCCGCCCATGCGGTGGGCCAGTTCGCGGCGGCGTCCGATCTCGGCGACCTCGGCGGACCAGTCGCCGCCCGGGGCCCGCTCGGCGGCGGCCCGGTCGGGGACGTCGGCGGGTTCGAGGAACAGCAGCGCCGCGCCCTCGTCGACGAGGTCGCCCTTGGCGGCGTTGAGGAGGCGGACCACGCCCCCGGCGTCGGCGCGCACGACGTGCTCCATCTTCATGGACTCCAGGGCCATGAGGGGAGCGCCCCGGTGGACGCGGTCGCCCTCGGCGACCTCGACGCCCACCACGACGCCCTGCATGGGGGCGGGGACGGGCACGGTGCCCTCGGGCGCGGGGGTCCGCGTCGCGGTCTCCTCGCGGAGGGGTTCGGGGGCGGTGAGGAGGGGGCGGTGCCCGGCGGCCAGGAGCTCGGCGAGGTGGTCGGGGACGAAGGCGGTGTCGGCGCCGGGCAGGCCGGGGTGGCGCAGGACGGCGCGCAGCAGGCCGATGTTGGTGGGGACGCCCTCGACCTGGAACTCGGCGAGGGCCCGCTCGGCGCGGGCGCGGGCGGCGTCCTGGTCGGGACCCCAGGCGATCACCTTGGCGAGCAGGGAGTCGTAGCGCAGGCTCGTGCGGTACCCGGTGTAGCCGTAGGTGTCGACGCGCACGCCGGGGCCCGAGGGCGGGGTGAAGGCGGTGAGGGTCCCGGCGCGGGCGCGGGGCGTGCCGTCGGGATCGATGGTCTCGGCGTTGACGCGGGCCTGGACGGCGACGCCCCGGACCTGCGGCGTGCGCGCGAGCCCGACGTCGGCCAGCGTCGCGCCGTAGGCCAGGCGGATCTGCGTCTGGACGAGGTCGACGCCGGTGACCTCCTCGGTGACGGTGTGCTCGACCTGGAGCCGGGGGTTGGCCTCGATGAACCAGAACTCGTCCCCGCGCACCAGGAACTCGACCGTGCCGAGCCCCTCGTAACGGACGCGCCCGGCCAGCGCCGTGGCGGCGTCGAGGACGCGCCGGCGCAGGTCGCCGGGGAGGCCGTGGGCGGGGGCGATCTCGACGAGCTTCTGGTGGCGGCGCTGGACGCTGCAGTCGCGCTCCCACAGGTGCACGACGCCGGTGCCGTCGCCGACGACCTGCACCTCGATGTGGCGGGCGCGTTCGACGAGGCGCTCCACGTACAGGTCGCCGTCGCCGAACGCCTGGAGCGCCTCGGAACGGCAGCGCTCGTAGGCCTCGTCCAGTTCGCCGACGTCGTAGACGGCGCGCATCCCGCGTCCCCCGCCGCCGGACAGGGCCTTCACCATGACGGCCCCGTGCTCGCCCGCGAACGCCCGCGCCTGCTCCAGCGTCGTCGGCCCGGTCGTCCCCGGCACCACCGGGATCCCGGCCTCGCGCGCGGCGTCCCTGGCCCGCGCCTTGTCGCCGAACAGCTCCAGCACCTCGGGCCGGGGCCCGACGAAGACGAGCCCGGCCTCGGCGCAGCGGCGCGCGAACCCGGCGTTCTCGCTCAGGAACCCGTAGCCGGGATGGACGGCGTCGCACCCCGCGGCGAGCGCGGCCTCGACGACCGCCGCGCCGTCCAGATAGGCGGCGACGCCCTCGCCGGGCAGCCCGCGGGCGGACCCGGCCCGCCTGACGTGCGCCGACGCGGCGTCGTCCCGCGCGAACACCGCCGTGCTCGGCAGTCCCAGCGCGTCGGCCGCGCGCATCACCCGCACGGCGATCTCACCTCGGTTGGCCACCAGGATCCCGGTCATCGGCTCCCACCTGCGCGTTGACGTTGACGTCAACGACATCTTGGGGGCGGGCGGTGATCTCCGCAAGGGTGTCGGTGGCGGTGGGTAGCGTGCGGCCCGTTCGTTCGTGGAGCGAGGAGAGGGAGTGGCGCATGGGCGCGAAGACGGGGCTGCTGGCGTTCTCCGACGGGGACGTCCGGCCGTTGCTGAGGCGCGCGGCGCGCCCGGACCCGGCCGGGGTGGAGGCGCTGGTGCGGCGGGTCCACCCGGACCACGCGGTGGAGCCCGGGGAAGAGGGGGCGCTGGCGTACTCGACCTATCCGCCCGACGACGTCACCTACGCCACCGTGCTGCCGGGGGCCGAGGTGCTGTGCAGCCGGCGGTTCATGCTCGACCATCCGTCGGAGCTGCCCGAGCACCTGCTGACGCTCGGCGAGGGACGGCGGATCATCACGCACTCGATGCACTCGGTGGTGGACTGGCTCGCGTTCTCCGTCTGGGAGGACGGCGCGCTGGTGCGCTCGCTGAGCCTGTCCCCGGACAGCGGCGTCATGGAGGACATCGGTGAGCCGCTGCCGTTCGAGCTGCCGTACTGGGCGGGCGAGCACCCCGTCGAACCCGATCCCGCCTGGGACGACGGGGAGCCCTACCCGCTGCCGTTCCACCCGCTCGACATGGGCGAGGACGCGTTGCGGGCACTGTTCGGCTTCATCCTTGAGGGAGCTCCCGAGAACGACGACATCGACGCCTCCACCGTGCCGGTGCGCGGTTTCCGGGTGTTCGACCCCACGGGCGAGGAGCAGGCCGCCCGCGAGGCCGAGATGGCGAAGGCGATGGAGTCCATGGGCCCGCCACGGGTCTTCACCCTGGGCCCGGACGGAACGTGGCAGGAGGACGATCGGCTACTTGACGGCTAATGGCAAGTACTTGCTAATGTTCGTCAAGTGGGTACTGCGGAGCATGTGGAGCTGGCGCGCGAGCTGACGCGCCTGGTCGAGACGCGGATCGTCGATCCGCTGGAGATCCTGCTGGATCCCGGCGACGACGTGGGTGACGTTCGGGAACGGCTGCGGGTGCAGGCCGAGGTGTGGGCCGCGCAACTGCTGGGCCCGGACGACCGCACGGCCGTCATGGCCTCCGCGCGGCTGATCGCCGCGCTGTTCCCCGGCGACGGGCCGTTCGATCCGCCCGACGCGTGGTGGCGCACCGCCTTCGGCCGCGCCGTGGCGCGGCGGGCGGGCCACCCGGGGGCGGAGGCGGTGGGCTCCGCCACCGCGGCGGCGATGCTCGGCATCACCCGCCAGGGCGTCCACGACCTGGTCAAGCGCGCGAAACTCGATCGTCACCCCGACGGCGGGGTGACGACCGCGTCGATCCGCGCCCGGCTCAACCTCCCCAAGGAGCAACGTGTCGCAGCACGACGTGACCCTCACTGACCACACGATCCCCCTCGCCGTGCGCGACCACGGCGGCGACGGCCCGCCCGTCCTGCTGCTGCACGGCCTGGGCGGCACGCTGGACGCCTGGCGGGAGGTGGCCCCGCCGCTGACGGCCGCCCACCGCGTGGTCGCCATGGACCTGCGCGGGCACGGCCTGTCGGGCGACGCCCCCTGGGAGTGGGACGCGGCCCTGGACGACATCGAGGCGGTCGTGGACCGCCTGGGCCTCGGCGCACCGGCGATCGTCGGCCAGTCGCTCGGCGGGATGCTGGCCCTGCTGTGGGCCGCGCGCCATCCGGAGTGCCCGGCCGTCGTCAACCTCGACGGCCTGCGCTCGGCCGAGAACGAGCCCGGCAACTACCCCGGCCTGGACCCGGCCCTGGTGGAACGCGAGCTGGCGCGGCTGAAGGCGATGTTCGACGCGCAGCAGGCGGCGATGGCCCGGCCGGTGCCGTCCGAGCAGGTCGCCGCGTTGCCGCCGCGCGCCGTGGCCACGCTCGACGGTGACAGCTACCGGCGGCCGGGCCCGGACCTGCTGGCCGCCGTGCGGTACTCGCCCCACTTCCGCGACGCCGTCCCGTCGCTGCCGAAGGTCCGGTGCCCCGCCCTGATCGTCCTGGCCACCCAGGACCCGCCGGGCATGCCCGGCGGCGAACTCATGGCGGCCCTGCGCCGAGGGGTGCGCCGCGACCTTGCGCCCATCACCGAGGCGCACCCCCACATCCGGGTGGTGGAACTGGACGCCGGTCACGACATGGTGCGGGAGAAGCCCGACGACGTGACCCGGCTCATCACCGACTTCCTCGCACGCGCGCGCGAAACCTGATCAGCGGAACGCCTCCATGCGCGTTTCCAGCTCGATGCCGGAGGGGGCGCGCAGCGTTGTGCGGCGGCCGTTCAGGGTGAGCAACGCCCACCACTCCGTGCCGTCGTACACGATGCCCCAGTGCGGCCAGGCGGTCCGCAGCCGTTCCAGCCACGGGGCCGCCTCCGTGGGGGTGAGGCTCCGGGCGGGACGCATGGTCAATCCCATTTCGGCGTCATGACCCGCTCGACGGCGGACACCACGGCGTCCAGGTCGGCGACGAGGCCGATCAGCACGCTCCAGGTGCGCCACCAGTACGCCCACGTCCCGTCGGGCAACGGCGCGGCGTCGATGGGCTCCGTGCCCAGCAGGCGCGGCACCCCGCTGACCTCCACCGCGTGCGGACGCCCACGGTCGGGCTGACGGATCGCCGCCCGCAGGCCCGTGCGCGCCACGATCGCCGCCTGGAGCGCTTCCAGGTGGCGCATGCGCGCGGCCTCCTCGTTCTCGTTCCGGTCCGCGCGCCTCTCGATCTCGCGCACCACGGCGTCGAGACCGTCCACGTGACCGATCAGGTGGTCGGAGGCGTCGAAGAAGTACCCCCACAGGGGCGGATCGGTGTCCTCGATCGGAGCGGCCGTGACGCCGAACGCCACGTCGTCGCGGCGCTTCACGAGCACCCGGGAACGGCCACTGACCTCGGCGCGGTGCCGGGTGGTGGCGTTGATCCGTTCGGAGAGGGCGAAGAGGAGCCGCTCGCGGAGCGCGGCCTCATGATCGACGGGGTGCCGGGGCACGTCTTTCCTTCCTTGGGGAGAGGCGGTCAGCAGGTGGACTGGATGCCCCACGCGCAGCCCGTGGGCAGACCGTCGCGGGAGACGAGGCGGCCCTCGATCAGCCGCACGGCGTCGGTCAGGGCGAGGCTGGTGGGACGGGGTGTCAGGCGGTCCGTGATCCGGTGCGCGGCTCCGTAGAGGTCGAACGCGGGGGAGATCCGCTCGTTCCACGAGAAGAACCACCAGAGCACGCCGCTAGGCGGGTCCTCGGGGTCGCGGAGGGTGATGTGGCCGGTCCAGTCCGGGTGCCGGGGGTTCTGGACCCACACGCAGCGGCCGGGACGGCGGAACGGCGCGGGCGGGGCGTCCCTGACCTTGGCGATCATGCCCTCGTCCACGAGGGCGGTCGCGAGCTGGAGCAGCAATTCGTCGTTGTTCGGCATCGCTTTTCCGGGGGTGGGTTCCGTTTCGTTTGCCGGACCCAGCGTCGCGCCACGATCTAAGCTGCGAAATAAGGAACGGTGTGAGTTCTCAGGAATGCCACGGCTGGAGCCCCCTATGCCTGCGCCTGTCCCGATCGACCCGCGTTCAAGCCTTCGCGCCCAGTTCGCGCACACGTTGCGCGCGATGCGGGAACTGCGGGGCCTCTCGCAGAGTGCCCTGGCCAAAGAACTGATCGTGACACGTGAGGTGATCGCCAGCTACGAGAACCAGCGCAATATGCCGGATCGCGAGTTCTGTGTAAAAGCGGACGAATTCTTCGGATCCGGTGAGGTGTTCCAGGGGCTCTGGCACCACATGCAGCGCGAACACGTGGCGTCATGGTTCGAGCTGTACCTGCCTCACGAGGCCGAGGCCACCGCGATCCGCACCTTTCAGCCCGCCTACGTTCCCGGACTGCTCCAGACCGAGGCGTACATGCGGGCCGACGCGCGGTCCCAGACTCTCGGAGACGGCTGGATTGTTCAGCGCCTCGCACGGGCCGAAATGCTGCGGCGCGATGACCCGCCTCACCTGTTCGCCGTCATGGACGAGTCCGTCATTCTCCGGGCCGTGGGTGGAGCCGCCGTCATGCGTGAACAACTCGCACACATACTGGACATGGCGAAACGGCCTCACGTGCACGTCCAGGTAGTGAGGATGATGGACGGGTGGTACTACGGCCTCGACGGCGCGGTCGTGGTGCTCTCCAAAAGGGATCAGACTGGGGCGGGCTATGTCGAAGCTCAGTTCGGTGGAAGACTGATCGAAGACCCTGTCGAGGTCAGCCGTTTGGGATTGAGGTTCGACGAGATCAGAGGCCAGGCGCTGAACGAGCCCGACTCGCTCGCCCTGATCCGACGCGTGATGGAGGCCATGCAGGATGATCCAGTGGCGGAAGAGCAGCCGTAGTCAGGGCGCTGGCGAATGCGTTGAGGTCTCGGTCAACGCTCGGCAGGCCACCCTGATCCGGGACAGCAAGGACCCGTCCGGCCCCCACCTTGCGTTTCGCCACGATGACATTGCCGGACTGTTCGCTCGCATCAAGGACGGCACGCTCGACCTCTGACGAACTCCTCAACGACCCCGGCGGTGGTATTCGGCTGGATACCATCACCGGGGCCGTCGAGTGTCCGGGTGATGTTCGCGTGGTCTCAAGCGTCGGTGACCAGGCGGCGAAGCGCGGCGGCGGCGCGGGCGTTCGCGTCGGCGTAGGCGACCAGCTCGCGGGTGAGTTCGGTGACCCACGCGTCGATGGAGACCTGTTCGCGGGAGAGCACCACCCCGCGCACCTCGTGATGCACCTCGGGGACGAACCTGTCACGCGTGTCGGTCAGGTACAGCGTGGTGTCGCCGAGCCGTACGATCACGCGGCTCACCCGCCCGTCACGTCCCCGCATCCGGTCGCCCAGCGAACGGGCGCGTTCCACGGTGACGCAGCCGGGCGGCAGAGCGTCCCTCAGGGTGGTGGTGAGCACCTTCGCGTAGGCGCTCACGTCGGCCGAGTCCTGCCGCAACGCGGCGGCCACTTCGTGGAAACCGTCCATGGCGGCGGTCATCAGCGGTCCAGTCCCAGCACCAGTTGCGGCTTGGCGATCGTGTGGTCGTCGCGCAGCGGCCTCACCGCGGTGCCGATCGCGAAGAACTCCATCGTGTGCCCGCCCCAGCGGTGGTGAAGCTGGTCGAGCGCCACTCCGACGATGCCCTCGGCCCGCAGTCGCCGTCCCTCGGCCTGGATGCGCGCCATCGCCAGCTCCCGCGCGTCGTACAACGCCTGGGTGAACTCCGGGATCTCCGTGTTCTGTCCGGCGCTTCTCAGCACCGCGGCCATACGGCGGTGCGCGACGTGGTAGACGCAGGTCCCCATCACCATGCCCACCGGCGCGTACCCGGCCTGGACCAGCGTCCAGAAGTCCTGTCCGCTCAGATTGGAGGTGAACGGCTGGTTCCTGTTGTTGCGCCAGGTGGTGGTCTTGTCCTCGGCCTTGACCGCCGTGCCGATCGCGACGAATTCGGCGATGTCGTTGCCGAACTCCCGGAACTCCACGCGCAGCCGGACGCCGACGACGCCGTCGGCGCCGAGCTGGTCGGCCTCGGCCTCCATGCGGGTCATCGCCAGCTCCCGGGCGTGGTACAGGGCGTTGGTGAGCTGTTCGAGCTCCATGTTCTTGCCCCACCGGCCGAGCTGGACGCCGACGTGGTAGACGGAGCTGCCCAGGACCAGGCCGAGCGGCCGGAACCCGGCCTCCCGCACGAGCAGGAACTCGTTGACGGACAGGTCGCTGGTGAACAGCCCGTCGGGCTCTCCGGGGCGGAGTTCCGCCAACCGGGCCATCGCGTCGGCGGGCACCCCCTGGGCGGCCGGGTCCGTCATTCACTCCTCCTGGTCACAGTCGCATGAAGGACAGCGAGCGAGGCGGCCGGTGGTCCGTCCGGAACGCGGTGATCGAGGTGCCGACGAAGGTCGACTCCACCATGTGGTCCTCACCGCCCGCCGGGCAGGATCGTGCCCACGTGGTGAGGCCCGCGGTCGACAGGACGGCGCCCTCCGCGCCGCTCCGCCGGACATCGGCGGCAAGGCGCCGTCGGGCGTCGTGCCGGGTGCGCCGGACGAGGTCGGTCAGGCCCTCGACCTCCTGCGCGGGGGCGCGGGCACCGGTCTGCTGCTCGGTCCGCTCGTCGACGTGACGTACCCCGCTCGACGCGCCGAGGACCAGATCGACCGGCACCCAGCCGGAGGCGATCAGCTTGCCGAACTCCTGGCCGGACACATGTGACAGGAAGACCCGTCCCGGCCGGACCGGTCCGCGTGCCCGCACGGCGGTCCCGGACGCCCGGAACTCAAGCTGGTCGGGGGCGTCCAGGAAGGGGACGACGTCCAGCCGTACGGACACGATCCCGTCGCCGCCGAGCGACGCGCACTCGGCGGCCATCCGCTCCGTGGCGGCCCGCCGGGCACGGTGGAAGGTCCTGAGGTACGTGTGGTGACCGCCCGCCGCGGTGCCACTCCCCGTCGTGATGGTGACCGAGGTGGGGAGGGACCGACCGAGACGGTCGTGGGTGGGGAGGGGACGACCGGAGCGGTCGTACTGGACAGCCCGGGGCGCGGGGCGATAACCGCATTCGTAGGGACGGTCGTACCGCCGGCCGAGGTCGTGGACCGTGCTGTCCATGACCGCGCCGACGGGCTCGAAGCCCGCGGCGCGCAGCGCGGCGAACTCGTTGACCGACAGGCCCGAGGTCCAGGTGCCGCCGTCACGGGCTCGCGCCCCGGGAGGCAGGTCGCGTGAACCCCACTCCGAGGTGATCACCGCCACAGAATCGCACGCCTCCGGCGGACGGCGCCATATCGAAGTGCCGGGACCCGCGTCGGGGGTCAGCCGCCGCCACGCGGATCGAGTGCCGTTCCCGCGATGGGCGCGTCGGTGGCGGGGCGGGTGCGCAGGCTGCCGACCATCATCTCGATGAGCCGTTGGTAGCTGGTCTCCAGGTCCTCCGGGAGGCCGAACCCTCCCGCCGCCTCCAGCACCGCGAAGCCGTGGACGGTCGAGCGGAGGCGGCGCGCGGCGTGGATGAGGTCGGCGCCCTCCAGACCGTAGCCCCGCAGCACGGCCAGGAGGACGTCCAGCAGCCGCTGCGAGGCGGCCTGGACGCGGGGGTCGGGGTCGGGCGCCTGCTCCATGGCCCCGTAGCGGCCGGGGTGGTCCACCACGTACGAGCGGTAGGCGCGCATCAGGGAGTGCACGGCGTCGTCGCCGGAGCGGCCCACCGTGGCGGCGGTGAGCCGTCCGGTGAGCTCCTCCAGCACCCGCGTCGTCACCAGCCTCCGCAGCTCGGCCAGGTTGCGGACGTGCTTGTACAGCGACGGCGTCGCCACGCCCGCGCGGGAGGCGACGGCCGCCAGCGTGAGGGCGGCCGGGCCGCCCTCGTCCACGATGGCGACGGCGGCGTCCACCACGCCCTCGGTCGACAGCCCCACCCGCGGCATCAGGCGGCCTCGGCGCGGCGGCCGGCCAGGAAGTCCAGCACCGCGGCGGCGGTCTCGGCGGGGAACTCGGTGTGCGGGTAGTGGCCCGCGCCCTCGATGACCAGCGTCCGGCTGTCGCCGCCCAGCTCCCCGGCGATCGTGGCGGCCTCGGCGCGCGGGTCCTTGAAGTCGGGGCTCTCGCCGCCCATGACGATGAGGGCGGGCGCGGTGACCCGGGACAGGCGGCCCGCCAGGCTCGCCTTGTCGTTCAGGCCGATCGCGGTGACCGCCCGCATCCGGCCGCGGGTCCCCGCCCTGACGGCCTTGAGGTGGTCGGCGAAGTCGGCGGGCTTCGGGCCCTTGTGCAGCGACCTGTAGTACATGGCCCACAGCGCGGTGCTGCTCAGGATGACCCTGGCCAGGCCGCGCGTCAGCGGGTTCATCGCGACGGGGCGGGTGAACGCCTCCAGCAGCACCACGCCGTCCACCAGCTCGGGGTGCTCGGCGGCGAGCCACACGGCGGTGCCGCCGGAGAACGAGTGGCCGACCACGGTCGCCGGGCCGCCCAGGTGCCGGATCAGCGCGGCCAGGTCGCGGCCGGCGGCGGCGTTGTCGTAGGCGTCCCAGTCGGCGCTGGACTCGCCGTGGCCGCGCAGGTCGGCGGTGGCGATCCGGTACCCGGCGGCCGCCAGCTCCGGCGCCAGGCGGCGGTAGACCGCGCGCACGTCGCCCATCCCGGGCAGCAGGACGACCAGGGGGCCGTCGCCGGTCACGTCGTAGGCGATACGTCCACCGGGCAGTTCGAGGTGCTGGGTCATCACCGACTCCTTAAGGTTGATAGCCTTAAAGCTAATGCCATTAGCCAGTGCTGTCAAGGCATGCCGAAGGGCGCTCACCGGATTCACCGAACGGAAGGTCGGCGTCGGAGACCTCGACCTCCACGCCGCGCCGGGCGGCGATCCGGGAGCCGTCAGCGGGCGGCGGGCCAGAGGCGCCGGAAGCGCACCTGGCGGAGCGTTCTGCCGGGGGACCGCAGGTCGAGCAGCAGGGCGTCGCCTCGGTAGGTGCCGGTCACCTCGACGTCGGTGCCGTGGATGCGGTCCCTGGTGGAGAACCCGATGTGGCGGCCGTCGCGGGTGTAGCGCGTGGCGTGGACGCCCGCCGGGAGAGGGTCGGGAACGAGCCAGGTGGCGATCAGCGCCGCCTCGGCGGGACCGGGGGCCGGTTTGACGAGCACGTCCAGGACGGTGCCGTCCGGATAGAGGCGGAACACCCGCACGTCGGCCGCGAAGATCCCCTGGGGCGCGCGTCGTGAAGTCATCTCGCGGCCAACGTAGCCGCTCCCGGCCCGGTGCTCCCCCGGACGGGGGACCGTCTCACCCCCGCAGGGGATGATCATGCCCCGGCGGAGTTGCGATCTTTGTCGTGGATCGGGCCGCCGGCCCGCCGGAGCGAGGGACCCACGATGAACGCTGTGATCGATCAGCCGGTGACCGCCAGGCGGCCGCGCGACGCGTGGCGGGCCGCCCACGACCCGGTGGCCGGGGTCCCCCGCTGGGCGCGGATCGCCGCCTTCGCCGTCCCGTTCACCGTGCTGCCGGCCGGCCTGTGGCGGCTGCCGGCCGCGTTCGACGAGGGGAGCGGGTTCGGCGAGTGGGTCTACGTCGTGTTCCTGACGGTCCTGTCGGAGGCCCTCGCGTTCACCACGATCGGGCTGGTCGCCCGCTGGGGCGAGGTGGTCCCGCGCTGGGTGCCGTTCCTGCGCGGCCGCCGGATCCCGCCGAGGGCCGCGATCATCCCCGCGACCCTCGGCGCCGTGGTGCTGACGGTCCTGTGGACCGCCGCCTGGGTCGCCGAGTTCGCCGGGGTCACCCTCCGGGGCGAGCCGATCCCCGCGAACTTCCCCACGCGGGCGGGTGGCTGGAAGGCCGCGACCTACTACGCCTGCTACCTCCCGCTCCTGCTGTGGGGGCCGCTGCTCGCCGCCGTCACCTTCGCCTACGCCCGGCGCCGCCGCGAGACCGCCTGACGGCGGCCCGGCGGGACGGGGAACAACCGCGGACGCGTCCCGGTTGTAGAGGGTGGTCGGTGTGCCTGGTGTCCCCGGGCCTCACCTTTCGCCTTCGCGGAGTTCCGTCCGGCTGGAGCCGCGTTGTGCCTTTCGCCGAGAGGCGACCCGCACACCGGCCGTGAACGTGACAGGGCCCCGCCGACGACGGTCGGCGGGGCCCTGACGTTTTTCGCGGCCCCGGTGGAACACGGGAAGGGCCGAGCACGCTGCTTTTATATCGATCTCCATATCGATAGGTGATCCATATCAGTATTGGACACATCGTTTCGGTTTCTGGTCTGCTCTCCGCCATGACCTTCCACTTTCGTCTGCGGGGCCGCCTGGGCCTCGCGGTGATGACGGCGTCCGCCCTGCTGGCCGGTTCCGCCTGCGGCACGAGCGCTCCCGCCGCCCGGACGGGGGCCGCCGTTCCAGTCGCCGAGACCGCCGCCACGGCCACGCCGAAGACCAGGTTCGCCTCGAACGCCGACCTCGAACGCACGCTGCGCGAGCTCGAGACGTCCTACCAGGGGCGCATCGGCGGGGCGGCGATCGACATGAGCACGGGCAAGGCGGTCGGCTACCGGCCGCACGAGATCTTCGCCATCAACTCCACCTTCAAGGCGTACGCGTGCGCCGCGGTCCTGCGCAAGTCGCGCGACAGCGACCCCGGCCTGATGGACCGGGTGCTGCGCTGGAAGACCGGCGACCTGGTGCCCCACTCCCCGGAGACCGAGGAGTACACCGACACCGGCATGACCCCCGCCCAGCTCTGCCGGGCGACGGTCACCAAGAGCGACAACCTGGCGGGCAACCTGCTGCTGAAGCAGATCGGCGGGCCCGCCGGGATGACCGGCTTCTTCCGCTCCATCGGGGACCCGGTGAGCCGCCTGGACCGCTACGAGACCGAGCTCAACGTGTGGCGGCCCGGCGAGAAGCGCGACACCACCTCCCCCGCGGCCGCCGCGGGCAGCCTGGCGCGGATCACCGTCGGCGACGCCCTGGACCCCCGGGACCGCAAGCGCCTGATCGGGTGGCTGCGCGGCACCGTCACCGGTGACACGCGCATCCGGGCGGGCCTGCCCAAGGACTGGACGGTCGGGGACAAGACCGGCACCGGCGGCGCGGACAACCACGGCACCGCCAACGACGTCGCGGTCGCCTGGCCGCCCGGGGCCTCCGCCCCGATCGTCATCACGGTCTATACCCACCGCAACGCCAACGGCGTCGAGCACGACGACAAGGTGGTCGCCTCCACCGCCACCGCGCTGGCCAAGGCCCTCGGCAAGCTCTGACCCACCCCCGCCTCCCCCGGAACGCGCCGGGGGAGGCGGTAGGGGCCGATAAACCCGTGGCCCGCTCGCGGGGCGTCCGGTTAGCCTCGCGCGGTGATGTACGAGCATCCGTTGGCCTACCTGCTGGGCATCGAGGGCATCGCCCTACTGCGCGCGTTCGTCGGGGAGGGCGACCGGGACTTCGTCGAGGCGCGGCTCGCCGAGGTCCGCCGGTTGCTGGAGAACGAGGAGCTGGCGGGCGCGGGCGTCGAGGTGCGGCGGCTGGACACCGTCGAGGGCTACCGCGCGTGGGCGGGGACCTACGACGATCCGGGCAACGCGGCGTTCGCCGACGAAGCGGTGGTCGGGGAGATCGTCGACGGCCTCCCGGCCGGCGTCGCCCTGGACGCCGCGTGCGGCACCGGCCGGTTCGCGCGCTCGCTGGCCGGGCGCGGGCACCGGGTCATCGGCGTGGACAGCTCGGCCGCCATGCTCGACGTGGCGCGCGAACGCGTTCCGGAGGGCGAGTTCCGGGTCGGCGACCTGCGCGCGCTGCCGGTGGCCGACGACGGCGTG
Source organism: Actinomadura kijaniata (assembly GCF_014138665.1). Classification (NCBI taxonomy): domain Bacteria; kingdom Bacillati; phylum Actinomycetota; class Actinomycetes; order Streptosporangiales; family Thermomonosporaceae; genus Actinomadura; species Actinomadura kijaniata. The sequence goes on from NZ_JACJIA010000001.1 coordinate 1,055,649, forward strand.
GACCTCGCCGTCTGCGCCCTGGCTCTGACCCACGTGCGCGACCTCGGGCCGGTGATGGGGGAGTTCGCCCGGGTGCTGCGGCCCGGCGGGCACCTGGTGGTCTCCGACGTCCATCCCGAGGCGGTGGCGCGGGGATCGATCCCGTCGCTGCGCGACGCCGGGGGGCGGCCGGCGCGGCTGGCGTCCCACCGTCACCTGGTCGGGGACTACCTGCGGGCCGCCCTGGCGGCGGGACTGCGACCGCTGCGCTGCGAGGAGCCCCGCCGGGCGGCGGCGGGGGAGCGGCCCGCGCCGACCGGGACGCTCGGCCCCTGGGACCTGTGGCCCTGGTGCCTGAACGACCTCGTCCCCGAGGCCGCCGAGGCCGCCGCCGCGCCCGCCCTGCTCATCTGGCACTTCCAGCTTGACCTCAAGTCCGCTTGAGGGTGGAGGGTCGTTCCCCTACGGAACGGAGGCCGGGGATGTCGGTGGTGGAGCAGGTGCGGGAGCGTTCGGCGGGGCTGGCCGACCGGGAGCCCGACGAGCCGTTGGACGACCTGCGGCCGCTCGCGGCGATGGTCGGGGACGCGCGGGTCGTGGCGCTGGGGGCGGCGTCGCGGGGCACGCGCGAGCTGGCGGTCCTCGCGCACCGCGTGGTGCGCCTGCTGGTCGAGGAGCGGGGCTTCCGGTCGGTGGCGCTGGAGGGCGACGATCCCGTCCGGCTCGGGCTGGCGGCCCATGTCACGACCGGGGAGGGGGACCCGCGCCGGATGCTGGCCGGGGCGCGGCCGTTCCTGCGGACCGAGGAGGTCCTCGCCCTCGTGCACTGGATGCGGGCCCGCAACGCGCGGCATCCCGGCGACCCGGTGCGGTTCGCCGAGATCCCGGAGCGACCGGCGCGCGGCGACGGGCTCGCCGGGCTGGAACGGGACCTCGCCGACAACGTCGACTGGTGGCGGGAACGCTCCGGCGACAGGATCGTGTACTGGGGCGGCATGGCGCACACCGCCGTCGGCGACCCCCTCACGCTGACGCAGGACGCGTTCGTGGGGACGCACCGCACCATGGGCGCTCACCTGCGGGAACGCCTGGGGGACGGCTACCGGTCGATCGGGCTGACCCTCGGACGCGGGACCGCCGGCGTCACCCTGCCCGCGCCGGACGCGGGGTTCGCCGGCGCCGTGCTCGGCCGGGCCGCTGCGGGGCGGGCCGGTTACGTCCTGGACCTGCGGGAGGAGCACCCCGAGCCCCTCCGCGCATGGCTCGGTTCCCCGGCGCGGACCCGGCTCGTCGGGCCCTCCTACGACCCCGCCCGCGACGCGGCCTTCCACCTGTCGGGCGGGGCGCTGCGGGACTGGTTCGACGCGGTCGTCCACACCGAGGAGGTCACCTCCGCCCGCTTCCTCTGAGCCGCCTTGGCCAAGGCTTGATCATCGCGGTGGGATCCGCGGGAGCCCCGGCGGGAACGCTTCCCCCGTGGCTGCACCGATGAGAGCGGTTCTCGCGTCGGTCCTGGTCGCGGCGGCGCTGGCGGGCTGCGCGCAGCGCCAGGGCGGCCGGGCCGCCGCTGCGGCGACCGCGGTGCTGGCGTCCGCGCAGCGCGGGGACGGCGCGGGGGCCTGCGCCGGGCTGGTGCCGAGCGCGGCGCAGAGCCTGGAGACGGAGGGCCGGTCCTGCGCCGAGGAGATCGTGAAGCTGGGCCTGCGGTCCGGGCCGGCCGACGGGGGAGAGGTCTGGGGCGACGCCGCGCGGGTGCGGGTCGGCGCCGACACCGTCTTCCTGTTCCGGTGGGGCGACGGCTGGAAGGTCGCGGCGGCCGGATGCCGCCCCCGCGCCGGGCGGCCCTACGAGTGCCGGGTGCGGACGTGAGGGAGGGGACGTGCGGGTGGTGTTCGCGGCGACGCTGCTGCTGGTCGGCGGCGGGCTGACGTACATGACGGTCATCGGGTTGCTGCACCGATGAGGTTCCTCAGGGACAACGCGCTCACGCTCCTGTTCCTCCTGCTGACGGTGCTCGCGCTGGTCGGGCAGGCGTTCAGCGGGCTGGCCGACCAGAACGAGGAGCAGACCGCGCGGGGCGCCCCGGAGACGACGCTGCCCGACTACGTGACCAGCTCGTCGTTCGCGGTGGACGTGGCCGAGAACTGGCAGTCCGAGTACCTCCAGTTCTTCCTGTTCATCCTGGTCACGGTGTGGCTGGTGCAGCGCGGCTCGACCCAGTCCAAGCCGCCCGGCGAGGAGGGCGCCGAGTCCGACGAGGAGCAGAACGTCGGCGAGCACGCCGGACCCGGCTCCCCTCCGTGGGCGCGCGCCGGCGGGCCGCGCGGCGCGCTGTACTCCCGGTCGCTGGGCCTGGTCATGGGGGCGACCTTCCTGTGGTCGTGGCTCGCCCAGTCGGTCGCCGGCTGGGCCGCCGACAACGACCGGAGGCTCGGTGACCTCCAGGACCCCCAGGGCTGGGGCGACTACCTGCGGTCGCCCGACTTCTGGAACCGCAGCCTGCAGAACTGGCAGTCGGAGTTCCTCGCCGTCGCCTCCATCGTCGCCCTGTCGATCTACCTGCGGCAGCGGGGGTCGCCCGAGTCCAAGCCGGTCGGCTCGCCGCACGACGCCACCGGCGTGGAGGGATAGGCGCGGTCACAGGGCCAGGGCGGCGGCCCAGGCGATGTAGACGGCGTTCACCGCGATCCGGGCGACGGCCCCGGCGCGGGTGTCCAGGAAGCGGGCGTCCCCGCGCGCGTGAACGAGGGCGTCGACATGGGAGACCATGTAGCCCGAGATCAGCAGCGCCGCCGCCGAGGCGCCGAGCGCGCGGGTGCCCGGAACGAGCACGAGCGTCCCCGCCGCCGCGTCGAGCCCGCCCGTCACCGCCACCAGCGGCCCCGCCCAGGGCATCCACCCCGGCACCAGCGACCGGAAGTACCCCGGTGTGATCCAGTGCATCGCGCCCGCCCCGACCAGCAGGCATCCCAGCGCCATCGCCGCGATAGTTTCCATGGCGTGATCGTCCAGCCGGCCGGGGCGCCGGGTCTTGAACGAACCGGGCGCCGCCTGCGCGCGTCCGGCCCGGTGACCGTCTTCGCCGAGGACGGCCCGGCCGCCGTCACCCGCCACGCGCACCCCGCCTGGAAACTCGTGCTGTGCGCGTCCGGCCACGTGGAGATCGACGGCCGGGGGCGGGCGCCGGGCGTGCTGGTCCCGCCGCGGCTCCCGCACACGGCCGCCACCACCGGCCCCTACACGGCCGTGTTCCTGGACCCCTGGCAGATCTCCCGGCCGTACGCCCCGCTGCCCCTGGACGAGCGGACGACGCGCCGCCTGCTGGCCGCCGACCCGCCGGACCTGGCCGCCGCCCTGGGACGGCCCGCCGTCCTCGACCCCCGCCTGGCCCACGCCCTGGACCATCTCGCCCACGCCGCCCGGCTGGAGGACCTGGCCGCCGAGGTCGGGCTGTCGGCGCACCGGCTGCGGGCGCTGACCCGCTCGGCGGTCGGCGTCCCCCTGGCACGGCTGCGCCAGTGGGCGCGGCTCCGCGTCGCGGTCACCGCCCTGGCGGACGTGCCGCCCGCCGACGCCGCCCACCTGGCGGGCCTCGCCGACCAGCCCCACCTGACCCGGCTGTCGCGCGGCCTGCTCGGGCGCACCCCGCGTTCCCTGGTCAGCGCCCCGCCAGCGCGTCGATGACCGCCAGCACGTGCGCGTCCGGCGAGCGCACCTCCCGGTGGTCGAACAGGTGGGGGGAGGGCGTCGGGTCCTCGCCGCGCTCGGCGAGCCCCCGCAACAGCTCGCCCGCGACCGCCGTGCGGTCGCGACCCCGGTGCGCGATCAGCCTCTCGCGCAGCTTCGCGTACGCCGCCGCCATGTCGGGCTCGGGGAAGGTGACGCCCGCGGCGGAGAGATGCTCCTCGTGGCGGTCGCCCCACAGCGTCCACCGCCACTCCGGCCAGCGGGCCGCCGCGCGCTGGAACGAGCCCCACAGCGTCTGGGTCGTCCACACCCCCACGTGGCGCTCGTCCACGTCGAAGTGGATCCCCGCGTCCGGGAACCGGAACGCCACGCCCGCCGCCTCCTCCGGCAGCATCCCGACCAGATCCGGGCCGTGTTCCAGCAGGTCCGACAGGTCGTTCTCCAACGCGTAGGCCCGCCCGCCGACGGTCACCGCGCAGCACGGCCACCCGTCGGGCGGCTCGCACGGCTTCGGCGGCTGCGCGTCGTCGGGATCGTGGTCGCGGACGCTCGCGGGGTCCCCGCCCACGTGGGAGACCAGGTCGCCCTGCCCGTCGTGGGCCCACCGCACGTCCCAGCCGGGCCAGGTCCGCCGCAGCACCTCCCGGATCGCCCTCCACTCGCCGTGATGCTCGATCTCCAGCAGGTGGTACAGCAGCACCCGCCGGTCGTGGTCGATGACGGCCCCGCCCTCGCCCCACACGTCGTCGAGCCACCCGTCCGGCCCGACCGGCCGCTGCGCCTCGGCGAACGCCGTCGCCGCGTCCGGCCCCGGCAGCAGGTCCAGGTGCAGTTCGAGCGCGCCCCAGTGCGAGTAGTACAGCCGCCAGGACCCGTCCCGCACGACCGCGTAGTTCGCCCGTTCACCCACGCGCCCCGCTCCCCAACACGTCGATGACGGCCAGCGCCGGGGAGCCCGCCCGCGTCCGCCGCCGCAGCTCCTCGTACGCCCCGGCCATGTCGGGCTCGGGAAGCTCCAGGCCCGAACGCACGATCTGCTCCCCGTAGCGGTCGTTCCACATCGCCCACTCCCAGCCGGGCCGGTGCGCCCGCGCCCGCTCGTCCGCCCCGCGCACCGGCTGCACCGTCCAGAACCCCGCCGAACGCCCGGCCATGTCGAAGTGGATCCCCGACTCCGGCAGCGACAGGCACTCGGTCACCCGTGCCCCCTCCGGCAGCGCCCCGACCAGGTCCACGCCCCGCGCGAGCAGGTCCGAGAACGGCGTGTCCAGCGCGTAGGCCCGCGTTCCGCCGGTGTCCGCGACCGTCACCAGGCAGCCGACGAAATCGGCGGTGCCGTGGGACGCCCACAGCGGTGACGGCGAGGACCCGTCGCGGACGACCGCCCGGTCACACCCCACGTACGCGGCCAGGTCGCCCTGCCCGTCGAAGGCCCACCGCACGTCCCACCCGCTCCAGACGCGCCGCAGCGTCTCCCGGACGGCGGCCCGCCACGCGTAGTCGTCGATCTCCGTCGAGTAGTACAGGAGCCGCCGCCGGTCATGGTCGACCAGCGCGGCGGCCGCGGCGAGCCCGTCGCCCAGCCACCCCTCGCCCCGCCGGAACCCCCCGAACTCGCGGGTGGCGGCCTCCGGCCCCTCCAGCAGGTCCCCCTCAAGCCGGGGCGCGCCCCGCCGCGACTCGTGCAGACTCCACGTCCCGTCCCGGACGATCACGTAGTTGGCCCGGTCGGCCACCTCGCCCCTCCTCGCTCCCGCCGCCCCTCACGCTACGAGGCGGATCCTCCAGGCCGCGAACCGTTTTCGTCCACGTAGAACGAGGCCACGGCGGGCTGCCCGGTGTAGTTCGGCCCCACCTGATCGTCGGCCCCCCGGTAGCGGTAGGGGAACGCGACCTCGCGGCGGCCCCGCAGGCTGACGCGACGGCGGCGGGCGTCGTGGACGAAGCCGTTCGCGCGCAGTTCGGCGGCCAGACGGCGCGGGCTTGGGACGTGGACGCCGCGCGCGTCGAAGTCGGCGACGAACAGCCCGTCCGGCGCCAGCCACGACGCGACCCGCGCCAGCGTCCCGAGCTTGTCGCCCACGTAGTGCAGCCCGTGCACGCAGGTGATCAGATCGAACGCGCCGGGCGGTTCCCACGCCGCCACCGACGCCGTCACCAGTCGCAGGTTCGCCGGTGGCACGGCCGGAAGGAAGTGGTCCACCAGATCGACGCCGACGATCTCGGTGTCGGGCAGCAGGGCGGCGGCCTCGAACAGCGCGCGCCCGGTCCCGCAGCACAGGTCCAGCCAGCGCGCGGGGCGGGCCGCGACGATGTCCACCCCGAGCCCGCGGGCGTAGCCGCGCAGCGTGCGCTCGCGGTTCATGGCGTTGTTGGCCACCACCGGGGAGCGTTCGAGGGCGTCGTCGTCCAGCAGCCGGGTCATCCCGGCATTCTCCCGGGACGATCCGCCCGGCGGTGACGGGGCGTAGCATGGCGGCCATATGAGCATGCAGGACGTTCTCGAGCACCTCCAGCGACTCGGCATGTCCGGATACGAGGCCAAGGCGTACGTCGCGCTGGTCGCCGCCGGGAAACCGATCAACGGGTACGAGGTCGCCAAGCGCTCGGGCGTCCCGCGCAGCACGGTGTACGAGACGCTCGGCAAGCTCGTGGCGCGCGGCGCGGCCTACGAGCTGCGCGGCGCGGCCGACGCCACCGACTACCTGCCTCTGCCGCCGCACTCGCTGCTGGACCGGCTGCGCCGCGAGTTCGACGGGTCGGTGGAGGCGCTGCAGACCGCGCTGCCCTCCGTGGTCGCCGCCCCCGAGGCGCACCCGATCCACAACCTCAAGGACGGCGAGGCGATGCTGGCCCGCGCCGGGGACGTGCTGGCCGGGGCGCGCCGCGACCTGTTCCTGTCGGTGTGGCCGCAGGAGCTGCGCCGCCTGGAGGGGCAGGTGCGGCAGGCCGCCGGGCGCGGCGTCGAGGTGTCGGTCATGACGTTCGGCAAGGCCGCCGACCCGTTCGGCGAGGACCGGGTCGGCCACGTCTACGAGCACCGCTACTCGGCCCCCGAGGCGGTGCTCCAGGACCTCGGCTACCGGCTGATCGTGGTGGTGGGGGACCGGCGCGAGGCCGTGGTCGGCGGGTTCGGGCGCGACGGGTCGGCGTGGGGCGTCTACACCGCCGACCCGGCGGTGGCGCTGATGGCGGCCGAGTACGTCCGCCAGGACATCGCGCTGCAGATCCTCGCCGAACGGGTCGGCGCCGACGAGCTCAACCGCCTGTTCGCCACCGACCCGGGCCTGCTGCGCCTCCTCGGCCGAGGCCGCGCCCCGAACGGCGCCTAGGGCTTGTTTCAAAGTGGGCCTCAGCCGCGCACGCGAGCGCGTTACCTGACCTGCGGGCCCGACGCCGGAGGCGAGGGCCCGCGGGTCAGATCGCGAAGCGATGTCGCGCTCGCCAAGCCCTGGTGAGGTGCGAGCCGCCAGGCGAGCGCCGTGGGCCAGGGCTTTGAAACACGGCCTAGCCGCCACGGGCCCAGCCCCGGTCGCAGGAGTAGGCGTGCCGGTCAGCGGCGGGACCGTCAGGGCGTGCCCGCGGGGGCCCGTTCCGTGGAACGGGCCCCCGCGGGGTCTTCCCGGGTCAGTGAGGGATCACTCCCGGCCGAAGTTCTGGACCCACCACGGGCCGCCGGAGCCGTAGGCCGCTCCGGCGCCGATGGCCTTGAGGCCGCAGTTGAGGATGTTGGCCCGGTGGCCGGAGCTGTTCATCCAGCCCTTCACCACGTCGGCGGGCGCGGGGTAGCCCTTGGCGATGTTCTCGGCCGCGCCCGCCGGATATCCGGCCGCCCTGATGCGGTCCCACGGCGTCCTGCCGTCGGGGGAGTTGTGGCTGAAGTAGCCGCGGTCGCGCATGTCCTCCGCGTGGCCGCGGGCGGCCTTGCGCAGACGCTCGTCGATCCGCAGCGGGGAGCATCCGGCCTTGGCGCGCTCGGCGTTGGTCAGCCGCACCACCTCGTCCTCGGCGGTGGTCTGCTTGGAGCCGCCCGCCGGAGGCGTGGCCGGGGGCGTCGTCGGCGTCGCCGTCGGCTTGCCGGGAGTGGGCGACGGGGGTTTCGGGCTGGCGGTCGGGTTCGGCTTGGGGACGGTCGTGCAGGACGGGACCGCGGCGGAGGTGTCCAGGTAGACGTAGGCCGCGCTCACCCACCGGTCGCGCGGGAGCCGGAACCACACGTTCGAGCTGGCCCCGGGGGCGCGCACCTGGTCGCCGCGCGCCGAGCACGTGATCCGGACCTTGTCGCCGGTCCGGGCGTGGCCGACGATCCGGTAGGTCAGGCCGGGGCCGCCGCGCAGGTTGACGGCCCGGTACCAGCCGGAGTTCACGACCCCGGTCGCGGACCCGGCCGGGGGACGGCCCGTGGGCGGCGTGGCGGTCGGGCTGGGCGTGGCGGTCGGGCTGGGCGGGGTGGTCCCCGGAGTGCCGGCCGTCGGCTCGTGGCGGATCCGGCCCCGGCCGGGCTGCACGCGCTGGCCGGCGCGCTCGGCGTAGCCGCCGTAGGCCGCGGTCCCCTCGCGGAACGTCCAGCCCCCGATGGTCTTGCCGTCGACGGCGACGGGCTGCCCGCCCTGCCGCAGCGCGAAGTGCACGTGCGGGCCGGTCGCGCTCCCGCCGCAGGGCAGGTCGGTGCCGATGAGCCCGAGGTACTCGCCCTGGCCGACCCGCGCGCCGTCGGCCGCCTGCACGGTGTCGCGCATGTGGTAGTACTCGGTCGCGTAGCCGTTGTCGTGCACGACCCGGATCAGTCCCCGGCTCCGGTCGGTGCTGCAGAACCGGTACACGCGCCCGGCCGCCGCGGCCAGGACCCGGCCGTCGCCGCCGTTGAAGTCCAGGGAGTTGAACGGGCGGCTGCCGCCGCTGTTGCCGTGCGGGCCGCCGCCCATCACCCAGGAGTCGCCGACCTTCCAGGGCAGGCGCAGCCCCGTGTCCCCGGCGCCCCTGGCCGAGTTGTAGCGGGTCAGCGTGCGCTTCTCGGCGGGCGGGACCACCGAGGCGGGCGCCTGGCGCAGGTGCCGGGTGAACTTCGCGGTCCCCTCCAGCGCCACGTCCCAGCCGCGTCCGGTCCGGCGGGCCAGGAACAGGGAGGTCACCGGCTTGGCGTGGTCGGCCCGGCCGGTGGGCGGGAGCGCCGAGGAGCCGAAGACCCACCGGTGCCGCCGGTCGGAGCGGCGGGCCTCGACGACCGGGGCGCCCCGGTCGTCTCCGGCGGCGCGGGCGCGCTGCCGGACCAGGGTCCGGCCGACCTGCTCGTTCAGCAGGCGCTGCTGTCGCGGGTCGGCGGCGCGCTCCTGGTCGGCGCCCGGGTCCGCCGGGACCGGGTCGGGCGCCGCCGCGCTCGACAGCGCCTGCCGTCCCGGGTCGGGGTCGTTCGCCGTCAGCCCGACGGCGCCGAGGGAGGTGAGGAACAGGGCGCCGGTGGACGCGGCGACGATCACGCCGCGCCGGCGGCGGGACGCGGACGGCCGGTCGGGGCCGTCCGCGCTGGTGTCCTTGCGCAAGGTCTCTCCTGCGGGGGTCAGGAACGTCGGGTCCGCGCGGCCCTCCGGGTCGGGAGCGGGGCCGCGCGGACGCGCCGGGGACCGTCCGCGAACGGAAGATCAACCCGGCGCCGCGAAGGACCATAAGGGCGTATCGCCGCGAAACCTGGCAAAAGTGGTCCGCTTAAGGCGGCCTTAAGGAAGTGCTCATCCTGGCTTCAGGGTGGGAGGAGCGAACGCGCCCCGCGCCGTCTACGATCATTCGCCAGGGCCGGGATGTCCCATCGGGCACGCGGTCGTTCGGGGCGTGCGACGGAGGGTGACATGACGGAGCGGGAACACGACTGGGCCGCGCTCGGGATCGACGTCACCAGGCCGAGCATCGCCCGCGCCTACGACTACGCGCTCGGCGGCAAGGACAACTACGCGCCCGACCGCGGCTTCATCGACCAGCTCAACCAGGTGCTGCCCGAGGTGACCCGGCTCGCCCGCGACAACCGCGCGGCGCTGCGGCGCGGCGTGCGGCACATGGCCGAGACGGGGATCCGGCAGTTCCTCGACCTGGGCTCGGGGCTGCCGACCGTGGAGAACACCCACCAGGTCGCGCAGGCCGTCGCGCCCGAGAGCGCCGTCGTCTACGTCGACAACGACCCCATCGTGCTGGCCCACGGCCGGGCGCTGCTGGCCGAGAACGAGCGGACCACGGTGGTGACGGCCGACCTGCGCGAGCCCGCCGCCGTGCTGGCCCACCCCGAGGTGAACCGGCACCTGGACCTCACCCGGCCGGTCGGCGTCATGCTGGTCGGCGTGCTGAACCACCTGCACGACCAGGAGGACCCGCGCGGCATCGTCCGGGCGTACATGGACGCGGTGCCCTCCGGCAGCCTGCTGTTCATGACGACCTTCGTGGACGTGGACCCGGCCAGCGAGGAGCTGGAGAAGGCGTTCCTCGGCATGCTCGGCACCGGGCGGTTCCGCTCGTTCGAGGAGACCCTCACCTGGCTGGAGGGACTGGAGATCCTGGAACCGGGCCTGGTGCACATCCCCGAGTGGCGGCCGGACGGGCCGGTGGGCCTCCCGCTCGGCACCATCGGACGCCTCGGCGCGGCGGCGCTGGCCCGCAAGCCCTGACCCGCCGCGCTAGGCGGGGTCGAGCATCGTGAGGTAGACGTCGAGCTGGTGCCCGCCTTCGAGCATCGCCCTGCTCTGCCGCCGCAGCCGGGCCCGCCACCCCTGGAGCACGTCCTCCAGGGCCGGGGTGTCGCCCGCGGCGCGCAGCTGCTCGACGAACACCCTGATCTGGGCGAGCGGGTATCCGCCGCGTCGCAGGTGGCGCGCCGTCCGCGCGTCGCGCACCGCCTCGGGGGGATAGAGGCGGTGGCCGGTGGCCCGGTCGCGTTCCGGGCGGACGATCCCGGCCTCCTCCCACTTGCGCAGCGACGCCGGATGCATCCCGAGCTGGTGGGCCAGGGCCCCGATGGTCAGCGTCCCGGCCCGGTCCCGCTCCGGGGCGGGCGCGGTGGCCAGGGCGCCGAGCGCGGCGGCGACCTCGTCGAGGGTGTCGCGCTCGCGCAGCAGGTCGGCGTGCGCCCGGTCGAGGAGGCGGAACACCGTCTCCTCGTCGCGCCGGTGGGCGGCCCGCATCATCGCCGCGGCCGTCTGGTGCCCGTAGCCGGGGCGCAGGGCGAGGAACGCGCGCAGCGCCTGCGCGTGGACGGCCGAGTAGCGGCGGTACCCGGTCTCGCCGCGCTCGGCGGCGGGGAGGATGCCGTCGTCCTCGTAGTTGCGGACCGCCTGGGTGGACAGGCCGTGCTCGCGGGCGAGGTCGACCGGCCGCAGCGCTCGTGGTGCCATGACTCCTCTTTGAGGGTTTCCATGATGAAAACCCGCTGTTTTCGCGTCTAAGTCTCAACGGATTATCCAAGGATACGGTCGAAGGGACGATCCGATTTCGGGAGAGGTGTGCCATGTCCCTTCGACTGTCGGTCCACGATGCCGCCCTGCCCTTCGGCGACGACCCCGCGCGGCTCGGCGCGGCCGCGGACCGGTTCCTCGCGGCGCTCGACCGGCGGCCCGCCCTGCTGGGCCTCGGCGAGCCGACCCACGGCGTCGAGGCCTTCCCGCGGCTGCGCAACGAGCTGCTGGCCCACCTGGTGGAGCGCCACGGGTTCCGGTCCCTCGCCATCGAGAGCGACTGCCTGGCGGGGGCCGTCGTGAACGACCACGTCACGACCGGGGCGGGGGACCTCGACGAGGTCCTCGCCACCGGTTTCAGCCACGGCTTCGGGGCCTCGCCCGCCAACCGCGCGCTCGTCGTCTGGCTGCGCGAGCACAACGCGGGCCGCGACCCCGGCGAGCAGGTGCGGTTCCACGGGTTCGACGCCCCGATGGAGACGGTCGCCGCGCAGAGCCCGCGCGCCTCCCTGCTGGCCGCGCGGTCGTACCTGGCCGCGCACCTGGGCGAGGACCGCGTCCCCCACGACGCCGGGACGCTGACCGGGCTGCTCGGCGACGACGCGGACTGGAGCGAACCCGAGGCGATCATGAACCCCGCCCGGTCCGTGGGGAACACGCCCCGCGCCCGCGAACTGCGCCTGGCCGCCGACGACCTGGTCGCGCTGTTCGAGGCGCAGGCCCCGGGACTGCGGCACGCCGACTCCGACGCCGGGTTCGAGCGCGCGTACACGTCGGCCCGGACCGCCCGGGGGCTGCTGCGCTACCACGCGGCGATGGCCTCCGCCGCGCCCGACCGCGTCGCGGCCCTGGGGCAGCTACGCGACGCGATGATGGCCGACAACCTGCTGGCCGTCGCCCGCGCCGAGGCCGACCGGGGCCCCTGCCTGGTCTTCGCCCACAACGCCCACCTGCAACGGTGCTCGGCCCGGCTGCGGTTCGGGGAGATCGACGCGCGCTGGTGGAGCGCGGGGGCCATCGTCGCGTCCGCCGTCCGGGACCGGTACGCCTTCATCGCCGCGGACTTCGGCGACCTGGAGGGGGGCGGGCCGTCCCCGCAGGAGGACACCCTCCAGGCGGTGCTGTCGGAGGCCACCGCCGACCGCGCGCTGTTCCCCGGCAAGGAGCTGGCCGCCGCGCTCGAAACGCACCCGGGCCTGCGCGAGCGCGTCACCGACGACCCCCGGTACGTCCCCTTCGACCCGGGCCGGCTCGACGCGGCCGACGCCGTCGCGTTCATCAGGTCGGTGCCCGGCTGGAAGGGCACCATCTTCGCGAACGCGCCGGGATAGCCCCGCATCGCCCAGGGCGGCTCCGATCGGCGTTCGCGCCGGCCGGAACCGCCCTGGACGGAAGGCCTAACGGGGGGCGGAGGCGCGGATGGCGTCGGTGACCACGTCGTGGACGTTCTCGGCGCGTTCGTAGGAGGCGCGCTGGCGGGTGGCCCCGTTGCCGCGCTCCCACAGCGCGTCCAGCAGGCGGAGCACCGTGTCGAGGTCGCCGCTGCGCTCCAGCGCGGGGCGCACGTGCTCCAGCAGCGCCTCGACCACCGTCCGGGCGGGCGCGGCGTGCCTGGTCACCGGGTGGACCAGCTCCTCGCGCATCCCCGACCGGCTGGCCCGCCACATCGCCAGCCGCAGCAGCTCCGTGCGCACCGGGTCGGGCGGCAGCCCCGCCCGCCACTCGTCGGCCGCCGTGTCGACCAGCGCCCGGACCAGCGCCGCCATCAGCGCCGTGTCGTCGGCGTCCAGGCACACGTCGGCGACCCGGATCTCCACCGTCGGGTAGTGCCGCGACAGCCGCGCGTCGAAGTAGATCATGCCCTCGTCCAGCAGCACGCCGGTCTCCAGCAGCGCGTCCACGGTGGCGCGGTAGGTCTTGGCGTCCTCGAACGGCTCGGTCGGCCCGCTGGACGGCCAGCGGTCCCACACCCGCTGCCGCCAGGAGTCGTAACCGGTGTCGCGGCCCTGCCAGAACGGGGAGTTGGCGCTGAGCGCCAGCAGCGGCGGCAGCCACGGCCGGATCCGGTCCAGCACGCCCACGCCCTCGTCGGGGGAGGAGATGTTCACATGGACGTGGCAGCCGCAGGTGAGCTGCTCGTCGGCGGTCACGCCGTAGGCGTCGGCCATCATCCGGTAGCGGCGTTTGGGGGTCAACGACGGCCGCACCTCGACCGGCGAGGTGGCCAGCGCCACGACCGCCGCGTCCACCCCGGCGGCGGCCTGTGCGGCGGCGGCGCGGCCCGCGCGGATCTGCTCGGCCAGTTCGTCCAGGGAGGTACAGGGGCGGGTACCGGTCTCCAGCTGCTCGCGCTGCATCTCGGTCTCGAACGTGTCCTTACCGTTGGGCACGGGAACCTGCTCACCGTGCTCACGGGCATACCGGATCACCGCGCCGGAGACGGCCTGGGGCACACCCGTCTCGGGATCGACGAGCAGCAGCTCCTCTTCCACCCCGAAAGTCCGCACTTGGTTGGTCTCGTAAGGTTTCACACTCCGTACCTGCCCCCGTACGTCGGATGTACTTCTCGTCATCCGGACCCGATCATGCCTACAATGCGCCTGACTGAGCTAGCGCTTGGTCATGGGAGGGGACGCGATGGCGTACCGGGTCGGGCAGTGGGCCACCGGCAATGTCGGCAGGCAGGCGCTGCGCGCGATCATCGAACACCCCGACCTGGAACTGGCCGGGCTGGTGGTCTCCGACCCCGCCAAGGTCGGCCGGGACGCCGGTGAGCTGTCCGGAGTCGGCCGCCGCACCGGCGTCCGCGCCACCCCCGACCCCGCCGCGCTGATCGCCGCCCGCTACCTCCTCCGGTGACCCTCCGGGCCCACGGCCGTCCCCCGCCTCGCCGTTCTCGATGTCAGAACTTGTCGATCTCCTTGAGATCGAGCTCGATGTCGAACGGAACGCTCACCCTGAGCGAGTCACGGTGGACACCCGTGGCGACGTACTGCCCGGTGGACGGGTCGAGTTCGTAGACGTAGACCACCGGGTAGCCGTTCTGCTCCTCCACCCGCCAGAAATGGGGGATCCCGGCCTTGGCGTAGAGCTGGGGCTTGCGCATCCGGTCCCGCTCCTCGGACTCGGGGGAGACGACCTCGACGGCCAGGACCACGTCCTCGGCCCGGTAGCTGGTCTCCCGCCGGTCCTCCGCCGTGCCGGCGCGCAGAACGAGGAGATCCGGCTCCGGACGTTGACGCTTGGCCAACCTCACAGTGATCTCGCGTCGCACGCGCACCGTCTTCGGGGACGCCTGACGCAGTGCGTGCTCCAGGAAGGAGAGCACCAGTGTGTGGAAGATGGCCCGGGGACTCGCGAGAACGAGAGCGCCATCGATGAGCTCTGTGCGAGGGGGCAATTGCGGAAGGCGATCGAGGTCCTCCGCCGTGAACCCCTCGGGCGGCGGGATCAGCCAATCCGGCACGGTGTTCGAGGATTGTCGTGGCGCAGGCTCGGGCTCGGCTTCCGCCGCCAAGAGTCGTCCTCCAGGGATGGCAACCGCCCAGGGCGCTTCGCCCTGAACGACTTCAGGCTATCAACCGGCCACGGTCCGCGACGGGGATCGCCAGGGGGCATCTGGTCACCGGCCGCCACCTGCTCCGGTGATGGCGAACTCGGTGAACGTTCCCGCCGTCCGGAAGCCCAGGCGCCGGTACACCGGCTCGCCCTCGGCCGACGCCTGGAGCACCGCGGTCCGGTGGCCCTCCGCCAGGGCCGTGCGCAGGGTGGCCAGCGTCATCGCGCCCCCGTAGCCCCGGCGGCGGTGCGCGGCCAGCGTGGCGATGTTGTAGATCCCGGCGACCCCGCCGTGGAGGAACACCTCGCCCGTGCACACCGGCTCGCCCCCGACGTACCCGACCAGGTAGCGGGCCGCGCTCCGCAGCGCCGGAGCGGCCGTCAGCCGGTAGAACCGCGGAACGGTCACCGACGGCGGCTCCCACAGCGCGGCCAGCGTCACGGCGTAGTCGGCGAGCTCCGGCTCGGTGGTGACCCGCCGGATCTCCAGCCCGTCCGGCCGCGGGACCGCGGGGAGGTCGTCCAGCTCGGCCCACATGGCGGCCTCGCGCTCGGACGGCTCCAGGCCCGCGTCGGCCAGGCGTTCGCCCAGGTCCCCGGCCTCCGGCCCGACCCACCAGGAGAAGGGCCGCCCGGTCGCGCGGACCGCCGCGACCGTCTCGGCGATCCGCGCCGCGGCCGTCGCGGGCGCGAACCGCGCGGCGGCCACGATGTTGAAGGTGTCGTCGTCCAGCCCGCTGTCGGCGACCAGCACGTCCCCCGGCTCGGCCACCGTCATGCCCGGCGTCCCCCGGTGCAGGTGGCAGGCGTGCTCGGCGAGGTTGCGGTCCATCCGGTCGGTCAGGTCCACAGTGGCTCCAGGCACTCGGCGACGACGCGCTGCGCGTCGTCCATGTGCTCCTCCTCGTCCTCCAGGTCCCACAGGACGTTCTGGAGCACGCGCCCCAGCGTCCATCCCGCCGCGCGCCGCCGGTCCAGCCCCAGTACCTCGGTCATGTGGTCGAACCGCCACCGCAGCGCCCGCGTCACGTCCCCGGCGGCGACCAGGTCGTCCCAGCGGTTGCGGAGCGCGGGCAGCAGGTCGAACCCCGGGTCGCCGGCCAGCGGCTTGGGATCGATCGCCAGCCACGGCTCCCGGTCGGCCGACAGCACGTTCCCGTAGTGCAGGTCCCAGTGCAGCAGCCGGTCCCCGGCCTCGTCGGCCAGCTCCCGGACCGCCCCCACGCAGACGTCGGCCAGCCGCCGGTCCGCGCCGCGCAGCGCCGGCAGCAGCTCGGGAGCGTCCGCCAGCATCGCGCGGGCGACGTCGGCCAGCGTCCGCATCCCCGGCGGCGCGGGCGCCGCCACCAGCCGCGCCAGCAGCCCGGTCAGGACCGCCAGCGCCTCCCGGTCGTCGGGCAGGTCCGCCAGCGAACGCGCGGCGTCCAGGCGTTCCAGCAGCAGCGCGCCCCGCCCGGCGTCCTCCGCCAGCAGCCGGACCGCGCCCCGGCCGTCCCAGGCCCGCAGCGCCGCGGCCTCGCCCGCGTTCTCCTCGTCCACGAGCTGGAGTTTCAGCACCGCCGCGCCGCCGCCGGCCCGCCGCACGGGGACCACCAGCGAGGCCCAGCCGTGCCGGGGCTCCCCGTCGGGGCGCAGCTCCCAGCGTTCCAGCAGGTCGGCCGCCAGCCCCGGCAGCCCGGCGACCCACCGCCGGCCGGCGTCCCCGTTGGTCTCCGCCTGGACCTCCGCCAGCCTCTCCGGCACCTCGATCCGCATGATCAGCACGATAGGCGACCCGCGCCCGCGGGGACCTTCCCTTTTCCGGTGGCCGTTTCCGGCGCGGCCCCGGGTGGAAGATCTTTTGAGGGCGTGCGGTCGGGGGATCGATGTCGGGGGACAACTCGTACCAGCCCGTCCATTCCGACCGGGAGCTCGGGATGGACCGGAAGATCAGCCGTCGGGACCTCCTGGACGGCATGGCCGTGACCGTGGGGGCCGCGGCCACCGGCGGGCTGCTGTCGGGATGCGCCGCCGGGGAGTGGGGCGGCATCCACGACAAGGTCGTGAACCCGCCCGACGGCTGGGACCAGGCGGGCCGGGGCAGCCCCGGCCACCCGCCCGCGATGACCGGGCTGCGCGGTTCGACCAACCCGGCGATGCGCATCCCGCACGAGCTGCGCGACGGCGTCTTCTGGGCGGGGGAGAAACCCGTCCACCGCACCGGCGAGCACTACGACCTGGTCGTGGTCGGCGCGGGCATCAGCAGGCTCAGCGCGGCCTACTTCTACCGGAGGAAGCACCCGAACGCCACGGTCCTCATCCTGGACAACCACGACGACTTCGGCGGCCACGCACGGCGCAACGAGTTCACCGTGAACGGCAGGCTCATCGTCGGCTACGGCGGTTCGCAGTCCATCGAGGCCCCGTCGGTGTGGAGCAAGGAGGCCCGGGGCCTGCTGGACGAGCTGGGCATCGACCACTTCCCCGACGGCAACAACGGCGTCTGCCGCCTGCTGGTCGGCAGGCTGATCCCGGGCACCGGCGCGCCCCGCGCGATGGGCGGGGAGACCTCCGCCCGCATCGACTACTCCCGGCTGGACGTGGCGGGCGACGCCGTCCGGCTGCGCCTCAACACCCCGTGCGTGCGCGTCCACCACACCGGAGGGAACCCCGGCGCCAAGACCGTCGAGGTGGACTTCCACCGGGACGGGAAGGTCCACCGCTGCACGGCGGGCGGCGTGGTCATGGCCTGCTGCAACACCATGATCCCGTACCTGATGCAGGACCTGCCCACCTCCCGGAGGGAGGCCCTGTTCTACGGCACCAAGCTGCCGATCGTGTACGCGATGGTCCTGCTGCGCGACTGGCGGGCGTGGCGCCGGCTCGGGATCTACCACACGCGCTTCACCAGCGGCGACTGGGTGGTGGCCGAGCTGGACTACCCGGTCAGCATGGGCGGCTACCGGTTCTCCCACGACCCCGGCCAGCCGGTGCTGGTCCACATGATCCGGATGGCGACGGCGCCGGCTTACCGCAACCCGCGCGGCGGCATCGGCCCCGGCCGCCGCGAGCTGTTCGGCCGGCCCTACGAGCGGTACGAGCGCAGCATCCGCGACCAGCTCACCCGGCTGCTCAAGGGCGGCGGCTTCGATCCGGCCCGCGACATCCCCGGCATCACCGTCAACCGCTGGGGCCACGGCTACGCGCTGGAGTACGGCCGCCCGTGGGCCGACTTCTGGCCCGACGGCCCGCTGCCGTCGGTGCGGGGGCGCCGCCCGTTCGGCCGGGTCACCATCGCCGACTCCGACTCCCAGAACCGCGCCTACGCCGACGCCGCCATCGACGCGGCCTGGCGCGCCGTCGAGGAGCTGGGGTGAGGGGCCCGGTCAGGGGCGTTCCCAGCGGACCGAGCTGAGGGCCAGCAGGGCGACGTGGAGGGAGACGCACGACTCCACGTCGTCGAGGTCGGCGTTCAGGACGCGTTCGATGCGGCGCAGCCTCTCGTAGAACGCCGGGCGCGACAGGTGCGCCTGCTGGGCGGCGACGGCCTTGTTGCGGCCCGCCTCCAGGTACAGCTCCAGGATGCGGGTCAGGTCGCTGCCGCGCTGGGCGTCGTACTCCAGCAGCGGGCCCAGCTCGCGTTCCACGAACGTCTGGAGCCGGGCGTCGTCGCGCAGCAGGTGCAGCAGACCGCGCAGCCGCAGGTCCGGCAGCCGGTAGAACAGGCGCCCGCCGGCGCTGCGGCACGCCACGTCCGCGACCTGCTCGGCCTCCTGGAACGACCGCCGCACGTCCCGGATCGACTCCACCACCGAGCCGGTCGCCATCACCACCTCGCCGCCGGACTGCTTGCGGACCCGCGTGGCGACCTCGCTCAGCGCGGTCTCCACGTCGGTGCGGGCGGGCAGCGACGCCAGCACGCCGACCCGGGCGTGCGGGCCGCCCTCGTCCAGCACGCCGACCAGCGCGGCCAGCCGGGCGTCCTTGCAGGCCGTCGCGGCGACCTCGGCCAGCTCGGCCAGCTCGGCGGCCGAGCCCGCCGCCGTCGCGGTGCGGGGGCGCAGCACCACGCCCAGCAGGCGGCGGCCCGACAGCGGGACGCCGAGCGCGCGGGCGCGGGCGGCGGCCTCCTGCGGGTCGGAGTAGGAGTGCTCCAGGATGCGGGCGATGATCGTGCCGTGGGCCTGGCGCTCGGCGCTCTCGGCGTGCCGGTCCAGCAGCCGTCCCAGGGCCAGCGTGGTGGCGGCGCGTTCCACCAGCACCGTCTCGCGGGGCGACGGCGGCGCGCCCAGCACCAGGATCAGGCGGCCCCAGTCCTCGCCGCGCGCCCCGACCGTGGTGACCAGCCATCCCGACGCCTCGTCGTAGGCGGTGCGCTGGTCGGGCCGCACGGCGCGGGAGCGGGTCTCCCACGCCGACAGCAGCTCGGCCGGGTCGCCGCCGTCGGCGTCGGCGGCCAGCACCTGGTGCGCCAGGTTCTCCAGCACGACCGGGTGGCCGCCGAGGGCCGCGACCTGGCGGACCACCTCGTCGGTGGAGGCGCCCTCGACCGACAGCCGGGTGAAGATCTCGTGCAGCTGCTCCGAGGCCCGCAGCTCGGCGAACTGGTCCTGCACGATCCGGGCGTGCACGGCCTCGGTGATGTCGACGAACGCCGGCTCGTGCGCCAGCACCACCACCGGCAGCCCGTGGTCCTCGGCGGCGGCGACCAGCGCGGGCGGCAGCGCGCTGGAGTACCGCCGCCCCAGCTCCACCATCAGCCCGCTCACCCCGACCTCGGCCAGCTCGCCGATGTAGACGCGCAGCCGCGCGGGCTCGTCGGGCAGTGCGATCCCGGTGGTCAGCACCAGCTCGCCGCCGTGCAGCAGGTGGGCGATGTCGGTGACCTCGGCGACGTGGACCCAGCGCACGCGGTTGGACAGCCGGTCGCCGCCGGCCACCACGCGCGGCTGGCCGCGGCGGACGGCGTCGAGCTGGAGGACGTCGGCGACGGTGGGAAGCATCGCGCCGATCGTAACCCGACACTCTGTCAAGTCCGGACCCGGGAAATGTTACATTTTGAAAACCCTGGGGTCGGTGTGACCAGTGCGAATTCGGTGGCGGCGGCCGGGTACCAGCACGGATACCGTAGCGCCACACCCTGTCAGAGCGTCAATCGTTCCGCCCCGGTGCTGACACTCTGCCGCTGGCAGGCCGCGCGGCGGACCGCGAGACTGGGCCCATGGCGGAACACGCGACCCTTCTCCAGCGCCACCGGGCGGTCATGCCCGGCTGGCTGGCTCTCAACTACAGCAACCCCATCGAGCTCGTCGCCGGCAAGGGAAGCCGCGTGACCGACGCCGAGGGCAACACCTACCTCGACTTCTTCGTCGGCATCCTCACCAACATGATCGGGTACGACGTGCCCGAGGTGCGCGAGGCCGTCGAACGCCAGCTCGCGACCGGCGTCGTGCACACCTCCACCGCGTACCTGCTGCGCGGCCAGGTCGAGCTGGCCGAGAAGATCGCCCGGCTGTCCGGCATCCCCGACGCCAAGGTGTTCTTCACCAACTCCGGCACCGAGGCCAACGAGACCGCGCTGCTGCTGGCGACCTACGCGCGCAGGACCGACCAGGTCCTGGCGATGCGGCAGAGCTACCACGGCCGCTCGTTCGGCGCGATCGGCGTCACCTCCAACCGCGCCTGGAAGAACAACTCCTACTCGCCGCTGAACGTGCACTTCCTGCACGGCGCGGACCGGCACCTGCCGCAGTTCCGCAACCTGACCGACGCCGAGTACGTCGACGTGTGCGTGGAGGACCTGCGGCACGTGCTGGCGACCGCGACCGGCGGCGACGTCGCCGCGCTGATCGCCGAGCCGATCCAGGGCGTCGGCGGCTTCACCGCCGCCCCCGACGGGCTGTTCGCGGCCTACAAGGAGGTCCTGGACGAGCAGGGCATCCTGTTCATCTCCGACGAGGTGCAGACCGGCTGGGGCCGCACCGGCGAGACGTTCTTCGGCATCCAGGCCCACGGGATCACCCCGGACGCGATGACGTTCGCCAAGGGCCTCGGCAACGGCTTCGCCATCGGCGGCGTCGTGGCGCGCGGCGACCTGATGGACGCGCTGCACGCGGTCGGCCTGGCCACCTTCGGCGGCAACCCGATCTCCACCGCCGCCGCCAACGCCACCCTCGACTACGTTCTGGACCACGACCTCCAGGCCAACGCCGCCAAGCAGGGCGCGACGATCATCAACGGGCTGCGCGACGCCGCGACCCGGCTGCCGATCGTCAGGCAGGTCCGCGGCAAGGGCCTGATGTTCGCCGTCGAGCTGGTCGACCCCGGCACCGGCGAGCCCAGCACCGCGCTGGCCGCCGCCCTGATGGAGGCGACCCGCGAACGCGGCCTGCTGGTCGGCAAGGGCGGCCTGTACGGCAACACCGTGCGGATGGCCCCGCCGCTGACCCTGTCCGACGCCGAGGCCGCCGAGGGCCTGGGCATCCTGATCGACTCCCTTGAGACCGTGAACGAGGCCGCGACCGCATGAGCACCAAGCACCTCACCCACTGGATCGGCGGCAAGCCCCACACCGGCACGGCCGAACGCCAGGGCGACGTCTTCAACCCCGCGACCGGCCGCGTCGCCGGGAAGGTCGACCTCGCCTCCCCGGCCGAGGTGGACGCCGCCGTCGCCGCCGCGAAGGCCGCCTTCCCCGGCTGGCGCGACACCCCTCTCAGCCGCCGCGTGAAGATCCTGTTCCGGTTCCGCGAGCTGCTGGAGGCCCACAAGCTGGAGCTGGCCGAGCTGATCTCGGCCGAGCACGGCAAGGTCGTCTCCGACGCGCTCGGCGAGGTCGCGCGCGGCCTGGAGGTCGTGGAGTTCGCCTGCGGCATCCCGCACCTGCTCAAGGGCGGCTTCTCCGAGAACGTCTCCTCGAAGGTGGACGCCTACTCGATCCTCCAGCCGCTCGGCGTGGTCGCCGGGATCACCCCGTTCAACTTCCCGGCCATGGTGCCGATGTGGATGTTCCCGGTGGCGATCGCGTGCGGCAACACGTTCGTGCTCAAGCCGTCGGAGAAGGACCCGTCGGCGTCGGTGCGGATCGCCGAGCTGTGGGCCGAGGCCGGGCTGCCCGACGGCGTGTTCAACGTCCTGCAGGGCGACAAGGTCGCCGTCGACGGGCTGCTGGAGCACCCCGACGTCAAGGCCGTGTCGTTCGTCGGCTCCACCCCGATCGCGCAGTACATCTACGAGACCGCCGCCCGCACCGGCAAGCGCGTGCAGGCCCTCGGCGGCGCCAAGAACCACATGGTCGTGCTGCCCGACGCCGACCTGGACCTGGCCGCCGACGCGGCGGTGTCGGCGGGCTTCGGCTCGGCCGGCGAGCGCTGCATGGCGATCTCGGTGCTGGTCGCGGTGGAGCCGGTCGCCGACGAGCTGCTGGAGAAGATCAGGGAGCGGGTCGCCCGGCTGAAGGTCGGCCCCGGCGACGACCCCGAGTCCGAGATGGGTCCGCTGGTCACCCGCGAGCACCGCGACAAGGTCGCCTCCTACCTCGACAGCGGCGTCGCCCAGGGCGCGACCCTGGCCATCGACGGCCGCGAGACCGAGATCCTGGGCGGCGGCGAGGACGGCTTCTGGCTCGGCCCGACCGTCCTGGACCACGTCACGCCCGAGATGGACGCCTACCGGGACGAGATCTTCGGCCCCGTCCTGTCGGTGGTGCGGGTCGCCACCTACGACGAGGCGATGAGGCTGATCGGCGACAACCCCTACGGCAACGGCACCGCGATCTTCACCAACGACGGCGGGGCCGCGCGCCGCTTCCAGAACGAGGTCGAGGTCGGCATGGTCGGCATCAACGTGCCGATCCCGGTGCCGATGGCCTACTACTCGTTCGGCGGCTGGAAGGCGTCGCTGTTCGGCGACAGCCACGCCCACGGCATGGAGGGCGTCCACTTCTACACCCGCACCAAGGCCGTCACGGCGCGCTGGCTCGACCCGAGCCACGGCGGGGTGAACCTGGGCTTCCCCACCAACGGCTGAGCCCGCCGGGCCGTGCCCACCGCCCCGCACGGACGGAGTCCCCACCGGTTCCGGAGTCCCCGTCCGTGCGGGGCGTGAGCGCGAGCCCCACCGCCAGGCAGGCGAACGGCATCGCCGGGACCACGTACCGGTAGTCGAAGTCGGCGCTGGCGATGGGGAACACCAGCAGCGTCACCGCCGTGCCCCACATCAGCAGCACCGCGCGCCGCCGCCGGCCCAGCGCGATACCGAGGCCGCCCG
Organism: Actinomadura kijaniata; assembly: GCF_014138665.1. Taxonomy (NCBI): domain Bacteria; kingdom Bacillati; phylum Actinomycetota; class Actinomycetes; order Streptosporangiales; family Thermomonosporaceae; genus Actinomadura; species Actinomadura kijaniata. The sequence continues at coordinate 1,078,553 of NZ_JACJIA010000001.1, forward strand.
CGGCGAAGACCACCCCCAGCAGCGGGCCCGGCAGCGTCACCGCGCGCTCGTAGGCGCGCGTCCGCCCGGCGTACGGCTCGACGACCCGGCTCGGCCGCCACGTCCGCCCGTACCGCATCGCGTCGGTGAGCGCCGTCGACGGCCGCTCCGGGTCGGCGCCCCAGCTCCGCCCGCCGGGGAACACCTGCGGGCGTTCGGGGAAGTGGTACAGCGACTCGGTCGCCGCCGTCGGCACCGGGAACCGGTGCGGGCTGAACGCCTTGCCGATCCCGTCGGCGACCACGCGCAGGTAGTCGCCCGGCTGGGCGAGGATCGCCCGGATCGCGAAGTCGCGCATGGTCGCGTTGGCGAACGGGGAGGTGACGTTCTCGTACAGCACCCGGGGCGGGGCCTCGCTCCGCCAGATCAGGTGGCCGGGATGGTGCCCGGCCGCCCTCAGCTCCGGCCGCAGGCACAGCGGTTCCTGGTGCGACGGCGGCCGGATCTTCGCGCAGTCGGCGAACACCGCCGTCCGCCCCCACAGGTACAGCCCGTCGCTGCTGGTCAGCCCGAAGGCGCCGTTGGTCGAGCGGAACCAGAGCCCGTAGGAGGCCAGCGGCAGGGCCGCCGCCAGCCCGAACGCCGTCGCGGCCCGCCAGCCGCCCCGCCACAGCAGCAGCCCGGCCAGCACCAGCGGCACCAGCGGCGCGCCCGCCGACCGCACCAGCACCGCGAACCCCAGCAGCAGGCCCGCCGCCGTCGCCGCGGGCCAGCCGGGGACGGCCGAGGGCTCGCGCACCCGCCACAGCAGCAGCACCAGCGCGGCGGCGATCAGGAACGTGAACAGCGCCTCCGACATCAGCAGGTGCTCCAGCTGCACCTGCCGGGCGTCGAACAGGACCGGCAGCACCACGACCGTCGCCGGGACCTGCCCGAGGCCGCACCGCCGCAGCAGCGCGTACCCCAGCACGGCGACGGCGAGCCCCATCAGGTGCTGCGCGACCGCGACGGCGGTCAGGTCGTGCAGCGGCTCCATCACCCGCAGCAGCAGCGAGTACCCGATCGACTTGCTGGGGGAGGGCGACGGCCGCAGGGCGCGTCCCAGATAGAAGTAGGAGTCGCCGGTGAACCACAGCACCCCGGGATAACCGCGCACCGCCGTCCACCGGACGAGAACGGCGCCCGCCAGCGCGATCGCGAACACCGCGTGCCGTTGGATCCGGCGAACCGTGCAAAAGGCATGAAAAGTGATGAATGTTCGACCGGGGATGCCGGGCCGGTCCGTCCTGTCCTGGCTCACAAGAAAGGCGACTCTAACCTTCGCGGATGACCCGGAGGTGAACGCAGCGTAGCGTCTCGGGCTTGGCGCGTGACGTCCCCGCCGGTATCCGGTGGCACGCCCCGCGCCCCGGCCCGCACCGGGCTCCACGCCCCCGTCGCCAACGGCGACCGATCGTCACGCCGCGTGAGAACGGGCAGGTGGAAGGTCCTCGATAATTTCTACCGCCCGCACATTTCCGTCGTCAATTTCCGTCTTCTCGGCTGTGACAAATAATAGCTACAAGTATTGACTGGCCCTGTGGCGGGCGACACAATCTGACTGTCTCAATTAATTGAGGCGAAATTGCAAAAGGGTCAGGTTCTCCGGCCGGAAGGCCGCAGAACGGGGTCGGTGCGCAGGGAGCCGCGCTATGACTGCTGACGACCACGCCGCGGAGGTCGAGGCGCTCGCCAGACGCTATCCGGGTTGGACCATCTGGTTCGGTCTGTTCACCGGGCACTGGTGGGCCCTGCCGCCCCGCGACCGCGACGTCGGCCGGTTCATCGAGGCTCCGACACCGCAACGGCTCATCGCACGGATCGAGGTGGTCCTCCACGACGGGTACGGGCAGGAACTGATCGACGGCGACCCTGGCAGGTCGTCTCCCAGCACCCGGACGGACGCGCGGCGTCCCTCGAATCTCCTCCGTATCGAGGGCGTCACACCGCCGCCGTTCCGCCGGGTCCCGGTGGTCGCGTGGCCAGGCAGCACTGCAAGGTGATCCGCTGTTCCCCAACCTCGCCACGTCCACCGGTGCCGCCGCGGTCCCGGGAAGGGCAGTAGCCCGCGCCATATCCCTCTCCAGCAACCTCCGTGTATGGCGCGGACGCCAGCACCCGCTGCCCCCCGGACCGCGGCGGTTTCATTTCCGCCGGTCCCGTCCGGAAAAGGACGCCGCAATACCCGGTTAATAGTCGTTCGGCTTGCAGGTAAACCCGTCTGAAAACCCTTTCGTCCGGCGCGCCCCCTCCGGCCGCCGCCGGGACACCGCCGCCGAGACGCTACGCTGCGCTGACGGATTCGGACGGGAGCGGAGTGAGATGCGGCTGACGGCCGGGCGGCTGGGCGACGGGACGCGGACCCTGGTCCGCGGGGCGGTGCTGGGAACGGTTCTGGTCACGGCGGCGGGAACGCTGGCGGCGTGCAGCGGCCAGGAGGAACGGCCCGCCGGGGCGGTGCGGGCCGCCGCCAGCCTGGGACCCGGCGAGGGCGCGATCGACCTGGTGACGCTGCCGGGCTACGTCGAGAACGGCGGCACCGACTCCCGCGTGAACTGGGTGACCCCGTTCGAGGAGCGCACCGGCTGCAAGGTCGGCTGGCGGAGCGCGCGCACCCCGGAGGAGATGACCTCCCTGCTGAGCGACCCCAACCGCCGCTACGACGGCGCGGTCGCCCCGCCGGAGGTCACCGGCCGGCTGATCGAGGGCGGGCACCTCGCCCCGGTCAACCCCGACCTGGTCGACGGCTACAAGAAGCTCGAACCCCGGCTGCGCGGGCTGCTCAAGCGCGGCGCCGACGTCTACGGCGTCCCCGCGACCTGGGGCTCCAACCTGGTCATGTACGACACGCAGGCGGTGCAGCCCGCCCCGTCGGGCTGGGCGTCGCTGCTGGACCCCGCGCAGGCCCGCCGGTACTCCGGCAAGATCGTGATGCGGGACAGCCCGCTGGCGATCGCCGAGGCCGCGCTGTACCTGCGGTCCCGCGACCGCAAGCTCAAGATCAAGGACCCGTACTCGCTGACCGCGCCGCAGCTGGCGGCGGCGGCCCGGGTCCTGGCCGAGCAGCGGCCGCACGTCCAGCGGTACTGGGAGCAGCCCGCCGACGCGGTCGCGGCGTTCGCGGGCGGCGGCGCGGTGCTCGGGCAGACCTGGCCCTACCAGCCGGACGTGCTGGGCCGGGCGGGCCGCCAGGTGCAGGCCGTCACCCCGGCCGAGGGCGTGACCGGCTGGATGAACGCCTGGGTCATGGGCGCGCGGGCCGCGCACCCCAACTGCGTGTACCAGTGGCTGCGGTGGACCGCCTCGCCCGACGTGCAGCGGCAGATCGCCGAGTGGAACGGCGTCGCCCCCGCCAACCCGCAGGCATGCTCGGGCGACCGGCTGCGCGGCGCGTTCTGCTCGGCCCACCGCGTCGGCGACCGCGCCCACCTGGACAAGGTGATCTTCGCCTACGCGCCGTCGAAGGTGTGCGGCGGCGCGACCGCGACCAACGGCGAACGCGACTGCGCCGACTACGAGGCGTGGGTGCGGGCCTGGCACGACGCGACGAGGAAGTGACGTGACCAGGACGTGAGGCGGGGCGCGGGGCGGGGCGGAGACCTCTCCGGCGCGCCCGACCGCCCCCAGCCGGGCGCGCCTCCTGCGGGGTGGTCCCGGGTCTCCCCCCGAATACCCGGGTCACCCTCCTCCTGGAGAGATCTCCAGGGCGGACGGTCTAGGTGACGACCGCCGCCCGCGCCGACGCCGGTGTCGCCACCGGTCGTGCGACGCCCGTAGCCGGCGGCGCGTGACGAGCGCCGAGAGTCGGCAGGGCCGGTGCGCAGTCGGCGCACGCGAACACCCCGCTCCCGTCGGGGACACGGCCGACCCGGACGCGCGGGCGAGGCCACCTCTTGCGGCAGGCGACGCAGGCGTCGCCCTGCCGCTGCGCACGGGTCAGCGCGCGCGGGTCGAACCTCGGCTCGTCCGTCGGTCCCATGTCACCTCCCCGGTGTTCATCCGGCTACTTCCCGTGTTCTTTTATAGGTCGAGACCGGTGTGCTCTACCTCAGGGGGTGTCCAAGGGCTGGCAAAGGCCGGGAACGGGGATCACCCGGAACCGCGTGTCGGTCCGCCGCCCGGAGTCCCCCGGCGCTCTCGCGGCGGAGCGCGAAACTCTCTTTGCTCTCCGTTGGAGGACGGGTGCGTACAAATGAGACATGCGCGCCGGGAACGCCGTACACCGCGTGCGGCCCGGCGGGCCGCGCTCCTCCCGTGCCCGCGTCACCCTGGTCGCGACGCTGGTGGTCGGCGCGCTGCTGGGGGCGGCCCTGGTGGCCACCGCCGTGGCCCTGCGCGCCGCGACCGAGGGCCACTTCACCGAGACGGCCGCGCGCGTCGCCCGGCACGTGGCGGTGTCGGCCTCCAAGGGCAGGCTGCCCGACCCCCTGCCCGCCGACGACGGGGTGCTGCTGATCCAGGTGGTGTCCGACCCGGGCGGCGAGGTGGTGGCGGCCACCGCCCCGTTGCGGGGCAAGGCGCCGATCTCCCGGCTGCGCTCCGGCGACGAGGACAACCGGGTCGACAGCCGCGTGTGCCGGGACGACGACGTGCTGTCCGGCTGCGCGATCATCGTCGGGTTCGAGGTCGTCACCGAGACCTACGGGGACGTGACCGTCTACGCCGCGGTGCCCGAGCCGTGGCTGCTGAGCAGCGGCCTGCTGCCGGGCGCGCTGGCCGCGCTGGGCTCGGTGCTGCTGGCGCTGGTGGCGTGGGGGATCTGGCGGACGGTGGGCCGCACGCTGGCGCCGGTCGCCCGGATCGAGGCGGAGATGGCCGACATCACCGCCTCCGACCTGGCCCGCCGCGTCCCGGTGCCCGACACCGGCGACGAGATCGAACGCCTCGCCCGCACCATCAACGCGACCCTGGACCGGCTGGAGCGCTCGGTCGACCAGCAGCGCGGCTTCGTCGCCGACGCCTCGCACGAGCTGCGCACCCCCATCACCGGGCTGCGCACCCGGCTGGAACTGGCCCTGGACGACCCCGAGGACGGCGACCTGCTGGAGACGGTGCGGTACGCGCTGAGCGACACCGACCGGCTGCACCGCGTCGTGGAGGACCTGCTGGCGCTGGCCCGGCTGGACTCCGGCGTGGAGCCGGGGCGCGTCCCGCTGGACCTGGCCGAGCTGGTGGAGGGCGAGCTGGCGCGCCGCGAGCCGCGCGTTCCGGTGCGCACCGACCTGGAGCCCGGCGTGCGGGTGGTCGGCAACCGGCTCCAGCTGGCGCGGGCCCTGGTGAACCTGCTGACCAACGCCGACCGGCACGCGGGCGCCAAGGTCGGGGTGACCGTGCGCGCCGACCGGGTGGCGGGCGAGGCGGTGCTGGAGGTCCGCGACGACGGTCCCGGCGTCCCCGACGGCGACCGGGAGCGGATCTTCGAGCGCTTCACCCGGCTGGACGCCGCGCGCAGCCGCGACGCGGGGGGTTCGGGGCTGGGCCTGCCGATCGCCCGGGAGATCGTCGCCCGGCACGGCGGGCTGCTGTACGTCGCCGCGGGCGACCAGCCCGGCGCCCGCTTCGTGCTGCGCCTCCCGCTGGAACCCGACCCCCCGCAGGACCGTTAGGCCGTGTCGTCGGAGTTCATGGCCACATCAGCACGGCGGTCCTGCCACAGCGGGTGGCGCCCCCGGAACCGGACGCCCTCGCTTTCAGCCTTCACCGCGGGCCGAGGAGCCCGAAGCCGCCGCCGAGGTGGACGGGCAGAAGACGGCCTCCACGGCCTTGTTCACGTCGAGCGCCACGGCGCTGGGCTTGACGCTCAGGGTGAACGACATCGCGAGCTGGCGACGGCCGTCTGCCGAGTAGGAGGTCAGCGCGAGGGAGCCGGGGGCCGACCCGCCGGTGATGTAGAAATCGTCGCTGCAACCGCCGCGGCCGCCGCTCTGGGGCCGCGAAGCACCGGGCAGCCGGTCGGTCAGGACCCGCTGGAGCTCCGGCGGCAGCAGCTTGCCCTGGGTGAACGCCCGGTTGAAGGCGCTCACGTCGTGCGCGGTGGAGACCACCCCTCCGGCCGCCCCGGTGTAGCTGGCGTTGAACCGGTCCACGTCGCGCGGCCTGCCGTCGGCGCCGGGGTAGTAGCCGTGGCCGTGCGGCCCCTTGACGCCCTCCGGCGGCTTGACCATGAGGTAGGACTTGGTCATCCCCAGCGGGCCGAACAGGCGCCTGCGCAGCTCGGTGGCCAGGTCATGACCGGTCGACCTCTCGATGACCATGCCGAGGAGGGTGTAGTTGGTGTTGGAGTAGGACCACCTCTCGCCCGGCTCCCCGGTCCGGGGGCGGCCGCGGCTCCACCCCACCAGGTCCAGCGGCCGGTGGTGGGTCGTGAAGTCGAACACGTCGAACGAGGGGTCGTCTCCCTCGCTCCCGTCCGGTTTCGGCTTGCCGGCGTACCAGTCGGGGATGCCGGAGGTGTGCCGGAGCATCTGCCGCACCGTGATCTCGTCGGCCCGCTCCACCAGATCCCGCGAAGCCACCTCCGGCAGGACCTCGCCGAGCTTGTCGTCCACGCCCAGCCTGCCCTCCTCGACCAGTTGCAGCACCACGGTGGCCACCATCTGCTTGGTCTGCGACCAGATCCGGAAGCGGGCGTTCGCGGGGATCCTCCCGCCCTGCCCGTCCAGCAGCCGGGAGCCCGCGCTCCCCAGCCCGACGGGGCGGCCGTCGAGGTACGCCCCGCCGACGACCCCCACGACCCCAGGGGTCCCGGCCAGCTCCTCCATCGCCCTCTGCACGTTCCCGACCTGCTCCGGGGCGGCGGTGGCAGGCCCGGCCTGGGCCATCGCCAGCATGGCGGCGCCGGCGGCCAGACCGGCCCTCCGCAGCGGCGGACGAACGTTCCCGTATGCCACGACGTGCTCCTTCTCGTGATCACTTTCCGGATCCGGGGCGCCCTGCCCCGGCACGGACCGCTGTGGGCCCATGCCTCCACAGAAGACGAAGTGCTGTCGCGGTGGCGTATGCGTTTTTCGATACGCCCGCGATACCCCCGGTCCTCGGCCTCAGGAACCTGGCGCACGCGGGCGGGGAGACGGTCCCGGGCACCGCGGGGGAGGGGCGGTCACAGAACCCGTCGCTGGTGGAGCCGACGGACCGCGGGCCGCCTTCTGCGAACCCTTGGCCATGGTCGCCGCGTTCGAGGTGACCAGCCCGAACTCCCCGAACGCTGCTACGCCGCCCGCGATGCTCCGGGAAGCCGGATCGTGACGATGAGGCCGCCGGTGGGGCGGGGCGTGAGGTCGAGGGTCCCGTCGTGGGCGCGGACGATGCTGTGCACGATGGCCAGACCGAGGCCGACGCCGGCGTGTGCGTCGGTGTGCGTGCGCTGGGTTCCGCGTTGGAAGGGTTCGGTGAGGGTCGGCACCAGTTCCGGCGGGAGCCGATGGCCGGTGTTCTCGACCTGTAGCACGCTGACGTCGTGCCGCGCCTCGGTGTGGACCGTCACGGTGCCTCCCGTGGGGAGGTTGTGGACGATGGCGTTCTGGACCAGGTTGGTCACCACCTGCAACAGGAGCGCCGCCGAGCCGGCGGTCGATGCAGGCCGGCCGGTGACGTCCAGCGTGACCCGGCGCTGTTCGGCCAAGGGGAGCAGCGTCTCGACGGCCTCCTCGGCGAGGAGGGACAGGTCGACGCTCTCGCGGGTGAAGCTTCCGCGGTCGGCGCGGCTGAGCAGCAGCAGGGCCTCGGTGAGGCCGATCGCCCGCGTGTTGACGGTGTGGAGGCGTTCGACGAGTTCGTCCTGGTCCCGCGCGGGGTCGTTGCGGGCCACATCCAGGAGCGCCTGCGAGATCGCCAGCGGGGTGCGCAGCTCGTGGGAGGCGTTGGCGGCGAACCGCTGCTGCTCGGCGACATGGGATTCGAGTTGTTCGAGCATGGCGTCGAACACGTCGGAGAGCTCGCGGAACTCGTCCCTGGGGCCGTCCAGGCGGATCCGGTGGGACAGCGATCCGCCCGCGGCCGTCCGCGCCGCGTCCGCGATCCGGGTGAGGGGGGCGAGCATCCGTCCGGCGAGGATCCACCCTCCCAGCAGGCCGAACACCAGCAGGAACGCCAGCACCACGGCCGCCGCCGGGACGAAGGCGGCCGGGCCGCGGTTGGTCGGGTCGAAGGCGCGCGGGAGTTCGGAGAGGCGGGGAACGAGAGTGCGGGCGGGCGCGTCCCGCAGGAGGAACACCCACGCGGCGGCGAGCAGCAGGGCACCCGCGAGCATGAGGAAGCCGGCGTAGCTGAGGGTGAGTTTGAGGCGAACGCTCAACCCGGGGGTCCTATCCACGGTCTCCTCCCCCGGACCCGGTGCCCGGTCGAGTGTCGATCCGGTCGGCGGCGATCGCCTCCGGCCGCAGACCGTCACGCACGGCTTCGGCCGGATACGGCTCGTCCCCCACGATCAGCACGCGCATACCCGAACCCTAAGCAGCACGACATATCGTCGACGTATGCAACCGTGGCCCGCGGCCTCGGGCCCGCAGGCCAGGTAGCGCGCTCGCGTGCGTGGCCACAGGTGCTCAGGACACCGAAGCCCGCGCGTACAGGTCGCGCACGGCCTTCCCGAACGGTGGCCCGTACAGCGTGCCGGGGTCGTCGCTGAACCGGAAGCTGCTGACCGACACGACCGTTCCGGCCCCGGTCCCCCGGTCGAGGCCGGTCAGCCACGGCCCGCCGCTGACCCCGCGGGGCAGCCCGCAGCGCAGGCCCCGGCCGGCGGTGAGGCCGCGCCGGTCGGGGACGGGCCGCCCGGAGCAGTAGGCGAGCCGTTCGCCGTCGAAGCGCCCCGCCGCCGGGTAGCCGAACACGTGGGTGGGGCGCCCGCCCGGCCCGCCGAACGCCAGCCGCTGCGCCCCCGCCACGTCGGCGACGTGCCGCCCGCCCGCCGTGGCCAGCGCGACGAACGCCACGTCGTGGTCGCCGTCGCCGTCGCGGGCCCAGGCGTCGGGGACGAACATGCGGCGCGCGGTGAACCCGCCGTGGGGACCGGCGCCGTCCCGGTACCCCGGAACGAAGATCCAGTTGTCGGCCCAGCCGCCCCCGGCCGGGCGCACGCAGTGCGCGGCGGTGACCACCAGGTCGCGGTTGACGGCGCGCACCACGGCGGCCGAGCAGACCTGCTCGCGGCCCGCCCAGGTGGCGAAGACCCTGCCGGTGCTCCGGGCGACCGGCCCGCCGCGCGTCCAGGGCGCCCCCGCGCTCTCGTCGCGGCGCTCCGCCTCGGGAGGGGCGGCGGCGCGCATGCGGCGGGGCGTCCAGTACGCGCGGGCCCGCCGGTCCAGGTCCGGGGCCACCCGGTGGACGGCGGGAACGGCGGCGGGGCCGGCGTCCGAGGCGGACGCCGGCCCCGCGGGGACCGCCACGCTCAGGGCGGCCGCGGTCACGGCGGCCAGGGCGGGCGCGGCGGGGATGCGGAACGGGCGCGGGTCCATGCCCCGCAGTGTCCGTCACCCGCCGCGCCGAGCCGTGGCATGTGGAGAAACGGTTAGGAGTTCTGTGCCTGGTTGTAGACGTTCTGGGCGTCGGTGCCGAAGTACGGGCCGAACATGTAGGCGTTCAGGAACGGCAGGTTGTACTTGAAGCTGTTGACCGAGTTCTGGACGCCCGTGCCGGTGCCCTCGTTGAAGTTGAGGAACCAGGGGCCGCCGCTGGAGCCGCCGGTCATGTTGCAGCGCAGCCCCATCGCCTGGCTGCCGAGGAAGTCGTTGATGGTCCGGCCGCTGCAGTAGATCAGCCTGGAGCCGTCGTAGGGCGCGGCGGCCGGGTAGCCGAACGCGTACATGTTCTGCCCGCGCGGCTGGTTGAACGCGATGCCCTGCGCGCCGACCACGTCGGTGAGGCGCTGCCCGTTCAGCGGGTTCACCACGGCCGCGCCGACGTCGTAGTTGATGTCCTCGGTGGCGGTCCACTGCGGCGTGGCCAGGGTCCGGGCGGCGGTCCAGGTGCCGTGGGGGCGGTTGCCGTTGTCGTAGCCGGGGACGAACACCCAGTTGGTGTGCCAGGAGCCCTCCAGCTTCACGCAGTGCCCGGCGGTCATGACGGTGCTCTTGTTGGCGCTGGTGACCGCGTCGCCGGAGCAGGACGCGGTGCGCCCCTGGTAGGTGAAGAACACCCGTCCGGCGGTCGTGACGACCCTGCCGCCGCCGGTCCACTGGCTGCCGCCGTTGGGGATCGAGCGGACCGACACGGGCGGGACGACCTTCGCGAGGCCGCGCCGCACTTCCGAGCGGGTGACGTTCCGGGGCTTGAACAGCTTCTCCATCGGGGTGGCCGACCGCATCCGCTCGGCCGTCCAGAACCTCAGGACGCGGCGCTGCTCGGCGGCGTCGGTGGCCTGCGCGCGGGCCGAGGGGGTGGGGGAGGGGGCGGGGGCGGCGTGGGCGGGGGCGGTGAACAGCGGGGCCGCGAGGGCGGCGCCGCCCAGGACCGCCAGGGCCAGCGTGCGGGTGGGGCGTGCCAGAGAGCGTGTCATGTGGTCTCCGCGAGGTCGAGGGGGAGACGGTCTGCGGGAGGCGCCCGCGAGCGGAACTTACGTTCGGTAGTGATGTCACGACTAGTGGCACATTTGGACAAACAGGGTCATACGGTTGCACACCTTTCCGTATTCGCCCATGTGACCGCCCGGTACGGCCGGGGCCGCGGAATGGCCGACAATGGAAGGCGTGACTTCCTCCAGCGCCAGCAGCACGCCCCCCGCCGCGGTTCCGGGCCCGGGGCCCCGGGACGTGGTCGTCCTCGGCTCCACCGGCTCGATCGGCACCCAGGCCCTCGACGTGATCCGCCGCAACCCCGGCCGGTTCCGGGTGACCGGGCTGGCCGCCGGGGGAGCCCGGGTGGACCTGCTGGCGCGGCAGGCGCTGGAGTTCCGCCCCGAGGTCGTCGCGGTCGCCCGGGCGTCGGTGGCGCAGGACCTCCAGCTCGCCTTCTACGCCGAGGCGCAGCGGCGCGGCTACGCGGCCGGCGAGTACGCCATCCCCAAGATCGTCGCCGGGCCGGAGGCGGTCGCCGAGGTCGCCGCCTGGCCGTGCGACGTGGTGCTCAACGGCGTCACCGGCGCGCTCGGCCTGTCCTCCACGCTGGCCGCCCTGGACGCGGGCCGCACCCTGGCGCTGGCCAACAAGGAGTCCCTGATCGTCGGCGGCCCGCTGGTGAAGGAGCGCGCCCGCCCCGGCCAGATCGTCCCGGTCGACTCCGAGCACTCGGCGCTGGCGCAGTGCCTGCGCGGCGGCCGGCCCGAGGAGGTCCGGCGGCTGGTGCTGACCGCCAGCGGCGGCCCGTTCCGCGGCCGGACCCGCGCCGAGCTGGAGGGCGTCACCCCCGAGCAGGCCATGGACCACCCGACCTGGGACATGGGCCCGGTCATCACGATCAACTCGGCCACCCTGGTCAACAAGGGCCTGGAGGTGATCGAGGCGCACCTGCTGTTCGACGTGCCGATGGACCGGATCGAGGTGATGGTCCACCCGCAGTCGGTGGTCCACTCGATGGTCGAGTTCGTCGACGGCTCCACCCTCGCCCAGGCCAGCCCGCCCGACATGCGGCTGCCGATCGCCCTGGGGATGGAGTGGCCCGACCGGGTGCCGGACGCCGCGCCCGGCGTGGACTGGACCCGGGCGCACACCTGGGAGTTCTTCCCGCTGGACGACGAGGCGTTCCCGGCGGTGGCGCTCGCCCGCGGGGTCGGCGACCTCGGCGGCACGTTCCCGGCGGTCTACAACGCCGCCAACGAGGAGTGCGTCGAGGCGTTCCGCGAAGGACGCCTGCCCTTCCCGGGGATAGTCGACACGATCGCGCGGGTAGTGGAGGAGCACGGCGACGGAACTCCGGGCACGCCCACGCTCGACGACGTCCTCGCGGCCGACGGCTGGGCCCGGGTCCGCGCCCGGGAACTGACCGCTACCGACTGACCGGGGGCCCGGCCCCCGTCGCACGAGGGGGCCGCGGGTGGCCTTTCTGCTCGGCGCGCTCGCGTTCGTCGCCGCCCTGCTGGTCTCGGTGATGCTGCACGAGGCCGGGCACCTGCTGACCGCCCAGCGGTTCGGCATGAAGGCCAGCCAGTTCTTCGTGGGGTTCGGTCCCACGCTGTGGTCGCGGCGGCGCGGCGAGACCGAGTACGGCGTCAAGGCGATCCCGCTCGGCGGTTTCGTCCGGATCGTCGGCTACACGCCGCTGGAGGAGGTCGCGCCCGCCGACCGCGACCGCGCGTTCCACCGGCAGCCCGCCGGGAGGCGCGCGATCGTGATCGCCGGGGGCGTCGTCGCCAACTTCCTGGTGGCGTTCCTGCTGCTCGTGATGGTCGCGATGGCGCTCGGGCTGAAGGTGGAGGGCACCCCGACCACCACCGTGCGGACCGTCAGCGAGTGCGTTCCCGCCGGGCCCGGCGCCGGCTGCGGCGCGGACGCCCCCCGGTCGCCCGCCGCGGCGGCCGGGCTGCGGGCGGGGGACCGGGTGGTGACGTTCGGCGGCGTCCCCGTCCGCGACTGGGACGAGCTGCGCCGCGCCATCGAAGGGACCGCGCCCGGCCGGGCCGTCCCCGTCGTTGTGGAGCGCGGCGGGACGCGGGTCGCCCTCCAGGTCCGCACGGCCGCGTCCGGCGACGGCAGGACCTTCTTCGGCATGTCCCCGCGCGTCGTCGGCGAACGCTACGAACGCGCCGGCCCGGTCGAGGCCGCCGCGTTCGCGGGCCGCACCGTCGGCGCCATGCTCGGCGGCGTCGCCACCGCGCTGCGGGACCTGCCCGCCGCGCTGCCGAGGCTGTTCTCGCCGGACCGGGGCAGCATCCCCGGCGGGCAGGTCGGCAGCGTCGTCGGCGCGACCGACGTCACCGGGCAGATCTTCTCCTCCGACCAGTCCTTCCGCGACAAGCTGTCGGGGTATCTGGCGATGGTCGTGATGGTGAACGTCTTCCTGGGCGCGCTCAACGTCCTGCCTCTGCTGCCGCTCGACGGCGGGCACCTGGCGGTCCTGGTCTACGAACGCGCCCGCGCCCGGATCGCCCTCGCGCGCGGCCGGCCCGATCCCGGGAACGTGGACATGACCAGGCTCATGCCCGTCACCTACGTCGCCACCCTGCTGCTGGTCGGCCTCGGCCTGCTGCTGATCCTCGCCGACGTGCTCAACCCGTTGCGTATCCCACGGTGACGATGCGACTACTTTCGGTCGCGGAACAGTCACCATACATCCACACCGTCGGCGCCATCCCATTCCCCTTCACCACATAAGGTTGTGGGGGGCGTAGCAAAGGGAGAGGCATGAGCGTTTCACTGGGAATTCCGACGGTCCGCGGCGCGGGTCAGGGGCAGGGGGCTCCCCGTCCGGTGGCGGAGCGCCGCAAGTCCCGGCAGATCATGGTCGGCGCTGTTCCGGTCGGGGGCGACGCCCCGATCTCGGTGCAGTCCATGACCACCACGCTGACCGCCGACGTCAACAGCACCCTGCAGCAGATCGCCGAGCTGAACGCCGCGGGCTGCCAGATCGTGCGGGTGGCCTGCCCCTCGCAGGACGACGCCGACGCGCTGCCCGCGATCGCCCGCAAGTCGCCGATCCCGGTGATCGCCGACATCCACTTCCAGCCCAAGTACGTCTTCGCCGCGATCGACGCGGGCTGCGCGGCGGTGCGGGTCAACCCCGGCAACATCAAGAGGTTCGACGACAAGGTCGGCGAGATCGCCCGTGCGGCCAAGGACGCGGGCGTGCCGATCCGCATCGGCGTCAACGCCGGGTCCCTGGACAAGCGGCTGCTGGAGAAGTACGGCAAGGCCACCCCCGAGGCGCTGGTGGAGTCGGCGCTGTGGGAGTGCTCGCTGTTCGAGGAGCACGACTTCCGCGACATCAAGATCTCGGTCAAGCACAACGACCCGGTCGTGATGATCGAGGCGTACCGGCAGCTGGCCGCGCGGTGCGACTACCCGCTGCACCTCGGCGTGACCGAGGCCGGCCCGGCGTTCCAGGGCACCATCAAGTCGGCGGTGGCGTTCGGCGCGCTGCTGAGCCAGGGCATCGGCGACACCATCCGGGTGTCGCTGTCGGCCCCTCCGGTGGAGGAGGTCAAGGTCGGCAACCAGATCCTGGAGTCGCTCGGCCTGCGCGAGCGCGGCCTGGAGATCGTGTCGTGCCCCTCCTGCGGTCGCGCGCAGGTCGATGTCTACACCCTGGCCGAGGAGGTCACCGCCGGGCTGAAGGACTTCCCGGTGCCGCTGCGGGTGGCCGTGATGGGCTGCGTCGTCAACGGTCCCGGCGAGGCCCGCGAGGCCGACCTGGGCGTGGCGTCGGGCAACGGCAAGGGCCAGATCTTCGTCAAGGGCGAGGTCATCAAGACCGTCCCCGAGTCGCAGATCGTCGAGACCCTGATCGAGGAGGCGATGCGGATCGCCGAGGAGATGGGCGTGGAGATCGACGAGGACGGCGCGGCGGACGGACCCGGCGTGCAGGTCACCGTGAAGTGACCTGACCCTCGCCGCCAAGGCCCCCGGAGGACCCCTCCGGGGGCCTTCGCATCGCCGGGCCCCGGGACGCGCGCGGCGCGCGCTCCGGGGCCCGGGCGCGTTCCGGGGAAGGCCCGCGTGGGCGATACGCACGGGTGGAACGTGAAGTTCCCACCGATAGATCACGATCGTGTATCCGTCCCGATCACCCCCTGCCGCAAATTCCTCCACAACCGCAACAATCGCCACTTAACCCACGTAATGGCGATGCACCGGCGAACGTCCCGTTCCGTGATCCGGGCGTGGACCCGCCGGTCCAAGGGGGTCAAGTGAAGAAGATCGTTCTCGTCACGGCCGCGGCGGCCGTGGCGGTGTCCGGCGGGACGGCCGTGGCCGCCGCCGCGACGACCGGCGGCCGCGCCGCGAGCGCGGTGTCGGCCGTGACCGGAGTCAAGTGGGGCGAGTGCGCCGGCAGCCTGAAGGGCCAGGCCGAGTGCGCCCAGGTCCAGGTGCCGCTGGACCACCGCAAGCCGAACGGCCGCAAGATCTCGATCGCGGTGTCGCGGGTCAAGGCCACCGACCGCAAGAACTACCAGGGCGTCCTGCTGGTCAACCCGGGCGGTCCCGGCGGCAGCGGCCTGGCGTACTCGGCCGGGCTCAAGCGCTGGCTGACCGGCGTCGGCCACGGGGCCGTCGCCGCCAAGTACGACATCATCGGCTTCGACCCGCGCGGCGTCGGCTCCAGCAAGCCCGCGCTGAGCTGCGACCCGAACTTCCAGAACCCGATCCGCCCGGACTACGTCCCCTCCTCGCGCAAGGAGGAGGAGGCGTGGAAGGCCAAGTCCCGCGCCTACGCGCGCGCCTGCGCCCAGAAGTTCGGCTGGCTGCTGCCGCACATGCGGACCACCGACGTCGCCCGTGACGTCGACGCGATCCGCGCCGCCCTCGGCCAGAAGAAGATCAACTACTACGGCTTCTCCTACGGCACCTACCTCGGCGCGACCTACGCCACGCTGTTCCCGCAGCGCGTGCGCCGCATGGTCTGGGACGGCAACGTCAACCCCAAGACCGTCTGGTACGACGCCCAGCTGGAGCAGGACAAGGCGTTCGAGCGCAACATCAAGCTGTGGTTCGCCTGGGTCGCCAAGTACGACTCGCTCTACAAGCTCGGCAAGACGGGCAAGGCCGTGGAGGCGAAGTACTACGCCCTGCGCGCGGCGGCGAAGAAGAGCCCGATCGGCGGCAAGATCGGCCCGTCCGAGCTCGACGACATCGTGCTGAACGCCGGGTACAACACCGGCTACTACATCCCGTTCGCCCAGGCGCTGTCGGCGTGGGCGAACAAGAAGGACCCCGCGGCGCTGCTGGAGTTCCTCAACCCCGGCGGTGACGACAACGGCTTCGCCGTCTACAACGCGGTCCAGGCCGCCGACGCCCGCTGGCCGCGGAACTGGAAGGTCTGGCACAACGACGCGGTCAAGCTCTACAAGCAGGGCTACCGCTTCAACACCTGGTCCAACGTCTGGTTCAACGCCCCGGTCGCGTACTGGCCGTTCCAGGGCGGCCCGGCGCTGAAGCTGGGCGCCAAGAAGCTGCCCGGGCTGCTGCTGGTGCAGTCCACGCTGGACGCCGCGACCCCGGTCGCGGGCGGCTACGAGATGCACAAGACGTTCCCGTCGTCGCGTCTGGTCGCCGAGCTGGGCGGCAAGACCCACTCCAACACCCTCAACGGCAACAAGTGCCTCGACGACAAGGTGGCCGCCTACCTCGACAGCGGGAGGCTGCCCGCGGGCCGTCGTGGCGCGGACGCCCTGTGCAAGGCGGTTCCGGCCCTGAACGACCCGAACCCGACGGCGGTCAAGTCCGCCTCGGCGAAGGCCGGCAAGGACCTCCCGGTCGGCCGCCCGTAGCGCGCCGACCTCCGGTGACGGCCGCGGCCCCGGTTCCGGGACCGCGGCCGTTCGCCGGTAATGGGCGGGAAACGCGGGACTCGTGCGTTCCGGCGCCACGCCGGGGCGCGCCGGTAGAACACCGGAGTGTCGAACGCCCCAGCAAAGAGCCTCATGGCGGCCGCCGTCGCCGCGGTGACCCTCGGGTACCTCGCCGTCCCGACGCACGCCGCCGTCCCCGCCGCCCCGCCCGTGGCCCCGCCCGCGACCCCGTCCGCGGCGCTGCCGGCGGCCCCGTCCGCCGTCCAGGCCGCCCCCAGGGTCAGGTGGAAGCCCTGCCCCAAGAAGGACCCCGTGGAGAAGGGCGTCCTCGCCGGGCTGGAGTGCGGGACCCTGCGCGTCCCCCTCGACCACGCCGCCCCCTCCGGAAAGAAGATCACCCTCGCGCTCACCCGCGCCCGGGCCACCGACCGCAAGCGCTACAAGGGCGTCGTGCTGCTCAACCGCGGCGGACCCGGCGCGCACGGCCGCGACCTGCCGCGGCTGTTCCGGGCCGGGCTGCCGCGGCAGGTCGCCGCCGCCTACGACTGGATCGGCTACGACCCGCGCGGCGTCGGCGCCAGCAGGCCCGCCATCGTCTGCGACCGGACCTACCAGGACCCGGGACGGCCCCGGCCCGACACCGTGCCGGCCGACGAGGGAGCGGAGGCCGCCTGGACCGAGCGGGCCCGGAGGTTCGCCGCCGACTGCGCCGCCCGGCACCGGTCCCTGCTGCCGCACATGGGCACCGCCGCCTGGGCGCGGGACCTGGAGGCGATCCGGATCGCGCTCCGCCAGAAGAAGATCAACTACTTCGGGTACTCCTACGGCAGCTACCTCGGCGCGGTGTACGCCGCGATGTACCCCCGCCGGGTCGGCAGGATGGTCCTGGACAGCGTCGTGCGGCCGAGCGGCGTCTGGTACGACAACAACCTCGACCAGAACGTGGCGTTCGAGAAGCGCATCCAGGCGTTCTTCGAGTGGATCGCCCGCCACCACGCGACCTACCGGCTCGGCGAGACCCGCCGGGAGGTCGCCGCCTCCTACACCAGGGCCCGCCGGGCCCTCGCCGACCAGCCGGTCAACGACCGGATCGGCCCGGTCGAGCTGGACGACCTGTTCCTGGCCGACGGGTACGGCGACCACACCTGGGCCGCCCACGCCCGCGCCCTGTCGGCCTACCTGGTCGAGAACGACCCGCGCCCGCTCGCCGCGGCGTGGCGGCCGCCGACGTGGCTGGACCACAACAACTACGCCGTCTACACCGCCGTGGAGTGCCGCGACGCCGCCTGGCCGCGCGACTGGAACCGCTGGCACGCCGACAACTGGCGGCTCCACCGCTCCGGGTACCGCTTCGAGACCTGGGGCAACGCCTGGTACAACGCCCCCTGCGCGTTCTGGGCCGTGCCGGGCGGACCGCCGCCGCGCGTCCGGGGGCGCGCCGGCCTGCCGCCGATCCTGCTGGTGCAGGGCACCGAGGACGCCGCCACCCCCTACGCCGGGGCGGTCGAGACGCACCGGCTGCTGCCCGGCTCCCGGCTGCTGGAGCAGCGGGGCGGGGGCAACCACGGCGTCGCGCTGAGCGGCGACCGGTGCGTGGACGAGGCGGTCGCCGACTACCTGGCGGGGCGGCGGCTGCCCCGCGACCGGCCGGGCGCCGACATGGTCTGCACCGCTCCGCCGCCGCCCGGTCCGGGCGTGGGGCACCGCGGGGCACCCGATGGTGACCGGCGGGTAATGGAGCCGGTGAACGCCACCGGATCGCGGACGACATAGGCTTATGGGTGTGGTGCTGACTGTCGTGGCGTCCGGCCGGGCCCGACCCGCCTCCGGAGGCCGGTAGAGATGCGGATGCTCGGGTCGTCGCTGCCGGTGCGGGTCCTGGACGACCGGCACCGCGAGGAGGTCCTCGCCATCCTCGACTCCGACCCGGTCACCAACGTCTTCGTGTCCTCCCGCGTGCACGCCGCCGGGCTCGACCCCCGGCGGCTCGGCGCCCAGATGTGGGGCTACCAGCGCGACGGGCGGCTGACCGCGCTGTGCTACTCGGGGGCCAACCTGATCCCGGTCAACGCCGGGTCCGACGCGGTGCGCGCGTTCGCCGAGCGCGCCCAGGCGCAGGGCCGCCGCTGCTCCTCGATCGTCGGCCCGGTCGACGCGGTCGGCGAGCTGTGGGACTTCCTGGCCCCCTACTGGGGGCCGCCGCGCGCGATCCGCTCGGCGCAGCCGGTGATGGCGACCACCATGCCGCCGCTGGAGCCGCCGGACCCGGACGTGCGGCGGGTCACGATGGCGGAGTTCGACCTGCTGTACCCGGCGTGCGTGGCGATGTTCACCGAGGAGGTCGGGGTGTCGCCGAACGCCGGGGACGGCGGCACGCTGTACCGGGCCCGCGTCGCCGAGCTGATCCGGGCGGGCCGCGCGTTCGCCCGGATCGAGGACGGGCGGGTCATGTTCAAGGCCGAGGTCGGCGCGGTCACCCCGCACGCCTGCCAGGTGCAGGGCGTGTGGGTGCCGCCCGACCTGCGCGGCAAGGGCCTGTCGGTGACGGGCATGGCGGCGCTGGTCGCCGAGTCGCTGCGGTCGATCGCGCCGACGGTGTCGCTGTACGTCAACGACTTCAACGTCCGGGCCCGCGCGACCTACCGGCGCGTCGGTTTCGTGGAGACCGGCGCGTTCATGTCCGTCCTCTTCTGATCTGTAGCGGTCTGTTGAGATCTGTGTAGATCTCTGCAGAACTGCGGAGATCCATTACGATCCGGGCGTGGACTTCGCAGCCGCGCTTCGCGAGGCCCTCCAGGGCAGCGGCCTGACCCTGGAACGGGTCCGGCACCGTCTGGCCCAGCGCGGCCTGACCGTCAGCGTCGCGACCCTCAGCTACTGGCAGCGGGGCCGCAGCAGGCCCCGGTCCCGCACGGTCGTCGCCGCGCTGGAGGAGATCCTCCAGGTGCCGCCGGGCGCGCTGGTCGCGCTGCTGGACGGCCGCGCGCCCGAGGCCGCCGAGCTGTGGCCGGACCCGGTCGCCTACGCCGGGGCGGTGGGCGAGCTGGACCGCTCCGGCGAGCACCGGCTGGAGCGGATCAGCGCCCACGACCTGCACCTGCTCGGCCCCGACCGGCGGCCCCGCGCGCTGCGCGTCCGGGAGGTGCTGCGCGCCACCGGCGACGACGTGGACCGGGTGGTGTGCGTGCACCCGGCGGGCGGCGACACGACCGCCGCCCGGCTGACCGAGCTGCGGTTCTGCCGGGCCGGGCGGATCCGGTCCGGGGGCGGGCTGGTGGCGTTCGAGCTGGTCTTCGACCGGGTGCTGGGCGCCGGGCACACCGCCGTGGTCGAGTACACGCTGACGCTGCCCGGGGACGCGCCGCCCGCCGGGCACTACGAGCGGCGTTTCCCGCGCCCGGTCCGGGACTACCTGGCGGTCGTGCAGTTCGATCCGGGAGCCCTTCCGGCCCGCTGCTACGCCTACTCCGCCGAGACCGGGATCGCGGCCCGGGAGCGGATCGGCGAGCTGTGGGTCGGCGCGTCCGGCGGCGCCCACCTGGTGATGCCGGACGTGCGGCGCGGGATCGTCGGGCTGGAGTGGGAGTGGGAATGAAGTTCAACTTTGATTTCAGAACCCCCAGAAAGCGTTGATTTCGCCCATACTTCGCAACCAAGATCGCATCGTCGCTCGTCCCCCGCATCCCCAGGAGCAACGATGAGACGCCCGCTTCGCCTCGCCCTCCCCGTCGGCGCCGTCGCCCTGTCGGCCGCCCTCGGCGGCACCGCCCTCGCGGCCGAACCCCCCGCCCCCGGCGTCAAGGTCACCCACGCGGCCCCCGGCCAGGGTGTCGACGGCCAGTACATCGTCACGCTCAAGCCGGGCGTGTCGGTCGGCTCGACCGTCTCCAGGACCAAGGTGCGGACCCTGCACCGCTACGGCAAGGCGCTCAACGGCTTCGCCGCCCGCCTGACCTCCGCCCAGCTCGCCAGGCTCCGCACCACCCCCGGGGTCGCCGCCATCGAGCAGGACGGCGTCGTACGGGCCTCCGAGACCCAGAGCAACCCCCCGTCGTGGGGCCTGGACCGCATCGACCAGGCGCGGCTGCCCCTGTCGAGCAGCTACACCTACAACAGCCGGGGCGCGGGCGTGAACGCCTACGTCATCGACACCGGCATCGCCGCGAGCCACTCCGACTTCGGCGGGCGGGCCAGCAACGTCTACGACGCGCTCGGCGGCAACGGCAACGACTGCAACGGCCACGGCACCCACGTCGCCGGAACGGTCGGCGGCGCCCGCCACGGCGTCGCCAAGTCGGTGAACCTGCGCGGCGTCCGCGTCCTGGACTGCAACGGCTCGGGCAGCTGGTCGCAGGTCATCGCGGGCATGGACTGGGTCGCCCGCAACCACGTCAAGCCCGCCGTCGCGAACCTGTCGCTGGGCGGCGGCTACTCCAGCTCCGTCAACGCCGCCGCCGACCGGCTGGCCAACGCCGGCGTGTCCGTCGCGGTCGCCGCGGGCAACGAGAACACCAACGCCTGCAACCGCTCGCCCGCCAGCGCCGCCAACGTCATCACCGTCGCCGCCAGCACCCGCACCGACGCCAAGGCGTCCTACAGCAACTACGGCTCCTGCGTCGAGCTGTACGCGCCCGGCAGCGCCATCACCTCCACCTGGCTGAACGGCGGCACCAACACCATCAACGGCACCTCCATGGCCAGCCCGCACGTCGCGGGCGTCGCCGCCCTCTACAAGGCCACCAACGGGGACGCGTCCTACGGCACGATCCGCTCCTGGATCGTCTCCCGCGCCTCCTCGGGCGTCATCACCGGCAACCCGAGCGGTACCCCCAACCTCCTGCTGAACACCGGCGGCCTGTAACCCCGGGGAAACGAGGGTCCCACGCGCCTTTCCCGAGGTCGCGTGGGACCTTTGTCACTGTTCGCGGGCTCTTGGAATTGTGGGCCATTGGCCTTACAGTGAGCGCTGAGATCGCAAGAGTGTCTGTCAGGGCCGCTGCGGGGGTCGGCCGGAGTCGGATCCGGAGGCCGCTTTGCAAAGCGTCACGGAGGAGGACCTCCTCCAGATGCTGCAGTACGGTCCGTTCAACGTCGCACTGCACGCGGCGATCCAGGCCCGCGGATTCAGCCTGGAGACCCTGCGCCGCCGCCTGGAGGAGCAGGGCATCACGGTCAGCCTCTCCACGCTCAGCTACTGGCAGCGCGGGCGCACCCGTCCCGAACGCGCCGACTCGCTGCGCGCGGTGCGCGGCCTGGAGGTCATCCTCGAACTGCCGCGCCACTCCCTGCTGACCCTGCTGCGCCCCTCGGCCGAACGCGCGGCGGGCCCGTGGCTGCCGCTGGAGGAGCTGGTCCCCGAGCCGAGCGTCCGCGACCTGCTGGACGAGATCGGCGACCCCGGCGACCGCCAGCTCACCGGCCTCAGCCTCCACGACCAGTACATCATCGGCCCGACCCGGGCCCTCACCGAGATCCGCACCCGCACGGTGTTCCAGGCCCAGCAGCGCGGTGTGGACCGCTGGGTGGCGGTCTACCACCACCCGCTCGGCCTGCTGCCCCGCTCGCGCACCGCGCGCGGCTGCCGGTTCGGCCGGGTCCGGATGGACGAGTCCAGCGGGCTGATCGCCGCCGAGCTGCTGTTCGACCGCGCCCTGTCCCGGGGCGAGACCTACCTGCTCGAATACGGCTTCGCCTTCGACGAGAACGGCCCGGCGGTCAACGAGGAGGGGCGCGGCTTCCACACCCCGCAGCACGAGTACCTGATCGAGGTGCTCTTCGACCCGGCGGCGCTGCCCGCCCGCTGCTACCGCACGTGGCGGCCGGACGCCCAGACGGCGCTGAAGGACTCCGCCGACCTGCGCCTGTCCAGCTACCACAGCGTGCACTTCATCGAGTTCGGCATGGCCGCCGGATATCACGGCATCCGCTGGGAGTGGGACTGAGGAGCACGACGATCGTCGATCGTCCGATGTGCTGGTTTTTCCGCGCGTCAGGTGGTGCTTGACGGTCTCGGGGTGATGCGGGTGGCCTCCGGAGCCAACGGACGGCGGCACGCCGGCCCGGCCGCCGAGGACGACGGGGGCGGCGAGCTGAGCATCCGCCTGGCCTCCGACGTGCTGTTCGCCACCGACCGGGCCGACCTCAACGCCACCGCCCGGCAGACCCTGGCCGCGGTCGCCAGGAAGATCGACGCGTCGCCGGGCGGCACCGTCCGGATCGACGGGCACACCGACGGCACCGGGAACGACGCCGTCAACGACCCGCTGTCCCGGCGCCGCGCCGACGCCGTCCGCGGCGCGCTCGGCGGGCTGGTGACCCGCGGGGGCGTGACGTTCCGGGCACGGGGCCACGGCTCGGACGCGCCCGTCGCCTCCAACGGGACCGAGGCCGGGCGCGCCAAGAACCGCCGGGTCACCGTCACCTTCGCCCGCCCCGCCGCGCGGCCCACCGCCCCCGAACCCGCCGCGACGCCCGCCGCCCTGCGGGAGCCGTGGCCGCTCCCGGTGCTGGGACGCGCGCCGATCGACGCCGCGCCGATCGACGCCGCGCCGATCGACGCCGCGCCGCCCGGCACCGGCACCGGGCCGGGCACCGCCTGGCCCAAGCGGGGCCAGGTCGAGATCAACCGCCTGGAACGCGACGCGTCCGGCTACGCGACCCTCGTCTGGACGGTCGACAACGCCGACCCCGGCACCACCCTGGATCCGTCCTTCATGTCCGACCGGAACGGCGTCTACCGGGGATCGAGCACCAGCGGCGTCGTGCTGGCGGCGGGCGACCGCCGGATCCGGGCGGTCCGCGACGCGACCGGCCGCACCGTCGGGGCCCCCGACCTCGACTCCTACGGACCGGCCGGGCACTTCAGGGTGGAGGGCGGGGACACCCGGCCGTTCTGGGCGATGTTCAAGGCCCCCGCCGACGTCACGTCCGTCACGGTCGAGATCCCCGGCTACCGCGCCGTCCCGAACGTCCCCGTCGGCCGAGGCGCCCGGCCGCGGCGGCTACCGGACCAGCAGTCCCAGCAGGCGTTCCAGGTCGGCGGCGGGATCGTCGGTGAGGCCCGCGTGGACCGGGCCCGGCTGGACGATCGTGCTGCGCGGCGCGGTCAGCCAGCGGAACCGCGAGCCCTGGGACTCCGTCGCCGCCTGGCCCGCCCGCTCGCCGCCGCAGCACACCCCGGCGACGCCGCGCAGCGCGGCGCGCACGCCGTCCAGGTCCAGCGTCGGGTCGAGGGCGCGCAGGCGCTCCTCGTCCAGGTGGGTGCGGCAGTCCAGGTACTCCAGGGCGCGGCAGTAGACGACCACGCCGACGTTCATGCACTCGCCGCGCTCCAGCCGGGGGACGACCCGCAGCGCCGCGTACTCGAACACCTTCCGCTCGGCGTCCGGAAGAATGTTGGTCCTGCTCATGCGGGGCCTCCGAGCCATCCCGGCCGCTTCTCGCCGCGCCGCGAGGCGGTGTCGGGCCTGCGCCCGCTGACGTCGAGTTCGGGCAGCCAGTCGCGGGGCGCGCCGACGCGTTCGGTGAGGATCTCCACGTACGCCTCGCGGACGGCGTCCGGGCCGTCGAAGCCCGGCTCGTCCGCCAGCCACCGGTCGGGCACGTCCGCGACGATCTCCCGCAGCAGCCCTTCGGTGATCTGCGGGGCGAACTCGGCCTCGGCGGCCTCCAGCTCGGTGGCCCACGGCGTCAGCACGTGGTCGTCCACGTCGTAGGGGCCCGCGAACAGCTTCCGGGCGTTGGCCCACGCGTGGTGGAAGATCAGGCTGGCGCCGTGGTCGATGAGCCAGACGTCCCGGTGCCACACGAGCATGTTCGGGTTGCGCCAGCTGCGGTCGACGTTGCCGACGAACGCGTCGAACCACAGCACGCGCGAGGCGAACGCCGCGTCGGTCCGCCATCCGAGGGGGTCGAAGCCGAGCGCGCCGGGCAGGAAGTCCACGCCGAGGTTCCAGCCGGTGCTGGCCTTGAGCAGGTCCTGCACGTCGGGGTCGGGCTCGTGCCGCCCGATGACCGGGTCCAGCTCCAGCAGCACCAGGTCGGGGGTGCGGAACCCCAGCCGCCGCGCCAGGCCGCCCGCGACGATCTCGGCGACCAGCGCCTTGCGGCCCTGCCCGGCCCCGGTGAACTTCATGACGTAGGTGCCCAGGTCGTCGGCCTCGACGACGCCCGGCAGCGACCCGCCCTCACGCAGCGGGGTCACGTACCGGATGGCGGTGACTAGCGGTAGCACCCGATCACGCTACCGGACCCCGCGCCGGGACATGATGGGGGCATGGACCTGGTGGACCTGACGCATCCGATCACGACGGGCATGCCCGTGTACCCGGGGGACCCGGAGGTGGAGATCGCGCCCGCGCTGAGCGCCCCGGCGGACGGGGTGAACGTCCGGGCGGTGCACATGGGCTCGCAGACGGGGACGCACGTGGACGCGCCGTTCCACATCGACGACGGCCTGCCGCGCCTGGACGAGCTGCCGCTGACGCGGTTCCTCGGGCGGGCCGTGCTGCTGGACGCCCGCGACGCCGCGCCGCGCACGCCGCTCGGGCCCGAGCGGCTGCCCGGCGGGCTGGGGCCGGGGACGGTCCTGCTGATCGCCACCGGCTGGTCCCGGCACTGGGGGACCGACGGGTACCCGGCCCACCCCTACCCGTCCCCGGAGCTGGCCGAGGCGGCCCTCGCGGCCGGGGTCCGCACGGTCGGCCTGGACACGCTGAGCGCCGACCGCACCCCGCCGCCGGGGGACGCGGACTTCTCCCTGGACACCCACCGGGTCCTGCTCACCGCCCACGCCGTGATCGTCGAGAACCTCACGAACCTGGAGACCCTGCTGGACGCCGGCGGGGAGGCCGAGGTCTCGCTGTTCCCGATGCGGCTCCGGGACGACGGCGCCCCCGTCCGCGCCGTGGCGCGCGTGCGCTGAGGGCCCCGCCCCGGCTCAGTGGCCCGCGGTGTACGCGTCGAGTTCGGCCAGGTAGGCGTCCTTGACCGGCCGCGGCAGCCAGGCGATCTCGAACGCGTTGCGCTGGAGCCGCGCGACCTCGTCGCGGGTCAGGTCCAGCTCCCGCTGGACGGCCCGCACGTTCTCGGTCACATAGCCCCCGAAGTAGGCCGGGTCGTCGGAGTTGACGGTCACCCGCAGGCCGAGGTCGAGCATCCGCCGGACCGCGCCGGCCTTCAGGTCGCCGGCGACGAAGCCGTTGGAGATCGGGCACACGGTGAACCCGAGCCCGCGCCGCGCGATCTCGGCGGTCAGCGCCTCGTCCTCCAGCGCGTTCGTCCCGTGGTCGATCCGGTCCACCCCGATCACCTCCAGGCACTGCCGGATGTGCTCGTGGGTGCCCGGCTGGTCCACGTCGCAGTGCGCGGTGATCATGTAGCCCTCCCGGCGGGCCCGCGCGAAGACCTCCGCGAACTTCACCGGCGGGTTGCCGCGCTCGTCGGAGTCCAGCCCGACGCCCACGATCCACTCCCGGTACGGCAGCGACTCCATCAGGGTGGCCATGGCGTACTCGGCGGAGAAGTCGCGCAGGAAGCACATGATGAGCTGGGCGCGGACCCCCAGCAGGCGTTCGGCGTCCATGACCGCCCGCCGCAGGCCCCGGATCACGATGTCGAACGGCACGCCCCGCGACGTGTGCGCCTGCGGGTCGAAGAAGATCTCCGCGTACCGCACGTTCTGCTCGGCGGCCCTGGTCAGGTAGGCATGGGCCAGGTCGTGGAAGTCCGGTTCGGTCCGGAGCACCCGCATGCTCTCGTAGTAGCCGACCAGGAACGACGAGAGGCTGTCGAAGGTGTAGGCGTCGCGGGCCTCCGCCACGGTCCGGTACGGCATCTCGACGCCGTTGCGCTCGGCCAGCGCCATCTTCAGCTCCGGTTCGAGCGTGCCCTCGATGTGCAGGTGCAGCTCGCACTTGGGCATCCCCGCGATGAAGTCGTCCACGACCCCGCCCCCGTCCTCGTCCGCGCCGGTCGCCGCATCCGGTTCCTCTCCGCGCCCGGAACCGCCGAAACGCCGCGTCCGGGCGGCCGCCCGGACGCGGCGCCGTCACATCTTCGCGATGACCTCGTCGGCGAAGCGCTCCATCGTGGCCAGCTTCAGCGGCAGGGTCCGGTGGCCGTGCCGCTCCTTCTCCGCGGGCGTCGCCAGCCACCAGGGGGCCGCCATGGTCGCGGTCACGCCCCGGTCCGCCCACTTCCGGTAGAGATCGGCGGACGGCATCGCCGCGATGGGGGCGACGACGTCCAGGTCCTCCAGGATCCGGCCGTGCTCGGCCAGGAAACCGGACAGGCGGCGCAGCAGCGCCTCCAGCTCGTCCTCGGGATAGACGCGGTTGCCGATCCAGCCGTCACCGACGCGCGCCGCCCGGCGCAGGGCCGCGTCGCTGTCGCCGCCGACATAGACCGGGATCGGCCGGGCGGGCACCGGGGCGATGGACAGGGGCGGGAAGTCGTAGTGCTCCCCGTGGTGCTCCACCGGTCCGCCCCGCCACAGCGCGCGCAGGGCCGGGATCATCTCGTCCAGGCGCCTGCCGCGCGTGCGGAAGTCCTGGCCGGTCTGCCGGAACTCGTCCTCGCACCAGCCCACGCCCACGCCGAACGTCACCCGGTCGCCCGACAGCGCCGCCGCCGTGGACACCGCCTTGGCCACCGTGAACAGGTCGCGGGCCGGGGCGACGTAGACGTTGGTGGCGAAGCGGACCCGCTCGGTGGACGCCGCCATCGCGCCGATCGTCACCCAGGCGTCCGGCCAGTGCGTGTCCGGCTTGTACGGGGGCGCGCCCGTGTCGCTGTAGGGGTAGGGCGCCTGGTAGTCGGTGTAGAAGATGTGGTCCGACACCGCGACGGTGTCGTAGCCGAGACGGTCGGCCGCACGGGCGAGCGGAACGAACTCGCCCGTGGGCACGAACGCGGCGCCGAGCCAGAACCGCACCGGATCAGTCCTGGAACTCGGGGATGACCTTGGTGGCGAACAGCTCCAGGTTGCGCTTGACCGTGTCGAGCGGCAGCACCCCCTGCTGTCCCTGCATGAACAGGCCGAACCACTCCAGGTCGGGCATCCGGTCCAGCATCCGCTGGATGCCGCGCTTGACGTCGTCCGGGCCGCCGATCAGCGCCATCTCCACCTCGGACATGCGCTTGAAGTCGCCCTTCTCCGGGGAGATCGGCTTGTGCCGGTCGTCCTCCTTGGTGCGCAGCACCTCCAGGTAGCCGAACGGCCCGAAGAACGACGCGAAGTCCTTCTGCATGCCCTGGCCGTAGGTGGCGATGGCCTCCTCCTTGGTGTCGGCCATCCCCACGATCTTCAGGATGCCGGTGTGCTCGCCGAGCCTGTAGTCCCGGCCCTGCTTGGCGCACTCCTCCTGGTAGAGCTTGGCCTTGGCCGCGTGGTCGTCGGGGTTGGGGGTGAACATCCAGGGCATGATGCCCTCCTGCGCCGCCCGGATCACCGAGCGGTCCGACACCGTGAACGGCTGCCACAGCTCCGGGTGCGGCGACTGGTAGGGCTTGGGGCACACCGAGACCGACCGGATCACGCCGTCGTCGTCGATCTCGCCGGGCGCCCCGAACGTCCTGGTCCACTCCTGCGCGGGCCAGCCCTCGATCCCGTCGAACGGCGCGGGGATCTCGTAGTCCAGCACGTCGCTCCTGTAGCGCAGGGTGTCCTGCTCCCACGCCATCTTCATGATCTTCAGCACCTCGCCGAAGACGTCGAAGTTGCGGTCGTCGGACTTGGAGCCGTCGGACCGGGCGGCGGCGGCGTGCCAGCGCTGGCCGAGCACGTTGGCCCAGCGCGCCTGGTAGCCGCGCGCCACGCCGAGGCGCAGCCGCCCCTGGGAGAAGTGGTCCAGCAGCGCCACGTCCTCGGCGGCGCGGATCGGGTCCCAGGTCGGCAGCACCAGGCCGAGGGGGGCCAGCAGGATGCGCTCGGTGCGGGCGGCCAGGTCGGTGAGGAACATCAGCGGGTTGACCGAGAACTCGAAGCCCTCGGAGTGGAAGTGGTGCTCGGTCATCATGAGCGCGTCGAAGCCGATGCGGTCGGCGTGCACGGCGATCTCGCGCACCTCGTGCAGCAGCTTCTGGTACGACTCGACGTCGCGGCCGATGGGCCGTCGGGTCCTGGCGTTCTCCTCGGCCGCCCAGCCGGAGCCGGGGATCTGCGGATTGAGGAAGATGGCGAACTTCACGCGGAGATCTCCTTGTCGACTTCGTCGAGCCACTGGGTGACGACGAGCAGGAACTCGGCCGGCCGCTCGGCGTGCAGCCGGTGCCCGCCGCCCGGCCACGCTTCGGCGCGGGAGGCGGGATGCTTGAACAGGCCGTTCTCCCACGCGGCGGAGGCCGCCTGGACGGCCGACCAGCACGACAGCACGGGGCAGTCGCGGCGGGCCAGGTAGGCGTCGGAGGCGGGGCGCGCGCCGAACTGGCCGTCGCCCTCGTACATGCCCGCGAACGCCTGCGCGAGCGCCCGCGGGGACGTGGCCAGGATCTTGCGGCGGTGCCACTCGCGCAGCCAGCCGGGGGAGGCCGGGGTGTAGCACCAGCGGTCGTTGGCGAGCGCGACCGGGTACGGGTCGCCGCTGCGCAGCCCCTCGATCATCCGCGGGAACAGGGCGGCGACCTCCGGCGGCTGCCCGTAGCCGGGGTCCACGCAGACCAGGGCCGCCACGCGGCCGGGGTGCTCGACGGCCAGCGCGCTGACCACCAGCGCGCCCATCGAGTGGCCGAACGCGACCACCCGCTCCACGCCCAGGTGGTCCAGCAGCGCCGCCAGGTCGTTCGCCAGGTCGCGGGGCCGGTAGCCGCGCTCGGGGGCCGAGGAGTGGCCGTGCCCGCGCAGGTCGGGGGCGATGACGCGGTGGCCGCGCGCGACCAGGTCGGGGATGTGGAACGCCCAGTCGTGCGAGTCGGCCCCGAACCCGTGGACCAGCAGCAGCGGCGTGCGCGTGGCGCCCTCCCGCGGCGCGTCGTCGGTGTGGAACAGGCGCACCTCACCCAGGTCGGCGAACGCCATGGGGTGGCCTCCCTCCGGCCGCCGGACTTGCTGAACAAGCGCACGCTACATCAATGCGCGCTTACCGAGCAATCGCTTGGTAGTCTCGCGGGGCGGGAGTTCGCGGAGGAAGGGGCGGCCGGATGCGGCTCGGGATCACGATGTTCACCACCGACCGGACGATGCCGGTGCACGACCTGGCCAGAGAGGCCGAGGACCGGGGGTTCGCCTCGCTCTACATCCCCGAGCACACCCACATCCCGGTCTCCCGGCGGACGCCCCCGCCGACGGGTGTCGAGGTGCTGCCGGAGGAGTACGGGCGCACGCCCGACCCGTTCGTCGCGCTCGCGGCCGCCGCCGCGCTCACCGGCACGATCCGCCTGGGGACCGGCGTGTGCCTGCCCGCCCAGCGCGACCCGATCGTCACCGCCAAGGCCGTCGCCACCCTCGACCGGGTCTCCGGCGGGCGGTTCACGCTGGGGGTCGGCTACGGCTGGAACGCCGAGGAGGCCGCCGACCACGGCGTCCCCTGGAAGCGGCGGCGCGCGATGACCCGCGAGCACGTGCTGGCCATGCGCGAGCTGTGGGAGCGCGAGGAGGCGTCGTTCGCGGGGGAGTTCGTGGCGTTCGAGGCGTGCTGGTCGTGGCCCAAGCCGGCCGGGCGCGTGCCGGTCCTGCTCGGCGGCGCGGCCGGGCCGACGCTGTTCTCCCACATCGCCGAGTACGGGGACGGGTGGATGCCGATCGGCGGCGCGGGCCTCCGCGAGGCGCTGCCCGCGCTGCGCGAGGCGTGCGCGGCGGCGGGCCGGGAGGGGGTGGAGGTGGTCCCGTTCGGGACGCTGCCGACCCCGGGCAAGCTGGACCACTACGCCGGGCTCGGCGTCACGGAGGTGGTGCTGCGCGTGCCCGCCGGGGACCGGGAGGCGGTGCTGCCCGTCCTCGACGACTACGCGGGAGCCTACCTGTGACCGCTAGCGGACCATCCGGAAGCAGAAGAACGTGGGGAAGCGGTAGAACTGCCCCTTCCCCGACCTCAGCGCGCCGAGCACGATGAACACCCACTGCCCGATGACCGCGTTCAGGTAGGCGGGCGCGATGAGGACGAACCACGCCGGGTGCTCGGTGACCGCGAACGGCACCAGCGCCACCGCGAGCGACGCCAGCAACTGGATCAGCATGGTGAGCTGGTAGTTCACCATCTGGGCCGCGTGGAAGCGGATGAACGACGACTCGTGCCTCTTGACGAAGTAGATGACCAGCGCGGGGATGAAGCCCGCGAGGATCGCGCCGAGGTAGGCGAACATCGCCCAGGTGAGGTCGTTGGGGTTGACCGGTCCCTGGGGGCCGTACGGCCCGTTCGGCACGCCGGGCGGACCGTAACCCCACCTCGGGTCGTAGCCCCCGCCGGGCGGCGGCCCGTATCCGGGGGGAGGCCCGTACCCGGGCGGCGGTCCGTCTCCGGGAGGCGGCGGCGTGCCGGGCGCCTGCCCGTAGGGCGAGTGGTGGGGCGGCGGCTGGTCGGCGGGACCGGGCGGCGGGGGAGGCGTGTCGGTCACAGGGGTTCCTATCGCTCCGGTGGGAGAACACGCAGGAATCTACTGGAAGGGGCGGACACCGCGCGCGACCCGCCGTGGCGGCGGCTGGTGTTCGACGTTGCGATACCGCAAGATTCCGGATGTCCCTACCATGATCGGGATATCGCCGGTCCGGTCCTCGTCAGTCGGGAGAAGCCCATGACACTGGTCGACGCGCTGCGCGCCGGGGACCCCGAGCGGCTGGGCGCCTACCGGCTGACCGGACGGCTCGGCGAGGGCGGGCAGGGCACCGTGTATCTGGGCGAGTCCCCCGAGGGCGCGCCGGTGGCGGTGAAGCTGCTGCGCGCCGGGCTCGGGCACGACCCCGTGGTGCGCGGCCGGTTCCTGCGGGAACTGGAGACCGCCAAGCGGGTCGCGCGGTTCTGCACGGCGGCGGTGCTGGACGCCGAGGTGGAGGGCGACCGCCCGTTCATCGTCAGCGAGTACGTGCCGGGCCCGTCGCTGAGCCGGGTGGTGCGGGAGCGGGGGCCGCTGCGCGACGGCGCGCTGGAACGCCTGGCCGTCGGCACCGCGACCGCGCTGACCACCATCCACCAGGCCGGGATCGTGCACCGCGACCTCAAGCCGCACAACGTCCTGATGGGCCCCGACGGGCCGCGCGTCATCGACTTCGGCATCGCCCGCGCCCTGGACAGCGCCACGCTCACCTCCTCCGGTGCGGTCGGCACCCCCGCCTACATGGCCCCCGAGCAGGTGCGGGGCGAGGCGGCGGGCCCGGCGTCCGACGTGTTCGCCTGGGCCTCGACGCTGGTGTTCGCCTCCTGCGGGCGGCCGCCGTTCGGGTCCGACGCCCTGCACGTCGTGATGTTCCGGATCACCGACGGGGAGCCCGACCTGGGCACGCTCACCGGGACGCTGCGCGCCCTGGCGGCGCGCTGCCTGGACAAGGACCCGGCGCGGCGGCCCACAGCCGCGGAGGTGCTGCGGACCCTGATGGGCGACACCGAGGCCACGCGTCCGGCGGCTCCCCCCGAGCCCGTCGCCGCACCGGTGCGGCGACGGCGTTCGCGGCGGCCCCTCGCGGTGGCGGCGGCCCTGCTGGTCGCGGCGGGCGCCGCCACCGCCGCCACGGTGGCCCTCACCCAGCGGGACGACACGAGGCCCGACCGGTCCGCCGCGAACGGCGGCCCGCTCACCGTCCCGACCGCGTTCACGGGCGAGTGGAGCGGGACCGGACGGCAGAGCGACGGCAAGCCCATTCGGGTGATCCTGCACCTGACCGCCGGGGACGGGCCCGGGAGGATCACCTATCCCGACCAGAACTGCTCGGGCGAGGTCCGGCTGCTCGGGACGGGCCAGGCGCTGACGTTGCGCGAGCACATCACCCAGGGCGCCGAACGGTGTGTCGACCAGGGCACGATCACCCTGACCCCGGACCGGGAACGGCTGCGCTTCCAGTACAACGGCAGCGAGAAGGGCCAGACCTGGGCGGTGGTCGGCTCGCTCAGTCGAACACGATGACCGAGCGGGCCACCGCGCCCGAGCGCACGTGCCGGACCGCGTCGTTGACCTCGTCGAGGGGGACGCGCTCGGAGACCAGCCCCTCCAGGTTGAGGCGGCCGGTGCGGTACAGCTCCACCAGCGTCGGCAGGTCGCGGGCGGGGTGGGCGTCGCCGCCCTGGGTGCCCATCAGGCGGCGCGACCCGAACAGCAGCCCCGGCGGGATCTCCAGGTTCCGCCCGGCGGCGGGGCTGCCCACCATGACGGTCGTGCCGCCCGGCTGGGTCGCCGCGAACGCCTTCGTCAGCACCTCCGGGACGCCGGTCACGTCGAACGCGTAGTCCACGCCGCCCCGCACGATCCCGCCCACCTGCTTCGGCAGGTCGTCGGCCGGCAGCGTGTGGGTGGCGCCGAACTCCTCGGCCAGCTTCAGCTTCGACTCCACCAGGTCGGCGGCGATGATCGTGGTGGCCCCGGCCAGCACCGCGCCCTGGACGACGTTGAGGCCGACGCCGCCGCAGCCCACCACCAGCACGCTGGAGCCGGGCTCGACGCGCGCGGTGTTGAGGACCGCGCCGACACCGGTCACCACGCCGCAGGCGGTCAGCGCGAGCAGGTCCAGCGGCGCGTTCGGCGCGACCCGGACGCACATGGCCTCGGCGACCACCGCCTTCTCGGCGAACGCGCCGATCCCGATGTAGGGCCGCACCACCTCGTCCCCGGCCGACAGCCGGGTGGTGCCGTCGGCCATCAACCCCATGATCGCCGCCATCCGGGCCCGGTCGCCGCACAGGTGGGAGCGGCCGCGCGCGCAGTTGCGGCAGCGTCCGCAGGGGCCGTTCATGGCGATGATGACGTGGTCGCCGGGCCGGACGGAGACCACGCCGGGCCCGGTCCGCTCCACCACCCCCGCGCTCTCGTGGCCGAGCACGCACGGCAGGTGCGTCACCACCGGGCTCTTGCCGTCGATGGCCTTCAGGTCCGAGCCGCACACGCCGGAGGCGGCCACCCTCACCAGCACCTCGCCGGGCCCGGGGTCCTGGACCGCCACCTCGGCGACCCGGAGGGGCGCCCCGTACTCCCGCAGCAGCGCCGCCCGCATCGTCGTGCCCGTCACGTCGCACCCTCCCGTCGCCCGGAACACGGCCACGCTAGCACCAAGCAATTGCTTGGTATAGGGGGTCACCGGGGGGTTCGGGCCGTTGACACCGTCTCGGCGGCGAACTTACGCTCACGCCCAAGCGAGCGCTAGGTCACCTCGGGGCCTGCCCCCTCACCCTGCCGGAGGCGCGACATGCATCCATCCCCCATCCGTTCCCGGCTGTC
Organism: Actinomadura kijaniata; assembly: GCF_014138665.1. Classification (NCBI taxonomy): domain Bacteria; kingdom Bacillati; phylum Actinomycetota; class Actinomycetes; order Streptosporangiales; family Thermomonosporaceae; genus Actinomadura; species Actinomadura kijaniata. The sequence goes on from NZ_JACJIA010000001.1 coordinate 1,112,304, forward strand.
GGGGGCGGCGTCCCTCGGCCTCGCCGTGAGCCTGACCGCCGGGCTCGTGTCCGCCTGCGCCACCGGCAACGAGGCCGGTGGAGGCGGCGGGACCGCCGGGGTGACCGGGACGACGGTCAGGGTCGGCGGGGTGCTCACCGTCACCAGCGCCACCGGCTACTCCACCGGCGGCGCGCGCCTCGGCGCCAAGGCCCGCTTCGACCGCGCCAACGCCGAGGGCGGCGTGCACGGCCGCACCATCGAGTTCATCGGCGTCGAGGACGACGGCATGACCCCCGACAAGGGCGCGGCGGCCGCCAGGAAGCTGGTGCAGAAGGAGAAGGTCTTCGCGGTGCTGCCGGTCAGCGCCCCGCAGTTCGGCGGCGCGGAGTTCCTGGAACAGCAGAAGGTGCCGTGGCTGGGCTGGGCGACCGGGCCGTTCTGGTGCGGCAAGCAGAGCGCGTTCGGGTTCAACGGCTGCCTGGCACCCAAGCCCGGCCAGGGCACCCAGACCTGGTGGGGCCACCAGGTCGCCGCCCAGCTCGGCGGGGCCAAGGGCCGGACGGCCTGGGTCCAGGCCACCGACTCCACCGCCAGCAAGTACGCGTTGCAGACGATCGGGAAGTCGTTCACCGCCGCCGGGTTCGCCCTGGCGGGCACCTCGGCCGCGCTGCCCGCCCAGGCCCCGCCGCAGGACTGGTCGCCCTATGTCAACAAGATCATGAAGAGCGCGGGCGGGAAGGCCCCCGACGTCGTGGTCTCGGTCATGGCGGGCGGCAAGTTCAACTCCGGCCTGTACGCGGCGCTGAAGAAGGCCGGGTACAAGGGCCTCATCACCGACGCGACCTCCTACGACCCCAAGGTGCTGGCCGACCCGCAGACCCGCGAGGCCCTCGACGGCGTGTACGCCGCCCCGCAGTTCGAGCCCTACGAGTCCGACGCCCCCGACGTCACGCGGATGAAGGACGACCTGCGCAGGGCGGGCGTCACCCAGTTCGACCAGCACGCCGCCACCGGCTACTGGTCGGCCGACGTGTTCCTCAAGATGCTGGAGAAGACCGGCAAGGACCTCACCCGTGAGAAGTTCTTCGCCGCGACACAGGACTTCGGCTACGAGAACAAGGGCTTCGGCCGCATCCGCTTCCCCTCCGGCAAGACCGAGTCCAACGGCTGCGGCGCGCTCGTGAGGCTCCAGGGCGACAGGTTCACCATCGCCCAGAACCTCAAGTGCTTCGCCAACACCCCGCTGTGAGCACAGACCATGACGTGCTCATTGCCACGCCTCCGGCACGCCGGGTCTTCCCTCGTCGCTTTCACGATCGCTCGCGGGCTCCCGATCGTGACGTTCCTCAGTCCAGATCGGGCGGCGCCATGACAGCACCCATTGCCGCGCCTCCGCGCGGCCGGTCCTGGCGCTTTGACGCCGGGTCTTCCCTCGTCGCTTACACGATCGCTCGCGGGCTCCCGATCGTGACGCTCCTCTGTCCAGACCGGGCGGCGCCATGACCGAACTGATCGGCTACGTTCTCAGCGGGCTCGTCACCGGTGCGGTGTTCGCGCTGCTGGCGTCCGGGCTGACGCTGTCGTACGCGGCGACCGGGGTGTTCAACTTCGCCCACGGCGCCGTCGGGTTCCTCACCGCGCTGGTGTTCTTCGAGCTGACCGCCGGGCTCGGCTGGCCGGTGTGGGCCGCCGGGCCGTTCACGATCGTCGTGTTCGCGCCGCTGCTGGGCTACCTGCTGCACCGGCTGATGTTCCGGGGCCTGGCGTCGGCGGGCGAGACCGCGCAGATCGTCGCGACCATCGGCCTGACGATCGCGCTGCCCGCCCTCGGGCTGTGGACCGTGGACGTGCTGGTGGAGACGGCCGGCGCGGACCTGCCGAAGGTCACCGAGGGCGCGGCGGCGCGCGGCCTCGGCCCCCGGCCGGTGGAGCACTGGAGCCCGCTGGGCGGGGTGACGCTCGACTCCGACCAGGTCACCACGTTCGCGCTGGCGCTGCTGGCGGCCGTCGCGCTGTGGGCGGTCATGCGGCACACCCCGCTCGGCCTGCGGATGCGCGCCACCGTCGACCGGCGGCGGCTGGCGACCATGCGCGGCGTGGACGCCGACGCCGCCTCCGCCCAGGCGTGGATGCTGTCGTCCACGCTGGCCGGGCTGGCGGGTGTGCTGGCGGTGCCGACGCTCGGGCTGGACTCCAACGCGTTCACGGTGCTGCTGTTCGCCTCGGCGACAGCGGCGGTGTTCGGGCGGCTCCAGTCGATCCCGGTCACGTTCGCCGCCGGGCTCGCGCTCGGCGTCGTGCAGAACCTGGTCGCCGGGTACGCCGACTTCGCCGAGAAGGTCACCGGGTTCCGCACGGCCGTCCCGGCGATCCTGCTGTTCGCCGGGCTGCTGGTGCTGGGCCGGTCGCGGGCGCGCGTCGCCGGGTCGATCGCCGAGGACGCGCCGCCGCCCGACTACCTGGCCGACCTGCCGCGCTGGCGGCGCGCCCTGCCGTGGACGCTGTCGGTGGCGGCGCTGCTGGCGTGGACGCTGACGGTCGGCGACGACTACTGGGTGGGGCTGGTCGCGCAGGGCCTGGTGCTCGCGCTGATCTTCTGCTCGTTCGTGGTGGTCACCGGCATCGGCGGCATGGTGAACCTGGCGCAGGCGTCGTTCGCGGCGCTGGCGGCGCTGACGGCGGGGCTGGCGTTCGGCGAGGGCCTGCCGTTCCCGGTCGCGGTCCTGCTCGGCGTGCTCGCGGCGGTCGCGGCGGGCGTGCTGGTCGCGCTGCCCGCGCTGCGGCTGGGCGGGCGCGTGCTGGCGCTGGCGACGCTCGCGCTGGCGCTGCTGGCCGACCAGGTGCTCTTCCAGATCGACGCGTTCTCCAACGGCACCGTCGGCTGGAAGCTGCCCGCCGTGTCGTTCGGGATCGGCGACACCAACGACCCGCGCGTGCGCGTGGTGCTGCTGCTGGTCCTGCTCGGCCTGGTCGGGCTGCTGATCCGCAACCTGGAACGGTCGGCCTCCGGCCGCGCCGTGCTCGCCGTCCGCTCCGCGCCCACCGCCGCCGCCGCGGTCGGCGTCTCGGCCGTCCGCGCCAAGATCACCCTGTTCGCGCTGGCGTCCGGGATCGCCGGGCTCGGCGGGGTGCTGCACGCCACGTTCAACGGCCAGATCACCGCCACCGACCTGCCCGCCCTCACCGGCTTCGTGTGGCTGGCCGTGGTGGTCCTGCAAGGGGTGCGGCGCGTCGGCGGCGCGGTCCTCGGCGGCCTGATCATGGCGCTGTTCCCCGAGGTGCTCGACAACGTCACCGACTCCCAGTACGTCGGCATGATCCTGTTCGGGCTCGGCGGGATGATCCTGGCCAGGCACCCCGACGGCGTGCTCGCCCAGTTCGCCGAGCAGCGCTACCGCCGCCGCAGGCGCCACGACCGCAGGGCCGAGGCGCGGGCCGTCGCCGCGGCGGCCGCGGCGCCCGAGCCCGCCCCGCACGGCGGGGACGCGGTGCTGCGGCTGGAGGGGATCGTCGCGGGCTACGGCGACGCGACCGTGCTGCGCGGCGTGGACCTGGCCGTGTCGGCGGGCAGCGTCGTCGCGCTGCTCGGCGCCAACGGCGCGGGCAAGTCCACCGCCTGCGCCGTCGCCGCCGGAACGCTCGCCCCCACCGCCGGGCGCGTCCTGCTCGACGGCCGGGACGTCACCTCCCGGCCCGCGCACCGCCGCGCCCGCGACGGCGTCTACCTGGCCCCCGAGGGGCGCGGCGTGTTCCCCGCGCTGACGGTGGAGGAGAACCTGACGCTCTGGCTGCCGTCGGCCGCCGACCGCGCGGAGGTCTACGCGCGCCTGCCGCGCCTGGCCGAACGCCGCGACGTCGCCGCCGGGGCGCTGTCGGGCGGCGAGCAGCAGATCCTCGCGCTCGCCCCCGCCCTGGTCCGCCCGCCGCGCGTGCTGATCGCCGACGAGCCGTCGCTGGGCCTCGCGCCGCTGGTGGTGGAGCAGGTCTTCGCGCTGTTCGGGGAGCTGCGGGACCGGGGCGTGGCACTGCTGATCGTGGAGGAGAAGGCCAGCGAGGCGCTGGCCCTGGCCGACACCGTCGCGTTCATGAGCCTGGGCCGGGTGTCCTGGGCCGGGCCGCGCGAACAGGTGGACCAGGACCGGCTGACCTCGGCGTACCTGGGGATCGGGGGAGCACGATGATCGAGGTCAGGGACGTCGGCGTCCGGTTCGGCGGCGTGCGCGCGCTGTCGGACGTCGGCCTCGCCGTTCCCCGGGGCCAGACCTGCGGGGTGATCGGCCCCAACGGCGCGGGCAAGACCACGCTGTTCGACGTGGTCACCGGCCTGCGCCGCCCCACCACCGGGACCGTCCTGCTCGACGGGCGGGACGTGACCGGCCTCAGCGCCGTGCGGCGGTCGCGGATGGGGCTGCGCCGCACCTTCCAGCGCCCGCAGGTGTTCGGGCGCCTGACCGTGCTCGACAACGTCCTCACCGCCCTGGAGTGGCGCGGCGGCGGGGGAGGGCTGGCCGCCGACCTGGTGGGCTGGCGCGGCCGCCGCCGCGTCGAGCGCGAACGCCGCGACCGCGCCCGCGCCGTCCTGGACCGCTGCGGCATCGTCGACCTGGCCGGCTCCTACGCCGCCGACCTGCCGATCGGCCGCCGCCGCATGGTGGAGCTGGCCCGCGCCCTCGCCGACGACCCGGCGGTGCTGCTGCTGGACGAGCCCACCTCCGGCCTGGACGAGGAGCAGGCCGCGCTGTTCGCCTCGGTCGTGGCGTCCCTGGACGCGACGGTCCTGCTGGTCGAGCACGACGTCGGGTTCGTGATGGCGGCGTGCGAACGCGTCGTCGTCCTCGACCTCGGCAAGGTCATCGCCGACGGGCCGCCCGACCGCGTCCGCGAGGATCCGGTCGTCCGCGCCGCCTATCTCGGCTGACCCCGGCCCTCCCGGACGGAGCCGGATACGGACATCGCCGCGAAGGGCTCGTTACGGCGCGCGACGCGTTCCATACTGGGAGCGGTTCCCCGGCGGGCGGGAGGAGGCGCGATGGACGGATCGTGGCGTCCGCACGGCGGCCTCCCGCCGGAGCCCAGCACCTTCGTCGGCCGCGAGCGGGAGCTGCGGCGGGTCCGCGACGCCCTCGCCGCCGCGCGGCTGGTCACCCTCACCGGGCCCGGCGGCGTCGGCAAGACCCGCGTCGCGCTGCGCGCCGCCCGCGACGCCGCCGCGGCGTTCCCCGACGGCGTCCGCCTGGTGGAGCTGTCGGGCCTGCGCGACCCCGGGCTGCTGGCCGACACCGTCGCCGCCTGCCTGGGGGTGCGCGACGGCCTGGCCCCCATCCCGGTCGACCTGCTCGCCGGCGGCCTGCGCGAGCGGCGGCTGCTGCTGGTGCTGGACACCTGCGAGCACCTGGTGGGGGCCGCGGCGGACCTGGCGCGCGCCCTGCTCGCCGGCTGCCCGGAGGTGCGCGTGCTGGCCACCAGCCGCCAGCCGCTCGACGTGCTCGGCGAACGCGTCCTTCCGGTGCCGCCGCTGGCCGTACCCGTCTCCGGACCCGCCGGCGACGACGCCCCGGCGGGAAGCGGCGACGCGGTCGCGCTGTTCGCCGCCCGCGCCGCCGAGGCCGTGCCCGGCTTCGCCGTCACCCGCGCCAACCGCGCCGACGTGGAGCTGCTGTGCCGCCGCCTGGACGGCATCCCGCTCGCCATCGAGCTGGCGGCGGTGCGGCTGCGGACCCTCAGCCTGGAGCAGCTGATGCGGCGGCTGGACCTGCTGTTCTGGACGCTGGGCGACGGACCCTCCGAGGAGGCCCGCCACCAGACGCTGCGCACCACCGTCGGCTGGAGCCACGAGCTGTGCGCACCGCACGAGCGGCTGCTGTGGGCGCGGCTGTCGGTGTTCGCGGGCGGGTTCGACCTGACGATGGCCGAGGACGTGTGCGCCGACGACCGCCTGGACCGCGTCAGCGTCGTCGCCCGGCTGGTCGGCCTGGTGGACAAGTCGATCGTGCAGCGGGCCGGTCCCGACCGGTACGTCATGCTCGACACGGTCCGCGAGTACGGCGCGGCGTGGCTGGAGCTGGTGGAGGACGTGCGGCCGCTGCGCCGCCGCCACCGCGACTGCGTGCTGCGCCTGGCCGAGGCCGCCGCCGGCCGCTGGCTGACCGGCGACTACCTGGACTGGGTGCGGCGGCTGGAGGCCGAGCGCGACAACGTGCGCGCCGCCCTGGACCACAGCCTGTCGGTGCCCGGCGAGCGCGCCACCGGCGTGCGCCTGCTCAACGCCCTGTGGCACGTGTGGATCGGCCGGTCCCGCTTCGCCGAGGGCCGCCACTGGATGGACCGCGCGCTGGCGGTCACCGGCGAGGCGACGCCCGGCCGCGTCGGGCTGCTGTGGCGCAACGCGGTCTTCCGCGTCTCCCAGGGCGACCGGGAGGCCGCGCACGCGCTGCTGGCCGAGGGCCTCAAGCTCGCCGAACGCGCCGGCGACCGCCCCGGGTACGCGCGGGTCCAGCGCACGCTGGGGATGGCGGCCACGTTCCTGGGCGACCGGGCCGGGGCCGAACGCGCCTTCGCCGAGGCGCTGCCGATCTTCGAGGCGGCCGGGCTCACCCGGGACCTGGTCGTCCACCGGTTGCTGCGCGCGTTCCTGCACATCCGCGACGGCGAGCCCGGCCCCGGGGCCGCCGAGTGCGCGGCCGGCCTGGCCCTGCTGGCCGACCAGCCCGGCGAGCCGTGGGCGCGCGGCTGGTTCTCCTACATGAACGCCCTGGCGCACTGGTTCGCGGGCGACGTCGAGTCCTGCGCCGCGCACCTGATGCCCGCGCTGGAGATGTTCCACCGGATGCGGGACCCGGTCGGCGTCACCCACTGCTTCGAGGTGCTGGGATGGGTGCTGGCGCGGCGGCGGCGCTACGCCGAGGGCGCGATCCTGCTCGGGGCGGCGTCCCGGTACCCGGCGCGGACCGGCGTCCCGCACCTGGGCGACCGGGCGCTGGCCGCCCAGCACCGGCGGCTGGAGGAGCAGGCCCGCGCGGCGCTGGGGGCCGAGGCGTTCGAACGCCACCACCGGCGCGGCCGGACGCTGACCCCGGAGGAGGCCGTGCGTTTCGCCCACCGCGGCGGGTTCGGCGCGGGTGACCGGTACCGGGCGTAACGCACCGACCGCGCCCGCGGCGTCACGCCCGGTGGACATAATCCCGGCGTGACCGATGACCTGCTGGAAGCCGAAGTGCGCGTCGCGCTGGCGCTGGGCGAGGACGACCACGACACCCTGGTGGCCGGGCTGGCGGGGGAGCACCCGGCCGCCGCGCGGGCCGTGGCGGCGGGCTTCGCGGCCTACCGGCGGGAACAGCGCGGCTGGGGCGACCGCATGACCGACACCGAACGGTTCCTGGCCGCCTGCCGCGACCTCGACGCCGCCGGGATCGCCGCGCGCGCCGACTACACCTGCTGCCGGGAGTGCGGCCTGCGGGGCGTCGCGGTGGAGGCGCAGGACGTGCGCGGCTACGTCTTCTGCCACCGGCGGGGCGTGCGGGCCGCCGCGCGCGGCGAGGGGCTGGCGCTGGTGTACGGCACGCTCGCCGGGGACCCGGCCGCGATCGCCGGGGAGGTGGCGGCGGCGCTGACCGGGCGCGGGCTGGCGGCCCCGGTGCCGCGCGACGGCGACCTGTGGCTGCCGCTGACCTGGCGGCGGCGCCGCTACGGGCGGCTGGACCGGTGGCCCGGCGCGCCGGAGGCGGAGCGCGGCCCGCTCACGGTGTCGTTCCACGACGAGGCGCGGGAACGTTCCGAGGAGGAGCAGCCGATGTCGTTCGCGGCGTGCCGGGGCGTGCTGTACGACCTGGTCCCGGTGCCGGGCAGCTTCCTGGTGTGCGCCGGGGCGTCGGGCGCGGTGGCGCAGGCGGTCTGGGAGCCGGGCCCGCGGCTGTGGATGGAGGCCCCCGACGGGGCCGCGCGCCGCTCCCACGGCCGCCACGTCACCCCCGACGAGGCGGTGTCGGTGATCCGCGCGCTGGCCGAGCGGGACCGCGTCACCCTCGGCGAGCTGGGCCCCCTGGAGGTCGTCCACTGGTGACCGGCACTGCTTAGAATCGGGTTCGGTCAACTGCGGGAGGGCACATGAGCGAGGCCGGGACGGCGGATCCGACGCGGCGCAACCGGATCCACGAGGTGTGGGACCGGCGGATCCTGGCCGAACGCACCCTGGCGGACGACCAGGTCGCCGCGCTCGCCGACCTCGCCGGCCGGGTCCGGGCGCTGACCGACGCGGTGGTGCACACCCGCGTTCCGGCCGACGAGATCGCCGCCGTGTCCGCCGAGGTCGCCGCGCTGACCGACCGGCTGTCGGCCGTCCGGGGCGAGGCGCCCCCGATCGGCTCCCACGACGGCACCGGCCGCGCGCTGGCCAGCCCGGTCAGCGGCCCCCTCAACCCGATCGCCCCGCCGGTGGACATCGAGCCGCTGCCCGGCGGCGGGGCCCGCGCGGCGTTCACGCTCGGCGGCGTGTACGAGGGGCCGCCGACGTTCGTGCACGGCGGCGTGTCGGCGATGATCCTCGACCAGCTGCTCGGCGTGGCGGCCGCCGCCAACGGCACCCCCGGCATGACCGCCACCCTCGACCTGCGCTACCGCCGCCCCACCCCCTACGGCGTCCGGCTGACCGCCGAGGCCCGCGTCGCGCGCGTCGAGGGCCGCAAGACCTGGGTGGACGCCTCGATCGCCGCCCCCGACGGGAGGACGACGGTGGAGGCGACGGCGATGTTCGTCATGCCCGCCCGCTGAACGCCCCGCCGGGGCGGAATGCCGGACTTGGACCTTTCATAGCAAGATCACGGGTAGGGTTCCGGCATGCCGACCGCCGCCCAAGCCGTCCTTGACAAGGTCCCCGAACCCGTCCGCCCGATTCTGGTGAAGAACCGGGTGCTGGTGAAGTTCGGGCTCACCGGCGGCCTGTGCTTCGTCGTGACGATGGCGATCAACTACGCGCTGAAGTTCACCGTGCTGGAACACAAGCCGGTCACCGCGTTCCTGATCGCCACCGCGTTCGCGACCGTGCTGTCCTACCTGATGCAGCGCCGCTGGGCGTTCCGGGTGAAGACCGAGCGGCGCCGGGGCGAGTTCTCGGTGTTCGTGCTGGTCAACGCGGTGTCGATGGGCATCAACGCCGTCCCGCTGTGGATCTCGCGCTACGTGCTGGGGCTGGAGCACCCGGCGGTGGGCCATCTGGTCCAGGAGTTGGCGGACTTCGTCAGCAGCATGCTGCTGGGCACGTTGCTGGCGATGCTGTTCCGCTGGTGGGCCTACCGGCGCTTCGTCTTCTCCGGCTGAGCGCACGACCTCACGAGGCGTGCCGGTGACCGGGGCCTCCCGGGGGATCGGGCGCCTCCCACCTGCGCCGGGCCCGGGGGTCAGAGCCAGGAGCGGGTGAGGCGCTGCGAGCCCGACGCCGTGGTGAACGTCGCCGCCCGCGCGGCGGTGGCGTCGCGGCGGGTGCGGTCCGACAGGAAGAACCAGTCCATCCGGGCCCGCTCGCGGCGCAGGTCGAGCACGCCGAAGCCGTGGGAGTCCAGTTCCGACCAGCGGACGTGCCGGTTGGTCGCGGACAGGACGGCCTCGGCGGCCAGCGAGACGGTGCGCGGCGGGACCTTCAGGAAGTCGTCGATGTTGTCGCTGGTCACCGACGGGACGACGAACTCGGTGGCGACCGACGGGACGCCGGGGTAGCGGGCGGCGTGCAGCGGGACGTCGTTGGCCCAGCTCGTGTGGATGTCGCCGGTCAGGAACACCGTGTTGGTGATCCTGTTGTCGTGCAGGTGGCCGAGCAGCTCCCGGCGGTCGGCGGTGTAGCCGTCCCACTGGTCGGCGTTCACGGCGATGCCGCCGGAGGGGATGCCCAGCAGCCGGGCCAGCGGGCCGAGCACGTCGGCGGCGACCGCGCCGATCGCGACCGGGCTGATCATCACGGAGTTGCCGACCAGCCGCCAGCGGGCGCGGCTCCCCGACAGCTCGTCCTTCAGCCACACCATCTGCGCGTCGCCGGTGATGGTGCGCGCCGGGTCGTCCACGGCGATCCCGGTGACCTGCTTGGACCGGTAGCTGCGCAGGTCGAGCAGGACCAGGTCGGCCAGCCGCCCGAACCGCAGCGCGCGGTAGATGCGCTCGTCCGGGCCGAACCGGACCGGCATCCACTCGGCGTAGGCGCGGTGCGCGGCGGCCCGGCGGGCGGCGTAGGGGCCCTCGGTCGCCGGGTCGTGGTTCTCCGCGCCGGTCGACCACTGGTCGTTGGCGACCTCGTGGTCGTCCCAGATGACCATCCACGGGCGGGCGGCGTGCAGCGCCTGGAGGTCGGGGTCGGTCTTGTAGAGCGCGTGCCGCCGCCGGTAGTCGGCGAGCGTCAGGATCTCGTGCGCGGGCGCGTGCTGGCGCACCACCCCGCCGTCGCCGGGGAACCCGCCGGTGCCGTACTCGTAGAGGTAGTCGCCCAGGTGGATGACGCCGAACAGGTCGTCGCGCGCCGCCAGGTGGCGGTAGGAGGCGAAGTAGCCGGCCTCCCAGTTCGAGCACGACACGACGCCGAACCTCAACGACGTCACGTCGGCGTCGGGGGCGGGCGCGGTGCGGGTGCGGCCGGCGGGGGAGGCGACGCCGTCCAGCACGAACCGGTAGTGGTAGGCGGTGCCCGGGGCGAGGCCGCGCACGTCCACCTTGACGGTGTGGTCGCGTTCGGGGCCCGTGGCCGACGACCCCGAGCGCACGATCCGGCGGAAGTCCGCGTCGGTGGCGACCTGCCAGGTCACCGAGGTGCGGGGGCCGTTGCCGGAGCCGGGGAGCGAGTCGGCGGTCGGTGTCACCCGCGTCCACAGGACGACCCCGTCGGGGAGCGGGTCGCCGGAGGCGACGCCGTGCCGGAAGAAGGGGGAGGGGGCGGCGTGCGCGACGCCGGGGAGGGCGGCGGCCGTCACCAGCCCCGCGCCGCCGATCTTCAGTGCGTCACGGCGATTCAGTTGGGTCACAAGCGCCGAAGGTAATTCACGTTCCGCGATTGACAACAGGTCCGGCCGCTAGAGGTCACGCACTGTTCACCGGCTTGACGGGCGGACCGGGAGGGTGTTCGCGGACGCCGGAGGCGTGCCGCCGGCGCCTCAGCGGGCGGGCCGGTCGGCCCCGTCATAGGCGCGGCGGGCCGCCTCCACGTTCGCCAGGTGGGCGTCGGACCACTCGGTCAGCACGGAGAAGACCGGGCCGAGGGTGCGTCCCAGATCGCTGATCTCGTACTCCACGCGGGGCGGGATCTCCGCGTGGTACGAGCGGATGACGAGGCCGTCGCGCTCCAGCTGCCGCAGCCGCTGGGTGAGCACCTTCGGCGTGATGCCGGACAGGCGCCGCTGGATCTCCACGAACCGCTGGCGGCCGTGCTCCTTGAGCACCCACAGGATCGGCGTCGTCCACCGGCTGAACACCACGTCCACCACCGGGCTGATCGGGCACGCCTCGACGGCCTCCACCGGCTCGCGCATCGCGCCGCCTCCCCTTCGGTTCCTGTTGGAGAGCCACTATCTTCTAGGAACTTAATATACGCAGGATGTTAGCTTCCCTTTCGTCAGGACCGCCCATCGAAAGGGAGACGACGGCATGACCGCGCTCACACTTCCCGTCCGCGCCGGGGAACGCCCCCGGACCGGCCCGTCGGTGCCCCACGTCCAGCTCAGCCAGAACAGCCCGGACGAGGTGCGGGAACGGCTCAAGCGGTGGATGACCGAGAACCTGCGCGAAGCCGTGATCCGCCCCAGCGAGATCTCCGAGCCGGGGGCGCTGGCCTTCTTCCTGGACGGCGCGGCGCCCCCGGCGGGCGCGGTGCTGCTGCCGCCGCGGCTGAACGCCGAGTTCGCGCACGTCCACGCCGACGGCAGCCTGCACATGGCCCTGTCCGAGGAGGACCAGCGCGAACTCGTCGACAAGGGCTGGGGCGAGCGCCATCCGCTGTACTCGCCCACCGTCAACGTGGTGATGCTCTACGGCCCCCGCACCGACGGGGAACTGCGGGTCGCCGAGGCCGTGATCGGCGCGTCGTACCGCTACGCCACCGGCCACGACCTCTAGGTGAACAGCTGCCCGCCGTTCACGTCGAGGGTCGCGCCCGTCGTCGCCCGCGCGTGGTCGGAGGCCAGGAAGACGACGGCGCGGGCGACGTCCTCCTCGGTCGCGATCCGGCGCAGCGCCATCGCCGCCACGTCCCGGGCGCGGACCTCCTCGAACGTCACCCCCTCCGCCGCCGCGCGGGCCCGCATCCAGTCGTCGAGGACGTCGCTGGCGATCCAGCCGGGCGCGACGCAGTTGACGCGGACGCCGGACGGGCCGAGCTCGTCGGCCAGGCAGTGGGACAGCAGGTGGACGGCGGCCTTCCCGGCGGCGTAGTCGGAGCGGCCCGCGTAGCCGGTGCGCGACGACATCGAGGTGATGTTGACGATGGAGCCGCCACCCGCCGCGACCATGTGCGGGGCGAGGTGGCGGCAGCACAGCAGCGTCCCGTAGGCGGCGACCTCGACGGCCCCGCGCCACCGCTCCAGGCAGGCGTCGTCCATGTCGAGGACGTTCCTGCGGTGCGTGCCGGGGAACGCCGCGTTGACCAGCACGTCCACCCGGCCGAAGCGGCCGATCACCGCGTCGGCGAGGCGCCGCACCTGGGCGGGGTCGGCCACGTCGGTGGGCACGGCCAGCGCCGCGCGGCCCTCCGTCCCCACCTCGGCGGCGATCCGCTCCAGCGTCTCCGCGCCGCGCGCCGCCACCGCCACGTCCGCGCCCTCGCGCGCCATCAGCACGGCGAGGGTGCGGCCGAGCCCGGGACCCGCACCGGTGATCACCGCGACCTTGCCCTGGAGCATCATGCGCACTACCGTACCAAGCGGCCGCTAGGTTGGTTTCGTTCGGAGGGCGCGTGGACCCCACCTGCACCGACCCCGCCTGCACTGTCGCCACCGACGTCGGCGGCACGTTCACCGACGTGGTCCTGATCGACGGCACCGGGCGCGTCACCGTCGCCAAGACCCTCACCACCCCCGGCGACCCGACCGAGGGGCTGCTGCGCGGCGTCCGGGAGGTCCTCGCGGAGGCGCGCGTCGCGCCGGGGGACGTCGGCCGGTTCACGCACGCCACCACGCTGGCCACCAACGTGATCCTGGAGCGCACCGGCGTGCCCGTCGCGTTCGTGACCACCGAGGGCTTCACCTCGATGCTGGAGCTCGGGCGGCGGGCGCGCGTGGAGGAGGAGCGCTACGACCTCGCCTACGCGCAGCCCGAGCCGCCGGTGCCGCCGTCGCATACCTTCGGCGTCCCCGAGCGGATCTCCGCCGGCGGCGAGGTGCTGCGGCCCCTCGACGAGGAGGCCGCCGCCCGGACCGCCGACGCGATCGCCGCGCTCGGCGTCGCGGCCGTCGCGATCTGCCTGCTGCACTCCTACGCCAACCCCGTCCACGAGGAACGCCTCGCCGCGCTCCTGCGGGCCCGGCTCCCGGACGGCGTCCCCGTCGTCGCGTCCTCGGCGGTCTGGCCCGAGATGGGGGAGTACGAACGCGCCACCACCACCCTGATGTCCGCCTACGTCGGCCCCGTCATGGCCTCCTACCTGGAGCGCCTCGGCGGGCGCCTGCGCGGCCTCGGGATCACCGCGCCCGTCCACGTCATGGAGTCGGCGGGCGGGGTGCTGCCCGCCGCGCTGGCCGCCGCCCGCGCCGTCTACACCATCGAGTCCGGCCCGGCCGCCGGGGTGATCGCGGCGGCCCGGCTGGGGGCGCGGCGCGGGCTGGCCGACCTGATCTCCTTCGACATGGGCGGCACCACCGCCAAGGCGGGCCTGGTGCGCGGCGGGCGCCCCGGCATCACCCACGAGTTCCAGGTGGGCGGCAAGGGCAGCTTCGGCGGGCGGCGGCCCGGCACCGGCGTCCCCATCAAGGTGCCCGCGATCGACCTGGCCGAGGTCGGGTCCGGCGGCGGGTCGATCGCGTGGGTGGACGCCGGGACGCTGCGCGTGGGACCGCGCTCGGCCGGCGCCGACCCCGGACCGGCCTGCTACGGGCGCGGCGGCGCGCTCCCCACCGTCACCGACGCCGACCTCGTCCTCGGCTACCTGGACCCCGGCGGGTTCGGGGGGTTCCGGCTGTCGCCGGAGCGGGCGCGCGAGGCGATCCGCGCGCACGTCGCCGAACCGCTGGGCGTGGACGTCGTGCGGGCCGCCGCCGCCGTCCACGACATCGCCGACGCGCAGATGGGCGCGGCCGTCCACGTCGTCACCGTGCGGCGCGGCATCGACCCGCGCGGCTTCACCCTCGTCGCGCTCGGCGGGGCCGCCCCCACCCACGCCGTGCGCCTGGCCGAGCGCTTCGGGATCGGCCGGGTGCTCGTCCCGCCGCACGCCGGGGTCGGATCGGCGGTCGGGCTGCTGCACGCCGACCTGGCGATCGAACGCGCCCGCACGTTCCTGGCGCCGGTGTCGTCGCTGGTGTCCTGCTCGGCCGGCCGCGAGAACCTGGGCGCGCTGGCCGAGGCGTTCGCCGGGCTGGAACGCGCCGCGCTCGCCGACCTCGCCGCCGACCCGGCGGACGTGGAGGTCACGCGGTCGGTGGGGATGCGGTTCGTCGGGCAGTCGCACGCGTTCACCGTGGACCTGCCCGCCGGGCCGGTCACGCCGGGGACGGTGCGGCACGCCGCCGAGGAGTTCTACAAGCGGTACCACGAGACCTACGGCATCGACCTGCGCGACCCCGCCGAGGTCACCACGGCGCGGGTGCGGGCGGTGCTGCCGTCGGGCTCCCGCGACCTGCCGCGCGCCGAACCGGGGCCCGGCACGGCCGGTGCGCGGCGGGTGTGGCTGGACGGGGCGTTCCACGAGGTGCCGGTGCGGTCCCGCGCGGGCCTGGCGCCGGGGGAGACCGTCACCGGGCCGTGCGTCGTCACCGAACCCCAGTGCTCCCTGCTGGTGCCGCCCGGCTGGCGCGGCGCCCCCGACGACACCGGCGCGCTGCTGCTGGAGGCGGCGCGAGGGGAGGGCCCATGGCCGACGCGCTGACCGCCGAGATCCTCCGCAACGCCCTGCGCGTGGCCGCCGAGGAGGCCAGCATCGTGGTGGTGCGGTCGGCGTACTCGACGTTCATCGTGGAGGGCGCCGACGCCGCCGCCGCGATCCTGGACGCGCGCGGGCGCCTGGTCGCGCACTCGCTGTCCACGGCGCTGATCCAGTGCGCGAGCCTGCGCAGCGCGCTGCCGTTCGTGCGGAGGGCGTACCCGGAGATGCGGCCGGGCGACGTGTTCGTGCTGAACGACGTCTACCAGGGCGGCATCCACGCCAACGACCTGCTCGTCTTCCGGCCCGTCTTCGTCGGCGGCGAACCCGCCTACTTCACCGGGACGCTCATCCACGTCGCGGACCTGTCGGGCCTGTCGGCGGGCGGCATGGCCTCCGACGCCACCGACGTCTACCTGGAGGGGCTCCAGCTCCCGCCGGTCCGGATCGCCACCGCCGACGGGCCGGTGGACGACCTGGTCCGCGTGCTGGCCGCCAACAGCCGCACGCCCGGCAAGCTGGTCGGCGACCTGCGCGCGCTGATCGCCGGGGCGAACGTCGCCGCCCGCCGCCTGGAGGAGATCATCGCCGGGTCCACGCCGTCCGGGCTGGCCGCCGGGATCGAGGACTACCTCGCCGACACCGAACGCCGCATGCGCGAGGGCCTGGCCGCCATCCCCGCCGGAACGCACCGCGGCGAGTACGCCCTCGACGACGGCCACACCGTGCGCGTCGCGGTCGTCTCCGACGGGGCCGGGGCGCTCACCGTGGACTTCGACGGCACCGACGAGCAGGTCCCGCTGCCCGTCAACGCGGGCTTCTCCCAGACCCACGGCGGCGTGATGTACGCGGTCCGCTGCTTCGTCGACCCGGCGCTGCCGATGAACGAGGGCTGCTTCGCGCCGGTCGAGGTGCGGACGCCGCGCGGGACGCTCGTGCACTGCACGCCGCCGTTCCCGGGCGGGGGCCGGTTCGGGACGGTCGCCGCCGCCGAGGAGGCGATCCTGTCGGCGATCACCGGGGCGCTGGAGCACGGCGGCGTGGCGGCGTCGGGGATCCTCCAGGCGTTCAGCCTCAGCGGGGCGCGGCGGCCGTGGCTGCACATGTCGTTCGACCTCGGCGGGTCGGGCGCGCGCGAGGACCACGACGGCGCGGACGCGACCGGCGCGCTGTTCGGCGGCGGCCGCAACATCATCCCGCAGGCCGAGCCGATCGAGGCGCGGCTGCCGGTCCGCGTCGAGGAGGTCTCGCTGATCCCCGGCTCCGGCGGCGAGGGCCGCCACCGGGGCGGCCGCGGCACCCGCACGGTGATCCTGATGCTGGAGGACGCCCGCGTCGACACGCGCGGCGACCGGCTGCTGTGCCCCCCGCCGGGCGCGGCGGGCGGCGGCCCGGGACGCGCGGGCGGCTACTACCGCCGCCGCGCCGACGGGACCCTGGAACCCCTCGGCACCAAGGCGACCCGCCAGCCCCTCGCCGCCGGGGAGGCCCTGGTCGTGGAGACGTCCGGAGGCGGCGGCTACGGGAGGCCGCAGTGAAGTTCGGAGTGCCCCTCGGCCTGGTCCACCCGGCCGCCTGGCGGGAACTGGCCGTCACCGCCGACCGCCTGGGCTTCGAGTCGGTGTGGCTGGCCGAGCACCTGGTGTTCGCCACCGACCTGTCCACGGCCCGCTACCCCGGCACCGACAAGCCCGGCATCCGTCCCGGGACGCCGCTGTTCGACGCGCCCGCCTACCTGTGCGCCCTCGCCGCCGTCACCGAACGGGTCCGCCTCGGCACCGCCGTGTACCTGTACGGGCTGCGGCACCCGTTCGTGGCGGCCCGCGCGTTCGCGACCCTCGACCAGGTCTCCGGCGGCCGGGCGATCGTCGGCGTCGGCGCGGGCTGGT
This sequence comes from Actinomadura kijaniata, assembly GCF_014138665.1. Lineage (NCBI taxonomy): Bacteria > Bacillati > Actinomycetota > Actinomycetes > Streptosporangiales > Thermomonosporaceae > Actinomadura > Actinomadura kijaniata. The sequence goes on from NZ_JACJIA010000001.1 coordinate 1,129,215, forward strand.
ACGAGGGCGAGTGGATCGCCGCCGGGGTCGACTTCGCGACCCGCGGCCCCCGCCTGGACGAGGCGATCGGCGTCTCCCGCCGCCTGTGGACCGAACCGGCCGTCGAGCACCACGGCGAGTTCTTCGACTTTCCCGAGGTGGCCTTCGAGCCCAAGCCCGTCCAGCCCCGGCTGCCGGTCCTGGTCGGCGGGGAGTCGAAGGCGGCGCTGCGGCGCGCGGCGACGCTGGGCGACGGCTGGATCAGCATGCCGCACACCCTGGAGTCGGTCCGCCCCCGGCTGGAGCTGCTGCATTCCTACCGGGTGGAGGCGGACCGCGAGTACCGTCCGTTCGAGATAACGGTCCACGCCTACTCACTTTCCGGCCCAGAAGAAATTGCGGAATGGGAGCGGCTCGGCGTGCACCGCCTCATCGTCCGCCCCTGGGAGCGCAGCCGCGAGGCCGCCGACCGGCTGGCCGACTTCGCGCGAACTTTCGTCCTATCCTGATCTTTCCAGGGCGAGATGCGACAATTGACGACGCCTGCGACGTCCCATGGCATACGGTGCCGACATGGCGAGTGTTCTGGTGGTGGAGGACGACGCGAACGTCCGCACCGCCCTGATCCGGGAGCTGAGCGCGCGCTCCCACGTGGTGCGCAGCGTCGGTACCGCGATGGACGCCCTGCGCGAGGTCACCCAGGACCCCCCCGACGCGGTCGTGCTCGACCTCGGCCTGCCCGACCTGGACGGCGGCGAGATGCTGAAGATGCTGCGCGGCGTCTCCGACGTCCCCGTCATCATCGCCACCGCCCGCGACGACGAACCCGAGATCGTCCGGCTGCTCAACGCCGGGGCCGACGACTACCTCATCAAGCCGTTCTCGGCCGAGCACCTCAGCGCCCGCCTGTCGGCCGTGCTGCGCCGCGCGTCGCGGTCCGGCCCCACCGCCGAACTGCGCGTCGGCGGCCTGCACATCGACCTCGACCGCCGCACCGCCGGGCTCGACGGCAAGCCCCTGGAGCTGACCCGCCGCGAGTTCGACCTGCTGGCCTACCTGGCCGCCCGCCCCGGCCACGTCGTCCCCCGGCGCGAGCTGCTCGCCGAGGTGTGGCGGCAGGCCTACGGCGACGACCAGACGATCGACGTCCACCTGTCCTGGCTGCGCCGCAAGCTGGGCGAGACCGCGGCCAAGCCCCGCTACCTGCACACCGTCCGCGGCGTGGGGGTACGGCTGGCCGACCCGCACGCATGAGGCGCACCCTGGTCCTGGTCTCCCTGGCGGTCACCTCGATGGTGGCGCTGGCGTTCCTGATCCCCCTGGCGCTGACGGTCCGCGAGATCGCCCGCGACCGGGCGGTGTCGGCCGCCGAACGCCAGGCGGGCGCCCTGGGCCCCGTCCTGGTGGTCACCGACGACCCGGCCGCCCTGGAGAGGGCCATCGCCGCCACCCAGGCCGGCGCCCAGCGCCGCATGGCGGTCCACCTGCCCGACGGCGAGGTGGTGCCGCCCCCGCCCAACGGCTCGCGCGCCGTGCCGGGCCAGCTCGACGACGCCGTCCAGCGGGGCCGCTCCATCACCGCGCGGGTCCGGGGAGGCTTCGCCCTCCTGCAACCGGTGGCCCTGGAGGGCGGCCGCAACGCCGTGGTGGAGGTCCACCTGCCCGCCGCCGACCTGACCCGGGGCGTCTGGAAGGCCTGGCTGGTGATGACGGCGGTGGCCGCGGCCCTGGTGGCGGGCTCGGTGGCGGTGGCCGACCGGCTGGGCGCCCGCATGATCCGCTCGACCCGCCGCCTGGCCGAGGCGGCGACCTCGTTCGGCGACGGCGACCTGAGCGCCCGCATCGAACCCGACGGCCCCCCCGAGCTGGTGGAGGCCGCCATGGCCTTCAACGGGATGGCCGACCACGTGGTCCAGTTGCTGGCGGCCGAACGGGAGATGGCCGCCGACCTGTCCCACCGCCTGCGCACCCCCCTGGCGTCCCTGCGCCTGAACGCCGAGGCCCTCGGCGGCGGCCCGGTGGCGGACCAGACCCGGGAGGCGGTGGACCGCCTGGAGCAGGAGGTGGACCAGATCATCCGCACGGTGCGCCGCCCCACCGGCCGGGGGAGCTGCGACGCCGCCAAGGTCCTGCGCGACCGCGTGTCGTTCTGGTCGGTGCTGGCCGAGGACGAGGGCCGCGGCTGCGAGCTCATCGGGGCGGACCGGCCCGCCCCCCTGCCGCTGCCCGCCACGGAACTGGCGGCGGCGGTGGACGCCCTGCTGGGCAACGTCTTCCGCCACACGGCCGAGGGGACCGACTTCGCGGTCACCCTCCACCAGGGCCAGGGCGTCACGGGGATCCTCGTGGCGGACGCGGGCCCCGGCATCGACGACCCGAGGGCGGCCCTGCAACGGGGCCGCAGCGGAGGCGGCTCGACGGGCCTGGGCCTGGACATCGCCCGCCGGGCCGCGGAGTCGACCGGTGGCCACCTGCGGATCCACCGCTCGGTGCTGGGCGGGGCCCAGATCCAGATGTGGTTCCGGACCAAGTGGCTGCCCCCGACCCGCCGCCGCCCCCGCCGCCTGGTCCGCCGCCGCCACTCCAGGACGTGAGGCCCCTCAGCCGGTGACGCGCCGCGCGAGCAACTGGCCGGGCCATTCCCCGACCCGGAACCGCCGGACGGGCTCGAACCCGTGGCGCCGGTAGTACTCCACCAGCCGCCCGTCACCTCCGGCGTAGCAGTCGACGCGCACCAGCGAGACGTCCCGCTCCCCGGCCCGTCGCGCCGCATGCCGCAGCAGGGCGCCCCCGACCCCGCGCCCCTTGAAGGCCCGGTCGGTGACCAGCAGCGTCACGTACACCTCGGGCTCCCCGGCGGGCTCCACGTAGTCGTGCGGCCCCGCGGCCAGCGCGACGACGCCCGCCGCGCGCCCCTCGACCTCGGCGACCCAGACCTCGTCCCGCCCGACCAGCGCGGTGATGCGTTCGACCTTCGTCGGGTCCTCCGACCAGGGGCGCTCCCCCCACTGCCCGCTCCGCCCGTCGGCGACCAGCCACTCCACGGCCCCGTCGAGCATCCCGAGCACCACCGCCGCGTCCGCGTCCCCGCCCCGCCGGATCTCCATCTGACCACCCCTTCCCGGACCTCACGGTACGGCCCCGGGAACGGGAAACGCCCAGCGGCCGTGCCCCGGCGACAAACCGAAGGGACTTTCCGCTGGGCGGGTTATTCGGTTTCACCCGGCCACGATTCCGCGCGGCCGGGTTCCGTGCGAAGAGGCCGTCAGCGCGCCCTGCTGTAAACGTGGCGGACGCTGGCGCCGTTGGGGCCCGCGCTGTAGTAGGAGTCCCTGAACACGACGGCGCCGTCCTCGTCGACATAGGCCTGGCGAATGTGCAGACGGCTGCCGCCCGCGTCGGCCTTCATCCAGGAACGGCTGTATTCGGCGCCGGCGTGGGCCGCGGCGGGCACCGCGACGACGAGTCCGGCGGCGAGGCACGCGGTGAGGGCGGCGCGCCCGGGCTTGAAGCTCATGGAGGTCTCTTTCAGGAGGAGTGAACGGCTCACGTCATAGAGCGGTTCCGCCCCGCGAAGGGCGGAACCGCCTAAGGGTCATCCGGGAACGTCCGGGTGGGTCAGTCCGCGGCGCTGGTCACGCCCGACGACGTGGCCCCGTACGGGCCGGCGGTCTTGACCTTCTTGCTGTAGAAGACGCCGTCGTCCTTGTGGTGCTTGCCCTTGTGCTTGCCGTCGACGGCGCGGGAGACGACGGCGGCGGAGGTGGCGCCACCCGGCCCGGCCGCCTTGGTGCCCTGGCTGTGGTAGGTGTCGCCGGCCATGGCGGCGGGAGCGGTCATCGCCAGGCCGGCCGTGGCGAACCCGACGATGGCGAGCTTGTGCAGCGTTTTCATGTACCTGTTTCCCTCTCGTCCGCGTTAGACAGCGCGCAACGCGGTTGCGGTATCTGCATCGGACCGGCTCTCGGTGCTGCCGGACCGAAGTCGGCTTGCACGAACTTCATTACCCATCGGAGTCAAGTCAACACGGTGAGCGAGTAATAGTGACTTTGAATGATCATGGCCTTGAGCGGAGAAAGCATCCGCCGCGCTCTGGGCAGGTACTCCGCTCGCCCCCGCAATCGACCGATCGGCACTCTCCGTGCGCGTTTAACCGCACCGAGTGCCGGTCAGGGTAGGAACGTCGCCTCTCACCGGCACAGACCCATTCCACAGATAGGCAGAACATGCACCAGGCAAGTGACGACCCGAAGACGAGAGCGCCCCGGCCGCGCCCGGTGGCACGCACCGCGGCGACGGCCGCCGCGCTGGCGCTGGCCGCGACGCTGATGCCGAGCGCGTCGGCCGAACAGTCGGGCGCGCCCGGCGTCAAGCAGGTGGCCTGCGGCGACCTCGTGGGCGACGTCACGGCCCTGGCCAGGGCCTACCGCGCCGGCGGACACCACCGCCTGGGCGGCCGGTGCGCCTACACGCTCACCAAGCGCATGGGAAGGAACTCCGCCCTGCCCACCGTCACCAGGAACACCACCATCGAGGGGAACGGCGCCTCCATCACCTGGGCGGGCGACGAGGCCGTCAGGGCGATGTTCGACGTGGCCCCGGGCGCCCGCCTGACCATGTCCAACCTGAGGATCTCCCCGGGCGCGAACGGCGCGGCCCCCGCGGTGAACCTCGGCCGGGGCGCCGTGCTCTCCCTCACCGACAGCAGCGTCTCGGTCAGGATCACCTCCGCCGACCCCGCCCTGTCGTCCTCCCAGGCGGCGGTCACCGCCGCCGACGGCTCCTGCACCGCGAAGAGCACCTCGTTCGACTCCGGTCCCACCGACACGATCCTCTTCACGGGCCCGGAGGGGGCCGAGGTACCGGCACCGGCCGCCGTCAACCCGTTCATCGCCCCCTCGGACGACGACCCGACGGCCCCGTCCGGCGACACCTCGTGCGAGACCGCCAAGGGCAAGTCCGTCACCCTCATCACCAACTCGAAGGGCGCGACCAACACCACCACGACGAAGTGCTGCGCCACATCCGGCAACTGACCCCACCGGCACAAGACAGCTTGGTCCACCTCACTTCGACCTTTTCGGGCGTCTCCAGTGGTCCTCTCCCTTGCTCCCGCAGGTGGGAGAGGCATCGGCCACTCCACCCGAACGACGCGCACAACACCCGAAATAAGCCGTCCTCAGCGGTTCCCTAAGTGAGGGGTAGGGAGTGATCTTGTGGGGATCGAGGTGAGGAGGCTGACCTGCGACGTTCGTTGATCAGGGGAGCCAATCGGGGAGCCACGCCTACGCGGACCTGTCGGCCTTGCTCCCGAAGATGACGTTCATGTGCTCCGCACCTTCGCGGATCTCGGGGCGGAGTTGGTGACGGTAGATCGTCTCCGTGGTCTTGGTGTCACGGTGTCCGACGAGGACGCTGATCTTCTCGATCGGAACGCCCTGGTCGCTCATGATGGACACGAAGGTGTGCCGCAACTCGCGCGGACACCACTCCGCAGCGTTCAGGCCCGCCGCCGTCAGCACATGGCGGAAGCGGCGGCGGACCTGATGAGCGGCGTACGGACGGCCGTCCTCCTGGCAGAAGACGAGATCGTTGTCCTGGTACGCCTCTCCGGCCTTGAGCTTCTCCGCAGCCTGCCGAGTCCTGTGGGCGCGGAGAGCCTCAACGGCCATGTCGGCGACACCGAGCCCTCGGCGGCTCAGCCTCGTCTTGGTCTCGCCCTTGTGCCGGTCGGCACGCAGGACGTAGACGGTCGCCTTGTCGAGGTCGAGGGCGCTCCACCGCAGCGTGCGGAGTTCCTCGGTGCGCAGACCCGAGACGATCGCGAGGATCACGTACGCCCCGAGCCGGTGCGTGGGCTTGGCGGCCTCGGCGAGAACCGCTTTCGCCTGTTCGAGGCTGAGTGAGCGTGACGGGCGGCCGGGTTTGCCCTCTGGCGTGTCCACCAGTTCGGCGACGTTCCGGCCGACTTTGTCACGGCGCGCGGCACGGCGGATGGATCGCTTGAGGATGCTGTGAGCGATGCCCAGTGAGGACGTGGTCAGGTGCTCTGACCTCCCGTTGAGCCAGGTCTCGACGTCGTCCGCCGTGAGGTCTTCCAGGCGGATGCCGCCGATGAACGGGATGATCTGGTTGTCGATGAGGGAGCGATAGGTCTCGATCGTGTTCGGTGCCTTGCCGCTCTTGGAGAAGGCGGTGAGGAAGTCGGTGACGGCGTTCCGCAGGTAGTAGTGCGGATCGGGCTTCACACCTTCCTCAAGGTCCTTGACCGCCTTCTTGAGCTTGTCGGTGACTGCGGTCTTGGTGCGGCCCTTCCTCTTGAGCCGGTTGCGCTTGCCGTTGGGGCCGATGCCGAGTTCGAGGGCTCCGGTGTAGCCGTTGCCCTCCTTGTAGATCGACCCCTCGTACTTACCGATCAGGATCTTCGCCAAGGGATGGCTCCTCGTGCCGGTCGAGGTACTCCTTGATCGCTTTCCTGATGACCCATGACACGTCGCGTTCCTGCGAGGCGGCGTACGCGGTGAGGCGTTCCTTGAACGCCTTGTCCACGCGAACCGGGGGCAGGGTCGTCCTGTCGTCGGCCATGTGTGCGTCTCCTCTCGGTCGGTGCTGTGGTGAGTCTGCCGAGTCGAGAGCGCGCTCGCGTCGATGGAGTTATCAAGAAGCGCAGCCTCGGGGCCTTCCCCTGCGGGGCGCGCCCCGAGGCATCTGTAGAACAGCGTAGAACACTGTGCTACGCCGTCAAGGCTTCTCTTCGAGGGACGCGATAAACTCGGCCAGGTGCCGGTCGGTGATGCGGCGCAGCTTCCCGATCTTGATGCTGCGGAGACGGCCGGTGCGGATCAGCGAGTAGACCTTGTCGCGGCCGATCTGGAGGATCTCGGCGACCTGTTCGACGGTGTACGCCTGCATGATCACCTCCTTCTCCCGAGCGCGCTCGGGCGTGGCGTGGGGCGTGGCGATCATCTCCGTTCGTGACAGATCGTGATTGTCTACGTCTTCGTCTACGGTTCGTCTATCCGCCATACGTGCAGGCGCGCGCGTAGACGTAGACGTAGACAAGTCACCGAACGTGTTCGTGTGCGGCGCGCCAGCGGCCTCGCGAGACCTGGGTGACGCGGTCGGCGTCGGCGAGTTCGCGAAGCCGTTGGTAGATCCACGGACGGCTCATGCCGGTCGCCTTGACGAGGTGTGCGACGGGGATGCCCTCGTCCGGCGCGCCGGTCAGCAGCGTCCATAGAAGGTCTTCGGGAATGCTGTGCTGCTCTGCGTTGGATGGCGCGGTGGTCGGCTCATCGGAGGGCAGGGAGAGCCCCGCTTGTGCCTCCTCGATCGCCGTGCGCGAGACGTCATCCAGACAGGGCCGCATCTGCGCGTGCCGTTCGGCGGTGCGCGTCACGGTCTCGTCGGTGAGCAGGTAGGCGCGGGCACGGCGGGGCATGTCGTGCTCGGGTGCCGACAGCAGGAACTTGCCCGGGGCGTTGAGGATGTGAGCGTGCCACCCGGCGTTGAGCATGCCCTGCCCGAGGATGAGATCGACGTCCCGACGCTCCCGGACGCGGAAGCTGACCCGAACATCCATCTGCGAGCGGACCGCACCCTTGCCCATGGCCTTCTGCGTGGGCCGCTGCGTTGCGGCGATGAGGGTGACGGCGACGGCGCGTCCGCGTCGAGCAATGGAGTCGGCGTCCCCGATGCTGTCGGGAGCCTCCTCGGCGAGTTCGGCGTACTCGTCGATGACGACAACGAGTGCGGGCATGTCGGGGGTCGGTTCCCACACGCGCCGTCCCCGTGCGGCCAGGAAGGACGCACGCGCCTCCAGAACGGCCACAGCGTCGCGCAGCAGAACGCGCGCCTGTTCGGGGGTGGTGGCCAGACGGTCGATGCAGGACGCCCACGGCTGGAGTTCCATGCCGCGTTTGAGGTCGATCGCCCAGACCACCACGTCACGGCAGGCGGTGAGGTTGCCCATCAGGACGTTGATGCCGCCGCTCTTGCCCGAACCCGCCACGCCACCGATGAGGCCGTGACGGCGCAGGAGCAGCACACGCGCGGCCGTGGCGTCCTCGAACGGCCCCAGGTCGATCGGCTCGTTGATGGAGGATACCGACGGTCCGGGCCATGGGATGGCGTCGGCGTGCGGGTCGGTGTCCAGTACCCGTAGCTCGAAGCGGTTGGCCTTGTCGTCGCGCGTGGGGGAGACGCGCACCGCGCCCCGGAACGTCCCCAACGCTGACTCGATCGCGGGCACCTTCGCGATGACGTCGGCGATGGTCTGTCCACGTGCCAGCGCGAAGCGGGCGCGCCATCCCCACACGTCCACCACGGCCGACTGCACGTGCGAACCGGGCAGCCCGATCGCGTGGGCGATCTCTGGCCATGCCGAGAGCTGCCGATCGACGCGGACCTTGGCGCGTCGCCTGCGGTGCGCCCACCACGGCACGGCCAGTACGACCGTGCCGCCGATGAGCAGTTGCGGAAGCGGCTGGTAACCGATGCCGAGAGCGGTCACAGCAGCGAGCCAGCATCCCGCGCCCATGGCCACCGTGGCGGCGTAGAGGCGTTCGGCACGGCGGACGAAGCCGATGCGCTCACCGAACAGCGCGAGCGCCCACGCGGTGACCGTCGTAGCCGTCAGAAGGTACGGCCACCATTCGGCGTACGCGAGGTGCAGCGTCACGCCCACGGAGGCGAGCACGGCGGCCAGGTAGAAGGGCGCGACCTCGGACCGGTACCGCCACAGCACGCGGCCGATGAGCACCACGACCAGGTCGGGAAGCTGCTCGTTGCCGTTGATGACGATCATCGGCTGGAGCCCTTGGCGGCGCATCTTGCGGGCATGCCGCCGCATCTGCCGGGAGCGGGTCACGAGCGCCCCCACGGGTCCGGCGGAAGATGTCCCTGCGTGCGCAACTCGTCGCGCAGGTAGTACAGCGGGTCAGACTCGGCGTCACGGGCCGCGCCGAGCGTGGCGCGGCCCGCTGCGACGAGGTCGGCGTACCGGCGGCGCAGAGCGGCCGACTCGGCGCGTGACCGGCTGATCTCGGTGGTCAGGCGAGGGACGACGGCGAGCGCGTCGTAGACACGTGCCCAGAGGTGAGCGATGGACGGCATCGCCTCCGACAGCGCCGACACGATCTCGCGTGCGGCGAGGCTGTTGGCTCGCACCTCCCGAAGGTCAACGTTGGTGTACCGGGGGACGTCGGTCACTAGGCATCCCTCCTTCCGGTCGGGGTTCAGCGGCTCGACAGGTAGCCGACGACGGCGGCCACCAGGTGGCGGATCTCCGGGGCCACGCTGGTGGCGGCCAGGAAGAACCCGAACAGCAGGCAGACGAGGATGTGCCAGGCGCGCAGCCCCATGTAGCGCCAGGCGATCAGGACGATCGCGCCGAGGATCACCACCAGGGGCACGGAGACGGTCACGGGCGGGCTCACCTCCTTCGTTGGCGGGCGATCAGTTCCACAGGTCGGGGTGGCGGGAACCGGCGCGGCGGCGCTGCCAGCGGGCGCGGGCGCGGCACTTGCGGCAGCGGCGACCGGGGCGGTCGGTGCGGGCACCGCAGGCGCAGGAACAGGCGGTGATGACGACGGGCATGCGCATGGTCATCGCCCCGCCTTCACGCGCTCGGTGCGGGCGTTGGCGCTCTGCGTGCTCAGCATGCGGCGCGAGGCCGAACCGGCGAGGGAGGACGAGGAGCCGGGGCGGGAGTGGCGACGCTCCTCGGCGTGGATGCCGATGACCAACATCGCGAAGATGCCGCAGACGGAACCGGCGAGGAAGACGGCGATGAGGGCGGCCAGGACCAGGATCATGGGGTGATCCCTCCTCTCGTAAGGCCCGTGTCCGGCGGGGGCGGCTCGGGCGGTCGGTGTGCCTTACGAGATCGAGAATGCGCCTGGCTTACAGGACGGGATCACTACATGACTGGACCTGTTCAGGACGTCCCTCGTAGGGTGGGACGTCCCTGAGACGTCCCCAGGTCCCGGACGGGTGAATGCCGAACGAACGCCTGCGCGCTGCGCTGTACACCAAAGGGCTCACCGTGCATGCGCTCGCCGAGAAGGTGGGCGTCGATCCCAAGACCGTCGAACGCTGGATCACCCAGGACCGCCAGCCCTACCGGCGTACGCGTCTAGCGGTGGCTTCGGCGCTGGACACCGACGAGACGTACCTGTGGCCGGAAGCCCTGACCAAGGAACAGGTCGTCTCAGCGTCCAGTAGCGAGATCGTCACGATCTACCCGCACCGCTGGGCCGTCCCAAGGGACGCATGGGGACGTCTGTTCGCCGAGGCGCAGAATGAGATCGGCATCCTGGTCTACAGCGGTCTGTTCCTCGCCGAGGACAACGGCGTTCAACGCCTCCTCGCCGACAAGGCCCGCGCAGGGGTCAAGGTGCGCATCCTCCTCGGCGACCCGGACTCGTCCCAGGTGGCCGAACGCGGGGTTGACGAGGGCATCGGCGAGTCGATGGCGGCCAAGGTCCGAGGCGTGATCGCGCTCTACAAGCCGCTTCGCGCGGTCGAAGGCGTCGAGTTCCGCCTGCACAGCACCGTGCTCTACAACTCGATCTACTTCGCCGATGACGAGGTGTTCGTCAACACCCATGTCTACGGCGTTCCGGCGTCCAACGCGCCGTTCTGGCACCTACGGAAGATTCCGGGTGGCGAGATCGTCACCACGTACTTGGACAGCTTCGAACGTGTCTGGGAATCAGCCAAGCCACTACCACGGGGGGAATGAACGCATGGGACGCAGGATCGACTACTACGACGACCCGGACGCGCCCAAGGCCAACAGCCTCGTCCCGTCCGTCAATGTCGTCGTCACCAACGACAACGGTGAGATCCTCATGATCCGCCGCACCGACAACGACAACTGGGCCGTCCCTGGAGGAGCGATCGATCTCGGCGAGTCGATCGCAGAGGCAGGCATCCGGGAGACCAAGGAAGAGACCGGGATCGATATTGAGATCACGGGCTTGATCGGCCTGTACAGCGATCCCAAACACGTCATCCACTACACCAGCAACGACGAGGTGCGGCAGGAGTTCTCGATCCTGTTGACAGCTCGCCCAGTTGGCGGGACACCGCGCCTTAGCGACGAGTCACGCGAAGTCACTTGGGTTCCAGCGGAAGAGGCAATCAAAAGACACATGGATCGCTCAATGCGTCTTCGCATCGAGCATTTCGTGGAAGGGTGCGAGAAGCCTATCATTTCCTAGCTTTTTAATGCCGTACAAAAGTTGTCGTCTGCAATATAGAAGCGATGTCCGAAATTCAAGTTTCGGATGTTCCGTAAAAGCTAAAGTAGTGAATTGGGTTGCGTAGGGCAGGGGTGGGCGGCATTCTTCGACCATGCCTCCTTCCCGTGGCCCCTCCTATGAAGGGCCAGAGCGAGACCGTCACCTTTCACCTGATGAGCCCTCTCCTTCGCCTGGGCCCGAAGTGCAGTCAACTCAAGGGCGGATCGCTCCATCGAACAGCAGTCCACGCGAAATGCCCGAAGACGCCTCCGGCAAGGAATCTCACTTTAAATTTTGGCTGGGCATAGCCATTGTGCCGTCATTGATTGCTGCTGCCGCTATCATCGCGCAATTTGTAATTGCCCCACTGCAAGAGGTGCGTGGCGAGAAGGAGAAGCAAGCAGAAGAGGCGCGGCAGCTCTCCAAAAAAGGGGCACTTCATGTAAAAGTTGAAGAGTCATGGAATAATGACACTGATATTACGTGGCTCTTTTATAAGCCTTTGTCTAGAGAAGGTGTGGAGGAATTCAATAAGCTCCCGGTAAGTTCTTTTGAGGGTATTAAGAAGTTTGCAGAGTCACACTCTGGGCAGAGGGTTGGGTTTCATTGCACTGGAGCTACTTGTGACGCATCCAAGACTCGATTCAAGCTCCGGCTGACGGGACATCGTCAGCGTCCAGTCCAAATAACTCAAATGAGCGCTCGAATTATTAAGAAGAGTGAGCCTCCCAGGGGGGCCCGTATAGACGGGCCCTCTGCCGGTCTGGAGGATGTGCAAGCAGGGATAGTCTTCCTGGACTCGGAGGACCTGCGCTTGAAGGCGCTACGCGAAGATGGGACTATCGGGCGGCCCCTTTTTGACGAGAAGTTTGTTTATGTCGAGCGTGGGGAGCCGGTAGTGTTTGAAATATTTGCGGCGAGTAGAAGTAGTGCTTTTGAATGGGAGATTCAATTGGATCTACTTGTGGAGGGGAAGGCAGAAAGGCTGACTGTGCGCAGTGATGGCACTCCTAATGGCAAGCCCTTTCGGACGCCGGGGCGCATACACTCTCCCTCCAGGTATGGCGTATATGGCAGCTGTGAAATAACTTCGCCTGTGGCGACTTGCAAAGCAGCAAAGGTGGGCTAGGCTTAAGAAATTGCCAAACGCTTTCCGCTTGAATATTTCTTTAAAATGGCTCAGCTGATAGCAGCTTTTTATAAACGATATTTGTACTCTTCGTCAGGTAGTTGCTTGATTTCTTGATGGAGCGTGTCACAAGATGATCGTCCCCATAGCGAGAGAAGATCTCAGCAAGGCGTTCCTCTACAGGAAGCCGTTCCCCGCCTGGGCTGGTGGTCATATCGCAGTAGATCAGCGACTCGATCAGTTCTGGCGGAGCGTCACCGAACTCGGATGTTAGGACGTCGGCAAGGCCGCGTTCGCGGGCCTCAACTACGGCGCATGAGTGGTGGGCGACGAGACGGCACAGGTGTTCGTCGGCATGGTGAACGTCACGTAGGTAGCGGGCTCCGTCGAGGGGGTGGAAGCCCGTGACGGCCAAGTCGGGGGCGTAGCCGACATCGTGTAGCCATGCGGCGGCCTCAAGGAGGTCGGCGCGGTCACCGAGGATGGGGGCGAGGGTGCGGGCTTGGCGTGCGACGCCTTGTGTGTGCGCCCACCTGCGGGGGAGCGGCGTTTCGAGGTGCTGTCGTGCGATCTCGCGTGCCCACTTGGCGATGTTGTCCATGTCCTCGACGCTACGGGCACGGTGGCGAACATCCACGGACGTTAGAGGATCATCTAGGGACGTCTTGGCAGGACGAACCGTCCCTTGCCTTGGATGGTCTCCACCAAGCCCTCGGCTTCCAGGTTCGCGAACGCCTGGCGTGCGGTGAAGCGAGTCACGCCGTAGCGCTTGCTGACACGCGTTTCGCTGGGGAGCCGGTCACCAGGTGCAAGCGTTCCCTCTTCGATCTGTGCACGTAGCTCCGCCGCTATGCGCGCATGCGCGGGGCGTGGGATGTCTTGGGCTGAGGCTCCGGGGGTGTTCACGAAGCGGCCGACGCCGTTGATTGTGGTGATCAGTTGTTCGGCTTCGAGGGCTGCCAAGGCGCGTCGCAGCGTGTTGCGGCTGACCTTGAACTCGTCGCAGAGGGCAGCCTCGGAGGGGAAGCGAGCACCGGGGGTGTAGGTGCCCCTAGTGAGGCGTTCTTGCAGGATGGCGGTGATGCGCAGGTGCACGCCCCACGTCTTGTGGGTCATTGGTCCCCTCGGGAAACGTGAGCGGGGCTCGGAACGGAGGTTCCGAGCCCCGTGTGTCGGTAGGACTTGGATCAGTCGAGGTCCACGAAGAACCTGATGAGCCGCTTCGTGAGTCCGCGCTTGTGCCTGCCGCAGGGGGCGCGCAGGAGCGGTGTGGGGGGCACGGTGGGGCAGGATGTGATCTCTGCGGGGGGTTCCGGAAGATCGGTCAACCACCCCATCGCACCGGTCTGGGGATGCCACTCCGTTTGACGGGGTGGACGGGACGGCCAGCGCTGGCGACGGTGTTGTCCGGGCGGGCGAGGCATCAGCGGTCCGCTTGCTGCTTGGGCGTCAGGCTGTCCTTGATGCGCACGACGGCGTCAGCGATCCGGTCGGCCTCAATGATCGGGTCGCCGGACGAGGTGAAGAACCACAGGTGTCCGCCGTCCCGATCGAACGGACGGCACGTGATCGTGTCGGACAGCACGGGGTTGTCCTCGCAGCAGCCGGGCGCTTCGATGTTGCGGACGGTCAGGCCGTTGCGCCTCAAGCTGGTGCTGAGGTGCTGGCCCCGGAGCTGTGCGGCGAGCGTCGCCAGTCGGGCATGCGCGGGATCGGTGGTCGCGACGGTGGCGGGCCTGGCGTCGGTCTCGCTGGGGCGGTCGATGGACATGACGCCTCCTTGGCGACGAGGTCATGGGCAGGGGACTTGGCGGGACGGGCCTGGCGGGAAGTCGCGCCTTGGCCGTGTGCTTCGAGCCTCGTCTCACCTGCGGGACCTCTCCAGCGGCACCTAGGGACGTCTAGGGACGTCTTCTGTTAACGTCGCGGGTGACACAGACTCCGGGAGGTCCGGGTGAACGACCTGTTGCGCCGTGCTCTCGCCGATGCCGACCTGACCGAGGAGGACGTGGCCGCTCGCATCGGCATTGACCTCAAGACCGTGCGTCGGTGGGTAGCTGGTCGCATGCCCTATCCCCGGAACCGTCGGGCGCTTGCTGGTCTCCTCGGTGCCGATGAGGCTGATCTGTGGCCGCAAGCCGCGTTGCCCCGTGTCCCGCTTCCCGAGCCTCCCGCACTGGAAATCCTCGCGACCTACCCGCACCGCTGGGCCGTTCCCCGAAGCGTCTGGCAACAGCACTTCGAGAGCGCTGGACGCGAGATCGGCATCCTGGCGTATGCGGGACTCTTCCTCGCAGAGGACACCGGGCTTCTCCGTGTCCTCCTGGACAAGGCACGTGAGGGTGTCGGCGTTCGCGTTCTTCTTGGTGACCCGGAGGGTTCCCACGTCTCCGTGCGTGGAGCTGACGAGGGCGTAGGCGAGTCGCTTGCCGCCAAGATCCGTAATGCCCTCGTGCTCTACCGGCCACTCTGCGACGTCGAGTCTGTCGAGATCCGCCTTCACGACACGGTGCTCTACAACTCGATCTACCTCGCCGACGAGGACCTTCTCGTCAACCCGCATGCCTACGGCGTCACGGCATCTCACGCGCCCGTCATGCGCCTACGGCACGTTCGGGATAGTGACATGGCCAGCGTCTATCTCGACAGCTTCGAGCGTGTCTGGACTGGCGCAAATCCCTTGTGTGGCTGATAGATATTTCGGTGGGATTCTGTCGAACTTTGATGGCGGCCTTCCTGGATTTAGTTAGCGAAGTGACTAAGGCGAGCCTTGGCTGTGCAGTAGGGGTTGCTCTGAGCTCCCCAGCTGTCATCCAGTGGCTCTAGCAGTTGCCGCTTGAAAACGACTAGAGCCGTCAGCGGATTGCGCGTACCATCATGGTGGGCGCACAGAAGACCTACGGGCACCTCGACCTGTCGTCATCTTCTCATGAGAATTGGAGTATCTGATGCGAGAACTCGATTCAGCTGGCTTCTTCTGGTTGCCCAGTCATGACGACGACCGTTTGGCTGGCAGATTGACATACAGTCCCAATGGTGTTCTTAGTCTGACTTTGATTGGCTCTTTTGAAAATTCACTACCAGTAGGTGACACTAGGATTTTTGGCGTTATCGAATCCGGCGAAGTAACTCTGCTTGATTGCTTCTCTACAAGAGAGTGGCACGGATCTCACGGCATTAGTGAGAGTGTTTTTCGTGCCAATTCAATGCTGCTTGGTCTCCTCTCTAGTCCTGAGCCAGAATTCCTCTCCGTCACTGTTAGGTTTAGTGATCTCGATAGCTGGATCGGGCGCACACCCTTTGACGATCATGACTTGCGCGATCTGGGTGCATGGGAAAGGGAAGCTGTGGTTAAGGTCCGCCCCCTGGATGATGTCACAAGTTCCTTTTCTCGTGGCGATGTTACAGTTAGGGGCGTTTGGAATTATCGCGACAGAAGCATCTCCGGCATCACCTTGTATCAGCAGCATTGCATCATCATCGCCTATGAGTCACTGACTCCCTTGGCAGAGATAATCAAAGATGTCGGGCGTCTGGAGAGTTTTATTACTCTTTGTGTCGATTTTTCGATTGACCTTGATGAATTTATTGTCCGGCGTCCGGACGTCAAAGTTCAAATGCTGTCCGGCGAAGACGTCTCAGCTCAACGTAAGATCGAATATCGAGCTCCTCGCCTGAAGTATCGTCCCCAGTCTGAGCGTAAAGAGCGAAACTCTTTTGAGTTTCTACTTTCGTTTGACGAGGCCGGCGGTGCGACGGCTTTGGCGCGCTGGCTAGACGCCTCTGTTCGGTTCCAGCGGGCACTGGACTCGTGTATGAGTACTCGCTATGCAGAAAGAATGTATGCGGAGAATAGATTTCTGAACATCACGTACGCCGCAGAGGCGTTTCATAGAATCACCCAAGGTGGAACCTATATGGACCAGGAAGAATACGATAGGCTGATGGCTGCCTATCTGGAGATGACTCCTGATGACCGAAAACCATGGTTCCTGGGCCGCATGGGATATGGAAATGATGCGCCGTTGCCCAAGCGTCTAAGGTCACTGGCTGTCATCTCCAAAGAGGTCACCAGACCCCTTATTGGCCGAGAGGGCCGCTGGGCTCAAACCATTGCTCAAGTTCGAAATGAACTCACCCATCTTGGAGAAGGGCCGTCCAAAATCGGCGGCAGTGATCTCTATTATTTGTCAGAATCTGTTTTTGCAGTCCTGCGTGTTTGCATGCTGGTGGAATCTGGAATATCTACTTCTGTGCTAGCCGTAAAGGGTTCCACTTATCCAGTGGCCTGGCATTCTGAAAAGATTAAAGAATCGGTGCAGAGTGTGAGAGAAAAGCTCGGCCTGGCGAGTGATAGGAAGTAGTGACTGTGCTTGCTTGATAGCCCCAGGAAGCGAGAGGCCCCGCCGAACCTTCGGGTTCGGCGGGGCCTCTGTTCAGGGCTACTCGGTGAGTTCCTCGCGCCAGACTCGAACGAGCGGGTCGTCCCCGTCGTGGTCGGTGGCGAGGCGTTCGGCGAGCATCATGGCGGTGATCGCCTGGTTATAGGTCAACGGAGTCGGCCACGTGGTGGCGTGCCAGGCTCCATCGACGCGAACGGCTACGGCGATGACCAGGCCCTTGGCCGTGGCCTTCATGTGGTCTTCGTTGATTTCGATCATGGGGGTCTCCCTCCTGCGGGAGGGGAGCCAGGGAGCCGAAACGGGGAGCCAACGCCAGTCGGCCTAGTCCGACTGAGGTCGACTGTCCCGGACGGCTCCGCTGGCCCTCTCCCTGTGTTTGTGCAGGTGAGTGGCCCACCGATCGACTCTCCCGGACGGTCGCGGACGTTGCCGGAATAAGCCGTCCTCAGCGCTTCCCTAAGTGAGGGTTAAAGGGCTTCTCGGGGGTGGGGTGGCGGCTTAGCGTTCTTGGTGTCAGCAACGCAGAGCTACGGCGGAGGTACTGGCTGGAGAGTTGAGCGAACGTCGGCTGAGGGTCCGACTGAGGTTCCTGATTGAGACAGGTGACCGGCCCGCATGGCTCCGCTACCCCGCTCTGGAGCTATGCGGGCCGGTCGCTGTGCAGGGCGCCGTGCAGGAGGGTGCGGAACGCGTCGGCCGTGCCCGCCGCCGAGGCGTCGCCGGTGGCCAGGCGGCGGACCGCCAGGCCGTAGAGCATCGCCACCACGGCGGGGGCGTGCCGGTCGGGGTCGGGGATGTCCAGGGCCGTGAGGATGGTCGTCGCCAGGCGGTCGTAGGCGTCCACCGAGCGGATCGCGGTGGGCTGGACGTCGGGGTCGCGGGCCGCGTGGAGGTGGAGCTCCAGGTTCGCGATCTGCTCGGGGCCGTAGGCGAACTCGATGATCGCCTTCTCCACCTCGTCGGCGGCCCGGTCGGGGGTGATGCCGGCGTCGGTCAGGCGCGTGATGTGCGACCGGATGCGCTCGATCTCGGTGTCCACGAACGCCTGGAGGGCCTCGCGGAGCAGGTCGGTCTGGCTGGGGAAGTGGTAGGTCAGCGAGCCCAGCGAGACCTCGGCGGCCTTCGCCACGGCGCGGTTGGTCACGGCGCCGATGCCCTGCTCGCCGATGAGGCGCAGGGTGGCCTGGAGGATGCGGTCGCGGGGTGCGGTGCTCACCGGATCCAGTCTTCCCCATCGCGGCCGGGATCGGTATCGTTCGTTCGAACGAACGATACCGTGGCGGTGGGATCTCATGGACGATCTGGGACTTGCGGGGCAGGCGGCGGGGCTGGCCGAGGGGGCGTTCTCCAGCCGGGAGCTGGTGGAGCACTCGTTGCGGAGGATCGAGGAACGCGAGGACCTCGGCGCCTTCCGGGTGGTGCTGGCCGAGGCCGCGCTGGCCGAGGCGGAGCGGGCGGACCGGCGGCTGGCGGCGGGGGACCGGCTGCCCCTGCTGGGCGTGCCGGTCGCGATCAAGGACGACACCGACCTGGCGGGGGAGACCACGCCGTTCGCGGTGCGGGGACGGCATCGGCCGGCGGCGGAGGACGCCGAGCAGGTGCGGCGGCTGCGGGCGGCCGGGGCGGTCATCGTGGGGAAGACCACGACGTGCGAGATCGGGCTGTGGCCGTTCAGCGAGTCGGTGGGGTTCGGGTGCGCCCGCAACCCGTGGAACCCCGAGTACACGCCCGGCGGCTCCAGCGGGGGGTCGGCCGCCGCCGTGGCGGCGGGGATGGTCGCGGCCGCCGTCGGGTCGGACGGGGCCGGGTCGATCCGGATCCCCTCGGCCTGGACGGGGCTGGTCGGGATCAAGCCGCAGCGGGGCAGGGTCTCGGGCTTCCCCCGGCGGGACCCGTTCCACGGGCTGACGGTCTGGGGGCCCATCGCGCGCAGCGTGGAGGACGCGGCGCTGCTCCTGGACGTGCTCAGCGGGAGCCATCCCGAGGACGCCCACCGGCTCGACCCGGCGCGGACGCCGTTCGCCGCGGCGGCCGGGAGGGAGCCCGGGCGGCTGCGGATCGCGGTGTCGTTCCGGACCGCGTTCGGGGTCAGCGGGCGGCTCGACCCGGAGATCCGGGCGGCCGTGGAACGGCTCGCCCGGCGGCTCACCGAGCTGGGGCACAAGGTCTTCCCGGCCGACCCGGACTACGGGCCCATCGTGCTGGGGCTCGTGCCGCGGGGGACGGCCGGCGTCGCCGAGTGGCTGGACTCCATGCCCGAGGCCGAGCCCGAGCCCCGGACCGAGGCCGAGGCGATGATCGGACGGGTCGTCGGGCGGCGGCTGCTGCCGCTGGCCAGGAGGATGGACCCCTACCTGCGCGGAAGGGTCGGCAGGATCTTCCGGTACGCCGACGTCGTGCTGACGCCCACGACGGCCCGGCTTCCGCTGAGGGTCGGCGCGTTCGACGGGGCCGGGTACCAGAGGACCCAGTCGGGGGTGGCCGCCGCCTGCCCGTACGCGTGGACCTGGAACGTGCTCGGCTGGCCCGGCGTGAACGTCCCCGCCGGGCTCAGCGAGAGCGGGCTGCCCATCGGCGCGCAGCTGCTCGGGCACGACTCGGACGAGGCCACGCTCATCTCGCTGGCCGCGCAGCTGGAGGCCGCCGAGGGCTGGACCGAACGCCGCGCGTTCTAGGCGGTGTTCCAGAGCCCTGGCCTACGGCGCTCGCCCTGGGGCTCGCTTCTTACCAGGTCTCGGCGAGCGCGGCATCGCTTCGCGATCTGACCTGCGGGCCCTCGCCTTCGGCTGCGGGCCCGCAGGTCAGGTGACGCGCTCGCGTGGCGGGGTCCACTTCACGCAGGCTCTAGTACCCCGAGCCGGTGACCAGTCCTCCGTCGACCAGGACCTCGCTGCCCGTGCAGTAGGAGGACTCGTCGGAGGCCAGGTACACCACCAGGCCCGTCACCTCCTCGGTCCTGCCGAGGCGGCGGAGCGGGAGGCCCTCGATCAGCGCCTCGGCGCGGGACGCCGTCGCCTCGATCACGTCCTGCTGCATGGACATCGAGGTGATGATCCCGCCGGGGTGGATCGAGTTGACGCGGATGGCGTGCTGGCCGAGTTCGCGGGCGGCGGCCTTGGTGAGGCCCCGCACGCCGAACTTGCTGGCGCTGTAGGCGGCCAGGCCGGACGCGCCGATGAAGCCCTCGGTGGAGGAGACGTTGACGATCGAGCCGCCGCCCGCCTCGCGCATGGCGCCGGTCACCGACTTGACGCCCAGCCACTGGCCGACGAGGTTCACCTCGATGATCTGGCGGCACTCGTCGAGGGTCATCTCCTCGATGGTCCTGTGGCGCAGGATGCCGGCGTTGTTGACCAGGACGTGCAGCGCGCCGTAGGTACCGGTCGCCGTGTCGACGGCGCGCCGCCAGTCGTCCGGGTCGGTGACGTCCATCCGCACGAAGCGCGCGGCGTCGCCGAGGTCGGCCGCCAGCTTGGCCCCCTCCTCCTCCAGGACGTCCCCGAAGACGACCCTGGCCCCCTCGGCGACGAAGCGCCGGACATGGGCCTTGCCCATGCCCCGCGCGCCGCCGGTGATCAACGCCACCTTGCCGTCAAGCCGACCCATGAACGCTCCTCACGTGCCTCTTCGCGGCGGCCACCGCCACCGCGGCGGCCTCCATGCCCCGGTAGACCGGCACCCCGGCCTCCCGGGCGGTCTCCCGCACGGCGTCCTCCACGCCGGGTGGCGCGCACTCGGCGTTGCGGACCACCAGCGTGACGCGGGTGCCGGGCCGGGAGCGCTGGAGTTCGCCGACGCTGCGGGCGTAGGCCAGCAGCGGGTCGGCGCTGTCGCCGAACGTGAAGAAGCTCTGCACGTTGACGTGCGCGACGACGTCGGCGAACGGCCGTTCGGCGAGGATCGCCGCGACCGCGTTCCGGACCAGGTCGGGATCGCCCCGGGGACCGACCGGGATCTCCAGGGGGTTGGCCAGGGAGCTGCCGGCCCCCAGCCCCATCGCGCGCAGCGCCTCGCGGGCGGCGTCCGGCAGGGGCGCCAGCTCCAGCCCGGCGTCGTCGAACGCGTCGGCCGCCAGCACGCTGGCCCCGCCGCTCGGGCCGATCACCAGCACGTCGCCGGTGCCGGGCGCGGGGCGTCCCCCGTGCAGGTCGAACAGGTCCAGCACGCCGATCAGGTCGTCCTGGGAGGTGACCAGGGAGATCCCGGCCTGGGCCGCCAGCGCCGACCAGACGCGGGCGTCACTGATCATCCCGCCGGTGTGCGAGGCCGCGGCCCTCCGGCCCTGGCCGCTGCGCCCGCCGACCAGCGCCACCACCGGCTTGTCCACCGCGCGCAGCGCCTCGTACAGGCCCCGGCCGTCGCGCGGGTCCTCCAGGTAGAGGCCGATCGCGCTGGTGCCGGGGTCGGCGGCCAGGTGGCGCACCAGCTCGGCCGGGGTGACGTCGGCGCTGTTGCCGACCGTCGCGACCCTGGAGAACGCCAGCCCGCGCCGCTCCCCGACCTTGATGACCTCCCCGGCCAGGCCGCCGCTCTGCGACACCACGGCGACGCGGCCGGGCCGTCCCGGGGTCCCGCCGATGAACGTCTGGCCGCCCGCCGGGGAGTACACGCCCATGCAGTTGGGCCCGAGGAGGCGCACGCCCGCCGAGCGCGCGGCGTCCAGCAGGTCCGCTTCCCGTTCGGGGTGGCCCATCTCCCGGAAGCCGCCGCTCATGACCTGGACGAACGGGATCCCCCGCGCCTCCCGCACCACGTCGGCGCAGCGTTCGGCGGGGACGGCGACCAGCGCGTAGTCGACGTCCGGGCCCGCCTCGGCCAGCGACGGCACGCACGGCACCCCGTCGATCTCCGGGGCGGTCGGGTGCACCGCGACCAGGCGGCCCTTGAAACCGGCGGCCCGGTAGAAGCCGAGGAACATGTTCCCGAAGTTGGGCTTCCTGGTGGACGCGCCCACCACCGCGACGCCGCGCGGCGCGAACAGCCGCGTGAAGTCGGTGACCGGGGCGGGCGCGGACGGGACGGGGGCGGGCGGCTCCAGGCCGGTCGCGCCGACCAGCCGCGCGTCCACCGCGACCGCGCCGTCCGGGCCGCAGATCACCGGGTTCAGCTCGAACTCGGTGAACCCGTCCCCCAGGGCGGTGACCATGTCGCTCACCGCCAGCAGCACCTTGACCAGCGCGCCCTTGTCGACCGGGGGCCGGCCGCGGAGCCCGTCCAGCAGCGCCCCGCCGCGCAGCTCCTCCAGCATCGCCCACGCGTCGGCCTCGGTGATCGGCGCGAGCCGCAGCGCGGTGTCGCGCAGCACCTCGGTGAACACGCCGCCGAGCCCGACCAGCAGCACCGGCCCGAACGCCGGGTCGCGCACCGCCCCGACGATCACCTCGACGCCCGCCGGGGCCTGCTCCTCGACCAGGAACCCGTCGGGGACGATGCCGCGCGCGGCCAGGGAGTCCAGCATCCCGGCGGCCGCGGCGGCGGCGGCCGCGGCGGAGCCGAGCCCGAGGCGCACGGCCCCGGCGTCGCTCTTGTGGAGCAGCCCGGGACCGTACGCCTTGACCACCAGCGGCGGGGCCAGGCCGGCGGCGGCCGCCTCCAGCTCGGCGTGGGCGGTGGCGGTCGCGCCGCGCGGCACGGCCACCCCGAACCCGGCGATCCACGCCTTGACGGCGTGCTCGGGGAGGGGAGTGCTCATCGGGTCCCTCAGACCTGGTCGGCGTAGGCGTCGCGGATGCCGCGCCGCAGCAGCTTGCCGGGGCCGCCGGAGGCGTCCTGGGTGTGCGGCAGCTCGTCGGCGACCACGACCGCGTCGGGGACCTGGTGCGCGGGCAGCCGCCGCGCCAGCGCCGCCCTGACCGCCTCGGCGTCCAGCGCCGCGCCGGACCTCGGCACCACGGCCAGCAGGATCCTCTGCTCGACGGCGTCCTGCCCCTCGGGGTGCGCCGGAACGCCGACCGCGCCCGCCTCCGCGACGCCCTCGACCTCGATCGCCGCCTCCTCGATCTGGACCGGCTGCGACCACTGCCCGCCCTTGAGGATGGCGTCCTCGCGGCGGCCCAGCACGTACAGGAAGCCGTTCTCGTCCATGCGGCCGAGGTCGCCGCCCACGTACCAGCCGTCGCGCAGCACGTCGGCGGTCCTGTCGGGCAGCCGGTCGTACCCGGCCATGACGTTGGGGCCGGTCAGGTTGATCTCACCGACCTCGCCCACGACGCGCTCGCCGTTCGGGTCGGTGACGCGGACCGCGCACGACATGCGGGCGCGGCCGACCGAGGAGATGTCCTGGCTGCCGTCGTCCTGGCGGCCGAAGCAGGTGTAGGGGGCCTCGGTCTGCCCGTAGTAGCTGTAGATCGCCGCGCCGGGCAGCCGCTTCATGATGCGTTCGCGCAGGCCGGGCAGCAGGGGCTCGCCGCCCAGCACGATCGCCCTGAGCGACGACAGGTCGGCGTCGGCGTGGTCGTCGCCGCCGAGCAGCGCCGAGAAGAAGCTCGGGATCAGGCTGACGTGGGTGACCCTCTCGCGCGGCACGACCTTCAGGAAGTTGGCCGGGCCCCAGTCCTGCTCCAGCACCAGCGTCATGCCCGCGTAGAACGCCGGGCCGACCAGCGCCGGGAACCCGATGCCCCAGATGATCGCGCCGGTGCCCATGACGGAGTCGGCGTCGCGGTCCACGTCCAGCCAGATCTGCGCGGTGGCCAGCGAGGAGAGGTGGGTGTGCATGACGGCCTTGGGCAGGCCGGTGGTGCCGGAGGTGTAGAACAGCGCGAGCAGGTCGTCGCCGTGGCCGCCGAGCGGCGGCTCGGCCTCGCCCGCGCCCTCGGCCAGCGCGTCCAGGTCGACGGCGTCGGGGGCCGCGCCGCCGACGCGCAGCCACAGCTTGACGCTGGGCAGGTGCGGGCGGATCTCGTCGACCAGGCCCGCCACCGTCGCGTCGTACACGAACGCGGTGCACTCGGAGTGCTCGACGACCTGCCGCAGCGTGTCGGCGGGCCAGTAGGGGTTGAGCGCGGCGACGATCGAGCCGATCTTCATCTGGGCGAGGTAGACCTGCGCGACGTGCAGGGTCTCGTTCATCAGCGACGCCACCCGCGTGCCCGGCGCGACCCCGGCCGCCAGCAGCGCGTGCGCGACGCGGTTGACCTTCCGGTTGAGCTGGTCGTAGGTGAAGCTCTGCTCGCCGCAGTAGGTCAGCGCCACCTTGTCGGGGGTGCGCAGCGCGTTCGCGGTGAGGATGGCGTAGGCGTAGTTGCTGAAGGGGGAGTTGTCTCGCGCCACGGCTCGGCTCCTTCGTCTGACCGGCTGGGTGGTGGTGGCGGGGGGGGGGCTACTTGCGGCGGGCGTAGAGCACGAACGGGTTGCCCGCCGGGTCGCGCAGCACCGCGCGGACCTCGTGCGGTCCCTCCTCGGGGCCGCGCACCAGCGTCGCCCCGGCGCCGGTCAGCCGGGCGACGGCCGCGGCGACGTCCTCGACCCGGAACGACGCGGCGGGCGCGCCCCCGGTCACGTCCTCCTCCGGCCCGGCCAGCGCGAACGTCACCCCGCCGCCGTCCAGGGCCGCGAACCGGCCCCCGTCCTGGAACTTCACGGTCAGGCCGAGCCCGTCGCGATAGAAGCGCACGGCCTGCTCGATGTCTTCGACGGGATACAGGATGTTGCCTACATCGGTCATGGCGCCGCCTGGTCTGGACTGGGGAGTGTGAAGATCGGGAGCTTGCGAGCGATCGTGTGAGCGACGAGGGAAGACCCGGCGTCCCAGCGCCGGGGCCAGCCGCGCGGAGGCGCGGCGATGGACAGGGTCATGACGCGGGCCTCCAGTGGGGGAGCGGGCCGAAGCCTTCCAGGTCGGTGAAGTGGACCTCCACCGGCATGCCGATCCGCACGCGTTCGGGCGGGCAGCCGGTGACGTCGCCGAAGACCCGGGCCCCTTCGGGGAGGTCGATCCAGGCCACGGTGTAGGGGGTCGCGAAACCGGGCAGGAAGGACCGGTGCACGACGGTGAACGTGTGCACCGTCCCGCGCCCGCCGACCCGTTCGAACGCCAGCTCGGCGCTCTCGCAGAACGGGCAGGTCGGCTCGGGGAAGTGCACGAACCGTCCGCAACCGGCGCACCGCTGGAGCGCCAGTTCGCCGCGGCGGCACGCCTCCCAGTAGGGCGCGGTGAGCGGGGTGGGGACGGGGGCGGGGCTCGGGTGGTCCATCGCGAGCCAACCTAGCGCACGCTTGGTTTTGCGACAAGGTCCGGACCCGGCCCCCGCCGGGCGGCCCTACGGGGAGGCGGCCAGCGCGTCCCGCGACAGTCGGTCGGCGCGCCGCGTGGTCTCCGGCAGCCGGTAGTCGGGCGCGAGCGCCAGCACGTGGCGGCACGCGGTGTCCAGGTCGATCCGGTGCCCCACCGACACGAACACCGGCTTCACGCCGTCGCGGGTCCGCAGCACCCGCCCGACGACCTCACCGCCGTCCACCAGGGGGCCGGCGTCGCCGCGCCGCGCGCCGGGCGTCTCGTGGGAGCCGACGAACCCGGTCTTGGCGACCCCGATCGTCGGCAGCCCGGTCAGCACCCCCAGATGGCAGGCCAGCCCGAACCGGCGCGGGTGCGCCACCCCGTACCCGTCGCACACCAGCAGGTCGGGCGTGACCGTCAGCCGCCGCAGCGCCGCCACCAGCGTCGGCAGCTCCCGGAACGCGAACAGCCCCGGCACGTACGGGAACGCCGCCGTCCCCGTCACCACCGACTCCTCGACCACCTCCAGGGTGCGCGCGTCCAGCACGACCACCGCCGCCGCGAGCCGCGCGCCCGTCCCGCCGCCGTCGCCCGCGTACGAGACGTCGAGCCCCGCGACCGTCCGCAACGCCTGGGGCCCCGGCTCCTCCAGGTCCAGCGACGGCCGCAGCCGGTCCTGGATCGCCTCCGCCTCGGCCACCGTCGCGGGCCACTCGTGCAGGTCGCGTACCTCCATGGACCGGCACGTTACCGCCACGCGGGAAAACGACGTCATCCTCGTGCGCCACGGTGGTGTCCGAAACCTGCCGGACCGGGCCGGACGTGCTTGGTCGACTGGGGGCATGTCCACCGCCACGCTCCCTCCCGCCACGTCCCGCGCCCCGCTGACCGCCTGGCTCGCGGTCCTGGCGGTCACGCTGGGGCTCTTCTCGATCGTCACCACCGAGATCCTGCCGATCGGGCTGCTCGCGCCGATCGCCGCCGACTTCGGCGTCTCCGCCGGGACCGCCGGATGGACGATGACCCTGCCCGGCCTGGTCGCCGCCGTCGCCGCCCCGGCCGTGACCGTCGCGTCCGGGCGGATCGACCGGCGGGTGACGCTGTGCGCGCTGACGGGGCTGCTCGCCGCCGCCGACCTCCTGGCCGCCGCCGCGCCCGGATACTGGGCCGTGCTCGTGTCGCGGGTGATGGTCGGGCTGGTCATCGGCGGGTTCTGGTCGATCGGGGCCGGGCTCGCCGGACGCCTGGTGCCCGCGGCGTCGGTGCCCCGGGCGACCTCCGTCGTCTTCGCCGCCGTCCCGCTGGGGTCGGTGCTCGGCGTCCCGGCGGGCTCGTTCCTGGGGGAGCTGCTCGGATGGCGGGCCTCGTTCGCGGTGATGGGCGTGCTCACCGTCGGCGTGCTGGCCGCGCTGGCGGTGCTGCTGCCGCCGCTGCCGCCCGAACGGGCGACCGGCCCGCGGGTGCTGCGCGGGCTGCTGCGGCGGCCCGCGGTCCGCGCCGGGCTGGCGGCGACCCTGCTCATCGTGCTGGCGCACTTCGCGACCTACACGTACGTGACGCCGTTCCTGCTGGAGGTCACGGGTGTGAGCGCGCGGGCGGTCGGGGCGTTCCTGCTGGTGTACGGGGTCGCCGGGCTGGTGGGGAACTTCGCGGCCGGGCGGATGCCGCCGCGCGCCGCGTTCGTGACGGCGGTCGTCCTGCTGGCGGCGGCGACGCTGCTGATGCCGGTGGCGGGGCGCTGGGACGGCGGGGCGCTCGCGCTGCTGGTCGTGTGGGGCGTGGCGTACGGGGCCGTCCCGTTCTGCTCGCAGTCCTGGTTCGCGGCGGCGGCCCCCGACGCGCCGGAGGCGGCCACGGTCGTGTTCACCTCCTCGTTCCAGGCGACGCTGTCCCTGGGCGCGCTGGCGGGCGGCGTGGTGGTGGACGCCCTCTCCGTCACGGCGGTGATGGCGCTCGGCGGAGCGGTCGCGGCGGCGACCCTGGCCACCGTCCACCGCTACCCAAGCAAGTGCTAGGTCGATTATCGTGGGGCCGTGCCGATCGACCTCGCCGAACTGGCCGCTCCCCGGCACACCGCGCTGCTCGTCATGGAGATGCAGCGCGGTGTGGCCGGCGACCTGGCCACCTTCCCCGACCTCGCCAAGACCTGCGCCGAGCGCGGAGTGGTGGACAACGCCGCCCGCGCCGCCACCGCCGCCCGCGCCGCCGGGATCCCGGTCGTGCAGTGCACGGCCGCGTTCCGCGCCGACCGCAGGGGCAGCCACACCGGCAACACGCCGTTCCTCAAGGGCCTGCTCCGCGACCCCGCGCACATGCTGGAGGGCACCGGCGCGGTGGAGGTGCTGCCCGAGCTCGCCGACCCCTCCGACCTGGAGGCGCGGCGGTACCACGGGTTCTCGCCGTTCACCGGGACCTCCCTGGACATGACGCTGCGGTCGATGGGCGTGCGGACCGTCGTGGCGGCCGGGCTGTCGCTGAACCTCGGCGTCCCCGGCCTGTGCCTGGAGGCGGTCAACCTCGGCTACCGCGTCGCGGTCCTCACCGACGCCGTCGCCGGGACGCCCGCCGAGTACGGCGACGCCGTCCTCGCCCACACCGTCAGCCTGCTCGCCGCCCGCGTCACCACCGAGGAGGTCGTCCGCGCATGGACGGGATGAGCCTGACCGGCCGCACCGCCGTCGTCACCGGGGGAGCGGGCGGCATCGGCCGCGCGATCTGCGCCGACCTGGCGTCGCTGGGCGCGCGGGTCGTGGTCGCCGACCTGGACCTGCCCGCCGCCGAGAAGGTCGCCGGGGAACTGGGCGGCGCCGCGCGCCGCGTGGACCTGACCGACCCCGCCGACATCGACCGCTTCGCCGCCGGGGCCGGCCCGGTGGACGTGCTCGTCCACAACGCCGGGGTCAGCATCGTCGAGCCGTTCACCGACAGCGACCCCGCCCACTGGGACCTGATGTGGAAGGTCAACCTGCGGGCCCCGATGCAGCTCACCCGGGCCCTGCTGCCCGGCATGACCGAACGCGGCTGGGGCCGCCTGGTGTTCGTCTCCTCCGACGGGGCCCGCGCCGGGTCCGGCGGCGAGGGCGCCTACGCCGCGACCAAGGCGGGCCTGTTCGGGCTGGCCAAGACCCTCGCCCGGGAGGCCGCCCGCGGCGGCGTGACCAGCAACGTCGTGTGCCCCGGCCCCACCGACACCCCCATGGTCCGCGCGGTGTCGGACCAGCACCCCGGCCTGCTCGACAAGCTCGCCCGGCAGATCCCCCTGCGCCGCATCGGCCGCCCGGACGACGTCGCGGGCCTGGTCGCGTTCCTGTGCACCGACCGCGCCGGGTACATCACCGGCCAGACCGTCTCGGTCAGCGGCGGAATCACGATGCATTGAGATCACAGCGAGGCGTAGGCCGCCTCCGTCAGGCGGTAGGCGCGCAGGTCGCCGGAGAGCTGGTCGCCCATCCGGTTGGGCAGGTAGGCCAGGGCCAGGCCCGCGTCCGCGTCGCCGAGGCCGAGCGAGCCGCCCGCGCCGGTGTGGCCGAACGCCGACCCCCGCCCCGCCTCCGGCGTGAAGAACGTCATCGCCGGGAGCATGAAGCCCAGCCCGAACGCGGTGTCCACCTCCAGCGTGCGGTCGGGGCCGCTGACCCGCGGGCGGGTCGCCTCGCGCAGGGTCGCGGGGCTGATGATCCGGCCCGCGACCAGGTCCCGGTAGAACGCGCCGAACGCCCGCGCTGTCGCGATCATCCCGGCGGACGGCCAGCCCGCGCGCAGCACGACCGGGTTGTTGAAGCCGCCCTTGCCCGGGTGCGGGTTGTTGAGGGAGCGGTTCATGGGGCTCTCGGGGTCGAGGTAGGCCTGGGCGAGGCGGCCGAGGACGTTGTCGTCGACGGCGCGCGGCGTGTCCGGGCCGGTCTCATCGCGGCGGTCGCGTCCGGCGGTGAGCTTGGCGGCGCGTTCGATCACCTCGTCGGGCGCGCCGATCCACAGGTCGAGGTCCCCGGCGAACTCCCGCTTCACGAACTCCCCGACCGGCGTCCCGGCGTTGCGCCGCACGATCTCCCCGGCGAGCCAGCCGTAGGTCAGCGCGTGGTAGCCGTGCGCGGTGCCCGGTTCCCACTCCGGTTCCTGCGCGGCCAGCTCGGCGGCGCGCGCCTCGGTGCCGGCGGCCTCCTCGGCGGTCACCGGGCGCCGGAACGCGGGCAGCCCCGCCTGGTGGGACAGCAGGTGCGCGCCGGTCGCGCCCTCCTTGCCGCGCTGCCCGAACTCCGGCCACCAGCCGGTCACCGGGGCGTCGAGGTCGACGGCGCCGCGTTCGGCCAGCAGCAGGGCGGCGGTCGCCGTCACCGCCTTGGTGCAGGAGAACCCGAAGCAGGGGGTGTCGGCGGTCCACTCCCGACCGGTCCGCCGGTCGGCGGTCCCGCCCCACAGGTCGACCACCCTGCGGTCCCCGGCGTACACCGCGACCGCCGCGCCGAACTCCCGCCCCTCGGCGAAGTTCCGCTCGAACACCTCGCGGACCGCCGAGAAGGCGGGGTCGCAGTATCCCTGCACGGTGTCGTTCGGCACCGGGTCGCTCATGCGTCGTCCTCTCAACGGAAGGTCTGGACCGAATCATGCTCGACGAGTCGAACAACTGGGGACGGTGGGGTGCCGACGACGAGCGCGGGGCGCTCAACCTGCTCACCCCCGAGGCGGTCGTGGCCGCCGCCGGGTGCGTGCGCGAGGGCCGGGTGCTGGGGCTGTCGCTGCCGATCCGGGGCGCGACGTCCTCGCCCGCGCCGACGACCGTCCCGCACCTGCGGGGCAGGCCGCTGCCGCAGCACTTCATGTCGGTGGACGGCGGGGACTACGCGGCCGGGACGCGGGCGATCGGCGCGGGCCTGAAGATGGCCGACGACGCGCTGGTGGTCACGCCGCACGGGACGACGACGCACATGGACGCGCTGTGCCACATGTGGTCGGGGGACGCGCTCTACAACGGGCATCCGGCCGACCGGGTGCGGTCCTACGGGGCGGGGCGGTGCGGCATCGACAAGGCGGGGCCGGTCGTGGCGCGCGGCGTGCTGTTCGACATCCCGGGCGTCAGGGGCGTGGAGCGGCTGTCGGCCGAGGACCGGATCACCCCCGGCGACCTGGAGGCCTGCGACGTCGAGCTCCGCCCCGGCGACGCCGCGGTCGTCCGGACGGGATGGCCGCTGGCCTGGCGGGACGGCCCCGACGCGTACTGGAGGGGCCAGCCGGGGCTGAGCGCCGACGCGGGCCGCTGGCTCGCCGGGCGCGACGTGTGCCTGGTCGCCTCCGACAACGCCGCGATCGGCGGCCTCAACGAACGCCAGCTCGCCGACGAGGACCTGCCCGACGACCTCCACCTGATCCTGCTGTGGCGGCACGGCGTCCACCTGCTGGAGATGCTCTGGCTGGAGGAGCTGGCGGAGACCGGCCGCACCGACTTCCTGTTCGTGGCGGCGCCGCTGCGGATCGAGGGCGGCACGGCCAGCCCGGTCACCCCGGTCGCGGTGCTGTAGGGGCGCGGCGGGCCGCGGAACGCCCCGCGGCCCGCCGGGCGGCCTACATCCCGGGGTAGGCGCCGCCGCCGTGGGCGGCGTCCAGCGCGTCGTAGTCGGGTGTGTAGCCCCTCTTCGGGATCTGGTCCACGAACGCCACCCCGCGCGGCTTCTTGTAGGAGGCGATCTCACCGCGGACATGCTCGATGATCTCCTCGGCGGTCGCGTCCCGGCCGTCCTGCAGCACGACGATCGCCTTGGGGGACTGGCCGAACCGGTCGTCGGGGACGCCGATCACGGCGGCGTCGGCGACGGCCGGGTGCGACTTCAGGGCGCGCTCGACCTCGGCGGGGTAGATGTTCTCGTTCGCCGACTTGATCATGCGGAGCCGGGGACCGATGAACGTGATCGTCCCGTCGGGCTCGCGGCGGCCGAGGTCGCCGGTGTGGTGCCAGCCGCCCCGGGTCTTGGCCTCGTTCAGCTCGGGCCGGTTCCAGTAGCCGGAGAACAGGCTGTGGCCGCGCGCGCAGATCTCGCCGACCTCGCCCGCCGGGACCTCGGCGCCGTCGGCGTCCAGGATCCGCACGTGGACCAGCGGCGAGGGGCGTCCCGCGTGGCCCGCGCCGCCCATGCCGAGACCGAGGAACGTCAGCATCCCGGCGACCTCGGTCTGCCCGTAGCCGCCCATCCCGGAGCGGCACCACGGGCTGTCGTCCACGGTGATCATCTCGTCCCACTCGGGGGAGTGCGACACGAAGCGCAGCGAGGACAGGTCGTGGGCGCGGTCCCTGTTGGCCTCGACCAGCCCGTCGATCATGGGGCCGAACAGGAACGCCTGCGTGCACCGCTCGGCCTCGATCAGGCGGCAGACCTCCGCCGGCTCGTAGGCCGGGGTGACCACGACCTTCCCGCCGATCTGGAACGTGGCCAGCGTGAACATCATCGTGCCGACGTGGAACATCGGCCCGCACGCCAGGAACGCGAAGCCGTCCTCCATCTGCCGCATGTGCAGCAGCGACATGTTGTGCGCGATCAGCGCGGCGTGGCTGAGCAGCGCGGCGTTGGGGCGGCCGTCGAACGCGGCGGTGTAGAGCGCCAGCACCGGCGCGTCGTCCGGCACCTCCACCGGCGGCTCGCCGGTCCCGGCGGCCAGGTACGCCTCGTACTCGTCGCCGGACCCGACCCAGCGGGCGTCCGGCGACACCTGCCCCCGCGCCTTCTCGACGGCCTCCGACTCCTCCCACACCACGATCTTCGGCGTGAGGTCGTCGAGGATGTGAGCGAGTTCGTCGGCGGTCTGGCGCCAGTTGGCCGGGCAGCAGATCGCGCCCAGGCGTCCGGCGGCCAGCAGCAGCTCCAGCACCCGGAACGAGTTCTGCCCGAGCCACAGCACGCGGTCGCCGGGCCCGACCCCGTCCGCCGCCAGCGCGGCCGCCAGGCGGTTCACCCGCTCGTCGAGCTCGGGATAGGTCAGCCGGACGTCGCCGTCCACGACGGCGGTTCCCTGCGGCCGGGAGCGGCGGTGCTCGGCCAGCACGTCCCCGAGAGTGAGCCGGTGTACGGACATCGCGCCTCCTAGAGGGGGGTGGGGTTCAGCGGAAGGCGGGCATGACCTCCGCCGCGAAGAACTTCAGGACCTTCTTCATGTCCTCGATCGGCAGCGGCCGGGTCGAGCCGAAGTCGCACATCAGGTTGGTGAAGCCCATCTCCTGGATGGTCCTGATCTGGGAGACGACGCGCTCGGGGTCGCCGATCACCTCCAGCTGGTTCCAGCGGAACTCGTTGTCCACCGAGCCGCCCTTGAGGTAGCGGTCCTGGTAGTACTCGAAGCCCTTGGCGGCCTTGCCGGTGCTGGGGTCGATCGGCGCGCTCTGCACGTTGAAGATCCGGGAACGGTCGAACCCGGCCTCGAACCGCGCCTGGTCCTCGCGGGCCTGCTCCGTGGTCGGGGCGACGTACACCGAGCGGCTGGCGACCAGCTCCACGCCCTCGACGTCCACGCCGTGGGCCCGCGCGGTGGCGTACCAGGTCTCGGCCGCCCGGGCGATCTTCTTGAACGGGGCGGCCGGGTCGGCCAGGATCGGCAGCCCGCGCGCGGCGTACAGCTCCACCGTCTCGGGGCTGACGGCGGCCACGTGCAGCGGCGGGTGCGGGCGCTGCACCGGCTTGGGCATCAGCGTCAGCGGGCGGCGGGTCTCGTGGAAACGCCCCTTGTACTCGAAGTCGTCCTTCGTCCACAACCCGAGGATCACGTCCAGGCACTCGTTGAACCGGTCGCGCGCCTCGCTGAGGTCCAGGCCGAAGTTCTCGAACTCCACGCTCTGGTAGCCGCGGCCGATGCCGACCTCCAGCCGCCCGCCCGACAACAGGTCCACCATCGCGGCCTCCTCGGCCACGTGGACCGGGTTGTGCAACGGCAGCACGACGATGCCGGTGCCCAGCCGCAGCCGTTCGGTGCGGGCGGCCAGGTTCGACAGCAGGTTGAAGATGTTGGGGACGACACCGTAGTCCCGGAAGTGGTGCTCGGCGACCCACACGCCGTCGAAGCCGAGCTCCTCCAGGAGCTCGACGATCTCGATCTGGTAGTCGTACACCTCCCTCGCGGTCTGCCCCGCGAACTGGTGGAAGAGGTGGAAGGTCGAGAACTTCATCGGGCGGTCAGCCACGTGTACGGCTCCTTCTCCAACGGGCCTCGGCGGGTGCACGCCGGTGCCCTCGCCGTGTCATAACGCCTGCCCCATCATTACGTACCAAGCGCTCGCTTGGGAAGCCTAGCAAAGCGGGGCCCGGGGAGGGCGGGAGAGCGGGCGCCGCTAGGGGCCTCCGGGGCGGCCGACCGGCGCGGGGAGCGGGGCGCGGGGCGCGGCGGGCCGGGCGCGGCCGAACTCCAGCGTCAGCAGCGCCGCCGCCAGCCACCCGAGGTCCAGCCAGGACCGGAACACGATCGCGCGCGGCCGGTACCGGGGACGGAACTTGCGGTCGAACAGGTACAGCGACTCCACCGCGATCCACGGGTCCAGCAGGTGCAGCGCGCGGTGGCCCAGCCGTTCGGCGAACGTGCGCTCGGTCGTGTCCAGCAGCGCGCGGAACGCGGCGAAGTTCAGCGACACCACGTCCACGCCCTGCTTGGCCGCGTACCCGACCATCTCGACGATGAGGCGCTCGTTGACGCCGTTGGGGCCGCCGGGCAGCCGCCGCATCGCGTCCAGGCTGATCCCCTCGCCCGCGGTGACGTAGCGCTGGAACGCGATCGGCGCGCCCCCGGCGTCGTAGGCGACCGCGACCAGCGTTCCGGGGTGGTGACCGGTCAGGAGCTCGTCGAGGTTCATGGAGAAGCCGCGCTCGGCCGCGCCGTCGAGCGAGGCGGAGGCGACCTCCAGCAGGCGTGCGCGCAGGCCGGGGGAGAGCTCGCGTTCGGGCAGGACCTCGGTGGACACGCCCGCGTTGCGGGTGCGCTGCACGGCCTGCCGCACGTTGCGCATCCGCCGTCCCGACAGCGTGAACTCCGCGGGCCGCACCAGCACCTCGTCGCCGAACCCGAACGACCGCAGCGGCCCCCACTCGGGCAGCAGGTCCTCGCCCGCGCCCAGCACCGCCGGCCGCCAGCCCGTCCGGCGGCACAACGCCAGGAACTCCCGGACCGCCCCGCCGCGGGAGGCCGGGTCGCCGACCGGGTCGCCGCCCGCCACCGCGACCCCGAACAGCACCCGGTACCCGATCGCCGCGCCCCCGTCCGGGCCGAACACGTACGACTTGTCGCGGCGCAGCGCGAACGGCGCGAGCGTGTCGGAGCCGGGATGGGCGACCAGGCCCGCGACGCGCCGCCGCTCGGCCTCGTCGCCGGGCGGCGGCGGGGGATCGGCGGCCAGCAGCGTCACCACCATCACCAGCAGGCCCGCCCCGCCGACGACCGCCGGTACCCCGGGCAGCCAGGGCGCGCCGTCGACGGGCGCGCCGGTCGCGCCGAGCCCGGCCGCCACCTCGGGCACCGCCGACGGGAACGACACGCCGCCGGACAGCACCGACGCGAGCACCGTCGCCAGCACCACGAACGCGCCCGTGCGGACCGCGGCGCGCACCCGGTCCGGATGCGGGCCGACCCGGAACGCCGGGCGCAGCGCCCACAGCACCCCGAGCGCCGCCGCCAGCAGCGGCAGCCGCCACGGGGCGTCCTCGCCGGTCAGCACCGCCAGCACGCCCATGGCGACCAGCGCGCCCAGCCCGTACCAGGCGGCGCGCCGCCGCAGCAGCACGCCCCGCGCGACCAGCGCCAACGCCGGCGCCAGCACGAACGCGTGCGCGGGGGACAGCGGGCGGCCGGTCACCAGCAGGGACGTCCGCAGGGCCCAGCCGGGGGCCCCGGCGAGGGCGGGCACCGCCACCAGGACGGCCACGGCCGCCGTGCCGAGCGCGAGCGGCCACACCGGCGCCGCGGCTCTCGCTGCTGCCACGAGGGACACCTCCGTCGAGCGGTGACCTGGAGTGATCTCCCCGTAATCCTGCCCAGCACGCTACTCCCGACCCGCCGCGGCCAGGAGGCCGGGAGATAGGGTTCCCGGTGATGAAGCGGTTGCTGATCGTCCACCACACTCCGTCCCCCGCGCTACAGGCGATGTACGAGGCGGTGCGGTCCGGGGCGGGGACCGACGAGGTCGGCGGCGTGGAGGTGGTCTCCCGGCCCGCCCTCACCGCCTCGGCCGTGGACGCCCTGGAGGCCGACGCCTACCTGCTCGGCACGCCGGTGAACCTCGGCTACCTGTCCGGCGCGCTCAAGCACTTCTTCGACCAGGTCTACTACCCGTGCCTGGAGGAGACGGCGCGGCGGCCGTTCGGCGCGTACCTGCACGGCAACAACGACGCCACCGGGGCGCTGCGCGCGCTGGAGTCGATCACCACGGGCCTGCGGTGGCGCGCGGTCCGCCCGCCGGTCGTGGTGACGGGCGAGCCGGACCGCTCCGACCTGGAACGGTGCTGGGAACTCGGCGCGATGGCCGCCGCCGAGATCGGAGAGGTCTGAACCCGGCCCGTCCGCGCGCTACGGTTTGCCCATGAGCGGTTTCCGGCACGTCGTGATGTTCAGGTGGGCCGAGGGCACCACCACGTCCCAGCAGGAGGAGGCGCGGGTCCGGCTGGCCGAGCTGCCCGGCGTCATCCCCGAGATCCGCGGCTACAGCCTCGGGCACGACGCGGGCGTCAACGAGGGCAACTACGACTTCGTGGTGGTCGGCGACTTCGCCGACAGGGACGACTACCTGGCCTACCGCGACCACCCGGCGCACCGCGCGGTGATCGACGAGTACATCAAGCCGATCATGGACCAGCGCGCCGCCGTCCAGTACGAGCTCTAGCCGGCCGTCACCGGGCCCCGGCCGCGCGCAGCGTCGCGGCGATCCCGTCGTGGCCGCGGCCGACGGCGTGCCGCAGCGGGGAGACCCCGTCGCCGTCGGCCAGGTCCACATCCGCCCCCGCCGCGACGAGCAGCCGGACGATCTCCTGGTAGCGGCGCGACCCGTCGCCCAGGATGACCGCCTCCAGCAGGCCGGTCCAGCCCAGCCGGTTGACGTGGTCCACGTCGATCCCGGTCCTGACGACCTCGCGCACGTAGTCCACGTGCCCGCGTTCGCAGGCCGGGATCAGCGCGACGCCGCCGTACCGGTCGGTGAGGGTCAGGTCCGGTCCGGCGGGCAGCAGCGCGCGCAGCATCGCCACGCTGCCGGTGACGCCGGTGACCAGGAACGCGCTGTCGCGCTGGTGGTCCTGCGCGTCCGGGTCGGCCCCGGCGCGCACCAGCGCGGCCGCGGCCTCCACGTGGTCGCCCAGGGACGCCAGCAGCAGCGGGGTGCGTCCCCGCCCGTCGCGCGCCCCGACGTCCGCGCCCGCCCGCAGCGCCTCGCGCACCCCGGCGGCGTCGCCCTCGGCCGCCGCCCGCAGCAGGTCCCCGTCGCCCACGCGTCCACCCTTCCGGTCCGGCGCGGCGCACGCGGACAGGGCCAGCGCCACCGGCGCGCCGAGCACCGTTCGTCGGTCGATCATCACATCCGCCTCCGCGCGGACCGCGCGGGGGAGGCCCGGCCGGGCCTCCCCGTGCGGTCGTCAGCCGAGCTGTCCCTGCACGGCCTTCAGCCCGGCCTGGGCGATGGCCTCGTCGATCGCGCCGCTGGGCGCCCCGCCGACGCCGACGCCCGCGATCGGGGCGCCGCCCGAGGCCACCGGCACGCCCCCGGCCAGGAACAGCGTGCCCGGGATGTCCTTCACCGTCGGGCCGTTACCGGTGGCGTTGCCCGCCAGCCTGGAGGTCGGCTGGCCGAACGCCACGGCGGTGAACGCCTTGCGCCTGGCCGACTCGACGGTCTGCGGCCCGGCGCCGTCGCCCTTGACCACCAGGCGCAGGTCGCCCGAGCGGTCCACGATCGCGACCGCCACGCGCTGGTTCTGCTTGGCGGCCTCCTTCTGCACGGCGTCGGCGATCCTCATGGCGGCGTCGGTCCGCAACACGGTGACCTGCCGCACGGCCGAGGCGGCCTTGCCCGCGGCGGGGGCGGCGGGGGCCGCCTGCGCGGCCGACACGCCGACCACGCCGCCGACCAGCGCCAGCCCGGCGGTCATCCCGGCGACGGTGCGGGTCCGGGCGCTCATCTTCTGGATCTTCTGCATCGGTGCTCCTCAGGTCGTGTTCCGCTGCCATCGAGCCTGGCCGCCGCCGGCCCGGCGGTGATCGTGGAACCGGTGGAACCCCCTATCAACCGATCGGTTGATGTCCCGGTCCGGGCCGGTCGCGGACGCTGAAGTAGCGTGAGATCGAGGGAGGGGGACATGACGGGGGTGGAGCGGCGCATCCAGTGGGCGATGCACACCGGGTTCTTCCTGCTGCTGGCCGCCTCGGCGTCCCGGTTCGTGGTCCGGCACGGCCTGGACGGGGGGACGGCCGTGCGGCTCGCGCTGGCGGGCGCGCTGGCCGTGCTGTACGCCGCCGGGATGGTGTGGTGGGACGCGCTGGGGCGGCGCCGGCCGGTGTGGCTGGCGGCGGTGACCGCGTGCTGGCTGGCGCTGGCGCTGTCCGCGCCGAGCTTCGGGTGGTGCGCGATCCCGCTGTTCTTCGTGGCGCTGCGGCTGCTGCCGCCGCGCGCGGCGCTGGCGCTGGTGGCGGTGCTGACGGCCGCGTTCGTCGCCGGGCAGGTCCGGTTGTCGGACCGGTTCGACCCGAGCCTGGTGCTGGTGCCGGTCGCGGCGGCCGGGACGACCGCGACGATCTTCCTGGCGTTGCAGCGGATCGTCGACGACCTGGTCCGCACCCGCGACGAGCTGGCCGCCGCGCAGCGCGCCGCCGGGGTGCTGGCGGAGCGCCAGCGCCTGTCCCGCGAGATCCACGACACCCTCGCCCAGGGCCTGACCAGCATGGGGATGCTGCTCCAGGCCGCCGACCGCGAGTGGGACCACGACCCCGGGACCGCCCGCGCCCACGTGCGGCGCGCCGCCGACACCGCGACCGCCAACCTGGCCGAGGCGCGGCGGTTCGTGCGCGCCCTCGCCCCGCCCGACCTGGCCGCCGGGTCGCTGCCGGACGCGCTGCGCGCCCTCGCCGACCGCGAGAACGCCGCGTTCCGCGTGGACGGCGTCGAGTACCCCCTGGCCCCGGCGGCGCAGGAGACCCTGCTGCGGATCGCCCAGAGCGCCGTCGCCAACGCCCGCGAGCACGCCGCCGCCCCGAACGTGGTGATCACGTTGAGCTATCTCGACGACGCGGTGTCGCTGGACGTCGCCGACGACGGCGTGGGCTTCGACCCCGCCCGCGCCGACCCCCGGCCGGGGCGCGGCTACGGCCTGCGCGGCATGCGCGAGCGCGTCGCCGGGGCGGGCGGCGACCTGGCCGTCGAGAGCGCCCCCGGTGAGGGCACCGTCGTCGCCGCCACGATCCCGAGGAGCCTGCCGTGACCGACCCGACCGACCCGACCGGCGGCCCGGTGATCGGGGTGGTGATCGCCGACGACCATCCCGTGGTGCGGGCCGGGCTGCGGGCGCTGCTGGCGGGCGAGCCCGGCATCGCGGTGCTGGCCGAGGCCGGAACGGGCGAGGACGCCGTCCGGCAGGCCGGGCTGGCGCGGCCCGACCTGGTGCTGATGGACCTGCGGCTGGGCGAGGGCATCGACGGCGTGGAGGCGACCCGCCGCATCCTCGCGCTGCCCGACCCGCCGCGCGTGCTGGTGCTGACCACCTACGACTCCGACGCCGACATCGCGCGGGCCATCGACGTCGGCGCCTCGGGCTACCTGCTGAAGGCGGGGCCGCCGGAGGAGCTGTTCCAGGGCGTCCGCACCGCCGCGCGCGGCGAGACCGCGCTGTCGCCCCGGGTCGCGACCCGGCTGATGAACCGGATGCGCGACCCCGCGCCCGCGCTCAGCCCCCGCGAGATCGAGATCCTGGAGCTGCTGGCCACCGGATCGTCCAACCGGCAGATCGCCCGGCGGCTGTTCATCAGCGAGGCCACCGTGAAGACCCACCTGGTCCACGTCTTCGGCAAGCTCGGCGTCGACACCCGCACCGCCGCCGTCACCGCCGCGGTGGAGCGGCGGCTGATCCGGATCTCCGACTGAGGATACCGAGCAAGCGCTTGTCTAGAAGGCGGGTTTCGGGTTAGCGTCGCCTGCGAGGCACCGAGGCCGGACCGTTCCCCCGCGGATCCGGCCCCCAGTCGCCGCCCGTCGGGGTCGGATCGCGCCCCTTCTCCGGCGGGCGGCACCACCCGAGGGAGCGCGTTGGCAGGCGGGCACTCCGGCAGGCAGGGCTTCTCCGGCCGGGCGGCGGTCGCGGGCGTCGGCATGACCGCGCTCACCCGCGCCTCCGGGCGCACCGAGCTCCAGTTGGCCGTCGAGGCCGCCCGCGCCGCCCTCGACGACGCCGGGATCGACCGCCCCGACGCCATCCTCAGCTACCACCTCGGCGACTCCGCCCCCGTCCTCTACGTGGCCCGCGAGCTGCGCATGCCCGAGATCGGCTGGCACAACGAGATCTACGGCGGCGGCACCCAGTCCGCCTCGGTCCTCGCCGACGCCGCCATGCTCATCGACGCCGGGCTCGCCGGGAACGTCCTCGTCTACCGCGCGCTGAACGGCCGCTCCGGCAAACGCATGAACGCCCTCGGCCTCAAGCTCGGCGAGGGGACCGAGGAGCAGTTCACCCACCCCTACGGCATGGCGGGCCCGGTCCACCAGTTCGCCCTGGCCGCCCGGCGCTACCTGCACGACACCGGCCTGACCGAGGTCCACACCCACGCCGTCGTCGCCCAGTCGCGCGAGCACGCGTTCCGCAACGGCCGCGCGATCCGCCACGAACGCCTCGACCTGGACGCCTACCTGGCCGGCCCCATGGTCGCCGCGCCGCTGCGCCGCCTGGACTGCTGCCAGGAGACCGACGGCGCGTGCGCGCTGGTCGTCACCCGCGCCGAGCGCGCGCCCGACGCGCCCCGCATCCACGCCGTGGTGCGCGGCGGCGGGCCCGGCGCGTCCGCCATGGACCGGGCCGACGACGTCACCCGGATCTTCTCCGGCCATCTGGCCGCGCCGCTGTACGAGGCGGCCGGGATGAAGCCCGACCACATCGACGTCGCGCTCCTCTACGACGCCTACGGCTGGCTGGTCCCGCGCCAGCTGGAGGACTTCGGCCTGGTCGGCCGGGCCGACCTGGCCGCCGCGCTGGGCTCCCGCGAGATCGCCTGGAACGGCCGCGTCCCGGTCAACCCGCACGGCGGCCTGCTGTCGGAGGGGTACGTCCACGGCCTCAACAACGTCGCCGAGGCCGTCCGCCAGCTCCGCGGCACCGGCACCAACCAGGTCCCCGGCGCGGGCGTGGCCCTGTGCACCGGGTTCGGCGGCAGCTACGGCAGCGCCGCGATCCTCACCGCGCCCTGAGGCCCTTGCGGATCACCAGGACGTGGCCGTTCGGCAGCGGCGAGACCGTGAAGCGCGCCGGGTCGAACAGCCGCCGTTCGAACCGGACCTCGTGGCCCTGCTTGGAGCGCCAGACGAACGCCGTGCCCTCCCGGCGCAGCACGAACACGTCGATCGGCCCGAACCGGGTCCGGGCCGACCCGTCCGCGAGGTCGCGCGCGGCGGCGACGCGCCGCAGCTCGGCCAGCCGCAGGTCCCACAGTTGCAGCGCGCTGCCCGAGGCCCCCCGGTCCATGGACAGGTACCCGCGCCAGGGACGGAAGGCGAAGACCATCTCGTCGGACGCCAGGATGCGCGGCCGGGCGTCCCGGCCCAGCGCGCCGTCCACCCCTCGCAGCACCTCCGCCAGCGGGAACCCGAGCCGGTCGGCGTAGTGGGCGTCCGGCTCGAAGGCGCGGGCCGCCCGCGCGGCGAACCGCGGCCGGCCGCCGTCCGGCAGCGGCTGCATGTGCGCGTAGGCGAGGAACCCGCCGGGGGAGATCGACGGCTGGTTGCTCACGAAGTAGAGCCCCCCGCACACGGTGAGGCACCCGGCCAGGGCCCCGGCCACCAGCCGCGACCGCGGGGCGGGGCCGTACCGGCGGACCAGCCGCGGCGCCGCCTCGGTCGCCGCGAGGACCAGCGCGGCCAGCAGCACCGCGTTGATGACGAACCCCGCGTAGTAGAACAGCCCCGTGTGCCCGGAGAGGTGGTTGCGGACCACGTTCGCCCCGACGTAGACGTAGCAGCCGCCCAGGATCGCCCACATCGGCATCGCCCACCAGGTCCGGCGGTAGACCAGCAGACCCACCAGCCCGGCGAGCTCGGCCGCTCCGAGGAGGGTCGGCTGCAGGAAGGGGATCACGGCCTGGAGCGCGTAGACGGGCTGGTAGGTGTCGTTGACCTGCTCGGCGCCGTGCACCAGCGAGTTCCACAGGTACGGCGCGAGGTAGAGGGATCCGCAGGCGAGCGCGACGGCCACGACCCTGACCAGGTAGAGCAGGTAGCGCCCGGCGTCGCGCTCCGACCGCGCCACCAGCCACACCAGCACCGGCAGCCCGGCGGCGCAGAACACCACATAGGCGTAGTAGTCCAGCAGGAGGAAGCCGCCGACCAGCCCGGCGGGCAGCCAGTGCGGGCGGCCCCGCGGCGGGGCGCCCGCCACCAGCAGCAGCCAGGGGACCGTCACCGCCAGCGCGATGACCTCGTAGGCCTTGTTGGCCGCGCCCAGGGTGTTCGGGGTGCCGATCGCCAGCAGGGAGACCACCGCCAGCGCCGCCGCGGCCGGAGCCCGCACCAGCCGCAGCCACAGCGCGAACCCCGCCACCACCGAACCCGACACCGTCAGGATCTCGGCGG
This sequence comes from Actinomadura kijaniata, assembly GCF_014138665.1. NCBI lineage: Bacteria > Bacillati > Actinomycetota > Actinomycetes > Streptosporangiales > Thermomonosporaceae > Actinomadura > Actinomadura kijaniata. The sequence continues at coordinate 1,170,967 of NZ_JACJIA010000001.1, forward strand.
GCGCCAGCAGCCGCCAGGCCGGGACGCCCGACAGCGCCGACGCCTTGCCGACCAGCCAGGGGAACAGCGGCGGGTACTCGGTGCGCACCCCGGTGCCCGTCCCGTCCACCGCCGCCCACTCGGTGGTGTACCGGTTGGCCATCGCGGTGAGCCGCCCGGTGTCGCCGAGGACCCCCTCGTAGGCGTAGGGGGTGCCGTGCAGCGCGGCGCGCAGCACCAGCACGGTGAACGCCGCGAAGAGCCCCACCGCCAGCCCGCACATCCACGGCCTGCCCCGCCGCAGCGCGGGCACCGTGGCGAGGACGACCGCCACGGCCCCGACCGCCGCCGGGAGGAGACGCCCCGTCCCCGCGAACGGGTCCGGATCCAGCAGCGGCGGCACCGCCGCCGCCAGGGGACCGGCGACCAGCCAGGTGAGCAGGGCGACCGTGACCGGCGAGCCGGAGAGCCGCGACCCGCGGCCACCCGAGGCCGCGGGCGGCCGCGCCGCGGGGGCGGAGGTGGCGGTCACAGCCGCTCCAGGGGGCGGGGGGACGGCGCGGCGCGGCGCGGGCGGCGCAGGTCGAAGCTGGTGGCGAGCACCACCACGCCGATCACCAGCGAGACCGCCTGCGCGATGACCCAGCCCAGCGCCCCGGCGGTGAGCCCGGCGGGCAGCGTCAGCCCGCAGCAGGTCAGCACCAGCGCGGCGTTCACGCCGTTCATGAGGATGTAGGCGCCGGTGCGGTCCCGCGCGATGAGCGCGGCGTCCACCAGGTACGTGCCGGCGCTGAACAGCGCGGCCAGGGCCAGCAGCCGCAGGCAGGCGGTGGCGGACTCGGCGTAGCCGTCGCCGAACACCCGCAGCAGCCACGGCGCGGCCACCAGCATCACCAGCACGGCGGGCAGCAGCATCCCGTAGACGGCCTTGATCGCCTTGAGCAGCTGGCGGCGCAGCGCGCCCCGCTGCGCCTCGGCGAACGTCACCTGCGCGGCGGTGGAGGGGATGAAGTTGAGGAACCCCGCCAGCTGGAACGCCACCGCGAACCACGCGGTCTGCCGGCTGCCGGAGATCGCCAGCACCTGGAGCGGCACGACGGTGCTGGGCAGGATGCCGAACACGGTCCCCAGATAGCTGCCGCGCGAGAACGACAGGTGACGGCGCAGCGTCTGCCGCCGCGACCCCCGGTCGTCGGCGCGCGGCAGCCGCCGCGTCAGCGCGATCCCGCCCAGCAGCGCCGCCAGCACGGTGCCGGTCCCGTAGGCCACCATCAGCCCGGGCAGCCCGAACGGGGTGAGGACCAGCAGCGCCACGACCTTGCTGACGCTGCCGACCAGGTTCTTGGCCAGCAGCGCCCCGGTGGCGCGGGTGGCGATCAGCCCGGCGTCCAGGGCGCCGCCCGCCGCGGTGCACACCACCAGCAGCGCCACCAGCAGCACCGCCCGCAGGTCGCCGCCGAGGTGGGGGCCGCCGCCGGGCAGCAGCGGGCCGAGGAGGAGCAGCACGGCCAGGGCCAGCGTGCCGCCGATGACCGCCACCGCCGCCACCGCCGCCCGGATCAGCGTGCGCGGCTCGGGGGCGCGCGGCAGGTGCCGGATGACGGTGTTGGGCAGTCCCAGGGACGCCACCGTCGCCAGCAGGTTCACCCCGGCGGTCACCCCGGCCAGCCAGCCGACGGAGGCCGGCGGGTAGGAGCGCGCCGCCAGCGTCCAGAACAGGAACCCGAAGGCCGCCAGCGCCGCGGTGTTGGCCAGCAGCAGGACCGAGCCCCGGTACAGGGCGTCCTGCGACAGCCGCCGCAGCCGTCTCCGCAGCCCCTCCCGCAGGGGGGAGCGGCCGGCGGCCAGCAGTCCGGACAGGGCGCGCATCGTCGATTCCCCGATCTTCTCCCAGCCGTCCCCGCGCACGTGTGCCAGCGCGGCCCGGGCCATCGTCGTCAGCGTGGCCTCGTCGGCGCCGGCCAGCTCGGTCAGGGCCCGGACCAGGCCGGGGACGCTCCCGTCGTAGCGCCGCAGGGCCGCCGCGGGCAGCTCGGCCAGCTCGGGCAGGTCCGGGACCAGCAGCGGGCGCCCGTGCGACAGCGCCAGCAGCGCGCTGCCGCTGGTGGTGATCCGCCGGAACGGCAGCACCACGACGTCGGCGGCGGCGTACAGGTCCGCGAGTTCGGCGTCCGGGATCCGCTCCAGCCGCAGGGTCACCCGGCCGCCCGCGGCGGCCGCCGCCTCCCGCAGCCGCGCCGCCAGCGCGGGGTCCGCGCAGGAGCCCGCGACGACCAGCGACGCGGTCACGTCCCCGGGCAGCCGGGCGAACGCGGCCAGCAGGTCCTCCACGCCCTTGTACTCGGCCACCGCGCCGAGGAACAGGAAGCGTCCGCGAGCCCGGGGCGGCGGCACCGGCGGGGCGGGGTAGGGGCCGTGCGGGACGACCACCGCGCGGGCGGGCCCGGCGCCGATCGCCGCCAGGCCGTCCAGCGCGCTCGGCGAGTGCGCGATCACCAGGTCGCTGCGGCGGACCAGCAGCCGGCGGGCCGCGACGTCGTCGGCGAAGACCGGGGAGTGGGGCAGCACGTTGTGCGCCGTCCACACCAGGCGCAGCCGCAGCGCCCGCGACAGGAACAGCACCAGCGCGAACCACGTCTGGGCGAGCCGCCGCGTGCGGGGCCCGCCGGGCAGGGCGAAGGCGAACACCCAGTGCAGATGGACCAGCCGCCCTCCGGTGATCCGGTGCCGGAGCAGCTCCCACGGCAGCAGGAGCAGGTTGAGGGTGTGCGAGGGCGTCAGCTCACCCGCGTAACGGACGACGGCCCCACGCCGCCGCAGCTCGCCGTACAGCAGTTCCTGGTAGGGGTTGGCGTCACGGGGGATGACCAGGATCCTCACCGGCGGAACCGCCCGGCCGTCTCGGCGAGCACCCCGGCCCCGTAGACCAGGTGGTCGACGACCACGCGGACCGCGCCGTTGCGCCGGTTGCGCCAGGCGGGGACCAGCAGCAGCGCCAGGTAGCCGGGCAGCACCAGGGCCGACCACGGCGGGGCGGCGGCCGAGGCGGCCACCGCGACGGGAAGGCCGAGCAGGTACACCGGGTAGGCCACGACCATCGGTTCGGTCCTGGGCAGGCGCGGCAGCCGGGAGCGGTGCTTGAGGTACAGCCGCGCCCGCGCCTTGCCGTAGGCGTAGGAACGGCGCGCCTGCCGCCGCCGGTCGCCCCAGTCGTGCACCACCCGCGCCGCCGACGCGCTGCGGATGCGGTACCCGGCCGCGGTGACCCGCCAGGAGAAGTCCACGTCCGATCCGTACTCGAAGGACTCGTCGAAGCCGCCCACCGCGTCGAAGACCGAACGCCGGAACGCCAGGTTGATCGTGGGGCACTCCTCCAGGTACTCCGGAACGCGCAGCGCGTCGCGGTCGTAGAGCCCCGCGTGGCCGGCGGGCCCGGTGGCGACCCCGGCGACGACGTCCTCGCCGTCCTTGGCCAGCGGGGCGAGCAGCTCGCCGAGCCAGCCCTCGGCGGGCAGGCAGCCCGCGTCGGTGAACACCACCACGTCGCCGTCGGCGGCGCGCACCCCGGCGTTGCGCTGGTGCGGGATCGACACCCGCACGCCCGGCGGACGGTCGTAGCGCAGCCAGCGCACCCCGGGGTGCGCGGCGGCCAGGTGGTCCAGCCGGCCCTCGGAGGCGTCCACCACGACGATCTCGCAGGGCTCCGCGGAGCGCGCCGTCTCGGCGGCCACCCCCGACAGGGTGGCGTCCAGTTCGGGCTCGTCCTTGCTGATGACGACGATGGAGATCATCGGTGGTACACCTCGGAGGATCCGTTCGTATACACGAGGTCGTAGTGGCTTCTGACGAACTCGGCCGGGAAGGTGTAGGAGACCAGCTTGTTGTCGACGCTGGAGCGGGCGCGGCCCTGCACCACGTTGACGCGGCTGGCGTAGATCCAGGCGTTCTCGTTGAGGGCCTGCGGGGCCAGGTCGGTCATCATCCCGGGCCGCCACGCGCCCAGCTGGGTGAACAGCCGCACCTGCCCGTAGCGGTCGGAGTAGACCATGTCGCGGTTGTCGGCGATCTGCGCCGCCAGCCACTGCGCCCCGGCCAGCTCGGACCGGTGCTGGTAGAAGCGCTCGTGGTCCTCGCCGCGGGAGGTGAGGTTGGTGGCGGCGGGACCGCCGAGCACGACGGCGGACAGCCCGCTGGTCTTGACGAAGATGGTCAGGACGGCGGCGGCGAAGACGCTCCAGGCCAGCCGGTCCCGTCGCCCGGCCGAGGCGCGCGGCAGGATCCGGCGCAGCCGCGGCGCGGTCTGGTGCAGCATCCAGAACAGCGCCACCGACACCAGCGTCAGCGCCTGGATCTGGGCGCGCCCCTGGTTGTAGGTGCTGGACAGCGTCCCGGAGAGCCGGAACAGCACCAGCGCGCCCAGGGCGGGGAGGGCGAGCAGCCCGACCTGCCGGGTCAGTCCCGGCGACCGGCGCTGGAACGCCATCAGGGCGGCGGCCACCAGCGCCAGCAGGTTGCCGAGCTGGGCCAGCACCAGCACGCCGAGGTTCAGCATCATGCTGATCGGGACGATGCGCGAGGCGGGCTTGGGAACGGGCTTGTCCCGCAACGCGTAGCGCGGGTCGGCCGCCGCCCGGTGCGGTTTGACCCAGGGACGCTTGGCGGCGTAGGAGGCGGCGACCTGCTTCTGGTACTCGGCGGCGGAGATGACGGCGCCCTCGCCGCTGGACAGGTAGGCGGCCAGCAGCCCCTTGCCCTTGCCGTGCGGCAGCAGCTGCAGCCCGTCAGAGCTGATCGCGTTGCGGAGCTGCCCGACGTTGGAGGCCGACTGGGTGATGGGCCCGTACCAGAGCGCGGCGCTGCCCAGGGTGGTGACCAGCGCCGCCGCGACCGTCCAGCGGATCGCCGCGGTGCGTTTGACCAGGCCCAGCAGGATCTGCACGACCACCGCGCCGACCAGCATCATCAGCGCGAAGTACGCCGAGGAGTAGTGGGAGACGACCAGGGCGGGACCGAACATCACCACCAGCGCCAGCCGGGGCGGCCGGGGCATCCTGATCTCCAGCAGGGCCGCGCTCAGCGCCAGGAACAGCAGCAGCGCGACCTCCTGCCGGGCGAGCGCGGGGAGCTGCTGGGAGACGCCGCCCTGGGCCAGCACGTAGGCGGCGGTGACGGTGGCCCAGCGCAGCGGCAGGAAGCGGACCGCCAGGTTGAACACGCCCACCACGAACATCGCGAACGCCGCCGGGTAGGCCAGCTTGAGGATCAGCACCGGGTCGATCCCGGTCAGGGCGTGCAGCTGGGCGGGTAGCACGGTGATGCTCAGCATCGCGCCGTAGGCGTCCGGGTGGGGGTGCATCTGCCACACCCCGTCCTGGATCGTCTTGGTCACCACCGAGTACTCGATGGAGATGTCGAAGCCGTACACCAGGTCGCTGCGCAGCGAGTAGCCCCACATCATCGCCAGGGACACCGCGAACAGCAGCACCGAGATGCGGGTGACGTCGAGCCGGTCCGCGCGGATCGCCGTCCAGACCAGGACGGCCCCGCAGCAGGCCAGGGCCACGATCGCCGGCGCCGGGCCGTGGTCGTGGTTGAGCCGCAGGGCCCCCACCACGGCCAGCAGCGGCAGCATCAGCGCCAGCGCCAGCCACCGCGCCGACGGCAGCGCCGGGCGGGGGATGGCGGTGCTGAGCGGCGCGGTGGTCCCGGCCAGCAGCAGCACCAGGCAGGTGAGCTGCAACCCGATCAGCAGCGGCGCGGGCCGCAGCGGCTCGTCCACGCCGAGCCGCGCGCCGACCAGGTTGACGCCCAGCCCGGACGTCAGCAGCACGATCAGCGAGCACGCGGGGACGTACAGCGGGAACAGCGCGACCGACGTGCCGGGGACCCGCAGCGCGTTGAGCAGCAGCAGGCCCGGCACGGTCAGCAGCATCGGGACGAGGGCGAGCTGGGCGACCCACACGTCCCGCAGCAGCGACAGGACCGTCATGAGGGTCAGCGCCGCGCCGTAGTACACGACCCGGCGGAAGATCAGCCACTCGACCGTGCCGGGACGGTGCCGTGGCGGTGGTGCGGGGAGCGGGGCCGGTGTCCGCGCCGGGGGGCGAACGTCGATCACTCGGCCTTCCCCGGCTCGGAGCGGGGCTCGCGGGGCATGTCCCGGAACGCCCACGCGCCGCGCACGAACCCGACGTTCTCCGACGCCTCCTGCGCCAGGACCAGGTAGGGGTCGAGCAGCGCCTCGGGCGTCCGCCCGAGCACCGCCTCGCGCAGCCCGCGCGGGTACAGCACCAGCGGCAGCAGCGCGGCGACGGCGGCCAGCGGCCGGACCCGGAGCGACCCCGCCAGCAGCGTCAGCACGAGCACCGGCCAGGGGAACAGCGTCGGCCGCACCCCCGGCCACTTGCGGTACTGGACCGCGTTGCCCCTGCCGTAGGCGAGGCCGCGGCGCAGCAGGCCGCGCGGGGTCGGGGCGAAGCGGTGCGTCAGCGACGCCTCGGGGTCGAAGACCAGCCGCGTGTGGCCCGCGCGGCGCAGCCGCCGCGACAGGTCCTCCTCCTCCGAGCCGAACCGGAAGCGCTCGTCGAAGCCGCCGACCTCCAGCAGGGCGTCGCGGCGGAAGGACATGTTGCCGCCGGTGAAGGAGTAGACGTCGCGGCGCGGCCTGGGCCGCGGCGTCCGCCACTGGTCGCGCAGGTACAGCCAGAACCGGTACGGCAGGGCCTGGCTGGTGGTGAGCTCCAGCTCCAGGGGCTCGTGCCGGTTGTTGCGCTCGACGTAGCGCGCCAGGAACCCGGTACCGGCGACGACGGGCACGACGGGACCGCCGACGCCGGTGACGTCGTCGCCGTACCCGGCCAGCAGGAGCTCGGCCCACCGCGGACCCGGTTCGCAGTCGTCGTCGAGGAAGGCCACGACGGGGGCCTCGGCGGCGCGGGCGCCGGTGTTGCGGGCGGCCGACAGGCCCCGGTTGCGCTCGTGGCGGAGGACGGTCAGGCCGCGGGCGCGGGCGAGGTCGCCGGTCCCGTCGGCCGAGCCGTCGTCGACGACGATGATCTCCAGGTCGGCGCGGATCGTCTGCGCGTCCAGCGCGTCCAGCGTGCGGCCGATGCGGTCGGCGCCGTTGAGCGAGCAGAGGACGACGGTGAGGCTAGGGGGCATCGCGCTTTCTTCCTTGGCGGTGGCCGTGCACGGCTCGGTACAGCGCCGCGGTGGCGGCGGCGACCTCGCCGAGTTCCGTCCCCGGGGCCGCCGGGGGTGGGGCGGCCGGGCGGGACGGCTGAGCGGCAAGCGACTCAGAATAGGACGAAACCTCGACCCCGGCGGACAGGAACCGCCGAAGGACGTCGGCCAGGCGGTCCGGGGAGCGCGGCGGCGCGGTCCAGGGGGAGTCGGCGAACAGCTCCGCCAGCCCGCCCGCGGTGGTCGCGACGACCGGGACGCCGTAGGCCCGCGCCAGGTTGGCCACGCCGCTCTGCTCGGCCTTGCGGTAGGGGAGCACCACGCACTCGGCCGCGTCGAACCAGGCGGCGATGTCCCCGTCGGGGACGAACCCGGTGAACACCAGCCGGTCGGCGACGCCGCCGCGCGCCGCCAGGCGGCGGACCCGCCCCAGGTGCAGGCGGTCGCGCGCCTCGAACAGGCGGAACGGGCCGCTGCGGGGCCGGACCTGCCCCGCGACCACCAGCCGGACGCCGCGCAGCGCCGCCGGGGAGCGGCGGCGCAGCAGCGCCAGGGCCGCCACGAGGTCGTCCAGGCCCTTGTCGACATGGATGAACCCGAAGGCCAGCAGCACCCGGTCGCCGTCGAGGCCGAACCGTTCGCGCAGGTCGGCGGAGTCGCTGACGGCCCGCGGCGGCGGGGTGGAGAAATGGGGGACGATCCCGGCCCGGCCGGCGGGCGCGCCGACCGGCCCGGTGAGGCTGTCCAGCGCCCCGCGCGTGTGCACGACGATCCGGTCGCTGCGCTCGGCGATCCGCCGGTACAGCGCCCGTCCGGGGCCGCGCAGCAGCGCGGTGTCGCGGGTGACCTCGTGCATGGTGGTCACGACCGGCACCGGGCCGCGCGCCAGCTCCTCCAGCCAGCGCACCAGCGCGGGCGTGCGGGCCCCGAAGGCCGGGACCGCGAACTGGACGTGCAGCACGTCCGGCGCGAACCGGGCCACGGCGGCGCGCAGCCCGGCGTGCGCGCCGCCCGCGCCGAGCGCGCCGACGACCTCCGGCGGCGCCCCCGGCTGCGCGCGGGGCGTCACGACCGCGACCTCGTGCCCCTCCTCCCGCAGCGCCTCGCCCAGCAGCCGGGTGTAGGTGCCGATGCCGTCGCGGGCGGGCGGGTAGGGGCTGACGAACAGGACCCTCATGGCCAGAACCGTCCGGAGATCTGGGCGGCGATCGACTCCCACGAGTACTCGACCACCCACGGGTCGCCGGGCCAGGGGTCCGCGCCGTCCAGCGCGTCCTGGGCCGCCAGGGCGGTGCCGAGGGCCAGGGCCAGCGCCGCCGGGTCGTGCTCGCAGACCAGGCCGCGCTGGGACCGGGTCACCAGGTGCTGCGCCAGGTTGTCGGAGGCCGAGGTGGTCACCACCGGCAGCCCGCAGGCCAGCGCCTCCAGGACCGCGATGCCGAAGCCCTCGCGCTCGGACGGGAAGGCGAACACCCGTCCGGCCTTCAGCAGCGAGTACAGGTCCTTCTGCTCGCGCACGTCGTGCCGGAAGTCCACCGCGTGCGCGATCCCGAGCCGCGCGGCCTGCTCGTGCAGGGCCTGCTCCTCGGGGCCGGTGCCGATGACGCGGCAGGTCACGGGCCTGCCCTCGGCGTGCAGGCGGGCGACGGCGTCCAGCAGCATGTCCAGCCGCTTGTGCACCATCAGGCGGCTCACCACGACCAGGTCGGTCGTGTCGGGGTCCGGGGAGGAGGCCCGGACCGCGGACAGGTCGATCCCGTTGGGGGCGACCATGATGGAGGCGCCGGGGCCCAGGTAGCGGGTCAGCCGGTCGGCGGTCTGCGGGGACGCGGCGATGATGTGGTCGGGCAGGCGCATCGACACGCGCTCCACCCACCAGGCGAGCCGGCCGCCCCAGCCCAGGTAGTCCCGCCAGTACTCGGGTCCCCACACCTCGTGCCAGGTGGCGATCAGCGGCTTGCGGCGCACGGTGGCCACCAGGCGCAGCGTGAACAGCTGGAACTGGGGGATGTGGTCGACCTTGAGGATGTCGAACCGGCGGCGCAGCAGCACCAGGCAGGCCAGCGCGAAGACGAGGGCCTGCCGGAACGAGCGGCGGCGGCCCCGGTACAGCGGGCGGTACCGGGTGATGCCGTGCAGGGTGACGGCGCTCTCGGTGAGCCTGGCCGGACCGTCCCACCAGCGCATCGTGTACACGTGGACGTCGGCGTCCACCGCCATCAGCCGCGACAGCTCGTGGTAGCGGATCTCCCGGCCGCCGAAGCTGTAGGGATGGACCGCGTCGGTGACCAGCGCCACCCGTGGGCGGGCGCTCATCCCTGCCTGCTTCCGATGTCGTTGACGCACTCGGCCTGGTAGGCGATGGCCCGCCGGTCGTCCAGCCGGACCTCCACCCGCAGCGTCCCCGGACGGCACATCACGCGGGGCCGGGTGGTGATGGTGGCGTCCTCGTCCGGCGCCAGGACGGTCTGGCCGCCGTCCAGCCGCTGGACGGCGTTCTGGGCGGTGCCCGCCTGGGGGGTGGCGTTCTGCACGGTGGCGGTCACCGACCAGGTGTAGGTGCGCCGCCGGTCGGTGGCGTTGTGGATGCTGAACGCCAGCGGCAGCTCCGACCCGCCGACCAGCACGCGCTGGAGCTGTCCCGGGTCGGTGAAGGCCAGCTCGCTGTAGTGCTCGGTGGCGCCGACCAGTCCGGCCGACTCCAGCAGCGACCGGCCGGGCGGCGTCTGGACCAGCCCGCCCACGGCGACGACGAAGGCCAGCAGGATCAGGTAGGGGCGCCGGCGCACGAGGGGACGGCCCGGTCGGGCGGGGGCGGCGGCGGGTTCCGGGTCGGAGCCTCGGCGGGATCCGGGGGAGGGGGGCCTGCCCGTCTCGTGCGGGGGACCCGCGTGGTGATGAGACAAGTCACTTCCATGGCTGGGGGACATTTCCGAGGCGGGGGTGAAGGGAAGTATGCCCGATATGTGAAGTGACGGGGACGGCTGGTGGGGCAAGAGGGGATGAGATCTCAGATATTGAAAAATTTCGCCTGAGGAGGCGGGTCCACCCAAGCTGATCAGGAATTTTTCACAGCGGATGTAAACCTCTGATGGGTCTCGCGCGTCGGGTTCGTATCGCGACGTGTTCGAAAAGGGAAAGCCCCCGTGTTCCAGAGGGAACGCGGGGGCTTCGCCAGGCGGTCGGACGCCGCCGGTCAGGCACGGTAGACGCGCACCCAGTCCACCGACATGTACGCCGGGAAGCGGGTCGTCCGGTCGGGCTTTCCGGGCCAGTTGTTCCCGACCTGCAGGTTGAGGATCAGATAGAACGGCTTGTCGAACGGCCACCCCTTGTACGCCTTCATCTGCGCGTAGGGCTTGCCGTCCATCCACCACACGATCCGCCAGGGAGTCCAGTCCACGCCGTAGGTGTGGTACTCGGCCGACACCGGCTTCCTCAGCTTCAGATGCCCCGCCCCCACCCTGCGGTTGGCGTGCGCGAAGCCCTGGACGAGCTTGGGGTACTTGCCGGAGATCTCCACCACGTCGATCTCGCCGTAGGGCTTGCCCCGCTTCTGCATCCAGAAGGCGGGCCACATGCCGCTGCCGGTGGGCAGCTTGGCACGCACGGCGAACCGGCCGTAACGCTGCTCGAACTTGCCGATCGTCTGGATGCGCCCGGAGGTGTAGCCGCACCTGCCGTTCCAGCACTTCAGCTTGGACGAGGCCGGCGTCTTCCGGGCGGCGATGACCAGCTGGCCCCGGCCGTTCTGCCGGCTGGCCTCGGGGACGTAGTACTGGCGCGCCTGGTGGCCCCAGCCGCGCACGCCGTTGCCGGTCAGCGCCGTCCAGGCGGCGGACGGCTTGCCGCGGCCGTTGAACTCGTCGCGCCAGGACAGCTTCCAGTCGACCTTCGGCAGCGTGATCCTCGGCGCGGCCGCCTTGCCGCTGATGCCGGTGTTGCGCGTCTTCCGGGGCTCCTGCCCGCCCAGGCCGACCGCCGCCACCATCGTGGTGGCGGCGATGATGCCGCTGACCGAGCCCGCAGCGATCCAGATGCGTCGTCGGCTCCGGAGCGGAGAGACGGACGGTGCTGTCATGTCGATGTCCTTGGCCATGGGCGGGTGCCCGAGACGGAATGGGATCGGCGGGGGGAGTCCGACCTTAGGGGGAGGGAGTGGCTTTTGCGAACCTTCGGCCGATGAGGGCGGGCCCGCGCGGGCCCGCGCGTCGTACCGTGACGGCGTGGAGAGCACATCGTCGTCGGACGGGGACCGGGCGCCCGCCCGGCGGGAGCGGCTGGTGGACGCGGGGGCCGTCGTGCTGGTCACCGCCGTGGTGGCGCTGATGGTCCGGGAGACCCGGGAGGAGGGCGCGGTGCCGCCCGACGCGCGGGCGTACCTGCTGGCCTTCCTGATGGCGCTGCCGATCCTGGCGCACCGGCGGCGGCCGGTCGCGGCGCTGATGCTGTCGAGCCTGATGCTGTTCGTGTACTACGCCAGCGGCTATCCGGGGATCTCGCCGACGATCGCGCAGGCCCTCCCGATCTACTCGGCGGTGGTGGCCGGGCACCTGCGCTGGGCGGTGGGCGTGACCCTGGGGTTCTACACGGTCGGCTACGTGATGGTGGTCGTGGAGAAGCACCTCACGCCGATGCTGGCGCTGGCGGAGTTCCTCTCCCACATCGGGCTGGGGGTCACGGTGATCCTGCTGGCCGAGGTGGTGCGCAGCCGCCGCGCGCTGGCCGCCGAGACCCGAGAGCGGCTGCGGCTGGCCGCCGAGGAACGCGACCGCGAGAGCGCCCGCCGCGTCGCCGAGGACCGGGTGCGCATCGCCCGCGAGCTGCACGACACGCTCGCCCACAGCATGGCGACCATCACCGTGCAGGCGGGCGGCGCCCTGCACGTGCTCGGCGAGGCGAACGGCGACGGCCGGGCGGACGAGCGGGTCCGTCCCGCGCTCACCGCGATCCGCGAGACCAGCAAGGACGCGCTGCGGCAGCTTCGGGCCACGCTCGGGGTGCTGCGGTCGGGCGCCGACCTCGGCCCCGCGTTCGGCCTGGACCGGCTGCCCGCGCTGGCCGAGGCGGTGCGGGCGGCGGGCGTCCCGGTCGAGGTGACGGTCACCGGCCGGGCCGCGCCGGTCGCCCCTCCCGTCGACCACGCCGCCTACCGCATACTGCAGGAGTCGCTCACCAACGTGCTGCGGCACGCGGGCCCCGACGTGCGCGCCCGCGTGACCGTCGCCCACCGGAAGGACGGGATCGCCCTGGAGATCGTCGACGACGGGGCCGGCGGGAGGCCCGGGGGCGGGCACGGGCTGACCGGCATGCGCGAGCGCGTGGCCGCGCTGGGCGGGACCTTCGAGGCCGGGCCACGCCCGGAGGGCGGGTTCGCGGTCCGCGCGGTCCTGCCGGGCGGCGCGGGCGGCCCGGGGGACGCGGCGTGATCCGGGTGGTGCTGGCCGACGACCAGGCGCTGGTGCGGGCGGGGTTCCGGCTGCTGCTGGACTCGGCCGACGACATCGAGGTGGTGGGGGAGGCCGAGCACGGCGGCCGGGCCGTCGCGCTCGCCCGGGAGCTGCGGCCCGACGTGCTGCTGATGGACCTGCGGATGCCCGAGGTGGACGGGCTGACCGCGATCGGCCGGATCTCCGCCGACCCGGCGCTGGCCGGGGTCCGCGTGGTGGTGCTGACCACCTACACCGAGGACGAGAACGTGTTCCGCGCGCTGCGCGCGGGCGCGGCCGGGTTCCTGGTCAAGGACATCGAGCCGGTGGACCTGCTGAACGCGGTGCGAGTCGTCGCCGAGGGCGCGTCGCTGCTCGCGCCCTCGGTCACCCGCGCGGTCGTGGAGGCGTTCGTCGGACGGGCGCCGGCCGGGGAGCCGCCGGGTCCGGGACGGCGCCCCGAGGCCGCCGGGCTCACCGCGCGGGAACGCGAGGTGGTGCGGCTGGTCGGCCGCGGCCTGTCCAACGAGGAGATCGCCGGCCACCTGGTCATCAGCCCGCTCACCGCCAAGACGCACGTCAGCCGGGTGATGGGCAAGCTCGGCGTGCGCGACCGGGCGCAGCTGGTGGTGTTCGCCTACGAGTCGGGTCTGGTCACCCCCGGGAACGGCCCCGCCCGCCCCTGAGCCCGCCGGTCCCTCCCCGGCGCCTCATCCCTGGGAACGAGCGTTGATGATCGCGTCGCGCAGCAGCTGGGGGGTGGGCGCCTCCACCAGGCGCGGCCCGTTCGCCGACGGCACCAGCGCCCACCATGCCCGCGTCGCCTCGCCGTACCAGACGCGCACGCCGGGGAACTGCTCCTGCAGCCCCTGCACGGTGTTCGCGCGGACCGCCGCCTGGTCCCCAGGTCCGGCGGCGCCCCGTTGAGCCGACATGATGTCCACACACCCCCGTACCCCCGCTGGCCTCATCGGTAACAGCGTCCCCAGCACCATGAACGTCACGCCTATTCGCACAAGTGTGACCAAAGACACGAAAGCAAACGTAAAGGGGGGTCAACCCTTCCGCCGAGCGGCGTACGCCCGGGGGAGTACGCGCGCGGACAGGTGACTCCGCGGGTCAGATGTGGGGGCGGGCGCCCGGCGGCCAACCTCGGGGGGACACGTTGAGACTTCTCTCCGAGGTGAGTGCCCCATGCCCGTTCCCGATCCCGCCGGAGGGCCGCTGTCGCGGCTCGCCAGGCTCTGTTACCGCCGCCGACGCCTGACCGTCCTGGCCTGGATCGTCGGGACGGTGGCCGTGATGTTCCTCGGCTTCTCCAACGCCGCCGAGCCGCTGAACGACTTCACCGGCGGCGAGTCGGAGTCCGCCCGCGCCCAGGAGGTCCTGGAGAGGCATTTTCCCGGGACCAGCGGTGAGAGCATCATGCTGGTGGTCCGCGCCGACGCCGGGGTGCGGACGCCCGCCGTGCGCGCGGAGGTCGAGCGGGCCGTGCGGCGGCTCGCCACGACCCCGCACGTGACGTCGGTGTCCTCGCCCTACCAGGCGCCCGGCCAGATCTCCCGGGACGGCCGGACCGCGTTCGCCTCCGCGGGCCTGGCCGTGTCGGCCGACGACATGCCGACGGCCGAGGTCGTCAAGCTGCTGGACGAGGTGCGCAGGAGCGACGGGCCGGTGCGGCTGGAACTGGGCGGCTCCGCGGTCACCGCCGCCGAGACGCCCGGCGGCGGCCCGTCGGAGGGCGTCGGGGTGCTGGCCGCCGTCGTCATCCTGCTGGTCGCGTTCGGCTCGGTGCTGGCGATGGGCCTGCCGATCCTCACCGCGCTGCTGGCGATCGGCTCCGGGCTCGCGCTGATCATGCTGCTGGGGCACCTGCTGCCGGCGCCGTCGTTCAGCCCGATCGTCGCGGTGCTGATCGGCCTGGGCGTCGGAATCGACTACGCGCTGTTCATCGTCACCCGCTACCGCGAGTCGCTGGCCGAGGGGGCCGACCCCGAGTCGGCCGTCGTCACCGCGCTCACCACCGCCGGGCGCGCCGTGCTGTTCGCCGGGACCACCGTCGTGATCGCGCTCATGGGCCTGCTGGTGATGCGGCAGGACCTGCTGACCGGCGTCGCCACCGCCGCCGGGGTCGCGGTGCTGATGACGATGCTGGCGGCCGTCACGCTGCTGCCCGCGCTGCTCGGGTTCGCCGGGCGCGGCATCGACCGGCTGCGCGTCCCGGGCCTCGGCCGGGCCCGCCGCCCCGCCGCCGAACGCTGGGCCCGCACCGTGCAGCGCCGCCCCCTGCTGGCCGGGCTCGCCGCCGCCGCGGTGCTGCTGACGCTGGCCGCGCCCGCGCTGTCGATGCGGCTCGGCCTGCCCGACGACAGCGTCCAGCCCCGCGACAGCAGCGCCTACGCGTCCCACAAGCTGCTGTCGGAGGGCTTCGGCCCCGGGACGGGCGCGCCGCTGGTGGTCGCCGTGCAGGGCGGTGACGCGGCCCCGGTCGCCGAGGCCGTGCGCCGCACGCCGGGCGTGGCGGCGGTGCAGCCGCCGGTGCGCAGCCGGGACGGCGCGGCGTCGATGTTCGTGGCGTTCCCCACGACCGCCGCGCTGGACGAGAGGACCGGCGAACTGGTCCACCGCCTGCGCGACGACGTGGTGCCGTCCGCCACGAAGGGCACGGCCCTGGAGGTCCACATCGGCGGGCCGAACGCCGGATCGATCGACTTCGCCGACGACGTACGGGAGCGGTTGCCGGTGCTGGTCGCGGTCGTGGTCGGGCTGTCGCTGTTCCTGCTGGTCGCGCTGGTCCGGTCGGTGACGGTGGCGTTGCAGGCGGCGGTGATGAACCTGCTGTCGGTCGCCGCCGCCTACGGGGTGCTGACCGCCGTCGTGCAGTGGGGCTGGGGCGGCGGGCTGCTCGGCTTCCCCACCGACATGCCGGTGGCGACGTGGGTGCCGCTGATGATGTTCCCGATCCTGTTCGGGCTGTCGATGGACTACGAGGTGTTCCTCGTCTCGCGGATCCGCGAGCTGTACGAGCGGGGCGTGGAGACCCGCGAGGCCGTCGCGCAGGGCCTGGCCCGCACCGCCCGCGTCATCACCGCCGCCGCGGCGATCATGGTGATGGTGTTCCTGTCGGTGCTGCTCGGCGCGGACATCGCGGTCAAGCAGATGGGCCTCGGCATGGCCGTGGCGATCGTCATCGACGCGACGGTCGTCCGCATGGTGCTGGTCCCGGCGCTGATGGAGCTGTTCGGCCGGGCCAACTGGTGGCTGCCGGGGCCGCTGGCGCGGATCCTGCCCGCCCGGCTGGCCGCCGAGCCGGCGGTGGACGAGCGCGTGCCGGTGCGGTCGTGACGGCGCGCCCATGACGGCGCGGTCCGGCCGGGGACGCGAAGGCGTTCCCGGCCGGACCGCGTCCGGACGTCGTCAGTGCGTGTTGATGCCGTCGAACATCACCTTGAGGTAGTGGTCGGCGAGGCCCTGGGAGTCCAGCCGCCCGCCCGGCCGGAACCAGCGGACCGCCACCCACACCGTGTCGCGGATCATCCGGTAGGTGAGCTTGGGGTCGATGTCGGGGCGGAACAGGCCCTGCTCCTGGCCGGCCTTGATGGTGTCCACCCACATCCTCTCCACCTCGTCCTCGGACCTGGTGAGGTAGGCGAAGCGCTCCACGCTCTTGAGGTGGTTCCAGTCGTTCTGCATGACCGTGATCGCCGCGCGGTGCGGCTCCAGCGTGCCGAACGCGATGCGGACCAGCCCGGCGATGGTCTCGCGCGGGTCCTTGCCCTCGTCGATGACCTTCCGGTACGCCGCCATGATCTCGTTGAAGAAGCCCGCGAGGATCTCGTCGACGATCGACTCCTTGGAGTCGAAGTGGTGGTACAGGCTGCCGGAGAGGATGCCGGCCTCGTCGGCGATGTTGCGCACGGTGGTGGCCTGGTAGCCCTTCTCGGCGAACAGCTCGGCCGCGAGCCGCACCAGGTGCTCGCGCCGTTCCGAGGCCAGGGCGGCCGAACCCTTGCCGCGGCGGCGGGCTCCGCCCTCACCCGTGGCACGGTTTCTGGGGCGTCCGGAGTTCGCGCTCGTGGTCGTCACCCTCTCATTATGCCGGGTGCGCCCAACCGCTTGTTCAAATGGGCGCGTCACCCCCAGGGTACGCGCGCTATCAAGCGCTTGTTCGAAGAACGCCGGACCCGGCGTGTCCCGTCCCGCATAGGCTCGGGCGCATGTCCGACGTGATCGTGTTCGACCTGTACGGGGTGATCGCCCGCACCCAGACCGACGAGGCCCGCCGGGAGATCGAGACCCGGGCCGGTCTGGCGGAGGCGGGCGTGCCCGCCCCGGCGTTCTGGGAGGCCTACTGGGACCGGCGCCCCGCCTACGACGCGGGCCAGTCCAGCGCCGACTACTGGGCGGCCGTCGCCGGCCGGCTGGGGATCGCGATCCCCGACGTCCCCGCCCTGGTCGAGGCCGACCTGAACAGCTGGACCGACGTGGACGACGCGATGGTCGCGCTGGTGGGCGAGCTGGCCGACCGGGGCCGCACGCTCGGGCTGCTGTCCAACATCATCACCGATCTGATCCCGCGGTTCGAGGCCCGGCACGGCTCCTGGCTGCGCCGGTTCGCGGCCCTCACCTACTCCTGCCGGATCGGCGTCGCCAAGCCCGACCCCCGCGCCTACCTGATCTGCGCCGAGCGCCTCGGCGCCGCCCCCGCCGACATCGTCTTCTTCGACGACAACGCCGCGAACGTGGCGGCCGCCCGCGCCGTCGGCATGCGCGCCGAGGTCTTCACCTCCCCCGAGGGGGTCCGCGCGGCCGTGGGCGCCTGAGACGGTACTAACATGATCGTCCGTGACGACCGCGGTATCCGATGATCTGCCCGTTCCCGCCGACCTGCTCGGCACCGGCTGCCCGCTGTGCGGCGGCCGCGTGCGGGAGGTCCGCCCGGCGGGCGACGGGCTCGTGGCGCTGGGCCCCTGCGGCTGCGTCGTCGAGGAGTGAGAGGGGCCCCGCCGGAACGGCGGGGCCCCTTCGCGCACGGGACTAGCAGCGGGTGCCGCCGTCACGGACCAGCTTCACCGTGTAGGAGTACTTCTTGTAGTGGAGGGTGTGCTCCGACCAGCAGCGCTTGCCGCTGACGTCCACCCCGGCGGTGCCCTTCTTCTTCCAGCGCGTGAGGGTGTGCAGCTTGCGGTCCTTCATCGCGCGGAAGCGCAGCTTGACCGACACGCGGCAGTCGTTCTTCGAGCCCCGGTAGAGCCGGGTGTGGGTGGCCATGTAGGTCCAGCCGGGCCCGATCACGCTGCCGATGTTGCGGTGGTACGCCTCGGCGTGGCACGGACCGAGCTGGAAGAACGTGTCGTAGTACTTGTTGGTGAAGGTGATCTTCCGCTTCGGCGGCTTGGCCGCGGCCTGGACCCGCGGTTCGGCCGTGACCTGAGCCGTGGCCCGCGCCTCGGCCGGGGCGACGGCGGCCGACGCGGTGACGGGGGTGGCCAGCGACACGGCGGCCGCGGCCGCGAACGCCGGCGCGGCCACGCGGGACAGGGACGGAACGGGCATCGGTGCTCCTCCGGTGAGGCTCGGGACGGCGGAAACCCCCCACGATCATGAAGGACGCGGACCGCGCGCCGGAAGCCCCCGCGGGAGAATTCACCGGCCCCTCACCCGCCGATCGCGGGATGATCGGCGCCGGGTCACGGCGGACCCGGCGGCACGGGGATGATGGGGGCATGGCGGAGGCAGGGGGCGCGTGGCGGCTGGAGGCCGCGGCGGGGTTCTACCGGGGACGCGGCGAGATCGCCCGGTACGCGCGTGCCGAGCTGCGGTTCCTGCGGTGGGAGATCGACCGGGGCGTGCTGGACGAGCGTTCGGGAAGCCCGTGGTGGCGGGCGGTCAACGACCGGCTGCTGCGGGACAGGGCCGAGGCCGCGCTCGTCCGGGAGGACGGCGGGGAACCGCCGTCGGCGGGCGCGCGCGCCTGGGCCGCGTTCCTGGCCGGACCGTCGCCCGAACGCTGGTACCGGGCGCACAACTCCAGCGTCGTGGCCGGTTACCTGGAGAACGAGGACCTCGCCGCCGCCGAGCTCCCCGCCGAGCGACTGATGATCAACGTGACCCTGTCGCGGGTCCTCTACGCGCACGCGATGGTCGCCGTGCCGCGCCTGGCGCTGGGGCCGCTGGCCGCGCTCGGCCCCCGGCTGGGCGATCCGCGCACCGGGTCGGTCGGGATGTTCCTGGACCTGCGGAACGTCTTCCCGCAGCACTACCCCCTGGACGGCTGGAGCACCGGGCGGGTCATGGACCTGGAGGGGCGGCGCGCCCGGATGCTGGACCACGGGGTCATCAAGCCGAGGCTGCGGGAGCTGTACGCGTTCTCGGCGCGGGCCCTCGGCGAACCGGGGCTCGTCGACCTGCTGAACGGGGACATCCCCTCCTACGCGCGACCGGACATCGACCGCTCCCGGTGGCACGAGCGGCGTCTCCTGCACGGCCTCGCCACGCTCGTCACCGCCCCCGGCCGCTGACCGCGCCCGCCGCCGACCGCGCCCGCCGCCGACCGTGCGCGGCGGGCCGTCGGCGGCGGGCGCGGTCCGAGGAGGGGCGGGTCAGCCGAAGACGCCGCTGTAGGCGTTCAGCGCGGGCTGCCCGCCCAGGTGGGCGTACAGGACGTTCGAGCCGCGCGGGATGTCGCCGCCGCGGACCAGCCCGATCAGGCCCGCCATCGACTTGCCCTCGTAGACCGGGTCGATGATCATGCCTTCGAGGGAGCCGGACAGCCGGATCGCCTCCATGGTCGAGTCGACCGGGACGCCGTACCGGTCGCCCGCCCAGTCCTCCAGCAGCACGATCTCGTCGTCGCGCAGGTCGCGGCCCAGGCCGATGAGGTCGGCGGTGCCGCGGGCGATCCTCGCGACCTGCGCGCGGGTCTCGGCGGGCCTGGCGGAGGCGTCGACGCCCAGCACGCGGCGGGGGCGGTCCTGGCCCGCGAAGCCCGCGACCATCCCGGCCTGGGTGCTGCCGGTCACGCTGCACACCACGATCGTGTCGAAGAAGACCCCCAGCTCCTCCTCCTGGGCGCGGACCTCCTCGGCCCAGCGGGCGAAGCCGAGGCCGCCCAGCGGGTGGTCGGACGCCCCGGCGGGGATCGGGTACGGGGTGCCGCCGGCCGCGCGCACCTCGTCCAGGGCCCGTTCCCAGCTCTCCTTGACGTCGATGCCGAAGCCCGCGTCCACCAGCCGCACGTCGGCGCCCATGATCCGGGACAGCAGGATGTTGCCGACCTTGTCGTAGACCGGGTCCGGCCAGTCCACCCAGCTCTCCTGGACCAGGACCGCCCTCAGACCGAGGCGGGCGGCCGCGGCGGCGACCTGCCGGGTGTGGTTGGACTGGATGCCGCCGATGCTGACCAGGGTGTCGGCGCCCTGCCGCAACGCGTCGGCGACCAGGTACTCCAGCTTGCGGGTCTTGTTGCCGCCGTAGGCGAGACCGCTGTTGCAGTCCTCCCGCTTGGCCCAGACGCGGGGGCCTCCCAGGTGCGCGCTGAGGCGGTCCAGCGGATGGATCGGGCTCGGACCGAACAGCAGGGGGTGGCGGTCGAAGTCGGCCAGGGACATGGGCGCTCCCGGAGGGTCGAGGGTCAGTCGCCGGACAGGGGTCCGGCGAGCAGGGGCAGGAGGGTCCGCCAGTTGTCGCGGGCCGCGGCCGCCGCGGCCTCGGCGTCCCCGGCCTCGCACAACGCGACGATCGTGTCGTGCTGCGCGACCGACGCCCGGCCGCACAGCGAGGAGAAGCGGAGCCGCTCCACCCGCCGCAGGACCGGCGTGAACTGCTCCAGGACGGTCGCGACGGCCTGGTTGGCGCTGGCGGTCACCGGGACGCCGTGGAAGCGGTCGTCGGCGTCGACCGCCCGCTCGGCGTCGCCGTCGCGCAGGGCGGCGGCGAAGTCGGCGTTGGCCGCCCGCATGGCGTCGAGCTCGGCGTCCGACAGGTGCGGGACGGCCTCGCGGACCGCCACCTCGTGCATCGCCGCCACGACCGCGACCGCCGACCGCGTCGCGCGCAGGTCCAGCGGGCTGACGATCGTGTGGCGGCCCGGCCGGGTCTGTACCAGGCCCGCCTGCTCCAGCCGGGCCAGGGCCTCCCGGATCGGCGTGCGGCTCACCCCGAGCCAGTCGACCAGCTCGGCGTCCACCAGGCGTTCGCCGGGGGCGAGGGTGCCGTCGACGATGGCGTCGCGGAGGGCGCGGTAGGCGTTGTCGCGCAGGAGGGACCGGGGGATCGTGGCACGGCTCCGGGGAACTGGCATGCAATATATTGCATGCCACGACTCGGGTCCCTGTCAAGAAATGAACGTGTTGTCTAATAGGGGGACCCCGCTTCCGATCCCGATCGCCCGGGGGTGACCGGCGATGCGCGTTCGCGAAGGCGTCCGGACGGCCGCGAGCGGCGGCCGCTTCCTCCTCGACCTGTGGCTGGTCGCCCGGCCCGCGCTGTGGCTGGTGTCGCTGGTGCCGTTCTACGTGGGGCACCTGCTGGCCACCCGGTGGCTGATCGCCGGGCAGGACGTGTGCGTGCCGCCCGGCCGGGGCTGCCCGGAGGCCCTGGCGCCCGTGCTGACCGGGCTGGTGGTGTGGGGTCCGCTGGTCTGGCTGGCGGTGCTGGCGATCAACGACGCCCGCGACCTGGAGGGCGACCGCCGCAACCCCCGCAAGGACGACGCCCCGCTGGCCGGGGGCCGGATGTCGGCGCGGGCGGCGACGGTGGTCGCGCACGTCGCGGCGGTCGCGGCGCTGGCGGTGGCGTGGACGGTGCGGCCCGCGTTCACGCTGGTCACGCTGGGGTTCCTGGTGCTGGGCTGGCTCTACAGCGTCCCGCCGGTGCGGCTGAAGGACCGGCCGGGGTTCGACGTGGCGACCAACGCGGTGGCCGTCGGCGGGTTCGCGCCGGCGGCCGGGTGGACGGTGGTCCGGCCGCTCGACGGGTTCCCGTGGGTGATGGCGGTGCTCGGGGTGCTGGTCGCGGTCGCGCTCTACGTCCCGACGGCGGTGACCGACTACCGGGCGGACCTGGCCAGCGGCTACACCACGATCGCGGTGCGGCTCGGCCCGCGCGCGGCCTACCGGATCGGCCTGACGGCGTGGACGGCGGCCTGCGCGCTGACGGTGCTGCTGGCGGCCCGGGGACAGGTCTTCCCGCACCGGCTGCTGTGGCCCCAGGCGATCAGCGCGCCGCTCCTGGTCGCCGCCTACCACCGCCTCCTCGGCCGAGCCCGCGAACCCGCCGAGATCGTCCACGGCATCACCACCGTGAGCTGGCTCTTCCTGATCCCGTGCGGGGTGTTCGCGCTGGCCTACACCGGCGTGCTCTAGGGCTTCGCGGGTGGGAGTTCGTCGCCGGCCTCGGTGGCTTCGGTGAGGCGGGTCCGGAGGGTGTCGACCAGGGCGTCGCTCTGGGCGGTGAGGCGTTCGATCGCCGGGATGGCCAGGTCGTCGCGGACGGTGTCGGCCAGCAGCTCGTCGTACTCGTGGGCGTGCTCGGTCAGCGCCTCCAGCTGCCGGTGGGCGCGCAGGGCCTCGTCGGCGGCGCGGGTGCGTTCGGCGTAGCGTTCCAGCGCCTCCACGCGCCGCGTCACCGCCTCCACCGACAGGTCCAGCTTCTCCTGCAACGGCCTCAGCGCCGCCTTCACCTCCGGCAGCGTGGCCTCGCCCTGCTCGGCGCGCAGCCTGGACTGGCGGGCCAGCACCTGGGCGATCTCCCACTCCTGGCGGGGGAGGGTGACGGCGTTGTCGACCGAGTCGAGCATGCCCTCCCGGTTGACCTCCGAGTCGCGCACGGTGTCGATCGCGCGCTGCACGCGGCCCAGCAGCGCGCGGGCGTCCTCGTCGAGCTGCTCGGGCATCAGGTAGCGGTCGCGGCGGCGGTCCAGCTCGCGGGCGCGTTGCAGGTCCAGCGACACCGACGGGGTGCCGAGCGCGATCAGCGTGGCCATCATCGCCATGCCCAGCAGCCACAGCGTCCCCAGGAACACCGATCCGGCGAGCCCGACGCCGAGCACCGCCAGCGGCGCCAGCCACACCAGCGGGCGGCGGCGCGCCACCGCCCGATCCAGCTCCTGCCGCAGGGTGGGGTCGGCGACCGGGCGCGGCTCGGCCGGGCCCTCCTCGTCGGCGCGGGCGGGCGCGACGCGCTCCCAGTGGCTGCCGATGTGCGTCTCGAACGCGAAGTCGCTCGGCGCGATCTCGATCTCGGTGGGGCCGGCGGGCAGCGGCCAGGACCCCACCGGTTCACCGCCGCCGGGACCGGTGAACCGCACCCACCAGCCGCCCTTGCCCTCCGC
Source organism: Actinomadura kijaniata (assembly GCF_014138665.1). Lineage (NCBI taxonomy): Bacteria > Bacillati > Actinomycetota > Actinomycetes > Streptosporangiales > Thermomonosporaceae > Actinomadura > Actinomadura kijaniata. The sequence continues at coordinate 1,193,890 of NZ_JACJIA010000001.1, forward strand.
GCACCGGTACCGGCCCGGCGCGACGTCGATGCCGACGAAGAACGTTCCGACTCCTGGAATGGAGTTGCCCCAGGCACCACTGGTCACCGGCGACCTCCGAACCCGACCTCTCCCGCCGTGTTCCCTCGCGCCCCCGCGAACGGGGCCCACCCCGCGGACTCCGTCCCGTACCCGTACCGACGTCCGAGGAGCGGCAAGAGTTGCGTACCCACATCCGAGGGGGGAAGTCACCCGCCGGGGGAGAGATTGGGCCGTCTTCTCCCGTGATGGGCAGGGGCGGGACGGGTCATGGACGTGCCGGTGGAATACTCCTGGCGTGCGACCTGACTACGACCCTCTTGACGATCCGCCCTGGGCGATGCAGCTCGTGGTGCGCGCGGAGAAGGCGTCCCCGCCCTCCCACGGCGCGGTGTGCGAGGCCGCCGCGACGGCGGTGGTGGAGCTGCTGACCGACCCGCGCGCCGCCGATCCCGAGGGGGAGTGGGCCGAGGCGGTCCGGCAGTGGGAGTCGCGGCGCATCCGCAAGGTCACGCGGCGGGCGCGGGGCGTGCGCTGGCCGGAGGCCCAGGAACCGCCGGGCGTGACGGTGGACGTGAACGGCGCCGAGGTGCGCGCGCTCGTTCCCGGCCCGGTGGCGGAGGTCCCGCCGCAGATCGCCAAGCTCCAGGTCGCGGGGCTGGACCTGCCCGACGACGAGGAGCCCGAGCCCGCCCCCGAGCCGCCCTACGCCGCCCTCGCCCTCAACCCCGGCGTCTCCATCACCACGGGCAAGGCGGCGGCGCAGTGCGGCCACGCGGCCCAGCTCCTGCTGCGCCAGGGCGCGGTGCCGGACGTGACGGCGTGGATCGAGGGCGGCCTGCGCGTCCACCTGGTGCGCGACATCGCCTGGGGCCGGTGCGTGGAGCGCGCGACGGTCGCGGTCCGCGACGGCGGCTTCACCGAGGTCCCGCCCGGGACGATGACCGCCATCGCCTGGATCGTCCGCTGACGTCGCTTCCGCCGGACCCGGGCGACGCGAAAGCGAGGGGCGCGGGAGTCTCCTCCCGCGCCCCTCGCCGTCAGCCGGTCACGGCAGCGTCACCGCGACGGGCGTGATGCCCGCCTTGCGGATCAGCGCCGGGACGCGGCCCGCGAACGGGTGCTGGTCGGCCGTCAGGCCCTGCGGGTTGTCGATGACGTAGCGGACGACGTCGCCGTGGCGCTGTTCGGTCCACTTCGCCCCGAGGGAACGCAGCACGCCCGCCGCCCGCGCCGCGTCGGCCGCCTTCACCGACACGCGGACCGGGGCCGTGAACCGCGGCAGCGACCGCGCCTGCCGGGCCTGCGCCGAGCCGGGGGCCGGGGCGGCGAGCGCCGCGGCGCGGGCCGCCGGGTCCGGACCGGCGATCGCGTTGAGCAGCAGCTTGGCGGTGCCGTCGGTGAGGGCGCGGAAGTTCGGCTCGGCCGCGAACAGGACCGTGCGGCCCCGGCCGACCTTCTCGTCGGTGGCGGCGGCGGTGCCGCCCAGCTCGGCCGCGCCCTTCTCGAACCCGGAGACGAACCAGTCCGGCGAGTCCACCGCCGGGTAGGCGACCGCGACCCGGGCCGGGTCGGACTGCCGCATCACCAGGTCGTAGGCGTAGAACGACCAGGCGGTGGGGCCGACGTTCCTCGCCAGCGGGCTCCTGGGGTCGACCTTCACGCGGAACAGCGTGCCGGGGACGTCGGAGGTCGGCTCGGCCAGCGTGCTGGTGGTCAGGCCGAGGCGGGCGGCCAGGACCGCACCGCCCTGCCAGCCGACGTAGCGGCCGCCGTCCCGCGTCCACTTCTGGAGCGCGGCGCGCCCGGCCTCACCGAGGCCGTCGTAGGCGCCGTCGGCCGGGCCGTTGGGCACCAGGAGCACCTGCGCGCCGTTCAGCCTGCCCGCGGCGACGTCGGCCGGGGACAGCACGGTGAACGGCATCCGCCACTCGCGGTCCAGCTTGTGCCGCAGCCACCCGGCCGACTGGCGGACGGTGGAGTTGGTGGCGGACGGGGCCGGCTCCAGGATCGCGATCTTCGGTGTCTTGCCGGGCCTGGCCGGCCGCTCGGCGGGCAGCGTGGGCAGCGGCGCCGTGCGCGGCTTCAGGTCGGCGCCGGACGAGCCGCCCGACACGTTGCCGAGCAGCGGCATGCTCCACGCCGTCACGTCGTAGAAGTAGGGGAACGGCGTGTAGGAGTCCTCGTTCAGCATGGCCTGGATCCAGTGCTTCTGACCCTGGGCCATGGAGACGTGGTAGGTCCCGGCGGGCAGCGTCGCCCTGCCGGCGGGGCGGCCGTACTCCTTGTAGTCCGGCACGGTCACCGGCCGGACCAGGCGGTCCACCCGCACGCCCATGCGCTGGAGCCGCCGCACGATCGTGCGGACCTCGGCGCGCTTGGTCGGGTCGTCGGCGCGCAGGAAGTAGTGCAGCACCTTGCGGTCGGGCACCGGCCGGTCCACCTGGTTGGGCGGGTTGTAGACCTGGTTGGGCTCCAGCTTCCCGGCCCTGCCCTGCCGGTAGGCGTCCACGGCCATCTGGTGCCACTGCGTGAGGATCCGCTGCCGGTTGACGGCGGCCGCCGACAGCGACACCCACTGGGTGAGGTACTGCTCGCGCACCTTCTCGGGGTAGGGGCTGGCACCGCCCTTCTCGAACGTCATCCCGGCCGCGTGGAACCCGGTCGTCGGGACCGTGTCGCCGTACCCCTGGTAGAACAGGTCGTAGGTGTCGCGGTTGAAGAAGTCGATGCCCTGGCGCGTGAACTCCTTGATCATCGACGCGCCGTACACGTCGTTGATCCAGCCGATCGCCTGCTCGGGCGTCTCGTGGTAGACCGGGTCGGCGTTGGGCGGGAAGAAGTAGGACGTGCCGCCCATCTCGTGCGCGTCGATGAAGAGGACCGGCGGGAGCTTGCTCAGCATCGACAGCTTGCCGTCGGTCTCCGGCTGCGTGCGCGCGAACCAGTCGCGGTTCATGTCGAAGCCGTAGGCGTTGTGCCGGGTGCCCGCCTCGCGCCCGTCGGGGTTCTGCACCGGCAGGACGACGACCAGCGCGTTGTCCAGGATGTTCGTCGCGGCGCAGTCGGAACGGTCGCCCAGGTCGCGCAGCGTGCGCAGGGCCGCGTCGGTGCCGCTGGGCTCGTTGCCGTGGACGTTGCCGCTCACCCACAGGATCGGGATCCCGCGCCGCGCCAGCCTCTCGGCGATCCTCGCGGGGGTGTGCGGGTTCCGCAGCAGCGCGGCCTCGGCGCGCACCCGGCCGAGCCCGGCCTTGGTGAGCAGCTCGGGGCGGCCGACGACCGCGTACTTGAGGGGGCGGCCCTGGGCCGAGGTGGCGAGGGTGCCGGAGACGACGCGCTCGCTCCTGGCGGCGACGGTCTCCAGGTACCGGTCGGACTCGGCGGCGGTGACCTTGCGCTCGCCGAACTCGATGCCGAGGACGTCCTTGGGGGAGGGGACCTTGCCCCGGTACACCGGGGTGGTCTGGGTGGGGTCGCAGGTGGCGGGGGCCGGGGCCGCCTGGGCGGCGGACGTGGCCGGAACCACCAGGGACGCGGACAGCAGCGCTGACCACGCGAGGCTACGGGCTCTCATGGGCCCCAAAAGTGTCACCGGCCCAAACGTTCACCAATGGCAACTTGTGCCAATAACCCGCCCGGCGTTGATCGTTTCCGTTGATTGACGGGGATCCGCCGGCGTTCCCTGGTGAGGGGGGCTACCGCCGGGACGGTGAACGTGGTTCGGTGCGGGGACGGAGCGTTTTTCCGAGGACCGCCCGGGGAGGCAGCCATGCGCGCCGCGCTGACCACCAAGGACAACACCATGGTCGTGACCGAGGTGCCCGACCCGGTGCCGCTCGACGGGCAGCTGCTGGTGCGCACGCTGGCCTGCGGCATCTGCGGTTCGGACCTGCACGCGCTGGCCGACCCGGAGGCGTTCATGGAGACCGCCCGGCGCTCCGGCGGCACCCCCTACGACCCGCGCGACGGGCTGGTGTTCGGCCACGAGTTCGCCGCCGAGATCGTCGAGTACGGTCCCGGCACCCGGCGCGAGCTGCCGGTCGGGACGGTGGTGTGCGGGCCGCCGATCGGGATCGGCCCGCAGGGCGCGGGGATCGTCGGGTACGCGCCGATGTTCCCCGGCGGCTACGGCGAGTACATGATCCTCAACGAGGGCCTGACGATGGCCGTGCCGAACGGCCTGGACCCGAGGGTCGCCGCGCTCACCGAGCCGTTCTCGGTCGCCACCCGCGCCGTGGACCGCAGCGGGATCGGCGCGGACGACGTCGCGGTGGTGCTCGGCCTCGGTCCGATCGGGCTCGGCGTGGTCGCCGCGCTCACGGCGCGCGGCCACGGGCCCGTATTGGCCGTGGACTTCTCGGCCCGGCGGCGCGCGCTCGCCGCGGGCCTGGGCGCGGACGAGGTGATCGATCCGGCCGTCGCCTCGCCCTACGACCGGTGGGCCGACCTGGACGTGCCGGTCGGGACCGTGGACCGGATGGCGGCCGAGCTGCTCGGCGTCCCGGCGCGCGGCGCGGTCATCTTCGAGTGCGTCGGGGTGCCCGGCGTCCTGCGGCAGGTCATCGAGGGTGCGCCCGCCGGGGCGACGGTCATGGTGGTGGGGGTGTGCATGCAGTCCGACCGGATCGAGCCGGGCGTGGCCGTGACCAAGGAGCTGACGCTGCGCGGGACGTTCGGGGCCTACCCGGCCGAGTACGGCGCGACGCTGCACGCCATCGCCGAGGGGCGGATCGACGCCGGGTCCATCATCACCGGGACGGTCGGCCTGGACGGGGTCGCGGGGGCGTTCGCGGACCTGGCGCGGCCGGAGGAGCACGCGAAGATCGTCGTGGTCCCCTGAGCGGTCAGGGGGTGGGGTCCTGCGGCGGCTGCTGGCGGTTCTGCTGGGTGCGCTGCCAGCGTTCCAGCGCCGCCAGCGCGAACTCCTGCGTCCGGGTGAGGCCGCCGCCCGGCGCGTCGCCCCCGGCCTGCGGGGCCGCGGACGCGGCCGGACGCCGGCCCACCCGCGCCCTGACGCTCAGCCCGTAGGACACGAACAGCAGCACCGCGAAGCCGACCAGGTACGCGCCGTGCTCCAGCAGCGCCAGCCACTCGCCCTTGACCAGGTCCAGCACGGCGAACACGCCGAAGCCCGCCATCCAGCCCGCCAGCGCGGGCAGGAACCACACGTCCCGGCGGCGCAGCAGCCCGGCCAGCGCGACCAGCACCAGCAGCAGCTCGACGACCTTCACCGCCACCAGCGCCGGAACCGCCAGGCCCGACCCCACGTAGCCGGCGAACCACTCGCGCCGGTCGCTCCAGCCGATCGCCGTGGCGGCCAGCGTCGTCACCCCGTAGGCGGTCAGGAACACGCCGACCGGGTAGTGCCAGCGGTGCCAGTTCCGGCCGCCCGAACCGGTGCCGGGCCCCGGCTCCGGCCGCCGCGGCGGCTCCGGAGGGGCGGGCGGGGTGGGGAGGGGGTCCCCCGCGGTGGCCTCGGAGCCGGGCCGCTTCGGCAGCGGCATGTCCGGACGGGTCAGCCCCGGCGTCTTGTCCCGGCCCGCCCCCGCGCTCCCGGTCATCGTCTCCCCAATCCGCCCTGAAAGCAGTTATGTGGGCAAGATATCCCGGATGCGGTCCCGCATGCGCTGCGCCGGTCCGCCACGCCCGGCGGGCGCCGTCGCGCGCTTTCGCCCCACCCCCTTTCCAGGGGGTGTTCCGGTGCTCTGACCTGCCCGAAGTGCTTGCGGAGCGGCCGTCGAACGGGGAGGCTGAGTCCTCGTCGGGCCATGCGGAACCCAGGGGGAGTGACCGAGGATGACGCCTGACGATACGGGAACGGCCGCGTTGCCGAAGACGCGGCTCGAATATCTGGAAGAGCTCGGCGACGAGCTGGCGAGACGGGGACTGAGGGTGAGGCTCACCCTTCCCCGGCTACAGGAGCCGAGCCTGCACGTCATGAATCCCGACGCCTCCGTCCTCACGGAGAACATCCTGGCCGAGGAGGGGGCGGACGGCTGGTGGTACTGGTGGTCGTGGGCCGAGCGGATCGCTCCCGCCCGCGACGTCGCCGTCGCGGCCGACCGGGTCGCGCGGGTGCTCGCCGCCCACTGAAACAGTGATCATGCGGACGCCCGGCACACCGGCGCCCTCCGCATGATCACCCCGGGCCGGGCGCGGGTCCGACACGCGTCCTGTCTGGTGGACGAATGTTGAGTCCGGAAACATTCTCCCCTTCCGGACGGGGTATCGATCAGAGTGCGTCACCTGGTCGGGAAGCCGAAGAGATGATCTTCTCCCAGGTGAGGGCGTGTTACGTGATTGTTACTGCGAACAACAAATAGACCTCGTTGAAGGTCTGGCGTCCCGCGCGAAGCCGACATAAGTTGCGGGGCACAACATTCACCCACCCCGAACGGCCGCACCGCGGCCGACCCTGAAAGGACCCGGCCATGCGCAAGGGGATCCTCGGCCTGACCGCTCTGACGGCCGCCGCCGCGCTCACGCTCACCGCCTGCGGCGGCGACGACTCCGGCTCCGGTTCCGGCGGCGGCGACGCCAAGGCCAAAGGCAAGATCGGCGTGATCCTGCCCGACACCAAGTCCTCGGTCCGCTACGAGAGCTTCGACCGTCCGTACCTGGAGCAGGCCTTCAAGGCCGCCGGCGTCCAGTACGACATCCAGAACGCCGAGGGCTCGACCCAGCGCTTCCAGACCATCGCCGACCAGATGATCACCAGCGGCGCGACCGTGCTGGTGCTGGACGGCCTGGACTCCGACTCGGCCGCCGCCGTGCAGCGCAAGGCGCAGCAGCAGGGCGTCAAGACCATCGACTACGACCGCCTCGCCCTCGGCGGCGTCAGCGACTACTACGTCTCCTTCGACAACGTGAAGGTCGGCGAGGAGCTGGGCAAGGGCCTGCAGAAGTGCCTGGGCGACAAGGACGCCAACATCGTCTACCTGAACGGCGCGCCCACCGACAACAACGCCACCCTGTTCTCCCAGGGCGCGCACGGCGTCCTGGACAAGGTCACCAGGTACAAGAAGGTCGCCGAGCAGGCCGTGCCCGACTGGGACAACCAGAAGGCCGCCACGATCTTCGAGCAGATGTGGACCCAGCAGAACGGCAAGATCGACGGCGTGCTCGCCGCCAACGACGGCCTCGGCAACGCCGCGGTGTCGATCCTGAAGAAGAACAACGCCGCCGGCAAGGTCGCGGTCACCGGCCAGGACGCCACCGTGCAGGGCCTGCAGAACATCCTCGACGGCACCCAGTGCATGACGGTCTACAAGCCGGTCAAGCAGGAGGCCGACGCCGCCGCCAAGCTCGCGCTCGCCGTCCTCAACGGCCAGAAGCCCGAGACCAACGGCACCACCAAGGACTCCAAGGGCAACCGCGACGTCCCCTCGGTGCTGCTCACCCCGATCGGCATCACCAAGGAGAACATCAAGCAGGTCGTCGACGACGGGTTCGTGAAGAAGGACGAGCTCTGCAAGGGGGCCTACGCCGACAAGTGCAAGGCCGCCGGGATCGGCTGACCCCGCGTCACCGTTCCAGCAGATCCCCGTTGACACCGTGGCGGGTCCCCCACCGCTGGGGGGACCCGCCACGGGCCCGACGTCTCCGGAAGGAGCACCGTGACCGACCCCACCCGAGGTCCCGCCGCCGACCGCGACGGCGAACCCGTCCTGAAGATCACCGGGCTGAACAAGAGCTTCGGCGCCGTCCACGTCCTGCACGACGTGGACTTCACCCTGCGCAAGGGTGAGGTGATGGCCCTCGTCGGCGACAACGGCGCGGGCAAGTCCACCCTGATCAAGTGCATCGCGGGCATCCACCCGATCGACTCCGGCACCGTCGAGTTCGAGGGCCGCAAGGTGGAGATCGGCAGCCCGCGGGAGGCGGCCGGGCTCGGCATCGAGGTCGTCTACCAGGACCTCGCGCTGGCCGACAACCTCGACATCGTGCAGAACATGTTCCTCGGCCGCGAGCGCCGCAGGGGCATCGTGCTCGACGAGAACGCCATGGAGCAGGCCGCCCGCGAGACCCTGGCCAAGCTGTCGGTCCGCACCGTCAAGTCCGTGCGCCAGCAGGTGTCCAGCCTGTCGGGCGGGCAGCGGCAGACCGTCGCCATCGCCAAGGCCGCGCTGTGGGACTCCAAGGTGGTCATCCTCGACGAGCCGACCGCCGCGCTCGGCGTCGCCCAGACCCGGCAGGTCCTGGACCTGGTGCGGCGGCTGGCCGACACCGGCCACGCCGTGGTGCTGATCTCGCACAACATGAACGACGTGTTCGAGGTCGCCGACCGCATCACCACCCTGTACCTCGGCCGGGTCGCGGCCGAGGTGAGAAAGGACGACGTCACCCACGGCCAGGTCGTGGAACTCATCACCGCCGGTCGCTCCGGCGACCTCGGACTCGCCCCGGCCACCGCGGCCGAGAGCATGTAGTGGGAGCATCGATGTCCACCGACACCCCCAAGGAGCAGGGGGCCATGAAAAGCGGCCCGGTGCGGATGGCGGACGCGGACTTCGCCGCCGACCGCCGCCAGAACGACGTGGCGGGCGCGCTCCGCGACTACTGGGCGCAGGTCCGCTCCGGCGACCTGGGCGCGATCCCGGCCATCCTCGGCATCGTCGCGCTGGTGGCGCTGTTCACGGCGCTGCGCCCGGAGACGTTCCTGACCGACCGCAACATCGCCAACCTGTTCACCCAGGCGCTGCCGGTGACCATCCTGGCGATGGGCCTGGTGTTCGTGCTGCTGCTCGGTGAGATCGACCTGTCGGCGGGAGTCACCAGCGGCGTGTGCGCCGCGGTGATGGCCAAGCTGATCGTCGACTCCGGGCAGCCGTGGTACGTGGCCGTGCTCGGCGCGGTCGTCACCGGCATCGTGATCGGCACCGCGATCGGCTGGCTGGTCGCGGTGATCCGGATCCCCTCGTTCGTGGTGACGCTGGCGCTGTTCCTCGGCCTGCAGGGCATCACGCTGCGGCTGGTCGGCGAGGGCGGCACCGTCCCGGTCCGCGACGACGTCATCGTCGCGCTGGCCAACAAGAACATGCCGGTCGCGCTCGGCTGGGCGCTGGCCGCGGCGTGCGCGGCCGGCTACGCCGCCGTGCAGCTGTGGCGCTGGCGGCAGCAGCACTCGCGCGGCCTGTCGGTCAAGCCGCTCCAGATGGTGGTGGCGCGGGTCGCGGTCGTGGCCGCGGCGCTGCTGGGCGGCACGCTGCTGCTCAGCCAGGACCGCGCGCCCAGCCCGCTGATCACCCTGGCGGGCATCCCGTGGGGCGTGCTGCTGGTGGGCGTGCTGCTGATCGCCTGCACGTTCGTGCTGGGCCGCACCCCCTACGGCCGGCACGTCTACGCCGTCGGCGGCAACGCCGAGGCCGCGCGCCGCGCGGGCGTGAACGTGACCCGCATCCGCATCTCCGTCTTCATGATCGCCTCGACGCTGGCGGCGATCGCCGGCATCGTCGCCGCCTCCCGGCTGAACTCGGTCACCCCGAGCTCGGGCGCCGGCAACGACCTGCTGTACGCGGTCGGCGCGGCCGTGATCGGCGGGACGAGCCTGTTCGGCGGGCGCGGCAAGGCCCGCGACGCGGTGCTGGGCGGCCTGGTCATCGCGATCATCGACAACGGGCTGGGCCTGCTGGGCACCAAGGCCTACCTCAACTTCCTCATCACCGGCAGCGTGCTGCTGCTGGCCGCCAGCATCGACGCGCTGGCCCGGCGACGGCGTTCGTCCGCCGGAAGATGACGGTCGCGGAGGGATGACGTGACACGGTGGCCCGGTGGTCCGGCGGCGCGCGGCGCCGCCGGGCCACCGGCTCCGGCTTTCCGGCCCGCGACCGCCGCTGCTACCCTCACCAGCCAGCACCGCACGACCCGAAGCGGCGCGGCGGCACGGTGGGAGAGGGCAGTGACACCGGTCCTGGACCTGCGCGGCATCGACAAGAGTTTCGGCTCGGTCCAGGTGCTGCACGACGTCGACTTCGTCGCCTACCCGGGGGAGGTCACCGCACTGGTCGGTGACAACGGCGCGGGCAAGACCACGCTGGTCAAGTGCATCGGCGGCGTGCACGACCTCGACCGGGGCGAGTTCTACTTCGACGGCGTCCCGGTGCGGCCGCGCAGCCCCCGCGACGCCAACGCCCTCGGCATCGAGATCGTCCACCAGGACCTCGCGCTGTGCGAGAACCTCGACATCGTCGAGAACATGTTCCTCGGCCGGGAGCGGACCCGGGGCCTGTCGCTCGACTACTCCACGATGGAGGAGGAGGCCACCCGCGTCCTGTCGAACCTGTCGGTCCGCACGATCGGGTCGGTGCGGCGTCCGGTGGCGGCGCTGTCGGGCGGACAGCGGCAGACCGTCGCGATCGCCCGCGCCGTGCTGTGGGACAGCCGCCTGGTGGTGCTGGACGAGCCCGCCGCCGCGCTCGGCGTCGCCCAGACCCAGCAGGTCCTGGAGCTGGTGCGCCGTCTGGCCGACAAGGGCCTGGCGGTGGTGCTGATCTCGCACAACATGAACGACGTGTTCGCCGTCTCCGACCGCATCGCCGCGCTGTACCTGGGCCGGATGGCCGCGCAGGTCCGCACCTCCGACATCACCCACCGCGAGGTCGTCGAGCTGATCACCGCCGGGCGCAGTGGAAAGCTCGGGCTGCGCGCATGATGAGGGCGGGACCTTCGCAGGAGGACATCCGGCGGCACAATCTGGGCACTTTGCTGCGGTTCGTCCATCTTCGCGGTCCGGCGTCGCGGGCCACGCTCGCCGAGTCGCTGGGCCTCAACCGCAGCACGATCATGGCGCTCACCGCCGACCTCACCGCCGCCGGGCTGGTCCGGGAGGAGCTGCCGCGCCGTCCCGGCCGCCGCGCCGGGCGGCCGTCGCTGGTGGTGCGGCCGGAGTCGACGCGGGTGTACGTGCTGGCGTTCGACGCCGGCGTGGACCGGCTCGCGGTCGCGCGGGTGGGTCTCGGCGGGGAGATCCTGGACCGGCGCGAGACCACCCGGTCGCCCGGCGACCCCGACGGCGCCGAGCTGGTCAACGTGCTGGCGGGCGCGGCCCGCTCGCTGGTCCGCAAGGCCGGGCGCGACGCGGTGTGCGTGGGGGCGGCGCTGGCGTTCCCCGGCGTGGTGCGGCGCGCCGACCACCAGATCATGTTCGGTCCCAACCTGGACGTCGGCGACGTCCCGCTGGGCGAGTCCCTGTCGCGCCGCCTCGGCCTGGGCGTGCCGGTCGCCGTCTGCAACGACGCCGACCTCGGCGCGCTGGCCGAGCACGAGCGCGGCGCGGGCGTCGGCTGCGACGACCTCATCTACCTGCACGGCGACGTCGGCGTCGGCGGCGGCATCATCGTCGGCGGGCGGCTGCTGGGCGGCCAGGAGGGGTTCGGCGGCGAGATCGGCCACATGATGGTCAACCCGAACGGGCGGCCCTGCGCGTGCGGCGCGCGCGGCTGCCTGGAGACCGAGGTGGGGGAGCGGACCCTGCTCGCCCACGCCGGGCGCGCCGAGCGGCCCGGCGAGACCGGGCGCGACGCCGTCCGCGCCGTGGTGGACGCCGCCGACCGGGGCGACATCGTGGCGCGCGAGGCGCTGCACCGGGTCGGCAACTGGCTGGGGTTCGGCGTCGCCAACCTGGTCAACATCTTCAACCCGGGGATGGTCGTGTTCGGCGGAACGCTGCGCGACATCTACCTGGGGTCGGCGGCGCAGGTCCGCAGCGTGCTGGCCAGCAGCGCGCTGGCCGCGCCGCGCGAACGCGTGAAGCTGCGCACCTCGGCGCTCGGCGACGACGTCACGCTGGTGGGGGCGGCCGAGTACGCGTTCGCGGAGGTGCTGGCCGACCCGTTGCAGGTGCTGGCGCGGTTGCGCGAACCGGCCGCGACCTGAGGGCTCAGCCCGCGAACCGGCCGTAACCGCCCTTGTAGAACAGCAGCGGCTCGCCCTCGTGGTGCTTGTCCAGGGCCCGCACGCGCGCCACCACGATCACGTGGTCGCCCGCGACGTGCTCCTGCTCGACCGAGACCTCGATCCACGCCAGGGCGCCCTCGATCACGGGACTGCCGCCGGGCGAGCCGGTCCAGGTGATGTCGGCGAACTTGTCGCCGCCCTTGACCGCGAGCCGCTTGCAGACCTCGATCTGCGGCTCGCTGAGGATGTTGATGCACAGGCGGTCGGCGGCGCGCAGCAGCGGCCAGGTGCTGCTGGTGTGCGCCACGCAGAACGCCACCAGGGGCGGGTCCAGCGAGACCGAGGTGAAGGAGTTGGCGGCCAGGCCCGTGGGGCGCCCGGAGCCGGCGTCGATGCCGGTGATGGCGACCACGCCGGTGGCGAAGCGGCCGAGGACCGAGCGGAAGCGGGCGCTGTCGATGTCGGTCACCGCTGCGCCGTCGGTCACCGGGGCACCGGCCCGGCCCTGGGGGGATGGCTGCATCAGAGGTTTCACTCTCCGGCCCGCGGGGTGTCCGGCCGTGCCGGCTGCGGGCGAGGCCTGGGAGGCCACGGAGGCCGCGGCGGCGTTGTCGGCCATGGACCCGTTCCCTTCTCTTAGCCAAGCGCTTGCTTGGACGATAGGCGGGCGGCCTCCGGGGTGTCAAGCCGCCCCCGGCCCGTCACCGACCCCCCATCATCTAAAGGCCCTGGTGGGGCGCTTGATTCCGGGAGGGGGCCCAAGCGGGGGGATCTCCGTCCAAAGTCCGGGGTCGGGCTAGGACCGCGGGCCGAGGCCGCGCGCCGTTGACGCCGCCGTCCGGCCGCGCCTACGCTCGCGGTCAAGCGCTTGCTCGGGTGACTGGGAGGGCATGTGACGGGCTTCCGCGACCGGACGGCGATCGTCGGGGTCGGCTACACCCCGTTCAGCAGGGACTCGGGGGTCTCGACCCTGACGCTGGCGGCCGACGCGATCCTGGCCGCGCTGGACGACGCGGGCCTGACCGTGGACGACGTGGACGCGCTGGCCACGCACCGGGTCGGCGACTCCACGCCGCCGTGGGTGGTCGCGCCCGCGCTGGGCGTCCCCGAGGTGTCCTGGTACCTGGACCAGTTCGGGGGCGGGAGCGTCTCGCACTCGGTGGTCGCGCAGGCGGCGATGGCGGTCGCGTCCGGGGTCGCCGAGACCGTGGTGTGCTACCGGGCGATCAACGCGCGTTCGGAGTTCCGGATGGGCGGCACCGGGCGCGCGCCCGCGCCGGTCTTCGACGCGCAGTACCAGGCCCCCTACGGGTACTTCGCGCCGCCGCAGCAGTTCGCGATGTACGCGCGGGCGCACATGAACGCCTACGGCACCACGCACGAGCAGCTCGGCCGGATCGCGGTCGCGCAGCGGGCGAACGCGGTGAAGAACCCGCGGGCCCTGAAACGCGACCCGATCACGCTGGACGACTACCTGGCCTCGCGCTGGATCGCCGAGCCGCTGCGGCTGCTGGACTGCTGCCTGGAGACCGACGGGGCGTGCGCGGTGGTGGTGACCTCCCGCGAGCGCGCCCGCGACCTGCGGCACCGGCCCGTCCTGGTGTCGGGCGCGGCGTGGGGCGGCGGCGACAGCTTCCTGTCCGGGGCCGGGAGCGGCATGACCGGCACCGACTTCACCGTGACCGAGGCCGCCCGGATCGCGCCGCGCCTGTACGCGATGGCCGGGGTCGGGCCGGGCGACATCGACGTCGCCGAACTGTACGACTGCTTCACCTACTCCGTGCTCGTGCAACTGGAGGACTACGGGTTCTGCGCCAAGGGCGAGGGCGGCCCGTTCGTGGAGTCCGGCGCGACGGCCCTGGACGGGGCGCTGCCGGTCAACACCCACGGCGGGTTCCTGTCCGAGGGCTACGTCCACGGCATCAACCACGTCGCCGAGGCGGTCTCCCAGCTGCGCGGCGCGGCGGGCGACCGCCAGGTGCCGGGCGCGGAGGTCGCGCTGTCCACCGCCCAGCCCGGCTACGTCCTGGCCGGCACGTCCGCGCTGATCCTCAGGAGTGACCCGTGAGCCTCGCCCAGCGTCCGCGTCCCGAGACCGACCGCGACTCCGCGCCCTGGTGGCAGGCCGTGCGGCGGCACGAGCTGACCGTGCAGCGCTGCGTGAGCTGCGGCACGCCGCGCTTCCCGGCCCGCGCGGTCTGCAACCGGTGCCGCGGCCGCGAGCACCTCTGGGTGCCGGTGAGCGGAACGGGCCGCGTCTACACCTGGATCGTCAACCACCAGGTCTTCATGCGGTCGATGGCCGACGAGGTGCCCTACACGGTCGTCGCGGTCCGGCTGGACGAGGGCCACGACATGCTGATGTACGGCGACCTGGTCGACGGCGACCCGTCCGAGCTGCACGAGGGCTTCCCGGTGGAGGCGGTCTTCACCGACGTGGACGAGGAGACGACCCTGGTCCGCTGGCGGCCGCGCCCTCGGGACCCGGCGGCGCGCGCGTCGTCTCCTCGAACGTGACGGACAGGAGGCCCGCCTCCACGAGTGCGCCGATTGTTACAGTGGCCATGATCCGTGACCGTCGGTCCGAGTGGAGGAGGGCACCTTCGTGGCGGAGGCGACCCGGGGATCAGCCGGCGGATGCCCACCCTGACCCCGCGCGACCCGGAACGGGACGGCCTGCTGACGCGCACCGTGTACCCCACCGTCCCGCCCAGGGCCGAGTGGGAGGCCACCGCGACGGCCCGCGCCGCCTATGACGAGGGCCTGGCCGTTTCGTGAACCCCGTGCTGCGAGGGCTCGCCGTCAACCCGTCCCTGCCGCCCGCGCTGCGCGAACGGCTGGTCGCGGCCGCGGACCGCGAGCTGGCCTGGGAGCTGGCCGGGCGGGAGGACCTGACCCGCGCCCAGGCCGCCTCGCTGGTCGCGCGGTTTCCGGAGTGCGCCCCCCTGCTGGTCGAGCACGGGACGCTGACGGCCGACGGCGTCGATCCGGAGGCGTCGCCGGACGTCGCGCTCGCCCTTCTCGACCAGGGGCGGGGACGCCCGGAGTGGGCGCGGGCGCTGGCGGCGGACCCGGACGCCGGGCGGCGGGAGAAGCTGGCGGAATGCCCCGGCCTGCCGTCCGACGTGGTGGAGACGCTGGCCGCCGACCCGGAGGCGCGGGTCGTCGAGGAGGTCGCGCGGTGGGCCCCGGCGGGGCCGGCGGCCCGGCTCGCCTCGCATCCGCACGCCGGGGTCCGCGCGGCGGTCGCGGGCAACGAGGCGACGCCTCCGCGGACGCTGGCCGCTTTGGTCACCGGCGAGGGACTGCCACCGGCGCGGACGTGCCTGGTGTGCGAGCGCGAGGAGATCCCGTTCCTCCACGACCCGTACTGCCCCCGCGCCGACTGCGACCTGCCGCCGGGCGCGGCCTGCGACGGCTCGCACGAGTACACGACGCACCTCCTGCGCATGCGGGCGATCGCCAACCCGGCCACGCCCGCCGAGGCCGTCGCCCGTTTCGCCGACGACCCCTCGATGCTGCTCCGCTGCGAGCTGGCGCGGCGCGCCGGCCTGCCCGCGGCGGTCTACGAACGCCTCGCCGCGAGCCCGGAGCCCGGCGTCCGCTCCGACCTCGCCGCCAACCCCGCGATCGGCGAACGCCTGATGCGCGTGCTGGCCGCCGACACCGGCCACAACGTGCGACGCGATCTCGCGCGCAACCCGCGCCTGCCGCTGGACGTCCTGGTCACCCTGGCGAGGACCGTCAAGACCGGGCCGACGCCGCTGCCCCGGATCGCCGCCGCCCCGCCCGCCGAGGTCGCGGAGCTGGCCGCCCACCCCGACGCGGCGGTGCGGGCGCTGGTGGCGCGGCGGCGCGACCTGCCGGACGGGATCCGCGACGCGCTCGCCGCCGACCCCGACGCCAAGGTGGCCAACGCCGTGGCGCCGCACCCGGGGCTGCCGGAGGAGCGGCTGCGCGCCATGCTCGGACGGCACGGCGCGCGGGTCGCCGCCGGGATCGCCGCCAACCCGGGCGCCCCGGCGGCGCTGCTGGAGGAGCTGGCCCGGCGGCATCCGGTGGCGAAGGCGCTGCGCGAGATCGCCCGCCGTCCCGACGCGACGGCGGCGCTCCTCCTGGCGTGCCTGGCCGACCGGCGGGCCCGGCGCGTCGCCGCCGGGCACCCCGCGCTGCCGCCGGACGCGCTGGTCGCGCTGCTCGACGACGCGGACGGGGAGACGGCGGCGGCCGCCGCCGCCAACCCGTCACTGCCGTTCGGCGGCGGCGCGGGCGTGGAGGGACGGCTTGTCGATCTTCCCGTTGGCGTTGACGGGGAGTGAGTCCACGATGATCACGCGGCGCGGGACCTTGTAGTTGGACATGTGGGCGCGGGCCCAGGCGACGACGCCGTCCGGGTCGGGGGCCGTGCCCGGCGGGGGCACGACGTAGGCCCAGCCCACCTCGCCCTGCCGCTCGTCCGGGACGCCGATCACCGCCGCCTGCGCCACCAGCGGGCAGCGCAGCAGCAGGCCCTCGATCTCGGCGGGGTAGGCGTTGAAGCCCGAGACGATGAACATCTCCTTCTTGCGGTCCACGATCGCCACGTTGCCCGCGCCGTCGACCGTGCCGATGTCGCCGGTGCGCAGCCAGCCGTCGGCGTCCACGGCCTCGGCGGTCCGCTCCGGGTCCCGCCAGTAGCCGCGCATGACGCCGTAGCCGCCGACCAGGATCTCGCCGGGCTCGCCGGGCGGCAGGTCCTTGCCGTCGTCGTCGACGATCCGGACCGCCACGCCGGGCACGGGCCGTCCGGTGGAGGAGGCGATCACCTCGACCGGGTCCCCGGCCCGGGTCATCGACACGACCGTGCCCTCCATCAGCCCGTACGCGTTGATCATGCGTTCCAGGCCGACGCGGTCCACCAGCCGGCGGATCAGCTCGGGCGGGACGGCCGCCGCGCCGCAGATCGCCACCCGCAGCGACGACACGTCGCGGCCGTCCAGCTCGTCCAGGATCCTGAAGAACATCGGCGGCGCGCCCGCCAGGACGCTGATCCGGTCGCGTTCGATCATGTCCATCAGGTCGCCCGGGTCGAACAGCGCGACCGGCATCATCGTGGCGCGGCGCAGCACGCAGGCCAGCAGGCCCGCGTTGATGCCGAAGCCGTGCGAGAACGGCGCGATGATCGGGTACCGGTCGCCCTCCCGGAGCGTGACGATCTCCGCCCAGTCCCAGTAGCCGCGCAGCAGTTGCGCGTGGTACAGCATCACGCCCTTGGGCGCGCCGGTGGTGCCGGACGTCGCCATGATCGAGGCGAGGTCGTCGGGGGAGACCGCCCGCGCGCGCTCCTCGGCCGCCTCCGCGGTGACCTCCGCGCCGCGCGCGAGGAAGTCGTCCCAGGCCACGGCGCCGGGACGGGGGGACGTGCCGGTCAGCAGGACCGTGTGCTCCAGCTCCGGCAGGTCCGCGTCCGCGATCATGTCGAGGTAGGACACGCCCATGAAGCCCTCGGCGACCAGCAGCACCCTCGCGCCGGTCGCGCGGAGCAGCCCGGCGGCCTCGATGCCCTTGAACCGGGTGGACAGCGGCGCGATGACGCCGCCCGCGTCCCAGATCCCGTAGGCGGCGACCACCCACTCGGGGGTGTTGGGGGCCCAGACCGCGACCCGGTCGCCGGGGGCGACGCCGAGGGCGATCAGCGCCCGCGCGGTCCGGCGCGCCCGCCGGGCCAGCTCGGCGAGGGTCAGCCGGGTGTCCCCGGCGACGACGGCCGCCACGTCCGGGTGCCGCCCCGCCTGGTCGCGCAGCATGCGCGGGATCGTTCCCCAGGCGGGTACCGGCTGCAACTCCATCGCGCCTCCTCGCACGGACCGCGCGTCCCGGCCCCCGCGCCGGGACCGGGACGCGCGGGGACCTCCTACGACAGCTCGGAACGGTCGCGGCCCAGGTGGTGGCCGCGGTGGTCGGTGACGACGGGCGGGCGGCGCTCCTCCGACGCCTCCGGCTCGACCACGACCTCGATCGACACGGGGGTGAGGGAGTACAGCGCCTGCGCGATGCGGGACTTCCACATCGGGTTCTTCACCAGGGTGTCGCGGGCGAAGGTGACGTGCAGCGCCGCCGCGTCCAGCGTCCCCTCCCGCGTGATCCGCAGCTCCCAGCGGCTCACCCCGTCGATCCTGGAGAGCGCGGCGGCGACCTTCGGCAGGGAGAGCCAGCGGCCGCGCACCAGCACGTGCTCGCCGATCGTGTGCGCCGGGGCGGGAACGCCCTGCTCCCCGCCCGCCAGCCGGACGGCCTGCCCGGTGCGCAGCGCGGTCCCGCCGAGCGTGGAGTGCCAGGTCGGAGTGGTGACCAGTTCGGCGAGGCCCGCGTCGTAGGGGGCCTCCAGCAGGGCGTCCTTGTCGGGCCGGGCCAGGCCGAGCAGCCCGTCGCGGACCGGGGTGAGCACCGCGTCCGACGGCGCGCGCTGCGCGATCGGCACGCCCACGAACGGGTCGGCGTACAGCTCCCGCACCGACGCCTCGAACTCGGCCGCCAGCTGGGCGGCGGTGTTGGGGGAGGGGATCTCGCCGACCAGCAGGACGTGCCGCAGCTCCAGGTCGAGCGGGTCGATGAGGAACTCCAGGTGCAGCCGCGCCAGCAGGTCCATCGCGCCGGTCGGGGTGGTGACCAGGGTGGTGGCCCGGACGCGTTCGAGCGCGGTGTGCAGGCGCATCCGGCCGCGCGGCCCGACCGCCGCGGCGGCCTCCGCGACGTCGGCGGCGGCCCGCGCGACCAGCGGGCCGGGGCCGTCGCCGTCGCCGTTCAGCGCGACGACGACGCGGTCGGCCCGCCCGAGCCCGGCGGCGCGCAGCGTCTCGGCGGCCAGCGCGCGGGCGGCGTCCCGGTCGGCGGCCGACAGCGGCGCGACGGCGTCGCCCTCGGGGGAGACCAGCAGCAGGCCCCGCGCCGGGCCGCCGGAGGGGAAGGTCGCGCGGGTGATCCAGGACGTCACTGCATGACCTCCGACATGAACAGCTCCATCGAGGCGCAGACCCGGTCGTGGGCCAGCCCGCCCACCTGGGCCTGGAGGATGAGGTCGGTGGCCCCGGCCTCCCTGATCCGCTCCACGGCCTTGCGGGACCCCTCGACGTCGTCGATGACGACCATGGTCTGGTCGCGCAGGACCGCCATCGCCTCCTCCGGCGGCATCCCGACGGCCTGCTGGCCGAGCACGCGGTGGGTGGCGTGCCGGGCGTCGGTGTAGTCGGGCGGGGCGACCAGGTTGACCTGGCGGCGCAGGTACCACAGCACCGGGTCGGCGGCGGTCTCCACGGCCTCCTGCTGGGTCGGCGCGACATGCCAGGGGATCATCAGCGCGACCCGGCGGGTGTCGGGGTCGAAGCCGTTGTCGGCCAGGCACCGCTTGTACCTGGCGATGTCCTCGGCGACGTCGTCCAGGCCCTTGAGCATGGTCATGCCGAGCAGGTTGTAGCCCTGCTTCGCGGCGGCGAGGTACCCGTCCAGCGAGGTGGAGGCCACCCACACCGGCGGGTGCGGCACCTGGACCGGGCGCGGGTACACGCTCACGTCCGGGATCTCGAAGAACTCCCCGGACCGGCTGACCGGCTGGCCGTCGGCGTTCCAGATCGCCAGCACCGCCTCCAGGGTCTCCTCCCAGAGCTTGCGGGACTGCTCGAACGGCCGCTGGAACGCCTGGTACTCCAGCGGGGACGCGCCGCGCCCGGTGCCGAACTCGACCCGCCCGCCGCTGATCACGTCGAGGGTGGCGACGCGCTCGGCGGTGCGGATCGGCGACTGGAACGGCAGCAGCACCACGCCGAGGCCGAGGTGGATGCGCTCGGTCCGCTGCGAGATCCCGGCCAGCACCAGGTCGGGCGCCGAGGAGTGCGAGAACCCCCGGGTGAAGTGGTGCTCGACGAACCAGGCGGTGTCGTAGCCGAGCCGGTCGGCCAGCACGACCTGGTCCATGACGTTCCGGAACGCCTGCTGCTCCACCTCGCGGGACCGTCCGCGCACCTCAAGTTCGTAGCCAAGGCTGACCCGTAGGGACGTCATCGAGCCTCCGGTGATGCTCACTGTCGATTATGAACCAAGCGCTCGCTTGGGACATTAGCAGCAGGGTGCCATGGCAACAAGTCACCGGAGGGCGGGAGAGGGGCGAGAAGGGGGCGCGACGGTCAGGGGCCGCCGGGCTCGGCGCGGCCGCCCGCCGACGTCGTCGGGACGACCATCGGGGCCGTGGCCAGCGCCATGCCGTGCAGGGTGGCGAGGGCGGCGTCGTGCAGGCGGCGGCGCGTACGGGCCGAGATCCGCGGCCCCTCGTGCAGCGCCAGCCACGCCAGCCAGCCGATCGCCACCACGATCCAGTACGACGCCAGCCGGTACAGCCCGACCGCCGCGGCGGCCGGGGTGAGGGTCGCGCCGAACGCCGCCAGCGAGGCGGCCATGCTGCCCTCGACCGCGCCGAGGCCGCCCGGCAGCAGCGGCAGCAGGCTCGCGGCGGCCTGCGCGGCGAAGTAGGCGAGCGCCACCCCGTGCGGGGCGACGTCGATGCCGACGGACTGCGCCGCCGCCAGCAGCGCCAGGATGTCGAACACCCAGTTCGCCGTGGCCAGCAGGGCGAGCGCGCCCCAGTCGCGGCGGGTGGGGCGCAGCACCTGGCGGACGCCGCGCAGCCGGTCGGCGTGCGGGGCGATCCGGGGATGGCCGAGCAGCGCGCGCACGGGGCGGCCGGCCAGGGCGCGCGGCCCCGGATGGCGCAGCGCCACGACCAGCGCGGCCCCCAGCGCGGCGCACACGGCCAGGACGCGCAGCGCCGGGCCGCGCGCGTTCGGCTCGGCCAGCAGCGCCAGCAGCCCGATCAGCGTGTAGGCGGCCGTGGTGATCACGCCGCCGAGCAGGAGCACCGCCGTGGCCAGCCGCGCCGACGCGCCGTTGCGGCGGAACTGCTGGAACGTGTACACGACGCTGACGGCGGGACCGGCGGGCAGCGTGACCGACAGCGCGTTGCCCGCATAGGTGATCGCGAACGCGCGGCGCAGCCGGATCCGGGTGCCCCCGATCCGCAGCAGCCGCCGCTGCAACCGGGCGAACGCCCCCATCGAGGCCCCCGAGGCGAGCACCACCAGCACCAGCCAGGCGGGGTCGGCGCGCACGGCGGCGTCCAGCATCGCGCCGAGGTCGGGCAGCTGGTCGCGGAACACCACCAGCAGGGCGACGGTGGCGGCGAACAGCGCGGCCTGGAGCAGCAGCGACCGGCGGGACCGGCGGGGCGCGGCGACCGGGGGGCCGCCGGGATCGGTCGGGAGACCGGTCGGGAGGTCGGGCGAGGGGTCGTGCGAGGGCGCCGTAATGGTCTGGGCCATGTCCGGTCACCTCGCAAGATCGCCTGACCCCGAGAACGTTCTGTCAGTCCATGACATTCCCTTGGCGGGGGGTGAAATGCGCGAAGTGGCGGGCGTCACGTTCCGGGGCGGTCGCGGACGGCCACCAGCCCGCCGACGACGCCCACGTAGGCGGTGCCGTCGGGGCCCAGGGTGATCGGGGCCCAGTTGTTGTCGAACCACTTGCCGGTTCCGGTCAGCACCTTGAAGGCGGTGCGGCCGGTGTGCGCGTCCACGGCGGTCAGGTACCAGGCGTCCACCAGGTCCCGCCGGGGCTCCTTGGTGTAGAGGTAGAGCAGCCCGTTGGCGACCGAGGCCTTGGCGACGGTGGAGGGCGAGCGCTCCCGGCTGGTCCAGACGGTGCGGCACCCCTTCGCGGTGACGTCGATCCTGCTGACGCCGCCGACCGGCGAGCCGCCGGGCGGGAGTTCGAAGAAGTTGCGGTAGCCGTGGTTGTTCTCCACGAACAGGCTGTCGCCGTATCCGACCAGCGAGTTGTCGGTGGCGCTCGCGCCGTGCCCGAACACCGGCACCCTGCACACCAGGCGGCCGTCGCCGCGCCGGTGGACCAGCACGTTCATCCGGTCGTCGGCGTTGTCGGTGATCGCCACGTACCGGTCGCCGAGGAACGTCGGGGTGGTGCCCGACCCCTGGTCGATCTGGCCGGGCTTGCGGCGCGTCCCCCGGTCGTAGGGCCTGCGCCAGACGACCGCCGGGGCGCCGTCGGCGGCGGCGCGGAAGCGGTAGAGGGCGTGGTCGGAGACGATCGAGACGCCGTCCTCGGCGGCGGCGAACGAGTTCTGGATCCCCTCGCCCGGCAGGCGCGTGGCGCGGACCCTCCCGGTGCGGGGGTCGATGGTGCCGATCCGGCCGTTGCGGGTGATCCACCAGATCAGCCCGCCCCAGTCCGGCCCGACCGCCGTGATCGGGTCGCACTCGCCCTTCGGCCACGGGTTCGTCCAGGTGGCGCAGGAGTGCGGCAGGTGCCCGCTGAGGTCCCAGTCATCGGTGACCTTGAACCGCCACCTGCTGTCCGGCCCCTTCTCGTGCGCGAACCGCCGCACGTGGAACGCCGAGTCCGCCAGCACCGCCCGGTCCTGCGGGTCGAGGTAGTAGTACGCGCCGCCGGAGGTGTCGGTCAGCACCTGGTCGAGGTCGCCCGACACCACCGCCCGCACGGTGGAGGGGCGTTGCGGGAGTTCGTGGGTCGCGAGGTCCTT
The DNA here is from genome assembly GCF_014138665.1 of Actinomadura kijaniata. Taxonomy (NCBI): domain Bacteria; kingdom Bacillati; phylum Actinomycetota; class Actinomycetes; order Streptosporangiales; family Thermomonosporaceae; genus Actinomadura; species Actinomadura kijaniata. Next base: position 1,216,391 of record NZ_JACJIA010000001.1, read on the forward strand.
CAGCGTCGCGGGGTCGATGAGCCGCAGCGTGAACGTCTGGCCCCGCGTGCACTGCGCCACCATCAGCCCGGTCCGCCTGGCGAAGGTGACCGTCGAGCACAGCCCCGGCAGCAGGCCGCCCTTGGCCTCCGAGCGCACCCGCGGGTTCCGCCCGAGCGGTCCGGCGAACGGATGGGTGTCGGAGGCGTGGCTGTCGGCGTGCATCGACGACAGCCCGACCGGCCCCTGGTGCGGGTTGGCGGGGATCGGCCGTCCCCGCAGCGGCCTCGGCGTCGCCGGGGCGCCGAGGTAGGCGGGCACCCGGTCGCGTCCGGGACCGTCGGGGACGGGCGCGGCCCCGGCGGGAGCGGGCAGGGCGAGCGCGCCGAGCAGCGCGCCGACCGCCGTCAGCTCCCGCGGGAACGGTCTGCTGGCCATCGCGAACTCCTAACTCTATTAACTTGGTAGAAATAGTGGAGGGGGGTCCTGGCGGCCCCGGTCGCGCCCTCCGGGGTGATCCCTCGCACACCGGGACCAACGCGGCGCCGGGCGCGCGGTTACGATCCGTCCATGGCGATCGACGCGGTGATCTTCGACTGGGGCGGCACGCTCACCCCCTGGCACGACATCGAGCTGGGCGAGATGTGGCGGGCGGTCTGCGCCGCCCACCTGGAGCCCGGGCGGGTGGAGGAGGTGGCCACCGCGCTGCTGGACGCCGAGAACGAGCTGTGGCGGCGGCAGAGGGAGGAGCACCGCAGCGCCACGCTGGACGAGCTGTTCGCGCTGGCGGGCGTCGAGCCGACCGAGGCGCTGCTGGCCACCAAGTTCGAGGCGTGGACGCCGCACACGCTGATCGACCCGGCCGCGCCGCCGCTGCTGGCCGCCCTGCGCGAGCGCGGGATCAGGGTCGGTGTGCTGTCCAACACCATGTGGTCGCGCGACTGGCACGAGCGGATCTTCGCGCGGGACGGCGTGCTGGACCTGCTCGACGGGGCGGTCTACTCCAGCGAGATCCCGTGGACCAAGCCGCACGCCAAGGCGTTCCGGGCCGCGATGGACGCGGTGGGCGCGGACGACCCGGCGCGCTGCGTGTTCGTGGGGGACCGGCCGTTCGACGACGTCCACGGCGCGAAGTCGGCGGGCATGCGCGCGGTGCTGGTCCCCAACGCCACCGTCCCCGCATACGCGGACGCGACGCCCGACGCCGTCGTGACGGACCTCGGCGACCTGCTCGCGCACATCGACCGCTGGTCGGCCTGACGGCGCGGACGCCGCGCCCGGCGGATCGTCCCGCTACTCGCCCTCGGGCGCGCCCTTCAGCACCCTGCCCTCCAGCACCTCGTCCGGGACCCTGCCCGCACGGGGCTGTTCGAGCTGGAACTGCTGGGACCGCTGGTGCGCGGTGTCCAGCTGGGCGGCCACCGCCTGGAGCAGCTCCCGCACCCGGTCCTGGAGGCCGGCGAGGTCGGCGCGCGCGTTGACCGCCTCGGCCCGGGCCCGGCGCGCCTGCCGCCGCGCCTCGTCCCGCTCGGCCCTGATCTGGTCGAGCTGGGCGCGGTAGGCGGCGCGCAGCTCCGCGAGGGTGTCGGCGTGGGTGTCCTGGCTGACGGTCATCTGATCTGGTTCCTCCCCCGAACGATCAATCCGTACAAAGGCGACTAACGGTACTCGGGTGGCGGAAGGTTCCCGGTCCAGTAGCCTGCGGGGATGCTCTCCCTCCCCGCCGGCCTGCCCGCCAACTGGGCCCTCGTCGACGTCGAGACCTCGGGCCTCAGCGCCTCCCGCGACCGCGTCCTGTCGCTGGCGGTGGTGACGGCGGGAGCGGACGGCACCCCCCTGTCCGAGTACACCACCCTGCTGGACCCCGGCGTCGATCCCGGGCCCGTCCACATCCACGGGCTCACCCGCGAGAGGCTGCGCGGCGCGCCCACGTTCGACCGGGTCGCCGCGCGCGTCGCCGACCTGCTGGCCGGGCGCGTGATGGTCGCCCACAACGCCCAGTTCGACTACTCGTTCCTGGCCGGGGAGTTCGCCCGCGCCGGGGTGCCGATGCCCGTCGAACGGCGGCTGTGCACCCTCGCGCTCAACCGGCGGCTCGCCCCGCCCACCCCCGACCTGCGCCTGGGCACCCTGGCCGCGCACTACGGCGTGCCGCACGCCCGCGCCCACGACGCGCTGGAGGACACCCGCGCGCTGGCCGGGATCCTGCGCGCCTCCCTGGCCGAGGCGCGGCGGCGCGGCGTGGAGCTGCCGCTGGTGGACTGCACGCCCCAGCGCAGGGACCCCCACCGCGCGCTCCCCAAGACCCCCTGCGCCTACCGCAGCCCCGGCCCGCTGCCCGCCGGCGGCCCCCTCGTCCAGGGCATGAAGATCGCCATCACCGGCGACACCCGCCTGGCGCGCGAGGAGCTGGTCGCGCGGGGCGTGGCCGCCGGGCTCAACATGATGACCTCGGTGAGCCGCCACACCAGCGCGCTGGTGGCCAACGACCCCGGCTCCGGTTCCGGCAAGGCCCGCCGCGCCCGCGCCGAGGGCGTCCCGATCATCGACGAGGAGACGTTCCGCAAGCTGCTGGAGGACGTGCGGCCCGGCGTCCCCCTCGACCGCGCCGACACCGGCCGGACCGTCCCCCGGCCCCGCCCCGCCCACCCGCGCACCCTGCCGCGCGGCGCGGTGTTCGACCTGCCCGAGGCGCCCTGGTGGACGATCGCCGTGAGCTGGGAGCAGCAGGCCCGGGGCGCGGCCGACGTCGTGGCGTTCGCGCTGGACGAGGACGGCAGGGTCGCCGCCGACGGCGACTTCGTCTTCTACGGCGCGCCCGAGAGCACCGACGGCACCGTCCGGCTGTCCACCGACGGCCCCGCCGAGCAGTCGGTCGCCCTCGACCTGGCCGCCCTGCCCCCGGCCGTGCGGCGGGTCGCGGTCGCGGCGGCGATCGACGGGCCCGGGACGTTCGGCGACCTCGGCGCGATCGAGGTCGCCGCCGTGCCCAGCACGCGTTCGGTGCCGCTGGCCCGCGCCACCCTGGACACCGCCACCACCGAACGCACCCTGCTGCTCGCCGAGGTCTACCGGCGCGGCGACGGCTGGCGGCTGCGCCCGGTCGGGCAGGGCCACGGGCACGACCTGCCCGAGCTGGCCCGCTCCTTCGGCGTGGACGTCGAGGACTAGGAGCGCCGGGGCTCGGACCCGGACGGGCCGGGTCCGAGCCCCGGACCTCAGCGGAGCCCGTAGGCCCGGATGACGGTCTGGTCCAGCGAGGTGCCCTCACCGTCGGACAGGCGGACGCGCAGCGAGACGTGCCCGCCGGGCAGCGGCGGGTGGGTGAGCCCGGCCGTCCAGCGGTTGTCGCCGGCCGTGGCCACCTCGGCCGGATGCCAGGTCCTCCCGTCGTCATAGGAGGCCTCCACGGAGGGGCGGCCGAACCGGGGAAGCGTTCCGGGGGTGTGAAGACGCCCGTCGGTGACCCGCAGGGACAGGGCGAACCGGCCGCCCGAGGGCGCGCGGTTGTCCTGGTCGAAGTCCCCCTCGGTGCGCACGGCGAACAGCGGAGGCTCCTCCATCCTCGCCATCGTCGGCGTGTAGGGGAACCTCCACTCGGTCTCGGAACGGGTGCCGAGACCGGTCCAGGACGCGGCGCGTTCCGCGGTGGAGCGCAGGGTGTAGCGGGCCTCGCCGGGGGGTGTGGGGACCTGGACGGTGCCGGAGTCGGAGGACCCGAGCAGCTCGCCGTTCCGCCACAGCGACGTCCGCGCGGTCGTCGGCCGGCTCAGGTGGTCGACGGCGTCGGGTGTCGCGAACGGTCTCGCCCGGAAGGCCATGGGGCCGTTCCCGACCTTGCGCGCACCCCCGCCGAGCGTGCCCGGCGCGGCGGCGTTCCAGTGGCGGGTCCTCCGGCCCGGCTCGCCGGTGGGCAGGGCGGAGACGCCGGTGACGAACCCCGCCTGCTCGTCCTGACCCACCGTCAGGGTCCGGCCCCAGCGCAACGCGGGGGAGGCAGTGTACAGCTCGGTGCGCCGCCCCGGAAGCCGGACGGGGAACTCGCCGTAGCCCGCCCCGAACAGGACGCCGGGGACGGCGGCGACGGATCCGCGCAGCCCGGTCAGCGGCCGGTCGGCGTGGTAGACCGAGTCCACCGCCGCCAGCTCCGTATCCCGGACCCTGCGGTCCAGGCGGCGCGGGATCCGGCCGTCCGACAGATGCTGCAGGTGGTAGGCCCGGGGGCCGTCCGGCTCGGCGAGGTTCGCCACGTGGTAGAAGCCGAACGGGCGTCCGGCGACCTTCGCGGTGGGCCGGGCCGACAGGCCGGTCACCGTCCCGGCGACCGCCACCCCGAACGACAGCGGCGTCCCGGCGACCGTCTCGGTGACGCCGATCTCGTCGGCCCCCGCGCGCACGGCGGTCCGGCTGTCCACCCGGGCCGCGACCCGCCGGGCCCGGCGCGCGTCGGCGGTGATCGTCAGGTCGCGGTCGCCCACCGACAGGTCCGGATAGGAGAACAGCGCCATGTCGGTGTCCCCGGTGGGCACCACGGCGTGCAGCGAGTACCGGCCGGCGGGCACGCGCGCGGCGACGCCGCTCCCGCTGATGTACGTCTCGGCCTGCTTGCCGGTGGCCAGGTCGGTGAGGACGGCCCACGGCGTCGTCTCCACGGTCGTCCCGGCGGGCCTGCCGGTCCGGTCGACGCCGGCCAGCCTGACCTCGCGCAGCGCGGGCTCCCAGACCGCGCCGACCGGCAGCCGCAGCGTCTCCTCGTCCCCCTGCCGGGCCGTCAGCCCGCCCTCGTAGCGGCCCCGGGGGGCCTGTCCGGGCTCGGCGGTGACCGTGGCGTCGGCGGTGCCACCCGCGGGGATCTCCAGCGCGGCCGGGCTGACCGAGAACATCCCGTCCGGGGCGGGCCCGTCCGGTCCGCGCATCCGCAGGGCGAGGTCCAGGCGCACCGGGGCGTCGCCCTCGTTGCGGAACGTCACCCGCTGAGAGGCCCCCGCCCGCCGCAGGTCGAACGAGACGCCGCCCCGGTCGGCCAGGACCCGCTGGGCGACCGCCCGCCCCACGTCGATCCGGCCCGCGCCCTGGGCGAACACCGAGGCGCCCTCCGCCGGCCGCGCGGTGGTCATGAGCGCGGACTTCACCTGGGCGGGCTTCCATCCGGGGTGGCGCTGGAACAGCAGCGCCGCCGCGCCCGCCGCGTGCGGCGCGGCCATGGAGGTCCCGCTCATCGTGGTGTAGCGGTCGCCCACCGGGTCCCCGGCCGACGTCCCTCCGGCGCGCGCGGCGGTGATGTCCACCCCCGGCGCCGTCACGTCGGGCTTGACCGCGCCGTCGCCCGGCCGCGGGCCGCGGGAGGAGAACCCGGCGACACCGTCGTCGGCGCCCGCGGCCCCGACGGTCAGCGCCGACTCCGCCAGGCCCGGGGCCGTCACCGAGCCGTCCCCGCCGGCGTTCCCGGCGCCGACGACGAACAGCGTGCCGGTGCGGGCGGTGAGGGTGTCGACCGCGGCCGACAGCGGGTCGGTGCCGTCGCTGGGGAGCGACGCGCCGATGCTCATGTTCACCACCTCGACGCCCTGCTGCGCGATCCACTCCATGCCCGCGATCACGCCGGAGAAGGAGCCCGCGGCGTTCTCGTCCAGCACCTTGCCCACGACCAGCCGGGCGTCCGGGGCCACGCCCCGGTACCGGGGGTCGGCGACGCCGTCGCCGGTGATCGTCGAGGCCACGTGGGTGCCGTGGCCGTTGCGGTCCCGGACGTCCCCGGAGCCGGTGAAGTCCCGTTCCGCCACCACGGACCCGGCCAGGTCCGGGTGGGCGGCGTCGACGCCGCTGTCCAGGACGCCCACCGTCACGCCCTTGCCGGTGTACCCGGCCCGCCACGCCGACGGCGCGCCGATCCGGGGGACGCTCCGGTCGAGGGTCGCGCGCACCCGGCCGTCCAGCCACACCCGGCCCGTGCCGGACGCCGCCGTCGCGCCGCCGGTCAGCGACGACCGCACCGACGCCCACACCGACGCCGCCCGGTCCTTGCGGGCGGTGACCGCCGCGCCGTTCAGCGCCGCCAGCGGCCGGGTGACCGTCCCGCCCGCCGGGGCGGCGGCCCGGCGGGCGGGCGTCCCGGCGACGATCAGCGGGATGTCCGGGCGCGCGCCGTCGCCGTACCCGCCCCGCAGGAGCCGGGTGACGTCGAACAGCGCGGCGTCCAGGCGGCCCGCCGCGACCAGCGGCGCGGCGTCCGCCGGGACGACCGACAGCTCCGCTCCCCGGCTCCTGCGGTAGAAGGCGACCTTCCCCCGCCCCGCGCCGGGCTCGATCCGCACGAGCGGCCGTCCGCCCGCGTCCTCCCTGACGTGGACGCGGTCGCCGGTGATCAGCGTCACGGTCGCCCGCCCGCCCGCGTCCGGCGCCGCCGGCGGCGCGGCGTGCGCCGTTCCCGCGCCGTACGGGGGCGCCATCGCCATCGCCGCGGCGAGCGCGGCGGTCCCCTTGGCCCATCGCCTCATCGGCAGGGCTCCTCCCTAGTAGTCGATCACTAGGGAGTGGTGCGGGAACGCCGATCGTTTCAGGCCGATCGGATCAGGCGCCCGGCCGCGGCCTGGGGGCCAGCGCCGCGGCGGGCAGCCCCGGGAACGCGCCCGCCCCCGGCGGCCGCCCGATCGCGGTGCGCCAGTGGGCGGCGTTGCCCGCCGACTCCTGCATCGCCCGGGCCGCCCACGACCGCAGCCCCGCGTCCGCCGCGCCCGCCGCCCCCACCAGCGCCGCCACCACGGCGTCCTCCAGGGCGGCGGCCAGCTCGCCCGCCGTCCGGCCCGAGGTGGGCCGCACCGGCAGCCGGTACACCGGGGCCGCCGCCTCGGGCGTCGCCCCGGCGGCGGTGAGCCGCTCGGCCAGCGCGTCGCGGCGCGCGCGGTGGAGGTTCCACATCACCCGGGCCGTGGCCTGGTGGGTGCCGCGCAGCCGCGCGCCCAGCACCCCGTACCCGTAGACCGCCGCGTGCTCGGCCTTCAACGCCTCCTGGAGCGCCGGGACGTCGGTCACGGCCGTCCCCCCAGCGCCACCGCGTGTCCCGCCTCACACGCGCCGATGCTCGCCATCAGCTGCGCCAGCCCCGGAGCGGCCTTCGCGACGGCCGCCAGCCGGGCGGCGGCCGCCCTCGCCTCCGCCTCCCGCAGCGCGGCCAGCGTCTGCGCCGTACCGCGCGGGACCTGCGGGACGCGCGGGGCGGGGACCGCCCCGCCCTCGTCCCGCCGGGGCCCCGAACCGGGCACCAGATGCCGCCGCAGCACCGCCAGATGCTCCCGGTGGTGCGCCAGGGCCGCGTCCAGCCGCCGGGCCAGCCCGGCGTGGGCGCTCCGCGCGGCCTCGTAGAATGCGATCAGGTCCTGTTCGTCCGTGATCGCGGCGACCAGGGCCGGAACGTCCGCGTGCGCCGTCCTGCGAACGGCGCCCGGTGGTTCACAGCCGCTCAGCAGCGGCAGGGCGAACGCGCCGGTGCCCAGCACCGCGCGGCGGGACACGCCGGGAGCGCCCGGCGTGACGGCTTCTGGCAAGCGTGGCTCCTCACCCGACGGCGATGGCGAATCGGTGTCGGACCGGTGCGGCGACGGCGGCCGGTGGGCTCTCCCGCAGGGGCGTCCGACGGGCCGGTCCAAGCATTCCATACCCGGCGCGCCGGTGAGCTGTCCGAAAGACCGCTGAGGTGTCCGGCTGTCGATAGTCTTGAGAGGGCAACGGACACACGGTGGAATCAGCACGACGAGAGGGAGGTCCCATGAGCGTTCGGTCCGATGGCGACGGCGCTCAGCGGGGCCGCGCCGAGGGCGGACGGCTGCCGCGCGAGCAGGCCGTCGCCGAACTGACCCGGCTGCTGGAGCCCGAGGTGGCCCGGGCGGGCTTCGACCTGGAGGAGGTCGACGTGCGCCCCGCCGGCCGCCGCCGGCTCGTGAAGATCGTCGTGGACGCCGACGGCGGGGTGAGCCTGGACGACGTCTCCGACCTCAGCCAGGCCGTCTCCGAGATGCTGGACGCGTCGGACGTGATGGGCACCGCGCCGTACGTGCTGGAGGTGACCTCGCCGGGCGTCGACCGCCCCCTCACCGAGCCGCGCCACTGGCGCCGCGCCGCCGGGCGGCTCGTGGTCGCGCCACTGACCGAGGGCGGCCAGATCGAGGGCCGCGTCGTCGAGGCCGACGACACCTCGGTCGTGCTCGATGTCGTCGCCAGGCCCGCCAAGGGCAAGGGCGGACCCAAGGCCGGGAGCAAGCCCGTGCGGCGCACCTTCGCCTACGCGGAGCTGGGGCGCGGCCGGGTCCAGGTGGAGTTCCGCCGGGCCGACGACGGGGCCGCCCCCGACGACGGCGGGTCGGCCGACACCGCCGGGGCCGACGAAACGCGTTCTCCGGCCGAGCCGGAGTAGAGGGGGGAGCCTCGTGGACATCGACATGACCGCGCTGCGCAGCCTGGAGAGCGAGAAGGACATCTCGCTGGACGTGGCCGTCAAGGCCATCGAAGACGCCATGCTGATCGCCTACCACCGCACCGAGGGCGCCGCGCCCCGGGCACGGGTCGAGCTGGACCGCGCCACCGGGCACGTGACCGTGTGGGCGACCGAGACCGACGACGAGGGCAACCCGGTCCGGGAGTACGACGACACCCCCGAGGGGTTCAGCCGTATCGCCGCCACCACCGCCAAGCAGGTGATCCTGCAGAAGCTGCGGGACGCCGAGGACGAGCTGACGTTCGGCGAGTACGCCGGGCGGGAGGGCGACATCGTCTCCGGGGTGATCCAGCAGGGCAAGGACCCGCGCAACGTGCTGGTCGACCTCGGCCGGATCGAGGCGATCCTCACCCCCGCCGAGCAGGTGCCCGGCGAGGAGTACAAGCACGGCGAGCGCATCCGCGCCTACGTGGTCCAGGTCCGCAAGGGGCACCGGGGCCCGTCGGTGCAGCTGTCGCGCACCCACCCCAACCTGGTCCGCAAGCTGTTCGCCCTGGAGGTCCCCGAGATCGCCGACGGCACCGTCGAGATCGCCGCGATCGCCCGCGAGGCCGGGCACCGCACCAAGATCGCGGTGCGGTCGCGCAAGCCCGGCGTCAACGCCAAGGGCGCGTGCATCGGCCCGCTGGGCAGCCGCGTCCGCAACGTGATGGCCGAGCTGCACGGTGAGAAGATCGACATCGTGGACTGGTCGGACGACCCGGCCGAGTTCGTGCGCAACGCGCTGTCGCCCGCCCGCGTCTCCTCGGTGGAGATCGTGGACGCCGACGCGCGGGCCGCCCGGGTGATCGTTCCGGACTACCAGCTCTCCCTGGCGATCGGCAAGGAGGGCCAGAACGCCCGGCTGGCCGCCCGGCTGACCGGCTGGCGGATCGACATCCGGTCCGACACCGAGCAGCAGCCCGCGGCGCAGCCCGCCGGTACGGGGGAGTAAGCTCGGCGAGTCCGGCGTTTCTGGACCAAGTACGTATCAAGTGCGTCAGGAGAGCATGCGACAGGTCCCGCCGACGCCTCGGCGCGGTAGACTCGGAACCGACGGCCCGGCTGTGCCCATTCGCACGTGTGTGGGTTGCCGGGTTCGTACGGTCAAGTCCGACCTGCTGCGCCTGGTGGTGATCGAGGACGTCATCGTCCCCGACCCCCACGGCCGGCTGCCGGGCCGGGGTGCCCATCTGCATCCCGATCCGGCGTGTCTGGAGCTCGCTGAGCGTCGTCGGGCGTTCCCCCGGGCCTTCCGCCTGGCGGGGCCGCTCGACGCCGGTGTGCTGAGGGACAGGCTTGCGGCGTCCGCGCCGTAGCAGCAGGATGGCCAGGTGGCCGATCAGTAAGCGACGTCTAGTCGGAAGCAGGTCGAGATTGCTATGAGCGCTCGATGAGCACGCCGCGATGAGTACGGCAGGTTAACGACGGTCCGGAGGCCGCACCCCCGGACCGAGTAGGGAGTGTAGTGGCCAAGGTCCGGGTATATGAGCTCGCCAAGGAGCTGGGAGTCGAGAGCAAGGTCGTCATGGCCAAGCTCCAGGAGATGGGCGAGTTCGTACGGTCGGCGTCCTCGACGATAGAGGCGCCGGTCGTTCGCAGGCTTACCGAAGCTTTCAACAACAACTCCGGCAAGTCCGGAGACCGGAAGGTCGCGTCCAAGCGGCCGTCCCCCAAGCCGGGCCCCCAGCCGGGTCCGCGTCCGGCGTCGCCCTCCGGCGGCGCGTCCGATTCTTCCCAGGGGGCCCGTCCGGCCCCCAGGCCGGGTCCGCGTCCGGGCCCGCGTCCGAGCCCGCAGCCGAGCCCGCAGGGCGGCGCGCCCAAGCCGGGCCCGCGTCCGGCCCCGGGTCCGGTGCCGCCGGCGCCGGGCATGCCGGTGGAGCAGCCCGCCGCGGCCGCCGGTCCGCAGAGCGCTCCCCAGAGCGCCCCGCAGGCCGCCCCGCAGGGCGGTCAGCAGGCTCCGTCCGCCCCGCGTCAGCAGGGCGGCCCGCAGGGTGGCCAGCAGGCCCCGTCCGGCTCCCGCCCGCAGGGCGGCGCGCCGAAGCCGGGCCCGCGTCCGTCCCCCAAGCCGGGTCCGCGTCCCGGCCCGCGCCAGGGCCAGCAGGGCGGCGGTCGCTCGCAGGGGCCGCGTCCGGGCAACAACCCGTTCAGCTCGACCAACACCGGCATGGGCCAGTCGCCCAAGCCGGGTCCGCGTCCCGGCCCGCGTCCGGGTCCGCAGGGCGGCGCCGGTGCCGGTGACCGTCCCGGCGGTCCGCGTCCGGCCGGCGGCGCGCCGCGTCCCGGCCCGCGCCCGGGCGGTGCTCCCGGTGCGGGCGGTCCCCGCCCGAACCCGGGCGGCATGTCCCCGCGTCCGGCGGGTCCGCGGCCGAGCCCGATGAACATGCCGTCCCGTCCCGCCAGCGCCCCCGGGCGCGGCGGTCCCGGTGGCGGCGGCGGTGGCGGCCGTCCCGGTGGTGGCGGCGGTGGCCGTCCGGGCGGCGGTGGCGGCGGCGGCCGTCCCGGTGGCGGCGGTCGTCCCGGTGGCGGCGGCGGCTTCGGCGCCCGCCCCGGCGGCGGTGGCCCCGGTGGCGGCGGTCGTCCCGGTGGTGGCGGCGGCTTCGGCCCCCGTCCCGGTGGCGGCGGTCGTGGCCGCGGCGGAACGCAGGGCGCGTTCGGCCGTCCCGGTGGTCGTCCGGCGCGCGGTCGCAAGTCGAAGCGGGCGCGTCGTCAAGAGTTCGAGAACATGCAGGCCCCGGCGATCGGCGGCGTGCAGGCCCCGCGCGGCAACGGCAGGACCATCCGCCTGCCGCAGGGCGCCTCGCTGACCGACTTCGCCGAGAAGATCGGCGCGAACCCGGCGTCGCTGGTGCAGATCATGATGCACCTCGGCAAGATGGTGACCGCCACGCAGTCGGTGGAACCCGACGACCTGCAGCTTCTCGGTGTCGAGCTGGACTTCGACGTCCAGGTCGTCAGCCCCGAGGACGAGGACCGCGAGCTGCTCGAGTCGTTCGACATCGAGTACGGCGAGGACGAGGGCGGCGAGGAGCACCTCCAGACCCGTCCGCCGGTCGTGACCGTCATGGGTCACGTCGACCACGGTAAGACGAAGCTGCTGGACGCCATCCGGCAGGCCAACGTCCAGGCCAGCGAGGCCGGCGGCATCACCCAGCACATCGGCGCCTACCAGGTGCAGACCGAGGTCGACGGCGAGGACCGCAAGATCACCTTCATCGACACCCCGGGTCACGAGGCGTTCACCGCCATGCGTGCCCGCGGTGCCGACACCACCGACCTGGTGGTGCTGGTGGTCGCCGCCGACGACGGCGTCAAGCCGCAGACCACCGAGGCCATCGACCACGCGACCGCGGCCGGTGTCCCGATCGTGGTGGCGGTCAACAAGATCGACGTCGAGGGCGCCGACCCGCAGCGCGTCCGGGCCCAGCTCACCGAGTACGGCCTGATCGCCGAGGAGTACGGCGGCACCACCCAGTTCGTCGACGTGTCCGCCAAGCAGGGCATCAACATCGACGGCCTGCTGGAGTCGATCGTCCTGACGGCCGACGCCGAGCTGGAGCTCAAGGCCAACCCCGACATGCCCGCCCAGGGCACGGCCATCGAGGCCAACCTGGACAAGGGCCGGGGCGCCGTGGCGACCGTCCTGGTGCAGCGCGGCACGCTCCACGTCGGCGACTCCATCGTCTGCGGCGTGGCCCACGGCCGCGTCCGGGCGATGCTCGACGAGAACGGCAACAACGTCGAGGAGGCGGGCCCGTCCCGTCCGGTGCTGGTGCTCGGTCTGACGGCCGTGCCCGGCGCGGGCGACAACTTCCTGGTCGTCGACGACGACCGGGTGGCCCGGCAGATCGCCGACAAGCGCGTGGCCCGCAAGCGCAACGCCGAGCTCCTGCGCTCGCGCAAGAGCACCTCGCTCGAGGACATGTTCAAGGACCTCGAGCGCGGCGAGCGGGACGAGCTGCTGCTCATCCTCAAGGGCGACGTCTCCGGTTCGGTGGAGGCCCTGGAGGACTCGCTCCTCAAGATCGATGTCGGGGAGGAGGTCTCCCTGCGCGTCATCCGCCGCGGTGTGGGCGCGATCACGCAGGACGACGTCAACCTGGCGCTGGCGTCCGAGGGCGCGGTCATCATCGGCTTCAACGTCCGGCCCGAGCGCAACGCGCAGGAACTGGCCGACCGCGAGGGCGTGGACATCCGCTTCTACTCGGTCATCTACCAGGCGATCGAAGAGGTCGAGGCGGCCCTCAAGGGCATGCTCAAGCCGGAGTTCGAAGAGGTCCAGCTCGGTACCGCCGAGATCCGCGCGGTCTTCAAGGTGCCGCGGATCGGCAACGTCGCCGGCTGCATGGTCCAGTCCGGGGTCGTCCAGCGCAACGCCAAGGCGCGCCTGCTGCGCGGCGGCGTCGTGGTGAGCGACAACCTCACCGTCTCCTCGCTCCGCCGGGAGAAGGACGACGTCACCGAGGTCCGCGAGGGCTTCGAGTGCGGTATCGGCATCGGCTACCAGGACATCAAGGTGGACGACATCATCGAGTTCTTCGAGATGCGGGAGAAGCCCCGCACCTGAGACCCGAGGTGAAGGACGGCCGGCCCGGTGACCACCGGGCCGGCCGCCCGCCCCGCGGTCCGGCTCCCCGCCGGGCCGCAGGGCCCGTCCCACCGGGCCGAAAACCAGTGACGCGACGCCAGGTTGATCTTCTAGCCTGGCGTCGTGCCATGTCGGCGGCCGGACGCGGCGTCCCCGAGACGCCGCGGGACGCGGTGTTTCGAACCGGTGACGGACCGGGAACACTCCGCCATCCCGCCGTCGTTCCACATCCAGAGAAATCCGAGGTGATCGTCCAGGTGTACGTGGGAGCGCTGACGCTCGACCTGCTGCTGGGTGACGTGCGTTCGCTCAAGCAGAAGCGGGCGGTGGTCCGGCCCATCGTCGCGGAGGTGCGCAAGCACTTCCCGGGGGTGGCCGTCGGCGAGACCGGCGAGCAGGACCTGCACCGCAGGGCCGAGATCGGGGTGGCGGTGGTGTCCGGGACCGCCGAGAACGCCCACCACGTCATGGACCAGTGCGAACGGCTGGTGGCCGGTCGCCCGGAGATCGAGCTGCTGTCGGTGCGGCGGCGGCTCTTCAACGACGAGGACTAGCGTCCTGGTCCCAGACCGAGAAAGGGGGGTGCGATCATGGTGGACGCAGCGCGGGCGCGTAAGCTCGCCGACCGCATCCAGCAGATCGTGGCCGAGATGCTGGAGCGGCGGATCAAGGACCCGCGGCTCGGCTTCGTGACCGTGACCGACACCCGCATCACCAACGACCTGCGGGACGCCACGGTGTACTACACGGTCTACGGCACCGAGGCCGAACGGGCCGACACCGCGGCGGCGCTGGAGAGCGCCAAGGGCGTCATCCGGGCGGAGGTCGGCCGCAAGACCGGCGTCCGGCACACCCCGAGCCTCACCTTCGAGCTCGACTCGGTGATGGAGAACGCCGCGCACATCGACGACCTGCTGGCCCAGGCGCGGGCCCGGGACGCCGAGGTGGCCAGGGCCGCGCAGAGCGCCCAGTGGGCCGGGGAGGCCAACCCCTACAAGGAGCCCGCCGTCGACGACGAGGACGCCGACGAGGACGGGTACGACGGAGAGGGCGACGCGACCCCCGGGCGCGCCTCGTCATGACGGCCCCGGTCACCGGTGGCGGCCCGGCCACGCGTGGCGACCGGTGGCCCGGCCTCGACTGGGACCGGGCCGTCCGGCTGGTCGACCGGGCGGAGGAGATCTGCCTGGCCTGCCATGTCGCGCCGGACGGGGACGCCCTCGGCTCCATGCTCGCGCTCGCCCAGGCCCTGCGGGGGCTGGGCAAGCGCGTGCTGGCCTCGTTCGGGGAGCCGTTCCGGGTTCCGGCGAGCCTGCGGTTCCTGCCCGGGCAGGAGCTGCTGGTGGAGCCGGGCATGATGCCCGCCGCCCCGAAACTGATGATCACGCTGGACGCGGCCAGCACGGCCCGGCTCGGCTCGCTGGCGGCCAACGCCGACCGCGCCGCCGAGCTGATCGTCGTGGACCACCACGCCTCCGGCGGCGGGTTCGGGACGGTGCGGCTGGTGGACCCGGCCGCCGCCGCGACGGCCGTGCTGGTGGACGAGCTGCTGCGGCGGCTGGACGCGCCGCTGACCGCCGACGTCGCGCAGGGCCTGTACGCGGGGCTGGCCAGCGACACCGGCTCGTTCAAGTACTCCTGCACCACCCCCCGCGACCACGACCTGGCGGGACGGCTGCTGGAGGCGGGGGTGCGCCCCGCCGAGGTCAGCCGCGAGCTGTGGGACCGCGCCCCGTTCGGCTACCTCCAGGTGCTGGCGGGCGCGCTGGCGCGGGCCCGCCTGGAACGCGACGCCGCCGGGGGTTTCGGCCTGGTCTGGACGACCATCGGCCGCGCCGACCGCGACGTGCGGGGCGTCCCCTACGACCAGCTCGAAGGCGTGATCGACCAGTTGCGCCGCACCGACGAGGCCGAGGTCTCGGTGGTGTGCAAGCAGACCGACGAGGGCGACTGGTACGTCTCGACCCGCTCCAAGGGGCAGGTCGACGTCGGCGAGGCGTGCGTGGAGCTGGGCGGCGGCGGCCACCGCACCGCCGCGGCGTTCACCGCCGCCGGGGACCCGTCCGACATCATCGACCGGCTGCGGGCGGCGCTGCGCGCGCCGGGCCCCGCCGACCCCAACGACCGGAGCGACGACCAGTGAACTCTGTCTCGGGCCTCGTCATCGTGGACAAGCCCGCCGACTGGACCTCCCACGATGTGGTGGGCAGGCTGCGCCGGCTGGCGCGGACCCGCCGCGTCGGCCACGCGGGGACCCTCGACCCGATGGCGACCGGCGTGCTGGTGATCGGCGTGGAGAAGGCGACCCGCCTGCTCGGCCATCTGGCCCTCACCGAGAAGGGCTACGACGCCACGATCCGGCTCGGGCAGGCCACCAACACCGACGACGCCGAGGGCGAGGTCACCGCGACCGCCTCGGCCGCGCACGTGACCGACGAGGCGCTGCGGGCCGGGATCGCGCGGCTGACCGGGGAGATCCAGCAGATCCCGCCGCAGGTCAGCGCCATCAAGGTGAACGGCGAACGCGCCTACAAGATGGCCCGCAAGGGCGAGGAGGTCGAGCTGCGGGCCCGTCCGGTGACGGTGTCGGAGTTCCGGGTCACCGACGTGCGGCGGACCGGGGAGTTCGTCGACGTGGACGCCTCGATCGCCTGCTCGTCGGGCACCTACATCCGGGCGCTGGCCCGCGACCTGGGTGCCGGTCTGGGCGTCGGCGGGCACCTGACGTCGCTGCGGCGCACCCGCGTCGGCCCCTACGACCTGGGCATGGCCCGCACCGTCGACCAGCTCGCCGAGAGGATGGAGATCCTGCCGATCGCCGAGGCGGTGACGGCGGCGTTCCCGCGCCGCGACGTGACCGAGGACGACGCCCGCAGGATCGCCCACGGCGGGCGGCTGGCGGCGGCCGGCCTGGGGCCGGGGCCGGTAGGGGTGTTCGCGCCCGACGGGACGTTCCTGGCGCTGGTGGAGGAGCAGGGGCGGCAGGCGAAGCCGCTGGCGGTCTTCGTCTGAGGTCCCCTTGAGGCCCCTCGTCCGGCGGGGCCGGGGCACGGCGTTCCGCGCCCCGGCCGTTCAGCGCGTCAGGACCCGGCGGGGACCACGGTCGCCTCGACCCTGATCTCGCCCGCCCTCGCGAAGCGCAGGACCAGCGGGACCGTCCGGCCCTCCCTGATCCCCTCGGGCTTCATCAGCATCAGGTGCAGGCCGCCCTTCTCGAACCGGACGGTGCCCCTGGGCACCGGAACGGTCTTCACCTGCTCCATCCTCATCGAGCCGTGGCCCATCTCCATGCGGTGCATCTCCACCGACCCGGCGGCGGGGGAGGAGACCCCGGTGAGGGTGTCGGGGGCGCCGTCGTTGGTGAGGGTGAGGTAGCCGGCGGTCACGTCCGGGGCGGACGGGACGCGGACCCGCGCGTCGCTGACGGCGATCTCGGCCTTGCCGGGGTCGCCGGGACCGGCGGCGTCCTCGCGGGCCAGCAGCGTCCGGAGGTCCCTGGCCATGTCGGCGCTGCCGAACTGGTAGGGGAACATCAGCTTCCCGGAGCCGTCGGGGCCGTAGACCATCACGTTGCTGCCGTGCGACACCTGGTAGTTCCCCCTGGCGTCGGCGGGCGGCGGGGTGATCGACACCTTGGCGTCGGCGGCGGCCTTCTGGATGTCCTTCGTCGGCCCGGTCAGGCCGACGAACGACGTGTCGAAGCGGCCGAGGAAGTCCTTGAGGACCTCCGGCCTGTCGCGGCGCGGGTCGGCGGTGACGAACACCACCTGGGTCCTGGCACGCTCCCGCGGCGACAGCAGCGACATGGCCCCGGCGGCGTCGGCCATGGTGGTGGGGCAGATGTCGGGGCAGTGCGTGAACCCGAAGAACAGCAGCGTGACCTTGCCCCGGGCGCGTTCGGCCAGGGCGTGGGGCTTGCCGTCGGTGCCGGTGAGCGTCACCTGGGGGATCTTGTACGAGGCGGGCAGCCGCGTGGCCTTGTAGGGCGAGGCGGGCGCGGCGGCCTCGACGGCGGGCCGCTGCTGGCCGCCGCAGGCGGTGGCGGCCAGCGCGCCGACCAGGCCGAGCCCGGCCAGCAGGGAACGAACGGACGTGCGCATGCGGAACTCTCCACGGGTCGGAAAGGGAAGTCAGGAGGCGTGGGTGGAGAGCCGCCCCGGCGGGCCGCGCCGGACCAGCACGTGGCGCAGCGGGGGCCGCGCCGGAGGCGGGAGCGCGCCGCGCCGCCGGGCCACGGGGCGCGGCGGCGGCGTCACGGCCGGGAGGACCAGCGGCCGCCGGAGCACCCCGGCGGCGATCCGGCGCGCCAGCGACCACAGCGCGGCCTCGCCATGCCGCAGCCACCACGCCGCGGCCAGCGCCGCCAGCAGGTGGGCCAGCGTCATCGCCGGGCCGTCGTGGGCCGGGCGTTCGGCGAGACCGGCCCCCGCGTGGTGGACGGCGCCCGCGGACGCCCGCGTGAACAGCGCGTGCAGCCCGAACTGCGCGCCCAGCAGGCCGCCCAGGATCGTCGCGAAGGAGCGTTCGGTCCCCGCCAGCAGCGCCGAGAACGCCGTGACCAGCGCGAACCCCAGCCCCACCGTCCCGGTGGGCACGGCGGAGCCCGCCGCGTAGGCGTGTCCGGCGGTGGTCAGGGCCAGGCAGACCGTGGCGAAGACCACCGCGCGGGCCAGGCGCGGCAGGGGGCGTGCGGGCGGGTGCTGGGGCATGGCGGCGTCGATCTTCGCACGTCGTGGCGTCAGAGGGCGAAATCGGCCTGGACGGCCCGGTGGTCGCTGCCCGGGGTGTCCACCGTGCCCGCCCGCACCGGCCGCACGCCCCGGTACAGGATGTGGTCGGGGCGGGTCAGCGGGAACGAGGCGGGCCAGGTGAAGCCGAAACCGCGGCCGGCGTCGCCCTGCGCCTCCCGCAGCGGCGGCACCAGCGCGCCGAGCTTGCGGTCGGTGGTGGCGGTGTTGAGGTCGCCCAGCACGAGCAGGCGTCCGGCGGCGCCCTCGGCGCGGACGGCGGCGGCCAGCCGGTCCATGGTCATGTCGCGTTCGGCGGTCCGGCCGGGGCGGGCCGAGCCGAGATGCGCGACGATCACGGTCAGGTCGCCGCGCCCGGTGCGCACCGTGGCGCGCAGCGCGCGCGGCCAGCCCAGGCCGAGCGGCACCGCCCGGGCGTCGCGCAGCGGGAACCGGCTCCACAGCCCGACGGTGCCCTTCACCACGTGGTGCGGGTAGGTCCGGTCGAGGGATCCGGGGTGGCGCCCGCCCGGCATCTCCTGCAACGCCAGCAGGTCGGCCCCGGTGTCGAGCAGCCGGGAGATGGTCGCGGCCGGGGAGGGGTTGCCCGCGTACATGTTCTGGCTGACCGCGCGCAGGTCGCGGGAGCCGCCGGAGGAGGGCGCCAGCGCGGTGCCGAACATGGCGGTCCAGACGGCGGCGGGCAGCGCCACCGCCGCCGCGCCGCGCCCCGACCGCCGCAGCGCGGCGGCCGCCAGCAGCATCGGGACGCCGGCTCCCAGCCAGGGCAGCGCGGTGTCGAGCAGCGTCCCCGCCGCGCCGGGCACCAGCCGGTGCCCGGCCAGCAGGAGCGCCAGCGCGACCGCCGCCACGGCGATCACGGTGCCGCGGCGGCCACGGGAGGGGGACGGGGGACGGGCGCGTCCGGCGGGGAGCTCGTCACCCCGCGTTCCGGTCGTGGTCGGGAGGGTCACCCCGCCGACGCTACCCGCGCCCCGGCGGTGCCAGTGCCCGCCCGTCCGGCACCGACCCCGGGGGCTACCGGCGAGTAAACTACGCGGTGCGGCACCGCCGGGCGGGACGGCCCCTCGGTCACCCCATCCGGCGCGGCATGGCACCCTTGAGGGCGAGCAGGACCCGAGCAGGCAGTTCCTACACAGGGAGAGCATGGTGCGGCGCTGGCATGGCCTCGACGAGGTTCCCGCCGACTGGGGCAGGTCGGTCGTCACCATCGGCGTGTTCGACGGGGTGCACCGCGGACACCAGCGGATCGTCGCCGACGCCTGCGCGCAGGCGGCCGAACGCGGCATGCGGTCGGTGGTCATCACCTTCGACCCGCACCCCGACGAGGTGGTCCGCCCCGGCACCCACCCGCCGCTGCTGACCACCGCCCGCCGCCGCATCGAGCTGCTGGAGCGGCTGGGCGCCGACGCCGTCGCGGTGGTGCCGTTCACCCTGGAGCTGTCGCGGACGCCGCCGGACGAGTTCGTCCGCCAGGTCCTCGTGGAACGCCTGCACGCCGCGCACGTCATCGTCGGCGAGGACTTCCGCTTCGGGCACCGGGCCAAGGGCGACGTGGCGCTGCTGAAGGAGCTCGGCGCCAAGTACGACTTCACCGCCGAGGGCGTCCCCCTGGTCGCCAACGGCGACACCATCTCCTCCACCCTCATCCGCGGCAGGCTGGAGACGGGCGACGTGGCGTCGGCCGCCCACGCCCTGGGCCGCCCGCACCGCGTCGAGGGCGTCGTGGTCCGCGGCCACCAGCGCGGCCGCGCGCTGGGCTTCCCGACCGCGAACCTGGAGACCCGGCCCCACACCGCGATCCCCGCCGACGGCGTCTACGCGGGCTGGCTGGTCTGCGACTCCGACCGCTACCCGGCGTTCCGCTGGCCCACCGCGATCTCGATCGGCACCAACCCGACGTTCGAGGGCGCGGGCGAGCGCACCGTCGAGGCGTACGCGCTGGACCGCACGGACCTGGACCTGTACGGCGAGCACATGGCGGTCGACTTCACGGCCCGCATCCGCGACACCCTCAAGTTCGACTCGATCGAGGCGCTGGTCGAGGAGATGCACCGCGACGTGGACCGGGCGCGCGAGCTGACCGCGGAAGGCTGACCGTAGAGGACTGACCTCGCGGGGCTGACCTCCGGGATCCCGCCCGCAAATCCGCGCCCCGGTCAGGTGTGAGATCCCGCCGGGTGGGGAAGGAGCCTTCCACGACGCGCGGGAATGACCACCGGGCCACCGGTGTTATACCTGGTGACAACAGGGCGTTTCACTCTGTGACCAGGGGTCTTTCCGGCATGGTACGGTGAAGAATCGCCGGGAAGAGCCCCGGTGCGGTCGGCTGCACCCTCATGCGGCCGGCCTCTTTCCTCACACGCACCATGCGGACCCGTGTGTTCGACCGGGATCTGCGGGTGACGATCTCACTGAAGGAGCCACGTGTCGCTCGACACCGCCACCAAGAACAAGATCATCGCTGAGTACGCGACCACTGAGGGTGACACCGGATCCCCGGAGGTCCAGGTCGCGCTGCTGACCCGTCGGATCAACGACCTGACGGAGCACCTGAAGGAGCACAAGCACGACCACCACAGCCGTCGTGGTCTGCTGCTGCTGGTCGGCCGTCGCCGCCGGCTCCTGAAGTACCTGCAGAACAAGGACATCAACCGCTACCGGCAGCTGATCGAGCGCCTCGGTCTGCGTCGCTAGCACGGCGAGGGAGCGGCTCATGCGAGCCGCTCCCTCTCTTTGTGCCCCTCGGGGCCGTATAAATGAACACAGGGCCTCCGCGGACACCGTCGGTGCGGCCGGTCCTCGGTAGTGGCCTCCGGATCCATCGGCGATCCGGACGCTTCGATCGAAGACCGGCACTGCGCGACCTCAGGACGGGTAACGACCTCGGAGGCGGACAACCCGAAAAACCTGGAGGTTTTCGTGACCGATGCTCCGCGCATCGACGGTGCCCTGAGCACCGAAGCCGTGATCGACAACGGGTCCTTCGGCACCCGTACCATCCGCTTCGAGACGGGCCGCCTGGCCCGGCAGGCGGCCGGCTCCGCCGTCGCCTACCTCGACGACGAGACCATGGTCGTGTCGGCGACCACCGCGTCCAAGAAGCCCAAGGACAACCTGGACTTCTTCCCGCTGACCGTCGACATCGAGGAGCGGATGTACGCCGCCGGGCGCATCCCCGGCTCGTTCTTCCGCCGCGAGGGCCGCCCCTCCGAGGACGCCATCCTCACCTGCCGCCTGATCGACCGGCCGCTGCGCCCCTCGTTCACCAAGGGCCTGCGCAACGAGATCCAGATCGTCGGCACCATCATGGCGCTGCACCCCGACGACCTGTACGACGTCGTCGCCATCAACGCCGCGTCGATGTCCACCCAGCTCGCCGGCCTGCCGTTCTCCGGCCCGATCGGCGGCGTGCGCGTCGCGCTGATCGACGGCCAGTGGGTCGCGTTCCCGCGCCACTCCGAGCTGGAGCGCGCCACCTTCGACATGGTCGTCGCAGGCCGTGCCCTGGAGGACGGCGACGTCGCGATCATGATGGTGGAGGCGGAGTCCACGCTCGGCACCCTCAAGCTGGTCACCGAGGGCGCCGCCGCCCCGACCGAGGAGGCCGTGGCCGAGGGCCTGGAGGCCGCCAAGCCGTTCATCGCCGAGCTGTGCCGCGCCCAGAGCGCGCTGGCCGCCGAGGCCGCCAAGCCGGTCGCCGAGTACCCGATCTTCCTGGACTACCAGGACGACGTGCTGGAGGCCGTCACCGCGGCCGCCCGCACCGAGCTGGCCGAGGCCCTCACGATCGCGGGCAAGCAGGAGCGCGAGACCCGCCTCGACGAGCTCAAGGCCGGCACCGCCGAGAAGCTGGCCGCCGACTTCGAGGGCCGCGAGAAGGAGGTCTCGGCCGCCTTCCGCGCGCTGACCAAGAAGCTGGTCCGCGAGCGGATCGTCGCCGAGGGCGTCCGCATGGACGGCCGCGGCGTGAAGGACATCCGCCAGCTCAACGCCGAGGCCCGCGTGATCCCGCGGGTGCACGGCTCGGCGCTGTTCGAGCGCGGCGAGACCCAGATCCTGGGCGTCACCACGCTGAACATGCTCCGCATGGAGCAGATGATCGACACGCTGAACCCCGAGCGCACCAAGCGCTACATGCACAACTACAACTTCCCGCCGTACTCCACCGGTGAGACCGGCCGGGTCGGTTCGCCGAAGCGCCGCGAGATCGGCCACGGCGCGCTCGCCGAGCGGGCGCTGCTGCCGGTGCTGCCGACGCGCGAGGAGTTCCCCTACGCGATCCGCCAGGTGTCGGAGGCCCTCGGGTCCAACGGCTCCACCTCCATGGGCTCGGTCTGCGCCTCGACCATGTCGCTGCTGGACGCGGGCGTGCCGCTGAAGCAGATGGTCGCCGGCATCGCGATGGGCCTGATCCACGAGGGCGGCGAGTACGTCACCCTGACCGACATCCTCGGCGCCGAGGACGCGTTCGGCGACATGGACTTCAAGGTCGCCGGCACCCGCGACCTGATCACCGCGCTCCAGCTCGACACCAAGCTCGACGGCATCCCCGCCTCGGTGCTGGCCGCCGCGCTGAAGCAGGCCAAGGGCGCCCGCCTGGCGATCCTGGACGTCATGCAGGAGGCCATCGAGGGCCCGGCCGACATGTCCCCGTTCGCGCCGCGGATCATCACCATCAAGGTCCCGGTCGACAAGATCGGCGAGGTCATCGGCCCCAAGGGCAAGATGATCAACTCGATCCAGGACGACACCGGCGCCGACATCACGATCGAGGACGACGGCACCATCTACGTCGGCGCGACCGACGGCCCGTCCGCCGAGGCGGCGCGGCAGGCGATCAACGCGATCGCCAACCCGCACATGCCCGAGGTCGGCGAGCGCTACCTGGGCACCGTCGTCAAGACCACGACGTTCGGCGCGTTCGTGTCGCTGCTGCCCGGCAAGGACGGCCTGCTGCACGTCTCGCAGATCCGCAAGCTGCACGGCGGCGCCCGGATCGAGAACGTCGAGGACGTCATCAAGGTCGGCGAGAAGATCCAGGTCGAGGTGACCGAGATCGACCAGCGCGGCAAGCTGTCGCTGGTCCCGGTCGAGGTCGTCGAGCGCGAGTCCGCCGCCAAGGAGGGCGACGACGCCGCCCCGGCCGAGGCCGACGGCGACGACGCCCCCGCCGAGGGCGGCGCCGAGGCCAGGTCCGAGGCCCGCGACGGCGGCGAGAAGCGCGCCCCGCGCCGCCGCCGCACCCGCCGGTCCGGCGACGACTCGGGACAGCGCAACTCCTGACCCCGGTCCCACGTCCGAACCGACCGGTCCGTCCCGTCAGGGGGCGGGCCGGTCGGCCCGTTTCCACCGATTGCGAGCACACGTGACCCTCCCGGCGCGGGCCCAGGAGCCCGGCACCACCTCCACCCTCCACCCCGGATCGGACGGCGCGGGCGTGGTCCGCCGCACGGTGCTGCCCGGCGGCCTGCGCGTCATCACCGAGACGATGCCGACCGTGCGGTCGGCGGCGTTCGGGATCTGGGCCGGGGTCGGGTCACGCGACGAGGACCCCGCCGACGCGGGCGCCAGCCACTACCTGGAGCACTCGCTGTTCAAGGGCACCACGCGGCGCACCGCCATGGAGATCTCGGCGGAGGTCGAGGCGGTCGGCGGCGACATCAACGCCTTCACCGCCAAGGAGTACACCTGCTACCACGCCCGCGTGCTGGACCGCGACCTGCCGCTGGCGGTGGACGTCATCTCCGACATGGTCACCGGCGCGCTGAACCGGCCCGAGGACGTCGAGGCCGAACGCGGCGTGATCCTCGAAGAGATCCACATGCAGGAGGACGAGCCCGGCGACCTGGTCCACGACGAGTTCGCCGCCGCGCTGTTCGGCGACACGCCGCTGGGCCGCCCCATCCTGGGCACCGAGGACTCCATCAACGCCCTGTCGCGCGACCGCATCCACGGCTACTACCGCCACCACTACGTCCCGCCGAACCTGGTGGTGTCGGCCGCCGGGAACCTCGACCACGACGAGGTCGTGGCGCTGACCGAACGCGCGTTCGCGGCCGTGCTGCACGGCGACGCCCGGCCCGCCGCGCCCCGCATCGGCGGCGAGACCGTCCCCCTCGGCCCGCGCACCCGCGTGATCGGCCGGGACACCGAGCAGGCGCACCTGGTGCTGGGCGGCCCCGGCCTGCGCCGCACCGACGAGCGCCGCTTCGCGCTCGGCGTGCTCAGCGCCGTGCTGGGCGGCGGCATGTCGTCGCGGCTGTTCCAGGAGATCCGCGAGCGGCGCGGCCTGGCCTACTCGGTCTACAGCTACACCTCGCAGTACGCCGACACCGGCCTGTTCGGCGTGTACGCCGGGTGCCAGCCGGAGAAGGCCGACGAGGTCCTGGCGATCTGCCGCGAGGAGGTCGCCCGCGTCGCCGGGCACGGCCTGACCGGGGAGGAGCTGGCACGCGGCAAGGGCCAGCTCCGCGGCGGCACCGTGCTGGGCATGGAGGACACCGAGTCGCGGATGAACCGGCTGGGCCGCAGCGAGCTGGTGTACGACGCGCTGCTGTCGGTGGACGAAATCCTGGCCCGCATCGACGCGGTCACCCTGGACGACGTGCGCGCCGTCGCCGCCGACGTGCTGGGCGGGCCGCAGAGCCTCACGGTGATCGGGCCGTTCGGCGAGCACGACTTCGACCTGTAGGCGGGGCGCGGGCGGTCAGCGCCGGACGGGCCGGCCGTCGGCGTCCAGCCGGGGGTCGGGGCCGTCGACGGCGGGGCCGAGCAGCCCGGTCAGCCACTTCTTGGTCGGGTCGGCGTCGACCAGCAGGGCCTTGGCGAGCGAGCTGAGCGGCACCGCCAGGATCGCCCCCAGCGGTCCGAGCACCCACGCCCACAGCAGCAGCGACAGCGACACCAGGGTGAACGACAGCCCGACCGCGTTGCCGAGGAACTTGGGCTGGACCAGCGACTGCAGCACGAAGTTGATCACGCAGTAGGCGACGATGATCCACACCATGGCGGTCCAGCCGCCCTCCAGCAGCCCCAGCAGCGCCGGGGGCGCCAGCCCGATCACGAAGCCGATGTTGGGGATGTAGTTGGTGAGGAACGCCAGCAGCCCCCACAGCAGCGGCACCGGCACGTCGAAGACGTACAGCACCACCACGTCCAGCGCCGCCACGATCGCCCCGAACACGGTGCTGACCACCAGGTAGCGGGTGGTGTCGCGGGCGAAGCGGCGCAGCGCGTCGACCAGTTCGGGCTGCTGGGGGCGGATCCGCTCCAGCGTGCGCACGGTGCCGGTGGCGTCCAGGCACATGCCGACCAGCATCAGCACGATCAGCACGATCGCCGAGGACGCGCTGAGCAGGCCGTTGAGGAAGCCCTGGATGAACGTGAAAAGCTGGCCGGGGTCCAGCTTCGACAGCGTCGTCTGGAGCTTGGCCTCGTCGACGCCGTGCCGGGCCAGCTCCTCGGTGACGCCGTGCAGCAGGCCGGTGAGCTGGGTGGAGTAGGTCGGCAGCAGCGTCGCCAGCTGCGCCACCGACAGCGCCAGGCCCGCGCCGAGCGCCAGCAGCATGACGATCACGGTGACCAGCGGGACCGCCACGCACAGCCAGAACGGGGCGCGGCGGCGTTCCAGCCGGGCCCGCAGCGGGCTGACCGCGATCGTCAGCAGCAGCGCCAGCATGGTCGGCCCCACGATGGACGCCGACGCCTTCAGCCCCGCCAGCGCCACGACGGCGGCGGCCGCGCCGACCATCCCCACCAGCCCCGGGGACCAGCCGCGCGCCGCCTCGCCCCTGTCGCCCATCCGCCCTCCCCGCCTCGGGAGCTACCTTCCCCGCGCCGGGCCGCGATAACTACGTAAAGTAGTGATCTCGTTACGGCGATCCGGTGATCGGGTACAGCCCCGGCATGAAGATCCTCATCCGGGTCGTCATCACGGCGGTGGCGCTGTGGACGGCGACCGCGCTGGTCGACGGCGTCGACGTCGGCGGCGACAGCGCGGTGAAGCGGACGCTGACGTTCCTGGCCGCCGGGGCGGTGTTCGGCATCGTCAACGCGGTCGTCAAACCGGTCGTGAGGCTCCTCGGCTGCGCGCTGTACGCGCTGACGCTCGGCCTGTTCGCGCTGGTGGTGAACGCCGCCCTGCTGGCGCTGACCGGCTGGCTGTCGGGCGGGCTGGGGCTGGAGTTCCACGTGCGGTGGTTCTGGCCCGCGCTGTGGGGAGCGGTCATCGTGTCGGTGGTGAGCTGGCTGCTCAGCCTGTTCGTCTCGGACGACTGAGGACCCCGCGCCGGGCGGCGGGCCGGGGCGGCCGCGATAGGCTCGGCGGCGAGTTCGAGCCTGGGAGGACAAAAGTGATCAAGGTGGGGGTGCTGGGCGCGCGCGGCCGGATGGGGGCCGAGGTGTGCCGGGCGGTCGAGGGCGCCGACGACATGGAGCTGGTCGCCACCGTCGACCAGGGGGACGCGCTGGACGCGCTGGAGACGGCCGAGGTCGTGGTCGACTTCACCCACCCCGACGTGGTCATGGACAACCTCAGGTGGTGCGTGGAGCACGGCCTGCACGCCGTCGTCGGCACCACGGGCTTCGACCCGTCCCGGCTGGACACCGTGCGGTCCTGGCAGGCCGCCGGGGCCAAGGGCAACGTGCTCATCGCCCCCAACTTCGGCATCGGCGCGGTGCTGATGATGCACTTCGCGCGCAAGGCGGCCCCGTTCTTCGAGTCGGTCGAGGTCGTCGAGCTGCACCACCCGAACAAGGCCGACGCGCCGAGCGGCACCGCCTTCCGCACCGCCGAGCTGATCGGCGCCGCCCGCGCCGAGGCCGGGGTCGGCCCCTCCCCGGACGCCACCACCTCCGAGCTGCCCGGCGCGCGCGGCGCGGACGTCGACGGCGTCCGGGTGCACGCGGTGCGCCTGTCCGGCCTGATCGCGCACCAGGAGGTGCTGCTGGGCGGGCACGGCGAGACGTTCACGATCCGGCACGACGCGATGAACCGCGAGTCGTTCATGCCGGGCGTGCTGCTCGGCGTCCGCCGGGTCGCCGAGCTGCCCGACCGCCTGACCGTCGGCATCGAGTCCCTGCTGGACCTGTGACGGCGCCCGAGTTCGACGGCGAGCCCTGGGACTACCTGGGCGCGGACGAGGCGATCGACGTGGAGCACCCGCTGGTCCAGTCGATCGCCGCGCGGCTGCGCACCGGCGACGACATCACCTTCGCGAGGCTGGCGTTCGAGCACGTCCGCGACGAGGTGAGGCACTGCCTGGACGCCGGGGACGGCCGGGTGACCTGGCGGGCCTCCGACGTGCTGGAGCAGGAGGTCGGCTTCTGCTACGCCAAGTCGCACGCGTTCGTGGCGCTGCTGCGCGCGGGCGGCATCCAGGCGGGCCTGTGCTACCAGCGCCTCCGCGACGGCGACGGCTTCGTGGTGCACGGGCTGGCCGCCGCCCTCATCGACGACCGCTGGGTGCGCCTCGACCCCAGGGGGAACAACGCCGAGGTGAACGTCGGGTTCTCGGCCGCGGAGGACCGCCTGGCCTGGCGTCCGGACCCGGCCCTGGGAGAGATCGACTACCCGACCGTCCACGCCCGCCCCCACCCGGCGGTGCTGGAGGCCCTCCGCTCCCACACCGACGCCCTGACGATGCCCCTGCCGTCGGAGCTGTGAAAGCTTTACCCTCGGTCGTCGCTAGCCGGGCCGGTGGTGCGGAAGGTAACCGGTGATGCCGGGCTACATCCGTTTTCCAGCGGTGATGGGTGAGCTGATCGTCTTCGTGTCCGATGACGATCTGTGGTTGGTGTCGGCCGAGGGCGGCCGGGCCTGGCGGCTCACCGCCGGGGTCGCCGAGGCCACCTATCCGCGGATCTCCCCCGACGGGGAGCGCATCGCCTTCGTCGGGGAGGGCGAGGGGCCCAAGGAGGTCTACGTCCTGCCGGTGGCCGGGGGGGACGCGCGCCGGCTGACCTACCAGGGGGCCCACTGCGCGGTGTCGGGGTGGGACCCGGGCGGGGCGATCGTGTACGCCAGCGACGTCGGGCGGCCGTTCGCGCGCGACGACTACCTCTACCGGATCGACCCCGACGGCGAGGACCTCGTGCTGCCCGTGCTGCTGCCGCACGGGCCCGCGCGGACCGTCACCCACGGGCCGGGACGCGCCGTCGTCATCGGCCGCAACACCGCCGACCCCGCCCGCTGGAAGCGGTACCGGGGCGGCACCGTCGGGACGCTGTGGATCGACCCGGAGGGGACGGGGGAGTTCCGCCGCCTGGTCGAGCTGAACGGCAACCTCGCCGCGCCCTGCTGGGTCGGCGACCGGATCTACTTCCTGTCGGACCACGAGGGCATCGGCAACGTCTACTCCTGCGCCCCGGGCGGGGACGGCCTGCGGCGGCACACCGACCACCGGGAGTTCTACGCGCGCAACCTGGCCTCCGACGGGCGGCGCCTGGTCTACCACGCGGGCGGCGACCTGTTCCTGCTGGACCCGGGGGACGGGGCCGCGCGGCGGGTGGAGGTGCGGCTCGGCAGCGCCCGGTCGCAGCGGGCCCGCCGGTTCGTCGACGCGGCCTCCTTCCTCGACACCGCCACCCTCGCCCCGGACGGCGAGGGGCTGGCCCTCACCGTGCGGGGCAAGGCGCTGACCTTCGGGAGCTGGGCCGGGCCGGTGCTCCAGCACGGCGCCCGGCAGGGCGTCCGCTACCGGCTGCTGACCTGGCTGAACGACGGCGCGCACCTCATCGCGGCGGCCAGCGACGACTCCGACCGCGAGCGGCTGGTCCGGCTCACCGCCGACGGGGAGGAGCCGCCGGTCGCGTTCGCCGCCGCCGACACCGGCCGGATCGGGGAGCTGGTGGTCTGCCCGGTCTGCGACCTGGTCGCCCTCACCAACCACCGGGGCGAGCTGCTGCTGGTCGACGCGGGCGACCCCGGCTCGGCGGCGGTGCGGGTGGACGTGTCGCCGTTCGGGGCGATCGAGGACCCGGCGTGGTCGCCGGACGGCCGCTGGCTCGCCTACACCTATCCGGGAACGCCGCAGACCACCGCGATCAAACTGTGCCGCGTGGAGACCCGCGAGAAGCACCTGCTGGCCCTGCCGGTGCTGAAGGACCGGCGGCCCGCGTTCGACCCGGGCGGCGACCACCTGTACTTCATCGGGGCCCGGATCTTCAACCCGATCGACGACTCCCTCCAGTTCGACCTGGGGTTCCCGCTGGGGACGCTGCCGTACGCGGTGGCGCTCCGCCCCGACGTGCCCTGCCCGTTCGGGCCCGGTCCGCGCCCCCTCGGCGACCACGGCGGGAACGTCGAGATCGACTTCGCGGGCATCGAACGCCGCATCGTGCCGTTCCCGGTGCCCGAGGCGCGCTACGCCCGGGTGGCGGGCGTCCGGGGCGAGAACAAGGCCCTGCTGTCCTACGACCCGGTCGAGGCGGGGCGCGGCGACCCGCTGCTCAGCAGCGCCCTGCTGGTGTACGACTTCACCGGGCAGCGCTACTCGCGGCTCGCCGAGCAGATCAGCGACTTCGAGATCGGCCGCGACGGCGTCACCCTGCTCTACCGGTCCGGCGACCGGCTGCGCGTCGCCCCGGCCCACGAGCCGCTGTCCTCCGGCGACCGGACCGGCGAGGACACCGGCTGGATCGACCTGTCCCGCGTCAAGGTGTCGATCTGGCCGCAGGGGGAGTGGCGGCAGATGTTCCGCGAGGCGTGGCGGCTGCAACTGGAGCACTTCTGGGCCGAGGACATGGCGGGCCTGGACTGGAACGGCGTCTACGAGCGCTACCTGCCGCTGGTGGACCGGGTCGGCAGCCGCAGCGAGTTCTCCGACCTGCTGTGGGAGATGCAGGGCGAGCTGGGCACCTCGCACGCCTACGAGAGCGGCGGCGCGTACCGGGCCCAGCCCGTCTACCCGATGGCGCACCTCGGCGTGGACTGGTCCCTGGACCCGGTGTCGGGCCGGTTCATGATCGCGGGCATCGTGCACGGCGACCCCTGGGACCCCGAGGCGACCTCCCCGCTCAACCGGCCGGGCGTGGACGTGCGCGTCGGCGACACCGTCCTGGCGGTGAACGGCCAGCCGGTCGGCCGCGGGATCGCCAGCCCCCAGGAGCACCTGGTCAACCTGGTCGGCCAGCAGGTCCGGCTGACCGTGCGGCGCGGCGACACCGTCCGCACCGTGTCGGTCCCCACCGTCCGGAACGAACGCCCCGGCCGCTACCGCGACTGGGTGCGGCGCAACCGCGCCCTCGTCCACGAACGCACCGGCGGCCGCGTCGGCTACCTGCACGTCCCCGACATGGGCCCGGCCGGGTTCGCCGAGTTCCACCGGGGCTTCCTCACCGAGTACGACCACGACGCGCTGATCGTGGACGTGCGGTTCAACGGCGGCGGCCGCGTCTCCGGCCTGGTCCTGCAGAAGCTCGCCCGGCCCCGGCTCGGCTTCGACTTCCCGCGCTGGGGCGTGCCCGAGCCCTACCTGCGCGAGTCCCCGGCGGGCCCGCTGGTCTGCCTGATCAACGAGCGCACCGGCTCCGACGGCGACGTGTTCGCCCACGCGTTCAAGGTGCTGGGCCTCGGGCCGCTGGTGGGCCGCCGCACCTGGGGCGGCGTCGTCGGCATCCAGCCCCGCCACCGGCTGGCCGACCGGACCCTCACCACGCAGCCGGAGTTCTCGTTCGCCTTCGACGACGTCGGCTGGAAGCTGGAGAACTACGGCACCGACCCCGACATCGAGGTGGACATCACCCCGCAGGACCACGCCGCGGGCCGCGACACCCAGCTCGAACGCGCCATCGACGTCGCCCTGGAACGCCTGGCGGCCCAGCCGCCGCACCGCCCCGACCCGGCCGACCGGCCCCGGCTGACGACCCCGAGGCTTCCTCCCCGTTCGTCCTGATATTGCGAACGGAAGACCATCGCATTGCCCGGCCCCGGGTAGAGCCCTGTTGGTGCGCGGCGCTGCGCACCATGTCACAAGGGGGAAACGACATATGGGCATCTTCGACGACGCACAGGACAAGGCCGGCGACGCCCGGGACAGGGCCAAGGACTCCGTCGGCAACGTCTCCGACCGGCTCAAGGACTCCGAGCGCGACACCGACAAGTCCCGTGACGCGGGCGGCGAGTTCCGCGACCGCACCGAGGACATGCGCGAACGCGCCCAGGACCGGATGGAGAACATGCGCGACGACCAGCGCACCAACCCCGAAGACTACCGCCACTGATCCTCGGATCGCGCTGAGGGCGTGCGGCCACCGGGCCGCGCGCCCTTCCCTGCGTCCGCGCCCGGCCCTGGCGGGACGCGGGACGGCGGGGGAGAATGCGGGCATGGATGATCATGCCTTCGCGCGGTCGATGTGGACCGTCGTCGAGCCGGTGCACGTGGTGACCTACTTCTCCGCCGAGTGCGCGGCGGCCAACAAGGAGGTGGGCCTGCGCGGGTTCTGGATGGGGTACTTCGGGAGCCGGGGCGCGCCCCTCGGGCCGGTGGGGCCGGGGGTGATCGAGGCGACGTTCCACGGGTTCCACCCGGCGAAGGTCCGGCGGGCCGTGCCGGACGCCTGGTCGTTCGCCGCGCCCGAGGCGATCCTGCGGGCCCGGTCGGCCGCCGCCGCGACCGCGCTGCGCCGCCTCCACGGCGACGTGGAGAAGGTCGCCGAGCAGGTCAACCCGCTGCTGGCCCGGATCGTGGCCGACGCCGACGCCACGGGGCGGACGCTGTTCGCCGCCAACCGGGACCTCACCCCGCCGGACGACCCGGTGGAGGCGCTGTGGCAGCACGCCACCTCGCTGCGCGAGCACCGGGGCGACGGGCACGTGGCGGTCCTGACGGCCGAGGGGCTCGGCGGGGCCGAGTCCAACATCCTCGCCGCCGCCGTCCGGGGGACCCCCGCGCAGTGGCTCAAGGACAGCCGGGGCTGGTCCGACGAGGAGTGGGCCACCGCCGCCGACGGCCTCGTGCGGCGCGGCCTGATCGACGGGAACGGCGAGGCCACCGACGAGGGGCGGGCGCTCCGGGGGGCGATCGAGGACCGCACGAACGCGCTCGCCGCCCCCGCCTACCGGGTGGTGGAGAAGCCCGCGGAGCTGTTCGGGGCGCTGCGGCCGGTGGCGCGGGCCGTCATCGACTCCGGCGAGCTGCCGTTCCCCAACCCCATCGGGCTGCCGCGGCTGTCCGGCTGACCCGCTGTCCGGCTGACCCGCCGGCCTGCCGGTCGGCGGGGCTCTACTGCTTGGCGAGGTCCGGTCGCCGGGGGATCCCCGCGGCGCGGTAGGCGTCCTCCTCGTCGAGCGTCTCCCGCTCCAGCAGCGTCGTGGCGAGGGACTCCAGCCTGTCGCGGTTGTCGCGGAGCATCCGCAGCGCCTCGGCGTAGCACTCCTCGACGATGCGGCGGGCCTCCTCGTCCACCACGTCGAGCGTGCCCGGCGAGGCGTACTGCGCCATCGGGTCGGCGCCGTCGGGCGGCAGCACCGACAGCGGCCCGACCCGCCCGGACATCCCCCACCGGCCCACCATCCCGCGCGCGATCCGGGTGACCTGCTCCAGGTCGCTCTCCGCGCCGGTGGTGACCACCCCGAACACCAGCTCCTCGGCGGCCATCCCGCCCAGCGCCCCGATGATGCGGCCGCGCAGGTACTCGGAGTCGTAGGCGTACCGGTCGCCCTCGGGGGTGGAGACGGTGACGCCGAGCGCCCGGCCGTGCGGCACGATGGTGATCTTCCGGACGGGGTCGGCGCCCGGGTGCAGCATGCCCAGCAGCGCGTGCCCGGACTCGTGGTAGGAGGTGCGGCGGCGCTCCTCCTCCGGCATGACCAGCGAACGCCGCGTGCCGAGCTGCACCTTCTCCAGCGCCGACTGCACATCCTCCATGTTCACCGCGTCCTTACCGCGCCGGACGGCCAGCAGCGCGGCCTCGTTCACCAGGTTCGCCAGCTCCGCGCCGGTCATCCCCGGAGTGATCTTGGCGATCCCGGTCAGGTCCACGTCCGGGGCCAGCGGGACCTGGCGGGTGTGGACCCGCAGGATCGCGACGCGGCCGTTCAGGTCGGGCGGGGACACCGCCACCTGCCGGTCGAACCGGCCCGGCCGCAGCAGCGCCGGGTCCAGGATGTCCGGCCGGTTCGTCGCCGCGACCACCACCACGCCCTCGGAGCCGGAGAACCCGTCCATCTCGGTGAGGATCTGGTTGAGGGTCTGCTCCCGCTCGTCGTGCCCGCCCATCGACGCGCCCGAGCCGCGCTGCCGCCCGATCGTGTCGATCTCGTCGATGAAGATGATCGACGGGGCGGTCTTGCGGGCCTCGGTGAACAGCTCCCGGACGCGCGCCGCGCCGACGCCGACGACCATCTCGATGAACTCCGACGCCGCCGCCGAGTAGAAGGGCACGTCCGCCTCGCCCGCGACCGCCCGCGCCAGCAGCGTCTTGCCGGTGCCGGGCGGGCCGGTCAGCAGCACGCCGCGCGGCACCCGCGCGCCGAGCCGCTGGTACTTGCCGGGATCCCGCAGGAAGTCGACGATCTCGCTGAGCTCGTCCTCGACCTCGTCGATCCCGGCGACGTCGGCGAACGTGGCGCGCTTCTCGTCGGGCGCGACCGGCTTGGGCGACCGGCCGAACCCTCCCATCAGCCCGCCCGCCCCGCCACCGCCCATCCGCCGCTGGATCCACACCATCGCGGCGATCCACAGCCCGACGAACAGCAGCACCGGCAGCAGCGACAGCAGCAGGTTCGCGAGCAGGCCGCGCTCCTCGGTGACCGGGCGGGCCTCCACCACCACGCCCTTGGCCAGCATCTGCTCGAAGATCTTGTCGTTGGCGAAGGTCGGCCGCTGCGTCTCGAACTCGGTGTAGGTCTCCTTCGGGTCCTTCTGGCCCGGGACCTGCTGCTTCTGCTTGAGCTCCCCCTCGATCCGGTCGCCGCGCGTGTAGACGTCCTTGACGTTGCCCGCCGCGACCTGCTCGGTGAACGCGGTGTAGGGGATCGTGACGACGTGCTGCTTGTCGGTGACGTGCATCGACGCGTAGCTCATCCCGAACACCAGCAGCAGCAGAAGCCAGAAGTAGGTGTTGCGGTTCGGCCGGAAACCGCCGGGCCGCGACCCGCCGCCGTCGCGCCCGCCGGACCGGCCGGGCACGCCCTCGGCACGCCACGGCTGGTCGGGACGGTCACGAGGCGGCACCGGCTGACGGTTGTCGGCGTGCTTCGCCGGCTTGGACGGCACGAATGATCTCCCCAGTGTGCAGAGCGCCACGGCCTCCCGACCGGAATAGATCAAGAGGTTCCCGGGGGTGGTCAGGCGAAACTTCACCGGGATGGGGGGTGGGTGCGGGGTGTGTTACTGGGAGGGGGCGCGTTGCTGGGAGGGGGTGCGTTACTGGGAGGTGGTGGGGGCCGCGAAGCCGTGCTTGTGGAACAGCCGCCCCGCCTCGGCGGAGGCCAGCCACGCCACGAACGCCTCGGCCTCCTCCCGGTGCTCGCCGTCCTTCACCGCGGCGGCCGGATAGTTGACGGTCACGTTCTGGTCGGCGGGGATCGGCACGCTGTCGGCGGCCACGCCCGCCGACCGCATGTCGGTGATGTAGACCAGCCCCGCGTCGGCCTGCCCGCTACGGACCCGGTCCAGCACGGCCCGCGCGCTGATCGCCTCGCCGGTCCACCGCACGTTCAGCCCCGCCTTGGCGAACACGTGCCGCGCGTACCGGCCGACCGGGACGACGTTCGCGCCGATGGTGACCCGCAGCCCCGGCCGGGTCAGATCCGCCAGCCCCCGCAGACCCCGGGGATTGCCCGGCGCGACGGCGATGGTGAGCGAGTTGTGCGCCACGATCCGGCGGCGGCCGGTCAGATAGTCGTCGACCTCGTTCATCGCGGCCTCGTCGGCGGTGACCAGCACGTCACCGGGCCGCAGGTCCGACACGCGGTCGGCCATCTCCTGCGACCCGCCGGTCTCGGTCTCGACCCGCACCCGGGGATGGGAGTGCCGGTAGGCGTCGCCGAGCTCGGCGACGACCTCGGCCAGCGAGGACGCCGCCAGGACCTGCAACGTGACCGGGCCGGGGTCACCGCAGCCCGCCAGGGGGACGACGAGCGCGAACACGGCGGACGCACGCCGCCATCGGGGGGAGTCGGGCATATGTCCTGATCCTAGGGTCGGGACGTGTTCGTTCCGTTGATTCGACGCGGGCGTGTCAGCGCCGCGCACTAGGGTTCTCAATACCGGTTCTCGGTACCGAACAACGTTTCCGGAAGGCTCTGAACATGTCCCTCGATCTGATGGAGCTGCTGCCCGCCGACTGGCGCGAGAAGCTCGAACCCCACCTCGACCCGAGCCAGGTGGCGGCGCTGGGCGCGTTCGTGGCGCAGGAGTACGAGGAGCAGACCGTCTACCCGCCGCGCGAGGACCTGTTCAACGCGTTCCGCCACTGCCCCTTCGACCAGGCCCGCGTGCTGATCCTCGGCCAGGACCCCTACCACGGCCCCGGCCAGGCCCACGGCCTGAGCTTCAGCGTCCGCGAGGGCGTCAAGCTGCCGCCGTCCCTGCGCAACATCTACAAGGAGCTCGCCTCCGACCTCGACGTCCCCCTGGCCAAGACGGGCGACCTGACCCCGTGGGCCGACCAGGGCGTACTGCTGCTCAACGCGGTCCTGACCGTCCGCGCGGGCGAGGCGGGCTCGCACGCGAACAAGGGCTGGGAGGACTTCACCGACGCCGCGATCCGCGCCCTCAACGACAAGGAGGAGCGCGTGGTGTTCGTGCTGTGGGGCGCCTACGCCCGCAAGAAGGCCCGCCTGATCACGGGCGGGCAGCACGTGATCCACGAGTCGGCGCACCCGAGTCCGCTCAGCGCCAAGAAGTTCTTCGGCACCAAGCCGTTCAGCGCCGTCAACAAGGCCCTGGCGGACGCGGGGGAGCCGGAGATCCGGTGGGAGCTGGCCGTCGACTGAGTTGTTCCGGTGGGGGCTGGGGGTTTTGGCGGGTTGGGGTTGTTGGGTCTGTGTAGACCCCCGATATTGCTGGGGGTCTGTGGGGAGGGCTTAGCGAAAGCGGCTGTGCTGGCCTTGGGGGGACCGTCCCCCCAAACCCCCACATCGGGCCCGCGCACGCCGAAAGACTTCGCTGGCGCTTCGCTTTCGGCGTGCTGCGAACCCTGGCAAGGGGGCCAGCCCCCTTGGACCCCCGGCGAGGGACGCCGTCCCCCACACCCCCTGGCAGGGCTCCGCCCCACACCCCGGCAGGGGCTCCGCCCCCACACCCCCTTGTGGGGCCCTGCCCCTACAACCCCGACGCGGGCGCTGCCCCTACGACCCCGGCAGGGGTTCGCCCCACATCCCTCGTGGGGCTCTGCCCTATGCCCTGGCAGGGGACTGTGCCCCCTGCAATCCCTCTTGGGGCTTCGCCCCTTGCCCCCTCTTGGGCTCTGCCCCTTGTCCCAGCACTTGGCGCTTTCGGGGTGGTGTTTCGTTGCGGGCGGGTAAAGCGAACCCCCGCCGCGAAGGCACGCGTGCGGGGGTTCGGCTTTTCGGGTCTTCAGATCGCCAGGCCGATGGCCAGCAGGACGCTGAAGACGATCTGGAGGCGGCCCGTTTCGCCCAGGACCGGGATCAGGTGGGGGCCGTTGGCGCCGTTCAGGACCTTCTGGGTCGGGGGCAGGGACAGGGGGGCCGACAGCAGGGCCAGCAGGGCCCACGGGTGCAGGGGGGACATCGCCAGGACGACCATGTACGGCAGTGAGATGCACGCCGAGTACAGGATGCGCGTCCACTTGTCGCCCAGCAGGACCGCCAGCGTGCGCTTGTCGGACAGGCGGTCGGTGGGGATGTCGCGCAGGTTGTTGGCGACCAGCAGGGCGCAGGCGAGCAGGCCGACCGGGATCGCGGCGACCCACGCCTCCCACGGCAGGGTCTCGGTCTGCACGTAGACGGTGCCGACGACCGCGACCAGGCCGAAGAACACGAACACGGAGACCTCGCCGAGCGCCCGGTAGCCGTAGGGCGTCTTGCCGCCGGTGTAGAACCACGCCGCGAGGATCGCGAACGCGCCCACCAGCAGCAGCCACCAGGTCGTCACGGACGCGAGGACCAGACCCGCCACGGCCGCCAGGAGGAAGCAGAGCAGCGCCGCCGACAGCACCTGCTTCGGCTTGGCGACGCCGGAGCCGACCAGCCGCAGCGGGCCGACGCGGTCCTCGTCGGTGCCGCGGACGCCGTCGCTGTAGTCGTTGGAGTAGTTCACCCCGACCTGGAGGATCAGCGCGACGAACGCGGCCAGTGCGGCGCGCCACCACACCGGGTGGCCCTCGCCGACGGCGACACCGGTGCCGACGACGACGGGGACTAGGGACGTGGGCAGGGTGCGGGGCCGGGATCCGGCGACCCACTGGGAGAGCGTGGCCACTGTTTACCGCTTGTTCTCGAGGGACGACAGGGATTCCGATTCTTCCCGATCTTGGCGGGTGCTCGGGCGCAGCCGCAGCGACAGCAGCAGACCCAGGGCGAGGATCGCGGCGGTGGCCAGGGCCCCGTCGCGGGCCGCGACGGCCAGGCTCTCGTCGGCCGCCCGCGCCTCGGTGGCGCGGGACGGGTCCGCGTGCAGGTCGCGGGCGTAGGTTCCGGCGCTCTGCCGCAGCTCGTGGGCGAGGCGCTCGCCGTCGCCCACACGGTCGGTCATGGCCGCGCCGAGGCTGGTGGCGAACACCGTCCCGATGATCGCGATGCCGAGGGCCGCGCCGACCTGCCGCGCCGTGGACTGGGTTCCGGACGCCTGCCCGGACTTCGCGGGCGGGACGTCGGCCAGGGAGACGTTGGTGAGCTGGGCGGCGGTCAGGCCCAGGCCGAAGCCGTAGACGAGCATCCACGGGGCCAGGCCGAGTCCGGTGGTGGCGGCGTCCAGCGTGACCGCCAGCCCCAGCACGGCCGCGACCTCCAGCACCATGCCGATCTGCACCACGCGGTGCGCGCCGCGCTTCTTCGCCAGGCGGCCCGCGTACCCGCCGGACAGGAACGAGCCCACCGCCAGCGGCAGGATCGCCAGGCTGATCTGGATCGGGGAGGTGCCGTGCACGCCCAGCAGGAACAGCGGCAGCACGAACAGCAGACCCAGCTCGCCCACGTTGATCAGCGCGGAGGCCAGGTTGCCGCGCCGGAAGTTGGCGATCCGGAACAGCGACAGGTCCAGCATCACCGGGCGGCCCGCCGCCGCGCGGGCGCGTTCGACCAGGACCAGCGCGGTCAGCAGCGCCGCGCCGAGCGCCAGCACGACCGGGACCGGCGACAGCCCGGCGACCGAGAAGTCGCGGGTCGCGGTCCACCAGCCGTGGTTCGGGCCCTCGATCAGGCCGCAGACGAGCGCGCCGAGACCGAGCGCCGACAGCACGCCGCCCAGCCAGTCGATCTCCTGCCGCAGGCGGCCGGCGCGCGGCTGCCGGGTCTCGGGCAGCAGCGCGACCGCGCCGGCGATCAGCGCGACGCCGAACGGCAGGTTCACCAGGAACGCCCAGCGCCAGTCGGCGGTGCCGAGCGCCCCGCCGAGCAGCGGGCCGAGCGCGGCCATGCCGCTGAGCAGCGCCCCCCAGATCCCGAACGCCGCCGCCCGGTCCCGGCCGGTGAACATCGCGTTCAGCGTGGACAGCGCCGCCGGGAGCACCATCGAGGCCCCGACGCCCTGCACGGCCCGCGCCGCGATCAGCGACGACCCGTCCCGCGCGGCCGCCACGCCCAGGCTGGCCAGCACGAACACCACCACGCCGAGGACGAACACCCGCCGCCGCCCGACCAGGTCCCCGACCCGGCCGAACGGGATCAGCAGCGCCGCGAACACCAGCGAGTAGACCGCGTTCACCCACTCGGCGTCGGCGGTGGTCAGGCCGAGTCCGGAGACCAGCCGCGGCAGCAGGACGCCCACGATGGTGGCGTCCACGATGATCATCGAGACGCCGAGGCTGAGCACGACCACGCCCAGACGGCGGCGTGCGGTGCTGGTCGGGGCGGGCGTCGGGGCGGTGGTCTCGGGCACGGTCTCCAAAATACGGCCGGGGTGCCGATGCCCCTCACCGGCCCCGGCGTTCACGCGCCCGAGATGTCGGTGTGCAGGCGGATCTGCCGGACCGGTTCGCCCATGTCCAGGGTGCGCGCGGCCCCGTCGGGGGCCCAGCCCGCCGAGCCGAGGAACGTCCGCAGCACGCGGTCCTCCTCGAACGCCCATGTGAGCAGCGTCTCGGCGCCGTCCTCGCGCAGCAGGTCCACGGTGGCGGCCAGCAGGCGGCTGCCGTGCCCGGCGCGGGCGTGCGGCGGGTCGACCAGGAGGGTGAGCAGCTCGGCGGTGGCCGCCGGGTCCTGGTCGGGGTCCTCGGCCGGGGCGTGCGCGGCGAACCCCGTCACCAGGTCGTTGGCGACGGCGACCAGCACGCGGTGCCGGGGGCTGGGCGGGGTGCTGATCGACTCGGCCCACCGGTCCCGCCACGCCTGCTCGGCCTCCGGGCCGGTGACCTCCGCCAGCACGGCGGCGGGCAGCAGTTCGCGGTAGCCCTGCCGCCAGGCCCGCACCTGGACGGCGGCGACGGCCGCGGCGTCCGCTCGGCGGGCGGGCCGTACGCCCACATCGGCCATGGGATGACCACGTCCTCTCGTCCGGAACGCGGCCCAGCCTAGTGGGAGGCGGTGCGGCGGCGGGCGCGGTAGGCGCGCGTCTTGGTGCGGTTGCCGCAGACCCGCATCGAACACCAGGAACGCGACCGGTTCTTGGAGGTGTCGAGGAACGCCCACCGGCAGGTGTCCTCCTGGCACACCTTCAGGCGCGGCCAGGTCCCGTCGGCGGCCGACTCCACCACGGCGGCGGCGATCCGGGCGAGCCCGGCCGGCGTTCCCCCGCCCAGGGGCGTCAGCGCGGGACGGCCCCCGGCGATCGCGACGCGCAGCGGCAGCCGCGCGAACGCCTCGTCCAGGCCCTCGGGCGGCGGGGGCGCGGCGGCCCCCCTGTGGGCGAGGGCGTGGTTGTCGAGCATCGCGGCGCGCAGGCCCTCGCGGAGGGCGCGGGCGGTGGCCAGGTCGCCGGCGTCGGCGGTGGTCCCGGCCGGGACGAGGGCGCGCTCGGCCAGCCACCCGGCGAGCCGGGCGGGCGTGGCCAGCTCGTCGACGGCGCACTCGACGTCGAACGTGTTGACGAAGTCCCGCAGCAGCGGCGCGGGACCCGTCTCGGGCCGCTGGGCGTCGCTCATGTCCCCTCCCGCGTTTCCCGCCCAGTCTAACGGCGACAACACCGGTATCCGGGTTTGGGTGGTTGCGGAAGTGGCAACACCTGCTTAGGGTTTTTGCTGGTGTCAAAGAAAGGGCATGACGAGATGACCATCCCCGTGAGCCACCTCGTGTTCGACTGCGCCGACACGGGCGCCATGACGGCGTTCTGGGGTGCGCTGCTGGACATGAAGACGACCGAGGACGACGGGAGGTGGGCCGAGCTGGAGCCGCTGGGCGAGGGCGGGCCGGTGCTGTCGTTCCAGAAGGTGCCCGAGGGCAGGACCGTCAAGAACCGCCTCCATCTGGACCTGCGGGTCGCCGACGTCCCGGCGGCCGAGGAGCGCGCCCGCGCGCTGGGCGCGACCCTGGCCGACGAGCCGTGGGCGAACCGCCCCGAGCACAACTTCCGGGTCTGGCGCGACCCGGAGGGCAACGAGTTCTGCTTCGTCAGGGCGAGCTGAACTCCGCCACGACGGACGCCAGCCGCCGCACGCCCTCGGCCAGCTCGGCCTCCGAGGCCGCCGACCCGTAGCTGATCCGCAGGTACGGGCCCGACGGCTCGGCGGGGAAGAACGGGCGTCCGGCGCTCACCAGCACCCCGGCGCGCAGCGCGGCCTCGGCCAGCGCCATGTCGTCGGTCCCGGAGGGCAGCCGCACCCACTGGTGCATCCCGCCCTCCGGACGGGTGATCGCCAGGTCGGGCAGGTACCGGCCGAACGCGGCGAGCGTCGCGTCCCGGCGCGACCGCAGCGCCGTGCGCACCGCCCGCAGGTGCCGCGCCCAGCCGGGGGAGCTGACCAGCTCCAGCAGCGTCTCCTGCAACGGCCGCGCCGGGAAGAACTCCTCCACCAGCTGCGTGGCGCGGATGCGTTCGGCGACCGGGCCGCGCGCGATGACCGCCGCCACCCGCAGGCTCGGCGCGGTCGTCTTGGTCAGCGTGGCGATGTGCACCACCCGCCCGTCGCCGTCGGTCGCGATCATCGGCGGCGGGGCGGTCCCGATCGCCAGGTGCCGCGCGAAGTCGTCCTCCACCACGAAAGCCCCGGCCCGCCGCGCGACCTCCAGGATCTCCGCGCGCCGCTCGGCCGGGAGGACCGCGCCGGTGGGGTTCTGGAACGTCGGCTGGCAGTACACCACCCGCGCCCCGGTCGTCTCCAGGGCCTCGGCCAGCAGGTCGGGCCGCAGCCCGCGGTCGTCGATGGGGACCGGGACCGGGTGCAGCCCGCTGGCCCGCGCGACCGCCAGCACCCCCAGATAGGTCGGCGACTCCAGTAGCAGCGGGGCGCCCGGAGGCAGTAGCGCTCGCAGCACGGTGGTCAGCGACTGCTGCCCGCCGCCGGTGATCAGCACGTCGGCGGGGGACACCTGGCCGGCCGAACCGCTCACCGTCCGGGCGAACCAGGCCCGCAGCTCCGCGATCCCGCCGAGCGGCGGCAGCTCCCAGGCGTCGGGCCGCCGCGACGCCCGCGCCATCGCCGTCGCCAGCGCCCGGGTCGGCTGCAGGGTGGGCGGCAGGTAGCCGCCGCTGAGCGGGATCGCGCCCTCCGGTGGCGGCGTGAGCAGCCACGACACCCCGCTGGCGTCCACACTGCGGTCGCCGAGGGTCACCGCCTGCCAGTCGAGGTCGGCCGGTTCGGCGGTCCGGCGGGGCCGGTCGGCGGCGAACGCGCCGCTGCCCGGCCGCGTCACCACCAGCCCCTCGGCCACCAGCAGTTGCAGCGCCCGCGCCACCGTGACCGGGCTGACCTTGTGCCGCTCGACCAGCGACCGGCTCGACGGCAGCCGCTCGCCGGGCCGCATCCGCCCCACCTCGGTCCGCAGCCGATCGGCGAGAGTAGCGGCACTGCTATCCTGTTGCATGAGAGACAAGGATAGCGCTACTGCCCCCACGTTGATAGCGCTCGGCGGTCTGGGACTGGCCGCCCTGGGCGTGCTCACCTTCTCGCTCACCCTGCCCAGCACCGTGCTCGGGCTGGAGGGGCTGGACCCCTACCTGGTGAGCGTCGGCCGGTCCGCCGCCGCGACCGTGCTGGCCGTGGTCGCCCTGCTGGCCGTGCGGGCGCGCCCGCCGCGCCCGCGCCAGTGGGCCGGGCTCGCCGTCGTCGGCGCCGGAGTG
This sequence comes from Actinomadura kijaniata, assembly GCF_014138665.1. Lineage (NCBI taxonomy): Bacteria > Bacillati > Actinomycetota > Actinomycetes > Streptosporangiales > Thermomonosporaceae > Actinomadura > Actinomadura kijaniata. The sequence continues at coordinate 1,258,523 of NZ_JACJIA010000001.1, forward strand.
ATCTTCGGGTTCCCGGTGCTCAGCACCCTCGCCCTCGACCACGGGGCCGCCTCCGCCCACTCGGCCGTCGTGGTCGGCCTGCTGCCCGTCGCCACCGCCGTCACGGCCGTGCTGCGCGGCGGCGAGCGGCCCTCCCCGGCGTTCTGGCTGGCCAGCCTGGCCGGGGCTGCCTGCGTGACCGGCTTCGCGGTGATCCGGGGTGCGGGCCATGTCACCCCCGCCGACCTGCTGCTGTTCGGCGCGCTGGTCGCCGCCGCGATCGGCTACGCCGAGGGGGCGCGGCTGACCCGCGAGATGCCCGGCTGGCGCGTGATCTCCTGGTCGCTGGTGCTGACCACCCCGATCACCCTGCCGGTCACGCTGTGGCTGCTGGCGACGACCGACCCGCACTGGACGGCCCGCGCGACGCTCGGCTTCGGCTACGTCGCGCTGTTCTCGGCCTACCTGGGCTTCTTCGCCTGGTACGAGGGCCTGGCCCGCGCCGGGATCGCCCGCGGCGGCCAGGTCCAGCTCATCCAGCCGGTGCTGACGCTGGCCTGGTCGGGCCTGCTGCTCGGCGAGCACATCGACGCGCTGACCGTGCTGGCCGCCCTCGGCGTGCTGGTCTGCGTCGCGCTCGCCCAGCGCACCCGCGTCTCCCGCGCGCCGCGGGCCGACCAGGCCGACCGGGCCGAACGCCCCCGCGAGGCCGCCGTCACCCGCGCGTGACCGCTCCCCGGCCGGGGAGCCGCCGGCTCAGTCGCGGACGATCTGCGCCAGCAGGGTCACCACGGCGACGGCCACGCCGATCGGGACGGCCGACTCGGGGACCAGCGCGGCGACGGTCCCCGCGCCGCCCGCCGCCAGCAGCACCATCAGGGCCCGGGTGGACAGCAGCGGATCGGGCCCGGAACGTTCCGGACGCCGTCCGGTCCGGCGCCGCCGGACCTGCCGCGGTTCCGTCTGGCGCGGTCGGTTGCGCATGGCGGTCGCCCTCCATCCCCGTGGTCGGGACCGGACCAGGCGACCGCGCCGCGCCGCCCGTCCGGCCGGTCGCCGCCGGGCCGCCTACCGGGCAGTGTGCCCGGGGTCCGGGCCCCGGGGACGGCGCCGCGCGCCACGCGTCGGCCAAGAAACGATCTCCAAACGGGCACGTGCCGGACGTTCCGTCGGTGATCATTGCGTTATGTGGTGGAAACGGGCGGTGCGAGGGGTGGGCTGGGCGACCGGCTACGTCCTCGGGTTGGCGGCGCTGGCGGTCTCCGGGGCCTGGGTGTGGTGGCAGGCCGAGCCGGAGGCGCGCGGCACCGAGGTGAACGCCCTGTGGGCGCGCCACCAGTGGGTGGGGGAGCGGCACACCGAGGAGGAGTACCGCACGCTGGGCGCGCTGCTGCGCCAGAACAGGATCACCGACGTGTACTTCCACGCCGGTCCGTTCGAGGCCGACGGCAGCGTGCCGCCCCGCAAGTACCGCAACGCGGGCGACCTGGTGAAGGCCATGCGGCGGCACGCGCCGGGCGTGCGGGTGCAGGCGTACCTGGGGCAGATCCGCAAGGTGGACGGGCGCGGGCTGACCGACCTGGACGTGCCGCGGGTGCGCGACCGGGTGCTGGAGACCGACCGGATCTTCCTCGACCTCGGGTTCGACGGGATCCACTACGACTTCGAGCCGATTTACCCCGACGACACGGCGTTCCTGACCCTGCTGGACCGGACCCGCGAGCTGACCCGGTCGCGGGGCCGGCTGCTGTCGGTGGCGATCGAGCAGCCGACGCTGGTGGACGCGTTCCAGCCCGTCTACCGGGCGTTGATCCCGCGCGGCCACGGCGCCAGGCCGGTCCACTACCCGCCGCGGCCCACCGAGGAGTACCTGAGGGCCCTGGCCGACCGCGTCGACCAGGTCGCGGTGATGACCTACGACGTGTCGCTGCCCACCGAGTCGCTGGCCGGATGGCACTTCGCCCACCACACCGAGCAGGTCCTGCGCCTGATCGGCGACCGCACGACGGTCTTCATGGGCGTGCCCACCTACCGGCCGTTGATGCCCTGGGCCGAGAAACTGAAAGTTGCGTTGAAAGGTGTGCGGCGAGGGATCGACGAGTTGGAACGCAAGCCCCGAAAGCCGTTCGGTGTGGGCATCTATGCGGAATGGACGACTGATGCGTCCGAATGGGCCCATTACCGGTCTTTGTGGCTGCCGTCAAGGTCAGACAATTTGCACGATTAGGAAACCCTGCTTGTCACGTTCCCGTATGCGCGAGTTTGCAGGTCAAACGGGCTGGATACGACTCGTTTCAGGGGGTACTCATCGGTGCGTAGCACCCTACTGGCGGATGGTAAGGGAAAGTGGTGATCAGGCCGATGGGAGTTCAGCGGACCGCATGGCACGAGGGTGACCACGTTCGCGATCTCGCGGCCGAATTCGCCGGCTGGCGGATCGGTCGCGGAGGCTCCGGTCACTGGTGGGCCGTTCGCGGCAACCAACTCGTCCGGACGCTCAACGTCGACGAGTTGCGGATCCGGCTGAAGGAGCTCGACGGGCTCCGTGCGGTCCGTCCGCACGGCTGAACGGCCGTGTGACCCCGGAGGGATCGGCCCGGAGCCCGCGCTCCGGGCCGTGGCGTTCCCGGAGGTCCCGCACCGCGCGACCCCGCACCGTGCGGGCGCACCACGCGGGCGCATCGCGCGTGGATGATCCCCGACATCGAATTGTGGCCGGAGTGACCCCGTAACGCCGCATTTGCGTGCGACGATGTGGATGTGAGGCCGCCTCCGCGTACCCCCGAGCGTGGAGGCGGCCTCCTCCATTTCCGGCATGCCGCCCCGCGCCCGGTGACAGACGCGTCTCGATGACACACTGGTGGGCACCTGCGGGTCCAACAGGACCGGCTGGAACGGTACCGTTCGGTGCATGGCACCCAGCACAACCACGGACGCGCCGTTCGGGCGGATGCTGACCGCGATGGTCACGCCGTTCCGGCCCGACGGGGGCGTCGACTACGACGGCGCCGCCCGACTGGCGACCCACCTGGTCGACGAGCAGCGTCATGACGGCCTGGTCGTCAGCGGGACGACCGGCGAGTCGCCGACGACGAGCGACGAGGAGAAGGAGCGCCTGCTGCGCGCGGTGGTCGAGGCGGTCGGGGACCGGGCCGTCGTCGTCGCCGGTGCCGGGACCAACGACACCGAGCACAGCCGGAAACTCGCCCGGCAGGCCGAGGCCGCCGGGGCCGACGGCCTGCTGGTGGTCACCCCGTACTACAACAAGCCCCCGCAGGAGGGGCTGCTGCGGCACTTCACCGCCGTGGCCGACACCACCGGCCTGCCCACGCTGCTGTACGACATCCCGGGCCGCACCGGCGTGCCGATCCAGACCGAGACCCTGCTGCGGCTGGCCGAGCACCCGCGCATCGTGGCCGTCAAGGACGCCAAGGGCGACCTGTTCGCCGCCTCCACGGTCATGGCGGCCACCGGCCTGGCGTTCTACTCCGGTGACGACAACCTGAACCTCGCCTGGCTGGCGATGGGCGCCGCGGGGTTCGTCAGCGTGGTCGGGCATGTCGTCGGCGCGGACCTGCATGAGATGATCGATGCATACCGCGCCGGTGACGTCGGGCGGGCGTTGGAGATCCACCGTCGCCTGCTGCCCGTCGTCACCGCGATCATGACCCGTACGCAGGGCGCCATCGCCGTCAAGGCCGCGCTGAACCTGCTGGGCCTGCCGGGCGGCGCCGTGCGTGCGCCGCTGGTGGACGCCTCGCCGGAGTTCGCGGCGCGCCTGCGTGAAGACCTCACGATAGGGGGAGTCAAAGTGTCTGAGGTCAGCGTTCCGGAGGTCGATCGGTGAGCCATCCTCACCCCGAGCTCTCCGCACCGCCCGCACTGCCCGACAACGGACTGCGCATCGTCGCGCTCGGCGGCCTGGGAGAGATCGGCCGCAACATGACGGTGTTCGAGTTCGGGGGACGCCTGCTGGTCGTCGACTGCGGCGTGCTGTTCCCCGAGACCGAACAGCCCGGCATCGACCTGATCCTGCCCGACTTCGAGTACATCCGGGACCGCCTGGACGACATCGAGGCGATCATCCTGACCCACGGCCACGAGGACCACATCGGGGCCGTGCCGTACCTGCTGCGCGAGCGCCGCGACATCCCGCTGGTGGGGTCGAGGCTGACGCTGGCGCTGCTGGAGGCCAAGCTCGGCGAGCACCGCATCAAGCCGGTCCTGCGGCCGGTCGTCGAGGGCGAGCGGCACGCGTTCGGCCCGTTCGACTGCGAGTTCCTGGCGGTCAACCACTCCATCCCCGACGCCCTCGCCATCGCGATCCGCACGCCCGCGGGCCTGGTGCTGGCGACCGGCGACTTCAAGATGGACCAGCTTCCGCTGGACGGCCGCCTCACCGACCTGGCCGCGTTCGCGCGCCTCGGCGAGGAGGGCATCGACCTGCTGATGTCCGACTCCACCAACGCCGAGGTGCCCGGGTTCGTCACCAGCGAGCGCGAGATCGGCCCGGTGGTCGACGAGGTGTTCCGCACCGCCCAGGAGCGGATCATCGTCGCCTGCTTCGCCTCGCACATCCACCGCGTCCAGCAGGTCCTGGAAGCCGCCATCGCCAACGGCCGCAGGGTGTGCTTCGTCGGCCGCTCCATGGTCCGCAACATGGGCGTCGCCCGCGAGCTGGGCTACCTGGACATCCCCGACGAGATCATGGTGGACGTCCGGGACCTGGACAGCGTCCCGCCGGACCGGATGGTCCTGGTGTGCACCGGCTCCCAGGGCGAGCCGATGTCGGCGCTGTCCCGCATGGCCAACCGCGACCACCAGCAGATCCGCATCACCGAGCGCGACACGGTCATGCTGGCGTCCTCGCTGATCCCGGGCAACGAGAACGCCGTCAACCGCGTGATCAACGGCCTGACCCGGTGGGGCGCCCGCATCGTGCACAAGGGCAACGCCCTGGTCCACGTCTCCGGGCACGCCTCGGCGGGCGAGCTGCTGTACGTGCTCAACCTGACCAAGCCCGGCAACTTCATGCCGATCCACGGCGAGTGGCGCCACCTGCGCGCCCACGCCAAGCTGGCGGCGCTGACCGGCGTCCCCGACGAGAACATCGTCATCGCCGAGGACGGCGTGGTCGTGGACCTGGTCGACGGCCAGGCCAGGATCGTCGGCGCGGTCCCGGCGGGCTACGTCTACGTCGACGGCCTGTCGGTCGGCGAGGTCACCGAGACCTCCCTGAAGGACCGCCGCATCCTGGGCGAGGAGGGCTTCATCTCCATCGTGGTGGGGATCGACTCCTCCACCGGCAAGGTGGTGTCCGGCCCGGAGGTCCACGCGCGCGGCGCGGGCATCGTCAACGAGGACTTCGACGAGGCCATCGCCAGGATCGAGGCCGCGCTGGGCGACGCCGCCGGGCAGGGCGTCAACGACACCCACCAGCTCAACCAGATCATCCGCCGCACCGCCGGCAAGTGGGTGAGCGACAACTACCGCCGCCGCCCCATGATCATCCCGGTGGTCGTCGAGGTCTGACGCCCGCCACCCGCGACGACGGCCCCGGCACCGGCCCTCCCCGGTCCGGGGTCGTCGCGCGTCCGGCGGCGGGGGCGGCGACACGCCCGGAGTGATCCCATTGTCGGGGGCCCCGGCGGGGGCTTGGTTAGGCTCGGCACCATGGCCACACGTGCGTCCGGCGGAGCGAAGACCGCGAAAGCGCAGTCTCGTACCGGAGGCGGCGCGGCCCGCAAACCCGCAGGCGCGAAGCCGCCCGCGCCCCGCAAGGGGGGAGGGGCCGCCCGCGGCGGCCGCGGCGGCGGTGGCCGGGGTCCCGCCAAGCGCCCCCCACAGAAACCCGATCCGTTCTCCCAGCTGGTGGTCGGGTTCTTCAAACTGATCTTCAAGCTCTACCACCTGTGCGCCGTCGCGGTCGGATCGGTGTTCCGCGCCTACGGCAACGGCGCGCGCAACCTGGACGTCGAGCACCAGCGCGACGGCCTCGGGCTGGCGCTGCTGGGCGCGTCGATCGTGCTGGCGTCGGTGACCTGGTGGAAGCCCGAGGGCGTCGTCACCAGGGCCCTGGAGCAGGTGGTGCGCGGCGCGATCGGCGTGCTGGCCATGGGGCTGCCGGTGCTGCTGGCGGCGATGGCCTGGCGGACGCTGCGCCACCCCGAGCACAACGAGGAGACCGGCCGCGTCGCGATCGGCGTGTCGGCGTTCGGCCTCGGGATGCTCGGGATCATCCACATCTCGTCGGGCGGCCCCACCCCCGCCAAGGACATGGCCGGGATCCGCGAGGCGGGCGGCGTGCTCGGCTGGCTGGCCGGGGCCCCGCTGAACGCGGCGCTCAGCGGATGGGTGGCCGTTCCGCTGCTGCTCCTGCTGGCGTTCTTCGGCCTGCTGGTGATCACCGCGACGCCGATCGCGAAGGTGCCCGAACGCGCCGTCGAGCTGTGGCAGCTCGCCACGTTGCAGGGCCGCCCCCAGCACGACGCGGCCGAGGAGCCCAAGCCCCGCCGGCGCCGGTCGAGGAAGAAGGACGAGGACGGCGAGGAGCTGGAGGTCGGCGAGCACTCCAAGCCCTACGACACCCCGCTGCTGGAGGAGGAGCCCGCCAGGCCCGTCCGCAAGCAGCGCGACCTCGCCGACGAGATCTTCGAGCCGGACCCGTTCGGCCCCGAGCCCGAGGCCGAGCCCGGACCGGAGGCCGAGCCCGAGCCCGCCCGCGCCGAGCTCCCGGCCCCGCCGGAGGCCCCCGACCCCACCCCGGCCCCGCGCGCCGCCGAGCAGCTCCCGCTGTCGTCCGGCGAGGCGTACCTGCTGCCCGACCCCGCCGTGCTGCGGCCCGGCAGCGTCGCCAAGCCCCGCACCAAGGCCAACGACGTCGTCGTCAACGCCCTCACCGGCGTCCTGGAGCAGTTCAACATCGACGCGCAGGTCACCGGGTTCACCCGCGGACCGACGATCACCCGCTACGAGATCGAGCTGGGCCCGGCCGTCAAGGTCGAGAAGATCACCGCGCTGGCCAAGAACATCGCCTACGCGGTCAAGAGCCCCGAGGTCCGGATCATCTCCCCGATCCCCGGCAAGTCCGCGATCGGCGTGGAGATCCCCAACGTCGACAAGGACATCGTCAGCCTCGGCGACGTGCTGCGCTCGCCCGCCGCGACCACCGAGCACCACCCGATGGTCGTCGGGCTGGGCAAGGACGTCGAGGGCCGCACGGTCGTCGCCAACCTGGCGAAGATGCCGCACATCCTCATCGCCGGCGCGACCGGCGCCGGCAAGTCGACCTGCATCAACGGCCTGATCACCTCGGTGCTCATGCGGGCCACCCCCGACGAGGTCCGGATGATCCTGGTCGACCCCAAGCGGGTCGAGCTGACCATGTACCAGGGCATCCCGCACCTGATCACGCCGATCATCACCAACCCCAAGAAGGCCGCCGAGGCCCTGGAGTGGGTGGTCGGCGAGATGGACCGGCGCTACGACGACCTAGCCGCGTCCGGGTTCCGGCACATCGACGACTTCAACAAGGCCGTGCGGGCGGGCAAGCTCACCCCGCCGCCCGGCAGCGAACGCGTCTACACGCCCTACCCCTACATGCTGGTGATCGTCGACGAGCTCGCCGACCTGATGATGGTCGCCCCGCGCGACGTCGAGGACTCGGTCGTGCGCATCACCCAGCTCGCCCGCGCCGCCGGCATCCACCTGGTGCTGGCCACCCAGCGGCCGTCGGTGGACGTCGTCACCGGCCTGATCAAGGCCAACGTGCCGTCCCGGCTGGCGTTCGCGACGTCCTCGCTGGCCGACAGCCGCGTCATCCTCGACCAGCCGGGCGCGGAGAAGCTGGTCGGGCAGGGCGACGCGCTGTTCCTGCCGATGGGCGCGTCCAAGCCGATGCGCATCCAGAACGCCTACGTCTCCGAGAAGGAGATCCACGGCATCGTCGACCACTGCAAGCAGCAGATGGAGGCGCAGTACCAGGAGGACGTCGCCGCCGCCAACGCCCCCAAGAAGGAGATCGACGAGGAGATCGGCGACGACATGGACCTGCTGGTGCAGGCGATCGAACTGGTCGTCACCACCCAGTTCGGGTCCACCTCGATGCTCCAGCGCAAGCTGCGCGTCGGGTTCGCCAAGGCGGGCCGCCTCATGGACCTCATGGAGAGTCGCGACATCGTCGGGCCCAGCGAGGGGTCCAAGGCCCGCGACGTCCTGGTCAAGCCCGACGACCTGCCCGGGGTTCTGGCGGAGCTGCGCGGGGCGGGTTGATCACGAGCGGAGCGGAGGCACGCGGTCCGCGCGTGGCTGGAATGATGCGAAATCTTGCCCTGTTTCGAACGTGTTGCCAGTCGCCCAGCGGGCATTGCCGTTTCTAGACTGGTGTCCGCTGGAGTGCGGGTTTGGACTGTGGTGCCCTCTAAGGGAGGCTCGTGGTGAGCATCGGTGAGACCTTGACCAGAGAGCGTCAGCAGGCAGGTCTCACCGTGACCCAGGTGAGCCTGCAGACGCGGATCCGCGAGAGCGTGATCCGGGCGATGGAGAACGACGACTTCACGCCCTGCGGTGGCAACTTCTACGCGCGCGGGCACATCCGCAGCATCGCCCGGGTGATCGGCATCGATCCCGAGCCGCTGGTCCGCGAGTACGACGAGACCCACGGCGGCGCGCCGCAGCCGGTGTCGGCCGCCACCGCGTTCGAGCCGGAGAAGCCGGTGTCGTTCCGGGAGCGCCGGTCGCCGAACTGGACCGCCGCGATGGCGGTGGCGCTCGCCCTCATCGCGATCTACGCGGTGGTGCAGGTCGTCGGCGGCGACCCCGAGAACCGCACCGCCCAGAAGGTCGCCGGAACGCCCGGTCAGCAGGCCATGCCCGCGGCCACCCCGAAGCCGACCCCGTCGGCCAGGCCCAGCGACCCGGTGGCGTCCGCGCCGCGCCGCACCGTCGAGCTGCGGATGAAGGTGAAGCGGGCCTCCTGGGTCAGCGTCCGCGACGACAAGGGGAAGGTGCTGTTCAGCGGCACGCTGCGGGCCGGGGCCGAACGCGAGTGGACCACCAGGAAGAAGATGGTGGTCGTGGTCGGCAACGCCTCGGGGGTGCGGCTGACGGTCAACGGCGAGTACCTGGGCGCGCCGCGCGACGAGGCGCGCATGACGCGGCTCGTGTTCACGCCCCAGGGCCTGGTCAGGGCCTGATCAGAGCCTGATCAGGGCGGGATGGTCGGCGTGCTCGCCGGAGCCCATTACCTTTAGAGGCATGTCCACACGCCGTACGGTCTCCCTCGTGACGCTCGGATGCGCCCGCAACGAGGTCGACTCCGAAGAGCTCGCCGCCCGCATGGAGGGCGCGGGATGGGCCCTTTCCGACTCCGCCGAGGGCGCCGACGTGGTGGTGGTGAACACCTGCGGCTTCATCGAGGCGGCCAAGAAGGACTCCATCGACACCCTGCTGGCCGCGCACGACTCCGGCGCCAAGGTCATCGCCGCCGGATGCATGGCCGAGCGGTACGGCGCCGAACTGGCCGAGGCGCTGCCCGAGGCCGACGCGGTGATCAGCTTCGACGACTACGCGAACATCGCCGAGCGCCTCGACGACGTGCTGGAGGGCCGCCGCCACGCCGCGCACACGCCCCGCGACCGGCGCAGGCTGCTGCCGATCAGCCCGGTGGAGCGTTCGGCGTCGGCGGCGAACGTCGCCATCCCCGGCCACGCCGCCGCGTCCGGGGACCGGCCCGAGGAGCTGCCGGAGGGCGTCGCCCCGGCCTCGGGCCCGCGCGTGCTGCGCCGCCGCCTCGGCGGCGGCCCGGTGGCCCCGCTGAAGCTGGCCTCGGGCTGCGACCGCCGCTGCACGTTCTGCGCGATCCCGGCGTTCCGCGGCGCGTACGTCTCGCGCGACCCCGAGGAGGTCCTCGCGGAGGCCCGCTGGCTGGCCGGACACGACGTGCGCGAACTCGTCCTGGTCTCGGAGAACTCCACCTCCTACGGCAAGGACCTGGGCGACCTGCGGGCCCTGGAGAAGCTGCTGCCCCGGCTCGCGGCCGTGGAGGGCGTCGAACGCGTCCGCGTCAGCTACCTGCAGCCCGCCGAGACCCGCCCCGGCCTGATCGAGGTGATCTGCGGGACCGAGGGCGTGGTCCCCTACTTCGACCTGTCCTTCCAGCACGCCTCCGGCCCCGTGCTGCGCCGCATGCGCCGCTTCGGCGACCGCGAACGCTTCCTGGAGCTGCTGGAGCGGGTCCGCGAGCTGTCCCCCGAGGCGGGCGTCCGGTCCAACTTCATCGTCGGCTTCCCGGGCGAGACCGAGGAGGACTTCGAGGAGCTGGCGGCGTTCCTGACCGCGGCGCGCATGGACGCGATCGGCGTGTTCGGCTACTCCGACGAGGACGGCACCGAGGCCGCCACCCTGGACGGCAAGCTCGACCCCGCCGAGGTGGCCCGCCGCGTGGAGGAGCTGTCGGCGCTGGCCGAGGAGCTCACCGCCCAGCGCGCCGAGGACCGCATCGGCACCGAGATCAACGTTCTCGTCGAGGAGAAGACCGAGCACGACGGGCAGTTCGAGGGACGGGCGGAGTTCCAGGCCCCCGAGGTGGACGGCACGGTGCTGGTACGCGGGGAGGGACTGGCGATCGGCGACATCGTCCGCGCCACCGTCGTCGACAGCGACGGCGTGGACCTCATCGCGGACGTGCCATGACCGCGGGCACGCCGGAGCCGCCCCCGACGGTGAGCCTGTACAACATCGCCAACGCCCTGACGATGCTGCGGATCGCCCTGGTCCCGCTGTTCGTCTGGCTGCTGTTCCAGGAGGGCACGGCCTGGCGGCTGTCGGCGTTCGCGGTGTTCGCGGTCGCCTCCATCACCGACAAGATCGACGGTGACCTGGCCCGCAGCCGGGGCCTGGTCACCGACTTCGGCAAGATCGCCGACCCGATCGCCGACAAGGCCCTGACCGGCGCCGCCCTGATCAGCCTGTCGGTGCTGGGCGAGCTGTGGTGGTGGGTGACCATCGCCATCCTGGTCCGGGAGATCGGCATCACGCTGATGCGGTTCGTGGTGATCCGCTACGGGGTGATCCCGGCCAGCAAGGGCGGCAAGCTGAAGACGACCCTCCAGATCCTGGCGATCGGCCTGTACATCCTGCCGGGCCCCCTGGACCCCCTGCGCTGGGGCTTCATGGCGGCGGCCCTGATCGTCACGCTGGTGACGGGCGCCGACTACGTCCTCCAGGCATGGAGGCTCCGCAAAACAGGCCGCGCCACGGCCTGACGGGATGCGCCACGGTTCGGCGGGAGGCGGCCGCGACCTTGACGGGCGTGCCATGGTTTGGCGGGGCGTGCCACGGCTCTGCCGGGACGCGTCACGGCTTTGATGGGGCGTGTCATCGCCTGATGGGGGGTGTCACGGTTTGGTAAGACACACCACGCCTTTGATCGATAGAACGCGTCATGGTCTGACAGGGCGCGCCACGTTTCGCGGGGCCACGGTTTGGTGGGGGTGTTGACCCTGGTCGCGGGGCCGTAGAGCGTTCGGGGTGTGCTGGCCAGGCGGTTGAGGGTGCGGGCCGGGGGCGGTGGTTACGTGTAGACCCCCGATATCGCCAGTGGCCTGCGCGGAGCTGCGGCGAAAGCGGCTGTGCTGGCCCGGGGGTCCGAACCCCCAGACCCCCACGCCCGGCCCCTGGCCCGCCCTGGCTCGCTGGCGCTCGCTTCGGGCGGGCCAGGAACCGGGGAAGGGGGGCCCGCCCCCCTTCCCCCCCCGTCGGGGGACTCCGTCCCCCTGCGCCCCCTTTGATCGCGCGAGCCTGGGGTGTGCGTTGACGCTCGGGTCTTGGGTGGATCTGTTCGTCTTCGCCATGAGGCCGGTCACATTGGATCGGCCTCTCTTTTTGAACTTGTTCAAGTCGCGTAGCGTCATCCTTGTCTGAACGCGTTCAAAAATGGGGGCGTTGTGATCGCGCTGGTGAACGTCGTCGTCGTGACCGGGATGCTGGTCGTGGTGCCGCTCGGGTTGCGTCTCGTCGCCGTTCCTGAGGTGTTGCGTCGGCTTTGGCTGGTGGGGGCCGTGGCGGGTGCGGTGTCGGTGTGGCTGCCGCGTGGTCCCGCTGCGGTCGTGCTGGCCCTGGTGTACGCGCTGGGGGCCATCCCGCTGGCGCTGCTCGCCCTTCCCCGGTTGCGGCGTGTGACGCCCGTGCGGGTCGCTGTGGCCACGGCGCTGGCCTCTCCGGCGGTTGCGGCGACGGCGCTGGTCGCCGAACGCGGCGGGGCGGAGCTGTTCGGCTTCTCGTTGACGATCCTGTCGCTGACCGTGGCGCACTTCCACTTCGCGGGGTTCGCCGCCGCGCTGGTCGCGGGTCTGGTGGCGCGGGGCGAACCCGGGCGGGCCACGATGGTCGCGGCGCTCGCGGTTCCCGCCGGGACCCTGCTGGTGCTGGTCGGCTACTTCCTCGGTGAGTGGGTGGAGTTCGCCGGGGCAGTGGTGCTGACATGCGGGATGTGGACGGTGGCGGCGGTGCTGGTGCGGGGCGGGCCGTTGGCCGTCGTCGCCGGGGGCGTGTTGGGCGTCACGATGCTGTTGGCGTTGAGTTGGGCTCTGGGAGAGGCCACGGGGCTGCCGCATCCCTCGCTGGGCTGGATGGTCGCCACGCACGGGGTGGGGAACGCGTTCGGGTTCGGAGTGTGCGGCATGTTGGCCTGGCATCGGCTGAAGGAGGAAAGCCTGTGAACGACTTCACCTATCCCGAGGTGGGCGCGACCAAGGACGGACCGTTGCCGGACGGGTACTCGCACCTGCGGGTGCGGGTGCCCGTGGGGGAGGGCGCGGGGGTGTTCCGGAACGCCGTCGACGCTCTGCACGAGTTCTGGATGCATCGCGCCATTCCCGCGCGCGTGAACGCCACCGCGCCGCGCGCCGCGGCAGGGGTGGGGGTGGAGATCGGCCTCGGGGTCGGTCCGCTGCGGCTGAAGGCGCCCTGCCGTGTCGTCTGGACCGTGGACGAGGAGCGCCGCTCGGGCTGGGCCTACGGGACGCTCAGGGGGCATCCGGCGGTCGGTGAGGAGGCGTTCCTGCTGGAGTGGGACGACGAGGACGTGGTGTGGCTGGCCGTCACCGCGTTCAGCCGGCCCGCCTCGCGCCTGGGGCGGGCGGCCGGTCCGCTGGTGCCGGTGATGCAGCGGGCCTACGCCCGCCGCTGCGGGGCCGTCCTGCGGCGGCTGACGAAGTAGGGTCGGGGCACGGAGCGAACGAGGGGGAACGGGTGCGGGTCGAACTGCTCACGATCGGCGACGAACTTCTGATCGGCGACACGGTCAACGGGAACGCCGCCTGGATCGGCCGGCGGCTCGCCGACCACGGTGTGACGGTCACCCGCAGCCTGGTGGTCGGCGACGAGCTGGACGTCATCAGCGAGGCCGTCCTCGACGCGCTGGGGCGCGCCGACGCGGTCATCACCACCGGCGGGCTGGGGCCCACCTCCGACGACCTCACCCGCGACGCGCTGGCCAAGGCGGCGGGCGTCCCCCTGCACCGTGACCAGGTCCTGGAGCAGCGGCTGCGCGACCGCGCGGCGCGGGCGGAAAGGGAGCTCCAGCCGATGGCCCTGCGCATGGCCGAGGTTCCGGAGGGCGCGAGCTTGCTGCCGAACTCCTCCGGCAGCGCCCCCGGTCTGCGCGTGGAGGTCGGCGGCGGTGTCGTGTACGCGCTGCCGGGGGTTCCGTTCGAGATGCGGACCATCATGGACGAGGTCGTGCTGCCCGAGCTGGCCGCCCGCGCCGGGCTACTCCGGGTGGCCCGCCGCACCCTGCGCACCGCCACCGTCTGGGAGTCGGTCGTGGCCGCCCGGCTCGCGCCCGTCGAGGGCATGCCCGGGGTCAGCCTGGCCTACCTGCCCGACCCCGCCGAGGTGCGGGTCCGCGTCACCGCCACCGGCGACGACGCCCAGGCGCTGCTGACCGAGGCCGAGGGCCGCGCCCGGACGCTGCTGGGCGCGGACCTGTACGGCGCCGACGAGGAGTCCCTGGCGCAGGTCGTGCAGCGGCTGCTGCTGGAACGCTCGCAGACCGTCGCCACCGCCGAGTCGCTCACCGGCGGCCTGATCGGCGCGGACCTGACCGGCGTCCCCGGCTCCTCGGCCGTCTACGTCGGCGGCATGGTCACCTACGCGACCGAGCAGAAGCACGCGCAGCTCGGCGTTCCCGGGGACCTGCTGAACGTGCACGGCGCCGTCCACCCGGACGTCGCCGCCGCGATGGCCGTCGGGGTCCGGGAGCGCATGGGGGCCGACTACGGCCTCGCGGTCACCGGGGTGGCCGGTCCCGAGCCGCAGGACGGCAAGGAAGTCGGAACGGTCTACATCGGTGTGGCCGGACCTGGCAGAGAACTGTTCGTGTCCGCTCCGCTACTCCCCGTGCCCGGCACTGGACCCGAGATCCGGCCGGTCATCCGCCGGATGACCGTTGTTCACGCTCTTGACCTGCTACGACGCGTTCTCCTGGGGCTGGAGACGCCGTCCGCGACGGCCGTCGCGGAGAAAGATCGGGAAGAGCCGGGATGATTACAGCGTTACGTTCCGAGCGAACACGAAATCAACGGTCTGCCATGGCCGCCGCCAAGCCGGGTACGGTGGAACCGGCAGATGGTCCGAACTGAGGGAGGGAGCGAGACATTGGTCCTGCTTCGCCAGCTGCTCGGTGACGTACTGCGGCAGCTGCGGCTGCGCCAGGGACGCACCCTCCGCGAGGTGTCCGCGGCGGCACGGGTTTCCCTCGGGTACCTCTCCGAGGTCGAACGAGGGCAGAAGGAAGCGTCGTCGGAGCTGCTCGCTTCGATCTGCAAGGCGCTGGGGGTGCCGCTCTCGCACGTGCTGCGGGAGGTCGCGGACGCCCTGGCCCTCGCCGAGCTGCAGCACGAGCCCGTCCTGGCCGGCGCGCCTCCGGAGCACGAGCGCATCACGTCCGAGAGCATCCCGGCCACGCCGGAGGAGATCGCCGGAGAGTTCCGCGCCGACATGGTCGCGGCCTGATCTTCGGCCCTCCCCCGGGGGTCGGCGCCGATACCCGCCGTGCGGGCGGGGCAGGCGGTCGCGCACGCGCGCGGCCGCTTGATGCTTTCCTGGCCCCCTGAGGGCCGGTGTGGTGGCTCTCACGTGTGGAAACGGCATGCCCGGGGAGGTTTCCACGTTGTCACGGATACACCGAAACGACGTGGAGGGAGCCCGACAATGGCGGAGATCAAGAGCCCGCTCGGCGACGCTGACCGCAAGGTCGCCGGGGAGGCGCTGCAGGGGGCTCTGATCGACCTGCTGGACCTGTCGCTGACCGCCAAGCAGGCCCACTGGAACCTGATCGGCCGGAACTTCAAGGTCGTGCACGAGCACCTGGACGAGGTCGTGGACCTGGCCCGTGCCTCGGCCGACGACGTCGCCGAGCGCGCCGTCGCGATCGGCGTGAACCCCGACGGGCGGTCCCGCACGGTCGCCGACCGCACCCAGCTCCCGCAGCTGGACCCCGGCTACCTGGGCGACGACAAGGTCGTGGCGCAGATCGCCGACCTGCTCGGCCAGATCATCGCGCGGTTCCGCGAGCGCGTCGCGGCCACCGACGAGCCGGACCCCGTGACCCAGGACCTCCTGATCGGCATCACCGCCGAGCTGGAGAAGCAGCACTGGATGTTCCAGGCCCAGGTCTGAACACCGTGACGCCCCGCCCCCGGCCGGACGGCCGGGGGCGGCGTCATGTCCGGGCGAGGATCCGGTCCGGCCGGTCCAGCCAGACGCGCTGCCCGTCCGGCGTGACGGTCAGCCCGTAGCGTTCGCGGTCCGGCTGCCCCCACTCGACCCAGCGCAGGTAGGCGGCCTCCACCTCGTCCCACAACCGCCGCGCGCCGTACTGCCGGACGGGGAACGCGTCCGCGCCCGGCTCGAAGTCCGCCGCCGCCCACGCCGTCCCGCCCGGCCCGTCGTCGATCGCCCACAGCCGGGCCACGCCGCCCGGCCCGCTCTCCACGTGCGCGCGGGCGCCCGGAGCCAGCGCCGCGACGGCGACCTCCGCGCCGGGGGACTGGCCGAGCAGCACCCTCGGGTCCAGCCGGGTGCGCGACCGGTCGGCCTCGGCGGACTGCTCGGCGGCCCGCGGCGGCGCGCCGAACGCGCGGCGCTGGGACCGCAGCATCATGAACCCGGCGGGGCCGGTGAGCCGCCCCACGGCCGTGCCGTCCGCGACGGTCAGCCGGGCCACGTGCCCCATGCCCCAGGCCGGCGACCACGGCATCACGATCACACCGCCCGGCCGGGTCTGCTCCAGCCACGCCCGCGGGACGCGCTCCACCCCGCAGGTGACGTGGACGCGGTCGTACGGCGCGCCCTCGGCGAACCCCTCGGCCCCGTCCCCGACCACCAGGCGCGGCGCGAGCCCCGCCGCGCGCAGGTTGTCGGCGGCCCGCCGCGACAGTTCCGGATCGATCTCGACGGAGACGACGTTGCGCTCGCCGACCCGCCAGGCCAGCAGCCCGGCGGTCCAGCCGGTCCCGGTGCCGACCTCCAGCACGCGGTGGTGCTCCAGCGGCCGCAGCTCCTGAAGGAAGACCACCACGATGGTGGGGGCGGAGCACGAGCTGGTCCACACGCCGCTCTCGTCGGTCTGCGCGGCGATCGCGGTCTCGTCGTAGACGGCGCGCAGCCAGGCGTCGGGGTCGGCGCTCCGGTCGATGTCGAACGGCTCGTAACGCGGCCGGTCGGGCACGACCGCCGCGCGCTCGGGGACGAACAGGTGCCGGGGGACCGCGCGCAGCCCCTCGCGCCAGCGCTCGTCGACGAGCCTCCCGCCCGCGGCGAGCCGGTCGGCCAGACCGTCCGCTGAGAGATCCATTCCCCTACCTTCCGCCGCCGGCGCGCTCCCTTCAACCGCTCCCTCGACCGCTCCCTCGACCACGCAGCGACGCCAGCGCGGCGGCGACGGCGGGGTGCCCGGCCCCGCCCGCCCGCACGACGGCCTCGACCACTCGGCCCCGGCCCGGCGAGGGCAGCAGCGCCACCCCCGGCGGCGGCGAGCCGGTCATCAGCGCGGGCAGGATCGTCACGCCCAGTCCCGCCGCGACCAGCGGGAGCGCGGCGCGCAGGTTGGCCAGCTCGTGCCGGATCGCCGGGCCGAACCCGGCCGTCCGGCAGGCGTGCAGCAGCACGGTGCGGCAGGTGCTCGGCTCCGGCGCGCTGATCCACGACTCGTCCGCCAGGACGCCGAGGCCGTCGCGCTCGACCGCCGCGCGCAGCCGTTCGGGGACGGCCAAAACGAGCGGGTCGTCGAACAGCCGGTGCGCGGCCACCCCGGGCGGGAGCGGGGTGCCGAGGTCCCGGTACCGGTAGCCGATCACCAGGTCGAGGTCGCGCCGCCGCAGGCGCGGCAGCGCGGTCTCCGGCTCGTCCTCCACCAGGTGCGGGCGCAGGCCGGGGTGGCGGCGCGCGAGTTCGGCCACCAGCGGCGCGGCGACCGGCTCCAGCGCGCTCGGCGCGCATCCGACGCGCAGGTCCCCGGCGACCCGCCCGTCCAGCGCCCGCACCGCGCCCTGCGCCCCCTCCAGCGCCGCCAGCACGTCCTCGCAGCGCGCGGCCAGGGCGTGCCCGGTGGCGGTGAGCCGGACGGTCCGGCCCTCGCGGTGCAGCAGCACGGCCCCGGCCTCCTCCTCCAGCGCGCGCAACTGCTGGGAGACCGCCGACGGGGTGACCCGGTGCAGTTCGGCGACGGCGGTGACGGTTCCGTATTCGGCCAGGTCGCGCAGCAGGACCAGGCGCTTCACATCGAGCATGAGAACAGCTTAAAAGGCTGTGAAGTCCAAGTAGCTGGACTTAACGAACGCGCGTCGGCGACAGTCGGGGCATGAGGATTCTGCTCGTGGGAGCGACGGGACTACTGGGCCGGAGCGTGCGTGAGGTGCTGGAGGAGCGCGGCCACAAGGTCGTCACGGCCTCGCGCCGGGACCCGGGGATCGCCGTGGACATCACCGACCCCGACTCGATCACCGCCATGTACGACCGGGCCGGGCCGCTGGACGCGGTCGCGGTCGCGGCCGGGTGGGTGCCGTGGAAGCCGTTCGGGGACCTGACGGCGCCGGACGTGCGCGGCGCGCTGGGCGACAAGGTCTTCGGACAGGTCGAGCTCGTGCGGCAGGGCGCCGGACGGATCGCCGAGGAAGGGTCGTTCACGCTGGTCAGCGGGGTGCTGGCGCGCGAGCCGCTGCCCACCGGGAGCATGGCCGCGCTCGCCAACGGCGCGCTGGAGGCGTTCGTGCGGGCCGCCGCGATCGAACTGCCGCACCGCCAGCGCGTCAACGCGGTCAGCGCGACCGTGTTCGCCGAGGCGATGGACACCTACGAGAGCACGTTCGCCGGCTACGAGGCCGTTCCGGTGCGGCGCGCGGCGCTGGCGTACGTGCGCTCCATCGAGGGCGGCCGCACCGGTCACGTCTTCGTGGTGGAGTGACCGGCGACGTCGGCGAGAACGGCGGCGTGGTCGGACGGCCACACGCCGTCGACCGGACCGTCCCCGACCCGGCGCGCCGAACGCACGTGCCCGAGGCCGCCGGGGCCGGGCTCGCCGACCAGGACGTAGTCGATCCGCACGCTCGGGCTGCCCACCGCCACGTAGGGGTTGGCGCGGTTCCAGGTGACCGCCGGCGCGCCGGGGTCGGCCATCTCCCAGGCGTCCAGCAGGAACAGCCCCGGAACGGGCGGGGCGGTCTTGTAGCCGCCCAGCAGCCGGACCTCGTCGGAGTCGGGCCAGGCGTTCAGGTCGCCGGTCACCACCGGCGGGAACGCCGACCCGCCCTGCCGGGCCGCCACGAACTCCGCCAGCGCCCGCACCTGCGCGCACCGCACCGCCGACTCGTGCGGCGCGGAGTTCAGGTGCGTGGTGAAGAAGGGGACGGGACAGGCGGGCGCGTCCACCAGCGCGTACAGCGCGGTGCGGCCGTCGTCGTGCCCGCCGGGCGCGGGCAGCCGCAGCACGTCGGTCTCGGCGATCGGCCACCGGCTGAGCACCGCGACCCCGACGTCGAACCCGGTCTCGCCGGTGCGCTCGCCCCAGCGGCCGGGGCGGCCGAACGGCGACCACGCCCAGTGCATGCCGAGCTCGTCGGCCAGCGACCCGGCCAGGTTCTCGCCGTCGCCGCCCCAGACCTCCTGGAGCCCGACGATGTCGGGGGCCGCGTCGCCGAGGACGCTCCCGATCGCCGCGCGGCGCTCCCGCCACGGACCGAACCGCCACCACAGGTTCCATGTCAGGATCCGCACCCGCCGATCCTCACACGTCCGACAGGTGCGCCACGACGGTCTCGGCGAATTCGAGCGCCGCGGGGCTGAGGGCGGACCATTGCCGCGCCGCCCACCCGGCCCGCAGCGGCGGCAGCTCCGGGATCGGGACGAGCCGCACGACGTCCCCGCCGCCCCATCCCGGCAGCGCGGGCAGGATCGCGTGCCCGAGCCCCAGCTCGACCAGCAGCAGCGCGGTGTCCCAGTCGGCGACGCTGGTGCTGGAGTCCAGCCGCACCCCGTGCCGTTCCAGGTGCCCCTCCAGGTGCAGCCGCGACGTGGAGTGCGCGGGCAGCTCGATGTGCCGCACCCCGGCCAGCTCCGCCGGCGACACGCTCTCCCGGCGCGCCAGCGGGGCGTCGGCCCGCGCCGCCAGCACCCAGGGCAGCTCGCACGACGGGCGCTGCTCGACCCCGTCCACGTCCGGGCCGATCGTGACCCAGGCCAGGTCCGCCTCGTGCGTCCGGACGGCCTCCAGGCACCGCCTGCTGGACCCGGCCGTGTGGAACCGCAGCGCCACCCGGGGGCGCCGCGCCCGGAACTCCGCCACGCCCCCGGCCATGAAGTGCCGCACGGTCGTCGCGCCGGTGGCGATCCGGACCGTTCCGCCGGCCCCGGCGCGCAGGTCGTCGAGCTGCCGCAGCGCCTCGCCCAGCCCGGCCAGGCCCTCGGCGGCCGCCCGGTACAGGAGGCGGCCGGCCCCGGTGGGGGCGACGCCGCGCGGACGGCGCTCCAGCAGGGCCAGGCCGGTCTCGCGTTCCAGCCGCTTCACGTGCTGGCTGACCGCCGACTGGCTGCACGACAGCTCCCGCGCCACGGCGCTGAGGTTCCCCGCCTCGCAGACGGCCACGAACACCCGAAGGTCGTCCAATGTCATCTCCCCAAGCTAGACCTTGGGGATCTCCAACAAAACCCGAGAATTGACTTGGATGTGGTGCGGGAGCAGGATCCTTACCGGGCGCAGGTACCGGCGACCCGACGGCGGCGACCCGTCCGGCCCGCGGACCGGACGGGCGCCGACCTCCCCGCCAAGGACGGGCTGGGGCTCGTTCCAAAGGGGGCCCCGGCCACGCACGCGAGCACGTTCCCCGACCTGCGGGCCCGCGGGTCGGATCGCGAAGCGATGCCGCGCTCGCCGAGCACCGTGGGCCGGGGCTTCGAAACACGGCTAGGGGCGGACGGCGACGGCGTCCACCTCGAAGAGCATTCCCGGCAGGGCCAGGCGCGCGACGCCCGACAGCGTCTGCGTCGGCGGACGGTCGCCCCAGATCCCGGCGATGGCCTCGCCGAGGACCGCGAGCCTGTCCAGATCGTGGTCCACGATGTGGGTGCGCAACTGGACCACGTGCTCGTACTCCAGCCCGACCGCCGCCAGCGCGGTGCGCAGGTGGCCGAACGCGATGCGGACCTGCTCGGCGAAGTCGTCCGCGGCGACCCCGCCGTCGCCGTCGGAGGCGTACTGCCCGGCGACGAACACCAGCTCGCCGGAGGCGACGGCGACGTGGCCGTAGCCGAACGGCGTCGGGTCGTGCAGGCCGTCGGGGTTGACGATGGTGGGGGACATGGTTCTCCTACCTTCTCTTCGTGGTGAGGACCACCAGCGCGGCGGGGAGGGCGAGCAGGCCCGCCGTCCACAGCACGCCGGTGAGGGGGAACGCGTCCGCCACCCGGCCGCCCGCCAGGGCGCCGAGGGCGATCGCCAGGTTGAACGCCATGACCAGCAGCGACGAGGCGGCCTCGGCGTCGTCGGGCGCGGCCCGCAGCATCCACGTCTGCAGGCTCACCGAGACCCCGCCGTAGGCCAGGCCCCACAGCACGACCAGGACGGCGCCCGACGCCGGGGCGGTGCCGGCGAGCGCGAACAGCGGCGGGACCGCCGCCAGCGCGACCGCGATCGCCAGGACCGTGCGCGGCACGTCCCGGGTGAGGGCCGCGCCCGCCGCGAAGTTCCCGGCCATGCCCGCCGCCCCGTAGGCCAGCAGCAGCGGGCCGATCCAGCGGCCGTCGACCTCCGCCACCCGCTCCAGCAGCGGGCGGACGAACGTGTAGGCCGTGAAGTGCGCGGTGACCAGCAGGAACGTGATGGCCGCCCCGGCCCGGACGGCGGGCGCGCCGCACAGCAGCCCGAGCGCGTCGCGCCGGTCCCCGGCCCGCCGGGAGGGCAGCGGCGGCACCAGGACCAGCAGCAGCACCACGGCCGCCGCCCCCAGCGCGCCGACCCCGGCGAACGCCGCCCGCCAGCCCGCGACGTCGGCCAGCAGCGTTCCGGCCGGGACGCCGAGGACCGACGCGGCCGACACGCCGCCGAAGACGACCGCCGTGGCGCGGGCGACGCGGCGTTCGGGCACCAGGCGCGCGGCCAGGCCTCCGGCGACCGCCCAGAACCCGCCGACGCTCACCCCGACGGCCAGCCGGGCGGCCAGCACGACGCCGAAGTGCGGGGCGGCCGCGCAGGCCAGGTTCGCCGCCGCCATCAGGGCGAGCAGGGCCGCCAGCAGGACCCGCCGGTCCACCCGCGCGGCGGCCGTGGTCAGCACCGGCGCGGCGACCGCCGCGACCAGGCCCGGGGCGGTCACCATCAGCCCGGCGACGCCCTCCGACACCTCCAGCGCGGTGGCGACCGGGGTGAGCAGGCCGACCGGGAGCAGCTCCGAGGTCATCAACGCGAAGATCCCGAGCGTCACCGCGGCGACGGCGGCGCGGCCGTCGGTCGCGGGCGGGTCCGCGGTGGCGGTCATGGGCTCCCTCGTCTCCGGTCGGCGATCACAATACCTTAATCGGGATAGGAATCATCCAGATTAAAGCGCCGGAGCGCAAGAGGGCCCGAGCGGGTGCGGATCAGGGGGCGGGCTGGCAGCGCGGGCACCAGAACGTCACGCGTTCGCCCGCCTCACCGGCCTGGTCGGCGCGGCGGACGCGGGTCCCGCAGCGCAGGCACGGCTTTCCGGCCCGGTCGTAGACCCAGTGCCGGCGGTCGGGGCGCAGGTCACCGGTCGTGATGTGGCCGGTGCGGTCACGGTTGGCGTACAGCAGGCGGTGGGACAGGTCGACCATGGCGCGCAGGTCGGGGACGTCCGCCACGGGCGTCCAGGGGTTCACACCGCGCAGGAAGCACACCTCGGCCTTGTAGATGTTGCCGATGCCCGCCAGGCGCGTCTGGTCGAGCAGGGACTCGCCGATGGCGCGTTCGGGGCGTTCGGCCAGGCGGCGGACGGCCTCGGCGGCCAGTTCGTCGTCCCAGCCGGAGGCGAGCAGGTCGGGGCCGAGATGACCGACGATCGTGTCCTCGTCGGCGGTGCGCAGCAGGTCCACCACGCCGAGCGCGTGGCCGAGCGCGTGCCACTCGGCGTTGCCGAGCACGAGACGGACGCGGTGGTCGCGGGGGAGCGGGCCGGGGCGGCGGATCCGCCAGCTCCCGTCCATCCTCAGGTGCGTGTGGACGGTCAGCCCGCCCTCCACGCGGACCAGCAGGTGCTTGCCGCGGGAGACGGCCCGCTCGACGGCGCGGCCGCGCAGGTCGGCGGTGGCGTGGCGGGGGACGCGGAAGTCGCTCACCGTCAGCGTCCGCCCGGCGAGCGCCTCGTGCAGGCGCCGGGCGGTCCGCCAGACGACATCGCCTTCCGGCACGTCAGATCACTTCAGATCACGTCGGATCACGTCGGATCGGGTCGGGTCAGATCAGGGAGGGGCTCTCCCAGGCGGCGGGGTCCTCGGTGAGCTTCTTGACCGGGCCCGGCAGCTCGCCGGAGGCGATGTGCTGGAGGTTCACCCGCTCCAGGATGCCGCGCTCGCTGGCGCGCAGCGCGATCCACACCTCCTGGAGCGCGTGCGCGGGGCCCTGGTAGCCGACGTTCTCGGGGCGCTCGCCCCGCACCCCCAGCAGCGGCCCGTCGATGGCGCGGATGATGTCGGCGAGGGAGATCTGGTCGGCGGGGCGCGCCAGCCAGTAGCCGCCCTCGGGGCCGCGCTGGCTGCGGACCAGGCCGCTGCGGCGCAACTGGCCGAGGATGTTCTCCAGGAACTTGGGTGGGATCTCCTGCGCCTCGGCGAGCTGAACCGCCGTCACCGGGTGACTCCCGGCCACGGCGAGTTCGGCGGCGGCGCGCAGCGCGTAGTCGACCCGGGCGGACAATCTCATGAACGTATTATCTCTTGCCGATCGGACTGGTCGGGCTTACCCCGGGGGTTGGCCCGCGGCCCGGCGCGCGCAGCGGTCGCACGCCGGGCCGCGGTCGTCTCACGCCGGGGTCAGGCCCAGCAGCTCGGCGGCGGCCCGCGCGTTGGCGTCGGCCGCGCCGTAGGTGGCCAGGTGCACGGCCCCCTCGGGCTGCCACACCGGCAGCCCCATCTCCACCAGCACCGCGTCCGGGCGGGCCGCCAGCAGGGCGGTCGCCAGGGCCCGCTGGCCGGTGTGCCGGTGCGCGTCGCGCAGCACGACGACCAGCCCCCGCCCGGTGGCACGTTCCAGCAGGGTGACGGCCTCGGCGGCCGTTCCTTCGGCGGGAACGGTCTCCGGCGCGAACGGTCCGAGCCCCCACGGCGTCGGTCCGACCGCGATATTGCCGGTCGCGGCCAGCTCGACCACCAGCGGGGCGTCGTCCCAGGAGGGCAGCTCGCCGGTGATCCGCACGGCCCGGCGCGCCGCCTCCAGCCCCGCCGACCGGTCCACGGCGGCGGGGCTGTGCCCGGCCAGCCAGCGCCGAACGGCCCCTGTGCGTTCGGCGGCGTCGGCGAGACGTTCCAGGGGCAGCCGCCCGGAGCGGACGGCCTCCTCGATGGCGGCGAGGGTCGCGCGGACGCTGTCCTCCTGCTCGCGCGGTCCCATGCACAGCAGGTCGGCGCCCGCGGCGAGGGCGCGCACCGCCGCCTCCGGGATGCCGATCTCGCCGCTGGCGCCCCGCATGTCCAGGGCGTCGGTGACGATCACGCCCCGGTAGCCCAGGCGCTCGCGGAGCAGCCCGGTGATCACGGCGGCGGACAGCGTCGCCGGGACGCCGTCGGTGATCGTCGGGAGGTTCAGGTGCGCGGTCATCACGGCCTGCACGCCCGCCGTGATCGCGGCCCGGAACGGCACCAGCTCGCGCCGCTCCAGCAGGTCCAGGTCCGCGTCCACGATCGGCACGCCCAGATGGGAGTCCTCGACGGTCGCGCCGTGCCCGGGGAAGTGCTTGGCGCACGCCGCCACGCCCGCCTCCTGGGTGCCGGTGACCGCCGCGACGGCGTGCCGGGCCACCAGCCGCGGGTCGGACCCGAACGCGCGGGTGCCGATCACCGGGTTGTCGTCGGCGGTGTTGACGTCCACCGACGGCGCGAAGTTGAGGTTGACGCCGACCTCGACCAGCTCGGCCCCCAGCGACCGGTACACCCGCCGGGTCAGCTCGACGTCGTCGGCCGCGCCGAGCGCCGCGTTGCCCGGATAGGGGCTGGGCACGGCGTGGCCGCCGAGGCGGGTGACGTCGCCGCCCTCCTCGTCGATGCCGATCAGCGGGTCGCCGACCTTGCGCATCTCGGCGGTCAGCGCGGCCAGCGCCTCGGTGTTCGGCACGTTGCCGTTGAGGGCGAACAGCGTCACGCCGCCGAGGCCGCGCTCCAGCTCGTCCAGCAGCCAGCGCGGCGCGGTCGCCCCCGCGAAGGAGGGCAGCAGCGTCCCGCGCGCCAGGCGGGAGATCTCGTCGCTCATCCCTTCACCGCCCCGGAGGTCAGCCCGGACACCATGCGGCGCTGGACGAGCAGGAAGAAGATGATGACCGGGATGGTCAACAGGGTCGAGGCGGCCATGATCGGTCCCCAGGCGTTGCTGCTGCGGCCGAAGAAGAACTGCAGCATGATCGGCAAGGTGTACTTCTGCTGGTCGTCGAGGAAGGTGTAGGCGAAGATGAACTCGTTCCAGGCGGTGATGAAGGAGAAGATGCTGGTGGCCACGAGGCCCGGCGCGACCAGCGGCAGCAGCACGGTGAAGAAGGTGCGCACCGGCCCGGCGCCGTCGATGGACGCCGCCTCCTCCAGTTCCTTCGGCACCGCGGCCACGAAACCGCGCAGCATCCAGATCGCGAACGGCACCGCGAACGCGATGTAGACGACCACCAGGCCGACCAGGCTGTCGAGCATCTGGAGCTGCTTGAGGTCCAGGAACAGCGGGATGACCAGCGCCTCCAGCGGCACCATCTGCACCACCAGCAGCATCACCAGGAACGTGGTCCGGAAGCGGAACCGGAACCGCGCCACGGCGGTGGCCGCCATCAGCGCCAGCAGGCCCGACACCAGCACGGTGACGACGGCCAGCACGAGGCTGTTGGCGAAGTAGCCCCAGAACGTCCCCTCGGCGATGCGGCCGTTGAGGACGAAGTCGAAGTGCTCCAGCGTCGGGTGCGACGGCAGCGGCTTCGGCGTGCTGCTGAAGATCTCGTTGTTGGGCTTGAAGGCGGTGGACGCCATCCAGAAGACGGGGAACACCGCGGCCAGGAACACCAGGACCCCGGTCCCGTTCAGGGCGATCCGGCCGATCGTTCGCGACTTCACTTCGTCTCCCCCTGACGGACCATGACGCGCACGTACACCGCGGTCACCACCAGCAGGATCACCGTCAGCACCAGGGCGATCGCCGAGCCCGCGCCGAGCTTGGGATTGAGCGACCCGAACGCCTCGGAGTAGGCGTACAGCGACAGGTTGAACGCGTCGCGGTTGGCCATCCCGGACATGATGAACAGCTGGGTGAACACCTTGAAGTCCCAGATGATCGACATGACCAGCAGGACCAGGAAGATGGGCTTGAGCAGCGGGAAGGTGATGCTCCAGAACGACCGCCACGGGCCCGAGCCGTCCACCCGGGCGGCCTCGTACAGCTCGCTCGGCACGCTCTTGAGCCCGGCCAGCACCGACACCGCCACGAACGGGCACGCCTGCCACACGACGCAGACCGTCAGCACGGTGTAGGTGGACAGCGGGGTGGAGAACCAGTTGTAGTCGTTCCAGCCGGACCCCACCAGCCAGTCGGGCAGCAGGTCCAGCAGCCAGTTGACCAGGCCGCCGGTGGAGCCGAACAGCCAGGTGAAGATGATGGCCGCGGTGACGGGCGGGGTGGCCCAGGCGACCATCACGCCGCCGGCGACCACGTTCGACATCCGCCGGCCCAGCTTGTGCAGCAGCAGGCCGACCAGGGTGCCCACGACCAGCGTCAGCGCGACCGCCACGACGGCGAACAGCACGGTGTGCTTGAGCGTCGTCCAGAAGAACGGGTCGCCGAAGATCCTGTCGAAGTTCTCGGTGCCGACCTGCTCGGCGGGCTCGCCGCGCAGCTGGCGGTTGCCGACCTTCTGGAAGGACATGATCCCGATCTGGACCATGGGCCAGAACATCAGGACGGCGATGACGATCACCGTGGGGGCGATCAGCAGGTAGGGCCCCACGCGGGGCCGGCGGCGGGGACGCGCCGGGCCGGAGTCGTTCCGGCCCGGCGTGTTCCGCACCGCGGGTGCGGTGTCGAGCATGGACTCAGTCCGTTCGGGAGCGGTCGGGGCCTACGGGTTCAGCAGGGTGTTGGCCTGCTCGTTGGCCTTCTTCAGCTCGTCGTCGACCGGCTTGCCCTGCATGATCGCCTTCATGGCGTTCGGCAGCACCTTCTTGGCCTGCTCGAACTCGCCCCAGCCCGCGCTGATCGGCGGGAACTTGGTGTTGCCGGCGATCGCGGTGAAGACCTCCAGCTTGGGGTCGGAGAACTTCACGTCCGAGCGCATGGAGGAGAAACCGCTGTAGTCGGCCCACGCCTTGGCGTTCTTGGCGTTGTTGAGGACCGTGATGTAGTCGAACGCCGCGTCCTGGGCCTTGGAGTCCTTCCAGACCGCGAGGTCGGAGCCGCCCGCCATGACCGGGGCGTTGCCGCCGGACTTGGCCGGGATCGGGAAGACCGCCCACTTGTCGACGTTCTTCTCGGAGATCTTCTTCATCTCCTTGAGCGCCCAGGAGCCGTCGACGTACATGCCGAGCTTGCCGAGCGCGAAGTCCTGCTGCGGGCCCTGCAGCTCGTTCTTGCCGATGAACTTCTCCGGCGCGACCTTCTCCTTGGTCACCAGGCCGGTGTAGAACTCCACGGCCTCCTTGACCTGGGGCTGGTCGAGCTTACCGGCCCACTTGTCGCCCTCCTTGACGGCGATCTCGCCGCCGTTGCCCCAGACGAAGCTCATCAGGGCGTTGGTCTGGTCGCTCGGCACGCCGATGCCCGGGACCTTCTTGGCGTCCTGGATCTTCTTGGCCGCGGCGGCCAGCTCGGCCCAGCTCTTCGGCTGCTCGATCTTCAGCTCGTCGAACCAGTCCTTGCGGAACCACACGCCGCGCACGCCGCCGTACCACGGCACCGCGTAGGTCTTGCCGTCCTTCTGGTCGTTGGCCAGGGCGTTCTTGCTGAGCGCCTTGCCGTCGGCCCAGCCGTTGAACTTCTCGGTGACGTCGGCCAGCGAGCCCTGCTCGATGTGCGACTGCACGTCGGTGTTGCCGAGCTCGGTGACGTCCGGGCCCTCGCCGCCGGCCGCGGCCTTCTGGAACGTGGTGGCGACCTGCGGCCACGGCACGTACTTGACGACCACGTCGGTCTTGGGGTGCTTCTGCTTGAACTCGGCCTCGACGTCGTCGAGGAACTTGGTCTGCTCGGGCGTGCCCTCGCCCATCATCCAGACCTTCAGCTGCGCCGGGTCCGAGCCGCCGCCCGCGCCCTCGGTCTTCTTCTCGCCGCCGCCACAGGCCGCGGCGGCCAGGGCGATCGCGGCCGTGGCGGCCGCAACCTTGATGTACTTCACCGGGGTTCCTCTCCTCCATCACCACGCGGCCGGATGGCCTGCGATGCCGTCGGTCGGGCCCGGAACCTTTAGGGTCCGGTCATGCCCTGTCCGTGCCGTGCACCGCTCGCGGGCGCCCTGCTCGCCAGTCGGCGCAGTCTCGCGTTCGCCCTCCCGGGTCGCGGGGCGGCGGGACGCTTGCGCGTAAACTAACAAGAAACTTTCCTAAACAAAACCGCTCGTTAGCGGATTGAGACGTCAGGGGGACCCAGCATGGTCAACCGCCCGGGGACGCCACGGTTGCTGCGCGAGCTGAACGACCGCGCCGCTCTGGATCTGCTGGTCAGACAGGGCCCGCTGACGCGCGCGCAGATCGGCGAGCACACCGGGCTGTCCAAGGTCACCGCCTCCCAGCTCCTCGCGAGGCTGGAGGAGCGCGGTCTGGTCGAGGTCGTCGGCGAGCAGGCGGGCGGCCGGGGGCCGAACGCGGCGCTGTACGCGGTGGTGCCGTCCAGCGCCTACGTCGCGGGCCTGGAGGTCGGCCCGGACGGCGTGACCGCCGGCGTCGCCGACATCACCGGCGGCGTGGTCGCCCAGGTTACTGTCGACCCGAACGGCACCGACAACCCCGTCAAGACCATCCACAACGCGGTGGTCAAGGCGTGCCGTTCGGCGAAGGTGGGGCTGGGCCGGCTCCACGCGTTCGTCATCGGGACGCCGGGCGTGGTGGACCCGCGCTCGGGGGACGTGCAGTTCGCGTTCGACCTGCCCGCCTGGCACGAGGGCGTGCTGGAGGCGCTGCGCACCGACCTGCGGCGGCCGGTGACGATAGAGAACGACGTCAACCTCGCCGCCGTCGCCGAACGCGCCTACGGGGCCGCCCGGGACGCCGAGGACTTCGCGCTGGTGTGGCTGGACCGGGGCATCGGCCTGTCGGTGATGCTCGGCGGGCGGCTGCACCGGGGCCGGTCCGGCGGCGCGGGCGAGATCGGCTACCTGCCGGTGCCCGGCGCGCCGCTGCCGGTCGGCACGGCCAGGCGCGGCGAGGCCCAGGAGGGCGTCACCGAGTCCACCTCCTGGGGCATCCCCGCGCTGGCGGGCGGCTACGGCTCGCTGGTCGGCGCCGACGCGGTGCGCGAACTGGCCCACCGGCACGGCATCGCCGAGCCCACCGCCACCGACTGCGTCGCCGCCGCTGCCGCCGACGAGGAGCGGGGCGGGGCGTTCCTGGACGAGCTGGCCGACCGGATCGCCTACGGCGTCACCTCGGTCAACATCGTCCTGGATCCCGGCCTGGTCGTGCTGTCGGGAAGCCTCGGCCGGGCGGGCGGACGCCCCCTCGCGGCCCGCATCGAACGGGTCGTCGGCCGTCTCAGCCCCACCCGCGCCACCGTCGCGGTCACCGCGGTGGAGGGCAACCCGGTGCTGCGCGGGGCCCTGCACGCGGCGCTGGAGCAGGCGCGCGACGAGGTCTTCTCGTCCGGAAAGGAGTGACCGGCCGCCGACCGGCCCGCGGCGCGCGGGTGCGCGTCGTGGCGGGCCGCCGGGCGTGACGTCGTACCTGCTGCTTGCTACTTGGAGGCGGCCGGCACCGTCTCGGTGGTGCCGTTGCGCCGCTGGTCCTGCATGGCGCGGTGGATGACGGCCTGGTTGATGACCTGGCGCTTGCGTCGCTGGGCGGCGGCCCAGCGTGCCGTCGGTGTCATGGTGACTCCCGTTCCGCGGTGGCGTTTCCCCGGCCACCGCAACCCCGTATGACCTGATCATCCCAGGTCTCGGGAGTCCCGGGCATCCACCCTGGGGAGGAAATCGGCCTCCCACCCGTTACGGACGTGGGACCTGGGTCCTCGGGACCATCGGGGCGCCGGGGAACTGGGATCATGAAAGGGCGCCCGGTGGGACTCCCCGCCGGGCGGGACGTGACCGAGCGCTCCCGGGAGGGGACCGTCATGGCGTTGCGCGACCGGCTCCGGCGGCTGGTGCAGAAGCCCGGCAGCACCGACCTGGCGCCGTTCCGGGCGGTGGTGGCGGACGCGGCGACGCGGGAGGAGCGCGTTCGCGCCCTGTCCGACGCCGAGCTGACCGCCGCCGCCGGGGCGCTCGACGGGAACGACCCGGCCGAGCTGTGCGCGCTGGGGCGGGAGGCCGCGCGGCGGGCGCTGGGGGAGCGGCCCTACGACGTCCAGCTGCTCGGGACGCTGGCGCTGCTGTCGGGGCACGTCGCCGAGATGGCCACCGGCGAGGGCAAGACCCTCGCCGGAGCGTTGGCCGCCGCCGGGTACGCGCTGCGCGGCCACCGCGTCCACGTCATGTCGGTCAACGACTACCTGGCCCGCCGCGACGCCGAGTGGATGGGGCCGCTCTACGAGCGGCTCGGGGTGACGGTGGCCTGGATCGGCCAGTCCTCGACCCCCGCCGAACGCCGCGCCGCCTACACCGCCGACGTGACCTACGCGCCGGTCAGCGAGGTGGGGTTCGACCTGCTGCGCGACCGGCTGGCCACCGGCCCCGGCGACCCGCTGCAACCCGCGCCCGACGTCGCGTTGGTCGACGAGGCGGACTCGGTGCTGGTGGACGAGGCGATGGTGCCGCTGGTGCTGGCCGGGGCCTCGGACCTGGACGCCGCCTCGCCCCGCTACGCCGACCTGGTGCGCCGCCTGCGACCGGGCCTGCACTACGCCACCGACGAGGAGGCCCGCAACGTCCAGCTCACCCCGGTGGGCGCCCGCCAGGTGGAGCGGGTCCTCGGCGTCGACCTGTACGCGCCGGAGAACCTGGACACGCTCACCGCCGTCAACGTCGCCCTGCACGCCGAGGTCCTGCTGCACCGCGACGTGGACTACATCGTCCGCGACGGCCGGGTGAAGCTGATCAGCGAGTCCCGCGGCCGGGTCGCGCTCCTGCAACGCTGGCCCGACGGCCTCCAGGCCGCCGTCGAGGCCAAGGAACGCCTGGAGGCGTCGCCGAGCGGCGAGATCCTGGACTCGGTCACCGTCCAGGAGCTGATCGGCCGCTACCCGGTCCGCTGCGGCATGACCGGCACCGCGATGGCCGTCTCCGGCCAGCTGCGCGAGTTCTACGACCTGGGCATCGCGGTCATCCCGCCGCACCGGCCCCGGATCCGCGTGGACGAGCCCGACCGCCTCTACGCCACCACCGAGGACCGCGACACGGCCCTGGTCGAGGAGATCGTCGAGGTCCACGCCACGGGCCGCCCCCTCCTGGTCGGCACCCGCGACATCGCCGAGTCCGAACGCCTGGCCCGCCGCCTGACCCGCGCGGGCCTGTCCCCGGTGGTCCTGAACGCCAAGAACGACGCCGAGGAGGCCGAGATCATCGCCGGTGCCGGGGCGCTCGGGGCCCTGACGGTCTCCACCCAGATGGCGGGCCGGGGCACCGACATCCGCCTGGGCGGCGCGTCGGAGGCCGACCGGGACGAGGTCGCGGCCCTCGGCGGCCTGCTGGTCATCGGCACCGGCCGCTACCACAGCAGCCGCCTGGACGACCAACTGCGCGGCCGCGGCGGCCGCCAGGGGGACCCGGGCGGCTCGGTGTTCTTCACGAGCCTGCGGGACGACCTGGTGACCCACTACGCGCCCGACAGGCACTACAAGGGCCCGGCCGACGCCGACGGCCGCGTTCACGACAAGGGGGCCCACTGGATCCTCGGCTACGCCCAGCGCGTGGCCGAGGGCGTGTCCCTGGAGATCCACCGCAACACCTGGCGCTACAACCACCTGATCGGCCTCCAGCGGAAGGACCTGCTGGCCGAACGCGACGAGATCCTGAAGGGCGACCTCGCGGCGAGGACGGTGTCCGAGGGCGCCCCCGCCAAGTACACCGAACTGGCCGGGACCGCGGGGGAGCAGGCCGTGGCGGAAGCGGCCCGCCAGCTGCTGCTGTTCCACCTGGACCGCCGCTGGTCCGAACACCTGGCGTTCCTGGCGGACCTGCGGGAGGGGATCCACCTGCGCTCGCTGGGCCGGGGCCTGGACCCCCTGGTGGAGTTCCACCGGGAGGCGGTCCCCGCGGGCAAGCGGCTCTCGGCGGAGGCCCGGACCCGCGCGCTGAAGGCGTTCGAGTCCCTGACGGCGACCCCCGAGGGGATCGACCTGACCGGGGCGTCCCTGAACCGCCCGTCGGCGACCTGGACCTACATCGCCCACGACAACCCGTTCGGAACCCTGGACGACCGGGCCTTCCGCGGCCTGGTCACCCTGTTCCAGGGCAAACACCGCCGGCCCTGAGAGCGGGCCGCCGGACCCGTCGCGCGGCGGCCCGCCCCGCCCGCACTTTCTTACAGACATCGCTGTCTCCCTGACCTACGATGCTCGGCATGACTCGCTTGATCGCCGGCCGTTACCGGCTGGTCGCGGAGCTGGGGCGCGGCGGCATGGGGATCGTCTGGAAGGCGTGGGACGAACGCCTGAAGCGCCACGTCGCGGTCAAGGAGCTGGCGCTGCCGCAGGGCCCCGACCACGCGGGACGCGGCGAGACGGAACAGCGGTTCCTGCGCGAGGCCAGAGCGGCGGCGGCACTGGACCACCCGCACATCATCTCGGTGTACGACGTCATCGAGGCGCCCGGCGAGCCGGTCTTCATGGTGATGCGGTACGTGCCGGGCAGGTCGTTGCAGGAGGCCGCGCCGCTGCCTCCCGACCGGGTCCGCGTGCTCGGCCTGGCGCTGCTGGACGCGCTGGAGACCGCCCACGGCCAGGGCATCGTGCACCGGGACGTCAAGCCCGCCAACGTGCTGATCACCGATACGGGGCACGCGGTCCTGGCGGACTTCGGGATCGCCGCGGTGGCCGACGCCACGCACAGCCTGACACGGACGGGCCTGGTGGTGGGCTCGCTGGGCTACATCGCCCCCGAGCGGTTCTCCTCCGGGACGGTCGGGCCGGAGTCGGATCTGTGGTCGCTGGGCGCGACCCTGTACTACGCGGTGGAGGGGAGGCGGGCGTACCGTGCCGATGACGGCATGGAGGTGCACATCGCCCGCCTGATGATGGGCGAGGACCCGGAGATGGACCGGGCCGGGCCGCTCGCACCGGTCATCGCGGGACTGATGGAGAAGAACCCGGCCCGCCGGTGGGACCACGACCGGGCCCGGCGAGCCCTGAACGGCGAGGGCACCGGACCGACCCGGAGCCTGCCGCCCGTGCGCCGGTGGGCCGCGAGCGGAGCGGCCCGGCTTCTGGCGGCCCTGTCGCTGTCCCTCGTCCTGGTGGGCGCCATCGCCTACTCCGCCGCCGGGCACCGGGGCCCGGAACGACCCGGCCCGGGCGGGAGCGCCACCCCCGCGGCGGGCGTGTACAAGCGGATGCCGGACTTGTGCGGGTACCTGAAACGCAACGAGCTGCGGGGGCGCAGGGAACTGGCGGCCGATGACCTGCTGGATGTGACCAACAACAGTCGGGAGGCGAACTGTGGCTGGAAGAGCTCCGGCAGCCCGGTCCGGTTCACACTGATCATCAGCGCGGAACTGTACGGCGGCGAGACGGTGGCGGTCGGGGAGATGGCCGACCACACGCTCGGCCGCAGCTCGTCCGGCGTCAGCGCCGACAACCCGACGGTGACCAGCCGAGTGGAGGGGCTCGCGGAAGAGGCGGTGAAGTCGGTCTTCGACGAGAGCCGCGGAAAGAGGGGGAGGCACAACTCGACCGTGGTCTGGTTCCGGCGGGACAACCTCATCGTCAGCGCGCACTACATGCAGTTCGAGGTCGCCCCGTCGAGGGAAACGGACCCCAGGGGCATGACCTCGGAGCGGGCGCTCAAGATCGCCGGGATGCTCGACGGCTTCCTCCGGGACGAGCCGGAGAACCAGGAGGAACCGATCCGGGGCTGACCCGCCTCGCCCGCCTGGCGGGGCGGGCGTCCGCCTACCGGGACGGCGGTGGCGGCCGACGCGGAGCCGATCACCCGCCCGGTGCGGCGAACCGGCGGGTGCCCGGCCCCGGCGGGCGGTCAGGAACGGAGTCGCAGGCCTCTCGGCGTGGGATGGAAACCGGCGGCCTCCAGGGCGGCGGCCAGGGGGGAGTTGACGATGGACTCGCCGTCGGCGCGTTCCACCGTGAGTTTGCCCAGGGCCCCCTCGCGGACGGCCAGGGCCAGGGCGTCAACGGCAGGTTGCAGCACCTCCGGATCGTCGTCCCAGGTCAGCAGCGTCTTGCCGCCGCGTTCCACGTACAGGGCCAGGCGGCCGTCCACCAGCGCCACCAACGCGCCCGCCTTGCGGCCCGGCTTGTGGCCGCTGGCCACCTCGTCGGCGCGGTCGGGCCAGGGCAGGGCCGCGCCGTAGGGGTTGGCCGGATCGGTGGCCGCCAGGATCAGGGCGCGGCGGTCGGTGTCGCGGCGGGACGGGGTCTCCCACAGCACCGCCAGCTCGTCGGGGGCGGACGGCTCGGACGGGCGCAGCGCGCGGAGGCGGTCCACCGCCCCCGGCAACGCGAACTGCGCCGCCCCCAGGCCCTCGACGAAGTAGCCGCGGCGGCACCGGCCGCTCTCCTCGAACGCGCGCAGCACCGGGTACACCGCCGCGAACCCGCCCGGCGTGCGTTCGGCGGCGACCGCGCCCCGGATCACGATGCCGTAGCGGTCCAGCAGCGCTTCGGCGAGCGCGTGGGAACGCAGCGTCGGGGCGCTCTCGCGTTCCGGCAGCGGCCACCAGCGGCCCGCCACCGTGGGCGGCCCCGTCCGCGACGGCAGGACGGGGCGGCCCCGGCGGGTGCCCCGGGAACGGTGGCTGGGGCGTCCGGAGCCGAGCGTCGCGCGCAGCGGCGCGAGGGTGTCGTTGGTGAGGCGGCCCGCCCACACCAGATCCCAGACGGCCGTGACCAGGTCCTGGTCGTTCGCGGTGGTCTCGCGGTTGACCCTGTCGGACAGCTGCCGGAAGAACAGGGCGCCACCGCCGTCCAGGATGTCCAGCACCGCCTGGTGGGCCGGCGTGAGGGTGATCTCGGCGGGTTCGGGCATCAGCAGCGGCGCGGTGTCGGCCAGGTACAGCGACACCCAGCCGTCACCGCCGGGCAGCCCGCCCTGGCCCGCCCACACGACCTCGCCCGAGGAGGTCAGCTCGTCGAGCATGGCGGGGGAGTAGCCCGCCACCCGCGACGGCAGGACCAGCGACTCCAGCGCCGACGCGGGGATCGCCGCGCCCTGCAACTGCTCGATCGCCTGCACCAGCGCGTCGATGCCGCGCAGCCGCGACCCGCCCGCGATGCCGTGCCAGGCGGGCAGGAACCGGCCGAGCGCCTCCGGCGGCGACGGCTCCACCTCGGCCCGCAACCGCGCCAGCGACCGCCGCCGCAGCGTTCGCAGCACCCCGGCGTCGCACCACTCGGTGCCCAGCGCCGCACCGCCCGCGTTCGCCCCGGCCCGGGCCTCCCCCGCGGTCCGGGCGTCGTCCGCGTGCCGTTCCGCGATCACCTCGACCGGCAGGAACTCGCCCTCCACGACGCGCCCGGCCCCGGCCAGCCGCCGCAGCGCCTCCACGACGACCGCCACGCCCAGCCCGAAGCGGTACGCGACGTCGGCCGCCCGGAACGGCCCGTGCGTCCGCGCGTACCGGGACACGAGGTCCCCGAGCGGATCGTCCACCGGCTCAAGGAACGCCTCGGGGATCCCGACCGGCAGCGGCGCTCCGAGCGCGTCCCGCAGCCGCCCGGCGTCCTCGACCGCCGCCCACCGCTCCTCCCCGGCGATCCGCACCCGAATGACGCGCCGGGTCTCCTCAAGCTCGGTGAGCCACCGCCCGCAAACGTCCAGGACCTCAGCCCCACCCGAGACCACGTCAGCGGCAGCGCCATCACTCCCCGCCGCCTCAGACCCACCGACGACCTCCGCACCATGCGCGGCATCGCCACCGTGGACGGCCTCCGCGTCACGAGGGCTCCCCGGCTCATCGGCGGCCCCCGCGTCGTGCACGGCTTCCGCGTCACGGATGGCTCCCGCTTGGTCGGCCCCCCGCGCATGGTCGCTGGTCTCCGCACCGCGGGCGGCGTCCGCGTTGTGTGTGGTTTCTATGCCGGTGGCGGCTTCGGCTTCGTCAGCAGCCTGTGCGTGAGGGGTGGGTGCCGCGTCAGGAGCGGACCCCGCTGCGTCGGCGCCCTGCGCGTGCGGGGTGGCTTCTACGCCGTGGGCGTCCTCTGAGGCAGGGGTGGGCTTACGGAAGGTCTGCGCGTCTTCGGTGGGCCGGGCGTTTTCTGCGTGATGGGGCGCCTTGTTGGAGGCGGGGGGCTGTGCTGGTGGGGTGAGTGGTTCGGGGACTGTGGCGGAGGCGAGGGGGTTGTCGGAGGCGTGCAGGGTTGTGCGGGCCGCTACCTCCACCGTTGTCAGCGGGCCCAGTGCGCGGAGGAGGTCGGCGACTCCCTCCAGGTCGCGGGCGCGGCGGTCGGGGGTGAGGCGTTGGAGTTCGCGTTCGGTGTCGGCGACCACCTCGGGGTCGAGGAGTTCGCGCAGGTCCGCCTGGCCCAGGAGCTCGGCCAGGAGGGTGGAGTCCAGGGCGAGGGCCTGGGCGCGGCGTTCGGCCAGCGGGGAGTCGCCCTCGTACATGAACGCGCCCACGTAGTGGAACAGCAGCGAGCGCGCGTACGGCGACGGCTGCGGCGTCTCCACCTCCACCATCCGCACCTTGCGGCCGGACAGGTCGCGCATGAGCCGCACCAGGCCCGGAACGTCGAAGACGTCCTGCAGGCACTCGCGCATCGTCTCCAGCACGATCGGGAACGACGGGTACTTGCTCGCCACGCCGAGGAGCTGCGCGGCGCGCTGGCGCTGCTGCCACAGCGGCATCCGCTTGTCGGGGCGGCGGCGCGGCAGCAGCAGGGAACGCGCCGCGCACTCCCGGAAACGCGCCGCGAACAACGCCGAGCCGCCCAGCTCGTCCACCACGATCCGTTCGATGTCATCGGCGTCGAAGGCCGCCAGGTCCAGGCCGGGCGGCTCGTCCATGTCGGGGAGCCGGATCACGATGCCGTCGTCGGCGTGCATGGCCTGGGCGTCCACGCCGTACCGCTCGCGCAGGCGGCCCGCGATGGCCAGCGCCCACGGCGCGTGGACGCGCGCGCCCAGCGGCGAGTGGACGACCATCCGCCAGTCGCCGAGCTCGTCGCGGAACCGCTCCACCACCAGGGTGCGGTCGTCGGGCACGTGACCGGTGGCCTCGTGCTGCTCGGCCAGGTAGGAGACCAGGTTCGCGGCGGCCCACTCGTCCAGGCCCGCCTCGGCGACGCGGGCGCGGGCGGAGTCGGCGGGCAGCTCGGCGAGCTCGCGGGTGAACGCCCCCAGGGCGCGGCCCAGCTCGGCGGGGCGGCCCAGGGCGTCGCCGTGCCAGAACGGCAGTTTGCCGGGCTGGCCGGGCGCGGGCGAGACCAGGACGCGGTCGGGCGTGATGTCCTCGATGCGCCACGAGCTGGCGCCGAGCACGAACACGTCGCCCACCCGCGACTCGTACACCATCTCCTCGTCCAGCTCGCCCACGCGCGAGGACTTCTCGCCCACGAGGAACACGCCGAACAGGCCCCGGTCGGGGATCGTGCCGCCGCTGGTGACGGCCAGGCGCTGCGCGCCGGGCCGGTCGCGCAGCACGCCCGTCACCCGGTCCCACACCAGGCGCGGCCGCAGCTCGCCGAACTCGTCGCTGGGGTAGCGGCCCGCGAGCATGTCCAGGGTCGCCTCCAGCGCCGAACGCGGCAGCGTCGCGTACGGCGCGGCCCGGCGGACCACGGTCTCCAGCTCGTCCACGGTCCACTCGTCCATCGCGACCATCGCCACGATCTGCTGGGCGAGCACGTCCAGCGGGTTGCGCGGGTAACGCAGCTCCTCGATCGCGCCGCCGCGCATGCGCTCCGCGACCACGGCGGTCTGCACCAGGTCGCTCCGGTACTTGGGGAACAGCACGCCCTTGGACACCGCGCCGACCTGGTGGCCGGCGCGGCCGACGCGTTGCAGGCCGCTGGCCACCGACGGCGGCGACTCCACCTGGACGACCAGGTCGACCGCGCCCATGTCGATGCCGAGCTCCAGGCTGGAGGTCGCCACCACCGCCGGGAGCCGCCCCTGCTTGAGGGCGTCCTCGATGACGGCGCGCTCCTCCTTGGACACCGACCCGTGGTGCGCGCGGGCGATCTCGGCGGGCGCGCCCCGCGCGGCGCCCGCCTGGGCCATCACCTGCGCCGGGGTCGCCATCGATCCCCGCAGCGCGCGCTCGATGTCGTCCGGCCCGATCCGCCGCGGCTCCCCGGGCCCCTCCGGCTCCTCCTGGTCGGCGAGGGCGCGTTCGTGGGCCAGTTCGTTGAGGCGGCCGCACAGGCGTTCGGCCAGGCGGCGGGAGTTGGCGAACACCAGCGTGGAGCGGTGCGCCTCGATCAGGTCCAGCAGCCGGTCCTCGACGTGCGGCCAGATGCTGCGCTGCCGCGGGTCGGCGGTCCCCGAGTCGTCGGTGAACTGGCCGATCTCGGCCAGGTCCTCGACCGGCACGACGATCTCCAGGTCGAAGACCTTGTCGGAGGGCGGCTGCACGACCGTGGCGGGCCGCGCGCCGCCCAGGAACGCCGCGACCTCCTCGGGCGGCCGCACCGTCGCCGACAGGCCGATCCGCTGGGCGGGCCGCTCCAGCAGGGCGTCCAGGCGTTCCAGCGACAGCGCCAGGTGCGCGCCGCGCTTGGTGCCCGCCACCGCGTGCACCTCGTCCACGATCACCGTCTCGACGCCGCGCAACGCCTCCCGCGCCTGCGAGGTGAGCAGCAGGAACAGAGACTCGGGCGTGGTGATCAGGATGTCCGGGGGCTTGGTGGCCAGCCGCCGCCGCTCGTCGGCGGGGGTGTCGCCGGAGCGGATCCCGACCCGCACGTCCGGCTCGGGGAGGTCGAGGCGGCGGGCGGCCTGCCGGATGCCGGTGAGCGGGGCGCGGAGGTTGCGTTCGACGTCGACGGCCAGGGCCTTCAGCGGCGACACGTACAGCACGCGGCACCGGTGCAGGGGGTCCTCGGGGACGGGCCCGGTGGCCAGCCGGTCCAGCGACCACAGGAACGCCGACAGCGTCTTGCCCGACCCGGTCGGCGCGACGACCAGCGTGTTGTCGCCGCCGGAGATCGACTCCCAGGCCCCCGCCTGCGCGGCGGTGGGCGCGGCGAACGCGCCGGAGAACCACTCCCTGGTCGCCGACGAGAACCGTCCCAGCACGTCACCGCTCATGCCGACCATCCTGCCAAGCGCCACTGACAGAACGCGGCGCGGGTGGCGCCCGTCACGTTGTAAGCAAGCGCTTGTAAGGGAATGCTCTGTGAAGGTCGCCACCGCGAGGGAGCCCCCTGATGCCCTACGTCCTGCTGGCCTTCGGAGCCCTGTCGCTGCTGCTCGCCGTGAACGCGCACGTCCCGCGCAGGAGCGCGCTGCTGCTGGTGCCGAGCTTCTTCGCCGGCTGGCTGACGATCGAGATGGCCCCGCACCTGCTGGTCCTGGAGATCGCCGGGCTGGGCCTGCTGGCCGCCGGGGGCGGGCTCGACGCCTGGCCGGGCTGGGCCGGGCTGCTGCTCGGCCTCGGCGGCGCCGCCGGGACGGTCGCGACGATCATCGCCGCGCGCCGCACCGTGGTGACCCTGCGCGACAGCGGCGTCCCCTTCGACCTCGACCCCGAGGACGCGCCCCGCTACCCCCGCTCCCACCTGGTCGTTCCGCCGCTGTGCCTGATCCCGCGGCGGGGCGTGAAGGTCCAGCGAAACATCGTCTTCCGCGAGGAGGGGCGGCTGCGTCTCAAGCTCGACGTCTACCGCTCCGCCGCCGACGCCCCCGGCGGCGGGCTCCGCCCCGGCCTCATGCAGGTCCACGGCGGCGCGTGGATCATCGGCGACAAGCGCGAGCAGGGCCTGCCGCTGCTCAACCACATGGCCGTCCAGGGCTGGGTCGGCTTCAACGTCAACTACCGTCTCAGCCCCCGCGCGACCTGGCCCGACCACCTCCTCGACCTCAAGCACTTCATCGCCTGGTACCGCGAGCACGCCGAGGAGTACGGCGCCGACCCGGACTTCCTGTGCGTGACGGGCGGCTCGGCCGGCGGGCACCTGGCGGCGATGGTCGCGCTGACGGCCGGGGTCCCGGAGTTCCAGCCGGGGTTCGAGGACGTGGACACCGGCGTGCGGGGCGCGGTGCCGTTCTACGGCGTGTACGACCTCGTCGAGCCGGGGCCGTGGCCGGTCCCCATGGGCGCGACGCCGTTCATGCAGAAGATGGTGCTGAAGAAGTCGTTCCGCGACGAGCGCGAGGCGTTCGCCAAGGCGTCCCCGGTGACGTACCTGAACGAGGACGCGCCGCCGTTCTTCGTCATCCACGGGAGCCGCGACTCGCTCATCCCGGCGGGCGAGGCCCGCCGGTTCGTGGAGAAACTGCGGGACGTGTCGAAGGCCCCCGTCCTCTACGCGGAGATGAAGGGCGGGCAGCACGCGTTCGACGTCTTCCCCTCCTACCGGACGGCGCGCGTGGTGGAGGCGGTCGAGCGCTACCTCACCGGACTGCACCGCCAGTACCGCGAGGGCGTGCGCGGCGCGGTCCCCGACGAGGTCGCCGACTCCCTGGAACGGCGCTGACCTCCCGGCGCGTCGGATAGCGTGGTCCCGTGCGGCTCACGGTTTTCTGGCAGCGGATGAACGAGCAGTTCGGTGAGGGCTACGCGGAGAGCGTCGCCCGGGACCATGTCCTGGCCGAACTGGGCGGCCGCACCATCGAACAGGCCCTGGCCGACGGCGAGCCGGCCAAGCGCGTCTGGCAGGCGGTCGTCGCCACGTTCGACGTGCCGCAGCGCCTGCACTGACGGCCCGCGCCGGCGGGTCAGTAGACCGAGACGGCGACCACGAAGCCGATCATCAGGTTGGCGACGGCCAGCAGGATCGCCGCCGGTTCGAGCCGGTCCTCGGCGTCGTCGGCCAGCTCCCGCACGTTGATCCCGATCAGCCGGTCGAAGATCATCGTGGCGAGGCCCTGCGCCAGGATGCCGACCAGCCCGAACACCGCCGTCCGCGACAGGCCCTCCACCAGGTCCCCGCCCGCCGCGAAGATCGACACCGCGGTGATCAGGCCGACCCCGATCATGGAGGCGCACACCAGCAGCGTGGCGTTGGGGTTGCGGTGCTGCCGCAGCACCGTGATCAACCGGCCGGGGACGACCAGGTCGGTCATGTAGAACCCGGCCACGAACAGCGCCAGCCCGACGGCGGCGTAGGCCAGCAGCGCCCCGGTGCCCTCCAGCAGGAACAGGCCGAGATTGTCGTCCGCCGCCGTCTGCGCGAGCGTGGTCATGGATCTCCTTGGAAGGTCACAGCGGAATGCGATGGGGAACGAACGACGAGGTGTCGTCGGTGATCAGCCCGGCGGTCTCCCGGATGCCGAGGCCCGCCGACTCGTCGTGGACCACCCACGCGCCCAGCACCGGGTGCTCGCCGTCGAAGTCGGGCAGCGCGCAGAACTCCTGGAAGACGAAGCCCTCCTTGCCGTACTCGCCCTGCGTGCGGTGCTCGCCGCCGTCCGGCGTGACGATCCGCATGCTCGCGCCCTCCCGCCCCAGCAGCGGCTTCTGCACGTAGGAGGCGAGGTCGGCGGGCGTGTTGAGGTAGGTGGGCAGCAGGTTCGGGTGGCCGGGGAACATCTCCCACAGCAGCACCAGCAGCGCCTTGTTGGAGAGCACCATCTTCCAGATGGGCTCGATCCAGCGGGTCGGGGCGCCGGGGATGTTGCGGCCGAACGGCTCGGCGACGATCCACTCCCACGGGTACAGCTTGCACAACGCGCCGATCTCGCGTTCGTCCAGGTCGACGAAGCGTTCCCGGGCCGGGTCCCAGCCGATGTCCTCCATGGCGATCGCCGTGCCCGGCAGGCCCGCCTCCTCGGCGGTCTCCTGCATGTAGGCGATCGTCATGACCTCCTCGCCGGTCTCGTCCTCGTGGGTCCAGGCGAAGTGGAGCGGCCCGCCGTCCAGCGTGGAGCCGATCTGCTTCCACCGGTCGACCAGGCGTTCGTGAATGGAGTTCCACTGGTCGTCGCCGGGGTACACGTCCTGCAGCCAGTACCACTGGACGATCGAGCTCTCGACCAGCGCGGTGGGGGTGTCGGCGTTGTACTCCAGCAGCTTGGCCGGGCCGGTCCCGTCGTACCGCAGGTCGAACCGCCCGTACAGGTGCGGGTCGTCGCGCCGCCACGACTCCTCGATCAGCGGCGCCACCCAGTCGGGGATGCCCAGAACGTGGTAGCGGCCCGTGGTGACGACGTGCTCCACCGCCTGGAGGCACATGCGGTGCAGCTCCTCGACGGTCTCCTCCAGCGCCAGCACCTCGTCCATGTCGAAGACGTAGTGCACCGACTCGTCCCAGTAGGGCCGGGGCAGGTGTTCGGGGTGGGCCG
The DNA here is from genome assembly GCF_014138665.1 of Actinomadura kijaniata. Classification (NCBI taxonomy): domain Bacteria; kingdom Bacillati; phylum Actinomycetota; class Actinomycetes; order Streptosporangiales; family Thermomonosporaceae; genus Actinomadura; species Actinomadura kijaniata. Next base: position 1,300,954 of record NZ_JACJIA010000001.1, read on the forward strand.
TCCGGTGGAACGCCAGTCCCTGCGACTCGACCTTCTGCGGCCAGTCGGGGCGGGGCGTCGAACGCTCGCGTCGCACTCGCTCAGCCCCCGCTCCGGCCGCCGCCGCCGAACCCGCCGCGCACCAGGGTGTGCCCCGAACTCGACTTGATCTTCCCCTTGCTGGGGCCGTAGGAGCTGCCGCCCGACACCGTTCCGGTGGAGCCGTCGCGCTTGCCGCCGTAGTACCAGAAGTAGCGGCCGTAGCTCACCGTGCCGCGCTCGATGTCCCGGGTGTCGCAGTAGGAGTCGGGGACGGCCCGGTAGCCGCCCTTGGGGCCGGGCAGCGTACGGTCCACGCACCACGCCGTCGTCGTCTTGGAACCGCAGGCCACCAGGGTGAGCGACAGCGCACTGACCATGCCGACCTTGACGGTCCGGGAGCGGAGCCTGCGACCGGGATCCTGAGGAGGCAACGTGAACACGCCCTTCGAAACGAGGTGGCCGACACCCGCACGACTCCGCATGGTGGGGCCACCGTGCGGCAGCGATTCGGCGTCGCGGGGGTTAGCTTAGAGGTGGACTCCGCTGAGACGGTAGGGGAGTCCTCCCGGTTCCGGGCATGGCGGACGGGCGTTCCGGGCCGTTCCGGCGGATTCCGTCCCGCGGGCTCGACGCCGGGCGCTCAGTCCGGAACGGGCAGGTGGGCGTACAGGTCCATCGGATCGGTCGTCGAGGGCAGGTCGCTGACCTGACCGTCGCCCACCTCCACGACCCGCCACTCGCCGTCGCTGCGCAACGCCAGGTCGGTGGTGATGAAGCGGCAGCCCAGCGCCCGCACCGCCGGGGCCACGGCCGCCAGGTCCGGGTCGGGGAGGGTTCCCGGGCTGTCCGGATGCGGCCCCACCAGCACCGCCTCGCCGTCCACCCACCACACGCGCGACTCGCCCGCGCCGTCGAACCGCTCGAACTCGCGGATCACGACGCCGCCCGCCAGGAACTCCCCCTGCAGCGCGACCATCTTGCTGACCACGGCGCGCAGCCGGGTGAGGTTCTTCACGTCCGGCACGTAGCACGCCTCGTCCCACTCGTGCTTGCGGGACTTGACGTAGTCCTTCACGACGGCCGGGCCGCCGCGCAACGGCCGTACCAGGTCGCTCAGGTCGCCCGGATCCTCGCCGGGGGACAGGGGCCGCCACACGCTGTTCGGGGTCAGCCCGGCGAACGTGTCGTGCCAGCCGGGCAGCTCGTGGGCGCGCTGGTAGTCGTCGGGATGGGTGAGCAGCGGGGAGCCGCGCCGCCGCAACGCCCCCGCCAGCGCCGTGTACTCGGCGGAGGTCAGCATCCAGCCCCGGTACCAGGCCGGGCCCAGGTCGCGGGGGACCGACCGCACGGCGTGCTCGACGTCGCCGCGTTGCAGGGCGTCGTGGTCGATCAGGGCGATTTCGCCATAGTGGTCCCGCACGGCGGCGGCCTCACGGGCGAAGTGGGGATCAACGCGCCGAGGGTGGAGCGGATCGACGCAGAAGAGAACGGTCAGCGTCATGAGAAACCCTCCGTGAACGCCGCCAGCGTACGGGCAATCCCGCCTCCGGCGCACGGAGATTCCCGGGCGAATCGCCGGACGCGGTCCTGATCGAACGGATGTTCGGTAAGCTGATGGGGCGCGCGACGTTATCCACAGCACCGCGTCGAAGCCGCGAAAGTGTCAGTGGCTTCTCGTAACGTCGCCTACGACATCGCAACCACACCGGCGACGTATGGACGACGGTAGAGACAAGGGGCATCGCAATGGCAGCGAACGACCGGGAGAAGGCCCTCGAGACCGCGCTCGCGCAGATCGAGCGTCAGTTCGGCAAGGGCTCGGTCATGCGGATGGGGGAAGAGGCCCGCGTCCCGGTCGAGATCATCCCGACCGGTTCCATCTCCCTGGACATCGCACTGGGCATCGGCGGCCTGCCGCGCGGCCGCGTCGTGGAGGTCTACGGTCCGGAAGGCTCCGGTAAGACCTCGATCGCGCTGCACGCCGTGGCCAACGTGCAGAAGAGGGGCGGCATCGCGGCGTTCGTGGACGCCGAGCACGCCCTGGACCCCGAGTACGCGAGCAAGCTCGGGGTGGACATCGACGCGCTCCTGGTCTCCCAGCCCGACACCGGTGAGCAGGCCCTGGAGATCACCGACATGCTGATCCGCTCCGGCGCGATCGACATCGTCGTGATCGACTCGGTGGCCGCGCTCGTCCCCCGGGCCGAGATCGAGGGCGAGATGGGCGACAGCCACGTGGGTCTCCAGGCCCGCCTGATGTCGCAGGCCCTGCGGAAGCTGACCGGCGCCATCAACCAGACCAAGACCACCGCGATCTTCATCAACCAGCTGCGGGAGAAGGTCGGCGTCATGTTCGGCTCCCCGGAGACCACCACCGGTGGCCGGGCGCTGAAGTTCTATGCCTCGGTGCGGCTGGACGTGCGGCGCATCGAGACCCTCAAGGACGGCACCGAGGCGGTCGGCAACCGCGTCCGCGTCAAGGTCGTCAAGAACAAGATGGCCCCGCCCTTCCGGGTCGCCGACTTCGACCTGCTGTACGGCCAGGGCATCTCCCGCGAGGGCGGCCTGATCGACCTGGGCGTGGAGCACGGCTTCGTCCGCAAGTCCGGCGCCTGGTACACCTACGAGGGCGACCAGCTCGGCCAGGGCAAGGAGAACGCCCGCAACTTCCTCAAGGCCAACCCGGACACCGCCGACGAGATCGAGAAGAAGATCAAGGAGAAGCTGGGCGTCGGCCCCAAGGTCGACAAGCCGGCCGAGGAGGGCGCCGCCGGGGCCACCGCGCCCGCCGTGCCCCCCGCCATCACCCCGGCCGCCAAGCCGGCCACCGCGGCCACCCGCAAGAACTCCAGGGCGGCCAAGAGCGGCGACTGACCGGGAACTCCCGACGAACGATCCGTTGAACCGGGTGACTCCTGACGGCGGTTCGAGCGATGATCCCTTGCACCGGGCGGCGGCGCCCTGCCCGCCCCATCCGCGGGCCCTTCCCCGAAGGCGCCGCCGCTCCGCTCGGCTCCGCCCGTTCCACCCACCCACCCGATCAACGGACCGGTCAAGCCCCGTCTCCCGCACGCGGAGGCCCGGACCACAGCAAGCCCAGCAGCGCCGCACCCGACAGCGGCCCACACCACGGCCTCCGGTCCAACACGCGCGGAGACCGAACAACAGCACATCCCCAGCGCCTCAAGGGGTGCCCAACCGCCTGGCCCAAGCCCGTCGACAAGACCCGGCGGCAGCCCGCAACGGCACGGTCGGACATTCCCAAGCGAGCGGCGAGGGAACGACACCCCAAGCCCCCGCCAAAGGCGCACGAATTCCGCGCACACGCGCAGACCGAGCAGCCCCCAAGAAAAGCCACAACACCCACTCCCACCCATCCACCCGGCACGGCGGCATGGCGGGCACGGCGGGGCCTTCTCGTGATCATGTGGTGGGCTCTGGGACGGCCGGACGGCGACCGTTCCCGGTGGTTCCGGTCACGCGGCGCCGCGGGTGGAGCCGCGGTGGTGGCGTGGTGCTGTGGTCGGGTTGCCGGAACGTGTCGTGGGGAGGCGATCGTGGAGCGGCGTTCCGCGTGGTTCGGTCGCAATCCCGCTCTTGTCCTGCAGGGTGGGGCGAAGCCGCCGAGAAGCTCGTGACCGGCGTGGACGGATCGCAGAGGAGGAACGCTCGTGGACCCCGAGGAAGAGCCCCGGCAGGAGCCCTCCGACGAGGCCGGGACCGAGAACGCGGACCGGCGGCCTGCCGCTGAGGGGCCGTTCACCGATCCTGGACGTCCCGCGGGGCGGCGTTCCTGGTTCGTTCCGCCGGAGCCCTCCACCGCTCCGGCCCCCTGGGCCGCGGATACGACCAATCCGTGGACCGGCGAGCCCGCCGGTTCTGACGCGCCGTCCGAGCCGGACACCTCGACGGAGGCCGAGAGGCCGGTGAACCCGTGGACCGGCGAGCCGCTCACGTCGCCGCCCGCCAACGCGTCCCCTGCGGACGAACCCCCGGCGCCCGAGGCGTCTCCGCGGAGCGCCACCCACCTCGCGGCCTCTGAGGCCGGCGAACGCGAGGCGCCTTCCCTCCCCTGGGAGCGCGGCGCCGGGACGCCGCCGCCCTCGCCGTTCCCGAAGCCGGATGCCGACTCCCCGAACCCCTGGACGGACCAGCCCGCCGTGCCCGTGCCTGTGGACGAGGACGAGCCGTCTGCGGACGCGGCGGAGAGCGTCGAGGACGCGGACGTTCATGCGGGCGTGGAGCGGCGTTCTCGGGGACGTTCAGGGCGGGCTCATGCGGCGGAGAAGGCCCAGGAACGGGACGATCACGCCGGCGGGCCGGGGCGGACGGACGCGCCCGGGGCTGACAGCGCAGCGGATGAAGCCGTCGGCAGGGACAGCGAGCAGGCGCGGGGGCCCGGCAAGCGGCGGACCAGGAAGGTGAGCGCGCCCCAGCACGGCGGGACAGAGGAGGCCGCTGCTGGAGATGATGAGCAGGCGCAGGAGCCCGCCGGACGGCGGGCAGCGGGCGTGGATGTCCCTTCCTCGGGCGGTGGAGCAACGGAAGCCGTTGGCGGAGGGGATGAGCAGGCGCAGGAAACCGCTGGGCGGCGGGCCGCGCGCATGGACGCTACCCCCTCGGACCGTGAGGCAGCGGGGGACGCCGATGGGGAGCGGACGCGGGGGACCCGTCGGCGGGACGCTCGGGCGGACGCGTCTCAGGCTGAGGAAGTCGTCGGCGGTGAGCGGGGCCGGAGCGCCGGGCGTCGGCGGGGTCGGGCGGCGGATGGGGCGTCCCCGGAGGAAGACGCCGCCGGGGAGAGCGAGGCCGCGGACGGCGCCGAGGAACGTGGTGGGCGCTCCCGGCGGCGTGGGAAGCGGCGTAAGGCTCCCTGGGACGGTTCTCGGTCCGCCTGGGAGGAAGGGTCCTCCCGGGAGGGGCGCGCGGAGCAGAAGACCTCCGATCCGGAGGCGCGGGCCCGGGAGATCTGCCTGCGGCTGCTGACCGGGTCGCCCCGGACCCGGGCCCAGCTCGCCGAGGCCCTCAAGCGTAAGGGGATCCCTGACGACGTCGCCGAGGGCGTGCTGGGGCGGTTCGCGGATGTCGGACTGATCGACGACGCCGCGTTCGCCCAGGCCTGGGTCCAGTCGCGGCACGCGGGGCGCGGGCTCGCGCGGCGGGCGCTGGCCGCCGAGCTGCGGCAGCGGGGGGTCGACCAGGAGACCGTCAGCGAGGCCGTGGAGGCGCTCGACTCCGAGCAGGAGGAGGTGCGGGCCCGCGAGCTCGTGGAACGCAAGCTGCGGTCCACACGGGGGGTGGACCCGGTCAAGCGGACGCGGCGGCTCGTCGGGATGCTCGCCCGCAAGGGGTACTCCTCGGGGCTGGCCTACCGGGTCGTCAAGGAGGTCCTGGAGGCCGAGGGGGACGATGTGCCCGAAGACGACTGGGGGACCGACGACACGCCGTAGTCATGGGATGCCTGACGGGCGCCGGCCGTTCCCGGCAGACGATGGGGCAGGTGAGCGGCGGTGGGCGTCGGTAAGGGACTACTCACGCCGACGTTCGGTTAGTCCGGAATGACCCTCGTTTGCTTGCTCATTACCTCCGTGCCGCTTACCGTTACGGCAGTGAGGAGTTACTCCGCGCACCGCGGATTGCCATAAGACTGAGCATGTTCTAGCAGCTGAGAGGCATAGAGGACGCCGTCTTGGCCGTCGTCGGCCGAGCCCCGTGGGGGTGCTCGGACGATGCCGCGTACCCGGCGGGGTGCGGGTAAATCCTCGCGGTGACAGGGCCCCGAACCCCCGAGGCCCGCGGCGAGGAAGGGTCGGCCTCATGGTGAGCGTCCTGTTGGGTGTGGCGCTGCTGGTGGCCCTGGTCGCCCTGGTGGTCACGGGGCGTCCGGGCGTGGGGCGGCGCGGCCGGGAGACGGCCCGGCAGGAGGCGCGGGACATCCTGGACCGTGCCGAACGCGAGGCCAAGGAGCTCCTGGAGCAGGCCGACAGGCAGGTGCGGGAGATCGTCGAGGCGGGGCGCGAGGAGGCCGAGCAGCAGGCCCGCGCCGCCCGGGAGGAGATCCGCACCCTGCGCGAGGACCTGGAACGCCGCGAGTCCCGTCTCGCCGAACGCGAGCAGCGCCTCGACACCGAGGTCCGCCGGCTGGAGGAGTGGTCCGGGCGGCTCGCCGAGACCAAGCGCGGCCTGGAGGAGCGCAGGGTCGAGCTGGGGAAGGCCGAGGAGGAGCGGCGGCGGATCCTGGAGCAGGCCGCCGGGCTCACCGCCGAGCAGGCCAAGGCCGAACTCGTCGCCGCCGTCGAGAACCAGGCCAAGCGCGAGTCCATCCCGCTGGTCCGCGAGATCGAGAACGCCGCCCGCGCCGAGGGCGACAAGCGCGCCCGCAAGATCGTGACGTTGGCGATCCAGCGGGTCGCCAGCGAGCAGACCGCCGAGTCGGTGGTGTCGGTGCTGCACCTGCCCAGCGACGAGATGAAGGGCCGCATCATCGGCCGCGAGGGCCGCAACATCCGCGCGTTCGAGTCCACCACCGGCGTCAACCTGATCATCGACGACACGCCCGAGGCGGTGCTGCTGAGCTGCTTCGACCCGGTGCGCCGCGAGGTCGGGCGGCTGACGCTGGAGAAGCTGGTCCAGGACGGCCGCATCCACCCCCAGCGCATCGAGGAGGTCTACGAGCGCAGCAAGCGCGACGTGGAGCAGCTGTGCGTGCGGGCGGGGGAGGACGCCCTGGTCGAGGTCGGCATCACCGACATGCACCCGGAGCTGATCGCGCTGCTGGGGCAGCTCCGGTACCGCACCTCCTACGGCCAGAACGTCCTCAAGCACCTGATCGAGTCGGCCCACATCGCCGGGATCATGGCCAGTGAGCTGCGGCTGCCGGTCGAGCTGGCCAAGCGCTGCACCCTGCTGCACGACATCGGCAAGGCCCTCACCCACGAGGTGGAGGGCAGCCACGCCCTGATCGGCGCGGAGATCGCCCGCCGCTACGGCGAGCACGAGGACGTCGTGCACGCCATCGAGGCGCACCACAACGAGGTCGAGGTCCGCACCGTCGAGGCCGTGCTCACCCAGGCCGCCGACGCGATCAGCGGGTCCCGGCCCGGCGCGCGCCGCGAGTCGCTGGAGGCCTACGTCAAGCGGCTGGAACGCCTGGAGCAGATCGCCCGCGAGAAGCACGAGGGCGTGGAGAAGGTGTTCGCGATGCAGGCCGGCCGCGAGATCCGCGTCATGGTCAAGCCCGACGCCGTCGACGACATCCAGGCGCAGGTGATCGCCCGCGACATCGCCAAGCAGGTCGAGGACGAGCTCACCTACCCCGGCCAGATCCGGGTGACGGTGGTCCGGGAGTCCCGCGCCACCGAGTTCGCCCGCTGACCCCTCCCGCCGGCCCGTCAGGCGGCTCGTTCGCGCAGCCCCGCCCAGAGCCGCCCGAGGTCGGCGTCCAGCCGCCGCAGGACGCGCACCGACTCCTGGGAACCGTCGGCGAGCAGTCCCCACAGCAGGTCGTCGCAGTCGGCGAACGCGCGCCCGCCCCGCCGCGCCGCCCACAACGCCACCTCCAGCGTCTTGCGGCCGCCCTCGTCGCACACCACCCGCGTCGCCGGACCGGTCAGCACGACCCGCAGCGGACGCAGCCGGGAACGTCCGAGCCTCCACAGCGCCGGGTCGTCCGGGCGGGTGGAGGTCGCGTCCACGGCGCGGCGGCGCACCTCGTCCAGGTCGATCCCGATCGTGGCCAGCAGCTCCCGGTCCCGCCACGGCGGGACGTCCAGCTCGGCGCGGATCGCGGGGGCCGCCGCGCCGGGCAGCGGCCGCTCCTCGGCCAGGGCCAGCAGCAGCGGGCCCGTGCCGAGCGCGGCGTGCCCCGAACGCGCGGCCAGCACGCCCGCGCGCACGACGGTCCGCCGCGCGGCCGGTGAGAACCGGTCGAGTCGCATCACTTCTCCCTCATGGAACGGCGGGCGTGCTTCTTGTGGACCGACTGGCGGCGGACGCCGAGCGCGTCGGCGATGGCCTGCCAGGACCAGCCCCGCGCGCGGGCGTTGTGCACGTGCAGCGCCTCCAGCTCGTCGGCGAGCCGCCGCAGGGCCGCCACGGCGGCCAGTCCGGTCCCCGGGTCGTCGCTGTCGGCGGCGGCCGCCAGCTCCGTCATCGTCGGCATGGTGTCAGCCTAAACTGACAAATGCCCGTTTGTCAGCCCTGGCTGACAAACGTCAGGCGATCATGCGCGTTGTGCAGTGATCGAAGAATCTGTAGGTTCTGGCGAATGCGTAAGGGGCAGATGCGATGGACGGTGGCGGTCGTGGCGTCGACGGGGGTCGTCGCGGCCGGAGCGGGAGCGGTCGTCCACTCCCGGACCAACCCCCCGGTCCGCCAGGCGGCGGACGTCGCGGTCCCCCTCCAGGTCAGCGCGGCCGAGGCCGACCAGACCGAGAGGTACTGGACCGCCCGGCGGATGACCGCCGCCGCGCCGGTGGCGGGACGCGCCCTCCAGCCGCAGGTCGGAGCGCGCGCCGCGGCGCCCCGGGGCGTCCCCACGGCCAAGGCGTTCGGCGGGGTCCGGACGATCGGCGCGCTGTTCTTCACCACCCAGGACAAGCGCGACCACTACTGCACCGCCTCGGTCATCGCCAGTAACTCCAGGCGGCTGCTGCTGACGGCCGCGCACTGCATCCACGGCGGCAAGGGCCACGGCTACGTCAGGAACGTCGCGTTCGTGCCCAAGTACGACCGGGGCCGGGCCCCCTACGGCGTCTGGACCGCCCGGTCGGCGCTGGTCTACTCGGGCTGGCAGAAGCGCGGCGACCCCGACCTGGACTTCGGGTTCGTCACGATCAACCCCCGCAAGGGCCGCAACATCCAGAGCGTCGTCGGCGCCTACCGCCTCGGCATCAACCGCGGCACCGGGCTGTGGGTGAACGTCGCGGGCAACCCCAAGGCCACCTGGGACCGCCGCGACCGCCCGATCTGGTGCCGCGTCAAGACCAAGCGGCAGTCGCGCTACCAGATCCGCATGGACTGCGGCGGCTTCTACGGCGGCACCAGCGGCAGCCCCTGGATCCTGAACTACAACCCCCGCAACAACACCGGCTACGTCAACGGCGTCCTCGGCGGCTACCAGGGCGGCGGCAACACCCACTACACGTCGTACTCGCCCTACTTCGACAAGGACATCCACAACCTGCGCAAGCTCGCCGACAGCCGCGCCTGACCGGAGCACGGAACCGCCGCGGCCCGCGTGACCGGGAACGCCCCGGTCACGCGGTATCCCCGCGCGGCGCCCGCGTCAGCCCACGCTGAGGTCGATCGGGTCGACGTCGCGCGGCTTGAACCCGAGCGTCCGCCCGTAGAACGCCAGCTCCGACTCCAGGCACCGGACCACGGTCCCGGCGCGCCGGAACCCGTGCGCCTCGCCCTCGAACGTCAGGTACGCGTACGGGATCTTCTTCTCCGCCAGCGCCTCCGCGAACCGCTCCGACTGGTCGGCGGGCACCACCGGGTCGTCGAGCCCCTGGAGCAGCAGCACCGGGCACGCCACCCGGTCCGCCCGCCGCAGCGGCGAACGCTCCTCGTAGGCGCGCTCGAAGCCCGGCAGCGGACCGATCAGGCCGAACAGGTACTGCGACTCGAAGTCGTGCGTGGTCGCGACGAAGCTCTGCAGCTCGCTGATGCCGTAGTAGGACGTGGCGGCCTTGAACAGGTCCGTCTGGGTGATGGCCGCCAGCGTCGTCCAGCCACCCGCGCTGCCGCCCCGGATCGCCAGCCGCTCCGGGTCGGCGATCCCGCCGTCCACCAGCGCCTGCGCCGCCGCGATGGCGTCCTCCACGTCCACCACGCCCCACTGGCGGCGCAGCCGTTCCCGGTAGGCGCGGCCGTAGCCGGACGAGCCGCCGTAGTTGACGTCGATGACGCCGATGCCGCGGCTGGTGAAGTACGCCCGCTCCAGGTTCAGGACGGTGGAGGAACGGCTGGTCGGGCCGCCGTGCACGAACACCACGTACGGCGGCAGCTCGTTGTCGGGGCCGACGGCCTCGGGGTTGGCGGGCGGGAACACGTAGGCGTGCACCGGCCGCCCGAACGGGCCCTCCAGCCTCTCCGCGCGCGGCGTCGGCAGGTAGGCGGCCTCGGGCGGCTCCTCCAGCTCGCGCTGCAGCTCTTCGGCGCGCCCGGTGGTGGTGTCGATCCGCACCACCGACGGCGGGACGGCCGCGCCGCCGCCGACGCCCACGACGGTGGTCCCGTCGGCCGACACCATGGGCTGCCAGTGGTCGTAGGGGACCTCCAGGTCGACCAGGTCCAGCGTCTCGGGGTCGTAGATCCCGATCCGCTGGTCGCCCTCGCCGTGCAGCACCGCCAGCCGCCCGTCCTCCAGCAGCGCGTACGGCATCCCGCCGAGCTGCCACAGCGGCGCGGCGAACTCCTCCTCGGCCGGGTACAGCGCCTGCGGCGACTCCCCGTGCAGCCCGACCTGGTAGATGTTCCACCAGCCCGGCCAGTCGGAGATCACGTACAGGGCGCTGTCGTCGGCCCACAGGGGCGCCAGCGCCGACTCGTTCAGCCCGCCCTTGACCGTGCGCGGCGCGGTGGCGACGCCGTCCTCCAGGGCGGCGACCCGCACCTCGGTGCCCTCCCACGGCATGCGCGGGTGGCTCCACTGCACCCACGCCAGGTGACCGCCGGACGGCGAGGGGGCGGGGGAGGCGTAGAAGTGCGCGCCGGTCACCAGCTCGCGGACCGCGGCGGCGTCCTCGGCGGCGCTGCCGTCCAGCGGGACGGCGACGATGGCGCGGCGGACGCCGTCGGGGGTGTGCCCCTCGCACACGCACCACACCTCGGTCCCGTCGGGGGACAGGACGTAGTCGGCGTAGCGTAGCCCGCCGGGGACGGCCGGTTCGGGGGTGAGGGGACGCGGCTTCGGATCGTCGGGGTCGAGGCGGTGCAGCCGCTGGTCCTCGTAGTGGGAGAAGACCAGCGCGTGGCCGCCCTCGACGGGAACGGGCAGGTAGGAACGTCCTCCGTACTCGTGAACACGGGTGCGCGCGTCCCAGGGGGCCGCGAGGAGCTCGGTCCGCTGCCCGTCCGCCAGATGGACGACCGTGGTGCGCCCGCCCTCCTCCGGCCGTGTCTCCTGCCACCACACGTCGCCGCCGGACACGAGGGGGAAACCGAGCCGCAACCGGGCGCGGGCGACGTCGGTCGCGGAGATGGGAGAGGGCCAGGAGCCGTAGGGGAGGGTCGCGCGAGCGGTCATAACCGAATCGTCCCGCATGCGCGGGGTGGTTGGGGCCATGACGGGGCAGTTGACTTCGGAAAGATACAAGCCGCTCACCGGGGAGGTCTCAGACGGGCGTGACGACCCTCACTCTTGGTTCGTTCCCGCCTGTTCCGGTCGTGCCCGGCGACCGTCCCACCAGCAGCCGGACGATCTCCCGCACCGCCGCGCGGCCCGCCCGGTTGGCGCCGATCGTGCTCGCCGACGGCCCGTATCCCAGCAGATGGATCCGGGGATCGGCGGCGACGCGGGTGCCGTCCACGGCGATCCCGCCGCCGGGGCCGCGCAGCCGCAGCGGGGCCAGATGGTCCAGCGCCGCCCGGAATCCGGTCGCCCACAAAATCACGTCGGCCTCGATCGCGGTCCCGTCGGCCCAGACGACGCCGGCCGGGGTGATCCGCTCGAACATCGGCAGCCGGTCCAGCACCCCGCGCTCGCGCGCCGCCCGCATCTCGTCGGTGAGCAGCAGGCCGGTCGCGCCGACCACGCTGCCCGGCGGCAGGCCGCGCCGCACCCGCTCCTCGACCCGCGCGACGGCCGCACGGCCCCGTTGATCGTCGAACGGCCCCTCGCGCCATACCGGTGGCCGCCTGGTCACCCACGCGGTCCCAGCGGCCACCTCAGCGATCTCCACCAGCGCCTGGGTCGCCGAGGCGCCGCCGCCCACGACCACCACCCGCCGCCCGGCGAACTCGTGCGGCCCCCGGTAGTCGGCGGTGTGCAGCTGCCGTCCCCGGAACGTCTCCATCCCCGGGTAGTACGGCCAGAACGGCTTGTCCCACGTCCCCGTCGCGTTGACCAGCGCCCGCACCAGGTACGCGCCGTCGGAGGAGCGCACCAGCAGCCGCCCGTCGGGGGCGTCGGTCACCGAGGTCACGTCGGCGGGCCGGTGCACCGGCAGGTCGAACGCCGCCTCGTACCGCGCGAAGTACTCCGACACCACCCGCGCGGCGGGCCGCGCCGGGTCGTGCTCGCCCAGCGGCATCCCCGGAAGGTCGTGGATCCGGTGGGCCTTCCCCAGCGTCAGCGTCGGCCACCGGTGCTGCCACGCCCCGCCCGCGCGCGGCGCGTGGTCGAACATGACGAACCCGATCCCCGCGCGCCGCAGGTGGTACCCGGCCGACAGGCCCGCCTGCCCCGCCCCGATCACTGCGACGTCCACCTCGTGAGCCACGCCCGCGACAACCGAAAGGGGCCCCGCCGGATTCCCGGCGGGGCCCCAGGGGGCGAACGGGGGGTCAGCCGCCGGCGGTGCCGCCGTCACCGCCGGCGCCGACCGCACCACCGTCACCGGTGATCCGGCCGGTGGCGGTCATGCCGGCCGCGCTCGGCGTCCCGGCGGCGACCTTCGCGCTGCGGCGGGTGCGCGCCTCCAGCTTGGTGGCCAGGCCGCTCAGCACCATGTTGAGCCCGATGTAGATGATCGAGATCACGAACGCGGCGGGCAGCAGGTTGAAGTAGTTCGCCGGCAGGATCTTGAAGCCGTAGCTGGTCAGGTCCTCGAAGGCGATGATGAAGCCGAGGGCGGTGTCCTTGAGCAGCACCACCATCTGGCTGACGATGGCCGGCATCATCACGGTGATCGCCTGCGGCAGCAGGATCATCCGCATGACCTGGTTCTTGCGCATGCCGATCGAGTAGGCCGCCTCGGACTGGCCGCGCGGGATCGACTGCACGCCCGCCCGGATGACCTCGGCGAGCACCGACCCGTTGTACAGCACCAGGCCGAACACCAGCGCGGCGAACGCGGGCACGGTGACCACGCCGCGGCTGATCTCCACGCCGAACGGGGCGCCCAGGGTCTCCACCATGACCCGCTGGAAGTTGCCCAGCGGGCCGTCGGCGATGATCGGGCTGATCGACGGCGGCACGAAGAACGCCAGGAAGATCAGGATCAGCAGCGGCATCGCGCGGAAGAACTCGACCACCGCGCCGGCCGGCACGCGGAGCCAGGCGTGGTCCGACAGCCGGGCCAGGCCGAAGACCGCGCCGAACACCAGCGCCAGCACCGAGCCGACCAGGGCGGCCTTCAGCGTGTTGGCCAGACCCTTGAGGATGTAGCCGGTCCACACCTCGGGCTTGAGGAACGGCTCCCACAGGTTCGCCGCGAACTGCCCCTTGGACTTGAGCTGCCAGCCCATGACGGCGAGCACGGCGACCAGGACCGCCGCCGACACGACGGTGAGGATCAGGTTGCGCCGCTGGGCCCGGGGGCCGGGGGCGTCGAAGAGGACACTGGCCTCAGCACTCACCGCGCCACCGCCATTCGCTTGGCCAGCCAGCCGAAGAAGAAGCCCGCCGGCAGGGTCAGGATCAGGTAGCCGATCGCGAAGCCGATGAAGATCGGGAGCGAGGCGCCCAGATCGAAGAACATGATCTTCATTTCGGAGACGGCGTCCACACCGTAGGCGACGGCCGCGACGATCGTGGTGTTCTTGATCATCGCGATCAGCACGCTGCCCAGCGGTCCGACCACGGCGCGGAACGCCTGCGGCAGGATGATCATCCGGAGCGACTGGCCGAACGTCAGCCCGATGGACCGCGCCGCCTCGGCCTGCCCCAGCGGGACGGTGTTGACGCCCGAGCGCAGCGCCTCGCAGACGAACGCGCCGGTGTACACCGACAGCGCGGTGACCGCCCACCAGTAGCCGTTCACCGACGGCGTGTCGGAGAAGGTCACCTTGAGCACGTCACTGAGCCCGGACACGCACAGCAGCGCCACCAGCGTCAGCGGCGTGTTGCGCAGCACGTTCACGACGACCGTGCCGACACCGCGCAGCACCGGGGTGGGCGACACCCGGAACGACACCAGCACCGTACCGATGATCAATGCCAGGACCGCGGTGACCGAGGCCAGCCGGATCGTCGCCCAGAATCCCGACAGGATCTTGTCGAGGTTGTCGAAGACCTCGGTGAAGTTGAACAGTTCGTTCATCAGTTTTCACCCGTTCAGGGCCGCGCCGGTGCCCCGAGAAGCGGGGACACCGGCGCGGCGCGGTCCGTCAGAGCAGGTCAGGCGCAACCCTCGAAGGTCGGGGCCTTGTCGGTCTGCAGCTTCAGGCCCGCACCGGTGAAGTGCTTCTCCAGCAGCTTCTTGGCGGTGCCGTCGGTGTACATCTCGGTGATGGCCTTGTTGACGGCCTCACAGCCCGCGGTGTCGCCCTTGCGGATGCCGACGCCGTACTTCTCGTCGGTGAACGGGTCGTTGATGACCTTGAACTTGCCCTTCTGCTGGGCGGCGAAGCCGGCCAGGATCAGGTCGTCGGTGGAGACCGCGTCCACGGCGCCCGACGCCAGCTTGGCGGTGCAGTCGGCGTAACCGGTCGCGTCCACCAGCGTGGCGTCCAGGTCCAGCTTGCCGTCGGGGGCCGGGTCGGTCACGCGGCGCCAGGAGTTGGAGCCGGCCGCCTTGCAGATCTTCTTGCCCTTGAGGTCCTGGGCCGTCTTGATCGCGTTGTTGTCGGCCTTGACCATGGTGTCCTGGCGGGCCACGTAGTACGGGCCGCCGAAGGTCACCTTGGGCTTGCGGGAGTCGGTGATCGAGTAGGTGGCGATCACCAGGTCGACCTGGCCGGTCTGCAGGAAGGACTCGCGGTTCTCGGAGCGGGCCTCCTTGAACTCGATGCCGCTCTCGGGGACGCCGAGCTTGCCCGCGATGTACTTGGCGACGTCGACGTCGAAGCCCTCGAGGCTGCCGTCGGGCTTCTTCAGGCCCAGCGCCGGCTGCTCGTACTTCACGCCGACGATCAGCTTCTTGTCCGACTTGGCCTTGTCGACCAGGCCCTTGGACTCGGCGGCCTTCTTCTCGCTGTCGCTGCCACAGGCGGTGAGGCCCAGGGCCAGCGTGGCGGCGGCCGCGGCGGCCACGATCTGACGTACACGCATCTGTAGTACCTCTGCTTTCAATGCCGGAGCCGCGCGGCTCAGTGCGTGAGGATCTTGGAAAGGAAGTCCTGGGCGCGCTCGGTCTGCGGGTTCGTGAAGAACTCCTCGGGGGTGTTGGACTCGACGATCTGCCCGTCGGCCATGAACACCACCTTCTGCGCAGCCTTGCGGGCGAAGCCCATCTCGTGAGTGACCACGATCATCGTCATACCCTCCCGTGCCAGGGAGGTCATGACGTCGAGCACCTCGTTGATCATCTCAGGGTCGAGGGCCGAGGTCGGCTCGTCGAAGAGCATCACCTTCGGCTTCATCGCCAGCGATCGCGCGATGGCCACCCGCTGCTGCTGACCGCCCGACAGCTGGGCGGGGTACTTGTGCGCCTGGTTGGCGATCCCGACCCGCTCCAGCAGCTCCATGGCGTGCTTCTCGGAGGCCTGCTTGTCCTGCTTGCGAACCTTGACCGGCCCCAGCGTGACGTTCTCCAGGATCGTCTTGTGGGCGAACAGGTTGAAGGACTGGAACACCATGCCCACGTCGGAGCGGAGCCGGGCCAGTTCCTTGCCCTCCTTGGGCAGCTCCCTGCCGTCGATCAGGATCTTGCCGCTGTCGATCGGCTCCAGCCGGTTGATGGACCGGCACAGCGTGGACTTGCCGCTGCCCGAGGGTCCGATCACCACGACCACCTCACCGCGCTGCACGGTCAGGTTGATGTCCCGGAGAACGTGGAGGTCGCCGAAGTGCTTGTTGACGTTCTCGACCACGACGAGCGGCCCGCCACCGGGAGTGTCATCCTGGGGCCCGCCACCGCCCTTGGTGAGGTCGGGCCCGCCTGCGCTGTCCGTCATGGGCTCGGACTTTACGACATCCAGGATGCCGGAAAAGGCTCCCGACGGTTCCGATCCGATCACGAATACCCACGTCGGTGGCGTGCCCGGTAGTGCTCTGGCACTATCGGACCGCACCGGCGGCCCGGCGCGTCGCCGGGAAGTGACCGGACGGTGACCGGTTGGTGATCACCGCACGGGAGGTCGGCCGGTCCGCGTACCCTTGGTGACTGTCATGAGTGCGCCTACCGAGAGCCCCCGCACGTACGAGATCCGTACCTACGGGTGCCAGATGAACGTCCACGACTCCGAGCGCCTGTCGGGCCTGCTGGAGGACGCCGGGTACGTCCGCGCCGAGGGCGGGGAGCCCGACGTGGTGGTGTTCAACACCTGTGCCGTCCGGGAGAACGCCGACAACCGCCTCTACGGCAACCTCGGCCACCTGCGCCCGGTCAAGGACGGCCACCCCGGCATGCAGATCGCCGTGGGCGGCTGCCTGGCGCAGAAGGACCGCGACACCATCGTCAGGCGGGCCCCGTGGGTGGACGTGGTGTTCGGCACCCACAACATCGGGTCGCTCCCGGTGCTGCTGGAGCGGGCGCGCGTCCGGCAGGAGGCGCAGGTCGAGATCGAAGAGTCCCTGGTGACCTTCCCCTCGACGCTGCCGACCCGCCGCGAGTCGCCGTACGCGGCCTGGGTGTCGATCTCGGTGGGCTGCAACAACACCTGCACGTTCTGCATCGTGCCGTCGCTGCGCGGCAAGGAGAGGGACCGCCGTCCCGGCGAGATCCTGGCCGAGGTCGAGGCGCTGGTCGCCGACGGCGTCGTCGAGATCACCCTGCTGGGCCAGAACGTCAACGCCTACGGCAGCGGCTTCGGCTCCCTGGCGTCGGCGCCGGAGGAGGTCCGGGCGATGACGGAGGGCGGGCAGTCGGCGTTCGCCGGCCTGCTGCGCGCCTGCGGGAACGTCGCGGGCCTGGAGCGGGTCCGCTTCACCTCCCCGCACCCCAAGGACTTCACCGACGACGTGATCGCCGCGATGGCCGAGACGCCCAACGTCATGCCGTCGCTGCACATGCCGCTGCAGTCCGGCTCCGACCCGGTGCTGAAGGCGATGCGCCGCTCCTACCGGCAGGAGCGCTACCTGGGGATCATCGAGAAGGTGCGGGCGGCGATCCCGGACGCGGCGATCACCACCGACATCATCGTGGGCTTCCCCGGCGAGACCGACGAGGACTTCGAGCAGACCCTGCACGTGGTCCGCGAGGCGCGGTTCTCGTCGGCGTTCACCTTCCAGTACTCCAAGCGCCCCGGGACCCCGGCCGCGACCATGGACGGGCAGATCCCCAAGGAGGTCGTGCAGGAGCGCTACGAGCGGCTGATCGCCCTCCAGGAGGAGATCTCCTGGGCGGAGAACAAGAAGCAGCTCGGCCGCACCCTGGAGGTCCTGGTCGCCGAGGGCGAGGGACGCAAGGACGAGGCGACCCGCCGCCTGTCCGGCCGCGCCCCCGACAACCGCCTGGTCCACTTCGCGGTCCCGGGCGAGCCGGTCCGCCCCGGTGACATGGTCACCGTCGAGGTCACCTACGCGGCCCCGCACCACCTGGTCGCCGACCGGACGCACGGCGTGCGCCGGACCCGCGCCGGCGACGCCTGGGAGGCCCGCCAGGCCCAGCCCAAGGGCGTCTCCCTGGGGATGCCGTCCATCGGCCGCCCGGCCGCCCCGCCGGCCACGACGGGCTGCTCGGTCCCCTCCTGACGCCGCCACGACCGTCGCCCGCCGCCGCGCGGGCGCGGCCGGGCGGGCGACGCGGCGGGCCGGCCGGGAGCCGGTCGGCTACTGCGGCGGCTGGTTCGGGTCGGCGGGCCTGGCCTGGTCCCCGGGATGGGTGCCCTCGATGTAGTCCCGGGCCTTGTCCTGCCCCATGTCGACCTTGTCGGAGTACTTGCCGCCGGTCCTCTTGTCGATCATGTCGCCGGCCTTGTCCACGCCCTGTTGCGCCTTGTCGGGGTGCTGGCCGAGCATCCCCTTGACCTTGTCCACGAAGCTCATGTGGATCCCCCCGAATCCCCGTTGGTCGGCGCCCGCGTTCCGGCGGACGCCCCTCACGGTCTGATCCATACCCGTTCTGTTGCCAGAATTAAGCGTGTGACCTCTCCAGATGTGATCGCGGTCGTCGGCCCCACCGCCGCCGGGAAGTCCGACCTGGCGGTGGAACTGGCGCTGCGGGTGGGCGGCGAGGCGATCAACGCCGACTCGATGCAGTTCTACCGGGGCATGGACATCGGCACCGCCAAGCTCACCCCGGCGGAGACGCGCGGCGTCCCGCACCACCTGCTGGACATCTGGGACGTGACGGTGACCGCCAGCGTCGCGGAGTTCCAGCGGCTCGGCGCCGAGAAGATCGCCGAGATCCGGGGGCGGGGCCACGTCCCGATCCTGGTCGGCGGGTCCGGGCTGTACGTGCGGGCCGCCGTCGACCACATGGAGTTCCCCGGGACCGACCCGGCGGTGCGGGCGCGGCTGGAGGCCGAGCTCGCCGAGGCCGGCCCCGGCGCGCTCCACCGGCGGCTGCGGGAGAGGGACCCCGGGGCCGCCGAGGCGATCCTGCCGAGCAACGGGCGGCGGATCGTGCGGGCGCTGGAGGTCATCGAGATCACCGGGCGGCCGTTCACCGCGACGCTGCCCGAGCACCGCTACCGCTACGGCTCGGTCGTCCAGATCGGCCTGGAGATCCCGCGCGACGAGCTGGACGAACGGATCGCGCTGCGCGTCGCGCGGATGTGGGAGGCGGGCCTGGTCGACGAGGTCCGCGAGCTGGAGAAGCGGGGCCTGCGCGACGGGCTGACCGCCGGACGCGCCCTCGGGTACGCGCAGGTGCTGCGGTTCCTGGCGGGGGAGTGGACCGAGGAGCGGGCCAGGGAGGAGACGATCCGCCTGACGCGGCGGTTCGCCCGGCGGCAGGAGTCGTGGTTCCGGCGGGACCCGCGCGTGGTGTGGCTGCCGTACGACGCGCCCGACCTCGTGGAACGGGCGCTGGCCCTGCTGTAGCCCGCCACGCCCGTCACCCACCACGATCGGAGGCCCAATACGATCGGTGGCATGCGTTTTGTCAAGGGGCACGGGACCGAGAACGACTTCGTCATCCTGCCGGACCCGGACGGGAGCCTGGAGCTGACGCCGGAGATGGTGGCGCGGCTGTGCGACCGGCGCGCCGGGATCGGGGCCGACGGCGTTCTGCGGGTGGTGCGGGCCAAGGCCGCCGGTGTCCCGGGCGTCGCCGACACGGACGCCGAGTGGTTCATGGACTACCGCAACGCCGACGGCAGCGTCGCCGAGATGTGCGGCAACGGCGTCCGCGTCTTCGCCCGTTACCTGGTGGAGGCGGGCCTGGCCGCCCCCGGCGAGTGGGACCTGGCGACCCGCGCGGGGCTGCGCCGGGTCGTGCTGGGCGCGACCGGCGACGTGCGCGTGGACATGGGCGCGCCGCGGCACCTGGGGGCGGGCGAGGCGTCGGTCGGCGGGGAGACGTTCACCGGCGAGCGCGTGTCCATGGGCAACCCGCACCTGGCCTGCCGTGTCGACGCGCCCGTCGCCGCGCTGGACCTGACCCGCGCCCCCGACTTCGACCCTGCCGTGTTCCCCGAGGGCGTGAACGTGGAGTTCTTCCGCCAGGTCGGCGACCGCCACCTGGAGATGCGCGTCTACGAGCGCGGCTCGGGCGAGACCCGTTCCTGCGGCACCGGAACGGTCGCGGCGGCCGTGGCGGCGGCGGTCGGCGAGACGGGCGGGGCACCGTCGCGGGGCGAGTGGACCGTGGACGTCCCCGGCGGCCGCCTCACCGTGCTCCTGGACGGTGAGACCAGCCATCTGTGCGGTCCCGCCGTACTGGTCGCCGACGGCGAGCTGCGTCCGGAATGGCTGGTCAGCGCATCGGACGGGTGACCATGTCCAGATGTCCCGGATGAGTCGGGACATCTGTCCCTGATACCAGGGACCCGAGCGGGCATAGTTTCCTCGTGCACACCCTCTGGTGAATGGCCCGCACGAACCGGGATGGGAGCCCCGGTCCGCGCGGCGCCCGAGGGCCGGTGGCGACCTTCTTGGCGGGGGGCGGTCACTGGCCCTCCCAGAGGGGTGTGCCTTCTCGGCCGTCGTGCGTCGAGCTCAGCCGTCGTGCGTCGAGCCGTTCACCGGCAGGCGGGCGTGGACCACGGTGCCGCCGTCCGGGCCGGGCCCCACCGTGCAGGAGCCGCCCAGCTCGGCGGCGCGCTCGCGCATCGACGACATCCCGACACCCGAACGCGCGCTCGGCGGCATCCCCACGCCGTCGTCGCCGACCGTGACGTGCAGGTCGCCGTTGAGGTGCAGGCGGACCACCGCCGACCCGGCGCGGGCGTGCCGGTGGACGTTGGTCAGCGCCTCCTGGACGATCCGGTAGGCGGCGACCTCGGCCGCCGCCGGGAGCGCCTCCAGGTCGCCCTCCACCTCGACCTGGACGCTCGGGCCGTCGCCCGCCTCGACGACCCCGCCCAGCGCCTCGATCGCCCCGGCCAGGCCCAGGTCGTCCAGCGCGGGCGGGCGCAGCCCGTACACCAGCTCGCGGATGTCGCCGATGGTGCGCCCCATGGTGGCGCGCAGGTTCTCCAGCAGCGCGTCCACGGCCTCGGGGTCGCTCCTGAGCTTCAGCCGCGCGGTGTCCACCGCCATCGCCAGGCTGGCCAGGGTCGGGCCGAGGCCGTCGTGCAGGTCGCGGCGCAGCCGGCGGCGCTCCTCCTCGCGGGTGCGCAGGATGCGCTCGCGGGACCGCTGGACGTCGGCGGCCAGCCGGGTGGCGTTGGCGAGTTCGGCCAGGTTGCGCGCCATGATCCCGGCGAGCCGGGCGTCGGGGGAGCGGGGCACGGAGAACACCAGCCGCCCCACCGGGTCGCCGTGCCACACCAGGGGGACCAGCCGGGGCCGGTCGCCGAGGGCCCCCTCCTGCGCGACCGTCACCACCCGGCCCTCGCGGTCCAGGACCTCCACGACCACGCCGGTCGCGCGCAGCGCCTCGCCGACCAGGCCGATCGCCCCGGCCAGCGCCGCGCCCGGGTCCGAGGCGGTCTGCAGCCGCCGCTGGAGCCGGTCGGCCAGCCGGTAGGGGTCGCGTTCGCCGTGCATGACCCGGTCCACCGCGCGTTGCAGGGAGCGCCGCACCGGCGCGAACGCCGCGCCCGCCACGATCGCGCCGACCAGCCCGGCGGTGCGGCCCGACATCGACGCCACCGCCCCGGCGAGCGCGACCAGCGACAGGTACACCACCGAGATCACGGCGGCGACGCCCAGGTAGACCAGGGTCCGGTTGATGACGACGTCGATGTCGTAGAGCCGGTACCGGGTGATGGCGATCACGATGCAGACCGGGACGGCGGCGGTGACGACGTTGCGCAGCGCCCCGGGGACCGGGACGGCCTGGCCGATGACGTTGACCGCCATCGCCAGCACGCCCGCGTACATCACCCAGGCGATCTGCCGTCGCACGTCCGGCGTGGCCCGCCGGAACCGCGCCACCACCGATCCCAGGCACGCCGCCAGCGTCGCCAGGATCGTCGCGCTGATCGGCCAGGGGATCTCGCCCAGCGGGTAGATCGCCACACCGCCGTCGACCCGCCGGATGCCGGGGTCCACCGTCAGGTGCGCGCACACCACCAGCGGCACCGCGCACGCCGCCGCCAGCACCGGCCGGAACCAGCGCGACACCAGCCGCCCGTCGGGGAAGATCAGCGGCAGCACCAGGACCAGCAGGTAGAAGTCCACCGCCCACAGCCACAGGCCCAGCCACTCGAACGCCCCCGCGCCCGGCGCGTCGCGCAGCCGCAGCCAGGGGCCCAGGTGCAGGGCCAGCATGTACAGCGCGGCGGCCAGGCCCGAGACCATCACGACCCAGGCCACCCGCAGCCGCGGCAGGTGCCGCAGCAGCAGCGCCGCCGCCGGGGTGTAGGTCAGCGCGACCACGGCCTCGGGGTGCCACAGCGGCTGCCGGAGGCGTCCGGGCAGCCCGGAGCGCAGCGCCAGCGAGGCGGCGACCATCGCGACCGCCGCCAGCACCAGCAGTAAGGCCGTTCTCCCGGCCCCCCGCACGCGTTCCGGCACGCCCATCAGCACTCCCTGGCTCAAAAGTAATGGAATGCTAAAACGTCCTGCTCGCTGTCCTGTCCCAACGGGGCGTCCGCCTCAGGACAGCGGGGCGGGGACCCGCCCGCGACGGCCCGAACACGAGGACGTCGGACGGGGCTCGGGGGAGGCGGCGCGCACCGCGTGAAGCCCGACGAGAAGCAGATCGCCGCGACGTTCGCCAAGCGGGACGCCGGCAACGTCCGCCCGCGCCGCCCTGGTGACCTGAGAACGCGGCGGCCCCGCCCGGGAACGCTCCGGGCGGGGCCGCCGTACCGTCGGCGGGGTCCGGTCAGGAGGCGGAGGCCACGTCCGCGGGGGCGGTCAGGCTCTGCCGCATGAGGGTGCGCACGCCCAGCCGGAACTCCTCGGGGGTCACGTCCCCGAGGAACAGCCGCTGGATCAGGAAGCCGGGCATCATCGCGAAGATCACCTTGCTCGTGGCCACCGGGTCGGTGCCGGCGGGCAGCATCCCCGCCGTGACGAGCCGCTCCACGTACCCGATCCACGACTCGCGCAGCGTCGTCATGTTCTCCTTGATGTAGGAGCGCAGGGCCGGGTCGTGCATCGCCAGCGACCAGGCGTGCGGGGCCATGTGGACCGGGCCGTCCTCCCCGCTCAGCAGGACGACCATCCGCGTGATCCGCTCGATCACCTCGTCCAGCGGGAGCGGCGGGTCGGTCGAGGCCAGATCCGTGACGAACCCGCGCATGTCGGTGAGGACCATCGACATGATCGCCTCGATGATCTCGCTCTTGCTCTTGAAGTAGCGGTAGACGGCACCGGCCGACAGCCCGGACTCGGCGAAGATGTCCTGCATCGAGGTGTCGTGCACCCCCTTGCGGACGAAGCAGGCCCGGGCGGCGTCGAGGATCTGCTGGCGGCGGCGTTCCAGGTGCTCCGCGGAGACTCGTGGCATGTCCCCAAAGTAAAACGAACATTCGTTCTTGACAAGGCGGCCGGGCGGGAGGACGCTGGGGACATCAAAGAGAACGAACATCCGATTTTATTTGGAGGCCGTCGTGCACTCCGCGTCCCCACAGTCCGGCCCGTCACGGTCCATGCCCGCCCAGCGCGCGCTCGGCGTGGCCGTGGCCGCCGCGCTGCTGCAACTGCTGATGATCCTCGCGTTCGCCTGGCCCGCCGCCCGGACGGCCCCGCGTGACGTGCCGGTCGTGGTCGCCGGACCGCAGGCCGCCGCCGTCGCGCAACGCCTCGACCAGCAGCGCCCCGGCGCGTTCGCGATCGCCACGCGGCCCGACGAGGCCGCCGTCCGCCGCGCCCTCGCCGACCGCGAGGCCTACGGCGCGATCGTCACCACCCCCGCCGGGCCGCGCGTGCTGGTCGCCTCGGCGGCCTCGCCCGCCGTCGCCCAGCAGCTCACGGCGCTGGCCCAGCAGATGGCGGGGCAGACCGCCGCGCCCGTCCAGGACGTGGTCGCCGCCGACCCCGACGACCCGCGCGGCGCGGCGTTCGGCGCGCTGGTGCTACCGCTGATCATGTCGGGGCTGGCCGCCGCGGCCCTGCTGACGTTCGCCGTCGGACCGCTGGCCTGGCGGGCCGCCGGGGTGGCCGTGTTCGCCGTGCTGGGCGGCCTCGGCTCCACCGCGCTCGCGCAGGGCTGGCTGTCGCTGCTGCCCGGCTCGTTCCTCGCCGTCGCCGGGGTCGTCACGCTGGCGCTGCTGGCGGTCAGCGGGGCCGTCATCGGTCTGGCCGCCGCGCTGGGCCGCGCCGGGATCGGCCTCGGCGGGCTGGTCCTGCTGCTGCTCGGCAACCCGCTGTCGGCCGCCGGCTCCGCGCCCGAGCTGCTGCCCGAGCCGTGGGGCGCGCTGGGGCAGGCGCTGCCGCCGGGCGCGGCCGTCACCCTGCTGCGGTCGGTGGCGTTCTTCGACGGGGCGGGCGCCGCCGCCCCGCTGACCGTGCTGGCCGTCTGGGCCGTCGCCGGGTTCGCGCTGCTGGGCGTCGGACGGCTGCGCGCCGGCCGCGCCGCCCCCGCCGAACGCGAGCCGGCCCTCGCGTCCTCCTGACCCGCCTCGCCCACGGTGACCTGCGCGCCCGCCCGCGCAGGTCACCGTTCGGTCACTTTTGGTGAGCGCGTTCCCGCGTTTCCCCTGCGCCGACGGTCACCGGCAAGTAGCATTCCGTGACTGTCCTGCGCGCGGGGGAGGGGGAGAATGGCGGGTTTCCTGCTGCGCCGGCTGGTCAACTACGCGGTGCTGGTGGTGCTGGCCGCCAGCCTCTCCTACCTGCTGGCCGCCAGCGCCCTCAAGCCCCGGGCCAACCTCGAGGACCGCAATCCCCGTCCTCCGGCCGCGGTCGTCGACGCCGAGCTGGACCGGCTCAACCTCAACGACCGCACGCCCCTCGCCGAGCGCTACCGCGTCTGGGCCGCCGGCGTCCTGCGCGGCGACTTCGGCCGCACCCTCCAGGGCGAGCCGGTCAACGACGAGCTGTGGCGGCGGCTGTGGGTCAGCGTCCGGCTGCTGACCGTCGGGACCGTCCTGGGCTGCGTGCTCGGGGTGCTGCTCGGCGCCTACGCCGCCGTCCGCCGCGACCGCCCCTCCGACCGGATCATCACCGCCGGGTCCTACCTGCTGCTGTCCACCCCGATCTTCGTGCTGGCGGTGCTGCTGCAGATCGGCGCGCAGAAGGTCAACGACACCACCGGCCTGCAGGTCTTCGAATGGGTCGGCGAGACCGCCCCCGGCTCGTCGGAGGGCACGTTCGGCCCGCTCGGCGGCCTCAGCGACCGGCTGCGGCACCTGCTGCTGCCGACGGCCGCCGTCGCCCTGGCGCAACTGGCGCTCTACTGCCGCTACCAGCGCGGCATGATGCTCGACGTCCTGAACGCCGACTTCGTCCGCACCGCCCGCGCCAAGGGCCTGCGCCACCGCGACGCGCTGCTGCGGCACGGCCTGCGCACCGCCCTGATCCCGATGACCACCTACTTCGCCTACACCTTCGGGCTGCTGCTGCTCGGCGGCATGTTCCTGGAGGAGATCTTCGGCTGGCACGGGATGGGCGAGTGGCTGGTCGAGTCCATCATCCGCGGCGACGTCAACGCGGTCGCCGCCGTCAACTGCTGCGCCGCCGCCGCGGTGCTGCTGGCCGGGCTGGTGTCGGACGTGCTGTACGGGGTGCTCGACCCGCGCGTGCGGACGAGCGGCACCACCTGGACGGCCCGGAGGGGGCGCTCGTGAGCCGGCCGGGCGGGACCCTGCGCGGCCTGGCGGCCAGCCGCCGCGTCGTCATCGGGGCGTCGCTGCTGGTGATGCTGTTCCTGCTGGCGTTCGCCGGACCGTACCTCGCGCCGTGGGGCTGGGAGGACACCGACTTCACCGCGTTCCGGGAGCCGCCCTCGGCGCGGCACTGGTTCGGCACCACCCAGAGCGGCCGCGACGTGTTCGCGCTCACCCTGCGCGGCATGCAGAAGTCCCTGGTCATCGGGTTGCTGGTGGCGGTGCTGTCGACCGCGCTGGCGGCGCTGGTCGGCATGGTCGCCGGATACCTCGGCGGCTGGCCGGACCGGCTGCTGATGTGGGGCGTGGACCTGCTGCTGGTGCTGCCGGCGTTCCTGGTGGTGGCGGTGCTGGCGCCGTCGCTGGGGGGCGGCTGGCCGCTGCTGGTGCTGCTGCTGGCGACGTTCCTGTGGATGGTCACCGCGCGGGTCGTGCGCGCCATGACGATCTCGCTGCGGGAACGCGAGTACGTCCTGGCCGCCCGGTTCGGCGGCGCCTCCACGCCCTGGATCATCCGGCGGCACATCCTGCCGCACCTGGCGTCGCTGCTGATCGTGGACGCCGGGCTGAACGTCAGCGTCGCGATCATGGCCGAGAGCGGGCTGTCCTACTTCGGGTTCGGGGTGCAGCCGCCCGACATCTCGCTGGGCACCCTGATCGCCGACGGGCACGGCACCGCCACCGCCTACCCGTGGCTGTCGGGGTTCGCCGCGGGGCTGCTGGTGCTGACCGTGCTGGCGGTCAACCTGCTCGGCGACGGCCTGCGCGACCTGCTCGACCCGACCCTGGAGAAGGGAACGCCGTGACCGTGCTGGAGGTCCGGGACCTGCGGGTGACCTATCCACGGGGGGTGCGGGCCGTGCGCGGCGTGGACCTGTCGGTCGGCCGGGGCGAGGTCCTCGGCATCGTCGGCGAGTCCGGGTCGGGCAAGAGCGCCCTGGCGCTGGCGACGCTCGGCCTGCTGCCGCCCGGCACCCGCGTCGAGGGGTCGGTGCGGCTGCGCGGGCGGGAGCTGCTGGGCCGCTCCGACGCCGAGCTGTCGCGGGTGCGCGGCAAGGACCTGGCGATGGTGTTCCAGGACCCGCTGTCGGCGCTGACCCCCGTCCACCCCGTCGGCGACCAGATCGCCGAGACGATCCGGGTGCACGCGGGCGCGACCCGGCCGGCCGCCCGCGCCCGCGCCGTCGAGCTCCTCGAACTGGTCGGCATCCCCGACGCCGCCCGCCGCGCGCGGGCCTACCCGCACGAGTTCTCCGGCGGCATGCGGCAGCGCGTGATGATCGCGATGGCGATCGCCAACGACCCGGTCGCCATCGTCTGCGACGAGCCCACCACCGCGCTCGACGTCACCATCCAGGCGCAGGTGCTGGAGGTGCTGCGGACCGCCAAGGAGGCCACCGGCGCGGCCATCGTCCTGATCACCCACGATCTGGGGGTGGTCGCCGGGTTCGCCGACCGGGTCATGGTCATGTACGCCGGCCGCGCCGTGGAGACCGGCCCCGTCGCCGAGGTCTACGCCCGGCCCCGCATGCCCTACACGATCGGGCTGCTCCAGTCGCTGCCGCGCATCGAGGCCGACGCGCCCCGGCCGGTGCCGATCGACGGCGCGGGCGGGATCTCCGCGGGCGGGCTCCCGGCGGCCGGATGCCCGTTCGCGCCGCGCTGCCCCGTCGCCGTGCCCCGCTGCGCCGACGCCGAGCCCCGCCCGGTGCCGGTCGGGACGCCCGCCCACACCGCCGCCTGCGTCCACCTCGACGCCACCGGCGACCCCGCGCGGGTGTTCCCGGTGCCCGCGCCCCCGCCCGCCCCGCCCGTGGTGCCGCGCCACGAACGCCCCGCCGTGCTGGAGGTCGAGGGCCTGGTCCGCCACCATCCCCTGTACCGGGGCACGGTCCTGCGCCGCCGCAACGGCACGGTGCGCGCGGTGGACGGCGTCTCGTTCGACGTGCGCGCGGGCGAGACGCTGGGCCTGGTCGGGGAGTCGGGCTGCGGCAAGACCACCGCGCTGATGGAGGTCCTGCGGCTGACCCGGCCGCAGCGCGGGGCCGTCCGGCTGTTCGGCCGCGACACCGCCGCGCTCACGGCCGCCGAACGCAAGGCGCTGCGCCGCGACGTGCAGGTGGTGTTCCAGGACCCGTTCGCCTCGCTGGACCCGCGCATGCGCGTCGCCGAGATCCTGGCCGAACCGCTGCTCGTGCACGGCGTTCCCCGGGCCCGGATCGACGCGCGCGTCCGGGAGCTGCTGGCGCTCGTCGGCCTGGACCCCGCGCACGCGGCCCGCCACCCGCACGGGCTGTCGGGCGGCCAGCGGCAGCGCGTGGGGATCGCCCGCGCCCTGGCGCTGGAGCCGCGCCTGCTGCTGCTGGACGAGCCGGTCGCCTCCCTCGACGTGTCCGTGCAGGCCGGGATCATGGCCCTGCTGGAGGAACTGCGGGCCCGGCTGGGGCTGGCGTACCTGTTCGTCGCGCACGACCTGGCGGTGGTGCGGCTGCTGGCCGACCGGGTCGCGGTGATGTACCGGGGGCGGATCGTCGAGATCGGTCCGGTGGCCGACGTCTACGGCGCGCCCGTCCACCCCTACACGCGGGCGCTGCTGGACGCCGTCCCCCGGCCCGACCCGCACCGGGAACGGCGGCGGCGGCCCGCGCCGCTGCCCGGCGACCCGCCCGACCCGTCCGAGCAGCCGCGCGGATGCCGGTTCCGGGCCCGGTGCCCGAGCTACGCGGCGTCCGCCGACGCCGCGTGGCGGACGCTGTGCGAGACCGACGAGCCGCGGCCGCGCCCCGTCCCGGACGGGTCCGGACGCCTGGTCGCCTGCCACCATCTGGAGGGGGGACGCCCGTGAGGGCGCGCCGTGTTCTTTCCCTGCTGCTGGCGGGCGCGGTGCTCGCCGGTGCGGGATGCAGCGACGCGGGGACCGAGCCGCCCCCGACGGGGACGCTGCCGGTCTCCGACGTCAACCCCACGTCCCGCGACCGGATCCGCACCGGCGGCACGCTGCGCTGGCCGCTGCCGGAGTTCCCCGTGCAGTGGAACTTCCACCACATCAACGGCAGCCGGGGCGTCGTCGAGCAGGTCGTCCAGGGCGTGCTGCCCTCGCTGATGCGGTCGGACGCCAAGGGCGTGCCGCACCCGGTCCCCGCCTTCCTGGAGTCGGCCGAGGTCACCCGCACCAGGCCCCGGCAGGTCGTCACCTACCGGCTCAACCCGCGCGCCCGCTGGTCGGACGGCCGCCCGATCGGGCTGCGCGACTTCGCCTCCCAGGCGCGGGCGCTGTCGGGACGCGACCGGCGCTTCCAGGTCTCCACCGTCACCGGCTACGGGCAGATCGCGCGGGTGGAGAGGGGCGACCGCGCGCACGAGGTCCGGGTGGTGTTCCGGCGGCCCTACGCCGACTGGCGCAGCCTGTTCAGCCCGCTGTACCCGGCCGGGACCTGCGACGATCCCGAGACGTTCAACAACGGGTGGCTGGGGCGGGTGCCGGTGTCGGCCGGGCCGTTCCGCGTCGCCGCCGTCGACCGGACCGCCGAGACCGTCACGCTGGAGCGCGACCCGGGCTGGTGGGGACGGCCCGCCAAGCTGGACCGGATCGTGTTCCGGGCGATGGACACGAGCGCGATGCCCGGCGCGTTCGCCAACGACGAGATCGACCTGATGGACATCGGCGTGGACGCGGCGGCGCTGCGCCGGGTGGAGAACGTGCGCGGCGCGGCGGTGCGGCGGGCGGGCGGCCCGGACTGGCGGCACTTCACCCTCAACGCCGCCGGGCCGGTCCTGTCGGACGCGCGGGTGCGGCGCGCGGTGATGATGGGCATCGACCGGCGTGCCATCGCCCGCAGCGACCTGGCCGACCTCGGCTGGCCGGTGCAGACCCTCGGCAACCACTTCTTCGTCAACACCCAGGAGGGGTACCGCGACAACTCCGGCGAGCTGGGCCGCTACGCCCCCGAACGCGCGGCGCGGCTGCTGGACGAGGCGGGCTGGCGGCTCGCCGGCGACCACCGCGTCAAGGACGGCCGCACGCTGGCGCTGCGGTTCGTGGTGCCGTCCGGGGTGCCCGGCAGCAAGCAGGAGGGCGAGCTGGCGCGGGCGCTGCTGGCGCGCATCGGCGTCCGCGTCGACATCGAGACGGTCCCGACCGACGACCTGTTCGACCGGTACGTCACGCCCGGCGACTTCGACATCGTGCCGTTCTCGTGGCTGGGCACCGCGTTCCCGCTGTCGCCGCTGCGGTCGGTGTTCGCCCGCCCGCGCGGCGAGGACATCCAGCAGAACTACTCGCGGCTCGGCACCCCCGAGATCGACGCGGCGATGGACCGCGCCATCACCGAGCTGGACCCGGCCCGGGCGCGGCGCCTGGTCAACGAGGCCGACCGGCTGATCTGGCGGCTGGCGACGGTGCTGCCGCTCTACCAGCGCCCGCAGATCGTCGCGACCCGGGGCGGGCTGGCCAACCTGGGCGCGGGCGGCTTCCAGGAGATCGCCTACGAGGACATCGGCTTCACCGGGCCGAGCGCCCAGGGCCGCGGCCCCGCGCGGGCGCCCGGCGGCTTCTAGGGGAAGGCGACCTCGATGCCCTTGCGTTCGGGGGTGTAGCGGGCGTCCCACACGTACAGCCGGATGTCGCCGGCCTCCAGGCCGTCCTTGACCGGCAGGTCGGTGGCGACCCGCACCAGGTAGGAGGCCCCGCCCGGGATCATGGTGTCGGCGCCGTCGCGGAACGGCGGCCTGCTGCCGTCCAGCCGCGCGAGAACCTTGCTGTGGTTGGGCAGCGTGCACATGTGGGAGGGGACGCCCGCCTGGGGCATGCAGCGCTCCTTCGCCCCGTCGGGCACCTGCGAGGCGGGGACGAACAGGTCGGCGGCCGAGACGTTGGGCAGCAGCGCCGGGCGGCGCCCGGTGTTGGTGAGCACGTAGTCGGCGTAGGCGAACGTCCTTCCGTCCGCGGTGGCCTCGCTGGTGGCCAGCGGCTTCTCGTCGGTCCCGGCCTTGACGGCGGCCAGCCCGTACCCGTAGCCCTCGGGGGTGGTGAGGCTCAGCACCGGGCCGGTCGGCGGCGCGGCGGTCGCGCTGGGGGCCGCGGCCTCGCCGCCGCCGACCTGGCCGATCGCGGTGCCGGTCCGCCGGTCGTCGGGGCGCATGAGCACGATGCCCGCCGCCACCGCGGCGATGCCGACGGCCCCGGTGAGGGCGCCGGCGAGACCGAGCCGTCCGGCGTTGCTCTTCTTGCGGCGGCGGTGTGAACGGTAGCTGCTGGACATGCTCTTTTCCTGGGCTCGCGGGTGCCTCTCCGAC
Source organism: Actinomadura kijaniata (assembly GCF_014138665.1). Taxonomy (NCBI): domain Bacteria; kingdom Bacillati; phylum Actinomycetota; class Actinomycetes; order Streptosporangiales; family Thermomonosporaceae; genus Actinomadura; species Actinomadura kijaniata. The sequence goes on from NZ_JACJIA010000001.1 coordinate 1,331,644, forward strand.
CTCGGTAAGGGCGCCCTTGCCCTTCGGGGCGAAAACGATACAACACGTCCCGATCGACCTTCGCCGGGTCCCGCGGACGACGGAAGCGGCGCTTCCCCCGGCGCGGCTTTCACGATAGGGGCGTGCGGAACCCGTCCGGGCCGAGCCCCCGCAGGGAGGCGTCCAGGATCTCGGCGGTGTGCGCGACGGCCATCGGCGCGCCCTGGCGCCCCAGCGCGTCCGCGATCTGCATGGCGCAGCCGGGATTGGCCGCGACCAGCACGTCCGCGCCGGTCGCGCGCACGTGGGCGGCCTTGCGGTCGCCGAGTTCGGCGGCGGGTCCGGGCTGCAGGAGGTTGTAGGTCCCGGCCGAGCCGCAGCACACGTCGGGGTCGGCGATCTCCCGGACGGTCAGCTCGGGGATGCCCGCCAGCAGCGCGCGGGGCTGGCTCCGGACGCCCTGGGCGTGGGCGAGGTGGCAGGCGTCGTGGTAGGCGACGGTGACCGGAAGTGGCCGACGGGGCGCGCGGGGCCCGAGTTCCACGAGGTACTCGGCGAGGTCGCGGGTCCGGGCCGACAGCGCCTCGGCGCGCGCGGCCCAGGCGGGGTCGTCGGCGAGCAGGCGCGCGTACTCCTTCATGGAGGAGCCGCAGCCCGCCGCGTTGACGACGATGACGTCCACGTTCTCGAACGTCTCGATCGTGCGGCGCGCGAAGCGCCGGGCCTCGTCCTCGCGGCCCGAGTGCAGCGACAGCGCGCCGCAGCAGCCCTGGTTCCGCGGGATGACGACGTCGCAGCCCTCCATGGCCAGGACGCGGGCGGTGGCGGCGTTGACGCCGGGGAAGAACTCGCGCTGCACGCAGCCGGTGAGCATCCCGACGGTGGCGCGGCGCCCGCCGCGCGCGGCGACGCGTCCGGGCAGGCGGGGCGCCCTGCCGAGGGGCGGGGCGAGGCGTTCCATCGCGGCCAGGGACGGGGAGAGGCGCTCCAGGACGCCGGTGCGGCGCACCGCCCTGTCCAGGCCGCTCCTCTGGTAGAGGCGCAGCGGGCCGCGCAGGGCGCGCAGGCGCCTCGGGTAGGGGAACAGGCCGAAGATGATCTTGCGGAGCGCCCGGTCGGCGGCGGAGCGCGGATGCTCGCGCTCGACCTCGGCGCGCGTCAGCTCGATGAGGCGGTCGTACTGGACCCCCGACGGGCACGCCGTCACGCACGCCATGCAGCCCAGGCACGCGTCGAAGTGCTGGACCATCGCGGGGCCGAGCGGTTCGCCCCGCTGGTGCTGCTCCATCAGGTGGATGCGGCCGCGCGGGGAGTCCATCTCCTCGCCCCACAGGACGTAGGTGGGGCAGGTGGGCAGGCAGAACCCGCAGTGGACGCAGTCTCCCAGCAGCTTCGGCAGCTCCTCCGGGGCGCTCATCAGATTCCTCCCACGAAACGGCCGGGGGACAGGCGGTGGTCGGGGTCGAACTGTTCCTTCACGCGCCGCATCAGCGACAGCGCGGGGACCGGCCCCCACACGTCGAGCGCGTCGCGGACCGGCTCGGGGGCGTAGCGGACGACGGCGGTGTGGGAGGCGCGCAGCTCGTTCACCGTCTCGGTGACCTGCTCGGGCCCGGCCTCCAGTCCCAGATGGCCGTGGCCGGACGCGCTCCAGGTCGCCGCGCCGGTGAGCCAGGAGGCGTGCGCGAGCGCGGCGGGCGGGGCGGTGATCTCGACGAGGGTGGTGCCCTCGGGGTAGCGGCCCCACCATCCCGGCGGCTCCTCGGCGACGTCCGCGCCGCCGAGCAGGGACGCGACGCGGTCGGCGCGGGCGGGGACGCCCGCCGCGACCCCCTCCACCATGACGCAGACCTCGATCCCGCCGGGCGCCGCGGCGCACTCGACGGCGGCGGGCACCACGGGGGAGTGCAGCACCGCCTGGACCGCCTCGTGCGCGGCGGCGGCGTCGGGCAGCACGGCCGAGACGTAGGCGGTGGCCTCGCAGACCGGGTGCAGCCGGAACGTGGCCTCCACGATCAGGCCGAGCGTGCCCCACGATCCGGCGAACAGGCGGCCCAGGTCGTATCCGGCGACGTTCTTGACGACCTTGCCGCCGGAACGGGCGATCTTCCCGTCGGCGCGTACGACGGTGAGACCGATGACCAGGTCGCGAGGGGTGCCGTAGAGCAGGCGGCGGGGTCCGGCGGCGGCGGTGGCGATCGTCCCGCCGACCGAGGAGGCGAAGATCGGGCAGTCCAGGGCCAGCCGCTGCCCGTGCGCGGCGACCTCGGCGTTGATCCTCTCGATCGGCGTTCCGGCCTCGGCCCTCACCACCAGGTCGCCCGCGGCGTGCTCGACGATCCGGTCCATCCGGTGGGTGTCGAGCAGCAGGTCGCAGCGTTGCGGCGGCAGGCCCCAGTCCAGGCGGGTCTCCATGCCGCGCGCGATGACCGCCAGCCCGTGCTCGGCGGCCGCGCGCATCGTCTCGGCGGCCTCGGCGACGCCGGCCGGCGCGGCCACGAACCGGGGCAGGACGCCGAGCACGCCCTCCTCGGGGTAGGCGGGGCGGACGTCGGAGCAGACCTTCGCCAGCGCGTCGATGGGCTTCATCAGAACAGGTCCGCCTTTCCCTGCTCGACCAGAGGGTGCACGCCCTTGCGGACGCCGGGGGCCTCGCCGCACAGCCGGGGCGTGGGGAACACCTTGCCGGGGTTGCACAGTCCGGCCGGGTCGAAGCCGCAGCGCACCATCTGCATGGTGTCCAGGTCGGTGTCGGTGAACATGCGCGGCATGTAACGGGACTTGTCCACGCCCACGCCGTGCTCGCCGGTGATGGACCCGCCGTGCTCGATGCACAGGTCCAGGATCGCGCCGGAGACCTCCTCGGCGCGTTCGGTCGCGCCCGGCTCGGCGTCGTCGAACAGCACCAGCGGGTGCAGGTTGCCGTCCCCGGCGTGGAAGACGTTGGCGACGCGGACGCCGGACTCGGCCGACAGGGCGTCGATGCGGGCCAGGACCTTCGGCAGGGACGTGCGCGGGATGACGCCGTCCTGCACCAGGTAGGCGGGGGAGATGCGGCCCACGGCGGCGAACGCCGACCTGCGGCCCCGCCAGATCAGGGCCCGTTCGGCGTCGCCGGCGGCGATGCGGACCTCGAACGCGCCCGCCGCGCGGCACAACCGCTCCACCTCGGCGAACTGGTGGGCCACCTCGCTGTCCGGCCCGTCCAGCTCGACGATCAGCACCGCCCCGGCGCCCGGCGGGTACCCGCAGCGCACGGCCGCCTCGGCGGCCTCGATGGACAGCGCGTCCATCATCTCGATCGCGGCCGGGACGACGCCCGCGCCGATGATCGCCGAGACGGCGGCGCCGCCGGACTCGATCGAGTCGAACGCCGCCAGCAGCGTCTGCACGGTCTCGGGCACCCGGGTCAGCCGCACCGTGATCTTCGTGGTGATGCCGAGGGTGCCCTCCGCGCCGACGAACACGCCCAGCAGGTCGTAGCCGGGGCCGCCCGCGGCCAGCTCGACGATCTCCCCGTCGGGGGTGACGACCTCGCAGGCCAGCACGTGGTGGGCGGTGAAGCCGTACTTCAGGCAGTGCGCGCCGCCGGAGTTCTCGGCGACGTTGCCGCCGACCGAGCAGACCTGCTGGCTGGAGGGGTCGGGCGCGAAGTAGTAGCCCTGGTCGCGGACCGCGCGGGTGACGTCCAGGTTGATGACGCCGGGTTCGACGACCGCGCGCTGGTTGGGGATGTCGACGTCGAGGACGCGGCGCATCCGCGACGTCACGATCAGGACGCCGTCGGTGCGGGGGAGCGCGCCGCCCGACAGGCCCGTGCCCGAGCCGCGCGCCACGTACGGCACGCCCTCGGTGACGCAGGCCCGCACGACGGCGGCGACCTGCTCGGCGGTGCCGGGCAGCACCACGACGCCGGGGGTGGCGCGGTGGTTGGTCAGCCCGTCGCACTCGTAGGTGCGCAGCCGCACCGGATCGGTGATCACGGAGTCGGCGCCCAGCAGCGCCGTGAACCGTTCGGCCAGCCTCGTCAGCGCTTCGCCCATACCCCCACCCTTCCACTCCGGAGCGCCGGGAACGAGTGCGCGCCGGCCGTCCCGGAGGCTGTTCCCGGGACGGCCGGCGCGGACCGGGCGGTCCTACGGGAAGTGGACGTAGGCCGGGGTGGTCAGGAACTCCTGGTACTCGTCGGCCAGGGTGACCTGCTTGAACAGCTCCACGGCCTCGTTGTAGCCGGGCTCGTTGAACGCCTCGCCCAGCTCGGCGCGGATCTTGCCCAGCTCCTCGTCGAGCAGCTGCTCCACCCACTCCTTGGTGATCTTCTGGCCCTCCCTGGTGGAGACGCCGTTGTAGATCCACTGCCAGACCTGGGAGCGGGAGATCTCGGCGGTGGCGGCGTCCTCCATCAGGTTGTGGATCGCGACCGCGCCCGAGCCGTTCAGCCAGGCGGCCAGGTAGCGCAGCGCCACGTCGATGTTGTTGCGCAGGCCCGTCTCGGTGATGTCGCCGGGGGTGGCCTTGACGTTGAGCAGGTCGGAGGCCGAGACCCGGACCTCCTCGCGCAGCCGGTCGCGCTGGTTGGGCCTGTCGCCGAGCACGCCGTCGAACACCTCGCGGCAGACCGGGACCAGGTCGGGGTGGGCGACCCAGGAGCCGTCGAACCCGTCGGTGGCCTCGCGGGTCTTGTCGGCCCGGACCTTCTCGAAGGCGACCTTGTTCACCTCGGCGTCCCTGCGGGACGGGATGAACGCCGCCATGCCGCCGATCGCGTGCGCGCCGCGCTTGTGGCAGGTGCGCACCAGCAGCTCGGTGTAGGCGCGCATGAACGGCGCCGTCATGGTGATCGCGTTGCGCTCGGGCAGGAGGAAGTCGGCGCCCCGGTCGCGGAACTTCTTGATCACCGAGAACAGGTAGTCCCAGCGGCCCGCGTTCAGCCCGGCCGAGTGGTCGCGCAGCTCGTAGAGGATCTCCTCCATCTCGAACGCGGCCGGGATCGTCTCGATCAGCACGGTGGCGCGGATGGTGCCGCGCGGGATCTCCAGGTGGTCCTGGGCCAGGTTGAAGGCGTCGTTCCAGAGGCGGGCCTCCAGGTGCGACTCCATCTTCGGCAGGTAGTAGTACGGGCCCTTGCCCTTCTCCAGCTGGCGGCGCGCGCAGTGGAAGAAGTAGAGGCCGAAGTCGAACAGCGAACCCGGCATCGGCTCGCCGTCGACCAGCAGGTGCTTCTCCTCCATGTGCCAGCCGCGCGGGCGGACCACGATGGTGGCCAGCTCGCCGTCGTCCTTGAGCGCGTAGGACTTGCCGGAGCGGGAGTCGGTGAAGTCGATGGTGCGGTCGAGGGCGTCGCGCAGGTTGAGCTGGCCCTCGATCATGTTGTTCCACAGCGGGGTGTTGGCGTCCTCGAAGTCGGCCAGCCACACCTTGGCGCCCGAGTTGAGGGCGTTGATCGTCATCTTCCGGTCGGTCGGACCGGTGATCTCCACCCGGCGGTCCTCCAGGCCCGGCGCGGGCGGGGCCACGCGCCAGGAGTCGTCGGAGCGGACCTCGGCGGTCTCGGGGAGGAAGTCGAGCGTGCCGCCCCCCGACAGCCTGCGCTGCCGCTCGGCGCGGGCCGCCAGCAGCTCCTTGCGACGGCCGCCCAGCTCGCGCTGCAGAAGGGCGAGGAGAGCGAGCGCCTCGGGCGTCAGGATCTCGTCGTACCGCTCGTTGAGGGGGCCAGCGATCTCGACCCCTTCGAGTGCAGCCATCTGCCTGCCCTTTCGTCTAGCGAAATTCGACTTCTGGTGTGTGGAGAACGCTACTCGCGGGTACCGTTCCCGGTCAAAGCGGGCCCCGCGTGAGGTGCGTCAACGTCCTGGAAGCGGGCATGCCCGAGGTGGCGAGGGGATAATCGAATGCCTCCGGACCCGGGGCGTGAGACGATCCCGGGGAAGACACGGCCGCCCCGCGGCGTTCTAGAGGACATATGACTGCACCTTTCTCTGAAGACCAGACTCCGGACCCGTTCGACGGCTTCGACGAGCCGATGACCGGAGAGCTCGACCTCGAGGAACGCCGGGCACTGCGCCGCGTCGCGGGCCTGTCCACCGAACTCGAGGACATCACCGAGGTCGAGTACCGCTCCCTCCGTCTGGAGCGGGTCGTCCTGGTGGGTGTGTGGACGGAGGGGACGGCCGAGGAGGCCGAGAACTCCCTCCGCGAGCTCGCATTGCTCGCCGAGACCGCCGGCTCGCAGGTCCTGGAGGGCCTGATCCAGCGCCGGCAGCGGCCCGACCCGGCCACCTACATCGGCTCGGGCAAGGCCGCCGAGCTGCGCGACATCGTCATCGCCACCGGCGCCGACACCGTCATCTGCGACGGCGAGCTGGCCCCCAGCCAGCTGCGGCACCTGGAGGAGACCGTCCGCGTCAAGGTGATCGACCGGACCGCGCTGATCCTGGACATCTTCGCCCAGCACGCCAAGAGCCGCGAGGGCAAGGCCCAGGTCGAACTGGCCCAGCTCGACTACCTGCTGCCCCGCCTGCGCGGCTGGGGTGGCAACCTGTCGCGCCAGGTCGGCGGCCGCGCGGCGGGCGGCGTCGGCATCGGCGGCCGCGGCCCCGGTGAGACCAAGATCGAGCTGGACCGGCGGCGGATCCGGTCCCGCATGGCCAAGCTGCGCCGCCAGATCGAGGAGATGGCCAAGTCGCGCGAGACCAAGCGCGGCGAGCGCCGACGCAACGCCGTCCCGGCCGTCGCCATCGCGGGCTACACCAACGCGGGCAAGTCCTCGCTGCTCAACCGGCTGACCGGCGCGGGCGTCCTGGTGGAGAACGCGCTGTTCGCCACGCTGGACCCGACCGTCCGCAGGACCGAGACGCCCGGCGGGCGCGCCTACACCCTGGCCGACACCGTCGGGTTCGTCCGGCACCTGCCGCACCAGCTGGTGGAGGCGTTCCGCTCCACGCTGGAGGAGGTCACCGACGCGGGCCTCGTCCTGCACGTGGTGGACGGCTCCGACCCCGACCCCGAGGCGCAGATCGACGCGGTGCGCGAGGTGTTCCGCGAGATCGGGGCGGACCGGGTGCCCGAGATCATCGTGATCAACAAGGCGGACGCCGCCGACGAGATGGCCCTCGCCCGGCTGCGCCGCCGCGAGCCCAACAGCATCGTCGTCTCGGCCCGCACCGGCGCCGGGATCGCCGAGCTGCGGCAGATGATCGAGGAGCAGCTGCCCGGCCTGGAGGCCGAGGTGAAGGTCCTGCTGCCCTACGACCGCGGCGACCTGGTCGCCCAGATCCACGAGCGCGGCGAGGTCGCCGAGCAGGAGCACCTCGCCGAGGGCACCCTGCTGCGCGCCCGCGTCCCCGCCGACCTGGCGGGCGAGCTGGCCCCGTTCGAGGCCCTCACCCCGACCAGCTGAACCGCCCCGACGCCGGACCGCGCCCCGTTCAGGGCACGGTCCGGCGTCGCGGTGGTCGCCGAACGGTGACACCTTCCCCATTCCGCTTGACGCGCCTGGCGGATTCCGTACGGTCTTATGACTAAGGGGCGGGGTGATGACGGCGATGCTGAACGACCGGATATTCCATGGTTTATTAGCTGCTCTGCGCGCTTTGTCCGGTTGTCGTCAGGTACTGACCTGTGCGAACGAAGCCTCCGTGCCGCGTCGCGCGCACCGGGGACAGGAAACTGTTTCCGGGATGTCCGTGTTCGTCGGCCAGAGGTTGTCGGCCGGGCCTTCAGTGCACTACCGTGACGAAACCGATATCTGCGGTTCCGTTGCCCAAGGTGGTCGGCCGACCACCGTCCCCCTCCAGCGGTGAACCGCCGGCACCCAGTCGGCGTTGCGGATCGAGAGCAGGTGGCCTTCTCCATGGCGTCCGGTACAGCGGCCTGCGCCGCTCCGTCCCATCCTGGTCGGTGACCCTATGACGGTACGGCTGTTGACGAACATCGGCAGGCTCTGGACGGGCACCGACGTCTGCAGCAACGCCGCCGTCCTCATCCACGACGACCGGATCGTGTGGGCGGGGCCCGCCTCGGACCTGCCCCAGAGCGTCCCGGGCGTCATCGACGACATCGTCGACGTCGACCACGTGGAGAACCTCGGCGGCGGACTGGTCACCCCCGGGCTGATCGACGCCCACTCCCACCCCGTCTACGCCGGGAACCGCTGGGCCGAGCTCGCCATGCGCACCTCCGGGTCGTCCCACTCGGCGATCGCGGCGGCGGGCGGCGGCGTCAACTCCACCGTCACCGTCACGCGCGGCACCGACCCGTGGACCCTGTGCAACGGCGTCCGCGAGCGCCTGCGCCAGTGGATCCTCGCCGGGACCACCACCGTCGAGGCCAAGACCGGCTACCACCTGACCCGCGACGGCGAGCTCGCCGACATCCGGCTGCTGCGCTCCCTGGAGGGCGAGCCGTCGATGCCGCGCATCCACGCCACGTTCCTGGCCGCGCACATCCTGCCGCCGGAGTTCTTCGGCCGCCGCCGCGACTACATCGAGGCCGTCCGCCTGTGGGCGGGCGACGCCGCGGCCGCCGGGGCGGACTCCATCGACGTGTACTGCGACGAGGGCCACTTCACCGCCGAGGAGGCCCGGATCCTCCTGCTCACCGGCAAACGCGCCGGCCTGAAGGCCCGCATGCACGCCTGCGCCAACGAGCGCATCGGCGCCGCGCAGGTGGCGGCCGAGGTCGGCTGCGCCTCCGCCGACCTGCTCACCCAGGCCAACGACGACGACATCAAGGCGCTGGCCCACGCGGGCGTCACCGCCACCGTCTGCCCCGGCAGCGCCCTCAACTCCTCCCGCCCGCCCGCGCCGGTCCGCCAGATGCTGGAACGCGGCGTCACCGTCGCCCTCGGCACCGACCACAACCCCGGCCAGTGCGGCATCACCTCGATGCCGCTGGTCATCGGCCTGTCGGTGGCGATGTACGGCCTGTCGGTCACCGAGGCGCTGCGCGCGGCGACCCTCGGCGGCGCGGCGGCGCTCCGCGTGGGCGACCGGGGCTCGCTGGCACCCGGGATGATGGCCGACATCGTGCTGTGGGACGCCGACCACGAGGGGGCGTTCGCGTGGGCGTTCGGGCTGCGCGCGCTGCGGGTGTGGCGCGGCGGGGTGCCCGTCCAGGCCTGATTTCACCGCCCTGTCACAACACTGACATCGGCCGCGTCGGCCCGAGGAGTACCTTCGCCCTATGAGCCCGGTCGCGGTCGTCACGGATTCCACCTCCTACCTCCCGCCCGACCTCGCCGCACGGCACGGCCTCACCGTGGTGCCCCTGCAGATCGCCGTCGGCGGCACGGTGCGCGACGAGGACGACATCACCACGGCCGAGACGGCGCGGGCCCTCAGGGAGTGGCACCCCGTCACGACCTCGCGCCCGTCCCCCGAACGCTTCGCCCACGCCTACAAGGAGGCGGCCGGAGCGGGGGCGTCGGCGATCGTGTCGGTCCACCTGTCCTCCCTGATGTCCGGCACGGTGGAGGCGGCCCGCCTGGCGGCGGAGGACGCGCCCGTCCCCGTGCACGTGGTGGACAGCCGGACGATCGGCCTCGGCCTCGGCCTGGCCGCCCTCACGGCCGCGGCCGCCGCCCTGGACGGAGAACCGGTGTCCGGGGTGGTGTCGGCCGCGGAGGAGCGCGCCGCCGCGACACGTTCCCTGTTCTACGTCGACACCCTTGAGCACCTGCGCCGGGGAGGCCGCATCGGGGCGGCGGCGACGCTGCTCGGCTCGGCCCTGATGGTGAAGCCGCTGCTGGGCATCACCGACGGGAGGATCACCCCGCTGGAGAAGGTGCGCACCTCGTCCCGGGCGCTGGCCCGCCTGGAGGAACTGGCCGTGGCACGGGCCGGGGGCCGGCGCGTCGACCTGGGGATCCAGCACCTGGCGGCGGCCTCCCGCGCCGAGGCCCTGGCGTCCCGCCTGCGCGAGCGCATCCCGAACGTGGCCGACGTCTACGTGGGCGAGGTGGGCCCGGTGATCGGGGCGCACGTCGGCCCGGGGATGCTGGGCGTGGTCGTCGCGCCGCACGCCTGACGAAGTTATCCACAGGTCGGTCACCTCCCTGTCGCGGAGCGTCACCGAGTTCCTACGGTCGAGGCATGACCCCGACCGACAAGCAGCCGCTCTTTCCGCCGCCGGTGCCCCAGGCCCCGCCCGCGGCGCGCTTGCGTTCGGGCCCCACCGGCCCGGACCGCGCCGAGCCGCCCTCGCGCAAGCAGCGCATCCCGGCCGCCGAGGACGCGGCCCCGAAGCGGAGGCCGCGCCTGCCCATGGCGGAGGACCTGGATCCCGGTGTGGGCGGGGCGAGGGTGCTGGTCATCGTCGGGGTGATCGCGGTGCTGGCGGCGGGCGGCTACCTGTGGCTGGCCCGCCCCACCCCCGAACCGGTCCCCGCACCGGCGACCGCGTTCCCGACCCCGGCGGCCGCGCTCCCGTCGGCCGCCACCCCCTCGTCGCGCGCGGCCGAGATCGTGGTCCACGTGTTCGGCAAGGTGAGGACGCCGGGCATCGTGACCCTGCCCGCCGGGTCGAGGGTCAGCGACGCGATCGGGGCGGCCGGGGGAGCCCGCCCCGGGGCCGGGACGGGCGCGTTGAACCTGGCCCGCAAGGTGCAGGACGGCGAGCAGATCGCGGTGGGGGTGCCACCTCCCGATCCCCGCGCGGCGGGCAGCGCCCCCGCCGCGCCCGCCGAGGGCGGTCCGGGCACCACGCCGTCCAACGGCGGCCCCCTGGACCTCAACACCGCGACGGCCGCCCAGCTGGACGCGCTGCCCGGCGTCGGCCCGGTGCTGGCCCAGCGGATCGTCGACTACCGCACCCAGAACGGCGGCTTCCGCTCGGTCGACCAGCTCCAGGAGGTCACCGGAATCGGCGCGAAACGCTTCACCGAGCTGAAGGCGATGGTCCGCGTATGAACGGGACCCCCGAGAAGGGCCACGACCTGCGCCTGGTGGCCCCCGCCGCGGCGACCTGGCTGACCGCCGCCCTGGCCCTGGGCGTAGGCGCGATCCCCTCTCTCCTTCTGGCCTGCGCCATGGCGATAGCAGCGGTACCCCTACTGGCGAAACCACGACGCGGCGCCCCACGCCCCCGGAGACCATTCCACGGAGACCACGCTTCGAGGAGCAAGACGCAGCAGTCCGACGGGCCCGCCTCCGGAACACCACGGCCAGCAGCCGTGCCCCTACTGGCGAAACCACGACGCGGCTCCTCACACCCCCGGAGACCGTTCCACGGAGACCACGCTTCGAGGAGCAAGACGCAGCAGTCCGGCGGGCCTGCCTCTGGAACACCGCAGCCAGCGGAAACACCAGGGAAAGCGAGGACGCGTTCGGGGGGCCGGGAGACGGCAGGAGACCGGAAGACGGCACGTGAGCTGGCAGAACTGCGCAGGAGGGAAGTCCGGCATGACGTTGCAGAGACACAAGGGGACAAGGAGACGCGGGAGCCGTGGGGAACGGCGGGCGAACCAGCCGGGTCACGTGGTGGGAGGTTCCGGTGGGGTGGGGCAATGCGGAGCGGGGGGCGGTGGAGGACGGTCGGGTGGCGTGGGGTGGGTGGGGTGGTGCTGGTGTGTGCGGCGGCTTCGGCGGCGGGGGTCGGGCTTCGGGGCTGGGCGGTTGAGAGCGGGCCCGTCCGAGCGCTGGCCGAGCGGGGCGGGAGGGCGGCCGTCGAGGTCGTGGTGAGCGGCGATCCGCGGGTCAAGGGCGGCGCGGGGCGGAAGGTCGTCGTGGTGCGGGCTCGGGCGGAGGGCGTTTGGCAGCGGGGGCGGCGGGTCGGCGTCCGGGTGCCGGTGCTGGTCATCGCGGGCGACCGGCGGTGGGAGGGGCTGACCCCCGGGCAGCGGGTCAAGGCCAGCGGGCGGTTCGGGGAGCCGCGTGAGGCCGAGCTGCTGGCGGCCGTGGTCGTGGTGCGCGGGCCGCCGGAGCTCCAGGGGGAGCCGCCCGCCACGCAGCGGGCCGCCGAGCACGTCCGGGAACGGCTGCGCCAGGCCGTCGCGCGGCTGCCGTCCGACCGGCGCGCCGTGCTGCCCGGCATGGTCGTCGGGGACACCTCGCGGCTCGACCCCCGGCTGGCGGAGGAGTTCCGGGAGTCGGGGCTCAGCCACCTGCTGGTCGTGTCGGGGGCCAACCTCGCGATCGTGATCGGCGCGGTGCTCGGCCTGTGCCGGCTGGCGGGGCTGGGCCGCCGGTGCGCGCCGCCGCTGGCGGTCTGCGCGGTCGCGGCGTTCGTGCTGGTGGCGCGGCCCGAGCCGAGCGTCCTGCGCGCCACGGTCATGGGGGTCATCGGGCTGCTGGCGTTCTTCACCGGGCGGCGGCGCCAGGGGATCCCGGCGCTCGGCGCGGCCGTCGTCCTGCTGGTGCTGGCGGACCCGACGCTCGCCCGGTCCTACGGGTTCGCGCTGTCGGTGCTGGCCACGGCGGGGCTGCTGGTGCTGGCCCCGGCGTGGCGGGAGCGGCTCCGCGCCCGCCTGCCGGGGCCGGTCGCCGACGCCCTCGCCGTCGCGGCCGCCGCGCAGCTCGCCGTCGCCCCGGTGCTGGTGATGCTCTCCGGGGAGATCGGCGTCGTCGCCGTGGCCGCGAACCTCCTCGCGGCGCCCGCCGTGGCCCCCGCCACACTGCTGGGCGCGGCGAGCGCGGTGACGGCGCTGTTCTCGGTGCCGTTGGCGCAGTGGACGGTGTGGCCCGCCGGGCTGGCCGTGGGCTGGATCATCGGGGTGGCCCGCGCCGCCGCCGCGCTGCCGTACGCCACCGTGCCCTGGCACGCGGGCGGGCTGGGCGCGGTGTCGCTGGTGGCGGCCGGTGCCGTGGCCGTTGCGGTGCTGCGCTCCCGGCGGTGGCGGCTGGTCGTCGCGGCCGCCATGGGCGGCGTGCTGGTCGCGGTGGTCGTGCTGCGGGTGATCGCGCCGGGCTGGCCGCCGCCCGGCTGGCAGATGGTGGCGTGCGACGTCGGGCAGGGCGACGCCCTCGCGCTGGCGGCGGGGCCGGGCCGGGCGGTGGTCGTGGACGCGGGTCCCGACCCGCGCGCGGTGGACGGCTGCCTGGACCGCCTCGGCGTCCGCGAGGTGCCCCTCCTGGCGATCACCCATCCGCACGCCGACCACCTGGACGGCATGCCGGGGGTCCGCGACGGCCGCGCCGTGCGCCTCGTCCTGACGACACCGCGCACGTCCGGCCGCGAGGCGCGGCTCGCCGCGGGGATGCCCCTCCGCACCGCCGAGGCCGGGCAGCGTTGGGACATCGGCGACCTCTCGCTGACCGTGCTGGGACCGTTGTCCAACGGCCCGCGCCTGACCCCCGCCGACGACGGCGGCACCATCAACAACGCCAGCCTGGTCCTGGTGGCCCGCCGCCCCGGGTTCAGCGCGCTGCTCGCCGGAGACGTCGAGACCGAGGCCCAGCGCGCCCTCACGGGAAGCGTGCCGCCGGTGAACGTCCTGAAGGTGCCCCACCACGGCTCCCGAACCCAGGACCCCGCCTTCCTGGCGGCGGCCCGCGCCCCCATCGCCCTGATCTCGGCCGGAAAGGACAACGACTATGGCCACCCTTCCGCGACCACCCTGAACCTGCTCCGCCGCCTCGGCGCCCGCGTCCACCGCACCGACCACTCCGGCGACATCGCGGTAACCCGCACCCACGGCGGCCTGTCCATCGTCCACCGCAGCTAACTTCCCTCAGAGCGGCCCCTGCGCCATCCGATCCGGTGCCGTGGCAAGGATCCGCACGTGCGGTGGCTTGGCCGTCGTTCATCGCGGCTGACGGTCCCCGGGAGGTCTTCGCGCTGTTCGGTCCGGCGCTGTGGCGGTGACCTGCACGCGAGGTGGTCTGGCCGTCGTTCTCCGTGGCTGACGGTCCCCGGGAGGTCTTCGCGCTGTTCGGTCCGGCGCCGTGGCGATGACCCGCACGCGAGGTGGTCTGGCCGTTGTCCATCGCGGCTGACGCTCCTTGGGCGGTTTCCGCTCGTCCGTCCTGCCCGGCCGAGGTCGTGGTGATGATCCGTGACCCTGACGGGTCGGGGCGGTTCGCGTGGTCAGCGGGTTTCGTCAGGGAGTTTCCGCGCTCGTCCGCTCAGGTGGGTGGTGGCGCGAAGGCCTGTCAGAGCCGGTCTGGACGGGCGGCTTCCCCGTGGTCGGGCGGGTCGGTCCGCTGGTCGTCGTGGATGGCCGTGTCGCGGTGGCGGTCGTCAGGGTCCGGGGTGGGGGCTTTTGGGAGTGCCTTGTTTCGGTGGTCGGGGTGGGCGGCCGGGCTTTGGTCCGGGGAAGGGCGGGGGCGTGGCATGCTGCTGGGGTGGCGGTGGATCCCCTTACCCTCGTTGTCGGAGACGAAGAGCTGCTCGTGGAGCGGGCGGTCGGTGACGTCGTCGCCGCCGTCCGGGCCCGGGATCCCGAGATCGAGGTCATCGATCTGGTGCCCGGCGGGATGGAGCCCGGGCGGCTGGCCGAGCTGACCTCGCCGTCGCTGTTCGGCGGCGGCAAGGTCGTCGTGATCCGGTCGGCGCAGGACCTCGGCAAGGACCTGATCGCCGAGGTCCTCAGGTACGCCAAGGACCCGGCCCCCGACGTCGCCCTGGTCGCCGTGCACCCCGGCGGGGTCAAGGGCAAGGCGCTGGTGGAGGGGCTCACCAGGGCGGGGGCGCGGAAGATCTCCTGCCCGAAGATCACCAAGGCGGGGGAGCGGATCGACTTCCTGCGGGCCGAGTTCCGGCGGCACGGCGGGAAGATCTCGGCGGACGGCGCCCGCACCCTGGCCGAGGCCGTCGGGAACGATCTGCGCGAGCTGGCCGCCGCCGCCAGCCAGCTGGTCGCCGACACCGGCGGCAAGGTCGATGACGCCGCCATCGCCCGCTACTACAAGGGACGGGCCGAGGTCAGCGGGTTCGCGGTGGCCGACAAGGCCATCGAGGGGCGGCTCGCCGAGGCCCTGGAGCAGCTGCGCTGGGCCCTGGCCACCGGTGTCGCGCCCGTGCTGATCGTGAGCGCGCTCGCCCAGGGGGTGCGGGGACTCGCCAAGGTCGGCGGCGCCCCGCGCGGGGCCCGCGCGGCGGCGCTGGCCAAGGACCTCGGCATGCCGCCCTGGAAGATCGAACGCGTCCAGAAGCAGCTGCGCGGCTGGTCCGGTGACGGCGTCGCCAGGGCGTTGACGGCGGTCGCCACCGCGGACGCCGCGGTCAAGGGCGCCGCCGCCGATCCCGCCTACGCCCTGGAGAAGGCCGTCTCCGACATCGTCGCCGCCCGGTCCGCGCGCTCCGCGTACTGATCAGCGGCGCTCGCGCGCGGTCATGAACGCGCCCGCCACGGCCGTGGCGGCGACCATCCCCGTGGCGCACCAGAACGTCAGGCGGATCGCGTGCGCGGCGGAGTGCGCGGCCAGCGCGTGCAGGAACACCCGGCCGAGCAGCGCGGTGCCCAGGGTGCCGCCGAACTGCTGGACGGCGTTCAGCAGCCCCGCCGCCGAGCCCGTCTCGTGCGGCCGCACGCGGGACAGGGCCGTGGTGAAGAACGCCGGTGTGAACAGCCCGCTCCCGACGCCGCACAGGGCCAGCGCCGCGAGCCGCCATCCCCGGGACGCGTCGTAGACCGCCACGGCGATGATCAGCCCGAGCAGGAACACCGCCAGGCCCGCGAACATCACCCGTGACCCGTGCCGGGGCACCAGCCGCGTCCCGGCGACCCAGGACGCGACCGCGAGGCCGCACGACCAGGGGAGCAGGGTCAGCCCGGCGGTGAGCACGCCGCCGCCGTGCCCGAGCTGGACGTGGAGGGCGACCACCAGCGTCAGGCCGGTCGTCGGCGCGAAGAACAGCGTCGAGGTCGCCAGCGCGGCCGGGAAGCCGCGGTCGCGGAACAGGCTCGGCTCCACCAGGGAGCCGCGACCGCGACGCGCCCGGGCCCGCTGGTGGAACGCGAACGCCGCCAGCGACCCCGCGCCGAGCGGCAGCGGCCAGAGCCCGGCGCCCTGCTGGATGAGGGGGTACACCACCAGGCCCGTCCCCGACGCCGCCAGCGCCGCCCCGGGCAGGTCCAGGCGCGGCGGCCGCGGCGCCCGGTCCTCGCGCAGCAGCGGGGCCAGCGCCAGCACGGCGGCGGCCAGCGGCACGTTGAGCAGGAACGCCGCCCGCCACGACGTCCCGAACAGGTCCGCATGGGTGACCACCGCGCCGAGCACCGGCCCGCACACCGCCGTCAGCCCCATCACCGGGCCGATGGCGCCCATCGCCCGCGCCAGCTCGCGCCCGTCGAACATCACCCGGATCAGCCCGATCGTCTGCGGGATGGCCAGCGCGGCGGCGGCGGCCTGCACCGCGCGCGCCGCGATCAGCGCGTCCGGACCGGTGGCCAGCGCGCAGGCCGTCGAGGCCAGCGCGAACGCGCCCGTCCCCACGACGAACATCCGCCGCCGCCCGGCCAGGTCGCCCAGCCGCCCGCCGACCAGCAGCAGCACCGCGAACGGCAGCGTGTACGCCGCGCCGAACCACTGCACGTCCGACACCGCGCCCCCGAGGTCGGCGTGCACGACCGGCGCGGCGACCGTCACCACCGTCGCGTCCAGCAGGTTCATCGCCTCGGCGGTCAGCAGCGCGGCGAGCGCGACCCACCGCCACCGGTGGACGGTCCCCGTTTCGGCGGCCTCTCGCACGGACATCGCGTCCCCCTTCTTCCGGCGGCCGGACCCTCCGGCCGGAACCAGGCTGGGGCGGACCTCCGCGCCTGTTCCACCTGGCGGGGGGATACTGAGGGATTCGTTCCTTCAACAACGCTCTGACCAAGGAATCGGCTCATGCTGGACGAGATCGATCGCGGGCTGGTGCACGCCCTGCACCTGGACGGGCGGGCCTCGTTCGGCCGGATCGCCGAGGTGCTCGGCGTCTCCACCCAGACCGTGACCCGCCGCTACCGGCGGCTGCGCGCCGAGGCGGGGCTGCGCGTGGTCGGGCTGCCCGACCTCCACCAGGCGGGGCGGACCCGGTGGGTGGTGCGGCTCACCGCCACCCCGGCCGCCGCCCGGTCGCTCGCCCACGCGCTGGCCCGGCGCCCCGACACCTCCTGGGTGCGGCTCACCAGCGGCGACACCGAGATCTTCGCGATCGTGGGCGCCCCGCACGGCGGCGGGGCCGCGGCGTCGCTGCTGCGGGACGTGCCGCGCAGCGGCGGCGTCCTCGGGGTCTCCGCGCACTGCCTGCTGCACACCTACCGCGGCGGCCCCACCACCTGGCACGGCCGCGTCCGCGCCCTCAGCGAGGAGCAGTGCCGCCTGCTCGTGCCGCCGACCGCGGAGCCGGTGGACGGGCCCCTCCCACGGACGCCGAACGCGCGCTGATCGACGCCCTCCGGCACGACGGCCGCGCCACCCACGCCGACCTGGCCGGGGCCACCGGCTGGTCACCGGACACCGTGGCGCGGCGGCTGGCCGCGCTGCGGGCCCGGGGGCGGTCTTCTTCGACGTCGAGATCGACGACGCCGTGCTCGGCGTGACGACGCAGGCCCTGCTGTGGATGTCGGTCGCCCCGGCGCACCTGGACCGGGTCGCCGCCACCCTGGCGACCCATCCCGAACCGGCCGCCGTCGTCGCCACCACCGGCCCCACCAACCTGCTCGCCCAGGTGCTCTGCTCCGACCCCGCCGACCTGCACCGCTACCTCACGCGCCGGCTCGGCGCCCTGCCGGTCCGCGCCGTGGAGTCGGCGCCGGTCCTGCTGACCCTCAAGGCCGCCGGTCACCTGACGCCCGCCGCCCGCCCCGCGCCGCGGCGGGGGGAAGCCGGGAACTGATCGCCGCCAGCAGCCCGGTGACCAGCGGGTCCCCGGCGCGGTCGGGGCGGTGGACGGCGTGGTAGGGGACCGCCGGAAGGTCGGTGATCTCCCGGGCGACCAGGCCCTCGGGAACGCGGACGCAGCCGTTCACCACCGCCGGGCCCACGCCCAGCGCCGCGAAGTGCAGGATCAGCGGCCAGCCCGACGCCTCCACCGCCACCGACCACGGGACCTGCGCGGCGCGCAGCGCGCGCTCCAGCATGATCCGGTGCGGGCCGTGCGGCGGCGGGACCACCAGGGAGGCGTCCGCCAGGTCGGCCAGGGTGAGGGACGGGCGCCCGGCCAGGGGGTGGTCCTCCGGCGCCACCAGCACCTGCGGATAGGTCGCCAGGTGCACGGCGGCCAGGTCGTGGGGGAGCACGTCCAGGACCGCCACGCCCAGGTCGGCGCGGCCGGTGCGGACGGCCGCCAGGGTGCGGGCGCGGTCGCCGTTGACCAGGCGCGGGCGGGGCGCGGCCGTGCGGACCGCCTCGCCCAGCAGGTACAGGAACGCCCCCTCGCCCGCCGCCAGGACCGGGACGCGGCCCGGGGAACGGCCCTGCACCTCGGCCAGGAACGCGGTCGCCCGGTCGTCCAGCTCGCGCGCGAACCGCGCCACCGCCTCGCCCTCCGGCGTCAGCGTCAGCCGCCGCCCCTCCTTGCGGTACAGGGGACGGTCCAGCGTCTCGGCCAGCTTGCGCACCTTGACGTGCAGGGCGGGCTGGGAGATGTGCAGCTCCTCGGCGGCCCGGGTGAAGTTGAGATGCTTCGCGAACACCGCGAACGACGCCAGCGCGTCGGTGGAGAGCCGGCCCAGTTCCATAGACAGAGACTATGGCTCCGGGGCCGATCCATAGTTCTGTTCGAGTGGTGCGGCCCCCAGGCTGAGACCATGAACACCACGGAACCACCCCGGCTCGGGGTCGACTTCGGCCGGGTCGTCCACGGCGGCCCGCTCGCCCCCGGCGACGCCGACACCGCCTTCCTGAGCGGCGGCTTCGCCGAGGCCCTCGCCTCCCCGGCCACCGAGGGGGCCTTCGAGGCCCTGCCCCGCCTGGTCGCGCTCTTCGAGGGGCGCGCCTGGATCATCTCCAAGTGCGGCGAACGCGTGCAGCGCCGCACCCTGGCCTGGCTGGACCACCACGACTTCTACCGCCGCACCGGACTGCCCCGCGGCAACGTGCGGTTCTGCCGCAAACGCGCCGACAAGGCCGTCCACTGCGCCGAACTCGGCATCACCCACATGATCGACGACCGGGCCGACGTCCACCGCGCCCTGGCGGGGACCGTGCCGTACCGCTATCTGTTCGGGCCGCAGGCGGGACCCGCGCCCGAAGGCGTGCGCACCCCGCTGACCTGGGCCGAGACCGAAGAGATGATCAACGCAGATATCCGGGCGGCACCCGCTCCACGAGCCACACGCCGTTCGCGCTGACCCGGAACTCGTGACCGTCGGCGGCCATCGCCGCCGCGTCCACCACCAGCACCACCGGACGCCCCCGGCGCGCGCCCACCCGCCGCGCCGTCTCCGCGTCCGGCGACAGGTGCACCGCGTGCCGCTCCATCCGGCGCAGCCCCTCGCGGCGGATCGCCGCGACCGCGCGCTCGGTCGTCCCGTGGTAGAGCAGCGGCGGCGGGGCGGTCACCGGCAGGTCCAGGTCCACCTGGACCGTGTGCCCCTGGCTGGCGCGGATCCGCCGCCCCGCGGGGTCGAACGCGTACCGCCGCTTGTCGTTGGCCGCCACCACGTGCTCCAGCTCGTCCCGCGTGAACGGGAAGCCGTGCCGCGCCGCGGCCGCCAGCAGCTCGTCCACCTCGGCCCAGCCCTCGGGCGACAGCGTCAGCCCGATCCGCTCCGGCCGGTGGCGCAGATGCTTGGCGAGATATTTGGAGATCTTCACCAGGCGGCGTTCGTCCATGTGGTCGTCCCCGGAGAAAGGCGGCACGGAGGAGGACAGCACGACGAGGCCGTGGTCCCCGAGGGGATCACGGCCTCGTCGAGAGCGTGACGTTCACCCGGCCGCGGCCGGGTGCGGTCACTTGGCCTGGAGTTCGGCGGCGCGCTTGGCGATGGCCGACTTGCGGTTGGCGGCCTGGTTCTTGTGGATGACGCCCTTGCTGGCGGCCTTGTCGAGCTTGCGGGCGGCGTGGCGCTGGGCGGCGATCGCCTCCTCGACGTTGCCAGCGTCAGCGGCCTCGCGGAACTTGCGGATGGCCGTCTTCAGCTCCGACTTGACGGCCTTGTTGCGAAGGCGCGCCTTCTCGTTCTGCTTGTTCCGCTTGATCTGGGACTTGATGTTAGCCACGTCGTAGAGCCTCAGCTTGTAGGTTGCGATCTTCACCTGCCACCGAGGGGTGGACAGGCATCAACGAACGTTGAACGGGGCGGACGGTGCCCCGGGGCACGACGCTACGCCACACGCAGTGGCTCAGCTTACCAATCCCGCGCGCGGGCCCAAAACCAGACGGGCTGCACGGAGCACCGCGCGGAACATGGGACTATGGGATAAGGCAAGATCTGCCAGTTCCCTGCCCACCCGCGAGTTTGCGAACGGACCCCGGTGCCAGCGCCTGAGCCCAACAAGACCGACCCCGCGATCATCCGCAACTTCTGCATCATCGCGCACATCGACCACGGCAAGTCGACGCTCGCCGACCGGATGCTGCAGTTGACGGGGGTCGTCGAGGAGCGCCAGATGCGCGCCCAGTACCTCGACCGCATGGACATCGAGCGCGAGCGCGGCATCACGATCAAGAGCCAGGCGGTCCGCCTCCCCTGGACCGTCGACGGCCGGGAGCACGTCCTCAACCTGATCGACACGCCCGGCCACGTCGACTTCTCCTACGAGGTGTCGCGGTCGCTGGCGGCCTGCGAGGGCGCGGTCCTGCTGGTCGACGCCGCGCAGGGCATCGAGGCGCAGACGCTGGCCAACCTGTACCTGGCGCTCGACGCCGACCTGCACCTCATCCCGGTCCTCAACAAGATCGACCTGCCGGCCGCGCAGCCGGAGAAGTACGCCGAGGAGCTCGCCGGGATCATCGGCTGCGACCCCTCGGACGTGCTGCGGGTCTCCGGCAAGACCGGCGAGGGCGTCGCGGAGCTGCTGGACCGGATCGTGGCGACCGTGCCCGCGCCGGTCGGCGACCCCGACGGCCCGGCCCGCGCGCTGATCTTCGACTCGGTGTACGACACCTACCGGGGCGTGGTCACCTACGTCCGGATCATCGACGGGCACCTGTCGCGCCGCGACAAGAGCCTGATGATGTCCACCGGCTCGGCCCACGACACCCTCGAGGTCGGCGTGATCTCGCCCGAGCCCAAGCCGGTCGGCGGCCTGGGCGTCGGTGAGGTGGGCTACCTGATCACGGGCGTGAAGGACGTGCGGCAGGCGCGCGTTGGTGACACCGTCACCACCTCCGGGCGGCCCGCCGCCGAGCCGCTGGGCGGTTACCAGGACCCGAAGCCGATGGTGTTCTCGGGCCTGTACCCGATGGACGGCGACCAGTACCCCGACCTGCGCGACGCGCTGGACAAGCTGCGGCTGAACGACGCCGCGCTGGTCTACGAGCCGGAGACCTCGGCGGCGCTGGGCTTCGGTTTCCGCTGCGGGTTCCTCGGCCTGCTGCACATGGAGATCGTCCGGGAGCGGCTGGAGCGCGAGTTCAACCTCACGCTGATCTCCACCGCGCCCAACGTGGTCTACAAGGTGGTGATGGAGGACGGCTCCGACCACGTCGTCACCAACCCCAGCGAGTTCCCCGAGGGCAAGGTCGCCACGGTCTTCGAGCCGGTCGTCCGGGCCACCGTCCTCACCCCCTCGGACCACATCGGCGCGATCATGGAGCTGTGCCAGGGCCGCCGCGGCGTGCTGCTGGGCATGGACTACCTGTCGGAGGACCGGGTCGAGATCCGCTACACGCTGCCGCTGGCGGAGATCATCTTCGACTTCTTCGACCAGCTGAAGTCCCGCACCCGCGGCTACGCCTCGCTGGACTACGAGCCCAGCGGCGAGCAGGAGTCCGACCTGGTGAAGGTGGACATCCTGCTCCAGGGCGAGTCGGTGGACGCGTTCAGCCAGATCGTCCACAAGGACAAGGCCCGCGAGTACGGCCTGATGATGACCTCCAAGCTCAAGGAGCTCATCCCCCGGCAGCAGTACGAGGTGCCCATCCAGGCCGCGATCGGCTCGCGCATCATCGCCCGCGAGAACATCCGCGCCATCCGCAAGGACGTCCTCGCCAAGTGCTACGGCGGCGACATCTCCCGTAAGCGCAAGCTGCTGGAGAAGCAGAAGGAGGGCAAGAAGCGGATGAAGACCATCGGACGGGTCGACGTCCCGCAGGAGGCCTTCGTCGCCGCGCTCAACACGGCCGAGCCGGCTGACAAGCCCAAGAAGTAGGCGGTGCTGGGGCGGGCAAGAAGCGGATGCTGTGTCTCTTGCGGACGGGTCGATATCCCGCAGGAGACCTTCGTCGCGGCGCTGAACACGGCCGAGCCGGCCGACAAGCCCAAGAAGTAACGCTTTCGCGGACATCCCCGGGACGCCGTGCGCCCCGGGGATGTCGCGTTTCCCGGGGGATCGCGCAAAGCGGTGGTGACGGGCTGTCCGCGAGAGGAGACTGGGCGTTGTGAATCACACGCTGCTGCACCAGGTCCTGGTCTCGGACCTGGTGGTCCCGATCGGGCTCGCCGAGGAGCCGGGGCAGGAGTCGCTCACCGGGTTCGGCGCCCGGCTGTCGGACGACACCTGGATCCGCTGCGACCTGATGGTCTACCGCGCGGACCAGGCCCGCGGAGACCTCTGGTACGTCCGGGGCGCCCCGCTGCTGGCCGTGGAGGTGGTCTCCGCCGCCTCCCGGATCCGCGACCTGGGGACCAAGAAGGACCTCTACGAGCGGTTCGAGGTGCCCGCGTACTGGGTGGTGGACGTCCGGGACGACGGGCCGCGGGTCCACGTCCACGAACTCGGCGACGACGGTCACTACGGCGAGGGGGTCGTGATCGCCGGGGGCCGGTCGGCCGCCCTGACCCGCCCCTTCCCGATCGAGATCGCCCCCGACAAGATCTTCGACCGGCTGCCCGGCCGCCCCGCCCCCCGAAGGAGTGCCACCGTGTCCGAACGGACCGCCGCCCGCCCCGCGGGCCCCGACCTGCCGGGCAGCGAGGAGCCGATCCTCATCGACGCGTTCGGGCACCGCTGGCCCACCGGCGCGGAGAAGGTCGAGCTGTGGGACGGCTGCCCGGTGTTCTACGGCGAGTGGGACGAACGCGACGTGGAGATCGCCGAACGCACCTACCCCGGCCGCGTCGTGCGCCTGGACCAGCCGCCCGGCGAGCCCGGCACGATGACGATCCTCCCCGGTCCGGCCGGGGACTGACGGGCGCGCCCCGCCGTCCCGCGCGGGACGGCGGGGCGCGGCCCGGGACCTTACTTGATCAAGGGCCAGGCCAGTACCGCGGGCACCTTGCGGAACTCGCCGCGGTTGGCCGCCCGCGCCGCGTAGACCAGGAACACCATGATCGCGGCGGTGAAGACCAGCGGCGCCCACACCAGGGGCGCGAACAGCAGCTGGAGCAGCAGACCCGCCACCCACACCACGAGCGACGCGATGCCCATGTTGAGGCCCTGCGCGGCGTGCCGGCGCACGAACGGCGAGCGCGCCCGTCCCAGGTAGACGACCGCCGGGGCGATCACCGCGACCAGGAACTGGCCCACGTACGCCATCAGCGCCCAGGTCTTCTCCTCGTCGCTGACCGGACCGAAGTGGCCGGGCTGCTGCGCGCCCCGGCCCTGCTGAGGCTGCTGCTGCCAGCCGCCCTGGGGCTGCTGCTGCCAGGCGTTGCCCTGCTGCTGCCAGGGCTGCTGCTGCCAGCCGGGCTGCTGACCGGGGCCGGGCTGCGGGGGAGGCCCGTAGGCCATGGGAGGGTCCTCCGAGTTCCTGCGGTGGCTGTTTGCGAAGTGTACGACTACTTCGACGCGCGCGGGGTTCGCAGGTTCCCGCGCGTCGTGGGGGATCCGCCGGGGGAGGTCACCGCCAGGCGTCCGCCAGCACGTCCGGCAGCCGCAACCCGACCGAGGTGAACCGGCCGCCGCGCTCGTCGGGACCGCCGAGGGTGAGGCCCATGGCGCGCAGGAGGTGGTGTCCGTGCCGGCGCTCGATCTCGTGGCCGAGCCCCTCCAGCAGCGCGACCACGTCGGCGGCGGGCTCGTCCAGCAGGTCGATGCCGTCCAGCCGGAACCGCAGCTCGGGGTTGCCGCCCCAGCCGGCGGGGCGCGTGCCGTGGACCTCGCCGAGGCGTTCCACGCCGTCGCCGCCGACCTGCGTGGACACGTGCAGCGAGCCGCGCCCGACCCGCACGCTGCGGTGGTCGTTCCAGCCGCACAGGAACGACGCGCGCGGCGGCGCGGTCCCGACCTGTCCGGCGACCGCGCCCAGGGTGGCCCAGGCGTCGGCGGCGAGCGTGGAGAACAGCAGGTGGTCGTCGGGCAGCACCGCGCCGCGCCCCGGCTCCAGCGTCACCACGAACGGCCGCACCTCGCCGGGGAACCGCGCCGGGTCCGGGTCGCGCAGCGTGACCAGGCCCTCCCACTCCACCGGGTCGGCCACCGCGAACCAGGTGATCTCGGCCTCCACGCCGAGCTCGGCGAAGGTCCGGTCGGTCAGCTTCCATCCGACCAGTTCGCGCAGGTCCTCGGCGTCCTGGGCCAGCCGCCGCCGCCACCAGGCGGGCGCCTCGTCGCGGCGGCCGCGTCCGCTCCACCGCACGCCCTGTCCCGGCAGCTCCCCGGTCTCCGGCTCGCCGTGCTCGGGGAACAGCGTCCACCGCCAGCCGTCCGGCCCGCCGGTCAGCACCACCCGCACGGGCTTGCGTCCGAAGTTCGCCCCCTGTTTCCGCACCCGGCCGACCCTATCCGCCGCGCCGCCCCCGACGACAGCGGATCTTGTGGCGGGTCGGCCGGAGACGCCCCGGAACGTCCCGGACGCGGCTCGCCGGGACACGCCGGTCGTCCCCGGTCCCGCGCCGGTCTGCCGGTACGGTCGGGGGAGCAGTCGTCTGGACGGGGCACGGGCGCCCCGGGGTATCGGAGGTTCGCAGGGTGACGCACTCCGAGCAGGTTCTCCGTACTCCGCGGGAACGGGAGACGGTGAACGGCGCGGTCCGCGCACTGCGCGCGGCCGCCCCGCTCGGCTGGACGAGGCTCGCCCTGGAGTTCCGCGCCACCGTCGGCATCGACAGCGCCCTGTTCGAGATCACCGGCCCGGACGGGGCCGTGCGCGCCGCCACCCCGCCCGGCCGCGCCGTCGGGAGGATGGACGAGCTGCGGCGGGCGATGTACCGGCGCGGCAAGGGCGCCTGGTTCACCGCCCGGCTGGAGGTCGAGCGGTCCGGCCGCTGGACCGTCGAGTTCGACTACGACGCCGAGCCCGACTTCACGCCCCCGCTGCCCCCGGCCGCCTACGCGCAGGACCTGGACCGGTTCCCGCGCGCCGAGGAGCACATCCCCGGCTGGCTGGGCGACAAGCTGCGCAGGGCCCGAGCATCGGGGAACGCGCGGCAGACTTGAGGGGTGCCCGCGACCCTTCCCGATGGTGACCCCGTACCCGCCGACGGGACGCTGCCCCGCAGCGCCCTGACGGGGCTGGGCGAGCGCCCGTTCGCCTTCTACGTGCACGTGCCGTTCTGCGTGACCCGCTGCGGCTACTGCGACTTCAACACCTACACGGCGACCGAGCTGGGCCCCGGCGCGAGCCGCGACTCCTACGCCGACACCGCCGTCGCCGAGGTCCGCATGGCCCGCCGCGTCCTCGGCGACGCCGACCTGCCCGTCCGCACGGTGTTCGTCGGCGGCGGCACGCCCACGCTGCTGCCGACCGGCGACCTCGGGCGGATCCTGAAGGCGATCGACGCCGAGTTCGGCCTGGCCCCGGACGCCGAGGTCACCACCGAGGCCAACCCCGAGACGGTCGACCGGGCCTACCTGGACGGCCTCCGCGAGGCGGGCTTCACCCGCGTGTCCTACGGCATGCAGAGCGCCCGCGAGCACGTGCTGAGGGTGCTGGAGCGCACCCACACCCCCGGCCGGGTCCCGCAGGTCGTGGAGTGGACCCGGCAGGCGGGCTTCGCGCACGTCAACCTCGACCTGATCTACGGCACCCCCGGCGAGAGCGACGACGACTGGCGCGCCTCCCTGGAGGCGGCCCTGGCCTGCGGCCCCGACCACGTCTCGGCGTACGCGCTGATCGTCGAGGAGGGCACCCGGCTGGCCGCCCAGGTCCGCCGCGGCGAGCTGGCCGCCCCCGACGACGACGCGATGGCCGACCGCTACCTGATGGCCGAGCGGATGCTCAGCGACCACGGCCTGACCTGGTACGAGATCTCCAACTGGGCCGCCTCGCCCGACGCGGCCTGCCACCACAACCTGCTCTACTGGACCGGCGCGGACTGGTGGGGCGTCGGCCCCGGCGCGCACAGCCACGTCGGCGGCACCCGCTGGTGGAACGTCAAGCACCCCGCCGCCTACGCCGCCCGCCTCGCCCAGGGCACCACCCCCGCGCACGCCCGCGAGGTCCTGGACGACGAGGACCGCCGCATCGAACGGATCATGCTGGAGCTCCGGCTGGCCGACGGCTGCCCGGCCGACCTGCTGGACGGGGCCGGGGCCCGCCGCGCCGTCGCCGACGGCCTGCTCGAACGGGCCCCCTACGAGGAGGACGGCCGCGCGGTCCTCACCCTGCGCGGCCGCCTCCTCGCCGACGCGGTCGTCCGCGACCTGACCTGAACCGCGGTGAGCTTTGTTTAACATCGCCGTCACATTTCGCGCCGACCGATGCAATAAAGGTTCGAATTAGTGCCTGGGCACTAGTGGCAGTGGGATTTCTGGTCCTGTTTCCCGGTGGTCGGCCGCTGTTAACCTTCGTCGCGTTCCAGTCGGAAATCGCTCAATGGAGGGCGAAAGCGTGACGCAGATTCTTCGCCGTGGCCTGGCCGTCGCGGCCGGGGCGGTGGTGGCCGGGGCCGTGCTGGCGCCGTTGCCCGCTCATGCGGGTACGGATGTCGAGGCGGCGTCGGCACTGGGCAAGAAGACGTTTTCCTACCCCTACTCGAAGGGGTACTGCTTCTATTCGAAGCCGTTGAAGAAGGCGATGAAGGTCCGGGTGTCGGGGAAGTTGCGTTATGTGCGCAACGCCTACAAGTTCAACCGCGGGATCCGGGTGCGTTTCCATGACCCGACGCTGGTGGAGCCGAAGGTGACATTGGCGACGGCGACCAAGTGCTCCGGCGGCCGGGCCGCCAAGGTCTCCAAGGCCAAGGTCGAGCAGCTCTGGTACGACTGGTCCTGCAAGACCAACGTCTCGGTCTTCGTCGGCCTGCCCTGGCAGGCGGGCGTCGGCGCCACCCGCTCGTGCGGCAAGACCAAGCGCGCGCACCGCTCGACCGGTTACGGCGCGGGTTCGGGCTTCGTCCAGCACAACTCGGGCGCGCCGGCCAAGTGGGGCTGGGGCCGCGACGGCAAGGGCATCAAGAAGGGCGGCAGGATCTGCCTGCACGGCGACGGCGCGGCGACCATCTGGTCCGGCAACCGGTCCGACAGCGTGATCAGGGCGCTCGACGTCTGCGTCCCGGCCTCCTACAAGGGCCTGTCGTGATCCGCCGTGGCCTGGCCGTCGCGGCCGGGGCGGTGGTGGCCGGGGCCGTGCTGGCGCCGTTGCCCGCTCATGCGGGTACGGACGTCGGGGCGGCGTCGGCGCTGGGCAAGAAGGCCTTCTCGTACTCCTACTCGGAGGGGTACTGCTTCTATTCGAAGCCGTTGAAGAAGGCGATGAAGGTCCGGGTGTCGGGGAAGTTGCGTTATGTGCGCAACGCCTACAAGTTCAACCGCGGGATCCGGGTGCGTTTCCATGACCCGACGCTGGTGGAGCCGAAGCTCACGCTGGCGACGGCGACCAAGTGCTCCGGTGGCCGGGCCGCCAAGGTCTCCAAGGCCAGGATCCTCCAGCTCTGGTACGACTGGAACTGCAAGTCCTCGGTCGGCGTCGTCCTCGGCCGGGGCAGCCAGTTCGGCGTCAGCCTGAGCGGCACGCGCTCGTGCGGCAGGACCAAGGTCGCCAGCCGCTCGACCGGCTACGGCGCGGGTTCGGGCTTCGTCCAGCACAACACCGGCGCGCCCGTCGGCTGGAGCTGGGGCCGCGACGGCAAGGGCATCAAGAAGGGCGGCAAGATCTGCGTCCGGGGCGACGCGGGCGCCACCATCTGGACCGGCAACCGGTCGGACACGGTCGTCAAGCCGCTGAAGGTCTGCGTCCCGGCCTCCTACAAGGGCCTGTCGTGACGGCGGGTACCGCCGCTTCCCGGGCTCAGCGGAACATCGGCCAGGCCATGAAGGCCGGGAAGCGGTAGTACTCGCCACGGTTGCCCGCGACCGCCGCCAGGATCAGGTAGACGATCATCGCGATCGCCTGGGCCGCGGTGGTGAGGATCCCGACGAGCAGGAAGATCAGGATGATGTTGACGAACATGTACACCAGCTGAGTGATCGCGAAGTTGAGGCCCTGGGCGCCGTGCCAGCGCAGGAACGGGGACTCGTCCTTCTTGATCAGGTAGACCAGCAGCGGCGCCAGGAACCCCAGCAGGAACTGGCCGAGGTGGCACAGCACCGCCCAGGTGCGGTCATCGGAACCGGCCGGGGCGCCGTACCCGTACTGCTGGCCGTGCTGCTGCCCGTACTGCTGGGCGTGGGGCTGCATCTGGCCGTAGCCGGGGGCCTGCCCGTAACCGGCGTACGGGTCGTAGCCGGACTGGGCGTAGCCCTGCTGCCCGTAGTCCTGCTGCCCGTACCCCGGCGGCGCGTAGGGCTGCTGGCCGTACCCCTGCTGCCCGTACCCCGGTTGCTGGTCGTACCCCTGCTGTCCGTAACCCTGCTGGCCATACCCCTGTTGACCGTAACCCTGCTGGTCGTGGCCCTTGTAGGGCTGCTGTTCCTGGCCGGGCCAGCCATGGCCCTGCTGGCCGGGGGTCGGTGGTTGCTGGTCGGGACGTTCCGGCGGGCCTTGCGACATGGCGGGCTCCTCGGTGGAGCGGACGGTGGCCTAGGGGGCGGTCACGAAGTCGATCAGCTCCTCGACCCGGCCCAGCAGGGCCGGCTCCAGGTCGGCGTAGGTCGTCACCGAGCCCAGGATGCGTTTCCAGGCGGCTCCCACGTCATCCCCCCAGCCGAGTGCGGCGAGCACCCCCTCCTTCCAGGGTACGCCGCGAGGGACGCGTGGCCAGGCGTCGATTCCGACGGCCGACGGCTTGACGGCCTCCCACACGTCGACGAACGGGTGCCCGCACACCAGAACGTGCGGCGACGTCACCCGGGCGGCGATCCGGCTCTCCTTGGAGCCCTCCACCAGGTGGTCCACCAGGACGCCCAGCCTGCGCCCCTCGCCGGGCCCGAACTCCTCGACGATGGCGGGCAGGTCGTCCACGCCCTCCAGGTACTCCACCACCACGCCCTCGACGCGCAGGTCGTGGCCCCAGATCTTCTCGACCAGCTCGGCGTCGTGCACGCCCTCCACGTAGATGCGGCTCTCCTCGGCCACCCGCGCCCGCAGCCCCCGCACCGCGACCGACCCCGACGCCGACCGCGCCGGTCCGGCGGGCGCCGCCGCCGGGCGCACCAGCGTCACCGGCCTGCCGTCGATCAGGAAACCCGCCTTGGCCAGCGGGAACACCCGCCGCTTGCCCAAGCGGTCCTCCAGCGTCACGCCGAACTTGTCGCAGGCGACCACCGCGCCGCAGAACCCGCTGGCGGGGTCCTCCGCCACCAGCCCCGGCTCGGCGGGCACCTCGGGGATCTGACCTTTGCGGGGCAGCCGCCAGTTCCCGCCCAGAACGTCGTTTCCGTAGTCCTTGCTCCGCACAGGCCAGCACATTAACCCGCCGGAACGCCGGGACCCGGAAGATCCTCGTCGCCGGGCGTGGCGGACGCCGCACGGGCGCGGCCCTCCAGAGTGGGCCCGCCGGGTCGTACACTTGGCACTCGAAAGTATGGAGTGCCAGTACGGGGGCAGGGGAGGTGACCACGTGCTCGACGACCGGAAACTCGCGGTCCTCCGCGCGATAGTCGAGGACTACGTCTCCACCAACGAGCCGGTCGGCTCCAAGGCCTTGGTGGACCGGCACAGGCTCGGGGTGTCCTCGGCGACCATCCGCAACGACATGGCGGTGCTGGAGGAGCAGGGCTACATCACCCAGCCGCACACCAGCGCCGGGCGGATCCCGACCGACAAGGGCTACCGGCTGTTCGTGGACCGGCTCTCGACCATCAAGCCGCTGTCGGCGGCCGAGCGCCGCGCCATCGAGACGTTCCTCAGCGGCGCCTACGACCTGGACGACGTCGTCGGACGCACGGTGAAGCTGCTGGCGCAGCTGACCCGCCAGGTCGCGGTCGTGCAGTACCCCTCGCTGACCCGCTCGACCGTGCGCCACGTCGAGCTGGTGCCCGTCGCCGTGAACCGGCTCCTGCTGGTGCTGATCACCAACACCGGCCGGGTCGAGCAGCGGGTGATCGAGACCCCCGGCCCGGTGTCGGAGGAGTCGATCGGGCACCTGCGGGCGCTGCTCAACACGTGCCTGGACGGGTGCGGGCTGAGCGAGGTCCCCACGGCCGTGGCGGAGCTGCCCGAGAAGGTGGGCGCCGACGACCGGCCGGTCGTGGCGTCGGTGCTGAGCGTGCTGCTGGAGACCCTGGTGGAGAAGCACGAGGAGAAGATCGTGTTCGCCGGGGCCGCCAACCTCGCGGCGGTGGACTTCTCCCGCAGCCTGCGCGACGTGCTGGAGGCGCTGGAGGAACAGGTGGTGCTGATGCGCTTGCTCGGTGAGGCCGGAGACTCCTCTAGTGTTACGGTGCGGATCGGCACCGAGAATCCCGACGAGGGACTCCGATCGACCTCGGTGGTCGTCGCCGACTACGGCGTCGGCGACCACACTCTGGCCCGGCTGGGAGTGCTCGGGCCGACACGCATGGACTACCCCGGCACGATGGGAGCGGTACGGGCAGTGGCACGCTACGTGGGACAGATCCTGGCGGGGTCGTAAGTGGCCAACGACTACTACGCGACCCTCGGCGTCGGCCGTGACGCCACGGCCGACGAGATCAAGAAGGCCTACCGGCGGCTGGCGCGCGAACTCCACCCGGACGTCAATCCGGATCCGGAGACCCAGGAGAAGTTCAAGGAGATCACCCAGGCCTACGAGGTGCTCTCCGACCCGCAGAAGCGGGAGATGTACGACCTGGGGGCCGACCCGTTCGCGCGGGGCGGCGCGGGGGCCGGCGGCGGCTTCGGCGGCGCGGGCTTCCCGTTCAGCGACATCATGGACGCCTTCTTCGGCACCGCCACCGCGCGCGGCCCGCGCAGCCGCGCCCGGCGGGGCCGCAACGCCACGCTGCGCGTCGAGCTGGACCTGAACGAGACGGCGTTCGGCACCACGCGCGAGCTGACGATCGACACGGCGGTGCTGTGCGAGACCTGCCACGGCGACGGCACCGCGCCCGGCAGCCACCCCGAGACGTGCGAGACCTGTCACGGGCGCGGCGAGGTCCAGCAGGTGCAGCGGTCGTTCCTCGGCCAGGTCATGACGGCCCGGCCGTGCCCGACCTGCGGCGGCTTCGGCAGCATCATCCGGCACCCGTGCTCGGAGTGCTCCGGCGACGGACGGGTCCGCACCCGCCGCACCGTCAAGGTCAAGATCCCGGCGGGCGTGGAGAACGGCATCCACATCCAGCTCGCCGGGGAGGGCGAGGTCGGCCCCGGCGGCGGCCCGCCCGGCGACCTGTTCCTGGAGATCGTCGAACGGCCGCACCCGATCTTCGAGCGGGAGGGCGACGACCTGCACTGCACCGTCGAGATCCCGATGACGGCCGCCGCGCTCGGCACCACCGTCACCGTGGAGACCCTGGACGGTCCCGAGGACGTCGACATCAAGCCCGGCACCCAGTCCGGCCAGGTGATCACCATGTACGGGCGGGGCGTGCGGCACCTCAACGAGAGCGGCCGCGGCGACCTGCTGATCCACATCAACGTGGAGACGCCGACCAAGCTGGACGAGGAGCAGGAGGAGCTGCTGCGCCGGCTCGCCAAGCTGCGCGGCGAGGAGCGGCCGCCGGGCAAGTTCGCGCCCGGCCACCGCAGCGGCGTGTTCTCGCGTCTCAAGGACGTGTTCAACCAGCACTGAAGAGAGACCGTGGCGGCCTATCACGAAGGCCGCCACGGGACGCCCCCGCCGCGTTGAGGGACCTCCCCCGCGCGGCGGGGTTTTCCGTATGAGGGGGTTTCATGAGTCCGCCGGTGTTCCTGGCCGAGGACGGCCTGCCCGACAGCGGCACGGTGGTCCTGGACGGCCCTGAGGGGCGGCACGCCGCGACCGTGCGGCGGATCGGCCCGGGGGAGCGGGTCGATCTCACCGACGGGGCCGGGACGCTCGCCGAGTGCGTGGTGACGTCCGCCGCCAAGGCGTCGCTCACCCTGGAGGTGCTGTCGCGGCGCGTGGACCCGGCGCCCAGCCCCCGCCTGGTGGTCGTGCAGGCCCTGCCCAAGGGCGACCGGGGCGAGCTGGCCGTGGAGACCATGACCGAGGTGGGCGTCGACGTGATCGTTCCGTGGTCGGCGTCGCGCAGCATCACCCAGTGGCGGCCCGAACGCCGCGACAAGGCGCTCGGCCGCTGGCGCACCGCCGCCCGCGAGGCCGCCAAGCAGGCCCGCCGCAGCCGCTTCCCCGAGGTCGCCGAGCTGGAGTCCACCAGGCAGGTGGCGCGGCGCGTCGCGGCGGCGTCCCGCGCGGTGGTCCTGCACGAGGAGGCCACCGAGCGGCTCAGCGCGCTGGAGCCGCCCGCCGGCGGCGACATCGTGGTGATCGTCGGCCCGGAGGGCGGGATCGCGGACGACGAGATCGCCGCGTTCACC
Organism: Actinomadura kijaniata; assembly: GCF_014138665.1. Classification (NCBI taxonomy): domain Bacteria; kingdom Bacillati; phylum Actinomycetota; class Actinomycetes; order Streptosporangiales; family Thermomonosporaceae; genus Actinomadura; species Actinomadura kijaniata. The sequence continues at coordinate 1,364,353 of NZ_JACJIA010000001.1, forward strand.
GCGGCGGGCGGACGGACGGCGCTGCTGGGGCCGACCGTGCTGCGCACGTCCACGGCCGGCGTCGCGGCGGCGGCGGTCCTGCTCGCCGCGACCGGCCGCTGGTAGCGGGCAGGCGGCGGCGACCGTCCGCCGGCGGGGGCCGGACGGCGGGAACGGCAGGGGGGATCAGGGGTTGGCGGGGGCGTCCGGCTGCTGGCTGGAGTCCGTCGTCGGGGACTCGCTCGGGGCCGGGGTCGTGGGGTCCGTCGAGGTGGACGGGGTCGGCGTCACCGACGGGGTCGGCGTCGCCGTGGTCGGCGGCGGCGTGGTCGGGCAGGGCGAGCCCGACGGGGAGGCGCCGGTGGGGGAGCCGCCGGTGGCGGAGGTCTGGTCGGCCGGCGTTCCGGAGGTCTCCGCCGGGCCGCACGTGGCGGTGCCCGACGACGAGGGCTGCGACGAGGACGGGGAGCTGGTCGGCACGCCGCTGCCGTCGGTGCCGGAGGAGGAGCTCGGCTGGCCGGGGCCCGACGGGCTCAGCGTGCCCGTGCCGGATCCGCCGGGGTGGCCGGGACCGCCGTCGTCGGAGTGGCCGTTGCCGCTGACGGTCCGTTCGATCAGGCCGATGGTCTCCGGGGCCGAGACCCCGAGACCGGCGATCACCACGGCCGCGCCGACCGCCAGCAGCGGACGGGACCAGGTGGCGGTGAACCACTCCCAGCCGAACCGGCGGCTCCGGCGGTCGGCGATCCGGGTCCGGATGATCTCCAGGCCCTCGGCCGAGGGGCTGACCGTCTCCGCCTCCGCGTTCAGGGCCCGGCGCAGCACCTCGCCGAGCTCGTCGTGGGGGTCGGTGGTCATGAGAACTGCTCCAGGACGTTGCGTAGCGCGGCCATCCCGCGGGCGGTGTGGCTCTTGACCGCCCCCCGGGATATGCCCATGGTCTGGGCGATCTCCGCTTCTGACAAATCGGCGTAGTAGCGCAGGACGAGCGCCTCGCGCTGACGCGCGGGAAGCCGGTGCAGCGCCGCGACCACCGCCGAGCGCTCCAGCTCGCCGATGGCCCCGGCCTCCGCGCTGGGCGCGTCGGGCAGGCCCTTGGGCGCGTACTTCTCCACGACCGCGCGGTGCCGCAGCACCGAACGCGATCGGTTCACCACGGCCTGGCGCAGGTAGGAGAGGGCCTTGTCGGGGTCGCGCAGGCGACGCCACCCGCCGTGCATGGCGACGAACGCGTCCTGGACGACCTCCTCGGCCGTCCCGACGTCACGCACCAGCATGGCGGCGAGTCGCACCAGCGAGCGGTAGTTGGCGCTGTAGAGCGCCGTCACCGCCTGGTCGGCGTCCCAGGCGACGGCCACCGTTCCCGCTGTGCCCCTGGCCACGAGGGTCTCGGTCACGTCAGTTGGACGCGCACCCTCGTCGTCCGGTTTACGAAAGGGCATCTTCTGCTTGCCTCGGTCACCTATCCGCCGCCGTGCCGCCCCCGGGACCGTCCATTCGCATGGTCGCCCCCGGATTCGGCGTGAGTGAACAGGCGGGCCCCGGCCGAGCGACGCCGGTGGCCGAACGGTACGTACGCGCGTCGGGGGGAACGCCTGAATTGCCAACCTTAGCCAGTGAACGGGGCGCATGCGGCCGATCCGGCCCAGATTGATCAGCGCGACCTTACCGGGGGGCGCACCGCGCTGTGAACGTCCTGTCGGGCCGGGACCGGCGGCCGGGCGCGGCCGTCCGGCCGCCCAGACCCGCCCCCGATAGGATCCGCCTCGTCCGTACGCTGGGAGGAGACCGATGACGGCATCGGAGAGCGACTGCCTGTTCTGCAAGATCGTGGCCGGTGAGGTGCCCGCCACGATCGTCCGGGAGTCGGCGGGCGCCGTCGCGTTCCGCGACATCAACCCGCAGGCCCCCACGCACGTGCTGGTGATCCCGCGCGCCCACCACCCGACCGTCGGCGAGCTGGCCGCCGCCGACGCCGAACTGCTGGCCGAGGTGCTGCGCGAGGCGCACCAGGTCGCGGTGGACGAGGGCGTCGCCGGCAACGGCTACCGCGTGGTCTTCAACACCGGGGCGCAGGCGGGCCAGACCGTCTTCCACGTGCACGCGCACGTGCTGGGCGGCCGCGGCCTCAACTGGCCGCCCGGCTGATCCGGGGCCGGCGGATCCGCGGCCCCGCCGGGGCCGCGGCGCGGGAAAATGCGGAGACGGGACGCCGGGGCGGCCCAGTACCATGGAGACGACACACGCTGGACACCCGGAGCAGACAGAAGGCAGGTCGGAGAGGCCGCAAGGCCCGGCTGATGGTCGAATCAACTTCCGCGGGACGCGCTGGAGGCGACGGCGCCAGGTCCCAGATCAAGATCGTGGTGCCGGACGACCACTCGATGGTGGGCCTGCTGGGCTCCCGGGACGAGTTGCTCCACGTCATCGAACGCGCGTTCCACAGCGACATCCACGTGCGCGGCAACGAGATCACCGTGACCGGCCCCGAGGGCGAGAGCGAACTCGTCTCCCGACTGTTCGAGGAGCTCATCGCCCTGCTGAAGCGCGGGACCCAGCTCACCCCTGACGCCGTGGAGCGAAGCCTGGCGATGCTGCGCAACCAGACCGACGAGCGCCCGGCCGAGGTGCTCACCCTCGACATCCTGTCCGGCCGCGGCCGGACCATCCGGCCCAAGACGCTCAACCAGAAGAAGTACGTCGATGCGATCGACGAGCACACGATCGTGTTCGGCATCGGCCCGGCGGGCACCGGCAAGACCTACCTGGCCATGGCCAAGGCGGTCAAGGCGCTCCAGGACAAGCAGGTCAACCGGATCATCCTGACCCGGCCGGCGGTGGAGGCGGGCGAGCGCCTCGGCTTCCTGCCCGGCACCCTGTACGAGAAGATCGACCCGTACCTGCGGCCGCTGTACGACGCGCTGCACGACATGGTCGACCCCGACTCGATCCCGCGCCTGATGGCCGCCGGGACCATCGAGGTCGCCCCGCTGGCGTACATGCGCGGCCGGACCCTGAACGACTCGTTCATCATCCTGGACGAGGCGCAGAACACCTCGCCCGAGCAGATGAAGATGTTCCTGACGCGGCTGGGGTTCGGGTCCAAGGTCGTGGTCACCGGCGACGTCACCCAGGTGGACCTGCCCAACGGGCAGCAGAGCGGCCTGTCGGTGGTCCAGGGCATCCTGGACGGGGTCGACGACATCTTCTTCTGCCGGCTGAACAGCCACGACGTGGTCCGGCACAAGCTGGTGACCGACATCGTGGACGCCTACAACCGCTACGACGCGGAGAAGGTGCCGGAGTTCAAGCAGGGGGGCGCGGGCCGTAACGGTGCGGGCCGCAAGCGGGGGCGTTAGACACACATGAGCATCGAGGTCGTGAACGAGTCGGGCGCCGAGGTCGACGAGGAGAACCTCGCGGCCCTGGCCCGGCACGCGCTGGACGCGTTGCGCGTCAGTCCGCTGGCGGAGCTGTCGCTGCTGCTGGTGGACGAGGAGGCGATGACCGAGCTCCACGTCAGGTGGATGGACGAGCCCGGGCCGACGGACGTGCTGTCGTTCCCCATGGACGAGCTGCGGCCCGGCCAGATGGACGGCGGCGCCGACGAGGACGGCGAGCTGGACCCGGCGCTGCTGGGCGACGTGGTGCTGTGCCCGGCGGTCGCCGAGCGGCAGGCCAAGGAGGCCGGGCACGGCACGCGGGACGAGCTGGAGCTGCTCACCGTGCACGGCATCCTGCACCTGCTCGGCTTCGACCACGCCGAGCCCGAGGAGCACAAGGAGATGTTCGGGCTCCAGGCCGAACTGCTCACGTCCTGGCGGGACGAGCGCGGCCGGTCGTGAGCACGACGCAGTGGTGGCTGCTGGTCATCGCGGTCGCGCTGGTGTTCGCGGCCGGACTGCTGGCGGCGACGGAGGCCGCGCTGGCGCGGGTGTCGCGGGTGCGCGTGGAGGAGCTGGTCCGCGAGGACCGGCGCGGCGCGCGCAGGCTGGCGGCCGTGGTCGCCGACCCGGCCCGCTACCTCAACATGGTGCTGCTGCTGCGGATCAGCTGCGAGCTGGTCGCCACGGTGATCGTGGCGGACCTGTGCATCGGCTGGCTGGACGAGGGCTGGTCGGCGTACGTCACCGCCGCCGCGATCATGATCGTGGTGAGCTATGTCGCGGTCGGCGTCGGACCCCGCACGCTGGGCATCCAGCACGCCGACCGGTTCGCGCTGGCGGGCGCGGGGTTCATCCACCCGGTGACGCGGGTGTTCGGGCCGCTGCCCCGGCTGCTGATCCTGCTGGGCAACGCGCTGACGCCCGGCAAGGGGTTCCGCGAGGGCCCGTTCGCCTCCGAGGCCGAGCTGCGCGACCTGGTGGACCTGGCCGAGCAGCGCAGCCTGATCGAGCCGGACGAGCGCCAGATGATCCACTCGGTGTTCGAGCTGGGCGACACCCTGGTGCGCGAGGTGATGGTGCCGCGCACCGACATCGTGTTCATCGAGCGCCACAAGACGCTGCGGCAGGCGATGTCGCTGGCGCTGCGCAGCGGGTTCTCGCGCATCCCCGTGGTGGGGGAGAACGAGGACGACGTGATCGGCATCGCCTACCTCAAGGACGTGGTGCGCCGCGTCCACGAGCACCGCGAGGGCGAGTCGGTCGAGACGGTCGAGTCGGTGATGCGGACGGCGACCTACGTCCCCGACTCCAAGCCGATCGACGAGCTGCTGCGCGAGATGCAGGCGCGGCAGATCCACCTGGCCATCGTGATCGACGAGTACGGCGGCACCGCCGGGCTGGTCACCATCGAGGACATCCTGGAGGAGATCGTCGGGGAGATCACCGACGAGTACGACGTGGAGATCCCGCCCGTGCAGTGGCTGCGGGAGGCGCGGGAGGCGCGGGTCACCGCGCGGCTGCCGGTGGAGGACCTGGCCGAGCTGTTCGACGTGGAGATCGACGCGGCCGAGGTGGACACCGTCGGCGGGCTGCTGGCGCACGCCCTCGGCCGGGTGCCGATCGCGGGCTCCACGGCCGTGGTCGCGGGCCTGTCGCTGACGGCCGAGAGCATCGCCGGGCGCCGCAACCGGATCGGCACGGTGCTGGCGCGGCGCGTCGAGCTGGACGACATGCCCGTCCACAACGGTGAAACCGCTGTTTGACGGGGCCTACCCGCCCAGACCGCGACGTTAAACGACACCGCCCCCCTGGGAACGATCTTGCGGGTCGAGGATTCGGGGGGACCTCATGACGCGCAGGGCTCGGTGGGCGCTGCCGCTGGTGGCGCTGGGGGCGTCGGCGGCGGTGGCGGGCTGCGGGACGACACGGGCGACGTCGGCGGCGCGGGAACGGCCGGAGGCGGCGATGACCGCCGCGCTGCCGACGGCCCGCGAGGTGCCGAAGGGCTGGCTGCCCGCCGAACGCCAGCGCGTGCTCGAGGGGATCCGCCCCACCGACCCCGACTGCGCGCGGCTGCTGCGGCTGGCCGACGCGGACGGCGACCGGGGGCCGCGCGGCCTGCGGAACGCGCCGCAGGCGCACGCGGTGTACTACCTGCCCGATCCGGGCGCGACCCTGGCCGCGCGCGTCTTCCGGCTGCCGCCGGGCGACGCGGCCGCGCGCCTGGCCGAGGCCCGCGCCGCCATCGCCGGATGCCCCCGGCTGGGCATGGAGGTCGGCGACGACCGCGAGGTGCGGCTGCGGCGGGTCCGGCCGCCCCGCCCCGGGCGCCTGCTCCCCGACCAGGTCGGGGTCCGCTACCTGCACGGCTCGGGCGGGCGGCGGGCCGGGCTGGACGTGCTGGTGGCGCGGGCCGGGGACGACCTGCTGGTGGTGGCGGCCCCCGGCGCGTTCGGCGGGGGCGGCGCGAGGCTCATCGAGCGGGCCGAGGCGCGGGCGCTGCGCAAGCTGCGGGCCGCGCACCGGCGCGGGGCGGCGGCGCCCACGGCCCCGGCCCCGTGATCACGTGAGGGTCGCGCGCAGCGACCCGTCGGGCCCGGCCACGAACACCGGGGCCTTGGCGCCCAGGTCCCGCACCGCCGCGACGTCGGCCTCGGCGGCGGTGTCGCCGGCGGTCACCAGCGCGGCGGCCTCCAGGTCCTCCGCGCCGCTGGAGACGGCCATGGCCACGGCGACCTGGAGCGCCGACAGCTTCAGCGACGGCAGGTCCACACTGGTGGCGGCGTAGGTCCGCCCGGTCTCGTCCCGCACGGCCGCCCCCTCGGCGGCCCCGTTCCGGGCCCGCGACGACCGCGCCAACGTAATGATCTTCTCGTCCTCGGGATTCACGCGTCCCAGCGTAGTGACCCGCGGCGGGGCCGCTCGCGGGCGGTCGCAAGTCGGCGGCAAGTGGGTGGCAAGTCGGTGGCAAGCGGGCGGCAAGGGGCGCGGGCCAGGCTCTCGGGCATGTCCAGATTTCTGTACCGCCTGGGAAGGGCCGCGGCGCTGCGGCCCTGGCGGGTCGTTGTGGCGTGGGTGCTGTTCGTGGGGGCCGCCGCCGGGGTCTCCGTGGTCGCGGGCGGCGCGTTGCAGGACGACTACACGCTGGCCGGGACCGGTTCGCAGCAGGCCACCGACCTGCTGAAGGAACGCTTCCCGGCGCTGTCGGGGGCCGACGCGCGGGTGGTCGTGCGGGCTCGTTCGGGGAAGGTGGACGCGGCGGCGGTGGAGGCCGCGCGCGGGCGGTTGCAGCGATCGCCGCACGTCAGCGGGGTCACCCCGGCCGTGCCGAGCGGGGACGGCGCCACCGCGCTGATCACCGTGCGGTACGACGTCCCCGTCACCGGCCTGTCCACCAAGGAGACCCTCGACCGGCTCCGGGACGCCACGGCCCCGCTGAAGGCCGGGCACGCGGTGGAGTTCGGCGGGCAGGTGCCCGAGAACGTCACCGCGCCCGGCGGCGTCGCCGAGGCCGTCGGGGTCGTCGCGGCGCTGGTGATCCTGCTGCTGGCGTTCGGGTCGGTGGTCGCGGCGGGGCTGCCGCTGGTGGTGGCGCTGGCCGGGCTCGGGGCCGGGGTGTCGGGGATCACGGTGCTGGCGGCGGTCACGAACGTGGCCACCACCGCGCCCACCCTGGCGATCATGGTGGGGCTCGGCGTCGGCATCGACTACGCGCTGTTCATCCTGACCCGGCACCGGGAGGGGCTGGCCGCGGGGCTGGCGGTGCCCGAGGCCGCCGGGCGCGCCGTCGCCACCGCCGGGCAGTCGGTGATCTTCGCCGGGGCCACGGTGCTGCTGGCGCTCAGCGGGCTGGTGGTGTCGCGGATGCCCGCGTTCATGGCGATGGGGTTCGCGACCGGGATCGTGGTCGCGATGACCGTGGCGGCGGCGGTGACGCTGCTGCCCGCCGTGCTGGGGCTGGCCGGCCGGCGGGTGCTGCGGCGGCGGGACCGCCGCGCGGACGCCGTGGTCGTGGTGGACTCGCCGCGGGTGCGCCGGTGGGCCGACCTGGTGGCGCGGCGGCCGTGGGCGTGGCTGCTGGCGGCGCTGCTGCTGATGCTGACGCTGGCCGCGCCCGCGCTGGGGATGCGGACCTGGCCGAGCGACGCCAGCAGCGAGCCGACCTCCAACACGGCCCGGCGCGCCTACGACCTGGTCGCCGAGGCGTACGGGCCGGGGGCCAACGGCCCGCTGCTGGTCGCGGTGGACCTGCGCAGGGTGCCGGCGGACGCGCTGCCGGGGCTCGGGAGCGGGCTGGCGAAGGCGCCGGGGGTCGTCGCGGTGGCCCCGCCGCAGGTGTCGCCGGGACGGGACGCCGCCGTCATCGTCGTCACCCCCGCCTACGGTCCGCAGGACGAGCGGGTGACCGGGCTCGTCGAGGGCATCCGGGAACGGGTCCTGCCCGACGGCGCGGAGATCACCGGGTTCACCGCCGCCTACGTCGACCTCACCCGGCGACTGGAGGACCGCCTCTGGCCGGTGATCGGCGTCGTCGTCGCCACCTCGTTCCTGATGCTGATGGTGGTGTTCCGGTCGCTGCTGGCCCCGTTGAAGGCCGCCGCCATGAACCTGCTGTCGATCGGCGCGGCCTACGGCGTGCTGACGGCGGTGTTCCAGTGGGGGTGGGGCGCGGAGCTGCTGGGGCTGCCGCACAGCGTGCCGGTGTCGAGCTTCATCCTGCTGCTGCTGTTCGCGGTGCTGTTCGGGATCTCGATGGACTACGAGGTGTTCCTGCTGTCGCGGGTCCGCGAGGAGTGGCTGCGCACCGGCGACGCGCGCGGGTCGGTCGCCACCGGGCTGGCCGCGACCGGACGGCTGATCACCAGCGCCGCACTGATCATGGTGGCGGTGTTCCTCGGCTTCGCGCTGGACCCCGGACTGGTGATCAAGCAGATGGGGGTGGGGCTGGCCGTCGCGGTCGCGCTGGACGCCACCGTGGTGCGGATGGTGCTGGTCCCGGCCACGATGGCGCTGCTGGGGCGGGCCAACTGGTGGCTGCCCCGCCCGCTGGCCCGGATCCTGCCCGACGTCGACGTCCACGGGGTCGAGCCCGAGCCCGGCCGCACCGAGCCCGTCCCCGTGTGACGCCCCTCGCGGCGCGGTCGCCGTGCCCCGGTCTACGCTGGCCGGGACATGGCGACCGTGCGGGTGCTGGGCAGCTTCCAGGCGTTGCTGGACGGGGCGGAGGCCGATCTCGGCGGGCCCCGCCAGCGCTGCGTGCTGGCCCGGCTCGTCGTCGCGCGCGGCCGGATGGTCCCCGCCGAGCGCCTCGTGGAGCAGGTGTGGCCGGACGGCCCGCCGCCCCGCGCCGCCGCCGGGCTCCAGGCGTTCGTGTCGCACCTGCGGCGCGCCCTGGAACCGGACCGCCCGCCCCGCGCCCCCGCCCGCGTCCTGGTCACCGACCCGCCCGGCTACGCGCTGCGGCTGCCCGAGCGGGACGTGGACGCCTGGCGGTTCGACGCGCTGGTCGACCGGGCCGCGACCGGCGACCCGGCCGGGGCCCGCCGCGCGGCCGAGGAGGCCCTGGACCTGTGGCGGGGGCCCGCCTACGCCGAGTTCGCCGCCCTGCCGTGGGCGGCGACCGAGGCGTCCCGGCTGGAGGAGCGCCGCCGCCTGGCCGTCGAACGCCGCGCCGAGGCCATGCTGCGCCTGAACGCCGCCGCCGAGGCCGTCCCCGACCTGGAGACGCACGTCGCCGTCGATCCGCTGCGCGAGGAGGCGTGGCGGCTGCTGGCCCTGGCCCTGTACCGCGCGGGCCGCCAGGGCGACGCCCTGGACGCGCTGCGCCGCGCCCGCGCCGCCCTGGCCGAGGAACTCGGCGTGGACCCCGGCCCCGCGCTGCGCCGCCTGGAACACGACATCCTCACCCAGGCCCCGGCCCTGGAGGTGACGGACCTCCGCGCCGAGGCACCGAGCACCCCGTATCGAGCCCCTGCCGCGCCGACCGGGGAACGCGACGCGGAACCGGGCCCGGCGTCGCGTGGCGGGCACCTTCGCGACGTGCGGCCGGGCGCGCCAAGGGGTTCCCTGTTCGTGGGGCGGCGCGCCGAGCTGGAACGCCTCCGGGCGGCGGCCGAGCGCGGCGGCCTCGCGCTGGTCAGCGGTGACGCCGGGATGGGCAAGACCTCGCTGGCCGAACGCCTGGCCGAACGTCTCGCCGCCGAGGGCCGGCGCTGCGCCTGGGGACGCGCCCCCGAGACCGGCGGGGCCCCCGCCGCCTGGCCCTGGGCCGAGCTCCTGCGCGACCTGGCCGCCGACACCCCGCCCGCCGACGACCGGCTCGCCCCGCTGCTGGACGACACGGCCGCCGCCACCGCCGCCACCACGGGCGACGCCACCACCGCCCGCTTCCGGCTGCACCTCGCCGTCGCCGACTACCTGGCCGGGCTCGCCGAGCGCACCCCGCTGCTGCTGGTCCTGGACGACCTGCACTGGGCCGACGACGAGACCCTGGCCCTGCTGGTCCGGGTGCTGGGCCGGGTGCGGGGGCTGCCCGTGCTGGTCGTGGGGACGTTCCGGCACACCGAGGCCCCCGACCGGCTGACCGCCGCGCTGGCCGCGTTCGCCCGGCACGAGCCGACCCGCGTCGCGCTGGACGGGCTGTCGGCGGCCGAGGTCGCCGTGCTGGTCCGCGCGGTGTGCCGCGCCGAGGTCGGGGACGCCGCGCTCGCCGCCATCGCCGAGCGCACCGGCGGCAACCCGTTCTTCGCGCGCGAGACCGCCCGGTTGCTGGACGCCGAGGGCCCGGCGGCCGCGACCGGCGCCGTGCCCGCCGGGGTCGGCGACGTGCTGCGCCGCCGCCTGGCCCGGCTGCCCGAACCCGCCCGCGCCGTGCTGCGCGACGCCGCCGTCGTCGGCCGCGACGCCGACCTGGCCGTGCTGGCCGACCTGTCCGGCGACGAGGACGCCGTGCTCGACGCGGTCGAGGCGGGACTGGCGGCGGGCCTGGTCACCGAGCCCGCGCCGGGCCGGATGCGGTTCGCGCACGCGCTGGTCCGCGACACCCTCTACGCCGACCTGTCGCGGACCCGCCGCGTCCGCCTGCACGGCCGGGTCGCCGCCGCGCTGGAACGCCACCGCCCCGGCGAGGTCGCCGCCCTCGCCCACCACCACCTGGAGGCGGGGACCGACCCGGACCGGGCCGTCCGCTACGCGCGGCTGGCCGCCGAGGCCGCCGAGGGCCGGTTCGCGCACGCCATGGCGGCCGACCTGTACGAACGCGCCGCCGACACGCTGCGCGCGCGGGGCCGGATGGGGGAGGCGCTGGAGATCGAGGCCGCGGCCATCCGCGCCTGCGCCCTGTCCGGGCGGGTCGTGCGGGCCCGCGAGCGGCGGCTGCGCGCCGTCGCCGAGGCCCGCGCCCTGGGCGACCTGACGCTGCTCGCACGGGTGATCGTCGCGTTCGACGTGCCGACGCTGTGGACCAGCCGCAAGTACAACACCGTGGACCACGGGATCGTCGAGGCCGCCGAGGCGGCGCTGGCCGGACCGCCCGGCGCCGACCCCGAGCTGCGCGTCCGCCTGCTGACCTCCGTCGCGATCGAGCTGGAGGGCGAGCCGCACGACCGGGGCCCGCGCGCCGCCGAGGAGGCGGTCGCCGCCGCCCGCGCGCTCGGCCGTCCCCGGCTGCTCGCCGTCGCCCTCAACGGCCTGTTCCTCAACTCCTACCGCTCCGCCGGCGACAACGACCAGCGGCTGCGGATCGCCGAGGAGATGCTCGACCTCGCCACCCGGGACGGCCTGGCCACCTACCGGGTCCTGGCGCACCTGCTGCTCCAGCAGGCCCACGTCACCGGGCTGGACCTGGCCGCCGCCGACGCCCACCGGGCCGAGGGGCTGCGGCTGGCCGACCAGTACGGACTGCCACTGCTGGCCCTGATCGGAAGCTGGTACCGGGCGCTCGGGCACGTCGTCGCGGGCCGGTACGCCGAGGCCGAACGCGCCTACACCGAGATCGCCGGGTCGATCGCCCGGACGGGCGTGTGGGGCAGCGAACGCGGCGTGGAGGCGTTCGGGATCTTCTGCGTGCGGACGTTCCAGGGCCGCGAGGGGGAGATGGCCGACCAGATGCGCTGGGTCCGCGACAACTGGCCGGACGTGGGCGCCGCCGACGACCTGCACGCCCTCGCGCTGGCCGCGCTGGGGCGCCGGGCCGAGGCGCGCGCGGCGGCCGCGGGGGCCGCGCCGGTCCGCCGCGACTACTTCTTCGACCTGGCGATGACGTTCCGGGCACGCCGCGCCGTCGCCCTGGACGACCGGGAGCTGGCCGCCGAGTGCTACACGGCGCTGCTGCCCTACGCCGGGCGGCTGGCGGGCGGCGGCTGCGCGGTCGCCACCATCGGCCCCGTCGCCCAGACCCTCGGCGACGTGGCCGTCTACCTGGGGCGCCCCGGGGAGGCCGCCGAGCACTACGCGACGGCCGAACGCGTCGCCGAGCGGGTCGGCGCGGCCGAGTGGGCGCGGGCCGCCTGCGAGGCCCGCGACGCGCTGGACACCACGGCCGCCTGACCGGCCGCCTGCCGGTCCACCCTCCGGCGTAGGCGACAATTGACGTTGTGACATCGCTGGGAAACACCACACCCGAGGGCTTCCGCTCCGGCTTCGCCTGCTTCATCGGCCGCCCCAACGTGGGCAAGTCCACCCTGATGAACGCCCTGGTCGGCACCAAGGTCGCCATCACCAGCAGCCGGCCGCAGACGACCCGCCGGGCCATCCGGGGCATCGTGCACCGCCCCGACGCCCAGCTCGTGGTCGTCGACACGCCCGGCCTGCACAAGCCGCGCACCCTGCTCGGCGAACGCCTGGACAGCCTGGTCCGCTCCACCCTCACCGAGGTGGACGTGATCGGCTTCTGCGTGCCCGCCGACCAGCCCGTCGGGCCGGGCGACAGGTTCATCGCCCGCGAGCTGGCCAACGTCGGCAGGACCCCGATCGTCGCGATCGTCACCAAGACCGACCTGGCCCCGCCGGAGAAGGTCGCCCAGCAGCTGATGGCGGTGGGGGAGCTCGGCGAGTTCGCCGACATCGTGCCGTGCTCGGCCGCCGACGGCTTCCAGGTGGACCTGGTCGGCGACCTGCTGATCCGGCACCTGCCGGAGGGCCACGCGCTCTATCCCGAGGGCGACCTGACCGACGAGCCCGAGCACGTCCTGGTCGCCGAGCTGATCCGCGAGGCGGCGCTGGAGGGCGTGCGCGACGAGCTGCCGCACTCGATCGCCGTGCTGGTCGACGAGATGGGGCCGCGCGAGGACCGCGAGGACCTCACCGACATCTACGCCCACCTGTACGTGGAGCGGCCCAGCCAGAAGGGCATCATCATCGGCCACAAGGGCTCGCGGCTGCGCGAGGTCGGCCAGAGCGCCCGCAAGCAGATCGAGGCGCTGCTGGGCACCAAGGTCTACCTGGACCTGCGGATCAAGGTGCTCAAGGACTGGCAGCGCGACCCCAAGCAGCTGCGCCGTCTCGGCTTCGACGACTGAGCCGGGCCGCCAGCGGCCGGGCCAGCGCGAACCCGACGACCAGCAGCGCGGCGGCGACCGCCAGGTACCAGCCGTACCCCACGGTGATCCGGTAGCCGATCAGCGGCCCGTCGGCGCCCAGCTCGGCGCGCGCCGAGTCCAGCCGCAGCACGAACAGTCCGCAGGCCAGCAGCGCCAGCCCGCCCGGAACGGCCGTGAGCGCCGCGATCCGCGGGTCGCGGACGGCGATCGACCAGAACGTCATCGCCGCCGCGGTCAGCGCCAGCACCGGCACCACCAGCACCGTCCCGTCCACGTCGATCCCGGCCGCCGAGCCCGCGTCGTGGGTGACCGGGTCGCCGAACGCGCCGAGCACCATCCGGGCGTGCACCCACGGCAGGAACGCCGCCACCAGCAGCGCCGCCGCCGCCACGAGGTTCAGGACGTTCCACGCCGCGTCCGGGAGGCCCGCCCTGCGGCGCGGCTCCTCGGCGGACCCGGGCGGGGAGGGCGAAGTGCCTGGAATGTCCTGAGTGTCCGGTGCGGGGGGCGGTGGCGGGGGAGCGCCCTCCGGGGGCAGGAACTCCGGGCGCGGCCGCCGCTCCGCGTCCGGCCGGTCGCGTCGGTCGGCCGCCTCAGGTCCCAGGTCACCGCTCATGCACCCAGCGTAAGGGGAACGCCCGGCTTGGCCAGGGCGGCCCCGGCGGGGCGTGTTGATCGGTACGTTGGAACGCGACGGGACCGGAGAACGGGCACAACGGCGTGCCGGTCCGCCGCGCGGCGGACCGGCCGGAGGCGAGGCCATGAACACCGCGCTTGTGAACACCGGGCTTGTGAACACCGCGCTCGTACGCGAGCCCGGTCCGCTCCTGGCGGAGGGGACCGTCACCCATGCCGAGCGGCGGCCGGTGGACCTCGACCTGGCCCGGCGGCAGCACGAGGCGTACGTCGCGGCGCTGCGTGCGGCGGGCTGGAACGTCCGGGCGGTGCCGCCCGCCGACGACTGCCCCGACGCGGTGTTCGTCGAGGACACCGTCGTGGTCGGCGGCGACCTGGCGGTCCTGACCCGGCCGGGCGCGGAGCGGCGGCGCGCCGAGGTCGCCGGGACCGAACGCGCCGTGCGCGACCTCGGCCTGCGCGTCGCGACCGTCGAGGCCCCCGGCACCCTGGACGGCGGCGACGTCCTCCAGGCGGGCGACACCGTCTACGTGGGCCGCACCGCCCGCACCAACGAGGAGGGCGTCTGCCGGCTGGCCCACCTGCTGGGCGGGCGCCGCGTGGTCCCGGTCGAGGTCACCGGCTGCCTGCACCTGAAGACGGCGGTGACGGCGCTGCCGGACGGCACCCTGATCGGCGTTCCCGAGTGGGTGGACACCGCCGCGCTGCCCGGCCTGCGGGTCGCGCCCGAGCCGTCGGGCGCGCGCGTGGTGGTGCTCGGCCCCGACCACGTCCTGCTGGCGGCGTCCGCGCCCCGCACCGCCGAGGTCCTGGCCGCCGACGGCCTGCGCGTCACGGTGGTCGACATCAGCGAGTACGAGGCGCTGGACGGCTGCGTCACCTGCCTTTCGGTGCTCGTTCCCTGACCGCTCGTCCCCTGACCGCTCGGCACGGCGGCGTTCCGTGAATCGCCCGCGATACGACGATCGCCGACGAGACGTCTCCGCCCGAAGGAGCGGCCGCCGGCGGTCTGACCTGGGAGATCAACGGTCCGCATACCGGGACAAACGGGAACCGTGTCTCACCATCTGGGACGCGGTTTCCGATTGTCGGATGGGATCTGTTAGCTTGACAGGCGTGTCGCACGGTCTGCTCCTCCTTAGCGGCCGCAGCGGGGGCCTGTAACAGGCCGGCTCCCTCGCTGCGGGACTTCGACGTGCAGTCGGCCGCAAGGTTCGAGCAGAGGGAAATCCACTCCATGTTTCCGCAGCAGCAGCCGTCCGGCATGGCCTTCCAGCGCTACCGCCCGTTCGCGCCCGTCCGGCTGACCGACCGGACCTGGCCGGACAAGGTGATCACCGAGGCCCCCCGATGGTGCGCGGTCGACCTGCGCGACGGCAACCAGGCCCTGATCGACCCGATGGACTCCCACCGCAAGCTCAAGATGTTCGAGCTGCTGGTACGGATGGGCTACAAGGAGATCGAGGTCGGCTTCCCGGCGGCCAGCCAGACCGACTTCGACTTCGTCCGGCAGATCATCGAGGAGGGCCGGATCCCCGACGACGTGGTGATCCAGGTCCTGACCCAGGCCCGGCCCGAGCTGATCGAGCGGACCTTCGAGTCGCTGCGCGGCGCGAAGCAGGCGATCGTCCACCTGTACAACTCGACCTCCACGCTCCAGCGGCGCGTGGTGTTCGGGCAGGACAGGGAGGGCATCACCGCGATCGCCGTCGAGGGCGCCAAGCTGTGCAAGAAGCTGGCCGAGGACATGGGCGACACCCAGGTCTTCTTCGAGTACTCGCCGGAGTCGTTCACCGGCACCGAGCTGGAGTACGCCGTCGAGGTCTGCAACGCCGTCAACGACGTCTGGCAGCCCACCCCCGAGTGGAAGACGATCGTCAACCTGCCCGCCACCGTCGAGATGGCCACCCCCAACGTCTACGCCGACCAGATCGAGTGGATGCACCGCAACCTGGCGTACCGGGACTCGGTGATCCTGTCGATCCACCCGCACAACGACCGGGGCACCGCCGTCGCCGCCGCCGAGCTGGGCTACATGGCCGGGGCCGACCGCATCGAGGGCTGCCTGTTCGGCAACGGCGAGCGCACCGGCAACGTCTGCCTGGTCACCCTGGGCCTGAACCTGTTCACCCAGGGCGTCGACCCGGAGATCGACTTCTCCGACATCGACGAGATCCGCCGCACCGTCGAGTACTGCAACCAGCTGCCCGTCCACGAGCGCCACCCCTACGGCGGCGACCTGGTCTACACCGCGTTCTCCGGCTCCCACCAGGACGCGATCAACAAGGGCTTCGACCACCTGGGGCGGGACGCCGCCGCGGCGGGCGTCCCGGTGGACGGGTTCACCTGGGAGGTCCCGTACCTGCCCATCGACCCCAAGGACGTGGGCCGCTCCTACGAGGCCGTCATCCGGGTCAACAGCCAGTCCGGCAAGGGCGGCGTGGCCTACATCATGAAGACCGAGCACTCCCTGGAGCTGCCGCGCCGCCTGCAGATCGAGTTCTCCCGCGTGGTGCAGGAGCACACCGACGCCGCGGGCGGCGAGGTCACGGCCGAGCGCATGTGGGAGATCTTCCAGGGCGAGTTCCTGGGCAACGGCCCGCGCGTCGGCCTGCTGGCGCACCGCGCGACCTCCCGCGTGGACGAGAAGGACCGGCTGTCCTGCGACGTGCGGGTGGACGGCGAGATCCGCGAGATCGAGGGCGTCGGCAACGGCCCGGTGTCGGCGTTCGAGGCGGCCCTGGCCACCGTGGGCGTCAACGTCCGCGTCCTGGACTACGCCGAGCACGCCCTGAGCGCCGGCGGCGACGCCCGCGCCGCCGCCTACGTCGAGTGCGACGTGGACGGCGAGACCGTGTGGGGCGTCGGCATCGACGGCAACATCGTCACCGCGTCCCTGAAGGCCATGCTGTCGGCCGTCAACCGGGTGGCCCGCCGCACGGCCGCCTGATCCCGAGACATCCGGGTGCGGCCTGCGCGGAGGCCCACCCGGACCAGACCCGGTCACGACGATGCGACCCCGTCGGGTGACCGCTGTCTGGCCCCCGTCCCTGACGATCTCAGGGGCGGGGGCCGACTACTTCGCGCAAGCCGCTTGCGGGATTCCGTCCTATAGTTGCGGCATGACACGTCGACTCGCCGAGGTCGCCCAGAAGGTCGGGGTCAGTGAGGCCACCGTCAGCCGCGTGCTCAACGGACGGCCCGGCGTGTCGGAGGCGACCCGCGCCGCCGTGCTGACGGCCCTGGACGTGCTCGGCTACGAACGCCCCACCCAGCTGCGCGGGGAGCGGGCCCGGCTGGTCGGGCTGGTGCTGCCCGAACTGGGCAATCCGATCTTCCCGGCGCTGGCCGAGGTGGTCGGCGGCGCGCTCGCCCAGCGCGGCTTCACCCCCGTGCTGTGCACGGTGACGCCCGGCGGCCTGTCGGAGGCCGACTACGTGGAGATGCTGTTGCAGCAGCAGGCGTCGGGCGTGGTGTTCGCGGGCGGCCAGTACGCCGAGGCCGACGCCCCGCACGACCACTACCGGCGGCTGCTGGAGGTGCGGCTGCCGGTGGTGCTGGTGAACGCCGGAAGCGAGGAGCTGGACTTCCCCCGGGTCTCCACCGACGACGCGGTGGCGGCCGAGCAGGCGTTCGGGCACCTGGCCTCGCTCGGCCACGAGCGCATCGGCCTGGTGCTCGGCCCGGAGGACCACGTGCCCAGCCGCCGCAAGCTGGAGGCGGCCCGCGCCGCCGCCGCGCGGGCGGGCCTGGACCTGCCCGACGCGTGGGTCAGGCGCAGCCTGTTCTCGCTGGAGGGCGGGCAGGCGGTGACGGCGTCGCTGCTGCGCGACGGGGTGACCGGCATCGTCTGCGGCAGCGACCCGCTGGCGCTCGGGGTGGTCAGGGCGGTGCGGCGGCACGGCATGAGCGTGCCCGAGGACGTGTCGGTGGTGGGCTTCGACGACTCGGCCTTCATGAACTGCGTCAACCCGCCGCTGACCACGGTGCGGCAGCCGATCGAGGCGATCGGCCGCGCGGCGGTGACGCTGCTGACCGGCCAGGTGACGGGCGGCGCCGTGGCGGCCGAGGAACTGCTGTACGAGCCGGAACTGGTGGTGCGGGCCTCGACCGCGCCCGTCCGGACGCGGGCGGGCGACCCGCGCTGACACCGTTTTGCGCCCTCTCATGCTCGGTGTCGAGCATGCCCTGACATGGGATTGTCTACTTCTTGCGCAAATAAATTCATCTCTTGCCCTGTGATGTAGGTCTCTGTATGTTCCTCGCATCGGCCGGGGATCGGCCGACGGGCACGGACAGGCGCTCCCGAGGGGGCGGGCCGCGCCGTTCCAGAGAGGAACACCCATGAGATCCCGGATGGTGGCCACCGCGCTCACCCTGGCCGCCGGCGCCTGTCTCGCCGGCTGCGGCGGGGGCGATCCCGAGGCCAGGCCCGACCAGCCGCTGGCCGGCGACGCCAAGGTGACGATCACGGTGGGCTGCATGCCCGCCAAGAGCCAGACGGCCCAGCGCAGGGAGTGGGACCAGGACGTCGCGGCGTTCCAGCGGCTGCACCCCAACATCACGGTCGTCGGCAAGGACGCCTTCCCCTGCATGGACCCCACCACCTTCCAGGCCAGGCTGGCGGGCGGGGAGACCGAGGACGTCTTCTACGTCTACTTCACCGACGTGCGCGGCGTCGTCGCCAAGGGACGGGCCGCCGACCTGACCCCCTACCTGGGGCACGTCAAGCAGTACCCCCACCTCGACCCGAACGTGACGCGGGTCTTCAAGGACGGCGGGAAGGTCTACGGCCTGCCCCGGCAGAACTACACGATGGGCCTGCTCTACAATCGCGCCCTGTTCCGGCGGGCCGGACTGGACCCCGACGCCCCGCCCCGGACCTGGGCCGAGGTCCGCGAGGCGGCCAGGAAGATCAGCGCGCTCGGCGACGGGATCACCGGATACGCCGAGCTCAGCGCCAGGAACCAGGGCGGCTGGCACTTCACCGCCGCGCTCTACGGCCAGGGCGGCGACGTGGTCGCCCCGGACGGCAGGCGCGCGGCGTTCAACGGCCCGCAGGGCCGGGCGGTGCTCCAGGCGCTGAAGGACATGCGCTGGACCGACGGCTCCATGGGCTCCAAGCAGCTGCTGGTGGACGCCGACATCCAGCGGATGATGGCCTCCGGCAGGCTCGGCATGTACCTGGGCGCCCCCGACAACGCCACCGCGCTGGTCGACCAGTTCAAGGCCCGGTACGAGGACCTCGGCATGGGCCCCCTCCCCGGCGGGTCCGGCACGCTCATGGGCGGCGACGGCTACCTGTTCCATCCGAAGGCGTCACCGGAGAAGATCAAGGCCGGGCTGCTGTGGCTCGACTTCCACGCCCTCACCCCCGGCCAGGGCCAGCTCGGCTACGAACGGGCCAAGGCCAACGGCCGCCCGGTCGGCCTGCCCCAGCCCCGGCTGTTCGGGCGGAACGCCGTCGGGCAGCGGGACCGCGAGCTGCGCGCCCGCTCGGCCAACCTGCCGGTCGGCAACTTCAAGCCCTACGAGGACGCCTCGGCCGCCCTCCCCGGCAAGCTGGAGCCGCCGCGGGCCCAGCAGCTCTACACCCTCCTCGACACCGTCATGTCGGCCGTGCTGACCAGGCGGGACGCCGACATCGACCGGCTCCTGGCCGACGCCGAGAAGAAGGCCAACGCCCTGCTCGCCCGGTCGGCGAACTGACCTCCGCCGCGGGGCGCGGGCCGTGCCGCAGGCACCGAACGCACCGCACGCGCCGGCGCCCCGCCCCGTTCCCCGAGGGGACCCCGATGACCACGACGCGGGCCGCCGCCCGCCCCGCGCGCCCGCCGGGTCAGCCCGCGCGTGCGCCGCGCGGCGCGGCGCAACCTGACCGCCTACGGCTTCCTGAGCGGCGCGCTGATCTGCTTCGCGCTGTTCTCCTGGTATCCGATCGCGCGCGGGGTGCTGCTCAGCTTCCAGCGGACCGACGCCGCCGGCGACACCCGCTGGGTCGGGCTGGACAACCTCCGCACCGTCCTGGCCGACCCGGCGTTCGCCGGCGCCTGGCTCAACACCGCGGTCTTCACGCTGCTGGCGCTGGTGGTCGGCTACGCGGTGCCGTTCGTCGTCGCGCTCGTGCTGAACGAGCTGCGGCACGCCCGCGCCTACCTGCGGTTCGTGGTGTACCTGCCGGTCATGCTGCCGCCCGCGGCGGCGGTCCTGCTGTTCAAGTGGTTCTACGACCCGGGGCCCGGCCTGTTCAACCAGATCCTGCGGGCCGCGCACCTGCCCGGGCTGAGCTGGCTGGACTCGGCCGACACCGCGCTGCTGTCGCTGGTGCTGGTGGCCACCTGGATGAACCTGGGCAGCGGCACGCTGATCTACCTGGCGGCGCTGCAGACCATCCCCGGCGAGCTGTACGAGGCCGCCGAGCTGGACGGGGCCGGGCTGCTGCGCCGGGTCTGGCACGTCACGGTGCCGCAGACCAGGCTGATCCTGCTGGTGATGCTGCTGCTCCAGATCATCGCGACGATGCAGGTGTTCATCGAGCCGTACCTGCTCACCGGCGGCGGACCCGAGGACGCCACCGTCACCGTCGCGTACCTGATGTACCAGTACGCCTTCAACTACGACGACTTCGGCGGGGGAGGGGCGCTCGGGCTGATGCTGATGGTCGTGCTCATGCTCTTCTCCGCCGTCTACCTGCGGGTCTCCCGCCAGGACGCGAGGTAGCACGCGATGACGAACCTTTCGCGGGCCGGGCGCCGGACCCCGGCCGGGCCCCGGCCGCGCACGCTGGTCAACCCGAACGCGCTGCGCACCCGGCGCGGCCGGGCCGTCTACGCGGTCACGCTGCTGACGGTCGTGGTGACCTTCACGTTCGTGTTCGTCTTCCCGCTCTACTGGATGGTCACCGGGGCGATGAAGACGCCGGACGAGCTGGCGCGCACCCCGCCGAGCCCGCTGCCCGGCGGCCTGGACCTGACCGCATACCGGGAGGCGTGGCACCAGCTCGACCTCGGCCTGTACCTGCGCAACACACTCGTCTACGCGCTGGGGGCATGGCTGTTCACGCTGGCGGTCGACGTCACCGCCGCCTACGCGCTGTCGAGGCTGCGGCCGCTGCTGGGCGGGGCGGTGCTCGGCCTGATGCTGGCCACGCTCATGATCCCGCCGATGGTGATCCTGCTGCCCGCCTACCTGACGGTCAAGGACCTGCCGCCGCTCGGCGTCAGCCTGCTCAACACGCCGTGGGCGATCTGGCTGCCGGCCGCCGCCAACGCCTTCAACATCTTCCTGCTCAAACGGTTCTTCGACTCGATCCCCACCGAGCTGCTCCACGCGGCGCAGGTGGACGGCGCGTCCCCGGCCCGGGTGCTGTGGTCGGTGGTGCTGCCGGTGTCGCGGCCCATCGTCGGCGTGGTGTCGATCTTCACGGTGGTGAACGTGTGGCGCGACTTCGCCTGGCCGCTGCTGGTGCTGCCCGACAGCGAGCGCCGCACGGTCAGCACCGCCATCGCCTCCCTGGCGGTGCAGGTGCCGCAGAACGTGCTGATCGCCTCGCTGGTCATCGCGAGCCTGCCGACGGTCGTCGTGTTCCTCGTCTTCCAGCGGCACATCATGGCCGGCCTCACCGCCGGCGGCCTGAAGGGCTGAGCCCACTCCCGACCCACCCCCGTACCGGATGGAGGATCGTCATGAGCAAGCCCGACCACTGGTGGCGGAGCGCCGTGATCTACCAGGTGTACCCGCGCAGCTTCGCCGACGGCGACGGCGACGGGGTCGGCGACCTGGCGGGACTGCGGTCCCGGCTGCCCTACCTGGCCGACCTCGGGGTGGACGCGCTGTGGCTGAACCCCTGGTACCCCTCGCCGATGGCCGACGGCGGCTACGACGTGGCCGACTACCGGGGCGTCGCCGAGGTCTTCGGGACGCTGGCCGAGGCGGAGGCGTTCCTGACCGAGGCCCACGCCGCCGGGCTGCGCGTGATCCTGGACGTGGTGCCCAACCACGGTTCGCACCGGCACCCCTGGTTCGTGCGGGCGCTGGAGGCCGGGCCGGGCTCGCCCGAGCGCGAGCGGTTCTGGTTCCGGCCCGGCCGGGGCGACGCGCCGCCCAACGACTGGCAGTCGATCTTCGGCGGCCCCGCCTGGACCCGGGTGCCCGACGGCGAGTGGTACCTGCACCTGTTCGCCCCCGAGCAGCCGGACTTCAACTGGAACCACCCGGACGTCGCCGCCGAGTTCCACGACGTGCTGCGCTTCTGGTTCGACCGCGGCGCCGACGGCATCCGCGTCGACTCGGCCGCGCTGCTGGTCAAGGACCCCGACGCCGAGCCCGACGGCCACGACCCCTACACCGACCGCGACGGCGTCCACGAGATCTACCGTTCCTGGCGGCGCGTCGCCGACGAGTACGAGGGCCGGATGCTGGTCGGCGAGGTCTGGCTGCCCGACGCCGAGCGCTTCGCCCGCTACCTGCGGCCCGACGAGATGCACACCGCCTTCAACTTCGACTTCCTCACCTGCCCGTGGGAGCCGGCCGCGCTGCGCAAGGTCGTCGAGGGCACGCTCGCCACCCACCTGCCGCTCGGCGCGCCGCCGACCTGGGTGCTGGCCAACCACGACGTGGTGCGCCCGGTCACCCGCTACGGGCGCGCCGACACCTCGTTCGACATCCGGGTCCGGCGGCTCGGCGCGCCCACCGACCTCGCGCTCGGCGCCCGCCGGGCGCGGGCGGCGGCCCTGCTGGCGATGGCGCTGCCCGGGGCCGTCTACGTCTACCAGGGAGAGGAGCTCGGGCTCCCCGAGGTGGAGGACCTGCCGGACGAGCTGCGCCAGGACCCGATCTGGCGCCGGTCGGGCCACACCGACCGGGGGCGCGACGGCTGCCGGGTGCCGCTCCCGTGGTCGGGGGACCGGCCGCCGTTCGGGTTCGGCGACGGCAAGCCCTGGCTGCCGCAGCCGTCCTCCTGGCGCGACCTGACGGTGGAGGCCCAGGGCGCCGACCCCGGCTCGATGCTCACCCTCTACCGGACCGCGCTGCGGCTGCGCCGCGAACTGCTCGGCGACGGGCGGCTGGCCTGGCTGCCCGCCGAGGAGGACGTGCTGGCCTTCACCCGCGACTCCGGCCTGGCCTGCGTGGTCAACCTCGGCGCCGGACCCGCGCCGCTGCCGCCGCACGAGCGGGTGCTGCTGGCCAGCGGGCCGCTGGAAGGGGGCATGCTGCCGCCCGACACCGCCGTCTGGCTGCGCTGACCCCGGCGTCAACGCCCGTCGGGGCGTCCCGCGGACGCCCCGACGGGGAGGTCAGTGCGCCCGGCCGAGCACATGGTGGACCAGCTCCCGCAGCGGCCCGCTCAGCTGGGCCTCGCCGACGACGGTGTGCGCGCCGTCGATGTCGATCTCGTACAGGAACTGGTCGGGTATCCGACCGGGCGGCGGCACGGAACCCAGGTCGACCCGGTCCACCAGCCGGGACAGCAGGGGATCGCGCTCGCTGTCGGACTCGCCGCGCCTCTCGATACCCGCGAAGCCCCCACTGCGGGTCACCGTGACCTTCATGGCCCTGCCTCACCTCCGGATGCTCACACCCGAACGCCTACCCCCGACCACGCGTTCCTCACCGCCGCCGTCTCGGCGCCGTCGGCGCCGTACAGGCGGGTGGCGGCGCCGACCGTGGCGCGGGCGAAACCCTGGAAGCCGATCGTCGGGGTCAGGTCCGCGCCGGTCAACGTGTCATACCAGACCCGCCCGGCCTTCTCCCAGGAGTGACCGCCGATCTCGGTCGCGGCCAGGTGGAACGCGCGGTTGGGGATGCCGGAGTTGATGTGGACGCCGCCGTTGTCGCGGTAGGTGTCCACGTAGTCGTCCATGTGGCCCGGCTGCGGGTCCTTGCCGAGGCGCGGGTCGTCGTAGGCGGTGCCCGGCTCCTTCATCGACCGCAGCGCCACGCCGTTGACGCCCTCGGCCAGCAGCCCCTGCCCGATCAGCCAGTCGGCCTGGTCGGCGGTCTGGCCCAGGTGCCACTGCTTGATCAGCGAGCCGAACACGTCCGACACCGACTCGTTCAGCGCCCCGGACTGCCCGTAGTACTCCAGGTTCGCGGTGTACTGGGTGACGCCGTGCACCAGCTCGTGCCCGGTGACGTCCAGCGGCCCGGTGAACGAGGTGAACAGCACCCCGTCGCCGTCGCCGTACACCATCTGCTCGCCGTTCCAGAACGCGTTGTCGTAGTCGCGGCCGTAGTGCACCGTCGAGATCATCTTCAGGCCGGCACCGTCGATGGAGTTGCGCCGGTAGGCGGCCTCGAAGAAGTCGAAGGTCACCCCCAGCCACTCGTACGCCTGGTCCACGGTCCGGTCGCCGGTGGCCGGGTCGCCCTCGGCGCGCACGGTCCTGCCGGGCAGGGTCTCCCGGTTCTGGGCGTCGTTGATCGTACGGTCGGGGACGAAGTCCTCGGTGGGCGGGGGAGACTCGACCGGCAGCACCCGGCGTTCGGTGCGCTGGGCCGAGGACAGCGCGAGGGTCCGGCGGGCCAGGTCGCGCAGGGCGGGGTCGTCGCCTCGTGCGACGTTCTCCAGCATGTGGGGCGGCACGATGGTGCATCTCATGGCTACGAACTTGCCACCTGGATGTGATTCAGGCCACGGTTTCCCGGGTCCCGGCCCGTCCTCTTCCGGTCACGTTCCGTGACGAGCGGGCGGTTCCCGGCGAACGACCCACCGCCGCGCGTGCGGGAGAATGGACGGGTGACGCTCTACCGGGACGAAGGCATCGTGCTGCGCACCCAGAAGCTGGGGGAGGCCGACCGCATCGTGACGGTGCTGACCCGGCGGCACGGCCGCATCCGCGCCGCCGCCAAGGGGGTCCGCAAGACCAAGTCGCGGTTCGGGGCGCGGCTGGAGCCGTTCACCCATGTGGACCTGCAGTTCTACGAGCGCCGCTCGCTCGACCTGATCACCCAGGCGGAGACGCTGCGGCCCTACGGCGAGTCCCTGGTGACCGACTATCCCCGGTACACGGCGGGCACCGCGATGCTGGAGACCGCCGAGAAGCTCACCAGCGAGGAGGGCGAGCCGGCGCTGCGGCAGTTCCTGCTGCTGGTCGGCGGCCTGCGGACGCTGGCCGAACGCGGCCACGACCCGCGCATGGTGCTGGACGCGTTCCTGCTGCGGTCGCTGTCGGTGGCGGGCTGGGCGCCCGCCCTGGACGAGTGCTGCCGCTGCGGCGAGCGCGGCCAGCTCCGGGGCTTCGCCATCGCGGCCGGGGGAGCGGTGTGCGCCCGCTGCCGCCCGCCCGGCTCGGCCACGCCCGCGCCGCCGACGTTCCAGCTGATGCTGGCGCTGCTGCGCGGCGACTGGGAGTACGCCGACGGGAGCGAGGGACGCCACCGGGTAGAGTGCAGCGGCCTCGTCGCGGCCTACCTGCAATGGCATCTGGAGCACGGGATCCGGTCGCTGCGGCACGTGGAGCGCGGGACCGACGACAGCACGAGCAACGACAGGGAGCCAGTTTGAGAAGGGCCGTTACGCCGCCGGAGCCCCACGGGGACGGCGCGCGTCCCCCCGCGATCCCCGCGGACCTGATCCCGAGGCACGTGGCCATCGTGATGGACGGCAACGGGCGCTGGGCGAAGGAGCGGGGGCTGCCGCGCACCGAGGGCCACAAGATGGGGGAGACCTCCCTCTTCGACGTGATCATGGGCGCGATCGAGCTGGGCATCCCCTACCTGTCGGCCTACGCCTTCTCCACCGAGAACTGGAAGCGCTCGCCCGACGAGGTGCGCTTCCTGATGGGCTTCAACCGCGACGTCATCCGCCGCCGCCGCGACCAGCTGCACGCGATGGGCGTGCGGGTGCGCTGGGCCGGGCGGCGCCCGAAGCTGTGGCGCAGCGTCATCGCCGAGCTGGAGACGGCCGAGGAGATGACCCGGGACAACGACGTGCTGACGCTCCAGTTCTGCGTGAACTACGGCGGCCGGGCCGAGATCGTCGACGCGGCGGCGGCGATCGCCCGCGACGTGCGCGACGGCCGGCTCAACCCCGACAAGATCACCGAGAAGGTGTTCGCGCGCTACCTCGACGAGCCGGGCATCCCCGACGTGGACCTGTTCCTGCGGTCCTCGGGCGAGCAGCGGATCTCCAACTACCTGCTGTGGCAGTCGGCGTACGCGGAGATGGTGTTCCTGGACACGCTGTGGCCCGACTTCGACCGGCGCCACCTGTGGCACGCGTGCGAGATCTACGCCAGCCGCGACCGGCGCTACGGCGGCGCGATGCCGAACCCGGTGGAGCCCGCCCCGGCGTCCTGACCGCGTTCCGGACCCGTTCTGAACTGGGAGGCCGGTGCCCGCGCGCGGGCACCGGCCTCTCTCTCCACCAACACTCTATAATTCCTACTTGTTAAGTTGATTTAATGGCGGGGGCGGCCTACCGTCGGACCATGACACGTGAGGTGTTGGATCCCGTTCACCCCGACGGCGCGCGGCCGTCCTGGCTCGCTCCGCTGACCGGTCGCGTCGGAGCCGAGGCGCGCGGCGTCCACCTGTGTCCCGACCTGGACGAGCAGACCCACGAACGCCTCCACCTCGCCCTGCTGCGGCACAAGGTCCTGTTCTTCCGCGCCCAGCACCACCTGGACGCCGCCGGGCTGGAGGCGTTCGCCCGCCTGCTCGGCGACACCGCCGTCCACCCGGAGCTGGACGACTGGCACACCGACGCCAGCTTCAGCCTGTACCCGCCGAGGTTCGGCATCGCGCACGCCGCAGGGGCGCCCGCGCGCGGCGACGGCCCGCCGCCGGACACGGCGCGGAGCGGCGGCGAGACCGAGTGGGCCAACACCGCCGCCGCCTACGACGACCTGCCCGTCGAGCTGCGCGAGCTGGCCGACCGGCTGTGGGTCGTGCACACCGGGCCCGCCGAGACCGAGCACCCCCTCGTGCGCGTCCATCCCGAGACCGGGGAACGCGCCCTGCTGCTCGGCGGCTTCGGCTGGCGGGTGGCGGGGCTGAGCGAGGAGGCGGACTCGGCGGCGCTGCTGCGGCTGTTCCAGGACCACGTGACCCGCCCGGAGAACACGGTCCGCTGGCGCTGGTCGCCCGGCGACGTGGCGCTGTGGGACAACCGCGCCACCCAGCACCGCGCGGTCGCCGGTCCGGGCGGCCGTCCCCGCCACTCCCGGCACCTCGCGATCGGCGGCGAGACCCCGATCGCGGTGGACGGGCGGCGCAGCGTTCCCCGCTAGAAAAGGGAGAGGGGCGGCCGGCGGCCGCCCCTCCCACGGCGGATCAGGCCAGCGCCGCGTCCAGCGTGATCTTCGTGGCGGCCAGCGCCTTGCTGACCGGGCAGTTCTCCTTGGCGCCCTGCGCGGCCTTCTCGAAGTCGGCCGCCGACAGCCCCGGCACGCTGGCCCGGACGGTCAGGTGGATGCCGGTGATGCCCTCGCCCGGCTGGAACGTCACGTCGGCCTTGGTGTCGACCTTCTCCGGCGGCGTCCCGGCCCCGGCCAGGGCGTGCGACAGCGCCATCGAGTAGCAGGTCGAGTGCGCGGCGGCGATGAGCTCCTCGGGGCTCGTCTTCCCGTTGGCGGCCTCGGCCCGCGCGGGCCAGCTGACCTCGAAGCTGCCGACCCCGGACGAGTCCAGGGACACGGTGCCCTGGCCCTCCATCAGCGAGCCTTCCCAGTGCGCGTTAGCGGTACGTGTCGTAGCCATACCGCCGATTGTTCCCCATGACGAAACGCCCCGACGCGTCGCGGGGCGGTTTTTCCCAGGAAGTGGATCAGTTGTTCCGGCTCGCGCAGTCGCCGCAGGTGCCGAAGACCTCGACGGTGTGGGTGATGTTCACGAAGCCGTGCTCGGCGCCGACCGCGTCGGCCCACTTCTCGACGGCGGGCCCGGCGACCTCCACGGTGCGTCCGCAGCCCCGGCACACCAGGTGGTGGTGGTGCTCCTCGGTCCGGCAGGCGCGGTAGACCTGCTCGCCGTCGTCGGTGCGCAGCACGTCGACCTCACCGGCGTCGCTGAGCGCCTGGAGCGCCCGGTACACCGTGGTGAGGCCGATCTTGGAGCCGTCCGCGCGCAGGTCGGCATAGATCTCCTGCGCGCTGCGGAACCCGTCGCAGCCCGCCAGGGCCTGTCGCACCGCGTTCCGGCGGGCCGTGGTCACTCCAGTACCTCCGTCATCCCCCGAGCACCTCCGCCTCGGCGTCCACCTTCGTGCGCGCCGGCGTCGCACCGGCCCGTCCGAGCGCTCCCCGGGCGGCCCGCCTGCGGCGCAGCGCCGTTCCCCCGACGACCGCGACGGCGAAGACCGCCAGGGCCAGCAGCACGATCGACGGGCCGGGCGGCAGGTCGTACCGGAACGAGCCCGCCAGGCCGGTCACCGCCGACAGTACACCGATCCCCATCGCGAGCATCATCGTGCTCCGGAAACCACGGGTCACCTGCTGCGCCGCCGCCACCGGCACGATCATGAGGGCGCTCACCAGCAGCAGCCCGATCGCCCGCATCGCGATCACCACCGTGACGGCGGCGGTCGCGGCGATCAGCACCGACAGGAACCGCACCGGCAGGCCGGAGGCGCGCGCCACGTCCTCGTCCTGGCTGAGCAGGAACAGCTCGCGGCCGAACACGGCCACGATGCCGAGCACCACGACCGCCAGCCCGACGACCACGTACAGGTCGGTGACGGTGACGCTGCTGATCGAGCCGAACAGGTAGGACTGGAGGCTCGCGCCGCCGCCGCCCTGCGCGTTGGTCAGCAGCACGCCCCCGGCCAGGCCGCCGTAGAACAGCACGGCCAGCGCCACGTCCGCGCCGCTGCGGCTGCGGGCGCGCAGCACCTCGATCGCGACCGCGCCCAGCACCGACACCGCCAGCGCCCCCAGGACGGGGGAGTTGCCGGTGAGCAGGCCGAGGCCGATGCCGGTGAGGGCGATGTGGCCGATGCCGTCGCCGAGCAGCGCCAGCCTGCGCTGCACGATGAACGTGCCCACCGCCGGGGCGGTCAGCCCGATCAGGACCGCCATGACCAGGGCGATCCGCATGAAGTCGTACTGCAGCATCTCGATCACGCGGCGCTCCGGGGGGTGAGGGGGCTCTCCTCGCGCAGGATCCGCCCGTGGTCCAGGTGCACGGTGCGGGTGACGAGCGGCTCCATGGGGCCGAGCTCGTGGGCGACCAGCACGACGGTGCGCCCCCCGGCGACCAGCGTGCCCAGCGTGTCGGCCAGGGCCTCCTGGTTGGCGGCGTCGACCCCGGCGGTCGGCTCGTCCAGCACGAACACGTCGGGCTCGCCCGCCAGCGCGCGGGCGATCAGCACCCGCTGCTGCTGGCCGCCCGACAGCAGGTGCGCGCTCTCGCGCTGCCGGTCGGCGAGGCCGACGGCCGTCAGCGCCCGGTCCACGGCGGCGCGGTCGGCGGCCGAGGAGGGCCGCCACCGCGACTGCCGCGCGACCCGGCCCGACGCGACGACCTCGCGGACCGTGGACGGCACGCCGCCGCCCATCGGAAGCCGCTGCGGCACGTAGCCCACGCGCTTCCAGTCCTTGAACCGCGCGGGCGGCCGGCCGTAGATCTCGGTGCGGCCCTCGCTGAGCGGCAGCAGCCCGAGCAGCGCCCGGATCAGGGTGGACTTGCCCGCGCCGTTGGGGCCGAGCACGGCCAGCACGTCGCCGGTGCGCACGGTCAGGTCGATGCCGCGCAGCACCTCGCGGCCGTCCAGCCGCACGCGGCCGCCGGTCATCGCGAAGGGGAGGGCTTCGGTCACTTGCACTCCAGGGAGGACCGCAGGGTGTCCAGGTTCTTGCGCATCACGGAGAGGTAATCGTCGGAGGACCCCTCCTTGATTCCCTCGACCGGGTCCAGCACCGCCGTCTTCACCCCCGCCTCGCGCGCCAGGGTCTCGGCCACCTTGGGGCTGACCAGGGTCTCGGTGAACACCGTGGTGGCCTTGGCCTCGCGGATCTCGTGGGTCAGCTCGCCCAGCCGCTTGGGGGAGGGCTCGCTGGACGGGTCCACGCCCGCGATCGAGACCTGCTTGAGGCCGTACCGGTCGGCCAGGTAGCCGAACGCCGCGTGCGCGGTGACGATCGTCTTCTGCTCGCAGGTCCCCAGGCCGGTCTTGAACCGGCCGTCCAGGTCGGTGAGCTGCTTGGCGACGTCGGCGGCGCGCGACCGGTAACCGGCGGCGTGGGCGGGGTCCAGGGCGGCCAGCCGCTTGCCGAGGGCGTCGGCGACGGTCGCCATGCGGTTCGGGTCCAGCCAGATGTGCGGGTCGGACTCCTTGCCGCCGCCGTGGTCGTGCTCGTGGCCCTCCGCGCCGTGCTCGTGGGCGTGCTCCTCCTCGGCCGGCGGGGCCAGCGTCTTCACCACGCTCGCGGCGTCCAGGGCCTTGTCGCCCTTGGCGTGCTTGGAGACGGCCTCGTCCACGGCGGGCTGCACCCCCTTGACGTACAGGGTCAGCTTGGCGCGGCCCACGTCGGCGACCTGCCGGGCGGTGAGCTCCTGGTCGTGCGGCTCGGCGCCGGGCTTGGCGAGGGTCTGCACGGCGGCGTCGGCCCCGCCGACCTTCTCGGCGAGCCAGGCCATGGGGTAGAACGACGCGGCCACGCGGATCTTGTCACCGGAGCCGCCGGAACCGCCGGAGCCGCTGCCGCCCGCGTCCCCGCAGGCGGTCAGGCCCGCCAGGGCGAGCACGGAGACGGCGGTCAGCGGGAGGGCGCGCAGGCGCTTTCGGGAGGTCAACACGGTTCAAGTGTGCACGAAAATGAAAATGATTGTCAAAAGCGGGGCGAACCGGGCCCCGGCCCCGTGCCGCCGCCGGGCCTGCCAGGATGGGGCGCATGCTCGCCATCACCCGGTACCGGGTCCCCGCCGACCGCGCCGAGACGTTCGCCGCCGAGATGGACGCCGTGCTGGAGACCCTGGCGGCCAGCCCCGGGTACCGCTCGGGCCGGCTGGCCCGCACCGTCGACGACCCCGACCTGTGGGCCCTGGTCACCGAGTGGGAGGGCGCGGGTTTCTACCGCCGCGCCCTCGGGGTGTACGACGTGCGGCTGCGGTTCATCCCCCTGGCCGCCCTGGCGGTGGACGAGCCGGGCGCCTACGAGGTCGTGGCCTCCCGCTGACCCAGGGCCGGTCAACGCCGGTCAACGCCCGTCAAAGAACCCGCGCGCCTCGTTTCGCCGCGCGCGGCCATGGTCATCACTAGGCCCGTCACGGGATCATGACGGGGGAGATGTCGATGCCGCACGCCGCTCTGCTCGCGGGACTGCTGGGAACGGGGATGGTCGCGACCCTGCTCGCCGAGGCGACGCCGGCCGCCGCCCGCTCCACGCCCGCCCCGCGGATCGTCGAGTACCGGGGCCTGCGCATCCCGGTGCCCGCCGGATGGGAGGTCCACCGGCTCGACCGGGACCCCGACCGCTGCGTCCGCCTCGACCGCAACGCCCTCTACCTGGGCACTCCCGGTGAGCAGCCCGACTGCCCGGCCCGCCTGGTGGGCCGCACCGAGACCCTGCACATCGAGCCGCGGAGCGAGCCGTCGGCGCGGCGCCGCGCCGCCGTCCGCGCCGACCGGCTGGCCCGCCACACCCTGCGGCCCGCCGCGGGCAACGACGTCCGGTTCGCGGTCCCGGAGGCGGGCGTCACGGTCAACGGCTCCTACGGCGACTCGCCGGAGGCGCTGCAGAACGTCATCCGCTCCATCCGCCTCACCGGCTCCTGGCCCGCCGAGCCGCCCGCGGCGTTCCGGCGCGCCGTCCCGCAGCCCGTCCCCGACCTCGCCTGGCGGCCGCCGTCCGGGGCCGGCACCGGCGAGAAGCGCTGGGCGAGGGGCAGGGGGTTCGACACCTGCGCCGCCCCCTCGCTGCGGGCCATGGCCGCCTGGCGGCGCGCCTACGGCATCGCCAACATCTACATCGGCGGCGCGGCGCGCGGCTGCGCCCAGCCCAACCTGACCCGCTCCTGGGTCCGGCAGACCCGGCGCATGGGCTACCGTCTCATCCCCACCTACGTGGGGCTCCAGGCGCCCTGCACGAAGTTCAAGCGGCACCGCTTCACCGCCCGCAACGCCGCGGCCAAGGGCGCCGAGGCCGCCCGCGACGCGGTCCACCGCGCCCGCCTGCTGGGCATCCCGCGCCGTAAGCCGATCTACTTCGACATGGAGGCCTACAACAGCCGCGACGCCTCCTGCCGCAACGCGGTGCTGCGCTTCGTCGACTCCTGGACGCGGGGGCTGCGCGCCCGGCGCTACGTCCCGGGCGTCTACAGCAGCGTGGGCTCGGGCATCGTCGACCTGGGCCGGGCCAGGGGCATCGCCAAGCCCCGCGCGATCTGGTACGCCCGATGGGACGGCGACGACAGCGTCTACGCCGACCCGGCGCTGCCGCCCGAGTGGTGGCCCCCGCACCGCCGCATCAAGCAGTACCGGGGCCCGCACCGCGAACGCCACGGCGGCGTCACCATCAACATCGACAGCAACTCCGTCGACGGACGCGTCTACTGAGCCGCGTCGCCCGGGCCGATGTGACGGGGCGGGGTCGCGCGGATCCGTCGGGTTGTCGTCTGCGACCTCGCCCTGGTGCTCTAAGCTTTTGGGAAAGCGCAGGGAGCGCGGGGGGACCGCGCGCTCCACAGCCGAAACCGGGGATCTCACACTCGCTCAGCCGCCGCGCGCGGCCTCGCGGGCGTACGGACAATCCCGCCGACCGCCAGCCGGATGGAGAATGCTCATGGCACGCCGTTCCGACGTGTTGGACACGATCGTCAACCTCGCCAAGCGGCGGGGCCTGGTCTACCCGTCGAGTGAGATCTACGGTGGCCTGCGGGCCTCCTGGGACTACGGGCCGCTCGGCGTGGAGCTGAAGAACAACGTCAAGCGCCAGTGGTGGAAGTCCATGGTGCAGGGCCGCGACGACGTCGTGGGCCTGGACTCGTGCGTGATCCTCGCCCGCGAGGTGTGGGAGGCGTCCGGCCACGTCCAGGCGTTCGTGGACCCGCTGACCGAGTGCCAGTCCTGCCACAAGCGGTTCCGCGCCGACCACCTCGAAGAGGCCTACGAGGAGAAGCACGGCAGGGCCCCGGCGGGCGGCCTGGCCGACATCACCTGCCCGCACTGCGGCGTCAAGGGCTCGTTCACCGAGCCGCGCATGTTCAACGGCCTGCTCAAGACCTACCTCGGCCCGGTCGAGGACGAGACCGGCCTGGCCTACCTGCGCCCGGAGACCGCGCAGGGCATCTTCATCAACTACCTGAACGTGCAGCAGTCGGCGCGCCGCAAGGTGCCGTTCGGCATCGGCCAGATCGGCAAGTCGTTCCGCAACGAGATCACCCCGGGCAACTTCATCTTCCGGACCCGCGAGTTCGAGCAGATGGAGATGGAGTTCTTCGTCAAGCCCGGCTCCGACGAGGAATGGCACCAGTACTGGATCGACCAGCGCTTCCAGTGGTACACCGACCTCGGCATCCGCAAGGATAACCTGCGGCTGTACGAGCACCCGGCCGAGAAGCTGTCGCACTACTCCAAGCGGACCGTGGACATCGAGTACCGCTTCGACTTCGTCGGCAGCGAGTGGGGCGAGCTGGAGGGCGTCGCCAACCGCACCGACTACGACCTGTCCACGCACGCCAAGGCGTCCGGCACCGACCTGTCGTTCTTCGACCAGGAGGCCGGCGAGCGCTTCGTCCCCTACGTCATCGAGCCCGCGGCCGGGGTGGACCGCTGCACGCTGACGTTCATGATGGACGCCTACGCCGAGGACGAGGCGCCCAACGCCAAGGGCAAGCTGGAGAAGCGCACCGTCATGCGCCTGGACCGCCGCCTGGCCCCGGTCAAGGTCGCGGTGCTGCCGCTGTCGCGCAACGCCGACCTGTCCCCGAAGGCGCGGGACCTGGCCGCCCAGCTGCGCAAGCACTGGAACGTCGACTTCGACGACGCCGGCGCGATCGGCCGCCGCTACCGCCGCCAGGACGAGATCGGCACGCCGTTCTGCGTGACCGTCGACTTCGACACCCTGGAGGACGACGCGGTGACCGTGCGCGAGCGCGACACCATGAGCCAGGAGCGCATCTCGCTCAGCCAGGTCGAGTCCTTCCTGGCCGCGCAGCTGATCGGCTGCTGACCTCCCCGAGGACCGCGACGGCGGGCCGCCCCCGGACGCGGGGCGGCCCGTCCGCCTTTCCGGCCCCGTCATGACCGGGAAGCGGATCATCCCGATGCGGACGGAGGGCGCGGAGACGACCAGGCCTGGTCGCGCCGATCCCGTCCTCATCGCCGACCACGCGCAGGCCGCCGCGCCCGCGGACCATCCGGGCGCGCCGCAGTCTCTGCCGCCGTCCGACGGCCTCCCCACCGGGCCGAGCGTCCGCACGCCGCCGCGGGGCGCTGTCGCGCGGGTGAGCGAACGGGCCGCCCCCGGACGCGGGGGCGGCCCGTCGGTCCACGGGAGGCCGTTCCGTCACGAGCCCGTGACGTAGAGGGTCTGGTTGAACGTGCCCGGGGCGGTCTCGCCCTGGAGCGTGTAGGTCGCGGTCACCGTCGCGGTGGAGGGGCACAGGAAGCTGCCGCCGCTCTGCCGGGCGACGGTGGCGTTGTTCACGCCGACCTGGGCCTGGGCGACCGAGGTGACGGGGCGGTTCGGGTTGTCGGGGTTGTAACCGTTGGCGACCAGGTTGCCGCCGTAGTAGCAGGTGATGCCGCCCAGGATGCTGGCGACGGCCCGCACGCGGAAGTTGGCGATGGTGACGACGGCGTCCCGGCCGCCGGTGTGCGCGGCGTCGTAGACGACGCCGCCACCGCTCCAGGGCAGGTTCTGGGTGGTCACCGTGACGCTTCCGGTGTCGCCGGGGCAGGCGGGGCCGGGGTCGTTGGTGAACGCCGCCTGGGTGATCGTCATGCCGGTGCCGTCGGAGTTGACGGACCCGGTCATGGTGGAGCGGTTGCAGGAGCCGCCGCCCAGGGAGGTGGACACCGTCGCGTTGCCGAGCAGGGAGGCGCGGACGTTGCCCGCGTAGGGGTCGGCGGTGGCCGAGCCCTTGCGGATCGTGGTGGTGGCGGCGGAGGCGGGGGGAGCGACCAGGGCGACGGTGGCCAGGGCCACGGCGGACGCCAGGACGGACTGTCTGATACGTGCCACCTTGTACTCCTTTGTGGAGATTTGCGGGGGGTTACCCGAAAGTAATTCGGCTTTGTGATCCAGGCAACACGGGGGAGGCGGGGCGGCACTGGCCGGATGGGGACACGTTCGTGGGCCGGGGTTGCCAGGGCGGCCGAGAGGGCACGGGAGGGGACTCGCCGCTCCCGCGCCACAAGATCATCGATGTGGGGTAGCGTGGCGGTGACCGTCCGGCCGCCGAGGGGAGTGAGGCACATGCCCGGCTCCCGTGCGCGCCCGCCCCACCCCGAGGAGCGGGGCCGGCTGGCGCGGCTGCTGCTGGTGGCCCTGGGACTGCTGGGCTTCATGGTCGTCCCGGCGGCCGGCGCGACCGCCCCGGCGGCCTCCGGCGTGCGCGTCGGGCCCGCGCAGGCGGGCGCCGGGAACGCCGCCCGCGTCCGTTCCTCCCGCCCCCGCGCCCACCATCACCGCGCCCACCGTCACCGCACCGACCACCACCGCGCGGAGATCACCGTCGCGGTGCTGCGGCACCTGGTGGCCGCCCCGTGCTGCGGCCAGGACCAGGCGACCCCGCCGCCCGCGACGGAGCCGCGCCCGGACCGGGCGGTGCGCCTCGCCGCGGCCGACCGCCCCGGCGCGGTCCGCTCCGTCGCCCGCGTCCCGTCACGGAGCCGCGCTCCGCCCGCCTCCCACCGGATCTGAGCCCCTTTTCCCGATCCGACCGGCGGACCGGCGGCCCGCGCCGCCCCGCCGGTGCTCCCTGTGGAGGTTCCTCTCTTGACTCGCGCCAACCTGGTGCGGGTGGTCCTGGCGTTCGCCGTGCTCGCCGGATCGCTCTACTTCGCCCTGTCCCAACCCGCCCGCCTGGGCCTCGACCTGCGCGGCGGCACCCAGATCGTCCTGGAGACCAAGGACGCCCCGAACGTCAAGGCCGACCGCGAGTCCACCGACCGCGCCAAGGAGGTCCTGGAACGCCGGGTCAACGCGCTCGGCGTCGCCGAGTCCTCGATGACCCGCTCCGGCGAGCGGCGGATCATCGTCGAGCTGCCCGACGTGCAGGACCCGACGCAGGCCGCCGGCGCCCTCGGCCGGACCGCGCAGCTGACCGCGCACCCGGTCCGGCCCGACCCCACGGCCAAGCCCGCCAAGGGGGAGCAGGCGCTCCCCGACGAGCAGGGCCAGCCCGTCCTGCTCGGCCCGCCCGTGCTGACCGGCGACGGCGTCGAATCGGCGTCCGCGCAGTTCGACGCCCAGGGCGGCACCGGCTGGTCGGTCAACATCAAGTTCCGCGGCGACGGCGGCCGGGCCTGGGAGAAGGTCACCGCCGAGGCCGCCTGCAAGTCCGGCCACGACCGCCGGGTGGCGTTCGTGCTGGACGGCAAGGTGATCTCCTCGCCGTCGGTCACCGAGCAGGTCGCCTGCGGCGTCGGCATCACCGGCGGCGCCACCCAGATCACCGGCAGCTTCGGCCCCGAGGAGGTCAAGGAGCTGTCGGCGCTGATCCAGGGCGGCTCGCTGCCGGTCCCGGTGCAGATCATCGAGCAGCGGGTGGTCGGCCCCACCCTGGGCGCCGAGGCCATCGAGGCCAGCGCCTGGGCGGCGGTCATCGGCGTGATCCTCACCGGCCTGTTCATCATCTTCGTCTACCGGCTGGCCGGGTTCCTGGCCACCATCGCCCTGGCCTGCTACGCGCTGATCTCCTACGCGGCGCTGGTGGCGATGGGCGCGACGCTCACCCTGCCGGGCCTGGCGGGCTTCGTGCTGGCCATCGGCATGGCGATCGACGCGAACGTGCTGGCGTTCGAACGCGCCCGGGAGGAGTACGCCCACGCCCCCAAGCGCGGCCTGGGCAGCGCCCTGACCACCGGCTTCACCAAGGCGTGGTCGGCGATCGCCGACTCCAACATCACGACCCTGCTGGCGGGCGGCCTGCTGTTCTTCCTGGCCTCC
The DNA here is from genome assembly GCF_014138665.1 of Actinomadura kijaniata. NCBI lineage: Bacteria > Bacillati > Actinomycetota > Actinomycetes > Streptosporangiales > Thermomonosporaceae > Actinomadura > Actinomadura kijaniata. The sequence continues at coordinate 1,400,947 of NZ_JACJIA010000001.1, forward strand.
GGGCCGGTGAAGGGCTTCGGTGTCACGCTGGCGATCGGCGTGCTGGGCTCGCTGGTGTCGGCGATGCTGCTCAGCCGCGTCCTCACCGAGGCGGTCCTGTCCCGCCGCGTGGTCGAGCGCCATCCGGCGCTGTCGGGCCTGAACGGCGTCGGCCGCGTCCGCCGCTTGCTGGACCGCCGCCGCCCGGACCTGATGAAGCGCCGCGCCCTGTGGCTGTCGATCTCCGGGGTGGCCGTCCTCCTCGCCATCACCGGCATCTTCGCGCGCGGCCTGAACTTCGGCGTGGAGTTCACCGGCGGCCGCCTGGTCGAGTACTCCACCTCCAAGCCGGTCGACATCGACACCGCCCGCGAGGCCGTCGTCAAGGCGGGCTTCCCCCGCGCGGTGGTGCAGGCGTCCGGCAAGGACGACATCTCGGTGCGCACCGAGAAGCTCGACAACGCCGAGGTCACCAAGATCCAGAACGCGCTCGCCGAGCGGGGCGGCCCGACCACCAAGGAACGCGACGAGCTGATCGGTCCCAGCCTCGGCGACGAGCTGCGCACCAAGGCCCTGATCGCGCTGGCCGTCGCCCTGCTGGTCCAGCTCGCCTACCTGGCGTTCCGGTTCCGCTGGACGTTCGGCGCGGGCGCGGTGGTGGCGATGTTCCACGACGTGGCCCTCGTCACCGGGGTGTTCGCCTGGCTCGGGAAGCCGATCGACGGCGTCTTCCTGGCCGCGCTGCTGACGGTGATCGGCTACTCGGTGAACGACTCGGTCGTGGTCTTCGACCGCATCCGCGAGCTGTGGGGCGAGCGCCGCGACGCGCCGTTCGCCGAGGTCGCGAACCTGGGCGCGCTCCAGACGGTGCCCCGCACGGTCAACACCGGCATGGGCGCGGTGTTCATCCTGGCCGCGCTGGCGATCCTGGGTGGCGACTCGCTGACCGACTTCGCGATCGCCCTGCTGATCGGCATCGGGGTGGGGACCTACTCCAGCGTCTTCACCGCGACGCCGCTGGCGGTCTTCTTCGAGCGCTTCACGAAGGCCCCCGCCCCGCACGCGAAGAAGCTCCAGCGCCCGGCCCGCCGCGACCCGCACGACTCGGGCGCGGTGATCTGACCCCGTCCCTCCGGGGCCGCGCGGACGCGGCCCCGGAGGGCAGGGTCACCGTCACGGTGAGCCCGCCGCCCGGCTCGGGCGCCAGGTCGAGCCGTCCCCCGTGCGCGTCGACGACGGCGGCGGCCAGGGGGAGCCCGAGGCCGTGGCCGCGCCGTGCCGGGTCGGGGTCGGCGGTGCGGCCCCGCGCCCGGAAGAACGGCTCGGTCAGCGCGCCGACCAGGTCCGCCGGGACCACGGGTCCGGTGTTGCGCACCACCAGGCGGGACCCGCCGTCCCCGGTCCCGGTCCGCACCGACGCCGACCCGCCCTCGGGGAGGTTGTGCCGCAGGGCGTTGCGCAGGAGGTTGGCCGCCATCAGGACCAGCAGGGCCCCGTCGCCGGCGACGGGCGCCGGAGCGAGGTCGGCCGCCAGCGTCACGCCCAGGGCGGCGGCCTCCTCCCGCACCTCGTGCAGCGCGCGGGCCGTGGTCCGGGCCAGGTCCTCCGGCGCGGACGCCACCGGCGCGTCGCCGATGGCCGACAGACGCAGCAGCGCGTCGACGACCTCGACGCCGCGCTCGTTGGTCTCGCGCAGCCGCCGCAGCAGCCGCGCGTGGTCCTGGCCGCCGGGATCGGCGATCGCCACGTCCAGCATCGTGCGGGTGACCGACAGCGGGGTGCGCAGCTCGTGCGAGGCGTTGGCGGCGAACCGGCGCTGCCGTTCGAACGACGCCTGGAGCCGGTCCAGCATCAGGTCGAAGGTGTCGGACAGGTCGGTGAACTCGTCCCGCCGCCCGGTGAGCCCGATCCGGTGGTCGAGGGATCCCTCGGCGGCCCGCCGGGCCGCCCGGTTGATCTCCTGGAGGGGCCGCAGCACCCGGCCCGCGACGAACCAGCCGCCGCCCAGCCCGATCACGGCCAGCAGCGCCAGCGCCCAGCCCGAGGCCGTCAGCAGCGTGTCCAGGATCTCCTCGCGCGACGGCGCCCACCGGGTCTCCCGGGGGTTGGCGGGCGCCAGCGGGTAGTTGGGGACGTACCGCATGCCCACGTAGACCACCGCCATGGTGACCGCCCCGGCGCACACCAGGAACAGCGCGTAGCTCAGCGTCAGCCGCAGCCGCGCCGTCAGCCGGAACCCGCTCACCGGTCCGCCTCCAGCCGGTAGCCGACGCCCGGCACGGTGTGGATCACCGGGGGGTCGCCCAGCCGGGCGCGCAGCGCCGAGATCGTGATGCGCACGGCGTTGGTGAACGGGTCGGCGTTCTCGTCCCAGGCCCGCTCCAGCAGCGTCTCGGCGCTGACCACGCCGCCCCCGGCGGCCACCAGCACCTCCAGCACGGCGAACTGCTTGCGCGCCAGCGCCACGTACCGCCCGTCCCGGTACACCTCGCGCCGGAACGGGTCGAGCCGGATCCCGGCGTGCTCCAGCACCGGCGGCGCGCCGTGGGCGGGCCGCCGCGCCAGCGACCGCAGCCGCACCACCAGCTCGGGCAGCTCGAACGGCTTGGTCAGGTAGTCGTCGGCCCCGATCTCGAACCCGGCGACCTTGGCGGCCAGGTCGCCCGCCGCCGTCAGCATGATCACCCGGCAGCCGAGCCCGCGCCCCACGATCCACCGGCACACGTCGTCGCCGTGCACGCCGGGGATGTCGCGGTCGAGCACCACCACGTCGTAGTCGTGGACGGCCAGCCGTTCCAGCGCCGCGTGGCCGTCCCCGGCGATGTCGGCGGCGATGGCCTCCAGGCGCAGCCCGGCCTGCACGGCCTCGGCCAGATAAGGCTCGTCCTCGACGACGAGAACCCGCATGAATCCCCCCGATCGGTCCGGGACCCATGGTAGACGGCGGCGTATATCGAAAACGTATGCGAAAAGGAATACGCTCTCGCAACGCGCTTTCGGGTGGATTGGCGGCATGTTCGCTCACCGCATTACCGCCATCGCCGCCATGACCCTCCTGGGAGTGTCACTCACCCTCACGGCCTGCGCGGACGGCCCCGCGTCCCTGGCCGATGCGCCCGCCCCGAAAGGGGACGGGCGCATTTCCGACGCGCGCGGGATCTCCCCCTTCGACACCGGCCATCCGGCCATTCGCAACCTGGATCAGGATCTTCTGCGGGCGGTGCGGAAGGCCGCCGACAAAGCGAGGCGACAGGGCGTCGAAATGTTCGTGACCTCCGGCTGGCGGAGCGTGGAGTACCAGCGGAGCCTCCAGGAACGGGCGGTGGCTCGGTACGGCAGCCGCGAGCAGGCCGAGCGCTTCGTGCTGTCCCCCGAGAAGTCGGCCCACGTGAGGGGCGAGGCCGTCGACATCGGCCCGACCGACGCCGACGACTGGCTCATCCGCAACGGCGCGGAGTTCGGCCTGTGCCAGATCTACGCCAACGAGATGTGGCACTTCGAGCTGGCCACCAGGCCCGGCGGCGAGTGCCCGCCCCCGAAGCCCGACGCCAGCGCGGCCCACTGACCCGGACGGCCGGAAGACGGTTCAACCCGCCACCAGGGACGTCCGCAGCCGCCCGGTGACGCAGCGGACGGAGAAACGTTCCCGCTGGTACGTCCAGTTGGACTCCCCGGGGGACGTGTACCGTTCCGGTGGGCGGGAAGTCGTACAGCTCCAGCTCGTCGGCGTACCGGCTGGCGCCGAGCCGGTCGTCGAACAGGTCGTCGCAGAGCCGGTCGACGTGGCGTGTCGCCTCCTCGTCCGGGTAGCCCCCGTGGGCAGCGGCACCCTGCCGACGGCCTCGCCGTGGTGGGGCCGGTCGCAGGGCAGCACGGTCACCAGGTTGGTGGCCGCCTCGCGGAGAGCCCGACGAAGCAGTCGCCGGGCCGCAGGAACGGGGCGAGGGTCCTGCCACCGCCCGCGGAGACCCGGCCGGAGGCGTCGCGTCGCGGGCCGGACAGCTCGCCCAGCGCGACGATCGTGATCACCCCGACCGCGAACAGCCACGCCGTGGCCGCCGCGAGCCCGCCGGTCGCCAGGGCCCGGCCGCGTTCGCCGCGGCGGCCGATCTGGACGAGGGCGGCGATGCCGAAGCCCACCGTGACGATCGCGAACCGGTTGAGCCGGGGACGCCCGGCCGGGGACGGCGTGGGCACCTCGGACGGTGCGGTGGGCGGCGCGGGCGCCGCGGGGGCGTCCGGGGCGGCCCAGGCGAGGGGCTCGTCCGGCCCGGAGGGGGCGGAAGGCGAGGTCACGAGGCGCGACATCAGCGATCCACGGCGACAAAACGGTCACGGTCGCCGGCCACCTGTCATCTCGCGCTCATCCACCGGTCGTCCGGCGGCCATCCGATGATGATCACCTGCTTCCGGAGCGACGGGAGATCATGCGGATGGGACGACGCGCGGCGGCCGCGGTCACGGCGGCGGTCGTGACCGCCGGGACCTGCGGGACGGCGACGGCGGCGGTCGAGCCGGTGGACGTGCAACTGCTGGCCATCACCGACTTCCACGGCTATCTCCGGGCCCACGACGACGGCAACGGGCAGGTGAGGCTGCCCGACGGGACCGTGCTCAAGGTCGGCGGGGCCGCCTACAACGCCGCGCACCTCAAGCGGCTGCGGGCGGGCAAGCGCAACTCGATCACGTTCTCGGCCGGGGACAGCTTCAGCGGCTGGCCGTTCGAGGTGGACGCCTTCCAGGACGAGCCCACCATCGAGGTCCTCAACGCGTTCGGCCTGCGCTTCTCGGCCGTGGGCAACCACGAGCTGGACGTCTCGCCGGAGTTCCTGAAGGACCACATGGGCCGGGGGCGCTGCTTCGGCCGGGTGGACGTGGACAGCTGCTTCACCGACTCCACGGGGCGGCGGTTCCGCGGGGCGCGGTTCCCCTTCCTCAGCGCCAACATCGTGGGCGCGCGGACCGGACGCCCGATCCTGCGGCCCTACACCGTCGAGTGGGCGCGGGGGAGCGGCGGCCGCCGGATCCCCGTCGGGTTCATCAACCTCACCGTCACCGACACCCCGGCCGGCAGCACCTCCTACCAGCCGGGCCTGAGGGCGCTGCCGCTGGTGGAGACGGCCGCGCGGTACGCCGCCGAGCTGCGCCGCAAGGGCGTGCGGGCGATCGTCGCCAACGTCCACGAGGGCGGCCAGGCCGACGGCGCGGGTTTCAACGGCTGCCACAAGCCCTCCGGCCCGGTGATCGACTTCGCGCGGGCCGCCTCGCCCGACATCGACGCGATCGTCACCGGGCACTGGCACGCGGGCTTCAACTGCTCGATCCCCGACCCCGCCGGCCGGCCCCGGCCGGTCGTCGAGGGCCTCAACCACGGGCGGCTGATCAGCGAGATCGGCCTGCGGCTCGACCCGCGCACCGGCGAGGTGCTCCGGGACCGCACCACCGCCGTCAACCACCCCGTCACCCGCGACCTCGCCCCCGACCCCGAGGTCGGCAGGATCGTCTCCTACTGGAAGGCCCGCGGGGAACGGCGCGCCGCCGAGCCGCTCGCCCGGCAGACCGGGGATCTCACCCGGACCCCCAACGCCCACGGCGAGAGCGCCCTCGGCGACCTGGCCGCCGACGTGCAGCACTGGACCGCCGCCCGCACCCGGCGGGGCCGCGCCGACCTCGCCCTGGTGGCGACCCGGCCGCACAAGGGGTCGACGGCGCTGGCCCGGGACCTGCCGTTCGCGAAGGGGAACGCGGCGGGCGACGCCGACGGGGTGATCACCTTCGGGGAGGCGTGGGCCGCCTACGGCTACGGCAACCCCGTCCTCACCGTCACCGTGACCGGCGAGCAGATCCACCAGGCCCTCGAACAGCAGTGGCGGGACGGACGCTTCGCGCCGCTGGCCGTGTCGCGCAGCGTCCGCTACCGCTACGACGCCTCCCGCCCCGAGGGCGACCGCGTGGATCCCGGGGACGTGACCATCGACGGGAGGCCGCTGGACACCGGCCGCGACTACCGGCTGGCGGCCCTGGCCTACACCCTCATCGGAGCCGACGGGTATCCCGCGTTCGCCGGGTTCCGGCAGGCGTACCGCAACCAGCCCGCCGACCACGAGGCGTTCGTCGCCTACCTGCGGGCGCACCCGGCGGTCACGCCCCCGTCCCCGGACCGCGTCACCGGCGGAAAGTGAGAAAGGGCACACCCGTGCGGGGTGCGCCCTTGTCACGTGGCCGAGCAGGCCGGTGCGGGTCAGGCCAGCGGAGCCGGGGGCTCGCCCTCCTCGGCGCGGATCACCTGGGTGACCGCGTTGATCAGCGCCAGATGGGTGAACGCCTGCGGGAAGTTCCCCAGGTGGCGGCCCGAGTGCGGGTCGATCTCCTCGGCGTAGAGCTGGAGGTGGCTGGCGTAGGACAGCAGCTTCTCGCAGAGCGCCTTCGCCCGCTCCAGCTCACCGATCATCACCAGCGCGCTGACCAGCCAGAACGAGCAGATCGTGAAGGTGCCCTCCTCGGAGTCGAAACCGTCGTCGGTCTCGTGCGCCCGGTACCGCAGCACCAGGTCGTCCTCCGACAGCTCGTCGGCGATCGCCAGCACCGTGTCGCGGACCCGCTTGTCCTCCGGCGGCAGGAAGCCCAGCAGCGGGATCAGCAGCGACGAGGCGTCCAGCGCCGTGGCCCCGTAGTGCGCGGTGAACACCCCGCGCTCGTCCAGGGCGTTGTCCAGCACGTCGGCGTGGATCTCGTCGGCGGCCTGCTGCCAGCGGGACGCGCGCTCCATGTCGCCGCGGATGCGCGCCAGCCGCGCGCCCCGCTCGGCGGCGACCCAGCAGAACACCTTGGAGGAGGTGAAGTGCTGCGGCTCGCCGCGCACCTCCCACATCCCGGCGTCCGGGGTCTTCCAGTTGGCCAGGGCGTCCTCGACCTGCTTGACGACGATCTTCCACAGCCGGTCGTCGAGGCGGTCCCGCTTGCGCACGAACAGGTAGATGGAGCCGATGATCGCGCCCCACACGTCGTGCTGGTTCTGGATGTAGGCCTCGTTGCCGATGCGCACCGGACGGGCGTTGTCGTAGCCCGACAGGTGCTCCAGCGTCGACTCCGGCAGCTCGGCGCGGCCGTCCAGACCGTACATGATCTGGAGGTTGCCCTCGGCGGCCTCGGCGACGTCGGTGATGAAGTAGAAGAAGTCGTTGGCCTCCCAGTCGTAGCCGAGCGTGTAGAACGCCCACAGCGCCATCGTCGAGTCGCGGATCCACGTGTAGCGGTAGTCCCAGTTGCGGACCCCGCCGGGCGTCTCCGGCAGCGACGTCGTCGCGGCGGCGGCCACCGCGCCGGTCGGCGCGTAGGTCAGCCCCTTCAACGTCAGGGCGCTGCGCTGCAGGTGGCTGCGCCAGGGGTGGTCGGGGAACCGCCCCCGGTCCAGCCAGTGCTGCCAGTGGTGGACGGTCCACACCAGCCGGTCGTGCGCCTCCTCGTAGGTGGCGGGCGGCTCGTGCTCGCTCCACGACAGCGCCACGAACCGGGCGTCGCCCTGCTTCAGCAGCGTCCGGGACGTGGCCAGCGGCCCCTCGAACCCCACGTTCATGTCGGTGGACAGCCGCAGGTTGATGCCGTTCCCGCGGGCCACCGCCTCGTGGTAGCCGAGCCCGGTGTGCTCCCAGCGCGCCGGGGTCTGCCCGTAGTCGAACACCGGCATGCAGTCCAGGCGGACCTGCACCTGCCCGTTGACGCACCGGACCATCCGCAGCAGGACGTGGTCGGCGTCGTAGTCCGTGGGGGCGCGCCGGTGCGTGTGCGACCGCTCGGTCTCGTGGTGCCAGGGCCCCATCAGCAGGGCGTCGGTCACCACCAGCCAACCGCCGTGCACCCACCAGGTGGTCTCCATCACCATGGTGCCCGGGATGTACCGCTGCGCGGCGGGCACCTCCACGCCCGCCGGGCCCACCCGGAAATAGCCCGCGTCGCGGTCCAGGATCGACCCGAACACGCTCGGCGAGTCCATCTTGGGCAGGCACATCCACTCGATGTTCCCGCTGGGGGCGACCAGCGCGGTCGTCTCACAGTCGGACAGGAACCCGAAATCGGCGATAGGAGCGAACGGCTCTCCCGCCCGGCCTCCGGCGACCATCGGCCTCACAACCTCACCTCCTTGATCCATCATTCCCTCTCGTCGGCAATGGCCATGCCATGGCGCTCGCCTCTTTCCTCGCGGACCCGACAGGGGACCTGTCGGTCATGCCGTACTGGAATAGACCATTACAGCGGCTCTGACCTGGCATAACGCCCGGTCGGGGACCGGGCGGCGGGCAGACCGCCACAACACGGGTACAGTCCCCCGCAAGCAGGACAAGGGCTGCCACTGCCAGGCAGAACGTCGCATCGTGCCACGTCGGCACGGTGTGACCGCCACCTGGCAGGGGAGACCCCCGTCCTGTCGTTGGGTGGAATCGGAGCGAGAAGGAGCTCCCCGTGCCGAAGTTCGTGTACGACTTCACTGAGGGCAACAAGGACCTCAAGGATCTGCTGGGTGGCAAGGGCGCCAACCTGGCCGAGATGACCAACCTCGGTCTGCCCGTGCCTCCCGGGTTCACGATCACCACGGAGGCCTGCCGGCACTACCTCAAGCACGGGAGCCTTCCCGAGGGGCTTGAGGAAGAGGTAGCCCGGCACCTCTCCGCGCTGGAGGAGGCGATGGGCAAGCGCCTCGGCCAGAGCGACGACCCGCTGCTGGTCAGCGTACGTTCCGGCGCCAAGTTCAGCATGCCGGGCATGATGGAGACCGTTCTCAACATCGGCCTCAACGACGAGTCGGTGCACGGCCTGGCGGCCCAGGCGGGCGACGAGCGCTTCGCGTGGGACTCCTACCGCCGCCTGATCCAGATGTTCGGCAAGACCGTGCTGGACATCGAGGGCGAGCTGTTCGAGGAGGCCCTGGAGGACGCCAAGCGCGCCAAGGGCATCGACAACGACGTGGACCTCGACGCCGGGGACTTCCGGGCCCTGGTGGACACCTACAAGGGCATCGTCCGCGAGCACGCCGGGCGGGAGTTCCCCACCGACCCACGCGAGCAGATGGACCTGGCGGTCAAGGCCGTCTTCGACTCCTGGAACGCCGACCGCGCGATCCTGTACCGCCGCCAGGAGCGCATCCCGGTCGACCTGGGCACCGCCGTCAACGTCTGCTCGATGGTGTTCGGCAACCTCGGCATGGACTCGGGCACCGGCGTGGCGTTCACCCGCGACCCCGCCTCCGGCCAGCAGGGCATCTACGGCGACTACCTGCAGAACGCGCAGGGCGAGGACGTCGTGGCGGGCATCCGCAACACCGTCCCGCTGACCGAGCTGGAGACCATCGACAAGGCCTCCTACGACCAGCTTCTTGAGATCATGGAGAAGCTGGAGAACCACTACCGCGACATGTGCGACATCGAGTTCACGATCGAGCGCGGCAAGCTGTGGATGCTCCAGACCCGGGTCGGCAAGCGGACCGCCGCCGCGGCGTTCCGCATCGCCTGCCAGCTCCTCGACCAGGGGCTGATCACCGCCGACGAGGCCGTCCGGCGCGTCACCGGCGACCAGCTCGCGCAGCTGATGTTCCCCCGCTTCGACGCCTCCCGCGCCGACGGGGCCACCAGGCTCACCAAGGGCATGAACGCCTCCCCGGGCGCGGCCGTCGGCAAGGCCGTGTTCACCTCCGCCAGGGCCGTCGAGCTGGCCGAGCGCGGCGAGGACGTCATCCTGGTCCGCCGCGAGACCAACCCCGACGACCTGGCGGGCATGGTCGCCGCCAGGGGCGTGCTGACCTCGCGCGGCGGCAAGACCTCGCACGCCGCCGTCGTCGCCCGCGGCATGGGCAAGACCTGCGTCTGCGGCGCCGAGGAACTCGACGTCGACGTCAAGGCCGGCCGGTTCACCGCGCCCGGCGACGTCGTGGTCGAGGAGGGCGAGGTGATCTCCATCGACGGCTCCACCGGCGAGGTGTTCCTCGGCGAGGTGCCGGTCCAGGACTCCCCGGTCGTCCGGTACTTCGAGGGCGAGCTGGGCGCCGCCGACGGCGACGAGCTGGTCACGGCCGTCGACCGGATCATGGGGCACGCCGACGGCCAGGCCCGGCTGAGGGTCCGCGCCAACGCCGACAACCCCGAGGACGCCGCCCGCGCCCGCCGCTTCGGCGCGCGGGGCATCGGCCTGTGCCGCACCGAGCACATGTTCCTCGGCGACCGCCGCCGGCTCGTCGAGAAGCTGGTGCTCGCCGAGACCGACGACGAGCGGCGCGCGGCCCTGGAGGCCCTGGAGCCGCTGCAGAAGCAGGACTTCGTCGGCATCTTCGAGGCCATGGACGGCCTGCCGGTGACCATCCGGCTCATCGACCCGCCGCTGCACGAATTCCTCCCCGACCTCACCGAGCTCTCGGTGAGGGTGGCCCTCGCAGCCGACGACGCCGACCCGAAGGACCGCAAACTGCTCGAAGCGGTCCACCGCCTGCACGAGCAGAACCCTATGCTTGGACTCCGCGGCGTGCGGCTCGGTTTGGTGATTCCCGGCCTGTTCTCCATGCAGGTGAGGGCGATCGCCGAAGCCGCCGCCGAGCGGAGGCGGGCCGGGGGCGACCCGCGACCCGAGATCATGATCCCACTCGTCGGGGCCGTCCAGGAACTCGAGGCGGTCCGCGAGGAGGCCGAGCGGGTGCTGGCCGACGTCGCCGCCGAGACCGGAGTGGACGTCCCCGCCCTGATCGGCACCATGATCGAGCTGCCCCGGGCCGCGCTGACCGCCGGGCAGATCGCCGAGGCCGCCGAGTTCTTCTCCTTCGGCACCAACGACCTCACCCAGACCACCTGGGGCTTCTCCCGCGACGACGTGGAGGCCGCGTTCTTCGGCCGCTACCTGGAGCTCGGCATCTTCGGCGTCTCCCCGTTCGAGACCCTGGACCGCGAGGGCGTCGGCCGCCTGGTGCGGATCGCCGCCGAGGAGGGCCGCCGCACCCGCCCGGACATCAAGCTCGGCATCTGCGGCGAGCACGGCGGCGACCCCGAGTCGGTGCACTTCTGCCACGAGGTCGGCCTGGACTACGTGTCCTGCTCGCCGTTCCGCGTCCCGGTCGCCCGCCTGGAGGCCGGCCGCGCCGTGATCGAGGCGGACGGGAGCGACAACCGTTGACGGAGTGACGTGAGAGGGGCGAGATGAGGGGCCGTGGGATCCGGTGACGGATCCCACGGTCCTTCCCGGCGTGTCGGGCCGAACCGGGACCCTTCCCCGCGTCGTCTCATTTAACGTGGCGAGCGCGATGACATTGGAAGTCCAGTTGCCCGAACCCGAGTGGAACGACGAGCCGCAGGAGCGCCCCGGCAGGCGCTCCGGCAAGCGCGCGCGCCGCGAACGCGAGCCCCGCTCCCGCGCGTTCATCATCACCGTGGGCGTCGTCGTCGGGCTGGTCGCCATCGCGGTGCTCACGCCCCTCACCGTCGCCTGGCGCGTGTGGTACCAGGCGCGCCAGGACGAGCGCCCCCGCTCCGACGCGATCATCGTGCTGGGCGCGGCGCAGTACGACGGCCGCCCGTCCCCGACGCTGCAGTGGCGGCTCCAGCACGCGCTGGAGCTGTACCGCAAGGGCGTCGCCCCGCGCATCGTCACCGTCGGCGGCAAGGCCCCCGGCGACCGCTTCACCGAGGCCGACGCCGGGCGGCGCTGGCTGATCAACCGGGGCGGGATGCCCGCCGACCGGGTGGTGGCCGTCCCCGAGGGCCGCGACACCCTGCAGAGCTTCCAGGCCACCGGCCGCCTCTACCAGCGGTCCGGCTGGGACAGCGCCGTGCTGGTCACCGATCCCTGGCACGGGCTGCGCTCCAAGCGGATGGCCGAGGACAACGGCATCCGCGCCGCGTCCTCGCCGACGCGTTCGGGGCCGAGCGTGCAGACCCGCGACACCCAGTTCAGTTACATCGTCCGCGAGACCGGCGGCTACCTGTCCTACGTGCTGTTCGGCAAGAGCGTGAAGGCCCCCAGCGAGACCGTGAAGAAGCTGCCGGAGGGGACGCCGACCGGATGACATCCGCCGTTGGGCGCGATGTCGGACGAGCCGCATACGCTGGGGGGACGATGAAGGAGTACTCGCACCACGACCGTCAGCGCTGGGCTCCCGAACCCCCCAAGCGCCGGGACCGCACCGCCTTCGAACGCGACCGCGCCCGCGTCCTGCACAGCGCCGCGCTGCGCCGCCTGGCCGCCAAGACCCAGGTCGCCTCGCCCGGCGCCGAGCCCGACGGCAACGTGCAGAGCCTGCGCACCCGGCTGACCCACTCGCTGGAGTGCGCCCAGATCGGCCGGGAGCTGGGCAAGTCGCTGGGCTGCGACCCGGACCTGGTGGAGACCGCGTGCCTGTCGCACGACATCGGGCACCCGCCGTTCGGGCACAACGGCGAGGCGGCGCTGGACGTGGTGGCCCGCGACTGCGGCGGGTTCGAGGGCAACGCGCAGAGCCTGCGGGTGCTGACCCGGCTGGAGCCCAAGTCGTTCGCGCCCGACGGCCCGCCGCTGGAGGGCCGCAGCGTCGGCCTGAACCTGACGCGCGCAGCGCTGGACGCCTCGATGAAGTACCCGTGGCCGCAGTCGGAGGCGGTCAACGGCAAGTTCGGGATCTACGAGGACGACCGCGCGGTCGCCGACTGGGTCCGCGACGGCACCCCGCCCGGCCGCGCCTGCTTCGAGGCGCAGGTCATGGACTGGAGCGACGACGTCGCCTACTCGGTCCACGACCTGGAGGACGCCCTGACCGCCGGGCACGTCGACTTCGCCCGGCTGGCCGACCCCGCCGAGCGCCGCCTGGTCGCCGCCACCGCGATCAAGCTGTACTGCCCCGACTCCGACCTGGCCGAGCTGGAGGAGCGCTTCGCCGACCTGCTGGCGCAGCCCTACTGGCCGGACCGCTACGACGGCACCCCGCGCACGCTGGCGGCGCTGAAGAACCTGACCAGCACGCTGATCGGCCGGTTCTGCGTGGCCGCCGAGGACGCCACCCGCGACGCCCACGGGGACCGGCCGCTGACCCGCTACGCCGCCGACCTGATCGTGCCGCGCGCCCAGCGGCTGGAGTGCGCGCTGCTCAAGGGGATCACCGCGCACTACGTGTGGATCAACCACGAGGAGACGCGGGCCCGGCAGCGCGAGCTGATCATCGAGCTGGCGGACCTGATGCTGGCCGCCGCGCCGGAGTCGCTGGACCCGGCGTTCCGCGCCTCGTTCGCCGAGGCCGCGGGCGACGCGGCCCGGCTGCGGGTGGTGGTGGACCAGATCGCCTCGCTGACCGACACCTCGGCGATCATGCGGCACCGCCGGCTGAGAGGTTTTTAACCGTCCGGGGCTTTACATGACCCTTGTCGGGTTGGGGGCGTCGCTGTAGGGATACAAGAACGGAACCCCTACGGGTCCCCACAACGGGAGGTCACCATGCCCGAGGAGACGTTCGTCATCGTCGGCGCGAGCCTGACCGGCGCCAAGGCGGCCGAGGCCCTGCGCGAGGAGGGGTTCCGCGGACGCGTCGTGCTGATCGGCGCGGAGGTGGAGCGGCCCTACGAGCGCCCGCCGCTGTCCAAGGGCTTCCTGCTCGGGCGAGAACCCCGTGACAAGACGCACGTCCACGAGCCGGACTGGTACGACAAGCACGACGTCGAGCTGCGCCCGTCCACGGTGGTGACCGCCATCGAACGGCGGGACAGGCAGGTGCGGCTGGAGAACGGCGACCGCATCGGCTACGACAAGCTGCTGCTGGCCACCGGGGCGTCGCCGCGCCGGCTGGAGGTGCCCGGCTCCAAGCTGGAGGGCGTCCACTACCTGCGCACCCTCTCCGACGCGGCGCGGCTGCGCGAGGCGCTCGCGCCCGGCGGGCGGCGCGTGGTGGTGGCCGGGGCGGGCTGGATCGGCCTGGAGACGGCCGCCGCCGCGCGCGAGTACCGCAACGACGTCACGATCATCGAGCCGAACCCGACCCCGCTGTACTGCGTGCTCGGCGGCGAGGTCGGCCAGATCTTCGCGGAGCTGCACCGGCGGCACGGCGTGGACCTGCGGCTGGACCAGGGCGTGGCGGGCTTCTGGGGCGCGGGCCAGGTGTCGGCGGTGGTGACCTCCGGCGGGGCGGAGATCCCGGCGGACGTGGTGATCGCCGGGATCGGGGTGCGGCCCAACACCGAACTCGCCGAGCGGGCCGGGCTGGAGGTCTCCGACGGCGTCCTCACCGACGCCGCGCTGCGCACCTCCGACCCCGACATCTACGCCGCCGGGGACGTGGCCAGCTCCTACCACCCGCTGCTGGGGCGGCGGCTGCGCGTGGAGCACTGGGCCAACGCCCTGAACGGCGGCCCGGCGGCGGCCCGGTCGATGCTCGGCCGGGACGTCGTGTACGACCCGATCCCCTACTTCTTCACCGACCAGTACGAGCTGGGCATGGAGATGTCGGGCCTGGCGACGCCGGGGGACTACGACCGGGTGGTGTTCCGGGGCGACGTGCCCTCGCTGGAGTTCATGGCGTTCTGGCTGTCGGAGGGGCGCGTGGTGGCGGGCATGAACGTCAACGTGTGGGACGTGGTCGAGGACGTGCAGGCGCTGATCCGCGCCGGTGTCCGGGTGGACCCCGAACGCCTGGCGGACCCGAAGACCCCGCTGCCGGAGCTGCTGGCCACCGGTAGTTGAAGATTTTCCCTCCCGGCGGGGTCGGCGTAGGGTCGTTCCGTGCCGACCGAGACGACCGCACCGCACCGCCGCGCGCGGGTCGCGGTGACCCTGGCGTTCCTGGTGCACGGTCTGGTCGGCACCGCCTGGGTGGCCCGCATCCCGCAGATCAAGCAGGAGCTCGGGCTCGGCGAGGGGGCGCTCGGCGTGGCGCTGCTGGGCGCGCCGCTCGGGGTGTTCTTCGCGGTCCGGGTCGCGGGCCGCGCCGTGGCGCGCTGGGGCAGCCGCGCCACCAGCCTGGCGACCGGCGCGGGCGGGGCGCTGGCGCTGGTCCCGCTGGGGTTCGCGTGGGACCTGCCGTCGCTGACCGGCGCGCTGTTCCTGCTGGGCATGGGCCTCGGGATGATGGACGTGGCGATGAACGCCCAGGGCGTCGCGGTGGAACGCGCCTACGAGCGTCCGATCATGTCCGGGCTGCACGGCTCCTACAGCGTCGGGACGCTGCTGGCCGCCCTGGTCGGGGCGGGCGCGGCGCAGGCGGGCGTCCCGGTCCCGGCGCACCTGTCGGCGATGGCGGGGGTGCTGGCGGCGGTGCTGCTGCTGGGCTGCCGGGGCATGCTCGGCCCGGCCGCCGACGCCACCCCCGGGCCCGCCAGGGGCGGGACGGCCGGCGCGGGGAGGGCCGCGCGGGTGTCCCGGTGGACGCTCCCGCTGCTGGGCGTGATCGGGCTGTGCTCGTTCGTCGGCGAGGGCGCGATGGCCGACTGGAGCGCGGTCTACCTGCGTGAGGACCTGGGCACGGCGCCCGGCACGGCCGGGCTCGGCTTCGCCGGGTGCGCGGTCGCCATGACGGTGGGGCGGCTGGCCGGCGACCGCGTGGTGCACCGGTTCGGCCCCGTCCGGGTGCTGCGCGCCGGCTCGCTGGTGGGCTCGCTGGGGCTCGGCCTCGGCCTGCTGGCGCACCACCCGGTGGCGGCCGTGGCCGGATTCACGCTGTTCGGGCTGGGGATCGCCGTGGTGGCCCCGGTCACGTTCAGCGCGGCGGGCAACCTGCCGGGCGTGCCCGCCGCGACCGGCATCGGGCGGGTCACCGCGGTCGGCTACCTGGGCCTGCTGGGCGGGCCTCCGGTCATCGGGTTCGTGGCCGAGGGGCTGGGGCTGCCGTGGGCGCTGGCCGTCCCGGCGGTGCTGGCCGGGGCGATCGTGGCGCTGGCCGGGGCCACCGCCACCGCCGACCGGTGACCCGTTCCCGGTGATCTTTGCCCGACCGGAGAGCGGGTATTTGTCCGACTCGGGTAATGTCTGGGCAAGTGAGCACCTTGGAGCGGTCAAGACCGGTCAAACCGGTCATGAATGGGCGGGATCGCCGCACATTCCTCCGTGAGCTGCTCAGCTTCGGTTTCGTCGGGTTCCTGGGCACCGTGATCACGATCGGCGGCGCCAACGTGCTGCGGCACTGGCTCGGCGGCTCCCCGCTCACCAGCGTCGTGATCCCGACGGCCGCCTCCACCCTGTCGTCCTACCTGCTGAACCGGCACTGGACGTTCCGCGGCAGCGGCAGCGACGGCACCGGCCGCGAGATGGCGCTGTTCTTCGGCCTCAACGGCATCGGCATGGCCATCCAGGTGCTGGTCACCGGGTTCACCTTCTACGTCCTCGGCCTGCACGGCGGGATCGCCTACAACATGGGCCTGCTGGTCGGCCTGGGCCTGGCCTCGGCGTTCCGCTACTGGTCCTACAAGAAGTGGATCTTCACTCCGGCCGCCGTCTAGGGGCGCCGGCTAGGAACGCCAGTGGTAGCGGCGCTCGGGGCGGCCCGTCCCGCCGTAGCGCAGCCGCACCTCGGCGCGGTTGGTGTCGGCGAAGTGCTCCAGGTAGCGCCGCGCGCTCGGCCGCGACAGCGCCGTCAGCTCCGCGCACTCGGCCGCCGACAGGCCCTCCGGATGGGACCGCAGGGACTGCTCCACCAGGTCGGCGGTCTGCTCGCTGAGGCCCTTGGGGAACGTGCGGGCCGCGCGCGGCCGTGACCCGAACATCAGGTCCACGTCCTCCTGCGCCGCCGCCGCGCCGGGCGAGATCTGGTGCAGCCGCGTGTGCAGGGCGGCGAAGTGCTCCAGCTGGGCGCGCAGCGCCGCCGCCGAGAACGGCTTGATCAGGTAGTGCAGCGCCCCGCCGCGCAGCGCGCCCCGGATGGTGCCCACGTCCCGCGCCGCGGTGATCATCATGATGTCGATGTGCGCGGTGGCGGGGTCGGCGCGCAGCTCCCGCAGCACGCTCAGGCCGTCCAGGTCGGGCAGGTAGACGTCCAGCAGCACCAGGTCCGGGCGCAGGTCGTGGACGGCGCGCAGCGCGTCGGCGCCGGTGTGCGCCACGCCCGCCACGGTGAAGCCGGGGATCCGTTCGACATAGCCGCCGTGCACCTTGGCGACCATGAAGTCGTCGTCCACGACCAGGACGCGGATCATGTTCCCTCACTCTCTGCGGGCCGACGGGAGGACGGCGGTGAATTCTGCTCCGCTGTCGTTGCGCACGTCCACCGAGCCGCCCCGGCGCACGCAGATCTGCCGGGTCAGCGCCAGCCCCAGGCCGCGCCGCCCCTGCTCGGCCGCCTTGGTGGTGAAGCCGCGCCGGAACACCTCGGTGGCGATCTCCGGGGCGACGCCCGGCCCCGAGTCCCGCACCACGACCACCACCGCGGGGCGGCCGTCGGCGGTCTCGGCGTCGTCGCGGATCTCGGCCTCCACCCAGTCGTCGCCGCCCCCGGCGGACAGGGCGTCCAGCGCGTTGTCGACCAGGTTCCCCACGACCGTGACCAGGTCGCCCGACAGCGCCTCGTCGACCGGCGCCAGGCGGCTGGCCGGGGCCAGCCGCATCCCGATGCCGCGCTCGGCCGCCAGGCTCGCCTTGGCGATCAGCAGCGCGGCCACGGCCGGGTCCTCGATCCGGGCGGTGACCTGGTCGTGCCGGTCGTCATGGGCGCTGCTGACCAGGTTCACATAGGACCGGGCCTCGTCGTACTCGCCGAGCTCGATCAGCCCGGCGATCGTGTGCAGCCGGTTGGTGAACTCGTGCGCCTGGGCGCGCAGCGTGTCGGTGGTGCGGGAGGAGACCGCCAGCTCCTCGCGCAGCGTGGCCAGCTCGGTGCGGTCGCGCAGGGTGGCGACCGCGCCGATCAGCCGCCCGCCCGCGCGGACCGGCAGCCGGTTGATCACCAGGACGCGGCCCGCGCGCAGCACGATCTGGTCGGCGCCCGGGGCGCGGCCGGTGAGCACGTCGCGCAGCCGCTCGTGCACCCTCAGGTCGTCCACGGCGGTGCCCACCGCGTCGGCGGGCAGCGCCAGCAGCTCGCGGGCGCGGTCGTTGACCAGCGTGACCCGGTCGTCCCGGTCCATCGCGATCACGCCCTCCTTGATACCGTGCAGCAGCGCCTCGCGGTGCTCGATCAGCCCGGTGATCTCGCGCGGCTCCAGCCCGAGCGTCTGCCGCTTCACCCGCGAGGCCAGCAGGAACGACCCGGCGACGCCGATCACCGTGGTGATCGCCAGCAGCGCCAGCGCGGTGCCGGGGGAGCCGGCGACCCCCGCCCACAGGCCGGGGGTGTCCCGGCTGACCGCGACGTACCCGACGGTGCCCCGGCCGGCGTCGCCGACCACCGGGACGTGCGCGGCGAGCCGTCCGCCGGCCTCGCCGACCCACGCCCGCCCCCGCCGCACGGTGCTGTCGCCGAACGCCAGCGGCCGCCCCACCAGGGCCGGATCGGGCGCGGTCAGCACCCGCCCGTCCCGATCGGTGATCACCACCGCGTCGGCACCGGACAGCGTGCGGGCCCCCTCGGCGAACGACGGCAGCGCGTCGCGCCGGGCGGGGGCGGCCAGCGAGGCGCGCACACCCGGCGTGGCCGCGACGTTCTCGGCGACGGCCAGCAGCTTGCGGCCCTCGGTGTCACGGAACACCGCGTTGCTGTGCAGGGTCGAGTACGCCGCCACGCCGCCGAGCAGCGCGAAGACGATCAGCAGCTGCCAGACCAGCAGCTGCCGTGCCAGCGAGCCCGCCGGACCCATCTCCCACCTCCCGATCCGGGCGATGGCGACCCTACCGGCGTGACCGAAACGACCAAAAGTATCGATAGCTCCCAAAGAGCGACACGCGGCCGCCGGACGGGCACCATGTGGCCCAGAACACACACCGTAACGTTTCCCGAGGTAAGGCCGGATGAGACAACCCCGAGCATGGCTGGCGGCGCTGGGAGCGGCGCTGCTGGTGACGTGCGTCCCACCCCTGGTGTCCGGCGGCGACGACCGGACGACCGGCACCGCGATCCCCGGGCTGCGGGTCCTGGTGCCCAACGCCCCCGGCGGCGGCTACGACCTGACGGCCCGCACCGCCGTCAAGGCCATGGAGGAGGCGGGCCTCAGCAAGAACATCGAGGTGTTCAACCTGCCCGGCGCGGGCGGCACCGTCGGCCTCGGCCGGATCGTCGGCGAGCGCGGCAACGGCCGCCTGGCCATGTCCATGGGGCTCGGCGTCGTCGGATCGGTGCACACCAACCGCTCGCCGTCCACGCTGGCCGACACCACGCCGGTCGCGCGGCTCATCGAGGAGTCCGACATCGTCGTGGTCGGCAAGAACTCGCCGTACCGGACGATCCAGGACCTGATCAGGGCATGGAGGGCCGGGCCCCGGTCGGTCCCGGTCGGGGGCGGCTCCTCGCCGGGCGGCCCCGACCACCTCGCGCCGATGCTGATGGCGCGGGCGGCCGGCGTCCCGCCCCGGCAGGTCAACTACGTGCCGTTCGACGGCGGCGGCGAGCTGACCGCCTCCATCCTCGGCGGCAAGGTCGGCTTCGGCATGACCGGCGTCGGCGAGACCCGCGACCAGATCGCGGCGGGCGAGCTGCGCCCGCTGGCGGTGACCGGGGCCCGGCGCGTCCCCGGCATCGACGCGCCCACCCTCAAGGAGGCCGGGCTGGACGTCGAGTTCACCAACTGGCGCGGCATCGTCGCCCCGCCCGGCCTGTCGGACCGCGACCGCGACCGGATGGTCGCCCTCTGGACGGAGCTGCAGCGCACCGAGCAGTGGCAGAAGGCGCTGCGCGACAACGGCTGGACCCCGGCGTTCCTGCCCGGTGACCGGTTCCGGGCGTTCATCGCCGCCGAGAACGGCCGCGTCGCTTCGGTGCTGAAGGAGCTGGGACTCGCATGAGCACGCTGGAAGGGCGCGGCGCCGTCTGGACTGAGGAGCGCCGGGAGCGAAGCGACCAGAGCGACGAGGGAAGACGGCGCCTTGGGGCGCCCTGGAAGCGGGCGGGAAACACAGCATGAGTGAGATGACGCACGAGCACGGGCACGAGCACGGGGAGCGTGCGCCCGTTCGGCGGTCCGAGCTGGGGCTGTGCGCGTTCCTGCTGGTCCTCGGCGGGCTGGTGTGCGTGGACGCGCTGCGCATCCCCGACGACTTCACCCGGCGCGGCCCGGTCGGGCCCGAGGCGGTCCCGATGCTGGTCGGCGGGCTGCTGGTGCTGGTGTCGGTGCTGCTGGCGGTGGACGTGCTGCGCGGCGGCCGGGGCCAGGCCGAGGCGGGCGAGGACATCGATCCCGACACCCCCGCCGACTGGCGCACGGTGGCGATGCTGCTGGCGGCGTTCCTGGCGAACGTCGCGCTGATCGGCCCGCTCGGCTTCCCGATCGCGATGGCGGTGCTGTTCTGGGGCTCGGTGTACGCGCTGGGCAGCCGTGACATGGTGCGCGACCCGCTGCTGGCGGCCGGGCTGTCGCTGCTGACCTGGTTCGTCTTCGACCGGCTGCTGGGCGTTCCGCTGCCCGGCGGGCCGCTGATGGGGGTGCTGTAGGGCATGGACGCGTTCACCCACCTGCTGGACGGGTTCGGCACCGCCCTGACCCCGGCGCACCTGGCGTTCGCCGCGATCGGCGTGATCCTGGGCACCGCGATCGGCGTGCTGCCCGGCATCGGCCCGGCGATGGCGGTGGCGCTGCTGCTGCCGGTGACCTACGGGCTGGACTCCACGGCCGCGTTCATCATGTTCGCCGGGATCTACTACGGCGGCATGTTCGGCGGCTCCACCACCTCGATCCTGCTCAACACCCCCGGCGAGAGCGCGGCGGTGGTCACCGCGATCGAGGGCAACCCGATGGCCCGCTCCGGGCGCGGCCCGCAGGCGCTGGCCGCCGCCGCGATCGGGCACTTCGTCGGCGGCATGGTCGGCACGACGGCGCTGGTGCTGCTGGCCCCGGCGGTCGCGTCGGTCGCGGTCGACATCGGCGCCCCCGACTACTTCGCGATCATGGTGCTGGCGTTCGTCGCGGTCACCTCGGTACTGGGCGCCTCCCGGCTGCGCGGGCTCGCCTCGCTGCTGCTCGGCCTGACCCTCGGCCTGGTCGGCCTGGACCAGATGACCGGGCAGTCGCGGCTGACGTTCGGGACGCTGCACCTCAGCGACGGCATCGACGTGGTGCTGGTCGCGGTCGGGCTGTTCGCGGTCGGCGAGGCCCTGTGGGTCGCGGCGCACCTGCGGCACGGGGGGAGCAGTCCGATCCCGGTCGGCCGTCCCTGGCTGTCGCGGGACGACCTGCGGCGCACCTGGAAGCCGTGGCTGCGCGGCCCGCTGATCGGGTTCCCGTTCGGCGCGGTCCCGGCGGGCGGCGCGGAGATCCCCACGTTCCTGTCGTACGCGACCGAGAAGCGGCTGTCCAAGCACCGTGACGAGTTCGGCAAGGGCGCGATCGAGGGCGTGGCCGGTCCGGAGTCGACCGCCAGCGCCTCGGCCGCCGGGACGATGGTGACGATGCTGACCCTGGGCCTGCCCACCACGGCGGTCGCGGCGGTCATGCTGGCGGCGTTCCAGCAGTACGGCATCCAGCCCGGACCGCTGCTGTTCCAGCGCGAGACCGACCTGGTGTGGGGCCTGATCGCCAGCCTGTTCGTGGGCACCGTGCTGCTGCTGCTGATCAACCTGCCGCTCGCGCCGGTCTGGGCGAAGCTGCTGCGGATCCCGCGCCCGTACCTGTACGGCGGCATCCTGTTCTTCGCCAGCGTCGGCGCGTACGCGGTCGGCGGCGACCCCGTCGACCTGGTCGTGCTGCTGCTGATCGGGCTGCTGGGCTTCGCGATGCGGCGGTTCGGCCTGCCGGTCCTGCCGGCGATCCTCGGGGTGATCCTGGGTCCGGGCGCGGAGCTCCAGATGCGCCGCGCCCTCCAGCTCAGCGACGGCAGCCTCACCGGGCTGGTCAACTCGCCGCTGGCGGTGGCCGTCTACGCCGTGGTCGCGGTGCTGCTGGCCTGGCCGCTGGCCCGCCGTCTCGTGCGGGCGGCCCGCCGCTAGGGCGGCCGGACAGGGAAACGGCCCCCGGCGGGATGCCGGGGGCCGTTCTCTTGGCGTGGGTCAACCGGGTCCGACCGTCAGTCGAAGTAGTCCGGCTGGCTCTGCGCGTTCAGGATGTCGAGCTTGACGCGCTTGCCCTTGTCGGTCCGCTTGTCGCGGATGTCGATGACGTCCAGACCCTTCTGGATGTCACTGGAGTAGATGTAGCCGTTGTAGTAGTACGCCGACCACGAGCCGCCCAGGATCAGGTTCTTGTCGTCGAACGGGCCACGCTCGAACCAGCCGATCTCCTTGGGCTTGCGGGAGTCGGTGAAGTCCCACACCGAGATGCCGCCCTGGTACCAGGCCTGGACCATGATGTCCTTGCCCTTGACCGGGATCAGCGAGCCGTTGTGGGCCACGCAGTTCTCGGTGTCGGTGTTCGGCCGCGGGATCTTGTAGTAGCTGCGGAAGACCAGCTTGGCCTTGTCGCCCTTGCCCACGATGTCGTAGATGGCGTTGGCGCCCTTCTGCTGGCCGATGGTGGCGTTGCAGGTGGCCGCCGAGCCGCCGCCGAGCTCGTCGGTGAAGACGATCTTGTTGGCCTTGTTGTTGAACGTGGCCGAGTGCCAGAACGCGAAGTTCTCGTCGTCGCGCACGCTGGTGACGACGCGCGGCTTCTCGCGGTCCTCGATGTCGAACAGCACGCCGTCGCCCATGCACGCCCCGGCCATCAGGTCCTTGTCCGGGTACGCGGTCAGGTCGTGGCAGCCAGAGGTGGCGGAGGTGCCGTTCGGCCAGGGCTGGCCGTCACCGGGGTTGCCGCCGTCCGGGAACAGCACCGGCTCCGACAGCACGGACGCCTCGGCCGGCTTCTTCAGCGGGACCTTGACGATGGAGATCAGGTCGTGCGGCGGCTGGCAGTCGGGGAACGTCGAGTTGGGCGAGTACGACGACACGTAGATGTAGGCGGTGCCGCGCTTGCCCGGGACGAGCGTGTTGGTGTGCGAGCCGCACTTGGTCTCGACGGCCTTGACGTAGCGCGGGTTGCGCACGTCGCTGATGTCGAAGATCTTGATGCCCTCCCACGCCGTCTTGTCGGTCGCGGGCTTGGGCACGGCCTGGCAGGAGTCGTCGCTCATCGAGCGGTCGGTCGACAGGAACAGCAGGTCCCCGGCGATCGACACGTCGTTCTGCGCGCCCGGGCACTGGACGACGCTGACGATCTTCGGCTTGGCGGGCCGGCTGATGTCGAAGACGGTGAAGCCGTTGTAGTTGCCGGCGAAGGCGTACTTGCCCTTGAACGCCCAGTCGGTGCCGTAGGCGTCGACGGCGCTGAACGGCCCCGGCTTGGGGATGTTCGCCAGGTGGTGCATGTTGTCGGACTTGGCGATCTCGTCCTTGCCCGGAATGTCGGCCGACGCGGCCGGCGCGGTGAGGACGGCCGCCATGGCCAGGACGACCCCCGAGAGGGTGCCCAGCAGTGTTCGGCGTCTGGTCTGGCGTCTGCGAACTGGCGCCACCCTGTCTCCTTACGTACGACCCCCGATGACATGACATTGATCAAATGGAGTATGAGGGCTGAAACGTCCCTTGCCCAGAGGTGTGGCGATCTGTGAGCTTTCCGAGACCTAGTGGTCTTTTGTCGGGAATGCTGGAGTGGGTACCTTCGCGCTACCAGACCCGAGGGATGGAGTGCGATGCGACACCGGATCGCCGTGACAGTGGCGACGACGCTGCTGGCCGGAGCCGTTCTCAGCGGATGC
This sequence comes from Actinomadura kijaniata, assembly GCF_014138665.1. NCBI lineage: Bacteria > Bacillati > Actinomycetota > Actinomycetes > Streptosporangiales > Thermomonosporaceae > Actinomadura > Actinomadura kijaniata. The sequence goes on from NZ_JACJIA010000001.1 coordinate 1,424,665, forward strand.
AGCGGCGAGGAGAGGCCGGCCGCCAAACCCAGCGGCACCGTGCTGGTCCCCGGAAAACCGGGGGAGCCGAACCGGACCCAGCCCGCCGCCCCCGCCAAGGCGCCGGCCAAGCCGACGGCCGCGGAGATCCGCTTCGTGCAGATGATGATCCCGCACCACGAGCAGGCGCAGGCGATGTCGGTGCTGGCGCCCCAGCAGGCGTCCGACCGGCGGGTGAAGGCCCTGGCCAAGCGCATCGACCTGGCGCAGGGCGGCGAGATCGCGGCGATGCAGTCCTGGCTGCGGCGCAACAACGTCGGCACCGGGGCGGGCGGGCACGGCGGGCACGGCGGCCACGGGGCCAAGCCCTCCGCCGACCCGCACGCGAACATGCCGGGCATGGCCACGCCGCAGCAGATGGAGCAGCTGCGCGCCGCGCGCGGGGAGGCGTTCGACAAGCTCTACCTGGAGCTGATGATCACCCACCACCAGGGGGCGCTGACCATGGTGAAGGACGTGCTGGACAAGGGCCAGGACGTCGTGGTGCAGGAGCTGGCCCGCGAGGTGCAGTCGGGCCAGCTCGCCGAGATCGAACGGATGCGCGACCTGCAGAAGAAGTGATCAGACCTCGCCGCGCACCATCCGGATGAGGCGGTCCAGCACCCTGCCGCCGCTGTTGCGCAGGCCGTCGTGCTCGTACTCGTTGGTGATCCACGGGCGCAGGCCGCGCACGGCGGCGGCGGTCCGCAGCGACAGCTCGCGGTCCACGTACATGTCGTCGTGGTAGACGGCGGCGGCGACCGGGACCTCGTTGGCGGCCAGCCGACCGGCGTCGTAGAGGGCGGGCCAGTCGTCGCGCCCGGCCAGCAGGTGGGCGGCCTCGCGCAGCGGCACCAGGTACGGGTCCTGCTCGAACTGCCAGGGGTAGACCATCTCCCCGGTGAACGGGAACGGCGCGTCGTCCTCCAGCGCGTCGAACGCGGGGAACTCCGCCCGCACCCGATGCGCCGCCCACCGCGTCGCCGAGCCGCCCTGCGCGTAGCACGGCTCGTGCAGGATCGCGTGGAAGGGGGCCTCGGCGTACGCGGTGTGCGCCTCCACCTGCCGCAGGAACACATCCGACGGCTCGTCGCCGTCGAACGCGCCCTCCAGCAGGTAGTGCATGCGGTGCGCGCCGTCGCTCATGCCGAGCATCACCCCGAGCGTCTGGAACATCTCCACCGACAGCAGGCCCCCGGCGGGCAGCCGCACCTCGTTGTCGCGCAGGTGCCGGGCGATCCGCCTGACCTGCTCGACGTCCTGCGGGTAGGCGTCGTAGAACGCGGCGTTCTTGGCGGCGACGTGCGGATAGGTGCGCCGGTAGACGTCGTCGGCGGTGGCGTCCAGGCCGGGCAGCCCGCCGGTGATGAGCACCTCGCGCAGCCCCTCGGGCGCCAGCGACAGGTACGTGACCGCGCAGAACCCGCCGAAGCTCTGCCCGAGGACGCTCCACCGGCCCTCGCCCAGCAGCGCGCGGCGGATCAGCTCGGCGTCCCGGACGATCGAGTCGGCGCGGAAGTGCGCCAGGTACCCGGCCTGCCCGGCGGGGTCCATCCCGGCGAGGGTGCGGCGGTTGGCCGGGGTGGAGCGGGCGGTGCCGCGCTGGTCCAGCAGCAGCACCCGGTAGTCCTCCAGGGCGCGGTCCAGCCACGAGTCGCGGCCGACCGGGCGCGGCGACCCGTAGCCGGGACCGCCCTGCAGGTACACCAGCCACGGCAGGTCGTCGCGGCCCGCCTTCCCGGCCGCGACGACCTCCCGCGCGAACACCTCGATCGTCGGCCCGTCGGGGCGGGCGTGGTCGAGGGGGACGGTGAACCGGTGGTCGGTGAGCACGGTGCCGGGCTGGCGGTAGGTCGTCATGCTCCGACCGTATCCGCGGCCCGGCGCGGGTCAGCGCCCCGCCGGAGTGATCTTCTCGACCTGGGGCAGCGCCTCGGCCAGCACCCCGGCCAGGTCCTGCCCGGGCCACTGCGAGAAGATCACGTGGTCGACGCCGCGTTCGGCGTTGCGCCCCACGATGTCGACGGCCCGGTCCACCGAGGGGGTCTCCTCGAAGTACGTCATCGCCGTCTTCTCGATCTCGGCGTAGTCGCGGCCCTCGCGCTCGCAGTGCTCGCGCAGCACCTCCAGCTTGTGGGGCATCTCGGGGGAGTCGAACAGGTTGCAGGCGTCGGCGTACTTCGCGACCAGCCGCAGCGTCTTCTTCTCCCCGCCACCGCCGATCAGGACGGGCGGGTGCGGCGCGCGCAGCGCGGGCGGGGAGTTCAGGGGCCGCTCCAGCCTGTGGTGCTCGCCCTCGAACGGGGTCTCGTCGCCGCTCCACATCTGGCGGGCGATCCGCAGCGTCTCCTCCAGCCGCTCGAAGCGCTCGGCGAGCGGCGGGAACGGGATGCCGAGGCCGTGCGCCTCCTCCTCGTTCCAGGCCGCGCCGATCCCGAGCCAGGCCCGGCCGCCCGACAGCACGTCCAGCGTCGTCACGGTCTTCACCAGCACGCCGGGGTGCCGGTAGGCGACGCCGGTGACCAGCGTGCCGAGCGTGATCCGCTCGGTGACCGCCGCCGCGTACGCCAGGGCCGTGTAGCCCTCCAGCATCGGGTCCTCGGGCGGCCCGACGATCGCGATCTGGAAGAAGTGGTCCATCACCCACAGCGAGTGCAATCCGCCCTCGTCGGCCTCGCGGGCGATCCGCGCGAACTCCGGCCCGATCCGCTCGGGGCCGCCGGGGAAGGTGAAGCTGGGAACCTGCAGTCCGATCCGCATGAGTCTCCTCCGCTTGGTCTCCCTACCACTCTGCGATCTGGAGCGTACTCAAGGTCAACCCCTAAGATCCCTGGAATGGATCTGACCGTCCGGTCGCTCACCCTCGACGATCTCGACGCCTGCCTGGCCCTCGCGGTGAGCCGCGACTGGCCGCCGGAGCGCGACACCTGGCGGACGCTGTTCGCGCTCGGCTCGGTCTACGGGATCGACGCGCCGGACGATGGCCTGCTCGCCACCGCCGCGGGTGTCTCCTACGGCGCGGCGACGACGGCGGTCGGCATGGTCCTCACCGCGCCCTCGCACGAGCGCCGGGGGCTCGGCGGGCGCCTGATGCGGCACGTTCTGGCCGAGTCCGGAACCCCCTCGGCGTGGCTGACGGCGACCACTTTCGGCCGTCCGCTCTACGAACGCCTCGGCTTCCGCGCCGTCGGGGGGATGAGCACCCTCAGGGGGGCGGCGGCGCTCGCGCCGTCCGGCCGGTCCCGTCCCGCCGCCGCGGGGGACCTGCCCGCGATCCGCGCGCTGGACGCCGCCGCGTTCGGCGCGCCCCGCGAACGCCTCCTGGACCACCTGTCGGGCTTCTGCCTCTCCTGGCGCGTGGTGGAGACCGCGAAGGGGATCGCGGGTTTCGGCGGGGCGTGGCGCAACCACCAGGAGACCGTGCTCGGCCCGGTCGTCGCCGACGACCTCGCGACGGCGACGGCCCTGCTGGCGGACCTGGCCGCCGAGACCCCCGGCCCCCACCGCGCGGAGGTGGACCACCGGCGGCCCGAGCTGCTGGCGTGGCTGGAGAGGGCGGGCCTCACCACGGCGTTCACCACGACGGTGATGGAGTACGGCCCGCCGCTGCCGTCGGACCCCGCACGCCTGTTCACCGCCGCCTCCCTGGCCCTCGGCTAGGCGGCCTTCCAGGGCCCCGGGACGCCACGAGCACAGGACGGTCGCCCTTCTCGACACGCCGTCGCCGCGCGGCGTGCCGGGCAGGTCGGAGCCCACCCGATCGGCGGCCCGGATGCGTGCGCCGCGCGCCACCTCGAACGGCTTTCGCGGGCGGAGGGTCACCTCCACCGGTACTGGCTGGGCACCCAGGACGGGGAACGGCCGAGCAGCGTCAGCAGGCGGTCGCCGGGCGACACGTCCTCCGGGGCGGGCACGGTCCGGTCGAACGCCAGCCCCGGCCCGCGCGTCGCGTCGTCGGTCGGCACGAGGGCGGCGACCGCGAGCGACGCCTCCAGCATCTCGGCCGACGGCTCCCACGGCAGGCCGAGCGTCGCCGCCACGTCCCAGGCGTGCACCACCAGGTCCACGAAGTGGAAGCTGACCGCCATCCGGCCGGGAACGGGCCGGTCGGCGACCTCCGGCATCAGGAACGGCCGGTCCGGCACGCCCTCCTCGGCGAACGCCCCGGTCACCAGGTCGAGGGAGGCGCGGGCGGCGGCGTGGGGGTCGTCGCCCAGCGAGCCGTTCCGCCACACCTGAAGGTCGCCGCCATCTCCGCGGGCCGCCGCCGCGAACCCCTCGTCCTGGCTCACCTGGTGGCGCAGCAGGCCGTGCAGCGTCCAGTCGGCGCACGGGGTGGCCAGCGCGAGGTCGGCGGGCTTCACCTGCGCGACGAAGGTCAGATAGAAATCGGCGGCGCGGCGGTCGAGATCGCGGAAATCGGTGCTCATCGGATCCATGGCGACACCGTAGGGGCGCGCGGCGGCCCGGTTGAAGGGCCGAAATGGCGGGAAACGACTGGGCCGCTCTAGGGTCGGCGGGATGGACGTCCATGTCAGCCTCGACGGCCGCCGCGACCTGGCGGGGCAGATCTACCGGCAGCTGCGCGACGCCGTCCTCGACGGGCGGCTGCGGCCCGGCGACCCGGTGCCGCCGACCCGCGAGCTGGCGCGGCGGCTGGCCGTCTCCCGCACCACGGTCGGCGTCGCCTACGACCGGCTCGCCGGCGAGGGGTTCCTGGAGGGCCGGTCCGGCGCGGGCACCTACGTGCGCGCGACGGGGACGGCCCCGCGCGGCGCGCCCGCCGCGTCGCCGCTGCGCCCCCGCGCGGTGTGGCACGACCTGGCGGCGTGGCCCGCCCGGCTGCCGGGGGCCCGCTACGACTTCCGCGTCGGGCTGCCGGACGCGGGGCTGTTCCCGTTCGCGGAGTGGCGGCGGCTGATGGCGGCGGAGCTGCGCCCCACCGCGCGGGCCCTGTCGGGCGCGTGGGACCCCGCCGGGCTGGACGTGCTGCGGGAGGCGGTCGCGCGGCACGTGGGGGTGTCCCGGTCGGTGCGCGCCGACGCCGCCGACGTCGTGGTCACCGCGGGCATCCAGCAGGCCCTCGACCTGGTGTGCCGGGTCCTGCTGGAGCCGGGCGCGGCGGTCGCGATGGAGGACCCCGGCTACCCGCCCGCGCGGCTGCTGTTCCGGTCCCTGGGGCTGCGGGTGCACGGCGTCCCGGTGGACGCCGAGGGACTGCGCGTGGACGCGCTGCCGGACGACGCCCGCGCCGTGTACCTCACCCCGTCCCACCAGTTCCCGCTGGGCATGGCCATGTCGCTGCCCCGGCGGCGGGCGCTGCTGGAGTGGGCGCGGCACCGCGAGGTGGTGATCGTCGAGGACGACTACGACACCGAGTACCGCTACGGCGGCCGCCCGGTCGAGCCGTTGCAGAGCCTGGACGCCGACGGCCGCGTCATCTACCTGGGGACGTTCTCCAAGGCGATGCTGCCGGTGCTGCGGCTGGGGTTCCTGGTCGCCCCGGCCGCGCTGCGCAGGGCGTTCCGGGCGGCCCGGTACGTGTCGTCGTGGCACTCCGACCTGCCCGTGCAGGCGGCGCTGGCCAGGTTCGTCGACGAGGGCATGCTGGCGCGGCACCTGCGGCGGTCGCGCCGGGAGTACCAGGCCCGGCACGAGCACCTCGTCGAACTGCTGGAACGCGACTTCGCCGACCGCTTGGCCGTCGTGCCGTCGGAGGCCGGGCTGCACCTGAGCGCGTTCCTCACCGGCGACGACACCGGCGACGACACCGGCCTGGCGCGCCGCGCGCTGGACCACGACGTGGCGCTGTACCCGCTGTCGGAGTTCGCGATCGCCGGGCCGCCGCGGCCGGGGCTGGTGTTCGGCTACGGCGGGGTCCGGCGCGACGACATCGGGGAGGGGCTGCGGCGGCTGCGCCGGGCGATGTGAGGACCGTCAGTCGCGGGCCAGGTACTCGCGCAGGTGCACGGCCGTGAGGGTGTCGGCGTTCTCGACCAGCTCGGCCGGGGTGCCGGTGAACACGACGCGTCCGCCGTCGTGGCCCGCGCCCGGCCCCAGGTCGATGATCCAGTCGGCGTGCGCCATGACGGCCTGGTGGTGCTCGATGACGATGACGGTGTTGCCGTCCTCCACCAGGCGGTCGAGGAGGGCGAGCAGCTGGTCCACGTCGGCCAGGTGCAGGCCGGTGGTGGGCTCGTCCAGCACGTAGGTCGTGCCCTTCTCGGCCATCTGGATCGCCAGCTTCAGGCGCTGCCGCTCGCCGCCCGACAGCGTGGTCAGCGGCTGCCCCAGGCTCAGGTAGCCCAGCCCCACGTCCAGCAGGCGCGACAGGACGGCGCGGGCGTTCCTCTCGGTGAAGAACGCGTGCGCCTCGGTCACCGGCATCGCCAGCACCTCGGAGATGTCCTTGCCGCGCAGCTTGTACTCCAGGACCTTCGGGGTGAACCGCTTGCCCTGGCACTCCTCGCACGTCGAGGCGACCCCGGCCATCATCGCGAGGTCGGTGTAGACGAGGCCGATGCCCTTGCAGTTGGGGCAGGCGCCCTCGGAGTTGGCGCTGAACAGACCGGGCTTGACGCCGTTGGCCTTGGCGAACGCGGTGCGGACCGCGTCCAGCAGGCCGGTGTAGGTGGCGGGGTTGCTGCGCCGCGAGCCGCGGATCGCCGACTGGTCGACGACCACCACGCCGTCGCGGCCGGGCAGGTGGCCGTGGATCAGCGAGCTCTTGCCCGACCCGGCCACGCCGGTGACGACCGTCAGGACGCCGGTGGGGATGTCGACGGTGACGTCCCGGAGGTTGTGCTGGCGGGCGTTCTCGATGCGCAGGTGGCCGGTCGGCTCGCGGAACTTCTCCCGCAGCGTCACCCGGTGGTCCAGGTGGCGGCCGGTGAGCGTGCCGGAGGCGCGCAGCCCGGCCAGGTCGCCGGTGTAGCAGATCTCGCCGCCCGCCGTGCCCGCGCCCGGCCCGAGGTCCACGATGTGGTCGGCGATGGCGATGGTCTCCGGCTTGTGCTCGACGACCAGGACGGTGTTGCCCTTGTCGCGCAGCCGCAGCAGCAGGTCGTTCATCCGGGCGATGTCGTGCGGGTGCAGCCCGACGGTCGGCTCGTCGAACACGTAGGTCACGTCGGTGAGGCTGGACCCCAGGTGGCGGACCATCTTCACGCGCTGCGCCTCGCCGCCCGACAGGGTCCCGGCGGGCCGGTCGAGGCTGAGGTAGCCGAGGCCGATCTCCACCAGCGACTCCAGGGTGCCGCGCAGGGTGGCCAGCAGCGGCGCGACCGACTCGTCGTCGATCCCCTTGACGAACTCCAGCAGGTCGTTGATCTGCATGGCGGAGCAGTCGGCGATGTTGCGGCCGCCGATCCTGGAGGAGAGGGCGGCGGCGTTCAGCCGGGTGCCGCCGCAGGCCGGGCACTCGGCGAACTTCACCGCGCGGTCCACGAACGCGCGGATGTGCGGCTGGAGCGAGTCGCGGTCCTTGCCCTGGTAGAACCGGCGGACGCGGTGCAGCAGCCCCTCGTAGCTCATCGAGCTCTTGCCGATCTTCACCTTGGTACCCGGGGGCTTGTTCAGCAGGTCGTCCCACTCCTGCTCGGTGAAGTCCTTGAGCGGGGTGTCGGGGTCGAAGAACCCCGAGCCCACATAGCCCGCCACCAGCCATCCGTCGACGGTGAAGCCCGGCACCCTGATCGCGCCCTGGTTGAGGGACAGCCCGCGGTCCACGATCTCGTCGATGTCGAGGGCGTCGGCGTGCCCCAGCCCCTCGCACTCGGGGCACATGCCCTCGGCGGAGTTGAAGCTGAACGCCGTGGAGGTCCCCACGTGCGGCACGCCGAGGCGGCTGAACACGATCCGCAGCATCGCGTACGCGTCGGTGGCGGTGCCGACCGTGGAGCGGGAGTTGGCCCCCATCCGCTCCTGGTCGACGACGATCGCGGCGCTGAGGTTGCGCAGCGCGTCCACGTCCGGCCGCCCCATGCTCGGCATGAACGACTGGATGAACGCCGTGTACGTCTCGTTGATCAGCCGCTGGGACTCGGCCGCGATGGTGCCGAACACCAGCGACGACTTGCCCGAGCCGGACACCCCGGTGAACACGGTGAGCCGCCGTTTGGGCAGGTCGAGCGAGACGTTCCGGAGATTGTTCTCCCGGGCGCCGCGCACCTCGATCATGTCGTGGCTGTCGGCGGCGTGCCGTCCGGCGGTCGTTGCGGTCATGTGCCCCGTCCCGAAGTCTTTATGCCCTAAAGAGATGATGCGCACACAAGGCTACCGGGAGGGTCCGACAGAATCGGGCGGATCAGCCGACCGGGACGGGGCCGCGCGCCCGCCGCTCCCCGGACGCCAGCCGGCGGCGCAGCTCGGCGGAGTCGGCGGCCACGGCGGTGATCAGCACCCCCGGCCCCTCCAGCGGCAGCGCCCCCACGCCCTCGCCGACCCACGGCTCCCGGACGAGACCGGGCCCGACCAGCAGGAGGCTGCCGACCGCCTTCGCCCGGCCGATCACCGCGTCGCCGCGGTAGACGGCCGGATCGTCCAGCCGCAGCTCGTGCCGCAGCAGCGGGACGCCGTCCACGGTCACGTCGAACCTGCCGGTGTGGCGGCCGGGCTCCTCCCGGTGCCGCCCCAGGACCAGCTCCTCGCGCCAGCGCAGCGTCGCGTCCCCGCGCAGGGCGACGGCGGCGACGGCGCGGTGGTCGCAGCCCGCCGCCGCCACCGTGGGCTCGGGCGCGAAGTCCAGGTGCCCGCCCGCGCTGACCTCGGCCCGCACGACCATGCGGGACCGGCCGTCGCCGGGCAGCGCGAGCGTGGAGGCGGTGGACCGGAGCGCCAGCCGCGCGCCCGGCCCGACGGTCACCGCGAGGTCGAACACGTCCCCGCCGAGCGGCCCGGCCGCCGCGCCGACCAGATGGACGGTCGCCCCGTCGCCGCCCGGCGTCTCGCGCAGCGCCAGGGGGCCGTCGGACCGCAGCAGCGGCAGCCGGGTCCGGCCGCCCGCGTCGCGCGTCGCGGTGACGGCGGCGCGGGCGGTGTAACGCCTGGTCACGAAGCCGCCGCGGGACCGTGGGAGGGGGCGTGCGCGGATGCGCGGGCCTCGCGGACGATCCCGCGGACCCAGCCGGCGACCTCGGGCGCGTCCGGCCGTTCCCGCAGCGAGGTGAACGCGACCGGCCTGCCGTCGCGCACCCGCGCGGCGTCCCGCCCCATCAGCCCCAGGTCGCTGCCGACCAGCGCGGCGAGGTCGGTCTTGTTGATGACCAGCAGGTCGGCGGCGGCGACGCCGAGCCCGCCCTTGCGCGGGACGTCGTCGCCGCCCGCCACGTCCAGCACGAAGATCTGCCGGTCGGCCAGGCCCCGGCTGAACAGCGCGGTCAGGTTGTCGCCGCCGCTCTCCACGATGACCAGGTCCAGGCCGGGGTGGCGGGCCTCCAGGGACTCCACGGCGTCCAGGTTGGCGGAGATGTCGTCGCGGATCGCGGTGTGCGGGCACGCGCCGGTCCGCACGGCGGTGATCCGGTCGTCCGGCAGCACCGCCTCGCGGCGCAGGAAGTCGGCGTCCTCGGTGGTGTAGATGTCGTTGGTCACCACGGCGAGGTTCAGCTCATCGCGCAGGCCGCGGCACAGCGCGGCGGTCAGCGCGGTCTTGCCGCTGCCGACCGGGCCGCCGATGCCCAGCCGCAGCGCGCGGCCGCGCGCGGGGGCGGCGTCGTGGGGGTCGTGCTCGTGGTTGGCGCCCAAGGGGAGACCTCCGGATCAGGATTCGAACAGGCGCAGGTCCGCGCGGACGTGCAGTTCGGCGTACAGGTCGAGGACGGGCGCGGACGCGGCGGGCAGGTCCGCCCACGGGCCGTCCGCGTGCGCGGCGGCCTCGGCGGCGACGGCGTCCACCGCGCCCGCCAGGTCCGCCAGCGCGCGGTGCACCGCCAGCGGGTCCAGCCCCAGCAGCCGGACCGCCGCCGACGCCGGGCCGGTCACCGCGTGGTAGGCGGCGATGGCCGCGGCCTGGTGCGGGACGCCCCCGGCGGCGGCGGTCGCCGCGCCCAGCGCGACGGGGTGGTGCGGGCGGGTCAGGGCGTCCAGCGCCGGGTGCGGCCAGGTCGCGCGGGCGGCGCGCAGCAGCGAGCGGCCCTGGGCGCGGGACACGGCGCGCTGCGCGGGGGAGGGGGCGCGGGCGTCGGCCTCGGCGTCCAGCGCCGCCCAGCCGGCGCCGCCGGCGCGGGCGTGGGCGCAGGCCGCCGCCGCCAGCGCCGCGCCGACCAGCCCGGACGTCGCCAGGCGACCGCGCAGGAACGCGGCCAGCCCGGCGACGTCGGCGACCGTTCCCGCCGTGACGGCCGGTTCCAGCCCGCCGGAGTGGGCGTGGCCCCCGGCCGGGAGGCGGGAGTCGGCCAGCAGCAGCAGCGCGACGTCCATCAGAACAGGAAGTACCGCTGGGCCATCGGGAGCTCGGCGGCCGGCGCGGGCTCGACCTCGTCGCCGTCGATCGTCACGGTGAACGTGTCGGGGTCCACCTCGATCGACGGGAGCGCGTCGTTGAGCGGCAGGTCGGCCTTGCCGAGCCGCCGGGTGTCCTTGACCGGCACCAGGCGGCGGCGCACGTCCAGGCGGCCGGCGAGCCCGTCCCCGAGCGCGGCCTCCGACACGAAGTGCAGCGACGCGCCCGCCGCGACCACCGGGGCGGCGCCGAACATCGGGCGCGGCAGCACCGGCTGCGGGGTGGGGATGGAGGCGTTGGCGTCGCCCATCGCCGCCCACGCGATCACCCCGCCCTTGATCACCAGTGTCGGGCGCACCCCGAAGAACGCCGGGTCCCACAGCACCAGGTCGGCGAGCTTGCCCGGCTCGACCGACCCGATCTCGCCGTCGAGGCCGTGCGCGACGGCCGGGTTGATCGTGTACTTGGCGACGTACCGCCGGGCCCGCAGGTTGTCGGCGGGGCCCGCCAGCGCGCCGCGCCGCCGCTTCATGGCGTGCGCGGTCTGCCAGGTGCGGATGACGGTCTCGCCGATCCGGCCCATCGCCTGCGAGTCCGAGCCGATCATCGAGATCGCGCCCAGGTCGTGCAGGACGTCCTCGGCCGCCATCGTGGTCGGCCGGATGCGGGACTCGGCGAACGCCAGGTCCTCGGGCACCGACGGGTTCAGGTGGTGGCACACCATGAGCATGTCGAGGTGCTCGTCCAGCGTGTTGACCGTGTGCGGGCGCGTGGGGTTGGTGGAGGACGGCAGCACGTTCGGGTGCGCGGCGACGGTGATGATGTCGGGCGCGTGCCCGCCGCCCGCCCCCTCGGTGTGGTAGGCGTGGATCGACCGGCCGCCGATCGCCGCCAGCGTCGACTCGACGTACCCGGCCTCGTTCAGCGTGTCGGAGTGCAGCGCGACCTGCACGCCCGACGCGTCGGCGACCCGCAGGCACGCGTCGATCGCCGCCGGGGTGGAGCCCCAGTCCTCGTGCAGCTTGAACCCGGACGCGCCCGCCCGGAGCTGCTCCCACAGCGCCTCCTCGGAGACGGTGTTGCCCTTGCCGAGCAGCGCGACGTTCAGCGGCCGGCCGTCCAGGGCCTCCAGCATCCGGTGCAGGTACCACACGCCGGTCACGGTGGTGGCCTTGGTGCCCTCCGCCGGTCCCGTCCCGCCGCCGATCAGCGTGGTCACGCCCGCGCCGAGCGCCTCCTCCAGCAGCTGCGGGCAGATGAGGTGGACGTGGGAGTCCACGGCCCCGGCGGTGAGGATCCTGCCGTTCCCCGCGATCACCTCGGTGGTGGGGCCGATGACCAGGCCGGGATGGACGCCGTCCATGGTGTCGGGGTTCCCGGCCTTGCCGAGCGCGACGATCCGGCCGTCCCGCACGCCCACGTCGGCCTTGACGATCCCCCAGTGGTCCAGCACGACCACCCCCGTGATCACCAGGTCGAGCGCCCCCTCGGCCCGGGTGGCGCGGGACTGGCCCATCGACTCGCGGATCACCTTGCCGCCGCCGAACACCGCCTCGTCCCCGGCCCCGGCCGGGCCGCGGCTGCGGTCCTCGGTGACCTCGACGAACAGGTCGGTGTCGGCCAGCCGCACCCGGTCCCCGGCGGTCGGGCCGTACAGCTCGGCGTACCGCGCCCGCGACAGCTCAGCCATCCAGCGCCCCCGCCCCCTCCGGCCGCAGGCCGGGAACGACGCGGTTCCCCGCCAGCGGCACCAGGTCGACCTCGCGGGTGATGCCGGGCTCGAAGCGCACGGCCGTGCCCGCCGGGACGTCCAGCCGCGTCCCCCACGCCGCCTCGCGGTCGAACTCCAGGGCCGGGTTGGCGACGGCGAAGTGGTAGTGCGACCCGACCTGCACGGGCCGGTCGCCGGTGTTGACGACGGTGAGGGTGGTCCGCGGGCGCCCCGGGTTCAGCTCGACGGGCTCCGCGCCGGGGACGACCTGCCCCGGAACGAGCGGGGCGCTCACGGGATCGGCCGGTGGACGGTGACGAGCTTGGTGCCGTCGGGGAAGGTGGCCTCCATCTGGACCGACTCCAGCATCTCCGGCACCCCCTCCATGACGTCGTCACGGGTGAGCACGGCGCGGCCGGACTCCATCAGCTCGGCCACGGTGCGCCCGTCCCGGGCGCCCTCCAGGATGTGGACCGCGATGACCGCGGTCGCCTCGGGGTGGTTGAGCCGCAGCCCGCGCTCCCGCCGTTCCCGGGCCACCCGCGCGGCCACATGGATCAGCAGGCGCTCCTGCTCGTGTGGGGTGATCAGCACACCTCGACGCTAGTGCGGCCCTGACCTGGCGTGGAACCGCGCCGTTGCGCTTTTAACAGCTATTTCACAATGCCCCGGCGACCGAAATACCCCCGACATAAAGGACGCGGAACCGGCACCGTCAGACCCGCCGCCCGATCGACGGATAGTCGAGCACGATCCCGTCCGCCCCGAACACGATCTCCCGGGTGAACCCCGGGCTGGAGTAGCGCACCACCGACCGCTCCCCGTCCCGGCGCACGAACTCGTAGGTCTGCCACGACGGGTGGACGGCGAGGTCGGGCACCGAGACCCACGCCATCAGGTGCTCCACCGGCCCGCCCCCGTCCAGGAACCCGCCCCGCAGCACCGGCATGGTGTTGGTCAGCGGCGACAGCCCGAGGTCGCAGTCCAGCGCGCCCCCGAGCTCCCCGGCGTCCCCGCCCGGCGGCGGCAACGCGACGTGCCCCTCGGCGCGGGCGTTGACCGTCCACTCGCCCTCGGGCCGGTTCACCAGCTCCAGCCACCGCCGCCAGGGCCCGGTGCCGCCGTCCACCCCGTGGGCCTGCACCAGCAGCCGAGCGGTCACGAACCGGTCCCCGGTGGTCAGCTCGTACTCCAGCCGGTAGGGGACGGCCCCGCCCCCGACGGCCGCCCCGGAGGCGACGAGCCGCCCACCCCCGACCTCGACCTCGACCAGCTCCGCGCCTTCCGGCTTGACCCACACCACCGATTCGACCATCCCCCCAGTCTGCCCCCGGTGGAGCGGGGCGGGCGGGGCGGCGCGGAGTGTCGGGGGGCGGGATTAGACTCGCCGCCGTGGCAGGCCGGATTCGCAATGAGGACATCGCGCTCGTACGCGAGCGGTCGCCGATCGACGGCGTGATCGGGGAGTACCTACAGCTTCGCAGCGCCGGCGGGGGGAACCTCAAGGGGCTGTGCCCGTTCCACGACGAGAAGTCGCCGTCGTTCAACGTGACCCCGGCCAGGGGGCTCTGGTACTGCTTCGGGTGCGGGGTCGGCGGCGACGTCATCAAGTTCGTGCAGGAGATCGACCACCTGACGTTCTCCGAGGCCGTCGAGCGGCTGGCCGCCAAGGCCGGGATCCAGCTCCGGTACGAGGAGGGCGGGTTCACCCCGCGCCAGGACGGCGGGCAGCGGGCCCGGCTGATCGAGGCGCACAAGGCCGCCGCCGAGTACTTCGCCGAGCGGCTCGCCGCGCCCGACGGGGCGATCGGGCGCAAGTTCCTGTCGGAGCGGGGGTTCGAGCTCGCCGACGCCGCGCGGTTCGGGGTCGGGTTCGCCCCCCGGGAGTGGGAGGGGCTGGTCCGGCACCTGCGGGGGCGGGGGTTCGCCGACCGGGAGCTGATCATGGGCGGGCTCGCCAAGGAGGGACGGCGCGGGCCCATGGACCGGTTCCGGGGGCGGCTGCTCTGGCCCGTCCGGGACCTGGGCGGCGATGTCATCGGGTTCGGGGCGCGGCGGCTCTACGACGATGACGACGGGCCCAAGTACCTGAACACGCCCGAGACGCCGCTGTTCCACAAGAGCAACGTGCTCTACGGGGCCGACCTGGCGAAGAAGGAGATCGCCCGGAGCCGGCAGGCGGTCGTCGTCGAGGGCTACACGGACGTGATGGCCTGCCATCTGAGCGGGGTGCCGACGGCGGTGGCGACGTGCGGGACCTCGTTCGGGGACGAGCACATCAAGATCCTGCGGCGGCTGCTGATGGACCAGGACGAGTTCCGGGGCGAGGTGATCTTCACCTTCGACGGGGACTCGGCGGGGCGGAAGGCGGCGCTGCGGGCGTTCGCCGACGAGCAGAAGTTCGTGACGCAGACGTTCGTGGCGGTGCAGCCGGACGGGCTGGACCCCTGTGACCTGCGGATCCGGCACGGCGAGGCGGCCGTCCGGGATCTGGTGGCGTCGCGGACGCCGCTGTTCGAGTTCGCGGTGCGCAGCACCATCGAGCAGCACGACCTGAACACCGCCGAGGGGCGGCTGGCCGCGCTGGACGCCGCCGCCCCGGTGGTCGCCAAGATCAAGGACCGGTCGCTGCGGCACATGTACGCGGTCAACCTGGACCGCTGGCTCGGGATCATGGACGAGCAGTTCGTGCTGCGGCGGGTCCGCGAGCTGTCGGCGCGTGAGCAGGGGCAGAACGGGCGGCGCGGGCAGCGTCCCCACCCGCAGGCCCAGCAGGCCCAGCAGGCGCAGGCCCCCGCGCCGGAGCGGCCCTCCTACGATCCCCGGGACCCCGAGGTGCGGGCCGAGCGGGAGCTGCTGAAGTTCGCGGTGCAGCGGCCCGGGATGCTCGGGCCGGTGTTCGACGGGTTCCCCGGCGACGTGTTCCTGGCGCCCCCGCACGCGGCCGTGCGGGCCGTGATCGCTGAGGCGGGTGGGGTCCAGGGGGCCGCGGGGGCGGCCGAATGGATCGGAAGGCTGCGGGAGACGGCCGCGAACGACCAGGTCAGAGACATGATCACGCAGTTGGGGGTGGAGCCGCTGCTGGTCGCTCCGGAAGCGGAGGACCGATATGCGGTGGCTCTGCTGGCCCGAATCCAGGAACGCCAGGTCAACAAGCAGATCGCGGACGTCAAATCTAAACTCGGGCGGCTGAATCCGGCCGAGCAGGCCGAGGAGTACGGAAAGCTCTTTGGCGATCTTGTGGCGCTTGAGCAGCAGAGACGGATGTTGCGCGAGGGTGGCCTTGGATCACAGTAAGTCAAGAGACCGCAAAATGGGTCCTGTGATCTAGGGCCTTCGTAACGCAGACTGTCTGCGTGGGCCCTTCGGTGCTGCCGAGCGAGGCGCCATCGGTTGACCAGGTGGCGGACCTTGTCGCACGAGGCAGAGAGCGCGGCGGTGTGACCGTCGATGACGTCGCTGCCGCACTCGATCGTTCCGACTTGCCGGACGACTCCCTTGAGAAGATCGTCCGAATGCTCGCCGAGCAGGGGGTGGAGGTCCTCGAGTCTCCCAGCGAGGCCGAGGACGTTCAGCGGGCGGATGAGGGAGACCTCGGCAAGCGGGCGCCGACGAGCGACCTGGTCCGGATCTACCTGAGGGAGATCGGGCGCGTTCCGCTCCTCACGGCAGAAGATGAAGTCGAACTGGCGAAGTCGATCGAGGCGGGACTGTTCGCCGAGGAGAAGCTGGCACGCACCGCCGTGCTGTCTCCCGGGGAACGGCTCGACCTCGAACAGCTCGCCCGCGAGGGAATGCGGGCGAAGCAACGTCTGATCGAGGCCAACCTGCGCCTGGTGGTCTCGATCGCCAAACGCTACGTGGGTCGGGGGATGCTGTTCCTCGACCTGATCCAGGAGGGAAATCTCGGACTCATCCGTGCCGTCGAGAAATTCGACTACACCAAGGGATTCAAGTTCTCGACCTACGCGACGTGGTGGATCCGCCAGGCGATCACGCGGGCGATCGCCGACCAGGCCCGGACCATCCGGATCCCGGTGCACATGGTGGAGACCATCAACAAGCTGGTCCGGGTGCAGCGGCAGCTGCACCAGGACCTGGGACGGGAACCGAGTCCCGAGGAGATCGGCCGGGAGATGGGGCTGACCCCCGTCCGGGTCGTGGAGATCCAGCGGATCGCCCAGGAACCGGTGTCGTTGCAGTCGCCCATCGGGGAGGAGGATTCCGATCTGGGCGACTTCATCGAGGACGCCGACGCGGTCGTGCCGATCGAGGCGGCGGCGTTCATCCTCCTCCAGGACCAGCTGGAGGACATCCTGGGAACGCTGTCGGACCGCGAGCAGCGGATCATCCAACTGCGGTTCGGGCTGACCGACGGTCATCCCCGCACCCTGGAGGAGGTCGGCCGCGAGTTCGGCGTGACGCGGGAACGCATCCGCCAGATCGAGTCCAAGACCCTGGCCAAGCTCCGTCATCCGTCCCGGGCGCAGATGCTCCGGGAGTACCTCGACTGATCCGCGTGCCTTCCGGCCGGGACGGGGAGCGGCCGGGACGGCGCGAGGCGACGGATCGCGCGCACCCCACCGGCCCCCGCCGAACCTCGGCGGGGGCCGGTCGCGTACGCTCCCGCGCATGGAGATCCCCTCGCTGGACGGCCTGCGGTTCCGGGCCGTCGCCGACGTCGTGGGCGGCGAGATCGCCCCCGCCACCCTGTTCACCTACCACGAGGCCGGCGGCGAGATCTGGGGTGAGTACTCCGGCGGCGCGATCCGGCGCGGGTTCCTGGTCGGCACCCGGCGCGGCGACGTGCTCGACTTCCGCTACAGCCAGCTCAACACCGCCGGGGAGACCTCCAACGGCCACTGCGTGTCGAAGGTCGTCGTGTTGCCGGACGGGCGGGTGCGGCTGGAGGAGAGCTGGGAGTGGGAGTCGCGGGACGGGTCCGGGACGAGCGCCGTCGAACAGGTGCCGGACGCCGGTTAGACGGTGGAATGTCGCATCCGTGGTCTACGGTGGTGCCCATGCTGATCGTGACGACTGACGGCCTGGCCGGGTACGAGGTGCGCAACGTGCTCGGCGAGGTCCTGGGGACGGCCGTCCAGGGGGCGCGGAGCGCGGCCCCGCATCCGGGCGCGTCCAGCAGCGCGACGTTCCGGGTGACCGGGGAGCAGCCGGGCGTCGGTCTGGGGGCGGCGCGCCGCGAGGCGATCGACCGGCTGGCCGAGGACGCCCGCCGCAAGGGCGCCAACGCGGTGGTGGGCATGTGCTTCGACACCGCCGTGCTGGCGGACGGTTCGCACGAGGTCTGCGCCTACGGCACCGCCGTGTGGGCCGAGCCGTCGCAGGGGCGGCCCGCCCAGCCGCACGACCACGCCAAGCCGGTGGCGGGGCACCAGGGGCCTCCCGGCGGGATCCCGGCGTACGTGGAGCCGCAGCCGGGCCAGCCGCCGATGGCCGCGCGCAACCTCACCATCGGCCTGCACGACCGGCCGCGCTGAGCCGGGCGGGGACCGGTCCCGGTCCGGCGCGCCGTCCGGCCGGGTCCCGGGCTGGGGAACGCTAGTGGCCCTGCGCGGCGCGTTCGGAGCGGATGCGGGTCACCACGTCGCCCGCCGCCGTCCGGATGGCCTCCAGCTCCTGGAGGTAGGCCCAGTAGTCCGGGTGCGGGCCGGTCAGCCGCCGCGGGGCGTGTTCCAGGCGTTCCACCAGGGCGTCGAGCGCGCGGGCGTGGTGGGGCGCCGCGCCGCCCGGCTGGATCACCGCCAGGCGCTGGGCGTCGCGGATGGCGAACCGCGCCGCCTCGGCGGGCTTCTCCGGATCCTCCCGCACCGCCTTCAGCTCGGTGACCCGGCCCGTCACCCGCGACGCGCGGCGGTCGGCGGCGTTCAGCTCGGTGCGGGCCGCCGTCAGCGCCAGCTGCGCGTCCTTCCACTCGGTGCGGGCGATGTGCGCCGAGGCCTCGTTGAGGCGTTCGCGGGCGCGCTCCACCCCGGCCTCGATCGCCTCGGGCGCGCCCCTGAGGTCCTGCCAGCACGCCTGCGAGTAGTCGCGCAGCAGCGTCTTCATCGCGTCGCGGACGGAGGCGACCCGCCCGGCGACGGCGTCGGCGCGGGTGCGGACCGACGCCAGCGAGTTGCGGGTCTTCTGCGCGAGCCGCGGCAGCTCGGCGGCGGCCTCGCGGGCGAGGTCGGCGGTCCGCCGGGCCTCCTCGGCCTGCTCCAGCGCGCCGTTCAGCCCGAGACCGCCGAGCCCCTGTGAGGACAGCACCGCCAGCGCCCGCCGCGCCCGCTCCAGCTCCGCCTCGGGATCGGAGGCGTCCATGCCCGCCGCGCGGGCCTGCGCCACGACGGCCTCGGCGGCGGCCACCGCCTCCCGGGCCGCCGCGAGCCGCGGCGGCAGCTGGTCCAGCGCCGCCTCCAGCCGCGCCATCCGCGGCGCGAGGCGTTCGGCGAAGCGGTCGAGGTCGCCGGTGACCCTCCTCAGGCGGTCGGCGACGCCGAGCAGCGCGCGCCGCGCGGACTCGTACTCGTGCGGCGGGAGGTCCGGGTCGTCCAGCGGGTGGGCGTCCAGCAGGCCGATGTACTCCACCGAGGCGGCGTTGGCGGTCTCGTCGAGCCGGTCCATCTCGCGGCGCGCCGGTTCGGCCGCGGCGGCGTCCAGGTCGGCGAACAACGTCACCCTGCCGCGCACGAACTTCTGCGCGCGGTCCATCTCGTAGAAGGCCTCCGCGGCGGCGTCCCTGGCCGCGACCGCGGCCTCCGATCCCCTACGCCGCTGGTCGCCCGCTCCCCGCAACGCTGTCTCCCTTCGCCTTCCCCAAGTCTCCCCCAGAACCGGCGGTGTGTTCACCGCCGGTGGCGCATGGCGGTCATGAGACGGCTGTGGCACCGGGGGGACCTGGCCAGGAGGAACGGATACCATCGCAACTGCGTCGGTATAGCCGGACCACGGCCTTCGGCCGACCGCGAAACGATCTTGGAGGGGCACTGATGGGTGTCAGTCTCAGCAAGGGCGGCAACGTCTCGCTCACCAAGCAGGCGCCGGGACTGACGTCGGTCAGCGTCGGGCTCGGCTGGGACCTGCGGACCACCACCGGGACGGACTTCGACCTGGACGCCTCGGCGCTGGTGCTGGACGCCTCCGGAAAGATCATCACTGACCAGCACTTCGTGTTCTTCAACAACCTGCGCACCCCCGACGGCGCGGTGGCGCACACCGGGGACAACAAGACCGGCGCGGGCGAGGGCGACGACGAGCAGATCACCGTGAACTTCGGCGCGATGCCCGACGCCGCCGAGCGCGTCGCGTTCGCCGTGTCGGTCTACGAGGCCGACGCGCGCGGCCAGAGCTTCGGGCAGGTCCGCAACGCCTACATCCGCGTCGTCAACGAGGCCGACGGCACCGAGATGGCCCGTTACGACCTGACCGAGGACGCCTCGACGGAGACCGCGATGGTGTTCGGCGAGCTGTACCGCAACGGCTCCGAGTGGAAGTTCCGCGCGGTGGGCCAGGGGTACGCCTCGGGCCTGGCCGGCATCGCCATGGACTTCGGTGTCAACATCTGAGACATCCGGGACACCTGCGCTTCAACCGCCACCTACCGGGAAGAGGACGATCATGGGAGTTTCGCTGGCCAAGGGCGGCAACGTCTCGCTGACGAAGGCGGCCCCGAACCTGACCGCCGTCTCGGTGGGTCTGGGGTGGGACGTCCGGGCGACGACCGGGGCCGACTTCGACCTGGACGCCTCGGCGCTGATGCTCGGCGGCGGGGGCAAGGTACTCTCCGACCAGCACTTCGTGTTCTTCAACAACCTCAAGAGCCCCGACGGCTCGGTCGAGCACACCGGTGACAACCTCACCGGTGAGGGCGAGGGCGACGACGAGGTCATCAACGTCGACCTCAGCCGCGTCCCGCCGGAGTGCGACCGGATCGTCTTCCCGGTCTCGATCTATGATGCGGAGTCGCGGGCGCAGAACTTCGGGCAGGTCCGCAACGCCTTCATCCGCATCGTCAACCGGGCCGACGACAACGAGCTGGCCCGGTTCGACCTGACCGAGGACGCCTCCACCGAGACCGCCATGGTCTTCGGGGAGCTGTACCGGCACGGCGGGGAGTGGAAGTTCCGGGCCGTCGGCCAGGGCTACGCCTCGGGCCTGGCCGGTATCGCCATGGACTTCGGCGTGAACGTCGGCTGACGCCGACCGCGCCCAGAGCAGAGATAGCAGAATGATTCTTCGCACCTTCGGGTGGTCCTTCGCCGTCACGGCCGCCGGTCTGGTCGCCGCCTTCGTCTACGACCAGGGAACCGGCCTCGCGCTGGTGACCGTGCTGGCCATCCTCGAGATCTCACTGTCGTTCGACAACGCCGTGGTGAACGCCAAGGTGTTGGACCGCATGAGCCCGTTCTGGCAGAAGATCTTCCTCACGATCGGCATCGCCATCGCGGTGTTCGGCATGCGGTTGGTCTTCCCGCTGGTCATCGTGGCGCTCACGGCCAAGCTGGGTCCCATCGAGGCCTTCGATCTGGCGCTCCGGGACGAGAAGGCCTACGAGACGGCCATGAACGCCGCCTATCCGACGATCGCGGCGTTCGGCGGCATGTTCCTGCTGATGCTGTTCCTGGACTTCGTGTTCGAGGAGCGCGACGTCCACTGGCTGACGTGGCTGGAACGCCCGCTGGCCAAGATCGGCAAGCTCGACCAGCTCTCGGTCGTCCTCGCCGGCGGCGCGCTGGCGGTGGCGGCCAGCCTGTGGGCCAAGGACCCCGGCGAGGTGATGATCGCCGGAGTGCTCGGCATGATCACCTACATCCTGGTCAACGGGCTGGGCGAGCTGTTCGCCGAGGCGGGCCTCGACGAGGTGGAGGGCGACGAGGGCGAGGAGAAGGAGAAGGCGCGGAGCGGCGGGCCGAGCCCGCTGGCGCTGGCCACCGGCAAGGCGGGCTTCTTCCTGTTCCTCTACCTGGAGGTGCTGGACGCCTCGTTCTCCTTCGACGGCGTCATCGGCGCGTTCGCGATCAGCACCGACCCGATCGTGATCGCGCTGGGCCTCGGCATCGGCGCGATGTACATCCGGTCGCTGACGGTGTTCCTGGTCCGCAAGGGGACCCTGCACGAGTACGTCTACCTGGAGCACGGCGCGCACTGGGCGATCGGCGGGCTGGCGGTCTGCATGCTGGTCGGCATCGGGCACCACGTGCCCGAGTGGATCACCGGTGGGCTGGGCGCGGGCCTGATCATCGCGGCGTTCGCCTCCTCGGTGGTCCGCAACCGCAACGAGGGCGAGGCGGACGCCCCCAAGGACAAGCAACTCCATTCCACGGGCGTGTGAGCCCGACCCCACGAGGAGACGATGATGTCGGTCTCGCTGAAGAAGGGCGAGCGGGTATCGCTCACCAAACCGGGCGGCGGCACCCTGTCCCGGGTCCGGATGGGCCTGGGCTGGGACGCGGTCGCCAAGAAGGGCCTGTTCGGGCGCAAGACGTCCCAGTCCATCGACCTGGACGCCTCCTGCCTGCTGTTCGACGCCGGGCGCAACCTCGTCGACGCGGTGTGGTTCCGGCAGCTGCGCAGCAAGGACGGGTCGGTCCAGCACACCGGCGACAACCTCACCGGTGAGGGCGAGGGGGACGACGAGGTCGTCAACGTGGACCTGACCAAGGTCCCGGCCAACGTCACCCAGCTCGTGTTCACCGTGAACTCGTTCACCGGGCAGGACTTCTCGCAGATCGAGAACGCGTTCTGCCGCCTGGTGGACGAGGGGACCGGCCAGGAGATCGCGCGCTACGAGCTGACCGGCTCCGGGCGGCACAACGCGCAGATCATGGCGAAGGTGTCGCGGGACGGCGACGGCTGGTCGATGACCGCGATCGGCGCGATCGCCAACGGCCGCACGTTCCAGGACCTGCTGCCGGAGGTCTCGGCCCACCTGTGACCCTCGGCCCACCCGCGACGCCGGGAACCGGCGGAACGGCGCCGGCGGGCATCATCCGATGCCCGCCGGCGTTTTCTTGTATGACCGAATCTTGGCTTTGTGGTGCATACCCTGGAGCTGGATCAGGGCGTCAGGGAGGACAGGCCAGGAATGCGGCACTTTGACCACATCGATCCCGCGCTCCGCAAACGCCTGTTCTTCCGGCAGCCCCGCGCGTTCACCCGCCGGGACGACCCCGGGGTCCTCGCGGTGGCGCTCGGCGCGACCCTCTACAGCCCCGCCACCCGCCCGGCGCTGGCCGACGACATCGCCAAGGCCGCCCGCCGGGGCGTGCGCAGCATGGTGGTGTGCCTGGAGGACGCGATCGCCGACGCCGACCTCGCCTTCGCCGAGGTCAACACCGTCGCCCAGCTGAGGCTGCTGCACGACCGGGAGGCCGGCGACCCCGACGACGGCGCGCCGCTGCTGTTCCTGCGGATCCGCTCGCCCGAGCAGGTCGGCGACCTGGCCGCCCGGCTCGGCCCCGCCCTGGACGTGGTCACCGGGTTCGTGCTGCCGAAGTTCACCGCCCGCGCCGGCGGGACGTACCTGCAGGCGCTGCGGGACACCGCCGAGGCCACCGGGCGGCGGCTGCTGGCGATGCCGGTGATCGAGTCGCGGGAGGCGGTGTACGCCGAGACCCGGGCCGAGATGCTCGCCGACGTCGCGCGGCTGCTGGACAAGCACCGCGAGCAGGTCCTCGCCGTGCGGCTGGGCGCCACCGACCTGTCGTCGGCCTACGGGCTGCGCCGCCCCCCGGACCTGACGATCTACGACATCGGGCAGGTCGCGGGCGCGATCCACGACGTGGTCAACGTGCTGGGCCGCGCCGACGGCACCGGCTTCGTGATCACCGGGCCGGTGTGGGAGTACTTCTCGGCCGGGGAGCGGATGTTCAAGCCGCAGCTGCGGCAGACGCCGTTCGAGGCGCTGCAGGCCGCGCCGCTGCGCCAGCGGATCATCACCTCCGACCTGGACGGCCTGATCCGCGAGGTCCACCTGGACAAGGCCAACGGCCTGACCGGCAAGACCGTCATCCACCCCTCGCACGTGGCGGCCGTCCACGCCCTGTCGGTCGTGACGCACGAGGAGTACAGCGACGCCTCCGACATCCTCGGCGTCGCCGGGGGAGGCGCGATGGCCAGCGCCTACGCCAACAAGATGAACGAGGCCAAGCCGCACCGCGCCTGGGCCGAACGCCTGATGACGCGCGCGCGGGTGTTCGGCGTGGCGGCCGAGGGAGTGACGTTCGTGGAGCTGCTGGAGGCGGCCGACCCGCAGTGCGCGGGGGTCCGATGACCTGGACGGGGGAGTGGGTCGAGGCCCGGCTCGGCGTCCGCCCCGCGGGCGAGGGCCTGCGCGACCTGGTGGGCCTGGCGGTCCGCCGTAACCCCAGGCGCGCCCATCTGCTGGTCTCGACGGTGCTGGGCAAGCACGTTCCCACCGATCCCGCCCTGGTGTACGGCTCGGGCCTTCGGCTGGGCGGACTGGTCCGGGACCTGACCGTCGAGGACGCGTTGGTCGTCGGCTACGCCGAGACCGCCACGGCGCTGGGGCACGCGGTCGCCGACGCGCTGGGCGGGGCCTACTACCTGCACTCGACGCGGCGGCCCGTGCCCGGCTTCGCGACCTACGGCGGCTTCGAGGAGGAGCACAGCCACGCCACCAGCCACCTGCTGCTGCCCGCCGACCCGGCGGAGCTGGACCGCGACGCGCCCCTGGTCCTGGTGGACGACGAGCTGTCCACGGGCCGCACGGTCCTCAACACGATCCGGGCCCTGCACGCCGTCCGCCCGCGCGCCCGCTACGTGGTGGCGGCCCTGGTGGACCTGCGCGACGACGCGTCCCGCGCCGCGACCCGCGCCCTGGCCGGCGAGCTGGGCGCGCGCATCGACACCGTCGCCCTGGCCACCGGCCGCGTGGAGCTGCCCGACGGCGTCCTGGAGGCGGGCCGGGCGCTGGTGGCCGAGGTGGAACGCCATTCCGCCGGCCCCGTGCGCACGGGCGCGTTCCCGGTGACGCGCGCCGACCTCGCCTGGCCGGAGGGGCTGCCCGACGGCGGCAGGCACGGGTTCCTGCCCGAGCACCGGCTCCGGCTGGAGAAGGAGCTGCCCGGCATGGCCGGGCGCCTGGCCGCCTCGCTCCCCGGCGCCGCCGCCCGCGTGCTGGTGCTCGGCTTCGAGGAGCTGATGTACGTCCCGCTGCGGCTGGCCGGGGCCGTGGCGGACCTGCTGCCCGGCGCCGACGTCCGGTACTCCACCACCACGCGGTCGCCGGTGCTCGCCGTGGACGACCCCGGCTACGCCATCCGCACCCGGCTCGTGTTCCCCGCGCACGACGGCCCCGCCGACGGGCCGGGGGAGCGGTACGCCTACAACGTCGATCCCGGCCGCGACCCCGCCCGCGCGTTCGACGCGATCGTGCTGGTCGTCGACGACGTGGGCGACACCCCGGCCCTCGCGGACGGGCTGCTGGCCCGGCTGCGCGCCCTCGCCCCCGTGACCCTGGCGGCGGTCCCCGCCCGCCGGAAGGAGAGTCTGTGACCCCGTTGTACGGGCCGCGGTTCGGCAGCTACCCCGCCGAGGACGTGACCTGGCTGCTGAAGGACCTGTCGGACGTCCGGCTGGAGGCGCCCGCCGAGGAACGCGAGGCCGCCGTCCAGTCCGGGCGCGCCCACTACGCCGAGTCGCTGCCGATCGAGTACCAGCCCGGCCCCGCCTACCTGCGGCTCTTCCACCAGGCGCTGGAGGCGTCGGCCGAACGCGTCGCCCACGCCGTCGGCCTGGTCACCGAGCTGGTCCTGCGGGAGCGCGGCCCCGACGCCGTCCTGGTGTCCCTGGCCCGCGCCGGAACGCCGGTCGGCGTGCTGATGCGCCGCTGGGCCCGGTTCGCGCACGGCCTCGACCTGCCGCACTACGCCGTCAGCATCGTGCGCGACCGGGGCATCGACCGCAACGCGCTGCGCTACCTGGCCGCCCGCCACGACCCCGCGCGGGTGATGTTCGTGGACGGCTGGACCGGCAAGGGCGCGATCGCCGGGGAGCTGGCGGCCGCGCTGGAGGAGCACGCCGCGGAGACGCGGTTCCCCGGCGACCTGGCGGTGCTGGCCGACCCGGGCCGCTGCACCCCGCTGCACGGCACCCGCGACGACTTCCTCATCCCCTCGGCCGCGCTGAACTCCACCGTGTCCGGGCTGGTCAGCCGTACCGTCCTGAACGACGACCTCATCGGCCCCGGCGACTTCCACGGCGCGAAGTTCTACCGGGAGCTGGCCGGCGCGGACGTGTCGGTGGTGTTCCTGGACGCGGTGGCGGCGTGGTTCCCCAACATCGCCGACCGCGTCGCCAAGGACGCCTCCGACCTGCGCGCCTCCGACCGCGCCCCCGACTGGTCGGGCTGGGAGGCGGTGCGCCGGGTCGCCGCCGAGCACGGCGTCGACGACCTCAACAAGGTCAAGCCGGGCGTGGGGGAGACCACGCGGGTGCTGCTGCGGCGCGTCCCGTGGAAGGTGCTGGCCCGCACCGACGTCGGCGACGACCTCGCCCACATCCGCCTGCTGGCCGCCGAGCGCGACGTGCCCGTCGTGGACGTCCCGCCGGACGCGTTCCCCTACGCCTGCATGGGCCTGGTCCACCCCGACTTCGCGCGGGGGGCCGTCCAGTGAACCCGGTCGTCTGCTCCGACCTGGACCGCACCCTGATCTACTCCGCCGCCGCGATGGGCCTGGCCGGGCCCGACGAGGCGATGCCGCGCGTGCTGTGCGTGGAGTTCTACCAGGGCGCGCCGCTGTCCTACCTGACCGAGACCGCGGCGCGCGGCCTGGCCGACCTCGCCGCCGCGACCACGTTCGTGCCGACCACGACGCGCACGCCCGAGCAGTACGCGCGCGTCCACCTGCTGGAGAAGCCGCCCGCCTACGCGATCTGCGCCAACGGCGGCCACCTCCTGGTCGACGGCGTGGACGACCCCGACTGGGCGGCGGTCGTCCGCTCCCGCAACGCCGGGTCCGCCGCGCCGCTGGCCGAGATCCGCGAGCACCTGGCCCGGATCGGCGGCGACTTCGTGCTCAAGCGGCGCGTGGCGTCGGACCTGTTCGCCTACGCCGTCGTGGAACGCGCCGCCCTGCCCCCGGCCTGGGTGGAGGACCTGACCGGCTGGTGCGCCGAGCGCGGCTGGCGCACCTCCCTGCAGGGCCGCAAGGTGTACTGCCTGCCCGAGGCGCTCACCAAGGCGGCCGCGGCGGCCGAGGTGATGTCCCGCGTCGGTGGCGCGACCCTGCTGGCCGCCGGGGACTCCCTGCTCGACACCGAGCTGCTCGCCGCCGCCGACGCCGCGATCCGTCCCGCCCACGGCGAGCTGCACGACACCGGCTGGACCGCCCCGCACGTCGCCGTCACCGCCGCCTCCGGCGTCGCGGCGGGCGAGGAGATCGTCGCATGGCTGCTGACGCGCAGTAGTGAATCACCGGGGAGCGCCGCCGGACGAAGGTAAACGACGACGGCCAAAGGGTCGTCGCGGCGGGCATTCGTGGGAACAATCGCGTTAGCCCATCGTTCCGGACGGTCTCCCGCGGAGGGCGGCCAGAACGCGATCGGGGGTTCACGCTGAGCTCATGAGTGCCCGTCTGACCGGTGACGAGACCGCGCTCTGGCAGGCCGCGGCGCGGGTCCTGGACGCCAACTGGACCGGGACGGCCACGGTTCCGTCCCCCGGCCTGTATCCCCACCAGTGGAGCTGGGACTCGGCGTTCGTCGCGCTCGGCCTGGCCCGCCACCGCCCCGAACGGGCCCGGCGCGAGCTGCTGTCGCTGTTCCGCGGCCAGTGGGGCGACGGTCTGCTCCCGCACGTGGTGTTCAACTCCGCCGTCGCCCGCCACGGCTACTTCCCCGGCCCCGAGCTGTGGTGCAGCGACCGGCAGCGCGCCGGGCCGCGCGGGGTGGTCACCTCCGGCCTCACCCATCCGCCGCTGCACGCCCTGGCCGCGCTCCGCCTGCACGAGTGCGCCCCCGACACCGAGCCGAGCCGCGACTTCCTCGCCCGCCTCTACCCCAAGCTCGTCGCCCAGCACCGCTACCTGGCCGAGGTCCGCGACTACGAGGGGACGGGCCTGGTCTCCATCTGCCATCCCTGGGAGTCGGGCCTGGACAACAGCCCCGCCTGGGACCGGCCGCTGGCCGCGCTCCAGCTCCCGCCCACCGCCTACGCCCCGCACCGCGTCTCCCGCACCCTGCCGACCGGCGAGGACTACGACCGCTACGTGTGGTTGGTGACGCTGCTGCGCGAGACCGGCTACAGCCACGACTACCTGCGCGAGGAGCACCCGTTCGCCGTCGAGGACCCGCTGGTCAACGCCACCTACCTGGCCTCCACGCACGCCCTGGCCGAACTGGCCGCGATCGTCGGCGGCGACGCCGTCCCGCACCGCGAACGCGCCGAACGCGTCCACCACGCCATGCTGGACCGGCTCTGGGACCGCGACACCGGCTGCTTCCGCGCCCGCGACCTGCGCGAGGACCGGCTGCTGCCGGTGGTGACGGTGGCGTCGTTCGCGCCGCTGCTCGACCCCGAGCTCCCGGCGGCCACCGTCCGCAACCTGGTGGACATGCTGCTGTCGGCGCGGTTCGCCGGGGCGGCCGGATATCCGGTGCCGACCTGCGACATCCAGGCCCCGGCGTTCGACCGGGGCGGGTTCTGGCGCGGCCCCACCTGGATCAACACCAACTGGCTGCTGTGGCACGGGGCGCTCGGCCACGGCCTGACGGTGATCGCGGACCTGCTGTACGGGTCCACGCTGCGGCTGGTCCGGCAGTCGGGGTTCCGCGAGTACTTCGACCCGTTCGACGGCACCGGCCGGGGCAGCCACGACTACAGCTGGTCGGCGGCGCTCGTGCTGGACCTGCTCGGCGCCCGGCGCGCGCCCAGGGCGGCCTGATCCCCTAACGTGGGGCCATGCGCCTTCTCCGGGGCCCCCGGCCGCCCGCCGCCGTCCGCGAGTCCTTCGTCCGGGGCGAACGCGCCCTGGCCGTCGCCCCCACCCGGGGCGGCTCCCACGTCGTCGCCACGTCGCTGGCCCTCCACGTGCCGACCGCCGAGGGCGGCTTCACCCGCGTCCCCTGGGAGAACGTGGACCAGGCGTCGTGGAAGGACGGCTGGCTGCACGTCCAGGAGACCGGCGGGGGACCCGAGCACCACGTCCGCCTCACCGAGCCCGGCTCGGTCCCCGAGGCGGTCCGCGAGCGCGTCACCGCGACCATCGCGGTCAACCACCAGGCGAAGCTGCCGGGCGGCGGCTCGGTGCGGATCGCGGGCCGGCGTTCCCCGGCGGACGGGGCGGTCCGCTGGTCGTTCGTCTTCGACGCGGGCCTGGACCCGGCCGACCCCGGCCTGCGGGCGCAGGCGGAGCAGATCCTGGAGGACCTGCGCCGTCAGACCGGCCTCTGACCGGCCTTTGATGCGGCCCGTGGCCGTGCCCGGCGGGCCCCCTGAGGGGGCCCGCCGCCACGGGCGTTCAGTACGGCTTGGCGGAGGCCTCGCGGCGCGGATCCTGGTATTCCTCGGGGACGCGCCGTCCCTTCCCCGGGATCCGCTCCCCGATCTGGTCGGGAACCCGGTGCCAGGCGGCCGAGGCCACCTCGCCGGCCCGGTCGCGGGCGACCCCGGCGATCTCGCCGCCCTTGGCGTAGAGGACCCCGGTGGTCTCCTGGACCCGCGGGTTCTCCATGACCTTCCGCGTCATCCGCGTCATCTGCTCGTACCGCTCGCGGCCCGCCCTCGTGCCGAGCACGTAGCCGACGGCCGCCCCGGCGATGAACGGAGTACGGATCTTCATGCCACCCCCTTGATCAAGTGGAACCGTTCCCCTGGCATACCCACCAGAACGGGCTCCATCCCGGCCCCGCGATATGGGTGCGCGGAGTGGTCCTCCGATGCGCTAACCTAATCGTGTCGCCGGGGGCGGACGAAAGAAAGCCCCCGGGAGCAGGAACGATCCCGCGTAGCTCAATCGGCAGAGCAGCCGGCTGTTAACCGGCAGGTTATTGGTTCGAGTCCAATCGCGGGAGCAGGATCACACGATCATCGGCAGAGGTCAGGGCCCGTCCGGAATTCCGGACGGGCCCTGACGCTTTTCGCGCTCCCCCGGAGGGGCCGGGAACGGTCAGGACGCGGCCCGCGGGGGCTTGCGGGAGCGCTGGGGCGGCAGCCGGAACAGCCCCCGCAGCCTGCGCAGGGCCTCGGGGTCGCCGGACGCCGACGCGGCGCCGCCCTCGACCGCCTCGGCGAGGGTGAGGCGCTGACCGGCCACCTGGAGGAAGGTCTCCTGGTCCAGGGTGATGGTGGCGTCCGGGTGCTGGGCGGGGCCGTGCAGCGCCTCGATGGTCCCGTCGTCGACCCGGGTGTGGAAGACCTCGTCGTCGATGCGGAACTCGTACACCGCGCGGAGCCCGGCGGCGGCCTCGGCGTCGAAGCAGGCGCGCAGGCCGAGGAGCGCCCAGCCGGGGTGGAAGGTCTCGTCCTCGCGCCGTTCGCCCATCGCCCACTTCAGCCCCCAGCGGGCCAGGGACAGGACGGCGGGGGCGAGCTCCTCGCCGGCCTCGGTGAGGGCGTAGGCGGGGGTGCGGGCGGGCGGCGGCAGCGTGATCTTGTGCGCCAGGCCCTCGCGTTCCAGGTGCTTCAGGCGGGCGGCCAGCAGCCCGGTGCCCAGGCCGCGCAGGCTGGCCTGGAGGTCGCCGAACCGCTTGGGACCGGTCAGCAGCTCGCGGACCAGCAGCAGCGTCCAGCGCTCGCCGACGAGGTCGAGGGTGCGCGCGGTCGCGCAGTACTGGTTGTACGTTCGCTGCTCCACATCATCACTTTAAACTCCGGGCTTCTCGTTCCTGAACGAGCAGCCGCGCGGCAGGGCGGGACGCGGGCCGCCGGGCGGGCCCGCCCGCGTGGGGGAGCGCGCGCCCGGCTGGCCAGCGTGGATGTGCGAGATCCCTGACGGGTGCGCTAATCTAGGCCCGCCGCCGGGGGACGTGAGAACCCCGGCGAACGCGGTCCTGCGTAGCTCAATCGGCAGAGCAGCCGGCTGTTAACCGGCAGGTTATTGGTTCGAGTCCAATCGCAGGAGCCATCCCTTCCGGGCCCGCCCAAGGCGGGCCCGACGCCGTTTCAGGGGGACGTCCGGGGACCGGGCGTGAACAGCGACAGCCGGTGCCCCTCGTGCATGTCGGCGGGCATCAGTCCCCGGTCCCGCCAGCCCAGGCGCTGGTAGAGGCGCGCCGCGGGCGACCCGGCGTAGGTGAGCAGCCATGCCGAACGCCGCCCGCGCACGGCCTCCTCCAGCAGCCCGCGCCCGACGCCCCGGCCCTGGGCGCCGGGATCGACGAACAGCTCGGCGACCGCGAAGGAGCCGCTGACCAGCGCGGTGGCGCGCTCCGGCCCGAACGCGGCGACCACGGCGTCGTGCACGCGGTCGCCGTCCAGCGCGTCGGGCGTCGGCCACCCGTAGCAGACCCCCAGCAGGCGGTCCCCTTCGGTGACGATGAGCGCCGTGAACCCGGTCCGCCGGACGGCCCGCAGCAGCTTGCCGTGGTAGTCGGCGAGCTGCCGGGGCGACTCCGACCAGGGCGGCAGCCGATAGCACCGCCGGTAGAGGGCCGACACCCGGTCGGCGATCGCCGTCATGTCCGCCCCGTCGAGCCGCTGCGGCACCATGCCATCCCCTTGCTGCAAGTGATTCGCGATTGCATGAGTATCGCAAAAAGGGCGGGGGAGGGCAGGGGGCCGGGCGGTGGTGAACGTTCGGGGAAGCGTTCCCGAACAGGGCCGTGTTTTCGCCGGAAAGCGGGCGCGGGATCACTAACCTGCCGCGCGTGGCCGCGAAGGTGATCCTCCATATCGGACAGCAGAAGTCGGGCACCACCTATCTCCAGGAGGTTCTGGGGCACTGTGCCGACGCGCTCGCCGCCGAGACCGGCGTGCTGTTCCCCCCGTCGCTGCGCGACGTGCTCCCCGACGCCGTGGAGAACCACGAGCGCGCGACCTACGGGCTGCTCGGCACCGAGTACCCCTGGGTGTCCGCCGAGCGGGCCGCCGCCGAGGAGGACAAGTGGACCCGCCTGGCGGCCAGGGCCGCCGAGTGGCCCGGCACGGTCCTGATCTCGGCCGAGGCGCTGTCGGTGGTGCGCTCGGCGGCGGTGCGGCGGGTCGTCGGCGAGTTCGCCCCCGCCGAGATCGAGATCGTGATCACCACGCGCGGGCTGGGCCGGGCGCTGCCGTCGCTGTGGCAGCAGCACGTCCGCAACGGCCGCCGCCAGGAGATCGGGACGTTCTTCGAGACGCTCGCCGCCCAGCGGGACCAGGGGCCCGAGTCGATCGAGCTGGAGCACGACCAGCACCACTGGCGGGCGTTCGCGATCGGGGGGCTGGTGCGCCGCTGGGCCCGCGAGGTCGGGGCGGACCGCGTCACCGTCGTCGTCAACCCCGGGTCGCCGCCCGACCGGTTGTGGCGGCTGTTCACCGCCGCGATCGGCGTCGCGGAGTTCGCCGACCGGCCGCCGGAGCAGGTGCTGACGCGCCGGACCCACTCGGGGCTCACCATGCCCGAGACGCTGGTGCTGGTCCGCCTCAACCGGCTGCTGGAGGAGGCGGGCTGGGACACCTACAGCGCGCGGGCCGCGCGGGAGCGCCTCCTGCTGAGCGGCCTGCTGCCGCGGTCCGGGCGCGGTCCCCGCGTCGGGGTGCCCGAGTCGGCGCGGCGCCTGGTGGAGGACTGGAGCCGCGCGGACGTGGCCGACCTGGAGTCCACCGGGGCGCGGATCGTGGGCGACCTGGACGACCTGCGGTTCGACGCCGAACGGGACGTGCACCGGCCGCTCACCCCCGACCAGGTCGCCGACGCCGCCGCGGCGGCGGTCCTGGCGATGGTCGACCGGTCCGACTTCCAGCCCGCCCCGCCCCGCCCCCGGCGCCGCTTCGGCGTGCGCCGCTGACCCCAAGGAAGAACCCTCCTCTTGCGCAACCGCCTGTGGTACCTGCCGGCCCTCCTGCTGCTCCTGACCGCCTGCTTTCCGGGGTCGCGCGCGGACGGGCCCGGTCCCAGACCCCCCGCCGACCGGCCCAACTTCATCGTCGTGCTCGCCGACGACCTCGACGAGAGCCTGATGCCCTACATGCCCCGCGTGCGGAGGCTGCTGGCCGAGCAGGGCACCACGCTGAGCCGCTTCTACGCGAACCTGCCCTGGTGCTGCCCGTCCCGCGCGACGCTGCTGCGCGGGCAGTACGCCCACAACACCGGCGTCCGGAGCAACAACCCGCCCAACGGGGGGTTCCGCCAGTTTCACGGGAGCGGCCAGGAGAAGTCGACGCTGGCCACCTGGCTGCGGAGCGCGGGCTACCGCACCGGCCTGTTCGGCAAGTACCTCAACGGCTACCCCGAGCAGGTGCCCGGCGTCCCGGAGACCTACGTCCCGCCGGGCTGGGACACGTGGGTGAGCCCGGTGGCGGGCAACCCGTTCCGGGGGTTCGACTACACCCTCAACGTCAACGGGCGGATCGTCCACCGCAAGCCGTCGCCCAGGACGTACTTCACCGACGTGCTGGCCGAGGAGGCGCGGGGCTTCGTCGCCGCCGCCGACAAACGGCCGTTCTTCGCCTACGTCACCCCGACCGCGCCGCACCCGCCCGCGATCCCGGCGCCCCGGCACCGTTCGCTGTACCCGGAGGCGAAGGCCCCGCGCGGCCCCGCCTACGACCCGCCCGACATGACGGGCCGCCCGGCCGAGCTGCGGCGGCTGCCCCGCGTGACGCGCGGGGAGAAGGAGGAGTGGGACGAGCTGTTCCGGCAGCGGGCCCGGTCGGTCGCGGCGATCGACGAGATGGTGGAGTCGCTGGTGGAGGCGCTGCGCGCCAAGGGCCGCCTGAAGAACACCTATCTCGTGGTGACCTCCGACAACGGCTTCCACCTGGGCCAGTACCGGATGGCCCCCGGCAAGAACACCGGGTACGAGGGCGACACGCGCGTCCCGTTCGTGGTGCGCGGGCCGGGCGTCCCGGCGGGGCGGCGGGTGAACGCGCTGGCCGGGAACGTCGACATCGCGCCCACCATCGCCGAGCTGGCCGGGGCCAGGACGCCGCCGTTCGTGGACGGGCGGTCGCTGCGGCCGCTGCTCAAGGGCGGCGGGGCCTCGGGGCGCAACGCGTTCCTGCTGGAACACGGGACGGCGCGGGCGACCCGTCCGGCGGGGCCGGACGACTCCGCGCCGCCCTACACGCCCGCGACCCGCGAGAAGGCGTACCTCCCGGCGTTCGCCGGGCTGCGCACCGACCGCTACCTGTACCTGGAGTACGTCACGCGGGAACGCGAGCTGTACGACCTGTGGACCGACCCGCACCAGTTGCGCAACCTCGCCGGGACCGACCCGGTCGAGCCGCGGCTGGCGTCCTGGCTGTCCCGGCTGCGGGCGTGCGCGGGCGAGCAGTGCCGCCGCGCCGAGTCCGGGGCCCCCTGACGGCAGGGGCCCGGGGCGCGTCAGCGTTCGGCGGCCAGGCGGACGCCGAGTCCGATGAACAGGCCGCCGGTGGCGGTGTCGATGCGGCGGTGGGCGGCCCGGCGGTGGCGCAGCCAGCCGCCGATCCGCCCGGCCAGCACGCCCACCAGCCCGTCGACGACGAACTCCAGCGCGATCAGCACGGCGCCCAGGACCGCGAACTGGAGCCACACGTGCCCGAGGCCGGGGTCGATGAACTGGGGCAGGAACGCGAGGGTGAAGGTGACCATCTTCGGGTTCAGCAGGTTGGTCACCAGGCCGTTGAGGTAGGCGCGGCGGCCCGACATGCCGCCCGCGCGCTCGGGGGCGTCGTCCAGGCCGCTCCCGCGGTGGCGGATCATCTGGACGCCGAGGTAGATCAGGTAGGCGGCGCCGAGGACCCGCACCGCGGTGAACGCGGCCGGGACCGCCGCGAACAGCGCGACGAGCCCGGCGGCGGCGACCGCGACGTGGACGGCCTCGCTGGTGGCGACCCCGGCGGTGGCCAGCAGCCCGGCGCGGGGACCGCCGCGCATCCCGCAGCCCAGCACGAACAGCATGTCCGGGCCCGGGGTGATCATCGCGATGAGGGTGGTGACGGCGAACGCCATGAGGAGGTGGGAGTCGAGGGGCATGGCGGCATCCTCGCACCGTCCGCCCGCCCCGCACCGATCATTTTCGCCTGGGCCGCCGCCGATGAGTTCTCCGGTCGCGGCGGGTCATGACCCGTGACGGCACGACGAAGCACGATGAGGGAGGACCCGATGCTGCCCGAACCCGTTTCGGCGAAGGACCTGAACATCTACGGGGAGGCCGAGCTTCCCTGGAGCCGGGTGGCCGCGGCGCTGGGCGAGCTGGCCAAGGCCGAGACGGCGCAGTTCCTGGGGACCGTCGGCCCCGACGGGCGGCCCCGCTCGGCGGGGATCGGGTGCGTGGAGGACGGCGGGTGGATCTACTTCACCAGCGGTCCCGGCACCCGCAAGTCGCGGAACCTGGCCGCCAACCCCGCCTGCACGCTGTCGTTCCGGCTGCCCGGCGTCGACCTCGTGCTGGAAGGGGAGGCGCACCGCACCACCGACCCGGACGAGATCGACCGGGTGACGGCGTTCTACCGCGCCACGGGCTGGCCGTCCGAGCGCGACGGGGACGCGGTGACCGCCCCGTACAGCGCGCAGAGCGCCGGGCCGCCGCCCTGGCACCTGTACCGCTTCACCCCGCACGCCGCCGTGGGGGTCGCGACCGCCGAACCGCACGGCGCCACGCGCTGGCGGTTCTCCTGAGGCACGCGCCGGGGGCGGCCGGGGAACGGCAGTGATCATGCCAACGCGGGCGGCCCCCGGTGGGCGGATCATGCCGAACTTCCCGCGTGCACCGGGCGGTCCGCCCGGTGAGCTGGGGTGGTCGGGAACCGGGACGGGACCGGGTCTTGCCGGGAGATGACCAGGTGGTTACGGTGCTCGCAATCCGATAGGAAACTTTCCTGTTGGAAATGCGTCCGGACGCTCCCCCCGCCCTGTCCGCACCGACCGAGGAGCCTGGCTCCATGAAGACCCCCGCCAAGGCCGCGCTCACGGCCGCCCTGGTCCCCGCCGCCTCGATCGCCGCCGTCGTGGCGCCCGCCGCGCCCGCCCACGCGCACGGCACCCTGTCCGACCCGCCCAGCCGCGTCTACGTCTGCAAGAACGAGGGCCCCGAGACCCCGAAGTCCGACGCCTGCAAGGCCGCCGTCGCGGCGGGCGGCACCCAGGCGTTCTACGACTGGAACGAGGTGTCGCTGCTGGAGGCGGGCGGACGGCACCGCCAGATCATCCCCGATGGCAAACTGTGCAGCGCGGGCCGCGAGAAGTACCGCGGACTCGACCTGCAACGCGCCGACTGGCCCGCCAAGCGCGTCGCGCCCGGCCCGCTGACCGTGACGTACCACGCCAGCGCGCCACACTCCAACAGCAACTTCGAGTACTACATCACCCGCCAGGGCTGGAGCCCGACCCAGCCGCTGCGCTGGTCGGACCTGGAGCCCCTGGCCACGTTCCGGAACCAGAACCCGACCACCTTCACCAAGTGGACGCTGAACCTCCCGCAGCGCACCGGCCGCCACCTGATCTACTCGATCTGGCAGCGCGTGGTGGGCAGCCAGGAGGCGTTCTACACCTGCTCGGACGTGGACTTCGGCGGCACCACCGGCCCGACGCCGACCCCCACGCCCACCCCCACGCCGACCCCGACGCCCACCCCCACACCGACGCCGACGCCGACCGGCCAGCCGGGCGGGACCTGGGCGTCCGGGGCCGCCTACCAGGCCGGTGACCGCGTGACCTACGGCGGCGCGTCCTACGTCTGCCTCCAGCCGCACACCGCGATCCCCGGCTGGGAGCCGTCGTCCACCCCGGCGCTGTGGCGCGCGGCGTAACGCGGCGTCTCGGGGCGGCCGTCCTCGGGCTGGCCCTGCTCGCCCCGCTCGCCGGATGCGGCGGGCGGGGCGGGCGGGACTTCACCGCCGACGACGTGATGTTCCTGCAGATGATGGTCGCCCACCACGGCGAGGGCGTCCGCATCGCGCGGCTGGCCAGGGACCGCCCGGCCCGGCCCCAGGTGCGGACGCTCGCCGCCGCCATCGAGACGACGCAGGTCAACGAGATCCAGACGATGGCCGGATGGCTGCGCGAGCGGCGGCAGCCACCGGTCGCCGACCCGCGCGGGCACGCCGCGCACGGCGGGATGCCCGCCACCGGCGAACGGGCCGTCAAGGCGCTGGAGCGCGAGCGCGGCGCGGCGTTCGAACGCCGGTTCCTCAACGTGCTGATCGCCCACCAGGACGACGCGGTGCAGATGGCGCGCGCCGAACTGGGCAAGGGCGGCAACGCGTTCGCGCGGGACCTGGCCGGGCGCGTCGAACGGTCCCGCACCGCGCAGATCCGGCAGATGCGCGCCTTCCTGGACCACCCGCCCGTCACCGGCTGATCACGCGGCGGTCCGGCGGGAGACACGGCGGGTCCGCCTGGCCGCAGCAGGCTCCAGGGGCATCCTCGCTCCCGGTCCCCCTGGAGGCACCATGCCGCGCCGGTTCGCGCCCGCCCTGGCCCTCGCCGCCGCTGTGGCGGCGTTCACCCCCGCGCCCGCCCACGCCGCACCCACCGCGCCCGCCGCGCCCGTCCACGCCGCGCCCGTTCCGCCCACCGACCCGCTGCCGTCCACGCTGCGGACCGCGCTGGCCGCGCCCGCCGACCGGTCGCAGGGCAAGGCGGTCGGCTGGGTCGTCGGCGGCGACCAGGGCGGCGACCGGATCGTCGTGCTGGACGCCGCGAAACGGCGGTGGGACGACCCCGCCGCGCGGGTGTGGACGTGGCGGCCGACCGCCGCCAACGGGTTCGGCGACGTCGCCTCCGGCTTCGGGACGATCTCCGACGTCCGGGTCCGCCGCGCGGGCGGGAAGCTGTACGTGCTGTCCGGCGACTCGGCCGGGTACATCGGCGCCGTGGAGTTCCCGTCCGGCAGGCGCCTGTGGGCCACCCACGCGGGCGGCCCGAGCAACGTCCACGCCGCCGAGCTGCTGCCGGACGGCAACATCGCCGCCGCCGCGAGCCACGGCGGATGGGTCCGCGTCTACGCCGCCTCCCAGGGTCCCGCCGCCGGCGCCTACACCGAGTTCAGGCTCAAGGGCGGGCACGGCGTGCTGTGGGACCCGCGCCGCCGCACCCTCTGGGCGATCGGCGACGACCACCTGGTCGAGCTGAAGGTCGGCGGAACGGCCGCCGCGCCCACGCTGGCCGAGAAGCGCCGCGAGACGCTGCCCAGCCACGGCGGGCACGACCTCGCCCCGGTGCACGGGGACCGCGACCGGCTCTGGATCACCACGAACACCGGCGTGTACCAGTACGACAAGACCTCCCGGAAGTTCCGCCAGGACTTCCGGCACGCCGCGAAGGTGAAGGGCCTGCCGCTGGTGAAGGCCGTCGGCGACCACCCCGCCACCGGGCAGGTGCTGCTGACCCGGCCCAAGCGGGGCTGCGCCACCACCTGGTGCACCGACACCGCCGAGTTCTTCGGCAAGCGGAGGTGGGACGCCACGCGGACGCTGCCGCAGGCGCAGTTCTACAAGGCGCGCTGGTTCGCGCCCGCCTACCAGTGATCCACCGGCGGTGAGGTGAGGGCGGCCTCCTTCCGGGAAGGAAGCCGCCATGCCGATGATGGTGGGCACCTCAGGATGGTCGTACGACGACTGGGTGGGCGGGTTCTACCCGAAGGGCGTGTCCAAGCGGCGCTGGCTGGAGCACTACGCCGAGTCGTTCGACACCGTCGAGAACAACAGCGCCTTCTACTACCCGGTCGCGCGCCGCACCTTCGAGGGGTGGCGGGAACGGCTCCCCGACGGCTTCGTCATGGCCGTCAAGGCGAGCCGCGAACTCACCCACACCAGGCGGCTGAAGGACCCCAGGGAGCTGGTGGAGGGCCTGGTCGAGGCCGCGCGCGGCCTCGGCGACCGGCTCGGCCCGATCCTCCTCCAGCTCCCGCCGCGCATGCGCGCCGATCCCGGACGCCTCGACGAGTGCCTGCGCTGCTTCCCCGGCGACGTCCGCGTCGCCGTCGAACCCCGGCACGACTCCTGGTGGACCGACGAGGTGCGGACCGTCCTGGAACGCCACGGCGCGGCCCTGTGCTGGGCGGACATGCTCGACAAGCCCGCCACGCCGCTGTGGCGGACGGCCGGCTGGGCGTTCGTGCGCCTGCACGAGGGCACCGCCGAACCGTGGCCGATGTACGACCAGGAGGTCGTCGAGCGCTGGGTGGACGACATCGACCGCGTCTGGCGCAAGGACGAGGACGTCTTCGTCTACTTCAACAACAACCCCGGCGGCGCGGCCGTCCACGGGGCCATCCACCTCGCGCGCCTCGCGCGGGACCGGGGCTGGGACGTCACCCGCACCCCGGCCGGCTT
The DNA here is from genome assembly GCF_014138665.1 of Actinomadura kijaniata. Taxonomy (NCBI): domain Bacteria; kingdom Bacillati; phylum Actinomycetota; class Actinomycetes; order Streptosporangiales; family Thermomonosporaceae; genus Actinomadura; species Actinomadura kijaniata. The sequence continues at coordinate 1,463,254 of NZ_JACJIA010000001.1, forward strand.
CCCCGAGCTCCAGCCCGCCTCCCGGGAGTGGAACACCCCCTGGTGACGGGCCGGTCCCGTCACGGGCCGAGCCGGTCGCGCATCCGGGCGAGCAGGTCGGCGGCGTCCACCGGCTTGGTCACGTGGTCGCTGGCGCCGCAGGCCAGGGACCTCTCCCGGTCGCCGGGCATCGCCTTGGCGGTCACCATGATGATCGGCAGGTCGGCGTGCCCGGGCATCGCGCGGATCGCGGCGGTGGCGGCGTACCCGTCCATCTCCGGCATCATCACGTCCATCAGCACCAGGTCGATGCCGGGGGTGCTCGCCAGCGTCTCCACGCCCGCGCGGCCGTTGTCGGCGTAGACGACCTCCGCGCCGTGCAGTTCGAGGACGCTGGCGAGGGCGTAGACGTTGCGGGCGTCGTCGTCGACGACCAGCACCCGGCGGCCCGCCAGGCCGCCGTCGGCGGGCGCGGCGGGCTCCTCGGCCGCCCGCGGGTCCAGCGCCGGAACGTCGTGCGGCGCCTCCGCCGACAGGTGCAGGGTGATGCGCTCGCGCAGCTGGTCGAGGCTGGGCAGCCGTTCCAGCGGGCGGGTGCGGGCCAGGCTCCGCAGGAGGCGTTCCCGGGCGGGCGGCAGCGCGCGGGCGTGGTAGGCCAGCACCGGCAGGGCGCGCAGGTCCGGGACGGCGTCCAGGCGCCGCAGGAACGTCTCGGCGTCCTCGGCGTCCAGGTCCAGCACCACGCAGCGGAACCCCTCCCCGGCCAGCGCCCGCATCGCGGCGTCGGCGCCGGTGACGGCGGTGACCCGCAGCGGCCCCGGGCCGCCGGGCGGGGCGGCCTCCACGTCGCGGGCGAGCCGCTCCAGCAGGCCCCGTTCCCGGGACTCCAGCACCAGCACCGCGCGTGGGTCCAGCGGTTCGACGCCGGCCTCCGTCCGCCCGGTGCCGGTCCTCGGCGGGTCGAGGAGGTCGTTGATGAGCCGGAGCAGGTCCGACCCGGCGGAGTGGATGGTGTCCGCGTACCGGACCTGCTCGGGGGTGAGGTTGCGGGTCGGGTCCTGGGCGAGCAGCCGGGCCAGCACGAGCACGGAGTTGAGCGGGGAGCGCAGCTCGTGGCCCATGGTCGCCAGGGGTTCGCCCCCCTCCCCGGACGCGGCGGTGTCCGCCATCGCGTTCACCGAGTCGGTCAGGTCCCTCCACGCCCCCGGCGCGCCGGGCACGACGGCCTGTTCCCCGGTGCCGGACTCGCGGACCACGCGAGTCACCTCGGAGGTGAGCCGGGAGAGCCGGCCGGCCACGCCGTTGAAGACCGCGGCGATCTCGCCGGGCAGCCCGCCGCCGTCCTGGGGCAGCCGGACGCCGAAGTCGCCGTCGCGCACGGCGGTGAGCGCCGCCAGCAGCCTCCGGAGCTCCCGCTCGGAGACGGTGTCCACGGCGGCCGGGGCGGGCGCGGCGCCATCGGTCCGGGCAGGTCTGCTGATCGTCTCGGTCATGCGGCCGCTCCTTCGACGAGGGAGGCTCCCACGGACGGACAGGAGGCGTGACCCGAAGGTCACCCATGACCTAAAGCGCCGGAAGGATCTTTTCCGTCACGCGCCCCTCGCCGAACCGGACGATCCCGTCCACCGCGAGGAGCGCGCCGGGCCGTTCCCCACCACCCGGCCCGGCGTGGCCGCCCGCCCGCCGGTGGCGGCCCGCCGCTCCGTCACTCCTCGGAGGTGTGCGGGTCCTTGCCCTGGAGGACCTCGCCGAGCAGGTCCTCCTCGGACGCGCCGCGCCGCCAGTAGCCCATGAACCGCACGGACCTGCGGTCCAGGCCGCGCTCGTTGACCAGGTGGCGGCGCAGCCTCTTCACCGTGCCGGACTCGCCCGCGATCCACGTGTACGGCGCGCCGTCCAGCGGCAGGTCGGCGGCGGGGACGGCGTCGAGCAGGGACCCTCCCTCGTCGCGGACCAGCCAGGTGACCTCGACGTCGGCCTTGGCCTCGAAGTCCTGGCGGTCGGCGGCGTGCGGGACCTCGATCCAGGCGTGCGCCCGGGTCCCGGAGGGCAGCCACTCCAGGATGCCCCCGGCGGCCGGGAGCGCCGTCTCGTCGGCGAACACCAGGATCCGGTCGGCTTCCCTCGGCGGGTCGAAGTCGACGCCGCCGTTGTCGGCGACGAGCGGGCCGATGAGCGTGACGGGGTCGCCCGGCCGGGCGGAGGCGGCCCAGCGCGAGGCCGGGCCCCCGTCACCGTGCAGGGCGAAGTCCACGTCGATCTCGCCGGGACGCTGGGCGCGGACGGTGTAGGTCCGCATGATGGCCCGTTCGGCCGGGTCCATGGCCCGCCACCGCGCGAACCACTCGTCCTCGCCCGCGTCGGCCGGGACCACCGGGGTCTCCTGGTGGGGGTGCGGCAGGAACAGCTTGAACCGCTGGTCGCGGCCGCCGGAGACGAACTCGTCGGCGCGGTCGCCGCCGAGGGTGATCCGCAGCAGCGTCGGACCGAGCCGCTCGGTCCGCAGCACGCGCAGCTCGAAGAAGTCGAAGGCGCTCATGGGGGGACGCTCCCTGTTCGGCCGGTGCTACCGGGTCAGCGGACCTTCTTGGCGGACTTGATGGTGTTGGCCAGGGCCTCCATGTTCTGGGCGCAGCCCGCCCAGGAGAACCGCGGCTCGGGGTGCCACGGGATGACCTGGTCGTTCTTGACCGCGGGCAGGTCCTTCCAGGTCGGCTTGGACGCCAGCGCGGGGGGCTGGAGCGACTGGGTGCGGGCGTCGAGCATGATGACGTCCGCGTGGTACTTGTCGGCGTTCTCCCAGCTCAGCGCCTCGAAGTAGCCGTCCTTGTCGACCTTCTGCGGCACGACGAAGTCGACGCCCAGCTCCTTGAAGTACATGATGTCGGAGTTCTTGGCCGGGCTGGAGACGTAGAAGTTGTCGGCCATGCCCGCGCCCGCCAGGACCTTCACGCCGGGGTTGGCCTTGACGGCGTCGCGGACGGCCTGCGCGGCGCGGTCGAAGCGGGCCTTGGCCTCCACGACCGGGGCGGCCTTCAGGTCCGCGCCGAGCGAGGCGGCGAGGGCGGCGTAGTTCTCGATCGCCTTGGGCAGCGGGACGCGGCCGACCAGGACGCCGGCGCTGGGCGCCACGGCGAAGATCTTGTCCTTGTGGTCGGCCGGGACGTAGAAGAGCTGGTCCTGGACGAAGATGTGGTCGACCAGCAGCTCGGGGCGCAGCGCGGCGTACTTCTCGATGTTGAACTCGCCGTAGGCGTTGCCGATGATGGTGACCTTGTTGACGTCCACCTCGCCGATCTGGGGGTCGGGCCGGCCGTCGGGCAGCTTGGCCGGGCCGTACACGCCGATGATCTGGTCGCGGACCCCGAAGTCCCACAGCGCGGCGGCGGCGCCCACGTAGGCGACGACGCGCTTCGGGCGGGCGGGCAGGTTGAGCTGCTTGCCACGGCCGTCGGTGAACGTCCACGGGCCGGAGGCGGGCCCCTGGCCCGCGGCGGCCGCGCCGTCCTTCTCCTTCCCGCCACAGGCCGCGAGGACGGCGCCGAGGGCGACGGCGCCGCCGGCGGTCAGCAGACCGCGACGGGACAGGGAACGGGCTGCGGGGTTCGGCATTTCGGTCATTCCTTGCGACTAAACGGGTCGTGCCCATATTGATCGGTTCCGGCTTAGGTTAACCTAACCTAAGCCTTTGTCCAGCGGCGGGGCCGACCCCGGTCGCCGCCCGATGCGCGGAAGCACCAGGTTGTCCCTCACCACACACCCACCGTCGCCGCCCGCGGCGGCCCGCACGGCGTCCGGTCCGCCGCGCCGCCTGACCCGTTCGGCGGGGCTGCTGGCGGCGCTGCTGGCGCTCGCCGTCGTCTCCCTGATCAGCCTCGGCGTCGGCGCGCGGCCGATGTCGCTCGGCGACGCCTGGCGCGGGCTGGTCGACCCCGACGCGCCCGGCTACAGCGTCGTCCACCAGATGCGGCTGCCCCGCACCCTGCTCGGCCTGCTGGCCGGGGCGGCGCTGGGCGTGGCGGGCGCGGTGATGCAGACCCTCACCCGCAACCCCCTGGCCGACCCGGGCATCCTCGGCATCAACGCGGGCGCGGCGGCGGCGGTCGTGACGGCGATCTCGTTCCTGGGGGTGTCGTCGTTCGCCGGGTTCGTGTGGTTCGCGTTCGCCGGGTCCGGCGCGGTCGCCGTCCTGCTGTACGCGGTCGGCGGCGGGCGCAGCGCCACCCCGGCGCGGCTGGCGCTGGCCGGGGCCGCCCTCAACGCCGCCCTGTACTCCTACGTGCAGGCCGTGCAGTTGCTCGACACCGCCGCGCTCGACCAGATGCGGTTCTGGATCGTGGGGTCGCTGGCGTCGGCGCAGGCGTCGATCGTGTGGCAGCTCCTGCCGTTCGTGCTGGCCGGGCTGGCGGCCGCGTTCCTGCTGGCGCGGCCGCTGAACGCGCTGGCCATGGGCGACGACGCCGCGCGGGCGCTCGGCGCGAACCCGGCGCGCGCCCGCGCCGTCGGCGTCGTGGTCATCACGCTGCTGTGCGGGGCGGCGACGGCGGCGTGCGGGCCGATCGCGTTCGTCGGGCTGATGGTGCCGCACCTGGTGCGCACCCTCACCGGCCCCGACCTGCGCTGGCTGCTGCCCTACTGCGCGGTGCTGGCCCCGGCGCTGATGCTGGTCGCCGACGTGCTGGGCCGCGTGATCGCGCGGCCGTCGGAGGTGCAGGCGGGCGTGCTGACCGTCGTCATCGGCGGGCCGGTGTTCCTGTACTTCGTGCGCCGGCGCAAGGCGGTGGCCGCGTGAGGCAGGCAGTCATCCGCGCCGCCGGGGTGTCGGGGCGGTTCCGGCCGCGCGCGCTGGTCGCGGCGGCGGGGTGCGCGCTGCTGGCGGGCGCCGTCGCCGTCGTGCTGATCGGCTCCGGCGACTTCCAGATGAGCCCCGCCGAGGTCGTGCGGACCCTGCTCGGCAACGGCGACCCCGCCCAGGACTTCATCGTCAACAAGCTGCGGCTGCCCCGCGTCGGCACCGCGCTGGCCGTCGGCGCGGGCCTCGGCCTGGCCGGGGCGCTGTTCCAGTCGCTCACCCGCAACCCCCTCGGCAGTCCCGACATCCTCGGCTTCACCCAGGGCTCGGCCGCCGGGGCGCTGGTGATGATCGTGCTGGTCGGCGGCGGCAGCGCGGCGGTCGCGGCCGGATCGGTGGCGGGCGCGCTGCTGGCGGGCCTGGCGATCCACGCGCTGGCCGGACGGCACGGCGCGCACGGGCAGCGCCTGGTGCTGTTCGGCATCGGCGTCGCGGCGATCCTCACCGGCGTCAACGGCTACCTGCTCACCCAGGCCAAGATCCTGGAGGCGGCGCGGGCGATGGTGTGGCTGACCGGCTCGCTGGACGGCCGCGACTGGGGCGACTCGGCCCCGCTGCTGATCGCGCTGGCGGTCCTGGTCCCGCTCGTCGTGGCCGGGTTCGGGCGGCCGCTGCGGATGCTGGAGATGGGGGACGAGTCCGCCCTCGCCCTCGGCGTCCCGGTGACGGCGACCCGCGTGCTGATGCTGGGCTCGGCGGTGCTGCTGACGGCGCTGACGGCCGCGGCGGCGGGGCCGGTGTCGTTCATCGCGCTGACCGCCCCGCAGCTCGCGCGGCGGCTGACCCGCACGACCGGCCCCAACCTGACGGCCTCGCTGTGCATGGGCGCGGCGCTGATGGTCGCCGCCGACTGGATCGCCCAGCACGCCGTCCCCGGCCGCCAGCTCCCGGTCGGCGTGGTGACGGGCCTGCTCGGCGGCGGGTACCTGGTGTGGCTTCTGGTGAGAGAACGCAAGAGCGGACGGATATGAGCGACAACAAGCAGCCCCGCCTCGTCGGCGAGGACCTGACGCTGGCCTACGACCGGCGCACCATCGCCACGGGCCTGGACGTGGCCGTTCCGGACGGCTCGTTCACCGTGATCGTCGGACCGAACGCGTGCGGCAAGTCCACCACGCTGCGCGCCCTGGCCCGGGTGCTGCGGCCCGCCGCCGGGGCGGTGCTGCTGGACGGCGAGCGCATCGGCTCCTGGCCCGCCAAGAAGCTGGCCCGCACCCTCGGCCTGCTCCCGCAGTCGTCGATCGCCCCCGAGGGAATCACGGTCGCGGACCTGGTGGCGCGGGGCCGCTACCCGCACCAGGGCCTGCTGCGCCAGTGGTCCCGGGAGGACGAGCGCGTCGTCGGCGAGTCCATGGCGGCCACCGGCGTCGCCGAGCTCGCCGACCGCTACGTGGACGAGCTGTCGGGCGGCCAGCGCCAGCGCGTGTGGATCGCGATGGCCCTGGCCCAGCAGACCCCGATCCTGCTGCTGGACGAGCCGACGACGTACCTGGACATCGCCCACCAGATCGAGATCCTCGACCTCTGCGCCGACCTGCACGAACAGGGCCGCACGGTGGTGGCGGTCCTGCACGACCTGAACCACGCCGCCCGCTACGCCACGCACCTGATCGCCATGCGCGACGGGGACATCGTCGCCGAGGGGCCTCCGGGCGAGGTGGTGACGGCGGAACTGGTGGAGAAGGTCTTCCACCTCCCCTGCCAGGTGATCCCCGACCCGGAGACCGGCACCCCGCTCATCGTCCCGGCCGCCCGCAGGCGCGCGGTGGCGTCCGCGACCTGACGCCGCGCCCGCCGCGCCCGCCGCGCCCGCCTCATCCGCGTTCCGGCGCCAGGGCGTCCACCTCCGTGAACTCCTCCAGGTGCGGGACCGCGAGCATGCGGGCGTGGGAACGCGGGGTCCACGGCCACAGCTCGGGCAGCCCGTCCTTGCCGAGGTACCAGCTCCGGCAGCCGGAGGTCCAGACCGTCCGGGGGAGGGCGTCGCGCAGGGCCCGGTTGTAGCGGTCGGTGGCCTCCTGGGTGGGGGCCACCGACCGGCACAGGCCCGCCCGGTACCGGCGGACCCAGCCACAGACGTAGTCGGCCTGCGCCTCGGCGATGGCGATGAGGGAGTAGTTGCCGATCGGGCTGTGCGGGCCCATCAGCATGAAGAAGTTGGGGAAGCCGGGGAGCGCGACCGTGCGGTAGGCGCGGGGGCCGTCGCGCCAGGCGTCCTCCAGGGTGCGCCCGCCGGGGGCGGTGAGCCTGATCGGGCGCAGGTAGGCGTGGGCGTCGAAGCCCGTCGCCAGGACCAGCACGTCGATCTCGTGCAGGACGCCGTCGGCGGTGACGACGCCCCGGGGCTCCACGTGGTCGATGGGCGCGGTGACCACGTCCACGTCGTCGCGCTGCACGGCCTCGTAGAAGCCGCGCGAGCCGATCAGGCGCTTGCACATCGGGCGGTCGGGCGGGGTGAGCCTGCGGCGCAGCTCGGGATCGGCGACCGTCTCCAGATGGCGGCGGCAGATCCGGTCGATCAGGTCGCGCCGCCGGCCGGGGGCGACCAGGGCGCGCGCCAGCAGCGCGCTGAGCAGGGTCTCGTGGAGGCGGTAGAAGAGCCGGTCCAGGACCGGCAGGCGCCGGTGGGCGCGCCGGGTGAGGTCGGTGTAGCGGTGGTTGCCCACCGGGAAGACCCACTGGGCGGTGCGCTGGAACAGCAGCAGGCGGGACGCCCGGCCCGCCAGGGCCGTGGTGATCTGGACGCCGGTCGAGCCGGTGCCGACGACCGCCACCCGCCGGCCCTCCAGCCGCGCCCCGTGGTCCCAGCGGGCCGAGTGGAACGCCGGGCCCGCGAACGTGTCCAGCCCCGGGATGTCGGGGTGGCGCGGATGGTGCAGCACGCCGGTCGCCGAGATCAGGAAGTCGGCCTCGTCGGTGCCGCGCGTGGTGGTGACGCGCCAGCGGCCGCCGCTGTGCTCGGCCGCCGTGACCTCCGTGCCGAACACGATGTGGCGGCGCACGCCGCGGGCGTCGGCGACGCGTTCCAGGTAGTCGCGGATCTCGGGGCCGGGGGAGTAGCGGTGGGTCCATCCGGGGTTCAGCGCGAACGAGTACTGGTAGAAGCGGGAGGGAACGTCGCAGGTCAGGCCGGGGTAGGTGTTGTCGCGCCAGGTTCCGCCGAGGGAGGGGGCCTTCTCGTACAGGACGAGGTCGCGCACGCCCGCGTCCAGCAGCTTGACCGCCATGCACAGACCCGACATCCCGGCGCCGACGATGACCACTCGCGGATCAGCCATGCCGATAAGTAAAGCCTGACATCGGGGAGGCGGCCAGGAGCCGGCGCGACGGGAGGCGGGACGGGCGTCAGAACGGGTGGTTGCGGCCCGCGTCGGCGTCCATCCGCGCCCAGGCGGCGTCCCACATCGCGTCGCGGCGGCGGTCGCAGCGGCGGCGCAGCAGCAGGTACCCCAGCAGCGACGGCGCGCCCGCCGCCAGGGCGGCGGCCACGCCCGCGTAGACCGTGTCGGTCACGGTGCGGCTGTGCGGCCGGGGCCGGGGAGCGACCTGGCCCCGCGCGTCGACCCAGATCCGGGTGGTCTGGCCCGCCCGGACGTCGCGCCAGCCCGGCAGCGTCCCCTCGCGCGCGCCGCCGCCCGGGGCGGTCCAGGTCGCCCGCACGGTCTCGTGGACGTACCGGTCGCCGCGCGAGCCGACGCCGCCGACCGCCGTCACCGTCGCGGTGACCTGGTGGCGGGAGGCGCGCTCGGCGCGTTCGGCCCGGGTGCCCGCGTCGTGGGCGAGCCCCGCGCACCACAGGGCGGCGGGCGGCGCGGCGGCCACCGTGAACAGCAGCAGGGCGAGGGCGATCCACCGCTGGATCCGGTCGATCGGCCTTCGCAGCGGACTGCGTTCCAGGCCGAGGCGCCGCCGCAGCGTCCTGCGTCCGGGACTGCTCATCGCCGTCACCTCCCCGCAGGAAAGCCTTCGGTAAGAGGTTGTTTATCCTCTTTTTCCAGGATATTCCCGAGTGCGGAGATCGAACAGACCTCGCCGCGATCCACCGGGACGCGGCGCGCCCGCGACCCGGCGCCACGGCTCACGGCGTGGCTCACGGCGCGGCCCTCAGCAGCTCGGCGAGGCCGCCCCGCACGCCCCTGGCCAGCACGTCCAGGTCCGGCATCGCGTCGAAGTCCCCGGTGATCCCGAAATACAGCGTCCCGCAGTACGACACGATCGCGGTGGCCACCCGGATCCCGCCGGTGAGCGGCACGTACGGGTGCATCTCCAGCACCCGGCGGCCCATCACGTACAGCGGGAAGTCGGGTCCGGGGACGTTGGTGGTGACGGTCTGCACCAGGTCCTGCCGCAGCCGGACCGGCACGCGCGCGCCCAGCGACAGCAGCGCGGGCGCGACCGCCGCGTCGGTGAGCCGCGTCAACGTCCGCGTGCCCGCCGCCTGCCCGCTGCGCTTGACGTCGTCGGTCTGCTCGCGGACGCGGCGCAGCCGCTCCAGCGGGTCGGCGACCCCGGCGGGCAGGTTCACGAACACGGCCGCGACCCGGTTGTTCATCTCGCCGCGCTGGTCGGTGGCGCGCACCGACACCGGCACCGCCGACCGCACGACCGTGTCCTCGGTGAGCGTGCCGCGCGCCTCCAGCAGGTCGCGGTACCCGGCGGCCACGGCGGTCAGGACGACGTCGTTGACGGTGCCGCCGAGCGCCTTGCGGATCCGCTTGGCGTCCTCCAGCGGCGCCTGCTGCCAGCACCAGCGCCGGTGCGGGCCGATGGGGCCGTTCAGCGACCCCGCCGACGGGCTGGCGAACCGCGCGGTCGTGCGGGTCAGGCCGAGCGCGAAGTCGCGCAGCCGCCGCGCCTCCCGCACCCCGCCGAGGCCGCGCACCACGTCGCCGGTCTGCCGGACCGGCTGGGTGACGGCGCGCTGGGCGGCGTCGCGCAGCAGGCCCAGCGCCGTCGGCTCCGGCTCGGGCTCCCAGCCGGGCAGCCGGTCCGGCGGCCGGTGGTCGGGCGTCAGGTCGAACATCACCGTGGCCAGGTCCATCCCGGCGACCCCGTCGACCATGCAGTGGTGCACCTTGGCGATCATCGCCCAGCGGCCGTCGGCCAGCCCCTCCACCAGCCAGATCTCCCACAGCGGCTTGGCCGGGTCGAGCCGCTGGGCCAGCACCCGGCCCGCCAGGTTGCGCAGCTGCTCGCCGGTGCCCGGCTGCGGGAGCGCGGTGTGGCGGACGTGGTAGAGGATGTTGAAGTGCGGGTCGTCGGCCCACACCGGGCGGCCCAGGTGCAGCGGCACCGGCCGCACCCGCTGCCGGTAGCGCGGCACCTGGGGGAGCTTGGCGACGACCTGCCGGATCAGGTCGCCGTAGGAGGGCGCGGGCCCCTCGAAGACGACCACCGACGCCACGTGCAGGGGCGTGTTCTCGTCCTCCAGGAGGTAGAAGCTGGCGTCCAGTCCGCTCATCCGGTGCACGGCCTCACCGTCTTTCTGACATCGGGGGGATGGGACAGCGTGGGGGCGTCGGGGGGCGCCCGCGAGGGTGGGTCGGTTCAGCCAACATCACCGACGGGTCCCTGACAAACGATCTGACTGAGGGTGTCGCGGGTTGGTGCGGCCACATCCGGTCATGGCCCAGAGAGCCCCAGGTCACCGTCCCGGCGGCCGCGCGTCAGCCCTGGGCGGCGAGCTTGACCAGGTCGTCGAACCCGCTGCGGACGCCGTCGGCCAGCACGTCCAGGTCCGGCATCGCGTCGAAGTCGCCGGTGATCCCGAACGTCAGCCGCCCCCGGTAGGAGAACACCGCGACCCCGGCGCGCACCCCCATCGCCAGCGGCACGAACGGGTACAGCCCGACCAGCTCGCGGCCCAGCACGTACAGCGGGAAGCCGGGGCCGGGGACGTTGGTGACCACCGTCTGCACCAGCGGCTGCGTGCGGGTCAGCGCGTAGCGCGCGCCGAGCGCCATCAGCGTCGGCGCGAACCCCGCCAGCCTCGTCAGCGCCTCGCCGCCCGCCGCCTGGTGGGTGCGTTTCACGTCGTCCATCTGCGCGCGGACGTCGAACAGGCGGCGGCGCGGGTCGGGCTCGCCGACCGGCAGGTTGACCAGGACCCCCGACACCCGGTTGGCGAGTTCGCCGCGCTGGGCGTCGACGCGGACCGAGACCGGCACGAGGGTGCGGACGATGGTGGTCTCCCCCAGCTCGCCCCGGCCCTGGAGGAGCTCGCGGAAGCCGTTGGCGACCGCCGCCAGGATCACGTCGTTGACCGTCCCGCCGAACGCCTTGCGCACCCGCCGGATCTCGTCGAGGTCGGCGTGGACCCAGGACCAGCGGCGGTGCGGGCCGACCGGGCCGTTCAGCGAGCCGGCCGCCGGGCGCGCCAGCCGCCCCACCACGCGCGGGACGTCCAGGCCGAGCGTCCGCAGCGTCCGCGCGCTCAGCGCCGAGCGCGCCATGCGCGGGACGTCGGGGGCCCGCCGGACCGTCTCGGCGACCCGTTCCCGGACCGTGCCCGTCAGCAGCGACAGCCCCGAGGGCCCGTGCTCGGGCTCGGGCAGCTCGCCCGGCCGCGGGCGGTCGGCGTCCGGGCTCAGGTCGAACAGCTTGGTCAGCAGGTCCACGCCGCCGACCCCGTCCACCACGCTGTGGTGCACCTTCGAGATCGCCGCCCAGCGCCCGCCCTCCAGGCCCTCCACCAGCCAGATCTCCCACAGCGGCTTGCTCAGGTCCAGCCGCTGCGACAGCACGCGGCCCGCCAGGTTCCGCAGCTCCTCGGGCCCGCCGGGTTTCGGCACCGCCGTGTGCCGGACGTGGTAGAGGATGTTGAAGTGCGGGTCGTCCACCCACACCGGGTTGCCCAGGTGGAACGGGACCGTGCGGACGCGCTGGCGGTAGCGCGGGATCTCCGGCAGTTTCGCGAGGACCGCCCGGACCACCTCGCCGTAGGCGGGCACCGGGCCTTCGAAGACCGTCACCGACGCGATGTGCCAGGGGGTGTTCTCCGACTCGGCGAAGTAGAAGGTCGCGTCCAGACCGCTCAGCCGCTCCATGTCCGCACCGTCCCGGATCGTTGGGGGAGTGCAGGGTGGCTTCCCGATAGACCTCCGGCTAATCGGACGAAAAGTCGAAATGTCCGGGTGTGGTCGCTCAGGCGGCGACGGTCCCGCTCGCCACCCACGCGTCCTCGGTGTGCTGGCGGACGAACGCGCCCGCCTCGTGGATGGCCGCCAGCCCCTCCGGGACCAGGTCGGCGAACACCTGGAACACGTGGACCTGCTCCTGCCACACCTGGAGGCGGCACGGCACGTCGGCCGCCGCGAGCCGTTCGGCCATCAGCTCGGCGTCCGGCAGCAGCATCTCGGTGGACCCGACCTGGATCAGCACCGGCGGCAGGCCGCCGAGGTCGGCGTTCACCGGGGAGATCGCCGGATCCAGCTCCTCGGCGCCCTCGGTCAGCATCCGCGCCAGCTGCCGCACCCGCCGCGCGGGCAGGTACGCCTCCAGCCGGGCGTTGGCGTGCGCGACCTTCGACTCGTGGTCCAGGTCCGTCAGCGGCGCGAACGCCACCAGCGCCGCCGGGGAGGGCAGCCCCTCCCGCATCGCCTCCAGCGTCGCCGCGAACGTCAGGAACCCGCCCGCCGAGTCGCCCGCCACGACGATCCGCTCCGGGGCGAACCCCTGCTCCAGCAGCCACCGGTAGGCGTGGACGCAGTCGCGCACCGACATGGCCAGCGGGGCGGCGGGCAACTGCCGGTAGGCCACCGACAGCACCGGCACGCCCGACGCCGCCGACAACCGCGCCAGCATCCGCCGGTGCGTCCGCAGCCCGCAGGAGAAGAACCCGCCGCCGTGGAAGTACAGCACCACCCGGTCCTCCGCCACCCGCGGGGCCCGCACCCACTCGGCCCGGACGTCGCCGAGCCGCACGCCCTCGACGTCCGCCCAGCGGGGCGCGGGCAGCACCACCGGCGAGGCCAGGTCGATCGCGCACGCCGGCCGCAGGCCGGTCCGGGTGAGCGGCCACAGCCTCAGCAGAGGGGCGACCGTCAGCCTCAACCCGCGCGCGGCCACCCGCGCGCGGATCGTCGTGCCGGGCCGTTCCTCGATCACGGGGTCCATCAGTGACCTCCCGAGGCTTGTGACCAAGCAGTCAGTACAGCGACTCCGGTCAGCCTGCGGCCCAGGTGATCAACGTGTCAAGAGATGTCCGGGTGATGAAGCAGACGTTTCGGATGCGTTATCACGGCCCGACAAGAACAGCGCGAGGAATGCTCCCAGCACGCACAGACCCGCCGTGATCCAGAAGATCTCCTGGTACTCGGTGCGCAGCGCGTCCTGCACGGCGGCCTTGTAGTTCGCGAGCGCCCGCGCGAACTCCTCCTTCTCCATGAGGAACGGCAGCGGCGGCCTCAGGTCGGCCGTCAGCGAGTGGAAACGGTAGAACCCCCACCCCGACAGCGCCGCGATCCCGAGCAGCATGCCCATCATCCGCGCGACCACCACGGCCGCCGACGCCACCCCGTGCCGCGCCGCCGGAACGAGCCGCAGCACCGCCGACGACACCGGGGCGATCACCAGTCCGAGCCCCAGCCCCGTCACCGCCAGGTCCACGTCCATGCGGGGGAACGGCCCGTAGGAGGCGCCCGCCGGGTCCCGCGGCCAGGCCGCGATCAGCAGGTAGCCGACCGCCGCGACCGCCATGCCCACGGCCGCCGGCGGGCGCTCGCCCGACCGCCACGCCCACACGCCGCCGAGCACGGCCCCCACCGGCAGCGCCACCAGGAACCACATCAGCATCAGCGTGGCGTCCACCGAGTCCTTGTTCAGCAGCGTCTGCGCCACCAGGACGACGTCGACCAGCGTCGCCATCAGCGCCGCGCCCGACAGGAAGCTCACGCCCAGCGTCGCCAGCAACGGCCGCCGCCGCGTCCCCGCCAGGTCCAGCAGCCGGGTCCGCGTCCGGACCTCCCAGACCACGAACGCCACCAGCGCGACCGCCCCCGCCGCCACCACCGGCACACCCCAGGGCGGCAGCACCGACTCCTCCGGCTCGGGGTTGTAGAGGCCGCCGACCAGCAGGCCCAGCCCCAGCGCCAGCAGCAGGCCGCCGACGACGTCGACGCCCTGGCGTTCGCGCTCGGGCCGCCCGCCCGGCACCGTCAGCTGGACCGCCACCATCGCGGCCGCCGTCAGCGGGACGTTCGCCCAGAAGATCCACCGCCAGTCGTCGACCAGCCACACGACCGCCAGCCCGTACAGCGGCCCCAGCACGATCCCGAGCTCCTGCGCCGCGCCGACCGCGCCCAGCACCAGCGGACGCCGCCGCTCCTCCCACAGGTCCCCGGCCAGGGCCATCGTGACCGGCAGCAGCGCGCCGCCCGCCGCGCCCTGCACGACCCGGCCCGCCGTCAGCAGCGCGACGCCGTCCGCCCACGCCGTCACCACCGACCCGGCCGCGAAGACGACCAGGCAGACCTGCAGCAGCGGACGCCGCCCGAACCGGTCCGACAACTGCCCGAGCAGCGGCATCGCCGCCACGTACCCGAGCAGGAAGCCCGTCAGCACGGGGGTGATCCGTTCCAGGCGGTTCACCGGGACGTCCAGGTCCCGCACCACCGCGATGAGGATCGAGGCGATCACATAGGCGTCCAGGGCCGCCAGCAGCACCACGCCGCCGCCGGCCCCGAGCGCCGCCCGCCGGCTCACTTCGGCGCGGAGATCTTGTAGGGGGCGTCGAACTCGGTGAAGCCGATGGTCACCGCGCCCTTGCCGCCCTCACCCGGGATCACGCCGCGCACCTTCACCAGCCGGTGGTCGGCGGTGCTCACCCACACCTGCCCGTCCAGGTCGGAGGTGATCCCCGGCACCAGCCCGCCGATCGCCGCCTGCGGCAGCCGCACCCTCACCCGGACGGCGTCCTTGCCGTCCACCTTCTCCACGGCCTCGGACTTCGGCGACTGCACCGAGGTCAGCAGCCTGGCGATGCCCCGCTGCGGGTCCAGCACGGCCGACGGGTCGTACACCCGGGAGGCCAGCGCCTTCGGCAGCCGCTGCCACCCGCCGGTCACGTACTTGATGTAGAAGGTGTCGCCCAGCGCCACCACCCGCATCTCGGTGCCCTGCCCGGCCTGCTCGATCCGCAGGGTGCCCTCGGCGTCGCCGTTGCGGAGCAGCTTCAGGTCACCGCCCTGCACCATGATCGGCGGCTTGTCCTCGGTGGCCAGCGTCAGGCCGACGCTCTTGAGCCCCGCCATCGCCTGCGACGCCTTCTGCAGCGTCTGCCCGGCGTCCGGCAGCGGCCCGGAGGGCTTGCCGCCCCCGCCGTCGCACGCCGTCACCACGACCAGCGCGACGAGAGCCTGAACCAGAACCACGAGACGTCGAGACATAGCCGGGACCCTACCGACCGGTCACCGCGCGAGTGAATCGGTACCAGGTATGACACCGCCCCCTCCGAGGGATGAGATCTCCGCCGGGCCGCCGCCGCGGTGGCCCGCGACGGAGCCGCCCCGCTAAGATGACCGGCGGCATGCCCCGTCCGCCGACCGGCCACGGGAGCGGGCCGATCGGGGCGGTAGCTCAGCCGGTCAGAGCAGTGGACTCATAATCCATCGGTCGCGGGTTCGAGTCCCGCCCGCCCCACGAAGCAGGATCCGGCGTTCGCGATCCCCCGGGCCGCGGCACGGTGGCGGGCGAAACCGCCGGGGAACTGCGCTAGAGTAAGCACGCCCGCTCGACGAGGGCGGGCACCGGGACGTAGCGCAGTTTGGCAGCGCACTTGACTGGGGGTCAAGGGGTCGTGGGTTCAAATCCCGCCGTCCCGACCAGGCATCAAGCCAGGTCAAAAGGGCTTCGGACAGCATCCGAGGCCCTTTTCGCCTTCCCGGTCCCCGTCTGACCGACAGCGGAGGCGAGCCGCGGTGGAACGGGACACGGTGGAACGGCTGCGGGCCGAGGCGTCGCGCGGCGACTACGCGTCGATGGCCCGGTTGGCGCGGGCGCTGTACGAGAGCGGCCTGGGCCCGCGCGAGGTGGTGCGCGAATGTTATGGCGTCGACTTTCCCGAGGAGCTCTTCGTCCTCGTCGACGCCGGGCCGTGGCCCCCGGATCTCCTGGCGTACTTCACCGACCAGCCCTGGCAGCTGGCCGTACCGCCCGAACTCGGCGGCCCGCTGGACGGCTACGAAGAACTGGTCGAGACCGAACTGCTGTTGTTGGCCCGCGACCCCGACCTGGTGCCGCTGTTCCGGATTCCGTCGCCCACGCCCGGGCGGGACGACCGTGTCATCTGCTACCGGCTGGACGATCTGCGGGCGGGGCGCTCCACGGTCTACGGCCTCGCTACCGGGAGCCATCCCGGTGAGGTCCGTGACGCTGCGGCGGTGCGGTGCGGCGAGTCGATGCTCCAGGTCCTCCGGGACGCGCATCTCGGCCACCTCCATGCCCTTGAGGAGGAGGCGCGCTGGCCGGGGGACCGGGGCGCCGGATCGGTGCACCCCTCCGAGATCGAGGGCACGCGCGAATGCGTCGAGCTGCTGCGGGACCTGATCCGGGAGGTGGACGGACGGCGGTGAGGTCAGGGCCCCGCTTCGGATGGCCGGCGGGGCCCTGCGTTCTGTCAGGCGGGCCAGTCGGGGTGGCGTTTTTCCAGGAACGCCGTCATTCCCTCCTGGGCCTCCGGGGTCTGGCTCGCGGCGGCCATGACCTCGATCGCGTAGGTGTAGGCGTCCTGTTCGGGGCGGTCCAGCTGGGCGTACATGGCCTGCTTGCCCAGGGCCTTGCTGCGGGGGCTGCCCTGGGTGGCGCGGGTGAGCAGGTCGTGGACGGCCTTGTCCAGGTCCGCGTCCGGCACCGCGTAGTTGATCAGGCCCCAGCCGGCGGCGGTGCGGGCGTCGATACGGTCGCCGGTCAGCGCCAGCTCCATCGCGCGCTTGCGGCCCACGTTGCGGGCGACCGGCACCATCGGGGTGTGGCAGAACCAGCCGCCCCGGCCGCCGGGGGCCGCGAACGCGGCGGACTCGGCGGCCACCGCCAGGTCGCAGGTCGCCACCAGCTGGCAGCCCGCCGCCGTCGCCAGCGCGTGGACGCGGGCGATGACCACCTGCGGGACGCTCTGGATCGTCCGCATCAGGTCCGCGCAGGTCTGGAGCAGGTCGCGGACGTCGGCGTGGGAGGCGCCCGCCAGGTCGGCGAAGTCGTGCCCCGCCGAGAAGACCGGCCCCTCGGCGGCCAGGATCACGCCGCGCGCGTCGGTCTCCGCCACCTTGGCGAACGCCCGGGTGAGGTCCTCCAGGAACGCGCGCGACAGCGCGTTGCGGCGGCGGGGCCGGTTCATCGTGATCGTGGTGAACGCGCCGTCGCGTTCGATCAGGACATCGCTCATGGCGCGACGGTATGCCAGGCGGCGGGTTCGCGCACGTGTCGCCGGTTTCGCCCGTGAAGTGTCGTAGGGGCGGCGTACGGTGGGGCCCGTCAAGGGAAGGGGCACGCCTTGAAGCTGCTGACCGCGACGAGTGTGACGCAGGGGTACCGGGACAACGACTTCGACTGGTGCGTCGAGGGCGAGCTCGTGCACATCGGGGTCGTCTGCGCGCGGGACCGCGACGACCCGGACGGGGGCTGCGGGTGCGGCCGGTCCTTCGCGGGGCTGAACTCGCACCGCGCGACGACGACGGCGATGGTGCGGGAGGTCCCGGGGTTCACCGAGGACGACTATGTGGAGGCGATCCGCAGCAGCCTGGAGCAGCAGGGCTACGACCCGTCGTTCGCCGAGCACGAGGCGGCCGGGCTGCGGACGCTGGTGCGCGAATGGCCGGTGGGGGCGATCGTCGAACGGCGGCTCAATGAGATCGTGGTGAGGCAGGTGGTCCAACCGTAGAAGGAGGGTCGTCGTGCTGGTCGCGTTCTCGGTGACGCCGCTGGGCGTGGGGGAGGGCGTCGGGGAGATCGTCGCGGAGGCGGTGCGGGTCGTGCGGGCCAGTGGCCTGCCGAACCGGACCGACGCGATGTTCACCACGGTCGAGGGCGAGTGGGACGAGGTCATGGCGGTGGTGAAGGCCGCCGTGGACGCGGTCGCCGAACGCGCGCCGCGGGTGAGCCTGGTCGTCAAGGCGGACGTGCGGCCCGGCGTGACGGGGGCGCTGGACACGAAGGTGGAGACCGTGGAGCGGTATCTGGCCGGGGAATAGCCCGGGGGCGCGCCGTCAGGTCCCGTCGAGCCAGGCGCGGATCTGCGCGTCGGTCGGCGGGATCAGGCACCACAGCGCCTCCTGCCGGGAGGAGCACAGCGGGACGCGTTCGTGCAGCCGCAGCAGCCGGAACATCTTCACGGTGAACGGCCGCACCCCCGTGACGGCCAGGCCCGTGCCGCGCTCGGCGCAGTACCGCGCGGTGGACTCGACCAGCCGCAGCCCCGCCGCGTCGAGGAACGTCACCCCGGCCAGGTCCAGCACCAGGGGACGCGCCGCGGCCTCGACGAGCGCGCGCAGGCGCGCGCGGACGGCCGGACAGGTGAGACGGTCGAGCTCGCCGCGCATCAGCACGCCGATGTGGTCGTGGTGGTCGGTGACGTCCATGACGACGGCGGTGTCCCCCATGGCTGCCCTGCCTCCCGTGTGCCGGTGACATAACAGCATCGCGCGAACACTCTGGGTTGCCAAGTCCATGGCGGAACACGGTCTGGTCAGGTCGTCCGGAAACAGGCGTTGACGCCGCCGTCGCCGCCGCGTTCGAAGGACCGCAGCCGCTCGGCGGCCGAGCCGTGGTCGCCGGGCTTGGTCCACGGCACGTCGTCGCCGATCACGCGGAACGACCGGACGACCTCCTCCTCGTCGCCCGCCTCGAACCGCACCGCCCCGTCGGCGGCGGCCCCGTACAGGGTCGCCCCGGCCAGGCAGTCGGCCTGGAGCTCGGCGGCGGGGGACACCAGGTCGCGGCGCAGGCGGTCCTGGATCGCGTGGCCCCACTCGTGGGCGATGACCAGGTACACCCAGGCGTCGCCGCGCGCGTAGCCGTTGCGCATGAGGGTGATGTCCCAGGCGACGTAGTCCCCGGCGGGGCAGTAGGCGGCGTTGTTGCGTTCCAGGGGGCGGTCCCCGCACATCGGGGTGGTCGCGGGGTCGCGGCCGTCATAGAGGCCGACGACGGTGGGCGGCCGGTACGCGCCGGTGAACAGCTCGGACCAGTGGCGGGCCCAGAAACCGTTGACGACCTGCTCGGCGGTCCTCAGGTCCTCGCGGAACTCCGGGTCGTCGAGCGTCTCCTCCATCATGATCCTCGGCGCGGCGGAGCCGCGCGGGGCGGCCCCGGCGGGGGCGATCTCCAGGTCGCAGGCGGCGGTGGCCAGCAGCGTGAGGCCGAGGGCGAGGGCGGCCGGCAGCCGCCTCGGGAGGTGCATCGCCGTCTCCGTCATGTCGGGGGATACGCATGACGGCTCTCGATATGCCCAGTCGCCCGCGAAAAAGACGGCCCCGCGGGTGACGGTGGCCTGTCAGGCGCGTGAGGCGCCGTTCAGGACGGTGTCGACCAGCCGGGCGGGCAGGTCGTCGTCGGCGGGCAGGCCCCGGAACACCACGCGCACCCAGAGCGCCCCGGCGAGCAGGTCCATCAGCAGGGCGGGGTCGGCGCCGGGGGCGAGCTCACCGCGCGCGGCGGCGCGGTCGAACACGGCGCGTTCGCGGGCGAGACGGTCGGCGAAGAACGCGTGGGCGTGCCCGGCCAGCTCCGGTTCCCCGGCCGCCGCGCCGAGGAACGCCACGGCGATGTCGGCGGCGGGCGGCCGGGTGAGCAGGTCCAGCACCCGCCGGGTGAGGGCCTCCAGGTCGCCGCGGAGCGACCCGGTGTCGGGAACGGCCAGGTCGAGGGGGGTGCCATGGGTGAGGGCCGCGCCGAGCAGCGCGGCCTTGGACGGCCACCAGCGGTAGATGGTCGTCTTGTTGACGCCCGCGCGTTCGGCGACGCCCTCGACGGTCAGGCTCCGGTAGCCGCGGGCGGCGAGGAGTTCGAGGGTGGCGTCGAAGATCTGCTGCGCTCGGCGGGGTCCACGGGTCACGGGGGCCAGCCTAGCAGTATTGCAACGCAACGTTGCGTTGCACTAGTGTGCCGGGCATGGAGCACTCACCCTCCCTGCCGGTCGTCCTCGTCCACGGGACCCGGGTCAGCGGAACGATGTGGCGTCCCGTCGCCGACCTCGTCGGGGGCGCGGTCGCCCTGCCGGACCTGCCCGGGCACGGGCGGCGGCGCGGCGAGCCGTTCACGATGGACGGCGCGGTCGCGGCCGTGGCCGAGGCGGTCGACGACCTGGGCGGCCGGGCCCTGGTCGCCGGCCTGTCGCTGGGCGGGTACGTCGGGATCGCGGCGGCGGCCCGGCACCCCGGACGCGTCGCCGGACTGGTGGCCGTGGGCTGCACGACCGTCGGGGCCGGTCCGACGGCCGCCGTGTACCGGACGATGGCGGGCCTCGCGGGACGGAACCCGGAACGCGCGAACCGGCTCAGCGCCCGCGCGTTCCGCCGGACGCTGCCCGCCCCCGCCGCCGCCGCGATGGTGGCGGGCGGCCTGTCCAGCGAGGTGTTCCCGGGGGTCGTCGCGGAGGTGGCCGCCCTGGACCCGCCCGCGCTGCTGCGCGCCTACCCCGGCCCGGTGTGGCTGGTCAACGGCGAACGCGACCACCTCCGCCGCGACGAACGCGCGTTCCTGGCGGCCTGCCGCGACGGCCGCCTGGTCCTCGTCCCCCGCCGAGGCCACATCTCCGTCCTGGCCGAGCCCGCCGCCCTGGCCCGGATCATCCAGGACGCGAGAACCATCGCGGAACGGAACGACCCCCGCCCGGCCACTCCCCACGCCTGACACCGAAGCAGGAGCGACACGCCGCCTTTCGCGGGGCGTGGCGGCGCTGGCCGCCGCTCACGTTCGGGGCGGGCCTGGCCGAATGCGGGGCCGTGTGACCTGTGCGCTGCGCCGCCCTTCGCGGGGCGGGTCTGGCTGTGCCCAGAGCCGTGTGACAGGTGTGACACGACGCTTTTCGCTGGACGGGTGGCGCTGGCCGTCGTTCACGTTCGAGATGGGTTTCGCTGTGTCCAGAGCCGCGTGACACGTGCGACGCGTTGCTCTTCGCTCGCTTTCAGGGGGCTTCGTTGAACGCGGGGCCGCGTGCCATGTGTGATGCGACGCCTTGCGCGGGACGGGTGGTGGCGGCTGGTCGTCGTCCGTGTTCGGGGTGGTCAGTCGGTGGGGGTCAGGGTTTCGTCGTGGGCCAGGCGGTGGAGGGCCGTGGCGGTCTGGCGGAACGCCGGTTCGCCCAGTAGCGCTCTCAGTTCGGCGTTGAAGCGGTCGATCTCCGGCTGGGCCGCGCGCAGGGTGGCCGCGCCGTGGTCGGACAGGCGCAGGGTCACCGCGCGGTGTTCCCGGGGGTGGGGGCGGCGGGTCACCAGGTCGGCGGCGACCAGGCGGGTGACCAGGGCCGTGACCGCCGACTCGCGCAGGCCGAGGATCCGGGCCAGCCGCTGCTGGGTGATGTCCGGCTCGTCGTGGACCGCGAACAGGGCGCCCAGCTGGGCGGTGGTGACCCCGGCGGCGGCGCGGCAGCGGCGGTCGGCCGCGAGGCGCAGTCGGTGCGCGGCGCGTTGCAGGGAGAAGTAGAGGCGCTCGTCGGGCTCGGCCATGGCATCGATGTTGACAGACGGCGGGCGGGAACGGCATTCTCACTTCACTAGTGAAGTGAGAGGTGGGGCATGGCCGATCTGGAATTCGCGCGAGGGACGCTCAAGGCGCAGCCGTTCAGTGAACTGCTCGGGACGCGCCTGACCGAGTTCGGCGACGGCGGGGCGACGCTGGAGCTGGACGTCCGCGACGAGCTGCTGCAGCAGAACGGCTTCGTGCACGGCGGCGTGCTCGCCTACCTCGCCGACAACGCGCTGACCTTCGCGGCGGGGGCGGCCGCCGGGACGAACGTGGTCACCGCCGGGTTCACCATCGAATACCTGCGGCCCGCCGTCGGCGTGACGCTCCGCGCCCGCGCGGGCGTCGTGCGGGCGGGCCGCAGCCGGGTGGTGTGCCGGTGCGACGTCCTCGTGCTGGACGCCGAGGGCGCCGAGACCCCGTGCGCCGCGGCGCAGGGAACGGTCTCGGTCCTCAGCTGAGGAGCGCGCGGGCGGCGTTCACCAGGGCCGTGTTGTCCGGGGCGGGGGCGCCGTCGGGGAGCAGGAGGGTGTCCTCCAGGCCGATGCGGGTGGACAGGCCCAGGCGGGCGGCCAGGCGGAGAACGGGCCAGGCGCCGCCCTCCTCGCCGTGCAGCAGGATCGGGCGGGCCACCGGGGCCAGGTCGGCCAGCAGGGATCCGGCGGCCCCGGGGGCCGTGGCCGGGTCGGTGTCGGTGACCTCGGCCAGGACGCGCAGCACCCGGTCCGCGTGCGGCCAGGCGAGGAAGCGCGCGGCGGCGTCGGTGCCGGAGAACAGGCCCGCCTCGACGCCCACGCCGCGTTCCAGCAGGGCCTCGGCGACCAGGTCCGCGCCGTCCTCGTGCCAGTTGACCGACGCGTGGTCCGGCAGGACCGTCCAGGAACGGACCAGCGCGGCGCGGCGGGCGGGGTCCGGTTCGATCCAGGCGGCCGTGGTGACGCCGACGGCGACGCCGGGCGCGGCCGCGCGGACGGCGGCGACGGCCTCCGCGACGGGGGCGGGTTCCATCGTCTCGGCCCCGTGCGCGTCACGGGGGTGGAGGTGGACGTCGCCGAGGCCGGACGCGCGGACGGCCGCGGCGAGCCGGGGCGGGGTGTCGGGAACGTGGGCGGCGGTCCGGCCGCCGTTCGGGCAGAGCTGGAGCATCGGAAGGCGGCCCTCCGGGGCGGGTCGGTTTCGATCTTTCCTTGGAGCCAGTCTGCCCAAGAATCGCCGTTCAGTCCGGGGTTCGGCATCGTCGCAGGTCACGAGCTTCCGTCTGGGAGTTGGCGATCGCATCCGGCGGGGTAGGGGCTCCGTGGGGAGCTTTCGAACGGGGGCGGCGATGTTGCGGACGGCGTTCACCCGGCTTGTCGGCTGCGAGGTTCCGATCCAGCTGGCGCCGATGGGCCTGCTGAACACCCCGCGGCTGGTCGGCGCGGTGACCGGGGCCGGGGGCATGGGCATGATCGCGATGCCGCGCGCTCCCGCGCGGGCGGTCGTCGACGCGCTCGACGCCTGCGCCGCCCAGGCCAGGGGCCCGTTCGGGTTCAACGTGCTGGTGCCGTTCCTCGACCTGGAGGTCCTGGACGCGGCGGCGGCGCGCTGCCGGTGCGTCGACTTCTACCACGGCGCCGTCGACCCCGCGCTGGTCGAGCGGGTGCACGCGGCGGGCGCGCTGGCGGCCTGGCAGGTCTGCGCCGCCGACCAGGCCCGCGCGGCCGCCGACGCCGGGTGCGACCTGCTGATCGTGCGGGGCGCCGAGGGCGGCGGCCGCATGTACGGCTCGCGCGGGCTGTGGCCGCTGCTGTCGGAGGTGCTGTCCGCGGTCGACGTCCCGGTCCTGGCCACCGGCGGCATCGCCGACGGGCGCGGCCTGGCGGCGGCGCTGGCGGCCGGCGCCGCCGGGGTCCGCCTCGGCACGCGCTTCGTCGCGACCCCGGAGTCCGGCGCGCACCAGAGCTACAAGGACGCGATCGTGGCCGAGAGCGAGACGGTCCTGACCGACGCCTTCAGGACCGGCTGGCCCGACGAGGTGACGCGCTCCCGCGTGCTGCGCCGCTGCTACGAACGCGCCGCCGCGGCGCCCGAGGACGCCGTCGTCGCGCGGATGAGCATCGGGCCCGACACCGTGGAGGTGCCGAGGTTCGGGGTCCCGGCGCCCGCCGCCACGGCCTCGGGCGACGTCGCGGCGATGGCCATGTACGCCGGCGAGTCCGCCGCCCTCATCACCGGCATCGAACCCGCCGACCGGATCGTCACCCGGATCGCGCGGCAGGCGGAGGAGCTCCTGCGGTCGGCGGCGCCGGGTTGACAGACCCGTTCCGGTGAAGGCTGGTGGGAAGTCAACCGGATGATCTAGGGTGCCGGGACATGTCCACATCGCCGTCCCCGGAGGACCGATGACGGAACAGCGCCCGGTCCCGGGCACCATCGACGTCACCAGGCCCAACGTCGCCCGCATGTACGACTACTACCTGGGCGGCAAGGACAACTTCGCGGTCGACCGCCAGGCGGCGGAACGGGTGCTGGCGGCCGCCCCGCACACCCCGGCGCTCGCGCGGCAGAACCGGGCGTTCCTGGAACGCGCCGTGCGGTACCTGGGGGAGCGGGGCGTCGGCCAGTTCCTCGACATCGGCGCGGGCCTGCCCACCCGGCGCAACGTGCACGAGGTGGTGCGGGACGCGGTCCCCGGCGGGCGCGTCGTCTACGTCGACAACGACCCGGTCGTGCTCTCGCACGGCAGGGCGCTGCTCGACGGGGCCGTCGACGCGGGGTACGTGGCGGGCGACGTGCGGCGGCCCGCCGACCTGCTGGCGGAGGCCGGGCTGGACCTGTCCCGGCCGGTCGGGCTGCTGCTGCTGGCGGTGCTGCACTGCGTCCCCGACGAGGAGGACCCGTGGGCGGCGGTGCGGGAGCTGCGCGACGCCCTCGCCCCCGGCAGCCATCTGGTGCTGTCGCACATCACCGACGCCGAGCTGTCCGCCTCGGCCCGCGCGGGCGCGGACGTGTACCGGAAGGCCAGCAGCACGATGACGTTGCGGGACCGCGACGCCATCACCCGGTTCTTCGACGGGTTCACGGTGGTGGAGCCGGGCGTCGTGCCGCTCCCCGACTGGCGTCCCACCGAGGCCGTCCGCGAGGACCTGCCCACGTGGTTCCTGTGCGGCGTCGGCCGCAAGGACTAGCCGGGGGCTAGGCCGTGTTTCAAAGCCCTGGCCCACGGCGCTCGCCTGGCGGCTCGCACCTCACCAGGGCTCGGCGAGCGCGACATCGCTTCGCG